>NZ_JANUGP010000009.1 GCF_024753135.1 Streptomyces pyxinicus | reverse complement strand
CTCTTTTGTGTCCAGGCTTTTGCGAGCGGCCCCGAGGGGCCGAGGCAAAAGAAGTGGTCGTTCAGAGCCGGCCTGCCGCCTTCAGGGCCAGATACGCGTCCGCCAAGGCCGACGCCAGGTCGTCCGGCGTCGCGTCCACCACCGTTATCCCGTGGCGGCGGAGCTGTTCCGCTGTGCGTTGTCGTTCGGCCTGTGCCGATGCCGCCGAAGCTGCCTCGTACACCGCGTCCACGCTGCCGCGTGCCTTCGCCATGTTCGCGATGTGCGGGTCGGCGACCGAGGCGAGGAGGACTGTGTGGCGTCGGGTGAGCTGGGGGAGGACCGGGAGCAGGCCCTCTTCCACGGGGGCCGCGTCGAGCGTCGTCAGCAGCACGATCAGGGATCTGCGGGACGCCGTACGCAATGCGGTGGCGGTCAGGCCGCGGGCGTCGGTCTCGACGAGTTCCGGTTCGAGGGTGGCCATCGCGTTGACCACGGAAGGGAGTACGTCGCCGGCCGAGCGGCCCTGGACGAGGGCGCGGACCCGGCGGTCGTAGGCGAGGAGGTCGACGCGGTCACCGGCGCGGGAGGCGAGTGCGGCCAGGAGCAGGGCCGCGTCCATGGCGGCGTCCAGGCGCGGAGCGTCGCCCACGCGTCCGGCGGAGGTGCGGCCGGTGTCCAGGACCAGAAGGATGTGCCGGTCCCGTTCGGGACGCCAGGTGCGGACGGCGACGGCGGACGTCCGCGCTGTGGCGCGCCAGTCGATGGAGCGGGTGTCGTCGCCGGGGACGTACTCGCGCAGGCTGTCGAACTCCGTTCCCTCACCGCGGGTCAGCAGGCTGGTGCGGCCGTCGAGTTCACGGAGCCGGGCGAGTTTCGACGGGAGCTGCTTGCGGCTGGTGAACGGGGGCAGGACGCGTACCGCCCACGGCACCCGGTGCGAGCCCTGGCGGGCGAAGAGACCGAGTGGGCCGTAGGAGCGGATCGTGACGCGGTCGGCGTGGTGGTCGCCGCGGCGGGTGGGGCGCAGTTCGGTCGTCACGCGCCGGCGTTCGCCGGGCGGGATCGTCAGGCGGTGCCGGGAGGCGTCGGTCTTCGTGCCGGGCTGTCGGCTGCTCGGCGGCCAGGCGTCGCGGAGCCGGGCTCGTAGCGGGCGGCGGCTCGGGTTGGTGACCGTGAGGGTGATGTCGGCGCTCTCGCCGAGGCGGGCGGTAGTGTCGCCGGCGCGGGACAGCACCAGGCGCCGTACCGGCGCGGCCAGCGCGAAGTCGCAGGCGCAGGCCAGGGCGAGGGAGCCGTTGACGGCGAGGATGCCCGTCCAGCCGGGTTCCAGGACGCCGACGGGGACCGAGCCGAGGGCCGCGAGGAGGGCGGCGCGTCCGGTGGGCGCCATCAGCGCGGGACCGGGACGTGGGCGAGGACGGCGTTGATGACGGAGTCGGCGGTCACGCCCTCCATCTCTGCCTCGGGGCGCAGTTGCACGCGGTGGCGCAGGGTGGGCAGGGCGAGGGCCTTCACGTCGTCGGGGATGACGTAGTCGCGGCCGGTCAGCCAGGCCCAGGCGCGGGCGGTGGCGAGGAGGGCGGTGGCGCCGCGCGGGGAGACGCCGAGGGTGAGGGAGGGCGACTCGCGGGTGGCGCGGCAGATGTCCACGACGTAGGCGGTGATCTCGGGGGAGACGGTCGTCTTGGCGACGGCGGCGCGGGCGGCTTCCAGCGCGGCGGGCCCGGCGACGGGGCGTACGCCGGCAGCGCCCAGGTCGCGTGGGTCGAAGCCCGAGGCGTGCCGGGTGAGGACGTCGATCTCGTCCTGCCGGGAGGGCAGAGGGATCGTCAGTTTGAGTAGGAAGCGGTCCAGTTGGGCCTCGGGCAGGGGGTAGGTGCCCTCGTACTCGACGGGGTTCTGCGTCGCGGCGACCAGGAACGGGTCGGGGAGCGGGCGCGGGGTGCCGTCGACGGTGACCTGGCGTTCCTCCATGGCCTCCAGGAGGGCGGACTGCGTCTTCGGCGGGGTGCGGTTGATCTCGTCCGCGAGGAGGAGGTTGGTGAAGACCGGGCCGGGCTGGAAGGAGAACTCGGCGGTGCGGGTGTCGTAGACGAGCGAGCCGGTGATGTCGCTGGGCATCAGGTCGGGCGTGAACTGGACGCGTTTGGTGTCGAGTTCGAGTGCCGAGGCGAGGGCGCGGACGAGCAGTGTCTTCGCGACGCCGGGGACTCCTTCGAGCAGGACGTGTCCGCGGCAGAGGAGGGCGACGACGAGACCGGTCACGGCGGGGTCCTGGCCGACCACGGCTTTGGCGATCTCGGCGCGCAGGGCCTCCAGCGCGGCGCGGGCGTCGCCCGGCTCCCCGGTCTGCCCGGCGTTGTCAGTGGTCGGGTCCATCATGGACGGCGTACCTCTCTTTCGAGGGCGTCGAGTTGGTCGGTCAGTGCGATCAGGGCCGCGTCGTCGCCGGGCGGCCGTCCGAAGAGCAGGGGGTGCAGGCGCTGTCCGTCGCCGGCGAGATGGGCGGACAGGGCGGGGAGCAGGGTCTCGGGCGCGTGCGCCTGGGCGACGGGGACGCCGACGAGGGGGGCGAGGCGGGTGCGGGTGGCGGAGCGAAGAGAGGCGGCGGCGCGGTCCCGGGCGGCTGCCTTGCGGTAGAGGCGGGCGCGGCCTTCGGTGGTCTCGGAGGCGCGGATCGCGACGGGGAGGCGTTCGGGCACGAGGGGGCCGAAGCGGCGGGCCCGCCAGCAGGCGGCGAGGACGGCCGCGAGGAAGAGTTGCAGGGTGCCCCACAGCCAGCCCGAGGGGAGCAGGTCGAGGAAGTCCTTCCGGTCGCCGTCCTCGGTGGCGGAGGCGTCGGAGAGCGAGGGGAGGTACCAGACCAGATGGGGGCGGGAGCCGAGGAGTTGCAGGGCGAGGGAGGCGTTGCCCTGCTCGTCGAGACGGTCGTTGTAGAGGATGTCGGGCGCGCCGAGGACGACGGTGTCGCCGGGGCCCGATGCGGCGGGGAGGCGCAGCAGGGTGGCGAGGCGCCGGCTGGGGTAGCAGGAGTCGGCGTCGAGGTGGGTGGTGCTGTAGCGGACGCCGCCGGTGTCGGCGCGGCCGGCGCGCCGGGCCTCGGGCAGGGCGCAGCCGGGGGCGAGGGTGGAGTGGAGGCTGTTGGCGGGGTCCGCGGCGACGCCGGGGGCGAGCCGTTCGACGGCGGCGCCGCCGGGGGCGACGAGGACGGTGCGGCCGCCGGAGGCCGTCGCCGTGTCGTGCAGCCGGGACTGCTGACGGGGAGTCAGCTGGTCGGGGACGGCGACCAGGAGGGTGGTGTCGGGGCCGGTGGCGGCGCGGGCGGCTTCGAGGGTGGTGACCACGCGGGTGTGGACGCCCCGGTCGGCGAGGAGTTGGGCGACGGCGCGGCTGCCGTAGGGGTCGGCGGAGCGCGGGTCGAGGGAGCCGTGTCGGGTGGTGGAGCTGATGGCGGCCATGCCGACCGCCGCGGCCAGGATCAGGACGACGGCGAGCGTGATGCCCCGGGACCGGGTCCAGAGCTGCCGGGCGGTGGGCGCGGTGGAGGTGCCGGGTGTGGCGGTGTCGGTGGTCGTCATCGGGCGGCTCCCTGGTGGGTGCCGTGGGCGGTGGCGGTGTGGGCGTGGGCCGGCCGGGTGTGCTCCAGGTCGCGGTCGAGTCCGGCGAGGCGGTCGTACGACTGCTTGCTCGCGCTGCGTCCGCCGTATGTGACGTCGTCGAACTCGCGGGCCGCCGCGCGCAGCCGGTCGGTGTGCGCGGGCAGGCTTCGGCCGGCCTCGGCGGCGGCCTCGTCGGCGGTGCGGCCGGGGCGGACGTCGAGCAGGGCGCGTTCCTCCAGGGCGCGGACGATGGCCCGCATGCGTTCCTGGACGGCCTGGTTCCAGTGGCCCTGGGCCGCGTGCGCGTCGGCGGCGGCGCGGTGTTCGGCGGCGCTGCGGGGGCGGTCGTCGAAGAGGACGGCGGCGGCGAGGGGACCGCGGCGTGGCGTGCCGAGGCGCCACCACAGGGCGGCCAGTACGGCGACGACGACCAGCACGACGACGGCCAGGCCGACACCGCCGCCGGGGGTCGCCGAGGCGGCGGTGCCGAGCAGTCTGCCGACCCAGTCCCAGAACGCGTCCAGGGCCCGCTGGATCAGGCTGGGGTCGTTCTCGTGGTACATCCGCTTGGCCAGTTCGCGCCGTGCGGCCTCCCGCGCGGGGTCACGCGGGACCGTCACGGGCGGCTCGTCTCCCGAGCCGCCCGCCGCGAGGACGACCGTGTCCGCGGCGCGCAGCAGGCCGCCCACGACCCTGCCGCCGACGCCGGATCCGGTCGCGGCCGGGCCGGCTCCCCCCATGAGGCTCACCCCGTCAGCTCCCCGGTACGGGGCCGGGGGCGCCGGTGGCGGGGTCCTGGACACCGGCGGCGCGGGCCAGTTCGAGGTCGAGGGCCTCGCGGCGGATGCGCTGGTCGATGTAGAGGAGCACGGTGACGCCGGCGCTGATCGGCAGGGTGAGCGTGGTGCCGATCAGCGAGCCGATGCCGCGGATGATCAGGAACGCCCAACTGACGTGTCCGGTCTCGGTGCCGAGGAGGTCGCCCATGCCGTCGCCGCTCACGGCGGCCCCGATGAAGGAGAAGGGGACGGCGACGAGCGAGGACACGATGTTGGTGATCAGCCAGGTGAGCAGCGCGATGCCGAAGACGCGCCACCAGGAGCCGTTCACCAGCTTCGCGGAGCGGCTCATCGACGTGAGGATGCCCTGCCGCTCCAGCATCAGGGCGGGCGTGGCCAGGTAGAAGCGGATCATCAGCCACAGGAGGACGACGAGCGCGGCGAGGATGCCGAGGATCAGCAGGGCCGCCCCGGCGCCGTCACTGCCGCCGGCGGCCAGGACGAGGATGCCGGGCAGGGTGCCCACGGCGCAGACGGCGACACTGATCAGGCCGAGCAGGAACAGCAGGCCGAACAGGCGGAGTATCCGCAGGCGGGCATCGCGCCAGGCCTCGCCCATGCCGGCCGGCCGGCCGAGGACGGCACGGCTGGTGATGGTGGTCAGCAGGGCGGTCGCGACGACGACGGCGACCGCGGAGATCACGGCGATGACCCCGGAGCCGATCAGGGTCTCGCGCAGCATCCGGAAGACCTCGTCGGCGCTGGCGGTGCCGTCCTGGAGCGAGGCCTGCGAGATGTCGTTCATGAGGAGGCCCTGCACGAGGACCAGCGAGGTCTCGACGAGCAGCGCGACCGTCAGGGAGATGCCGAGGACGGTGCGCCAGTAGGTGCGCATGGTGGAGACGGCACCGTCGAGGATCTCGCCGACGCCGAGCGGGCGCAGCGGGATGACACCGGGCTTGGCGGCGGGCGGGGGGCCGCCCCAGCCGCCGCCCCAGGCTCCGTGGCCGGGGGCGCCGTAGCCGCCGGGGCCGGAGGGGGGCGCGCCCCAGCCGCCGCCGGGACCGCCGGGCTGCCGGGGGCCGCCCCAGCCCTGGCCGGGCGGCGCGGGAGGGGGCGGCGGAGCCTGGCCGGGGGCTCCGGCGGGCGTGGACCACTGGCCCGGGGGTGGCTGTTCCTTGGACCACTTGCCGCCCTGGCCCTGCGTGTCGGTGCCCGGCTGTGCCGGGGGCTCGTTGGGGCCGGGGCGGTCGGCGGATGGTTCGGTGGGGCCGGACGCACCGGGTTCCCGCCCCTCGGGCGACGGGGCGGATCCGGGCGAGGCCCAGCCCGGAGTGTCAGTCATCGAAGAAGCTCCTTCTCGGTGCCCGTCCGCGGGCGTGGCGGCAGGTTGGGGGCCATCGTGCCATGGGCCGGTCACGTGCGGATCGGCCGCGGTAGGGGCTGGACACCTTCAATTGTCCGCCGGATACGGGGCAGACTGACCGCATGGCTGACCTGCAGGCGCGACCCGGTGAGGACAAGCGGCCGAGCGAGATACCGGCGATCCGATGGGAGGAACCACCCGAAGGCCCCGTACTGGTCCTTCTCGACCAGACGAGGCTGCCGGCGGAAGAGGTCGAGCTGGTGTGCACGGACGCATCGGCACTGGTGGAGGCGATCCGTTCGCTCGCGGTGCGCGGAGCACCGCTGCTCGGGATCGCGGGGGCGTACGGCGTCGCACTCGCCGCCGCGCGCGGCTTCGACGTGTCCGAGGCGGCTCGCTCGCTGGAGAGCGCCCGGCCGACCGCGGTGAACCTGTCCGTCGGGGTGCGCCGGGCCGAGGCCGCGCACCACGCGGCGCTGGTGGACACCGGCGACCCGACCGTGGCGGCCACGATGGCGCTGGCCGCCGCGCGGGCGCTGCACCGGGAGGACGCGGAGGCCAGTGCGCGGATGGCGGCGCACGGACTGGCGCTGCTGGACGAACTGCTGCCCGGCGGCGGGCACCGGGTCCTGACCCACTGCAACACCGGCTCGCTGGTGTCGGGCGGTGAGGGCACCGCCCTCGCGGTGGCGCTCGCGGCGCACCGGGAGGGGCGGCTGCGGCGGCTGTGGGTGGACGAGACCCGCCCCCTGCTCCAGGGCGCGCGGCTCACGGCGTACGAGGCGGCCCGCTACGGCATGGCGTACACCCTTCTCACGGACAACGCGGCGGGCTCGCTGTTCGCGGCCGGCGAGGTGGACGCCGTACTGATCGGGGCGGACCGGATCGCGGCCGACGGCTCGGTGGCGAACAAGGTGGGCAGCTATCCGCTCGCCGTCCTCGCGCGCTACCACCACGTGCCGTTCATCGTGGTGGCACCGCTGACGACGCTCGACCCGGACACCCCCGACGGCGCCGCCATCGAGGTGGAGCAGCGCCCCGGCTTCGAGGTCACCGAGATCGTCTCGCCACAGGTGCCGGTGACGGGAGCGGGCGGCGGGGTCCCGGTGGCCCCGCTGGGGACGCAGGCGTACAACCCGGCCTTCGACGTGACGCCGCCCGAACTGGTGACGGCGATCGTCACCGAGGAGGGCGCGGTGTCGCCGGTGACCGCCGAGGCCCTCACGGAGCTGTGCGCGCGTGCGCGGCGGGCGGCCGGAGGGGCCGGCGTCCTTCCCTGACGCCGGCGCGGCGGCCGGGGGCAGACAGTGACGGCTCCGTACGACTATCGTCACAGGCCAGTGAGCCTGCTCACCTGCACCTCTGTCGTCGTTACGAGAATGGGATGATGTCGTTTATGAAGGGACGAGTCCTTGTCGTCGACGACGACACCGCACTGGCCGAGATGCTCGGCATCGTGCTGCGTGGTGAAGGTTTCGAGCCGTCTTTCGTAGCTGACGGCGACAAGGCGCTGGCCGCGTTCCGCGAGGCCAAGCCGGACCTGGTGCTGCTGGACCTGATGCTGCCCGGACGGGACGGCATCGAGGTGTGCCGGCTGATCCGGGCCGAGTCCGGGGTGCCGATCGTGATGCTCACGGCCAAGAGCGACACCGTCGATGTGGTCGTCGGACTGGAGTCCGGTGCCGATGACTACATCGTCAAGCCGTTCAAGCCGAAGGAGCTGGTGGCCCGGATCCGGGCGCGTCTGCGCAGGTCGGAGGAGCCGGCGCCGGAGCAGCTGACCATCGGTGACCTGGTCATCGACGTGGCCGGGCACTCCGTCAAGCGGGACGGGCAGTCGATCGCGCTGACCCCGCTGGAGTTCGACCTGCTGGTCGCGCTCGCCCGCAAGCCCTGGCAGGTGTTCACCCGCGAGGTGCTGCTGGAGCAGGTGTGGGGCTACCGGCATGCCGCCGACACCCGCCTGGTCAACGTGCACGTCCAGCGGCTGCGCTCCAAGGTCGAGAAGGACCCGGAGCGGCCGGAGATCGTGGTGACCGTCCGCGGTGTCGGTTACAAGGCCGGACCGAGCTGACATGGCCGGGGACAGTGCCGCTTCGGCTCCCGGCGGTTCCGGGGCGCGTCCGGGGCGGCCTGTCGGCCGGGCGGCGGGTGCGCGGTTCCGGCGGCTGTTCGAGGGCGGGCTGCTGCAGGGCGGAGTCCAGGGCAGCCCGGTCCTCCGCCTCTTCCTGCGCTGGGTGCGCCGGCCGCTGCTGCCGGTGATGCGGCTGTGGCGGCGCAACATCCAGCTGCGCGTGGTCGCGACGACGCTGGTGATGTCCCTCGGTGTCGTCCTGCTGCTCGGCTTCGTCGTGATCGGGCAGGTGCGCAACGGCCTGCTCGACGCCAAGGTCAGGGCCTCGCAGAGCCAGGCCACCGGCGGGTTCGCGGTGGCCAAGCAGAAGGCCGACGAGGCGGCGGCCGGCACCGGCAGTGGCACCGGGACCGCGAGCAGCACACCCGACGGCACCCCGATCGGGGACGGACGGCAGCCGCAGAGCGTCATCCAGTGGATGAGCGACCTCGTGGAGTCGCTGTCCAGCGGCGGCGCGGGCGCCTTCGACGTGGCGACGCTCCCCGTCGGCGACGACAGCGGCGGCGGCCGCAGCCCGCGCGGCTCCGGGAACGTCAACCCGACCTCCAGCGTGCCCGCCGACCTGCGGGACCGGGTCAACGGCGGGACGACGGCCGCCCAGAGCTACACCGAGATCGTCTACGCCAACGGCAAGGAGTCGCAGCCGGCGCTCGTCATCGGCAAGCAGGTCAACGACCCGAACGGCCGGCCGTACGAGCTGTACTACCTCTTCCCGCTCACGCAGGAGGAGAAGTCCCTGAGCCTGGTCAAGGGGACCCTGGCGACCGCCGGGCTGTTCGTCGTCGTCCTGCTCGGCGCGATCGCCTGGCTGGTGGTCCGGCAGGTCGTCACGCCGGTGCGGATGGCGGCCGGGATCGCGGAGCGGCTGTCTGCCGGGCGGCTCCAGGAACGTATGAAGGTCACCGGCGAGGACGACATCGCCCGTCTGGGCGAGGCCTTCAACAAGATGGCGCAGAACCTCCAGCTCAAGATCCAGCAGCTGGAGGACCTGTCGCGGATGCAGCGCCGGTTCGTCTCGGACGTCTCGCACGAGCTGCGCACCCCGCTGACCACCGTCCGGATGGCGGCCGACGTCATCCACGAGGCGCGCGAGGACTTCGATCCGGTGACCGCGCGCTCGGCCGAGCTGCTCGCCGACCAGCTCGACCGCTTCGAGTCGCTGCTCGCGGACCTGCTGGAGATCAGCCGCTTCGACGCGGGCGCCGCAGCCCTGGAGGCGGAGCCGATAGACCTGCGGGAGGTCGTACGGCGCGTGGTCAGCGGCGCGGAGCCGCTGGCCGAGCGCAAGGGCAGCCGGATACGCGTGGCCGGTGACCAGCAGCCGGTGGTCGCCGAGGCCGACGCCCGCCGGGTGGAACGCGTGCTGCGCAACCTCGTCGTCAACGCCGTCGAGCACGGCGAGGGCCGGGACGTCGTCGTCAGGCTGGCCTCCGCCGGGGGTGCGGTCGCCGTCGCGGTGCGCGACTACGGCGTCGGACTCAAGCCGGGCGAGGCGACCCGGGTCTTCAGCCGCTTCTGGCGAGCGGATCCGGCACGCGCGCGTACCACCGGCGGCACCGGTCTCGGGCTGTCGATCGCGCTGGAGGACGCGCGGCTGCACGGCGGCTGGCTGCAGGCCTGGGGCGAGCCGGGCGGGGGCTCGCAGTTCCGGCTGACGCTGCCCAGGACCGCCGACGAACCCTTGCGGGGCTCGCCGATACCGCTGGAGCCGAAGGACTCGCGCCGCAACCGCGGCCTCGACGACGCCGGGCTGCCGCGCGGGGGCGGTGAGAAGCGGGCGACCGTGCCGGTGCAGCAGGGCGGCGCCCGGGCGGACGCGCTGCCCGCGCGCGGGCAGAGCACGCACCGGATGACCGCCGTCCCGGCCGCCGCCGATCCCGCCGCGCTGCCCGGCAACGGCAACGGCGCGCGGGTGGTGCCCCGCCCCGCCGCGGGCGCACGGCAGCCGGAGCACCGGCCCGCCGAGGACGCGGCACCCGGCACGGGTACGGTCGCACGCGAGGACTCGACCGAGTCAGGGGAGGCATTTCGTGGGCGCTGACCGCAAGGGGGGCGCCCGGCGGCGGCCGGGTCGCGCGGTGGCGTTCACCGCCTTGGGGGTCGTCCTGCTGGCCGGCTGCGCCTCGATGCCCGACAGCGGGGATCTGCGGGACGTGGAGTCGACGCCGCGGCAGGACACCGGCGTACGGGTGTTCGCCGCGCCGCCGGCCGACGGCGCCGGGCCCGGCGAGATCATGCAGGGCTTCCTGGAGGCGCTGACCAGCGACGACCCGCAGTACGACACGGCGCGCAAGTACCTGACGGAGGACGCGGCACGCGCCTGGCGGCCGGAGCGGTCGACCACCGTGCTCGCGAACGGGCCGAGTATCGAGACCGACTGCCAGACCGGCGGCCGGGAGGTGACCGACGGCGTCACCTGCGTCCTGGCCGGCACCCAGGTCGCCACGGTCGACGCGGAGCAGGCCTACCAGCCCGCCGACGGGCCGTTCCGCAAGAAGCTGCATCTGTCGAAGAGCGCCAAGACCGGGCAGTGGCGCATCGACGGGCTGCCCGACGGGGTGGTCCTGGGCAAGTCGGACTTCCAGCGCAACTACTCCTCCGTCGACAAGTACTACTTCGCCTCGAACACCGCCGCCGGGCCGAACGGACAGCCGGTGGCGGTCGCCGATCCGGTGTTCGTGCGCGGCAAGGTCGATCCCATGACCCAGATGGTCCGCTCGCTGATCAAGGAGCCCACCAGCTGGCTCAGGCCGGTCGTCAGGTCCAGCTTCCCCACCGGAACGGCCCTGCGGAAGGGCGTGTCGGAGCTGACGCCGGACGACCAGAACCGGCTGACGGTGCCGCTCAACCTCAAGGCGTCGCAGGTCACGGCGGGCAAGTGCACCGAGATGGCGACGCAGTTGCTGTTCACCCTGCGCAACCTCGCTCCGACGCTGGAGGCGGTCGAGCTGCGGGGGCTGGGTGATGGCCGGCTGTGCGAACTGACCGAGGAGCAGGCCGAGTCGACCGCCTGGCACGGTTCCGCCAAGCGTCCCGAGTACCTGTACTACCTCGACGGCAAGCACCGCGTGGTGCGGATGCCGACCGGCAGCACCGGGACCGGCGCGGTGCCGGTGCCCGGGCCGCTGGGCGAGGGCGGCAAGGAACTCCAGTCGGTGGCGGTGTCGCGCGACGAGCACTCCGCGGCCGGGGTCGGTGACGGCGGCAGGTCCCTGTACGTGGCGTCGCTGGCGTCGGACGGCACGCTCGGGCAGCCGCTGGTGACCAGTACGGGGGCGACCCCCGACGACCGCCTGACCACGCCGAGCTGGGACGCCCGCGGCGATCTCTGGGTGGCCGACCGCGATCCGCGCCATGCGCGCCTGACGGTGCTGGAGCAGGGTGTCTCCAAGCCCGAGGAGGTCTCCGTCCCCGGTCTGCCCGGCCGCATCACGGACGCGCGGGTCTCCGCCGACGGCGTGCGGATCGCGCTGGTGGTGGCGGCGAAGGACGGCAAGCAGTCGCTGCTCGTCGGCCGGGTCCAGCGCGAGGACGGCACCGGGCAGGGCATCTCGGTGGACGGGCTGCACTCGGCGGCACCGGACCTGGAGCAGGTCAGCGCCGTCTCCTGGGCCGGGGACAGCACCCTGCTCGCCGTCGGCCGGGAGCAGGGCGGGGTGCAGCAGATGCGGTACGTGCAGGTCGACGGCTCCACGCCGGACGGTCCTGCCCCCGGCGCGCTGCCGGGCGTGAAGGCGATCGCGGCGTCCGAGGACGAGCGGGTGCCGCTCGTCGCCTACTCGGACGACGGCCTCGTCCGCCTGCCGTCCGGGGCGCAGTGGCAGAAGGTCGACAAGGACGGGACGGCGCCGGTCTATCCCGGGTGAGCCGGTCCCCGGTCCGCCGCAGTGAGCCGGCCCCTCGGTCCGCTCCGGGTGAGCCGGTCGGCCCCGGGTAAGTCGGTCGGCCCCGGGTGAGCCGGTCCGGCCCGGGTGGGTCGGTCCGGCCCGGGTGAGCGGCGGCCGGGTGTGCCGCGTCCGGTGGGCGCGAGTTGTCCACAGGGGGTTGTCCACAGGGGTGGCAGCCCGGCTTCGGCGTTGGCACAGTGGAGGCCATGCGGGGCTGGTGGCAGGACCTCACCGACCTGGTGCTCCCGGCCGAGTGCGCCGGTTGCGGGGCGGCTCGGGCGGTGCTCTGCGGGCGGTGCCGGGCGGCTCTGGGCGGGCGCGCGCCGGGGCGGGTGCGGCCGGTGCCGGAGCCGGCCGGGTTGCCGGTGACGCACGCGGCGGTGCCGTACGCGGAGGAGGTGCGGTCGGTGCTGCTCGCCCACAAGGAGCGGGGCGTGCTGGCCCTCGCGGGAGCCCTGGGCACGGCTCTGGCGGGGTCGGTGAGGGCACATTCGAGCCAACTGCCGGGGCCCGGTCCGGCGGTGCGCGGTCCGGTCGTCCTGGTGCCCGTGCCCTCCGCGCGGCGGGCCGTGCGGGCGCGCGGACACGATCCGGTACGGCGTATCGCGCTCGCGGCGGCCGGTGAGCTGCGGCGCACCGGGACACCGGCCCGGGTGGCCGCCGTGCTGCGGCAGCGGCGGGCCGTGGCGGACCAGTCGGGGCTGGACGCGCGCCGGCGCCTGGCGAACGTCACGGGCGCCCTGGAGGTGGCGGCGGGCGGCGCGCGGCTGCTCGGTGCCGGCCCGGTGGTGCTCGTGGACGACCTGATGACGACGGGCGCCACGCTCGCCGAGGCGGCGCGAGCCGTGCGGTGCGAGACGGCCGGGGCGAGAGGAGCCGCATACGGAGCCGTATGTCGGGAAGGTAGGGGAGAACGACGGATCGGAGGACGACCGGAGTGCGAGAAGTGGATGCACGGTGCACCGAAAAGGGACGCGGTGAACGCCCCCGTTCCGTTCCTTCGCGCGGCGGTGATCGCCGCTCCGCGAGATTCTTTCGAAATAAACAGGAACTGAAGGTCAACTTGCTTCGTTGCAGGTGACGAGAGGCGTAATTCACCTGAATGGAGGTACGCCTCAGTAGAGGGTGACGACATCCGTCCGGGCGAGATATGTTCAGTTGTGAGGAAAGGCGCAGGCCACGCCTCGCTTATCCGAATGCCGTGCCGCGGGTTTTTCACGCAATCACCCGGAGGCGCGGGGGTGGAGATCTCGCCCATGGGGGAGGAGGAGGTGGACGTCACCGAGTCCGAGGTCCGGTGCTCACCGGATCTGGTGCGAAAGGGAGATGCTCCGCCGAGGTGCGGAGCGATCCGGGAACGGAGTTCTGCGTGGACATCGTCGTCAAGGGCCGCAAGACCGAGGTGCCCGAGCGGTTCCGCAAGCACGTGGCCGAGAAGCTGAAGCTGGAGAAGATCCAGAAGCTCGACGGCAAGGTGATCAGCCTCGACGTCGAGGTGTCCAAGGAGCCCAACCCCCGACAGGCCGACCGCTGTGACCGAGTGGAGATCACGCTCCGCTCCCGCGGTCCGGTGATCCGGGCGGAGGCAGCGGCCAGCGACCCGTACGCGGCGCTCGACCTGGCGGCGGAAAAGCTGGACGCCCGGCTGCGCAAGGAGCACGACAAGCGCTTCTCGCGTCGCGGCGCCCGCCGGATCTCGGCCGCCGAGGTGGCCGACCACGTCCCCGACGCGGCGACGCTCGACAGCAACGGCCTTCCCGTGCGGGACGAGACGACGGACGGCGTCCCGACGAAGAAGATCGGCTCGCTGGAGGTCAAGGGCGACGGCCCCCTCGTCGTCCGCGAGAAGACCCACGTCGCGTCTCCGATGAGCCTCGACCAAGCCCTGTACGAGATGGAACTCGTCGGCCATGACTTCTACTTGTTCGTCGATTCGGAGACGAAGGAACCCAGCGTCGTCTACCGGCGCCACGCCTACGACTACGGCGTGATCCACCTCAGCACCGACCCGATGGTCGCCGAGGCGGCGCAAACCCCGGCGGCCGGTGGCACGCTGGGCGGCTGATCCACCCGCTCGCATCCGAGGCGGTGCCCCTGGAGCGCGTGTACGCCCCCAGGGGCACCGGTGTGCGCCTACTTCACGCCC
Organism: Streptomyces pyxinicus; assembly: GCF_024753135.1. GTDB lineage: Bacteria > Actinomycetota > Actinomycetes > Streptomycetales > Streptomycetaceae > Streptomyces > Streptomyces pyxinicus. The sequence continues at coordinate 277,923 of NZ_JANUGP010000009.1, read as the reverse complement.
CGCATGTCACCGCTGTGGCGCCCGGGCATGGAATCATGACCGCACCGGCCCAACCGGTGGGCCGCTGCCTTGCGTTGGCGATGGCACAGGACCACAGGCCAGGGCCTTCAGGGGGAGGAACGATGGCGGACACCTTCGGACCGATGCGGGACGGGGATGCCGACGACGACGTCACGGGCATGGGCCCGGACGCCGGCCCCGTACGCGAGGAGCCGATCAGGGTCCTGGTCGTGGACGATCACGCCCTCTTCCGGCGCGGCCTGGAGATCGTGCTGCACGCCGAGGAGGACATCGAGGTGGTCGGCGAGGCCGGTGACGGCGCCGAGGCCGTCGACAAGGCCGCCGATCTGCTGCCCGACATCGTGCTGATGGACGTCCGCATGCCCCGGCGCGGCGGCATCGAGGCCTGCACCTCCATCAAGGAGGTCGCCCCCAGCGCGAAGATCATCATGCTGACGATCAGCGACGAGGAGGCGGACCTCTACGACGCGATCAAGGCGGGGGCGACCGGGTACCTCCTCAAGGAGATCTCCACGGACGAGGTCGCCACCGCCATTCGCGCGGTGGCCGACGGTCAGTCGCAGATCAGCCCCTCGATGGCGTCGAAACTCCTCACCGAGTTCAAGTCGATGATCCAGCGCACCGACGAACGTCGGCTGGTGCCCGCGCCCCGGCTGACCGACCGGGAACTCGAAGTCCTCAAGCTCGTGGCCACGGGCATGAACAACCGGGACATCGCCAAGGAGTTGTTCATCTCCGAGAACACCGTGAAGAACCACGTGCGCAACATCCTGGAGAAGCTCCAGCTGCACTCCCGGATGGAGGCCGTGGTCTACGCGATGCGGGAGAAGATCCTGGAGATCCGCTAGTCCTCTCAGGGTCAGTGCCCGCCTCAGGCCGTCAGCGCGGCCAGCTCCCGGGTCAGGGCCTCGCGCAGCCCGGGCTCGTCCACCCGCTCCACGCGCACGTCCGTGCAGTTCACCCAGCCCGCCGCCTCGACCAGGGCCTGGGCGACCGCCGGGACCGCCTTCGGGCCGTCCAGGGTGAGCTGCCTGGCCACCAGCGTCCGGCCCTCGCGCGCGGGGTCGACCCGCCCGACCAGCCGGCCGCCGGCGAGCACCGGCATGGCGAAGTAGCCGTGGATCCTCTTGGGCTTGGGGACGTAGGCCTCCAGACGGTGGGTGAAGCCGAAGATCCGCTCGGTGCGCGCCCGCTCCCAGACCAGCGAGTCGAACGGCGACAGCAGCGTGGTGCGATGCCGGCCGCGCGGGGCCGAGGCCAGCGCCGCCGGATCGGCCCAGGCGGGCCGGCCCCAGCCCGCCACCTCGACCGGCACCAGACCCGAGTCGGCGATCACCGCGTCCACCTGCTCGGCCTTGAGGCGGTGGTAGTCCGCGATGTCCGCGCGCGTGCCGACGCCGAGGGCCTCGCCGGCCAGCCGGACCAGCCGGCGCAGGCACTCCGTGTCGTCCAGCCCGTCGTGCAGCAGATCCGCGGGGACGGCGCGCTCGGCCAGGTCGTACACCCGCTTCCAGCCGCGCCGCTCGACGCACACCACCTCGCCGTACATCAGCGCCCGCTCCACGGCGACCTTGGTGCCCGACCAGTCCCACCAGTCGCTCGTCTTCTTCGCGCCGCCCAGCTCGGTGGCGGTCAGCGGGCCCTCGGTGCGCAGCTGCTTGACCACCTGCTCGTAGACACCGTCGGGCAGGTCGTGGTGCCAGTGCGGGCGGTCGCGGTAGGCGCGGCGGCGGAAGGCGAAGTGCGGCCACTCCTCGATGGGCAGGACGCACGCGGCGTGCGACCAGTACTCGAAGGCGTGGGTGTCGGTCCAGTAGGCGCTCTCGACCGTCTTGCGGCCCACCGCGCCCAGGCGCGCGTACGGCACCAGTTCGTGGGAGCGGGCGAGCACCGAGATGGTGTCGAGCTGGACGGCGCCGAGCCGGCGCAGCACTCCGCGCACCCCGGCCCGCCGGTCGGGGGCGCCGAGGAAACCCTGGGCCCGCAGGGCGATCCGGCGGGCGTCGTCCGCGGAGAGGGTGGTCGTCGGGCGCGGCAGGATCGTCATGCGTCGGACGATAGAGGGTGCCACTGACAGTGCCCCCGGCACCCCGCGCCGACCTGCGGCTGCGCCGCGACGGCGTCAGACGCGCGCGGGCAGGTACGGCGCGGTGGAGGGCAGGCCCAGGTCGGACGGGAGCAGCGAGCCGACCCAGCAGTCCCGCCGTACGCCCTTGTTGTTGAGGCCGGAGCGCAGGGTGCCCTCGACGGTGAAGCCCGCGCGCTCGGCCACCGCGCGGGAGGCGTGGTTGCCGACCTCCGCGCGCCACTCGACCCGGTCGACGCCCAGCTCCGTGAAGATCCAGCGGCAGGCGGTCAGGGTGGCCTCGGTGACGTAGCCGCGCCCGCGGTGCTCCTTCGCCGCCCAGAAGCCGACCTCGGCCGTGCCCAGCGACTGCATCGTCAGGGCGAGCATGCCGGCCAGCTCCCCGCCGGTCAGGAACGCGCCGAACGTGAACACCGAGCCCTGGGCCCAGCCGCCGGGGGCCAGCTCCCCGGTGAAGCCGCTCGCGTGCTCGGGCAGGTAGGGCGAGGGGACCACCGTCCAGCGCTGGATGTCGGGGTCCTGGGCGGCCGCGTACACCGCCTCGGTGTCGGCCGGGCCCACGGCGCGCAGCACGAGTCGGTCGGTGGTGAGCGTGACGGGTTCCATCGGCCGATTGTGCTCGGGAACGGGCGCGCGGACCATCGGTTTCCGCGATACGCGCGGCGGGACCGGGCCCAGCGTGAGGACGCGATCACGTTTCGTGCAATTCACCGGGCCGGTGCGGCACCAACCGCGTCTCCCGTCCGTTGTCCCGGGTGAAGCAGCCGTCGGGCCGCCAGGCCTCCCGACGCGGCCGGGTCCTCGCATACGATGGCGGTTGCTCAGTACGTCAGAAGGAAAACCGACCGTCCCAGGCCCGACCGGCAAGGAGACCAGCCCCCGTGTCCGTCCTCTCGAAGATCATGCGTGCAGGCGAAGGCAAAATCCTGCGCAAGCTGCACCGCATCGCGGACCAGGTCAACTCCATCGAAGAGGACTTCGTCGACCTCTCCGACGCCGAGCTGCGCGCCCTCACCGATGAGTACAAGCAGCGGTACGCCGACGGCGAGAGCCTGGACGACCTGCTCCCCGAGGCGTTCGCCACCGTCCGCGAGGCCGCCAAGCGCGTCCTCGGCCAGCGGCACTACGACGTCCAGCTGATGGGCGGCGCCGCCCTGCACCTCGGTTACGTGGCGGAGATGAAGACCGGTGAGGGCAAGACCCTCGTCGGCACTCTGCCCGCGTACCTGAACGCCCTGTCCGGTGACGGCGTCCACCTCATCACGGTCAACGACTACCTGGCCGAGCGCGACTCCGAGATGATGGGCCGGGTCCACAAGTTCCTGGGCCTTGAGGTCGGCTGCATCCTCGCCAACATGACGCCGGCCCAGCGCCGCGAGCAGTACGCGTGCGACATCACCTACGGCACGAACAATGAGTTCGGCTTCGACTACCTGCGCGACAACATGGCGTGGTCCCAGGACGAACTCGTCCAGCGCGGCCACAACTTCGCCATCGTGGACGAGGTCGACTCCATCCTCATCGACGAGGCGCGGACGCCGCTGATCATCTCCGGCCCGGCCGACCAGGCCACCAAGTGGTACGGCGACTTCGCCAAGCTGGTCACCCGCCTCAAGCGCGGCGAGGCCGGCAACCCCCTCAAGGGCGTCGAGGAGACGGGTGACTACGACGTCGACGAGAAGAAGCGCACCGTGGCCATCCACGAGTCCGGTGTCGCCAAGGTCGAGGACTGGCTGGGCATCGACAACCTCTACGAGTCGGTGAACACCCCGCTCGTGGGCTATCTGAACAACGCCATCAAGGCGAAGGAACTGTTCAAGAAGGACAAGGACTACGTCGTCATCGACGGCGAGGTCATGATCGTCGACGAGCACACCGGCCGTATCCTCGCCGGCCGCCGGTACAACGAGGGCATGCACCAGGCGATCGAGGCGAAGGAAGGGGTGGACATCAAGGACGAGAACCAGACGCTCGCCACGATCACCCTCCAGAACTTCTTCCGCCTCTACGAGAAGCTCTCCGGCATGACCGGTACGGCGATGACCGAGGCCGCCGAGTTCCACCAGATCTACAAGCTCGGCGTGGTCCCGATCCCGACCAACAAGCCCATGGTCCGCAAGGACCAGTCGGACCTGATCTACCGCACCGAGGTGGCCAAGTTCGAGGCGGTCGTCGACGACATCGCCGAGAAGCACGAGAAGGGCCAGCCGATCCTCGTCGGCACGACGTCCGTCGAGAAGTCGGAGTACCTCTCCCAGCAGCTCAGCAAGCGCGGCATCCAGCACGAGGTGCTGAACGCCAAGCAGCACGAGCGCGAGGCGTCGATCGTCGCGCAGGCCGGCCGCCGGGGCGCGGTCACCGTGGCCACCAACATGGCCGGCCGTGGTACCGACATCAAGCTCGGCGGCAACCCCGAGGACCTCGCGGAGGCGGAGCTGCGCCAGCGCGGCCTCGACCCCGAGGAGCACATCGAGGAGTGGGCCGGCGCGCTGCCCACCGCCCTGGAGAAGGCCGAGCAGGCCGTCAAGGCGGAGAAGGACGAGGTCGAGTCGCTCGGCGGGCTGTATGTGCTGGGCACCGAGCGGCACGAGTCGCGGCGCATCGACAACCAGCTCCGCGGCCGTTCCGGCCGGCAGGGCGACCCCGGCGAGTCCCGGTTCTACCTCTCGCTCGGTGACGACCTGATGCGGCTGTTCAAGGCCCAGATGGTCGAGCGCGTGATGTCGATGGCCAACGTGCCGGACGACGTGCCGATCGAGAACAAGATGGTCACGCGCGCGATCGCGTCGGCGCAGTCGCAGGTCGAGACGCAGAACTTCGAGACCCGTAAGAACGTCCTGAAGTACGACGAGGTCCTCAACCGCCAGCGCGAGGTCATCTACGGCGAGCGCCGCCGCGTCCTGGAGGGCGAGGACCTGCACGAGCAGATCCAGCACTTCATGGACGACACGATCGACGCCTACGTCGGTGCGGAGACCGCCGAGGGCTTCCCCGAGGACTGGGACCTGGACCGGCTGTGGGGCGCCTTCCGCCAGCTGTACCCGGTGAAGGTCACCATCGAGGAGCTGGAGGAGGCCGCCGGCGACCGCGCCGGTCTGACCGCCGAGTTCATCTCCGAGTCCATCAAGGACGACATCTACGCGCAGTACCAGGCCCGTGAGGAGCAGCTCGGCTCCGAGATCATGCGGGAGCTGGAGCGCCGGGTCGTGCTGTCGGTCCTGGACCGCAAGTGGCGCGAGCACCTCTACGAGATGGACTACCTCCAGGAGGGCATCGGCCTGCGCGCGATGGCGCAGAAGGACCCGCTGGTCGAGTACCAGCGCGAGGGCTTCGACATGTTCACCGCCATGATGGAGGGCATCAAGGAGGAGTCCGTCGGCTACCTGTTCAACCTGGAGGTCCAGGTCGAGCAGCAGGTCGAGGAGGTCCCCGTCGAGGCCGCCGAGCCGGTGGCGGAGGGTGTCCAGGACGCGGTGCCGGCGCAGGCGGGCGCGCGTCCGGAGATCCGGGCCAAGGGTCTGGATGTGCCGCAGCGGCGTGACCTGCACTTCTCGGCTCCGACCGTGGACGGCGAGGGTGGCATCGTGGAGCGGGACCTGGAGGACGAGGAGCCGGTGCGGTCCGAGTCCGACGGGCTGACGCGGGCGGAGCGGCGCAAGCAGGCCAAGGGCGGGCGGCGCCGGAAGAAGTAGGGCTGCCTAAGGCGCTTCAGCCGTGGAGTGGGGCCGGTTCCTTTGGGAGCCGGCCCTTCCTGCTTGGGGTGCTTCCGTGTCGCCCTGTGCTGTGGCCGGGCGGGGGTGGGCCGCTTGCCCGCAGTCGAATGGGGTCGCTACTGGCCCGTTTCCACCGCCGTGCAGCGCCAGCGGAGGTCCCGGCCGCGTTCCAGGCGGAAGGCGAGGGCGCGGAGTTGACTGCCGGCGGCGATGCGGGCGAAGACCTCCAGGGCGCCCTCGTCGGCGACGTAGTAGCCGATGTCGCGGACGACCGGGCGGGCGCCGCGGGTGCGCAGGGCGCCGAGGGAGGCGAGGCGGGCCAGGTCGTCGTAGGCGCGGCCGGCGGTGTGCCGCAGCAGCCAGTGGACGGGGCGCTGGCCGCTCAGCACGGCCAGCAGACGGTCGGCGAAGACGTCGGTGGGCCGGGGCGCCGGCACGGGCGCGACAGCGGCTTCAGGGGCCGGCTGCGCGGGTGCCCGGCGCCGGGCGGGGGTCCTCGGCGGGGCGCCGGCCGGGCGGCGGGTGTCGTGCCGGGTCGGCGGGCGGTGGCGCGGGCGGGGCTGGGCGGTGCGGCGGCTCATGACCTTGTTCATGGGGTCCCCGTTCGGCGGGCCGGTGATACCGGGCGGTAACTAGCTGGTGGGGACCTTGTACGGGGACGGGGCGGCGGGAGGCAAGGACGACGCGGCGGGCGGTGCAGGGCGCGCAGGTTCACCTATCAGGGGGATGGAGAGGGCGCCGGGGCCGTACCGGAGCGGGTGGGCCGGGTGAATGCGTGGCGCGGAGTGGACGGCTCCCGGGGTGCCCGGGGGGACTCGAAAGGGGACGGGCGCACGTATCCTGAAGCCCATCCCTTTGACCAGGAAAGAGCGGCCGGTATGCGCGTCTACGTCCCCCTGACCCTCCCCGGTCTCGCCCAGGCGCACAGGACGGGGGAGCTGGGGAGCGGGTCCTTCGTCGCGTACGCCGTCACGCCCGCCCTGCGCGAGTGGTACGGCTCGGAGGACGTCGAGGAGCTGGAGTACGCCGCGCTCGGGCAGGCCGCGCTGGCCTCGCTGCGGCTGCTCGCGGCCGATGCGGAGGCGGCGCGGCGCCGGGTGGTGGTCGCCGTGGACGTGTCCGACGGTGCCGTGCGCGGATCGGGCGCGGACGCGCCGGGCGAGGTGACCGTGGGGCAGCCGGTGCGGCTCGCGAAGGCGGCGGCGGTGCATGTCGACGCCGACGACGCCGGGGCTGACGTGGCCGCGGCGGCGCGGGCGCTGGCGGCGGCCGACGGCGGGGACGCCGGCGCGCGGTCGGCGGTCGACGGTGCGGACGACCACGAGCTGCTGTGGTTCGCCACGCAGGAGATCCCGAACCTGGTCGCGCGGGGCTGAGCCGGGCGTCCGGGCTCGTTGTCAGTGGTGGCGGGTACGGTCTTGGACATGGGGACGCAGGGAAGCGCGCACATCGTCTGGGACTGGAACGGGACGCTGTTCCATGACAACGACGCGATCATCGGGGCGACGAACGCGGCCTTCGCCGAGCTGGGTCTGGCGCCGATCACGCTGGAGCAGTACCGGTCGCTGTACTGCGTGCCGGTGCCCAAGTTCTACGAGCGGCTGATGGGGCGGCTGCCCACCGACGCCGAGTGGGAGCTGATGGACGGCGTGTTCCACCGGCACTACATGGAGCAGCGGGTGGTCTGCGGGCTCACCACGGGCGCGGCGGAGCTGCTGGCCGGCTGGCGGTCCGCCGGGCACAGTCAGTCACTGCTGAGCATGTACGGGCACGAGGAGCTGGTGCCGCTGGTGCGCGGCCTGGGCATCGAGGCGCACTTCGTGCGGGTGCAGGGACGGCAGGGACCGTCCGGGGGCAGCAAGGCCGAGCACATGGTGCGGCACCTGCGGGAGCTGGTGGGCGTGGCGGCGCCGGAGCGCACGGTCGTGATCGGGGACGCGGCGGACGACGCCGTGGCCGCGCGGCACGTGGGCGCGCGGGCCGTGCTGTACACCGGGGGGTCGCACAGCAGGGAGAGCCTGGAGGTGGCCGGCGTACCGGTCGTGGACACGCTGGAGGAGGCGGTGGCCGAGGCCCGGCGTCTCGCGGCGTAGCGAAGTCCAGGGAGGCCCTACGCGGGCGCCTTGGTGCGCAGCACCTTGAGGAACTCCCGCATCCAGGCCGGGTGGTCGGGCCAGGCGCGGGCGGAGACCAGGGTGCCGTCCACCACCGCCTCGACGTCCTGGAAGCCCGCGCCCGCGGCCTGCATGTCGGGTTCCAGCGCGGGGTAGGCCGTGACGCGGCGGCCGCGCAGGCTGTCGACGGCCGCGGTGAGCAGGGGGCCGTGGCAGATCTGGGCCACCGGTTTGTCGGAGTCGAAGAACGCCTTGAGGATCTTGCGCAGTTCGGGATCGTTGCGCAGGTACTCCGGGGCCCGGCCGCCCGGGATGACGATCGCCGCGTACTCACCGGGGTCGACCTCGGCGAAGGCCAGGTCGGCGGGCCAGGTGTAGCCGGGTTTCTCGGTGTACGTGTCGAAACCGGGTTCGAAGTCGTGCACCACGAAGCGGAGGGTCTTGCGGGTGGGGGCCGCGATGTGGACCTCGTAGCCCTCCTCGCGCAGCCGCTGGTAGGGGTAGAGGACCTCCAGGGACTCGGCCGCGTCCCCGGTGACGATGAGGATCTTCGCGGGCATGTGTGGGCTCCTCTCCGGCGTCCGCGCCGGCGTCGCCTTCGTCGGCGTCGCCTTCCGCCGGCCTCCCTCTTGGCCGGCGTCGCTTTCAGGGTGCCGCCGGAGGACGGAGACCGCGACCCCGGCCCGGGCGCGGAGTCCCGGCGTACACCCCTTTTCCGCCGCTTGGCCGAATACGTCACGCCACCGCCTTCCGGCGCTGTGCAGAACGTCAAAGTTCGCCCCCTGGTTTTGTACACATACGGCTCATGACGGGCCCCCGGTCGAGGGCGATAGCCTGGTGGCGTGATCAGCGCGATATCTCGCGGGGGCGCTGCTGCCCCCGCCCTGCGCCCGGGCCGCACGGAGTACCTCCGTGACCGGGCGGCGGTCGCTGGTCCTCGCGGGCGGGACGGAGGCATCGGTGCCTCCGAGGCGCCGATCAACCCCCTGGACACGGCGGCGCCGAGAGCAGCGTCACACCCGGCGGACGTGTCGAGAATGGCCGATATCCCCCCGCTCATCTCGCCTCGCGGCATAGCGTCGGAACGGACCGGACACCCCGGGCCGTGGCGTCACGCCGGAGGGGAAGACCCGTACTTCCTTCTAACGTCACGCAACGGCGCGCGACAGGAGCCAGAGGACAATGCAGACCAAGCTGGACGAAGCCAAGGCCGAGCTGCTCGAACGGGCGGCCCGGGTAGCTGAGAACAGCCCGGTCGGGGGGCACCTACCGACCGGGACGACGAGCGAGGGCACTCCCGGCACCCCGGACAGCGAGACCGTGCTCGCGTTCCTCCAGCGCTACTACCTGCACACGGCCCCGGAGGACCTGGCCGGCCGCGACCCGGTCGACGTCTTCGGTGCCGCGGTCTCGCACTACCGTCTCGCCGAGACCCGCCCGCAGGGCACCGCGAACGTCCGGGTGCACACCCCGACCGTGGAGGAGAACGGGTGGACCTGCAGCCACTCGGTCGTGGAGGTCGTCACCGACGACATGCCCTTCCTCGTCGACTCCGTCACCAACGAGCTGACCCGCCAGGGCCGCGGCATCCACGTCGTCATCCACCCGCAGTTCGTCGTCCGGCGCGACCTGACCGGCAAGCTGCTGGAGGTGCTGCCGACCGCGCCCACCGGTGAGCTGCCGCACGACGCGCACGTCGAGTCCTGGATCCACGTCGAGATCGACCGCGAGACCGACCGCGCCGACCTGAAGCAGATCACCGCCGACCTGCTGCGCGTCCTGTCCGACGTCCGCGAGGCCGTCGAGGACTGGGAGAAGATGCGGGAGGCGGCGGCCCGGATCGCCGACGGCCTGCTGGACGAGCCGCGGCCCGCCGACCTGGCCGCGCCCGAGGTTGAGGAGGCCCGGGAGCTGCTGCGCTGGCTCTCCTCCGACCACTTCACCTTCCTCGGCTTCCGCGAGTACCAGCTGCGCGAGGACGACACCCTCGCCGCCGTGCCCGGCACCGGCCTCGGCATCCTGCGCTCCGACCCGCAGCACGCCGAGGACGACCAACACCCGGTCAGCCCCTCCTTCGAACGGCTCCCGGCCGACGCCCGCGCCAAGGCCCGCGAGCACAAGCTGCTGGTGCTGACCAAGGCCAACAGCCGGGCCACCGTGCACCGGCCGTCGTACCTGGACTACATCGGCGTCAAGAAGTTCGACGCGGACGGCAACGTCGTCGGCGAGCGGCGCTTCCTCGGTCTGTTCTCCTCCGCCGCCTACACCGAGTCGGTGCGCCGCGTGCCGGTGATCCGCCGCAGGGTCGCCGAGGTGCTGGAGCGCGCCGGGTTCTCGCCCAACAGCCACGACGGCCGCGACCTGCTCCAGATCCTGGAGACCTACCCGCGCGACGAGCTGTTCCAGACGCCGGTCGCCGAGCTGCAGTCCATCGCCACAAGCGTGCTCTACCTCCAGGAGCGCCGCCGGCTGCGCCTGTACCTGCGCCAGGACGAGTACGGCCGCTACTACTCGGCCCTCGTCTACCTCCCGCGCGACCGCTACACCACCGGGGTGCGGCTCAGGATCATCGAGCTGCTGAAGGAGGAGCTGGGCGGCATCAGCGTCGACTTCACCGCCTGGAACACCGAGTCGATCCTGTCCCGGCTGCACTTCGTCGTCCGCGTCCCGCAGGGCACCGAACTGCCCGAGCTGTCCGACGCCGACAAGGACCGCATCGAGGCCCGGCTGGTGGAGGCGGCCCGGTCCTGGGCGGACGCCTTCGCCGAGGCGCTCACCGCCGAGTGCGGCGAGGAGCACGCGGCCGAGGTGCTGCGCCACTACGCCAACGCCTTCCCCGAGGGCTACAAGGCCGACCACTCCCCGCGCGCCGCGGTCGCCGACCTGGTGCACCTGGACCAGCTCGGCGAGGACAAGACCTTCTCGCTCAGCCTGTACGAGCCGGTGGGCGCGGGGCCCGGCGAGCGGCGCTTCAAGATCTACCAGAAGGGCGGCTCGGTCTCCCTCTCGCAGGTGCTGCCGGTGCTCAGCCGGCTCGGCGTCGAGGTCACCGACGAGCGGCCCTACGAGCTGCGCTGCGCCGACCGCACCACCGCCTGGATCTACGACTTCGGTCTGAGGATCCCGACCTCGCTCGCGGGCGGCAACGGCGAGCACCTCGCCGACGACGCGCGTGAGCGGTTCCAGGAGGCGTTCGCCGCGACCTGGACCGGAAAGGCGGAGAACGACGGCTTCAACGCGCTGGTGCTGAGCGCCGGGCTGTCCTGGCGGCAGGCGATGGTGCTGCGCGCCTACGCCAAGTACCTGCGGCAGGCCGGTTCGACCTTCTCGCAGGACTACATGGAGGACACCCTCCGCAACAACGTCCACACCACGCGGCTGCTCGTCTCCCTGTTCGAGGCGCGGATGTCCCCGGACCGGCAGCAGGCCGGCCTGGAGATCACCGACGCGCTGCTGGAGGAGCTGGACGCGGCGCTCGACCAGGTGGCGAGCCTGGACGAGGACCGCATCCTGCGGTCCTTCCTGACCGTCATCAAGGCGACCCTGCGCACCAACTTCTTCCAGGAGACCCTGGACGGCGGGCCGCACGACTACGTCTCCATGAAGTTCGACCCGCGGGCCATCCCGGACCTGCCCGCACCGCGCCCGGCGTACGAGATCTGGGTGTACTCGCCGCGGGTGGAGGGCGTGCACCTGCGCTTCGGCAAGGTCGCGCGCGGCGGTCTGCGCTGGTCCGACCGGCGCGAGGACTTCCGCACCGAGATCCTGGGCCTGGTCAAGGCGCAGATGGTGAAGAACACCGTCATCGTGCCGGTCGGCGCGAAGGGCGGCTTCGTCGCCAAGCAGCTCCCGGACCCGGCGAAGGACCGCGACGCCTGGCTCGCCGAGGGCATCGCCAGCTACAAGACCTTCATCTCGGCGCTGCTCGACATCACCGACAACATGGTCGGCGGCGAGGTCGTGCCGCCGCACGACGTGGTCCGGCACGACGGCGACGACACCTACCTCGTCGTCGCCGCCGACAAGGGCACCGCGACCTTCTCCGACATCGCCAACGGGGTCGCCGGGCAGTACAACTTCTGGCTCGGCGACGCCTTCGCCTCCGGCGGCTCGGCCGGCTACGACCACAAGGGCATGGGCATCACCGCCCGCGGCGCCTGGGAGTCGGTCAAGCGGCACTTCCGAGAGCTGGGCGTGGACACCCAGAGCGAGGACTTCACGGTCGTCGGCGTCGGTGACATGTCGGGTGACGTGTTCGGCAACGGCATGCTGCTGTCCGAGCACATCCGCCTGGTCGCCGCCTTCGACCACCGGCACATCTTCATCGACCCGCACCCGGACGCGGCCACCTCCTACGCCGAGCGCCGCCGCCTGTTCGAGCTGCCCCGCTCCAGCTGGGCCGACTACGACACCTCGCTGCTGTCGTCCGGCGGCGGGATCTTCCCGCGCAGCGCCAAGTCGATCCCGGTCAACGCGCACATCCGCGAGGCCCTCGGCATCGAGAGCAAGGTCGGCAAGATGACGCCGGCCGACCTGATGAAGGCGATCCTCGGCTCGCCGGTCGACCTGCTGTGGAACGGCGGCATCGGCACGTACGTGAAGTCCTCGGCGGAGTCGCACGCGGACGTCGGTGACAAGGCCAACGACGCCATCCGCGTCGACGGCGCCGACCTGCGCGTCAAGGTCGTCGGCGAGGGCGGCAACCTGGGCCTGACCCAGCTCGGCCGGATCGAGTTCGCCCACCAGGGCGGCAAGATCAACACCGACGCGATCGACAACAGCGCCGGCGTGGACACCTCCGACCACGAGGTGAACATCAAGATCCTGCTGAACGGCCTGGTCACCGAGGGCGACATGACCCTCAAGCAGCGCAACAAGCTGCTCGCCGAGATGACCGACGAGGTCGGCTCGCTGGTGCTGCGCAACAACTACGCGCAGAACACCGCGCTCGCCAACGCCCTCTTCCAGGCCAAGGACATGCTCCACGCCCAGCAGCGGTTCATCCGCCACCTGGTGCGCGAGGGCCACCTGGACCGGGCGCTGGAGTTCCTGCCGGCCGACCGCCAGATCCGCGAGCGGCTCGCCCAGGGCCACGGCCTGACCAGCCCGGAGACGGCCGTCGTGCTGGCGTACACGAAGATCACGGTCGCCGAGGAGCTGCTGCACACCTCGCTGCCGGACGACCCGTACCTGCGCGGGCTGCTGCACGCGTACTTCCCGTCGGCCCTGCACGAGAGGTTCGCCGAGGCCATCGACGGCCACCCGCTGCGCCGGGAGATCACCACGACCGTACTGGTCAACGACACGGTCAACACCGGTGGAACAACGTATCTGCACCGGCTGCGCGAGGAGACCGGCGCCTCCCTGGAGGAGATCGTCCGCGCCCAGACCGCGGCCCGCGCGATCTTCTGCTCGGCACCGGTGTGGGACGCGGTGGAGGCCCTGGACAACACGGTCGACGCGGCCGTCCAGACCCGCATCCGGCTGCACTCGCGCCGGCTCATCGAGCGCGGCACCCGCTGGCTGCTCAACAACCGGCCGCAGCCGCTCCAGCTCGCCGAGACGGTCGAGTTCTTCGCCGAGCGGGTCGAGCAGGTGTGGCAGCAGCTGCCGAAGCTGCTGCGCGGCGCGGACCAGGACTGGTACCAGCACGTGTACGACGAGCTGGCCGCCGCCGGTGTCCCCGACGAGCTGGCCACCCGGGTCGCCGGGTTCTCCTCGGCCTTCCCGGCGCTGGACATCGTCTCGGTGGCCGACCGCATGGGCAAGGAGCCGCTGGACGTCGCCGAGATCTACTACGACCTCGCCGACCGGCTCGACATCACCCAGCTGATGGACCGCATCATCGAGCTGCCCCGCGCGGACCGCTGGCAGTCCATGGCCCGCGCCTCCATCCGCGAGGACCTGTACGCGGCGCACGCGGCGCTCACCGCCGACGTCTTCGCGGCCGGCAACGGCACCTCGACGCCGGAGCAGCGCTTCCAGGCCTGGGAGGAGAAGAACACCGCGATCCTCGGCCGGGCGCGCACCACCCTGGACGAGATCCGCGGCTCGGACTCGTTCGACCTCGCCAACCTGTCGGTGGCGATGCGCACCATGCGGACGCTGCTGCGCTCGCACTCGTAGCGGTACGGCACGAAGGGCGCCCCGGTCACGCTGTGGCCGGGGCGCCCTTCACGTACACCGGGCCCGAACGGCGCATGCAAATGCCCCTTTTCCTTCCCATCAGTGGCTTTCGGATAGGGTCTGCGGTGTGATGCACGCCGCGCCGTCCGACACCGAGCCGGTGAGCCGGGCCGTGCCGCCGACGGGCACCGCGCGGGCCGGCCGCCGGCTCCCGGGCGTCGCCGCCGCACTGGTCCTGGTGCTGCTGCTCCTCGTCGTGGTCCGGCTGCCCTGGGCGGGCGACCTCGGCATGCACGCGGCGACCGTGCAGCGGCTGCGGCACGATCTGCTCCACCCCGGCAATCCGCTGGTCGACGCCGACACCCCGAGCCCCTACTACTCGCCGTGGATGCTGGTCCTCGGCTGCCTGGCCCGGCTGACCGGCTGGTCGGTGTTCGTGGTGCTGCGGGTCGCCGCGCTGGCGGGGCTCGGCCTGCTGGCCACCGGGGTGTGGCGGTACGTCCGCACCCTGAGCCCGCACCGCGCCGCGCCCGCCCTCGCCTTCCTGAGCCTGCTCTTCCTCTGGGGCCCGCTGCTGTTCGAGTGGAGCGGCTTCCTCGGCCTCAACTCCCTGGCGCTGACGGTGTCGTACCCGAGCGTGTTCGCGCTCGGGCTCGCCTTCCACTTCTGGGCCTCGCTGACGCGAGCGGTGCGCGGGGGCGCCGGGTGGGCGGTGTGGCTCGGGCTCGGCGCGTGGTGGGCGGCGATCCTGCTGTGCCACCAGTTCACCGGCGTCGTGGCCTCGCTGGGCGCCCTGGCGACGGTGCTCGCGGCCCGCCCGGACCGCGCCCCGCTGCCCCGGCTCGCCGGCGCCCTCGCCCTCGGCCTGGCGGTCCTGTGGCTGTGGCCGTACTACGACTTCTTCGCCCTCTTCTCCGCGGGCGCCGACCTGGAGGTCATCCACCGGCCGCTCTACACGCACCTCGCGGCCCGCTTCGGACTGGTGCTGCTCGGGGTGGCCGCGCTGGTGCCCCGGTGGCGCCGGGACCACCGGGACGTCCTGGTGCTGTTCTTCGCGCTGGGCGCGCTGGTGTTCGCCGCGGGCGGCCTCACCGGGCACTACTCGTGGGGCCGCGCGCTGCCCGCCGCGCTGATCCCGGCCCAGCTGGCCGCCGCGCTGGAGTGCGTCTCGGCGGGGCGGCGGGCGGTGCGGGCCGGGTGGGCGTGCGCGCTCGGGGCCGCGCTGCTGGTGGGCGCGTGGACGCAGGCCGGGACGCTGGGCTACGTGACGGGGCGGGACGCGCTGCCGGGCGCCGTCGCGGCGAAGTACCGGACGCCGTGGGTCGGTTACCGGTGGATCATGCGCGCGGGAGTGCGGTACGGCGACGTCGTGCTGGCCCGCACCGGCGCCGCCCGGCAGATCCCGGCGTACGGGCCGTACACCGTGGCGCCCGGCTATCCGGACGTGTTCCTGCCCGCTGCCGGGGCCCGAAAGACGGCGGTGATCCGGTACTTCGCGGCGGGCACGAGCACGGCCGAGCGGCAGGGGATCGTCCGGGAGTACGGCGTGCGCTGGGTCGTCGGCCCCCGGGACCTGGCCGGACGACCCGGGCTGCGGAAGGTGACGGGCGGTCCCGGGGGCCAGGTGCTGTACCGGGTGGTGCGCTGAGCGGCGGGCGTGCGGGTTCGGCGTGAGCAGGCTTGCCGCCGGTTCCACCGCCTTGCGGATGCGCGGGCGGGCGACCGTGCGTGCCTCGGGCCCTGTCCGCGGGCGGACACGCCCACCGGGCGCCAGTCGGTCGTGACGGCTGGTCCCGGGGCCAGGTCCTGTACCGGGTGGTGCGCTGAGCGGCGGGCGCGTCCGGGCTCAGCGCAGCAGGCTTCCGACCAGTTTCACGGCCTTGCGGACGCGAGGGCGGGCCACCGTGCGGACCACGGGCCGTACCACGCGGGCCGTCACGCCGACCGGGCGCCAGCGGATCTGGAGGCGGCCGGGGTTGCGGCCCTCCGGTTCGATCGTCACCTCGTGCGGGGCCGTGCCGGAGCGGTAGGGGACGCGGGCCGTGCGGGCCGGGAAGGCCGGCGGGGCCAGCAGCAGGCCCGAGTGGCTCAGGCCCTGCTGCTGGAGGCGGACCATCGGGTGCCGTACGCCCTGGAAGCCCTGGAGGGGGAGCGGGGCGGCGGCCAGGTCGAGGCGGACCGTGCCCTCGAAGACGCCGGGGCGGACCGGGTCGAGCCGGAAGGGCACCGTCATCCGGCGCCCGCCGGGGGCCAGCAGCAGACCGGCCCGCTGCGGGCCCACCGGGAGCCGCAGCCCGGGGTCGTAGGTGCGCACGGCCAGGGTGAGCGTCGCGCCCGGCCCCGGGGTCAGCGCCGTGATCTCGTGCCGGAACTGCGCGCTGGGGAACGGGCGGGTGTCCAACTCCAGGTCGTTAAGGGCCAGTTCGCGACGGCCCGGCTCGGAGTCGGGCACCTTGTCGCCCCAGTACGGCACCCCTGTCCCGTCGGCGGTGACCTGCCGGGGCGCCACCCCGTGCCCGAGGCCGCGCGCCGCCAGCCGGGCGTCGTCCAGCCGCCCCTCGCGCACCAGTTGGAGCACCACCCGCTCCGGGCGCGGCAGCCGGGCGTAGGCGCCGGGGGCCAGCGTGTCCAGGTACGGGTTCACGGTCTCGGCGAAGGCGCGCAGCCAGTCCTCGTCCCGGTACGGCAGGTCGCCCGCGTACATCCGGAAGTCGTGCTTGAGGAACTTGTAGTCCTTGTCCTCCCGGAGCCCCGCGTGCCCGCTGCTCACCAGGAAGTCGTCGATCAGCCGCTGGACGTGCACCCGGTCGCGCACGTTGGAGATCTTGTGCCGCTGGTTGGAGATGGACGCCGCGTCCGCCGCCGCGAACGGCTCGATGTACCAGACGTACACCGGGTCCGGGATGATGGTGAACGCCTCGGCCAGGCAGTAGGCCTGCGCCGAGAAGAGCTGGTCCTCGTAGTGGATGCCCTCGGGGAAGCGCAGGCCGTGCCGGTCCAGGAAGGCGCGCGCGTACATCTTGCTCGTGGACAGGTGCTCGAACAGCAGCCGGGGGTCGGCCTCGATGCCCTCCAGGGTGCGGCGCTCGGCGACCAGGTGCGGCATCCAGGTCGAGCGGCGTCCGTTGTCCACCCGTACCCGCCGTACCGCGCCCATGGTGAAGTCGACCTCGCGTTCCCGGTGGGCCGCGAGCAGCGACTCGACCGCGCGGGGCGGGAGTTCGTCGTCGCTGTCGAGGAACATCAGGTACGGCGCCCGGGCGATCTCGACGGCCCGGTTGCGCGGGGCGCTGCACCCGCCGCTGTTCTCCGGCAGCCGGAGGTAGCGGACGCGGTGGTCCTGCGCGGCCAGCCGCCGGGCCACGGCGGGGGTGTCGTCGGTGGAGTGGTCGTCGCTGATGACGATCTCGATGTTGCCGTGGGTCTGCGCGCGCAGCGAGGCGACCGCGCGCGGGAGGCGGGCCGCGTCGTTGAAGACGATGACCGTGACGGTGACGTCGGGGGTCGTCATGCCGTGGCCTCCTCGGGGCTCGGGGCGGGGGTGCGGTCCTCGACCGGCAGTACCGGGGGCAGCGCCGCCTCGGGCTCGCCGAGGAACACCCGCCGTACGACGCGCTCGGCGGCGCGGCCGTCGTCGTACTCGCAGAACCGGCGCCGGAACGCGGACCGCGCCTTGGCCGCGCTCTCGTCGCGCCAGGCGCCCGAGGTGAAGACGTCGGCCAGCTCCTCCTGGGTGCGGGCCACCTGTCCGGGGTGCTCGGCCAGCAGGTCGAAGTAGACGCCCCGGGTGGTGCGGTAGGTCTCCCAGTCGTCGGCGTAGACGACGATCGGCCGGTCCAGGTTGGCGTAGTCGAACATGATCGAGGAGTAGTCCGTGACCAACGCGTCGGCGGCCAGGCAGAGTTCCTCGACGGGGTCGTAGGAGGAGACGTCGATGATCCGGCCCGAGCGGCGCAGGCCGGTCAGCGGGGAGGCGGCGCCACCGTAGAAGTAGTGGGCGCGCACCAGCAGCACGGTGTCCTCGCCGAGCCGGTCGGCGAACGCGGCGAGGTCCAGGCGGGGGGTGAAGCCGGCCTCGTAGTCGCGGTGGGTGGGCGCGTACAGCACGGCCGTGCGGCCCGGCGCGATGCCGAGGCGGTCGCGGGCGGCGCGGACCTCGGCGGCGCCCGCGGTGTAGAAGACGTCGTTGCGCGGATAGCCGTGGTCGAGGGAGACGTAGCGGGCCGGGTAGGCGCGCTCCCACATCCGGGTGGTGTGGCTGTTGGCGCTGACGCTGTAGTCCCACTTGTCGATGCGGGCCAGCAGCGCGGCGAAGTCCAGGCCCTTGGCGGCGGCCGGATGGTCCATCTGGTCCAGGCCCATGCGTTTGAGCGGGGTGCCGTGGTGGGTCTGGAGGTGGATCGCGTCGGGCCGTTTGACCACCGCGTTGGGGAAGTTGACGTTGTTCGTCAGGTACTTGGCGCGGGCCAGGGTCTCCCAGTAGGCGCGGGTGCCGGGGACCACGTGGTCGGTGCCGGGCGGCAGCAGGGCCGCGTTCTCCTTCGACACCGTCCACACCTGGCGGATGTCCGGGGCGAGTTCGGCGAGCTTGGCGGCGATGGCGGCCGGGTTGCAGGCGACGCCCCGGTCCCAGTAGGCGGCGAACACGGCGAGGTCCGGGTCGACCGGATGGCCGAGGGCGCGCCGGTACTGGTGGTCGCGGACCTTGGCGCCCAGGGTGCGCTTGCGGGCGCGGACGGCCTTGCGGGCGGCGCGCCGGGCGCGGTTGGCGGCCTGGAACGCGCGGTACCTGCCGTAGGCGCCCTCCTCCAGCAGGGCGTGCCGTACGCCCTCCAGGCCGGCCGGGCGCTGGTGTCCCTCGGGGCGCCGGCGGACCGCGGCGGCGGCAGCGCGGCGGAAGAACTCGCGGGCCACCGGGTCGGGCAGGTTCTCGCGGGCGAAGACGCGCACCAGTTCGCGCACCATCAGGTCGTACAGCACCGTGCCCACCGCGCGGCGGCCCTCGGTGAGCGGGAACAGCGCCTCGTAGCGGTCGACGAGGGCGAGCCGGTCCTCGGGGGCGAGCGGCGGCAGGCTCTCGGGGCGCAGCACGCGCCGGACGTAGGCGACCTGGTTCAGGCAGGCGACGCGGCTCGCGTGCAGCAGCGCGGCGAGGGCGGTGCCCGCCTCGTCGTCGCCGCTCAGCCGCTGCTCGTGGGCGCGCCAGAAGTCGGCGCGCAGGGCGCGGTTGCCGAGCAGCGGGGCGATGCGCAGCAGGTCGGCGGCCTGGTCCAGGGTGCGGGCCTCGCGGCCGACGGCGGCGAGGTGGCGGCCGTCGCGGGAGGGGGCGGCGGCGGTCTGCCAGGTGGTGCCGACGTGGTCGAAGAGGAGGACGTCCACCGGCGACTCCGGCGCGGCGGCGTCCAGTTCGGCGGTGCGCTCGGCGATCAGACGGGGCGCGCCGGGCGGCAGCCCGTCCTTGGCGTGCGCGAAGTGCAGCCAGCGGCCGGTGGCGCGGGCGGCGCCGGCCGCGCGGGCGTCCGCGTCGCGGGTGCCGTCCGGCAGCGGCACCACGACCGCCTCCGGGGCGTGCGCCGCGGCCGTCTCCCGGGCCCAGTCGCCGACCGCCGCGACGATCACCTCGGTGTCGGCGGGCGGGTGGGCGGCCAGGGAGTCCAGCAGCTCGGTCAGATGCCCCTGTGCGTTCGGCCCGTAGACGATCACGCTGAGCTGGGGCATCGCTGGGGACTCCTTCGGCTCGTAGGCTCCGGGCACCCTTCACAACATACAGTCATTAAGCGGATGAAAGGGATAACCGCGCCTGTCTGGCGTAACGGCCGCCCCCTCAAACGGTGCAACGGGTGCAACGGGTGCGCTCAGGAAGGAAGAGGCACTTTCGGGGCGTCCGGTTGCGTCGTGGGCGCCTTCGCGGCGGGCTTCTTCGGGGCCGGCTTCTTGTCGGTCCTGTCGTTCTTGTCGCCGGTGAAGGCCTCGTACTCCTTCATGACGTCCTCGGTCGGCCCGTCCATGCGCAGCTCGCCGCGCTCCAGCCACAGCACCCGTTCGCAGGTGTCGCGGATCGACTTGTTGTTGTGGCTGACCAGGAAGACGGTGCCCGCGTGCTGCCGCAGCTCGCGGATGCGGGCCTCGGAGCGCTTCTGGAAGGAGCGGTCGCCGGTGGCCAGGGCCTCGTCGATGAGCAGCACGTCGTGGTCCTTGGCGGCGGCGATGGAGAACCGCAGCCGGGCCGCCATGCCGGAGGAGTAGGTGCGCATCGGCAGGGTGATGAAGTCGCCCTTCTCGTTGATCCCGGAGAAGTCGACGATGTCCTGGTAGCGCTCCTTGACCTGCTCCCGGGACATGCCCATGGCGAGGCCGCCGAGGTAGACGTTCCGCTCACCCGTCAGGTCGTTCATCAGGGCCGCGTTGACGCCGAGCAGGGAGGGCTGGCCGTCGGTGTAGATGTGGCCGTTCTCCACCGGGAGCAGGCCGGCGACCGCCTTGAGCAGGGTCGACTTGCCGGAGCCGTTGGTGCCGATGAGCCCGATGGCCTCGCCCCGGTACGCCGTGAAGGACACGTTCTTCACCGCGTGCACCCGGCGCACCCCGGCCGCCTGCTCGGCCTGCTTGCGGCGCAGGATGCGGTTGAGGGCGGCGGTGGCGGAGCCGCGGCCCGCGCCCGTGCCGTTGACGCGGTAGACGATGTCGACGCCGTCGGCGACGACGGTGGGGACCTTCTCGCTGTGCTCAGCCACGGCCGTACGTCTCCTCAGCCTTCCAGAAGTAGATGAAGCCGCCGACGCCCGCGAGCAGCGCCCAGCCGGTCGCCGCCGCCCACACGTGCGGGGGCAGCTGGTGGGCGTGGAAGCTGTCGATCAGCGCGAAGCGCATCAGGTCGATGTAGACGGCGGCCGGGTTGAGCTGGAGCAGCAGGGTGACCAGGTGGGGCAGGTCGTCGCCCTTGGTGATCTTGTCGATGCTCCACATCACGCCGGACACGTACATCCAGGTGCGCAGCAGGAACGGCATCAGCTGGGCGATGTCCGGGGTCTTGGCGCCCATCCGGGCCACGATCATCGAGACGCCGGCGTTGAACGTGAACTGCAGGACCAGCGCCGGGACCGCCAGCAGCCAGGAGGCGGCGACCGGCACGCCGAAGGCGAGCAGGATCACGACCAGCGCGGCCATCGAGAACAGCAGCTGCTGGAGCTGCTGGAGCGCGAAGGAGATCGGCAGGGCGGCGCGCGGGAAGTGCAGGGCGCGCACCAGGCCGAGGTTGCCGGAGATGGCGCGGGTGCCGGCCATGATCGAGCTCTGCGTGAACGTCCAGATGAACACGCCCGTGACCAGGAAGGGCACGTAGTCGGGCACGTTGTGCTTGGTGTTGAGCAGCACGCCGAAGATGAAGTAGTACACCGCCGCGTTCAGCAGCGGGTTCATGACCTGCCAGACCTGGCCGAGCTTCGCCTGGCTGTACTGCGCGGTCAGCTTGGCGGTGGCGAAGGCGCTGATGAAGTGGCGCCGGGCCCACAGCTGGCCGACGTACTCCGGCAGGGTGGGGCGCGCGCCGCTGACCGACAGTCCGTGCCGGGCCGCCAGGGCCGCGAGGTCGTCGTCGGCCGGCGCCTGGGTCGGGGGCGGTGTGTGGAGAACCTGGCTCACATCCGCTGCTTTCGCTCGGGGGGAGGGGGTGCCTCGTCGTCCGTGCCCGTCGTCCGGCGTTTCCTTACGCTTCTCTTCACGTTCTCTTACGTCGGGACGGGACCGTATCGTCGCAACGGGAGCGTAGGCCCATTCGACGTCGGAACGCAACCGTTCCGTCGTCACGCCCTATGCTGGTCGGCATGACGACGAACGCCGAGGAGTCCGCCGCAGCGCAGCCGGCGCGTCCGCGCCGCCGGGCCCCGGCCGGGGCCGCCGTGCTCCGCGAGGACGTGACCGAGGCGATCCGGGCGGCGGTCTTCGAGGAACTGGCCGCCGTCGGCTACGCCCGGATGTCCATCGAGGGCATCGCGCGCCGGGCCGGGGTCGGCAAGACGGCGGTGTACCGGCGCTGGCGCTCCAAGCTGCACCTGGTCCTCGACGTCGTCTCGGCGATGGCGGTGACGGGCTTCCCGGTCCCCGACACCGGTTCCCTGGAGGGCGACCTCCGCCTGCTCTACGAGGTCACCTCCCGCGCCCTGCGCCACCCGGTCGCCTCGCAGATCATCCCCGACCTCCAGGCCGAGGCCGCCCGCAACCCGGAGATCGCCGAGGCCTTCCAGAAGGCCCTGCGCGACGGCCAGGAGGGCGTGGCCAGCAAAATCGTGGCGGCGGCGGAGCAGCGCGGCGAACTGCGCCCCGGCATCGACCCCGACCTCGCCCTCGACCTGATCTCCGGCCCCCTCTACTGGCGCGCGGTCGTCACCCGCACCCCCAGACTCCCCAAGGGCTACCTGACCAGCCTGTCCCGCGCGACGACGGGGGCCCTCAGGGCGCTGTGAGGGCGCCGTCTAGTCCCGCGCCGCCCCCGGATGGTGGCGCAGCCAGCCCTCCCAGGCCGAGGTGATCATGTCCTGGACGTCGTGCTTGGCGTGCCAGCCCAGTTCCGTGGTGATGCGGGCGGCGGAGGCGACCACGCGGGCGGGGTCGCCGGGGCGGCGGGGGGTGACGGTCGGGGGGCGAGTGTGGCCGGTGACGGCGGCGATGCGGTCGATCATCTCGCGGACGGAGACGCCCTCGCCGCGGCCGATGTCGAGGGTCAGGTCGGTGCCCGGCGCGGAGGCCAGGGCGCGGGCCACGGCCACGTGCGCCTCGGCGAGGTCGACCACGTGGATGTAGTCGCGCACGCAGGTGCCGTCCGGGGTCGGGTAGTCGTCGCCGAAGATGCGCGGCGCGGCTCCCTGGGTGAGCCGCTCGAAGACCATCGGGACGAGGTTGAAGACGCCGGTGTCGGCCAGTTCGGGGGCGGCGGCGCCGGCCACGTTGAAGTAGCGCAGGGACGCGGTGGCCAGGCCCGTCGCCCGGCCGGTGGCGCGCACCAGCCACTCGCCGGCCAGCTTCGTCTCGCCGTAGGGGGAGAGCGGGCGGCAGGGCGTCTCCTCCGTCACCAGGTCCACGTCCGGCATGCCGTAGACGGCGGCCGACGAGGAGAACACGAAGGACGGGACCTCCGCCGCCGTCACCGCCTCCAGCAGCACCCGCAGGCCCTCGACGTTCTCGCGGTAGTAGTGCAGCGGGCGCTCCACCGACTCGCCGACCTGCTTCTTCGCCGCGAGGTGCACCACCCCGGTGATCCCGTGCCCGGCGAGCGTCCGGGCCACCAGGTCGCCGTCCAGGACCGAGCCCCGGACCAGCGGTACCTCGGCCGGCACGCGCTCGGCCAGGCCGGTGGACAGGTCGTCGTAGACGACCGCCCGCTCGCCCGCCTCCGTCATCGCCCGTACGACATGCGCCCCGATGTAGCCGGCGCCGCCGGTGATCAGCCAGGTCATGTGCGGCCGTCTCCTCGTCCGTGTCCCCGCCGGTGCGGGGCCTGTGTCCGCTCAGTGAAGCAGGCGCCGCAGCCGGCCCCGGGCCACCCCGGCGGCACCGCGCAGCCCGGTCGCCAGCCGCAGCGCCAGCGCGCCGGAGTGGGTGGCGTACGGCTGCACCAGCAGCAGGCCGTACCGGGCGCTCGGCACCACGTGCCGGCGCATACCCGCGCGCGGGTGCGCCGTGACGTCCCGCCACGCGCCGTCCGCGAAGCGCAGCGTCACCCGCAGATCCCAGGTGCCCTCGCCGAGCCCGGCCAGGTCGACGGGGACCCGCGCCGCCCAGGTGTCCGCGTCCGACGGCGTGAGCGCGGCCGTCACACGCCCCACCGGCCGCCCGCTCTCCCGGTGCTGCCAGTAGGCCTCCACCTCGCGCGGCCGCGCCCCGGCCACCCTGCCGTACAGCTCGTGCAGCCGCAGGTGCAGCAGCGTGCCGCGCGCGCGGGGGCGCAGTTCCGCGTCCACCGCGAGCGGCAGCGCCCCGACGGGCGCGGTCAGCAGCGGGGCCAGGGAGACCTCGGGGACGTCGTCCGACCAGACCGGGACGCCGTCGGCGGTGCGGGCGTAGGGCGGCAGCAGGCGGGCCGGGCGGGCGGCCAGCTCGCGCAGCCGGGGCAGGTCGCGCGGCTCGGCGGAGGCGAGGATCACCCGGGCCAGCAGGCGGCCCGGGGCGCCGGGGTTCAGCTCCCAGTCGGCGGCGTCGTAGCGCGCGAGGTACTCCCGCGTGTGCGTCCACCACGCGCGCCGGTAGTGCGCGTCGCGCAAGCCCAGCTCGCGCGCGTACATGCGCACCTCGTGGTCGAGGAACTTGGCCCGCGCCGCCCGCGCCAGGCCCTTCTGGCCGGCGCCCAGCAGGATGTCGTACGCCTGCGCGCACGCCTCCACCCGAGCCCGCCAGTTCTCGACGCGCTCCCGGTCCAGGGAGAGCGACAGCCGCTCGGCCGACCGGCGCACGTGCCACACGTACACGCGGTCCGGGATCAGCGCGATGCGCGGGCCGGCGGCCAGCACGCGCGCGGTGAAGACGACGTCCTCGTAGAGGAAGCGGCCCTCCGGGAAGCGGATGCCGTGCTCGCGCAGGAAGCCGGTGCGGTACAGCTTGTTGACGCACAGCGTGTCGTGGACCAGGCGCGGGCGCTGGGAGGGGCGCGCGAGGACGGTGTGCGCCGTGTAGAGGGGCGCCTGCCAGGGTTGTTCACGCCCCGACGGCAGCTCCCGGCGCACGCACAGCCCGCTCGCGACCTCGGCGCCCGCCCCCTCGGCCGCCGCCAGCAGCGCGTCCGCCGCGCCCGGCGGCAGCACGTCGTCGCTGTCCAGGAACATCACGTACGGCGTCCGTACCGCGTCGATCCCGGTGTTGCGCGGGCTGCCGCAGCCGCCGCTGTTCACCTCCCGGCGCACGACACGCAGCCGGGGCTCGCCGGCGGCCAGCCGGTCGAGCAGTTCGGCGCTGCCATCGGTCGAGCGGTCGTCGACGGCGATCACCTCGGCGACCGCCGGCCCCTGCGCCAGCGCGGAGCGCACCGCGTCGCCCACGTGCGCGCGGTCGTTGTAGCCGATGACGACGACGGAGACGGAGGAAGAGGGAGGGGGAGGGGGCGAGGGTGAGGAATGGGGAGGCATGAGGTCCATGGGCCGACTACTTCGGAATGATCGGTAATACCCCGTTAAGAAGCGCTTAGTGCTCTGTCCACTAGACGGCCGGAATCCGGTCGGGGTTGTGCGCTCCGCCCACTTTCCGCCGACGGCGGCCGGCTCGCCCCCCACAGCCGGACGAAGGACAGCACCGCCGCCGCCAGCAGCAGCCCGTCGCGGGCCAGCATCAGCAGGCAGCCGGCCCAGGTGCCGTCGATCACCTCGCGGTAGCACATCGGGTACGCCACCGTGCTCAATGCGGACGCGGCCAGGACCAGGACCGCGACCGGCCGCTGCCGGGTGTGCCGCGAGGTCAGGCAGACGGCGGCCAGCCCCAGCAGCCAGATCAGGTACTGCGGGCTGATGACCCGGCTGGTGACCGTGAACAGCAGCACCGCGCACAGCGCCGCGTCGTACGGCGTCGCCTCGCCCCAGTGCCGGGCCCGCACCCGCCACAGCACCAGCAGCCCGAACGCGGTCGCCGTGAGCGCGAGGGAGACGGTGGCCACGGCGTGCACGTGCGGGCCGACCAGTTCCATCGCGCCGTACTGGTAGCGCACCCGGCCGCCCCAGCCCGCGTGCCGCGCGAGGTTGAGCGCGGTACCGCCCAGCGACTCGATCTGCACCCCGCGCCCGCCCTGCTCGCGCAGGAAGGACAGCGGCCGGTCGAGGAACAGGGCGAGCAGGGCGAACGCGCCGGCTCCCGAGACCGCCGCCCAGCCCCACGCCGTGCGCGTCGCGCGCCCCGGGGGCGTGCCCAGCAGCACCAGCGCCGGCCAGCCCTTCACCAGTGCCCCCAGTGCCCCGAACACGCCGCCCGCGCGCGGGGAACGTTTCAGCGTCAGCAGGCTGAGCACGGCGAGCGCCGTGACCTCGACGTCGTGCCGGGCCAGCGGGAGGTGCAGCAGCAGGGGCAGACCGCCGAGCCACACCCCCGCGCCGAGCAGGCTCCGTCCCGGGCGCGTGCCCGCGCGGACCAGTGCCGCCGCGATCAGCGCGTCCGCGGCCAGCGTCAGCAGCACGAACGCCTCGAAGTACGTCAGCCCCGGCAGCAGACCCGGCGCGAGCAGCACCGCGCCCGCGCCGGGCGGGTACTGCCACAGCGTGTCGTGCGCCGGGAAGGAGCCGTGCGCGAGGACGCCGTACCAGTGGAAGTACAGCCGCCACACCTCGCGGGCGACCGAACCGCCGCCCAGCAGCGGGGAGCCGTCGTGCAGCAGCAGCCACAGCATCGCGGCGCGGGTGGCGAGCCAGACGGCAAAGAGGGTGAGGACCGGGCCGGGGGTGACACGGTGACGGTTCATCAACATGGGAGCGTAAGCGGTGCCGATGGTGTATCCATGCCGATACGCCGTCAAAGCGCGGCAAAGGTTGGCTAATCGCAAAAGATCGGGCCGTGGTGAACGTCGGGCTTCCTGTGAATCACGCGTCGCGCCGGGCGGCCGGGGCGCCGGGCGGTGCCTCCACCGGTGCGACGCCTACCGGTGCAACGACGCGGACGCCGAAAGGTGCGCGGGACCGTGCGCCGGACCGTGCGCCGCGCGGACTTCCGGCGGGTGTCCGCCGTGCGGTGGCCGTCGGCGCACCCGTGCTGGTGATGCTCGCGGCCGGATTCTGGGGGCTCGACCGGGGCGGGATGTGGCGCGACGAGGCCGTCACCTTCCAGGTCGCCCGGCGCGGGGTGCCGGGGATCTGGCGGGTACTGCACGACGTGGACGCGGTGCACGGCCTGTACTACCTGCTCATGCACGCCGTCCTCCTCGTCCACCCCGGCGAGGTGGTGCTGCGGCTGCCGTCGGTGTGCGCGGCGGCGGCGACGGCGGGACTGGTCGCCGCGCTCGGCGCCCGCCTCGTGCGCCCCCGCGTCGGCCTCTGGGCCGGGCTGCTGTACGCGGTCACCCCGCTGGCCGGTCACTACGCCCAGGAGGGCCGCTCCTACGCCCTCGTCGCCGCCGGCGCCACCGGGGCCACGCTGCTGTTCGTCCGGGCCGTCCGGATCGTCCGGCCGGGCTCCTGGTGGGCGTACGGCGCCGTGGTCGCCGTCACCTGCTGGCTGCACGAGTTCGCGGTCCTGCTGCTGCTCGCCCACGCCGTCACGCTGGCGTTCGCCCGGGCCGGGGCGCGGGTGTGGCGAGGCTGGGGGCGGGCGTCCGGCGCGGTCGTGCTGTCGCTCGTCCCGATGGTGCTGGTGTCGCGGGGGCAGTCGGCACAGGTGGCGTGGCTGCGCACGCCCACCTGGGAGACGGCCGAGGGCCTGCTGCGGGCGTTCTTCGGCTCCGTGGACGGCGTGTACTGGGTGTGCCTCGCCCTGGCCGTCGTCGGGCTTGCGGGGCTCGCGGGACGCCGGGGGGAGATCACCTGCGCGGGCGTGGCGCTGCCGCTCGCGGTGGTGCCGCCGGGCGTCCTGATGCTGGCCTCCCAGGTCTCCCCGCTGTACGTCGACCGGTACGTCCTCTACGCCCTCGGCGGGGCACCGCTGCTGGTGGCCTGTGGCGCGGAACGGGTGGCGGGGGTGGTGGGCCGGTTGTGGGCCGACGCCCGGGGGGTACCGGCTGCCGCCGGGGCCCGGGGCCGGCCGCGCGGCGAGGTGTCCCTCGCCGTGACCATCGCCTGTTCGCGCGCCGGGACGCGGCCGGAGGCCTGGTGCCGGTCCGGCGGACGGGGACCCGACCTGTGGGGCCTGCCGGACGCCTGCCCGCGTGGCGACGGCCTGCCGGACGGGTGTCCGTGTGGCGGCGGCCTGCCGGGCGGGTGTCCGTGTGGCGGCGGCCTGCCGGGCGGGTGTCCGTGTGGCGGCGGCCTGCCGGGCGGGTGTCCGTGTGGCGGCGGCCTGCCGGACGCCTGCCCGCGTGGCGGCGGCCTGCCGGGCGGGTGTTCGTGTGGCGACGACCTGCCGGACGGGTGCCGTCGATCCGGCAGCCGTCAGGGAGGCCGGTGGAGGAGGTGGCTGTCCACCGCCCGGCAGGTGCCGACGGAGCGCGCCGGCAGCGCCTCCTCAACGCCGACCGCCCCGGCCCGTCATGTCGACTCCGTCGACTGCCTCGACTCTGTCCACCGCCTCGACTCCGTCGACTGTCTCGACTCGGTCCACCGCCCTGACTCCGTCCGGCGCCTCGACTCCGTCCGGTACCTCAATGGCGGGCCGGCCCCGCGGAGAGGCCGGCCCCGGTCCACGCCGGGCGGTACTCGGCGACGATGGCGCCCGGCCCGTACCGCGCGCCCCGGAGCCGCCCCGTCGGCCGGTACCGCGCGCCGCCGCGCCGGCGTCCTCCTCGGCGTCCTCGCCGTGGCCCTCGTCCCGCTCCTCCAGTGGCCCCTCCTCCAGGCCGACCGCGACCCCGGCCGGCGGCCCGATGACCTCGCCGCCGTCTCCCGGGCGGCCGGGCGGGAGACGGCGCCCGGGGACCCGGTGGTGTTCGTGCCCGGGGCGCTGCGGAACGTGGCGCTCACCTACCCCGGCGCCTTCCGCGGGATGCGGGACATCGCGCTCGGGGAGGGCGCCGCCGCGTCCGGGACGCTGTACGGGCGCGAGGTCGGCACCGGCGAACTGCGGCGCCGGCTGGCCGGGCTGCGGCGGGTGTGGGTGGTCGGGGACCGGGGGCTGCTCGACGGACGGTGGGTCGCCCGGAACCCGCACGAGCGGACCAAGCTCGACGTGCTGGCGGGGGAGTTCCGCGCCGGGCAGGAGACCGTGCGGGACGGCGTCGTCGTACGGCTGTACGTGCGCCGGACTAGCGAGTCTCCCGCGCCGCCTCCTCTGCTGCCGCGTCCAGCGCGCTGGTGAGCCGGTCGAGACGCTCGCGCAGCTCGCCGATCTCCGCCAGGTCGAAGCCCGTCGCCGCGCCGATCCGCCGGGGCACCTCCAGCGCCCGCTCGCGCAGCGCCGCGCCCTGCTCGGTCAGCCGCACCTGCACCGAGCGCTCGTCGCGCGCGCTGCGCTCGCGCCGGACCAGACCGGCCGCCTCCAGCCGCTTGACCAGCGGGGAGAGCGTGCCCGAGTCGAGGCGCAGCTGCTCGCCGAGCGCCTTGACGGGCAGGTCGCCCTGTTCCCACAGCACGAGCATCACCAGGTACTGCGGGTAGGTGAGCCCGAGGTCCTTCAGGACGACGCGGTAGACGCCGTTGAAGGCGCGGGAGGCGGCGTGCAGGGAGAAGCAGATCTGCCGGTCCAGGCGGAGCCAGTCGGCGGCGGAGGCGGCGGTCGGCGAGGCGGTCATGACACCAGGGTAGCCCCTGTCGAGCCATTTAGTTGTGCACAACTAAATTGTGTGCTCTACTCGTACACGCAACGGACCGCACACGGGCCCCTGGCGGCCCACATCGAGAGGGAAGGTCTTTCCATGGACGCGCTCTACACCGCCGTCGCCACCGCCACCCACGGCCGGGACGGCCGCGCCGTCTCCTCCGACGGCCGGATCGACCTCAAGCTGGCCCCGCCGGTGGAGATGGGCGGCAACGGCGAGGGCACCAACCCCGAGCAGCTCTTCGCCGCCGGTTACGCCGCCTGCTTCGGCAGCGCCCTCGGCCTGGTCGGCCGGCAGGCCAAGGTGGACGTCACCGACGCCGCCGTCACCGCCGAGGTCGGCATCGGCAAGCAGGGCGAGGGCTTCGGGCTCAAGGTGACCCTGCGCGTGGAGCTGCCCGAGTCGGTGGACCAGGAGACCGGCCGCAAGCTGGTGGAGACCGCCCACCAGGTCTGCCCGTACTCCAACGCCACCCGCGGCAACATCGAAGTCGACCTCGTCATCGAGTGACCCGACGGCGACACCAGGGGCCGGTCCCGCGGGCGGGGCCGGCCCCTCGTGGTCACGCCGAGGTCAGGGTGTCCCGGCCGGCCGCCGACTGGCCCGGGACGCGGGCGGTGGCCGGGTCCGGCGGGGTCTCGCCCAGCAGCAGGCTCCGCACCACCCGCTCGGCGGCCCCGCCGTCCTCGAACTCGCAGAACCGGTCCCGGAACGCCGTCCGCAGCCGGGCCGACTCCTCGTCCCGCCAGGCGCCGGAGGCGAACAGCCACGCCAACTCCCGGTAGGAGTGGGCGACATGGCCCGGCGGTTCGGCGGTGATGTCGACGTAGGCGCCCCGGCTCGCCCGGAAGGCCGGCCAGTCGTCGGCGTGCAGCACGATCGGCCGGTCCAGGTTGGCGTAGTCGACCATCACGGACGAGTAGTCGGAGACCAGCACGTCCGCCGCGAGCAGCACGTCCTCCAGGTGCGGTTCGTCGGTCGCGTCGACCACGATCCCGCGCCGGGCCAGCTCCGCGAGCCCCATGCCGCGCGCCGGACCGGTCGCCAGCGAGGGGTGCAGCCGGACCACCAGCGTGTGGCCCGCGCCGAGGTCGGCCGCGAACTCCGCCACGTCGAACCGGTCCACGTGCCCGCTGCGCCGGTAGTCCCGGCGGGTCGGCGCGTACAGCACCACGGTGTCGCCCCCGGGGATGCCGTACCGCTCCCGGAAGTCGCTCGGACCGCCGTTCACCAGCACGTCGTTGCGCGGGCTGCCGGTGCGCACCGAGGTGAAGTGGCAGGGGTAGGCCCGCTCGTAGACCAGCTCGGAGTGCCGGTTGGCGACCAGGCTCCAGTCCCAGCGGTCGGCCCGGCGCAGCATCTGCGGCACGTCGAAGCCGAGCCGGGCGCCGGGCTTGTCCAGCAGGTCGGCGCCCAGGTACTTCAGCGGGGTGCCCTGGTGGGTGTGCAGGTGCACGCTGCCGGGCCGCTTGACCAGGGCGCCGGGCCAGTTGACGTCGTTGACGAAGAATTTCGCCCGCGCGGTGACCTCCAGATAGCGCCGGGAGCCCACCACGACGTGTTCCACGCCCTCCGGCAGCCCGGCGGCGGCCTCCGCGTCCCGCACCACCCACACCCCGCGCAGCTGCGGGGCGATCTCGCGGGCCGCGCGGTAGACGGCGGCCGGGTCACCGAGCATGCCCCGGTGCGAGGACGCCGAGTACACCACCAGGTTCTCGTCCAGCGGCCGGCGCGCGTGCAGCGCCGCCCAGCCGCCCCGGGCCCGCCCGGCCGCCGCCCGGCGTGCCAGGACCGCGCGCCGGGCCGCCTCCTGGCCCGCCCGCTCCGTCTGCCGGCGCAGCAGATAGGCCGGCCAGGTGCCCTCCAGCAGGGCCGCCTCGCCGTCCACGGTGGCGCCCTCGGGCTTGTGCGCCCGGAACATCGCGGCCGTCTTCCGGAAGAACTCCGCCCGGTCGCCGGGCGGCAGCCGGTCCGGCTTGGCCAGGATGTCGAGGCAGTGCTCGCCCATCTTGCGGTGCAGGTACGGCCGCCAGACCGCCAGTTCGGGCCGCTCCGCGACGAACGCGAAGACCCGCTCGTACTGGTCGTGGATGTCGAAGTGCTTGCGGCTGGTGGTGGACAGGATGTTGCCCTGCCGGCGCTGCCGGTAGTTCAGGCAGATCCGGTCCAGGGCGGCGATCCGCCCGGCGCTGAGCAGCACCGGGAAGGTCCAGGGGGTGTCCTCGTAGTAGCCGGGCGGGAACGTGAAGCCGCCCCGCGCGACGAACTCCCGCCGGTAGACCTTGTTCCACACCACCATCAGCAGGTCGAGGATCCTCGGGTACCGGGCGGCCGTGAAGGTGCCGGAACCCGCCTCGGTGAGGATGTCGGCGAGCGCGTTGCGCCGGGTGCCGCCCCACCAGTAGGTGCGGGCGTAGTCGAAGACCAGCACGTCCGGGTCCTCGGCCTCCGCCAGCCGGTCGGCCATGGCGCGCAGCGCGCCCGGGGTGAGGGTGTCGTCGCTGTCCAGGAAGAACAGGTAGTCGCCGGTGGCGAGCGGCAGCCCCGCGTTGCGGGCCCGGCCCAGGCCCACGTTCTCCGGCAGGTGCAGCACCCGCACGCGCGGGTCGCGGGCGGCGTACTCGTCCAGGATCGCGCCGCAGCCGTCCGGGGAGCGGTCGTCGACGGCGATCAGCTCGAAGTCGGTGAAGCACTGGTCCAGCACCGAGTCCAGACACTCGCGCAGGAAGCCCTGCACCTTGAAGCAGGGCACGATCAGACTGAAGCGGGGCACGGCGGGTCAGCTCCTGACGAGGGTCGCGGCGGCGGGGGCGGGGACGCGCTCCGCGAGCGGGAGC
Source organism: Streptomyces pyxinicus (assembly GCF_024753135.1). Lineage (GTDB taxonomy): Bacteria > Actinomycetota > Actinomycetes > Streptomycetales > Streptomycetaceae > Streptomyces > Streptomyces pyxinicus. Next base: position 245,656 of record NZ_JANUGP010000009.1, on the reverse strand, counting down.
ACGGGCGGCAGCGCCTGCGGCGGCTCGCCGAGCAGCACCCGCCGTACGACGCGCTCGGCGGCGTGGCCGTCGTCGAACTCGCAGAACCGCTCCCGGAACGCGGCCCGCAGCGCCCGCGCCCCGGGGCCCGCGTAGGAGCCGTCGCGGAAGGCGGCGGCCAGTTCCCCGGGGGTGCGGGCGAGCACCCCGGGCGGCGCGGCCGACAGGTCGAAGTAGACGCCCCGGGTTTCCCGGTACACCTCCCAGTCGTCGGCGTACACGACGATCGGCCGGTCCAGGTTGGCGTAGTCGAACATGATCGAGGAGTAGTCCGTGACCAGCGCGTCGGCGGCCAGGCACACGTCCTCCGAGGAGCGGTGTCCGGTCACGTCGATGATCCGGCCGGACCCGCGCGCCGGCGCCCCCCGGTCGTAGAAGTAGTGGGCGCGCAGCAGGACGACGACGTCCTCGCCGGCCGCCGCGCAGAACGCCTCCAGGTCCAGGCCGGGTTCGAAGCCGGTGTGGTGGTCGCGGTGGGTCGGCGCGTACAGCACGGCCGTACTGCCCTCCGGGACGCCCAGCTCGCGCCGGATCCGGGCGACGTCCTCGGCGGTGGCCGTGTAGTAGACGTCGTTGCGCGGATAGCCGTACTCCAGGTGCTCGTAGGAGCCGGGGAAGGCGCGCTCCCACATCTGGGTCGAGTGCCGGTTGGACGACAGGTTGACGTCCCAGCGGTCCACCCGGCCCAGCAGCCTGGTGAAGCTCCCGGACCGCGCGGCCACCACCGGATACGTCGACTGGTCCACGCCCATCGTCTTCAGCGGCGTCCCGTGCTGCGTCTGCACGTGCACGCTGCCCGGCCGCTTGACCACGCCCTCCGCGAAGTTGGCGTTGTTGACGAGGTAGGTGGCGCGGGCCAGCAGCTCCCAGGCCCGGCGCGAGCCGATGACCGCGTACTCGACGTCCTTGGGCATCGCGTGCGCCTGGTCGGCCTCGACCAGGAACACCGAGCGGATGTGCGGGGCCAGTTCGCGGGCCTTGGCGTGGATCGCGGCCGGGTTGCAGGCGTAACCCCGGCCCCAGTAGGCGCAGTACACCGCGAGGTGGGGGTCGAGGGGGCGGCGCAGGTCGCGGGCGTAGCGCAGCCGGGTGCGCAGCATGCGCGGGCGGGGCAGGCTCCCGGCCGAGCGGGCCGCCGCCTGGTTGACGCCCCGCAGCGCGCGGAACGCGGTGTACGCCCCGGTCGCCAGCAGCCGGTGCTGCACGCCCAGACTGCCGCCCGGCGCCCGGTAGCCGCCCGGCCGGTGGCGCCGGTAGAGCCGGCCCGCCCGGCGGAAGAACGCCCGGTGCCCGGCCGGCAGCCGCTCCGGACGGGACGCCGTCTTCAGCACCGCCGTGAACAACTGCTCGAACAGCGGCCCGGTCCGCTCCACCGGCAGCCCGCTCTCCGCCGCCCGCTTCAGCACCAGCTCCACCTGGTCGAGCAGGCCGTGCTGGTGCGGTCCGGGCAGGTTGAGCCGGCTGCCCTGCCGGCGCGCCCGGTGCCGTACGACCGTCCGGCGCAGCACCGCGACCCGCCGCGCGGCCAGCGAGGTCAGGCCCGCCCAGCCGAGGTCGGTGTGGTGGCCGTCGGGGAAGGCGAGGCCGTGCTCGGCGAGGAAGCCGCGCCGGTACACCGCGCTCCAGGACGGCAGCGGCACCCCCGTCAGCACCGGGAACTCGCCCGGCGCGAAGGGACCCTTGGGCGCCTTGGCGAGCAGCGGCGCGGCCGGGTTCGTCGGCTCTCCCTCCCACCACGGGACGCGCTCGTGCTCCACGTACAGCACGTCCACGCCGGCCGTCTCGGTCAGCCGGGCGTCCAGTGCCGCGAGCGCGCCCGGCAGCAGCAGGTCGTCGCCGTCCAGGAACAGCACATAGCCGCCGGTCGCCGCCCGCAGCCCGGTGTTGCGGGCCCCGCTCGGACCGGCGGACGGCGGCGAGTGGACCGGGGTCACCCGGGGGTCCCGCTCCGCGTACCCGGCGGCGACCTCGGCGGCCGGGGCGTCGGGGGCGTCGCAGACCGGGATCAGTTGCAGGTCGCCGAAGGACTGGCCGAGGACCGAGTCCAGCGCCTGCGACAGCCGGCCGGCGACCCCGTGGGACGGGACGATGATGCTGAAGCGGGGCATGTGGTTCTTTCTGTCGTCGTGCGGACGCGGCCGGGCCGCCCCGCCGGACGCCAGGTGGACGGCCGGCTCGGGGTGGGCCGCGTCGAGCCGAGGGGCATGGGAACTCCCGTGGGGATCAACGGTGTTCAGCGGCTCTCGGTGACGGTGGGCGGACCGGAAGGTTGCGGCACGGTGGCCCACGGCGCCCGGGACACGGCCGGCGGCACGGGCTTGCGCTCCGCGAGCGGCACGGCCACGGGCAGCCCCGCCCTCTCGCCCAGCACCACCCGCCGTACGACCCGCTCGGCGGCGCGTCCGTCGTCGTACGGGCAGAACCGCTCCCGGAACTCCGCGCGCAGCCGGGCCGAGCGGGCGTCGCACCACCGGCCGGAGACGAGGACGTCGATCAGCTCGTCCTCGCTGTCCGCGACCGTGCCCGGCGGGCAGGCCCGCAGGTCGACATAGGTGCCCCGGACCGCCTCGACCACCGCCAGCTCCCCGGTGTGCAGCACGACCGGGCGGTCCAGGTCGGCGTGGTCGACCATCAGGGACGAGCGGTCGGTGAGCAGCACGTCCGAGGCCAGGCACAGTTCGGCCGGGCTCGGGTGGCCGCCGACGTCGATGATCCCGGGGCCCGTGCCGAGCGGGCCGCCGTGCGCGGGGTGGGGGCGGGCCAGGAGCACGAAGCGCGGGCCGAGGCGGCGGGCGATCCGCTCCAGGTCGAACGGCGGGTGCTGGGTGCGCCGGTGGTCCCGGCGGGCCGGCGCGTACAGGACGGCGACCGCGCCCGCCGGGACGCCGAGCGCGGCGCGCAGCCGGGTCACGTCCGCCTCGGTCGCCCGGTGCAGGACGTCGGTGCGCGGGGCGCCGTACTCCAGGGTGGTGTAGCGGCCGGGCAGGACCCGCTCCCAGGTGAGGGTGGCGTGCCGGTTGCCGGACAACAGGTAGTCCCAGCGGTCGACCTCCCGCAGCAGTTCCCCGAAGTCGGTGTCCCGGGCCGCCGCCGGGCGCTCCAGCAGGTCCAGGCCGGTGTGGAGGAGCGGGGTGCCGCGCCGGGTCTGCACGTAGACCTGCCCGCGCCGCTTGCGCACGGCCGGCCCGAACTCGCCGTCGTTGACCAGGTACCGGGCGCGGGCCAGCGCCGACCAGGACGCGGCCGTGCCCGGGCGCAGCACGCGCGGGCCCGCCGGTACGGCGCCCTCCTGACCCGGTCGGGCGAGCCACGCGGTGCGCACGTGCGGGGCGTGCGCCCGGAACGCCTCCTCCAGCGCGCCCGGGTCACCGGGCCCGTGGGAGGCGGCGAACACGGCGAGGTCGGCGCGCAGCGGCAGCCGTGACTGGAGCGCGTAGTGCAGCCGCAGCGCCCCGGACCGCAGGGCGCGCACCGGTCGTCCCGCTGTCCGCCGGACGCGCCGGCGCAGCGCCGAGGCCAGCCGGAGCGACCGGAGGGTGCGGTGCAGGCCGAGGCGGACCAGTGTCTGCCGGGGCCCGAACCGGACGCCCGGCACCCGGTGGCGGCGGCCGAGGGCGCGGGCCCGGCGCAGGAAGTCGCCGTGACTGCCGCGCGGCAGCCGGCCCGGTTGGGTGAACACCACGGCGAGGTGGTCGATCATGCGGCGGTACAACTCCGGTCGCCAGCACTCCAGTTCCGGGTGCTCGGCCACGTACGCGAACACCCGCTCGTACTGCTCGAACAGGTCGAAGTGCCGGCGGCTGGTGGAGCCGAGGATGCTGCCCTGGCGGCGCTGCCGGTAGTGCACGCACACCCGGTCAAGGGTCGCGACCGACTCGGCGGCCATCAGCACCGGGAACGTCCAGGGCGTGTCCTCGTAGTAGCCCGGCGGGAAGGTGAAGCCGTGCCGGGCCACGAAGTCGCGGCGGCAGGCCTTGTTCCAGGCCACCATCAGCACCCGCAGCAGCCCCGGCCGGTCGGCCAGCCGGAACGGCGCCGGACCCTCCTCGGCGAGCTGCCCGGCGAGCTGGTTGCGGACCGTGCGTCCGTCCCAGTGGGTGCGGGCGTAGTCGTAGACCAGGACGTCCGGGTCGCCGGTCGCCTCGATCCGGTCGGCGATCGCGTGCAGTGCGCCCGGGGTGAGCGTGTCGTCGCTGTCCAGGAAGACCAGGTAGTCGCCGCGCGCCTCGGCGATGCCCGCGTTCCGGGCGCCGCCCAGGCCCACGTTCTCCACCAGGTGCACCGGCCGCACCCGGGGGTCCCGGGCCGCGTACTCGTCGATGATCGCGCCGCACGCGTCGGGGGAGCGGTCGTCCACGGCGATCAGTTCGAGGTCGGGGTACGACTGCGAGAGCACCGAGTCCAGGCACTCGGACAGATACGCCTGGACCTGGTACGCGGGGACGATGACACTGAACCTGGGCACGGCACATCCATGGGTCGGCGCGGGCGTTCTGCCCGGCAACGGCCGATGGAGTGACTTGGTTACGGCTCGTACGTCATGTGGGGGAATTCCGGTGAACGCCGGGAGGCGGGCCGTTGACGACCCGCCTCCCATGCCAAACCGGTTGCCGTAAGGGCTACTTGACCGCGCCTGCCATCACGCCGGACACGAACTGCCGCTGGAACGCGAAGAACACCGCCAGCGGGATCACCATGGAGAGGAACGCGCCCGGTGCCAGCACGTCGATGTTGTTGCCGAACTGCCGCACCTGCGTCTGGAGGGCGACCGTGATCGGCTGGGTGCCCGACTTGGTGAACACCAGCGCGACCAGCATGTCGTTCCACACCCACAGGAACTGGAAGATGCCGAGGCTCGCGATCGCCGGACCGCCGAGCGGCATCACCACCCGGGCGAACAGCCGCAGTTCACCGGCGCCGTCCAGGCGGGCCGCCTCCAGCAGTTCGCGCGGGATCTCCGCGAAGAAGTTGCGCAGCAGGAACACCGCGAACGGCAGCCCGAAGCCGGTGTGGAACAGGATGACGCCGAGGATCGACCCGAACAGGCCGATCTTGCCGAACAGTTCGGCGATCGGGATCAGCGCCACCTGCACCGGCACCACCAGCAGGCTCACCACGCCCAGGAACCACCAGTCCCGGCCCGGGAACTCCATCCACGCGAACGCGTAGCCCGCGAGGGCGCCGATCACCACGACCAGCACGGTCGCCGGGACCGTGATCAGCACGGTGTTGAGCAGGGAGTGGGTGATGTCGCCGTTCTCCAGCAGCTTCTGGTAACTGTCCACGGTCAGCTGGGACGGCTTGGTGAGCGCCGTCCACCAGCCGCTCGCGCTCATGTCCTCGGGCGCGCGCAGCGAGGAGATCAGCAGACCGATGGTCGGCACCAGCCAGAACAGGCCGACCAGGATCAGGAACACCCGCACCAGACCGCCGCCCAGCCGCCCGGCGATCCGCGCCCCGAGCGACTCCCGGGCCCGGGCCGTGGTACCGGGGGACGACACCTTGCCGACACGCGAAGCGGTCGCCGTCATCGCCGCACCTCCCGCCGCAACCTGCGGATGTTGCTGTGCCTTCCCGGGGGGCGACCCCCGGGCCCCCAGCCGCCCTGAAGCGCTCGCGACTTCATCGCCGCACCTCCCGCCGCAACCTGCGGATGTTGAACAGCATCACCGGGATCACCAGCAGCAGCAGAAGGACCGCGATGGCGCTGGCGATGCCGGGACGGCCCTCGGCGAAGCCCTTGCGGTACAGCTCCAGGGCGAGCACGTTGGCGTCGTCCTGGGAGGAGCCGGGGGCGATGATGTAGACGAGGTCGAACACCTTCAGCACGTTGATCATCAGCGTGACGGTGACCACCGCGAGGACCGGCGCCAGCAGCGGCACGGTGACCTTGCGGAACACCTGCCACTCGGAGGCGCCGTCCACCCGCGCGGCCTCCAGCAGCTCCCGGGGCACGCCCGCGAGACCGGCCGCGATCAGCACCATCGCGAAGCCCGCCCACATCCACACGTACGCCCCGATCACCGCCGGGGTCACCAGCGTGGGCCCGAGCCACTCGACCCCGTTGTACGGCTCCCGGAAGTTGGCCGCCGGAAGGCGCAGCCGGGCCCCGTCGGCGGACGCGGGCAGGGTGAACGTGCCGTCGCCGGCCGCCTCGGTGGAGGCGACCACCTTGCCGTTCTTCACCGCCTCGATCCGCATCCCGGCGTACCCCACCTCGGACGGGTCGGGCGCGCCCAGCTTCCCGACGCCCTTGCCCCGGGTGAAGTCCTGCCAGGTGCTGCCGGTGACCTTGCCCGGCTCCGCCTTCGCGGCGACGGCCTTCCTCACCCCGTCCGGCAGCTGATCGGGGGCGACCCCGACCAGTGGCAGCGTCACCGGTTGCCCGGTGTGCACGGCCGCCTTGGTGACGAAGCCGCCGCCCTCCGCGACCAGCGGCGACTGCCTGCCCGGGTGGGCCTTCGGGAACGCCGAGGACTGCGCGAACGTGTCGTGCACCCCGACCCACACCGCGTTCGCCGCGCCCTTGTCCGGATCCTGGTCGTACACCAGCCGGAAGATGATCCCGGCGGCCAGCATCGAGATCGCCATCGGCATGAAGACGACCAGCTTGAACGCCGTTCCCCAGCGCACCCGTTCGGTCAGCACCGCGAAGACCAGCCCGAGCGCGGTGGAGACGGTGGGCGCGAACACCACCCAGATGACGTTGTTCTTCAGGGCGGTGCGGATGCTGTCGTCCGTGAAGAGCGCCTTGTAGTTGTCCGCCCCGGCGAATCCGTCGCCGGAGGAGTCGAAGAAGCTGCGGACGAGGGAGTACCCGATCGGGTAGACCACGAGCGCGCCGAGCAGCACCAGGGCGGGCAGCAGGAACAGCGCTGCCACGGCCTTGCGGGTGCCGGTCACGCTCTTGCGACCGCGGGGCGCGGCCGGGCCCGGTGGGGCTCCGGCCGCCGCTGCCGACGCCATCGCCGGATCAGCTCCCGCTTCCGTAGGCCGCCGCCGCGTCCTTCTCCAGCTTCGCCTGGGCGCCCGCGACGTCGCCCGGGTTCTTCAGGAAGTCCTGGAGGTCCTTCCACTCGCCCTTGCCCGGGGTGCCGCCGAAGGCCTGCGGAGCCTGGTCGGACATGTCGAAGCGGAAGTCGTCGCCGGACGCGACCAGCGCCTTGGCGATCTTCCGCTGCACCGCGTTCGGGTACGCCGACACCGGCACGTTCTTGTTCGGCGAGAGGTAGCCGCCCAGCTTGGCCTGGATCGTCGCCGCGTCCGGGGAGGCCAGGAAGGTCGCCAGGGCTTGCGCCGCCTTGGAGTCCTTCAGGATCACCGCCGCGTCACCGCCGGAGACCACGGGCGCGGTCGAGCCGACGGCGGGGAACGGGAACACCTTGGCGTCCGTGCCCACCTTGGCCTTGGTCTCGCCGATGTTGACCTGCACGAAGTCGCCCTCGTAGACCATCGCCGACTTCGGCTGGTCGCCGCCGGTGAAGGTCTGGGTGACCGACTGCGGGAACTCGGTCTGGAGCGCGCCGTCCTGGCCGCCCGCGAGGTAATCCTTCTTGCCCCAGAGCTGCGCCAGCGTCGTCAGCGCCCGCTTCACCGAGGGGTCGGTCCACTTGATCTTGTGCTGGGCGAGCTGGTCGTACTTCTCCGGGCCCGCCTGGGACAGGTACACGTTCTCGAACCAGTCCGTCAGCGGCCAGCCGTCCGCGCCGGCCACCGAGAACGGCGTCACCCCGGAGTCGTAGACGGCCTGGGTGGCGGTCAGCAGGTCCTTCCAGGTCTTGGGCTCCTGGGCGCCCGCGTTCTCGAAGACCTTGGCGTTGTACCAGATCAGCGACTTGTTGGCGGCCTTGTAGTAGACGCCGTACTGCTTGCCGCCGACCGTGCCGATGTCCTGCCAGCCCTGCGAGTAGTTCTCCGCCAGCTCCTTGCGCGCGTCCGCGCCGAGCGGCTTGGCCCAGCCCTTCTGCACGGCCTGCTTGATGGCGCCGGGCTGCGGCAGCATGGCCACGTCCGGCGGCTGGCCGCCCGCGATCTTCGAGCCGAGGAAGTTGATGATCGGGTCCTGGGCCGGCACGAAGGTCACCTTCGCGCCGGTGCGCTTCTCGAACTCGGCGAGGACCTTCTTGAAGTTGGCCTGCTCGGCGCCGGTCCAGACGGCGGCGACCTCCAGGTGGGCGCCGTCCAGTTTCGGCAGGGAGACGGTGGAGCCCTGCGTGGCGCCGCCCTTCTCCCCGTTCTCCTTCTTGTCGTCGTCACCGCCGGAGCACGCGGTGAGCGCGAGGGCCCCCGCGAGCAGCGCGGCGAGCGCGCTGACGGCCCGGTGTGTCCGGATGGTGCTGCTGCTGTGCATCACTTCCCCGCTCGTCGTTCGCCGTTGAACGTCTCGGAACGTCTCGCACGCCATGAACGCCATGACGCCATGAACGCCGCAACGTCCGTCCCGTGCGGTCCGGTGTACGCCGGGCCGCGCGGGGGCGGCAAGACCGCCTGCGCGGTCCACGGGGTGATCGTGACCGGCTCGTGATCGAGGAGGTATGCGTTGACGGTCCGCTAGAGCAGGGACGGCACCTCGGTGGCCGAGACCTGGCGGGCCGCTCGCTCCACTGCGCTGGCGAGGAGGGCCAGGTCGGTGGGGCCGTTGCCCAGTTCGCGGACCGGGCGGCGGGTGGGCGGGTCGCCCATCCGCCGCCAGTCCAGCGGGACGACCGTGGGCCGCTGGGTGGCGGTGCGCGGGATACGGCCCGTGACCCGGCCGGACTGGAAGTCGGTGGCCCGGCCGTCCGCGCCGGTCAACCGCCCGCGCCCCGGCGCCGGTTCGTCCGGTCCGGGCTGGGGGGCGTCCAGCGTGACCCGCAGCGTGGCCCGGCGGGCCGGTTCGCTCTCCGCCGTACGGCCTCCCGCTCCGGCCGCCGCCACCAGGTGCAGGCCGAGCCGCTCGCCCTCCCGGGCCACCGCCTCCAGTGCCCGCATCACCGAGCCGGCGGCGGGCCGCCCCGGCGAGCCGAGCGGCGGAGAGACCAGCGCGTCGAGATCGTCGACGACCACCACCAGGCGGGGCAACGGCGGTGCGGCCTCGGCGCGTTGCCGCGCCGCGCCGCCCGGGCGCAGCCGCAGGGTCGAGCTGGGCGGGCTTTCTATGTCCCCGCCGGGGGCGGTGCGCTGGGCGACGACACGGCCCGGCACCCCGCGCCCGGCACCGGCATGCCAGTCGGCGAAGTCCGCGCGGCCCAGCAGCTCGGCCCGGCGCTTCAGCTCGGCGCTCAGCGACTGCGCGAACTCCCGCATGCGCACCGGGTCGTTGACGGCGAGGTGGGTGGTGACGTGCGGTATGTCGGTACAGGTCCGCAGGCCCTCGTCCCGCCCGGCGCCGCTGCCGACGCCGTCCCGGCCGTCGATCAGGACGATGCCGAGGCGGTCCGGCCGCTCGGCGGCGGCCAGCGAGGCGACCACGGCCCGCAGCAGTTCGGTACGGCCGCTGCCGGCCGGCCCCTCGACCAGCAGATGCGGGCCGTCGGCCACCAGGTCGGCGGTGAGCGGCCCGCGCGGGCCGGCGCCCAGCACGGCGCGGGCCCGGCCGCCCACGGACCGGGCGTCGTCCGCCGCGTCCGCCCAGCGGGCCATCAGCGACGCCGGGGTGGCGCGGGCCAGCCCCAGCTCGTCCAGCAGCCGCGCGGACCGGGGCAGCGGGACGGCCACCCGGGCGTGCGGCTCGCCGACCGGGCCGTCCGGCCGCAGCGGTGCCAGCGCCCGCGCGAACCGCTCCGCCCAGGCGGGGGACACGGCGTCCACGGCGGCGACGGTCCCCGGTCCGACCGGTCCGCCCGGCCCCACCCGCATCAGGTGCAGCGCGGCGGCGACGTCCCCGCCGAGCAGCGCGACCGCGCCGCAGTGCCGGAAGGCCGGCGTCACCGCGCAGGCGTCCTCGTACGTCCGGGTCACCGGGGAGGCGGCCGAGGCCGGGTCGGTCTCCGCGAGGCACACCAGGTGGATCCCGGCCCGGGGCCCGGCGGCGGCCAGCCGCGCGAGGGCGTCCCGCAGGGCGCTGCCGCCGGGGTCGCCGTCCACGACGACGACCGTGTAGGGGCCGGGGAAGCCGGTGCCGCCGGCCGCGAGGGCCTGGCCGTCCCGGGCCCAGGAGGGGCGGCGGGCGGAGGCGTCGGGGTCGGTCGCGGGGGTGCCGGGGGTCTCCACCCGCGTGGGGGCGGGCGCCGGCGGCGGGCCGGACGCGGCCGGGTGGGCCGTGCTTCGGCCGGTCGCCGCGTGGTCGTCGAGCCGGCGGAGCAGCTCCTCCGTACGGGCCGCGGCCTGCTCGCGGTCGTAGGCGAGCAGCAGCCGGCAGTCCTGCCCGTGCCCCGGCCGCACGTGCGGGAGCCAGCCCAGCCAGGACCACTCGGCCGCGCGGTCCTCGACGGGACGCGACCGGTCGGCACTGATCAGCACGATCTCCAGCAGATCCGGCGAGTGCAGCGCGGCGAGCTGCGCCAGCACCGAGCGGACCAGCCCGGACAGCCGGGGGCGCGGACCGGCCAGGCCCAGCGCGCCGGCCTCGCGCAGCGCCGCCGTCACCGGTACGGCGGGCAGCGGGCCGGTGCCGTCCGGGGCGCTCCGGTCGGCCGTGCCGAGCCGCAGGGTCAGCGCCTCGGGGTGTCCAGGGCCGCGCTCCCAGAGCCGGGGTCCCGGGCCCAGCGCGGTCAGCAGCAGCGCGGCCGGGTCGGGCCAGGTGTCGGGCTGGTGCGGGGCGGTGGGCGCCGGCGCCTCGGCGATCGGTTCGGCGGGGCCGGCCCCCGGCAGCGCACCGGCGGGCGGCTCGGCGCGGGCACCGGCCAGCCGCCTGGCCCATGCCCCGAGCCCGCGTCGCCGTGTACCCGCCGGTACGTCGGTCTCCGCCGCCGGCGTGCCCTCGCGGCCGGTGTCCATCGGTAGACGGCCGGTGTCCACCGGAAGGCGGCCGGTGTCCATCGGCAGGTGGCCGCCGTCCACCGGAAGGTCGTAGCCGTGCTCGTGGGAACCGCCCACCCCGAGGCGCCCGACGTGGGTGTCCCCGAAGGCGCCCCGGGTCTCGATGCCCGGCGCGGCGGCCTGCCCCGGCACCACGAGAGGCTCGGCGTGCCGGTGCTCCCGGCCCCCCGGGGAGCCGTAGGCCGAGGACGGCGGCCGTACGTCAGCCGGTCCGCCCGGGGACCCGGCGCCCGGTGCGCCCCCGGCGGGAACCCGCACGCACCCCTCCCCGTCGGCCACCACCCCGACCCGCGCCCCGGTGCCCCCCGACGGGGTCACCCTGAGCGCGGACTCACCGATCCGGAGCAACGCCCCCGCCGGGAACCGCACCGCCCGCTCGCCCACCCGCTCGCCGTCGAGCGTCGTGCCATTCGTCGAGTCCAGGTCGGCCACCGCGACCCGGCCGTCCGCGCCGACGGTGACCGCGCAGTGCAGCCGCGAGACGTCCGGGTCGTCCAGCGGCACGTCCGCCTCGGCGGAGCGGCCCACCGTGATCCGGCCGCCGTGCAGCAGGTGCACCCCGCCCGCGTCCGGTCCCGCCACCACGTGCAGCTGGGTCGGGGCGTCGTCCAGCTCGGGGTGGGGTTCGGCGGCGGCGGGGGCGCCGAGGGACAGGACGGCGCCGTCGACCAGCGGCGGCTCGCCCAGGACGCAGCGGCGGAGATCCAGCCGGTCGGTGCCGGCATAGAGGACGACCGGTGCGCCGCCCGTGTCGCGGCCGGTGCCGCCCTCCCCGGCGACCGCCCCGGCCAGTGCCGACGCGACCGCGGCCAGGTCCGTGCCCGTGGGCGCCGTGACCAGCACGTCGCGGCTCGCGGCGCGGCCCCGCTGCGGGGACGGGCCCAGCGGGTCTACGACGGTCAGCCGGATCTGCATCGGCGTCAGCGGTCCCTTCTGCGCGGGTCTGCGCGGGCGCGGACTTCCCCCCACTCCCACACGAGCACGTCGGCCCGTACCGCCGGCACCGGCGGTACTGGGGTGCATCCTCGCACCTGCCACTGACAGCGCGCCCGGCACCCGGTACGAAGTGATCTTGATTGGTCGGCTCTGCCCCCAAAAATGCCTGACCAGTGGTACGGGCGTGATCAGTTGAGATCGGTCACGTCCACTCCCCGGCAACCACGCGACCGGACAGAGCGTCTTCCCTTCGAACATGCTCGGGAGTGACAACGCGGTGCCCCGGGACACGGCACTACAGTGGGCCGGAACACCGGAATGCGGTACGGCAACCATCAGCAAGCAGCAGGGAGCGCGTGACGTGCGGCCAGTCGGCAGCAAGTACCTGCTTGAGGAGCCGCTCGGACGCGGCGCCACAGGCACCGTCTGGCGTGCCCGCCAGCGCGAGACCGCGGGCGCCGAAGCGGCCGTGCCGGGCCAGCCCGGTGAGACCGTCGCGATCAAGGTCCTGAAAGAGGAACTGGCCGGCGACCCCGACATCGTGATGCGCTTCCTGCGGGAGCGCTCCGTGCTGCTGCGCCTCACCCACCCGAACATCGTGCGGGTGCGCGACCTGGTCGTCGAGGGCGATCTGCTGGCGCTGGTCATGGACCTCGTCGACGGCCCCGACCTGCACCGCTACCTGCGCGAGAACGGCCCCTTCACCCCCGTCGCCGCCGCGCTCATGACGGCCCAGATCGCCGACGCGCTCGCCGCGAGCCACGCCGACGGCGTCGTCCACCGCGACCTGAAGCCCGCCAACGTGCTCCTCCTGCAGCGCGACGGCCGGATGCACCCGCTGCTGACCGACTTCGGCATCGCCCGCCTCGCCGACTCCCCGGGCCTGACCCGCACCCACGAGTTCGTCGGCACGCCCGCCTACGTCGCGCCCGAGTCCGCCGAGGGCCGCCCGCAGACCTCCGCCGTCGACATCTACGGCGCCGGCATCCTGCTGTACGAGCTGGTCACCGGCCGCCCCCCGTTCTCCGGCGGTTCCGCCCTCGAAGTGCTCCACCAGCACCTGAGCGCCGAGCCGCGCCGCCCCTCCACCGTCCCCGAACCGCTGTGGACGGTGATAGAGCGCTGCCTGCGCAAGAACCCCGCCGAGCGGCCCAGCGCCGAGAACCTCGCGCGCGGGCTGCGGGTGGTCGCCGAGGGCATCGGGGTGCACGCGAACCCCGCGCAGATCGCCGCCGCCGAGGGGGTCGGCGCCCTGCTCGCCCCCGACCCGGACCCGGCCGCCGTACCGGGCGTGCCCGGCGCCGCCGACCCCACCCAGGTGCTGCCGACGAACGCGCCGCAGGGGTCGTACGACCCGAACGCCGCGACCAGTTTCCTGCCGCACACCGGCGGCCCGGCCGGCGCCGCCGACCCCACCGCCGTCCTGCCGAACACCGGCGCGGCCGATCCGACGGCGGTCCTGCCGCCGGTGCCGCCCGCCCCGCCGGGACAGCAGGACCAGTACGGCGGCTACGGGCAGCAGGACCAGCAGGGACAGCGGCCCGACCAGCCGCACCCGTGGCAGACCCAGCTGCGCGCCGCCCGCGACCGCAACGAGCAGACGCAGGTGCAGTACCTCGACCCGGACGAGGACCCGCTGCGCCGCCGCCCCCAGCGGCAGGTGGCCCGGCCCCAGCAGCAGCCGCGCCAGGCACCGCAGGGCCGCCCGCAGCAGCCTCAGCCGCGCGGCAGGCAGCAGCAGGCGCCGGCCGGGTACGGCTACCCGCAGCAGCAGCCTCAGCAGTACGCCCCGCAGCAGCAGCCCCAGCGGTACGCCCCGCCGCAGCCGCCGCAGCGGTACGCGCCGCCCGCCCCGGAGCCGCAGCGGCCCGCGCCCGAGCCGCGGGCGCCCCGGCAGCGCGGCGCCAACCCGATGAAGATCCCCGGGCTGGGCTGCCTCAAGGGCTGCCTGTTCACGATCGTCATCCTGGTCGTCGCGAGCTGGCTGGTCTGGGAGCTGACCCCGCTGCACAGCTGGATCGGCCAGGGCCGCGGCTACTGGGACCAGATGAGCGACTGGATCGGCAAGGCCGTCGGCTGGGTCAGGGACCTGGGCTCGTCCGCCGGTAACTGAGCGGCCGGAGCGGCGGGGATTCCCGCACGGGCTTGGGGATTTGTCGACACCCGGCGGGTGATTTCCGTCTCCGCGGTGAAGGTTGGCTCGTCGGACGCGTAGTTTTAACGACAACACGCGTCGGTAGGAGCAGCCTTGGCACGGAAGATCGGCAGCCGGTACACCGCCCACCAGATCCTGGGGCGGGGCAGTGCCGGCACGGTGTGGCTGGGAGAGGGCCCGGAGGGTCCCGTCGCGGTCAAGCTGCTGCGCGAGGACCTCGCCTCCGACCAGGAGCTGGTCGGGCGCTTCGTGCAGGAGCGCACCGCGCTGCTCGGCCTGGAGCACCCGCACATCGTCTCGGTCCGCGACCTGGTGGTCGACGGCAACGACCTGGCCCTCGTCATGGACCTGGTCCGGGGCACCGACCTGCGCACCCGGCTGGAGCGCGAGCGGCGGCTCGCCCCCGAGGCGGCCGTGGCGATCGTCGCCGACGTCGCCGACGCGCTGGCCGCCGCCCACGCGGCCGGGGTCGTGCACCGGGACGTCAAGCCGGAGAACGTGCTGCTGGACATGCGGGGCCCGCTCGGGCCGGGCGGCGCGCACCCGGCGCTGCTCACCGACTTCGGCGTGGCCAAGCTGATCGACTCGCCGAAGCGGACCCGGGCCACGAAGATCATCGGGACGCCCGACTACCTGGCCCCGGAGATCGTCGAGGGACTGCCCCCGCGGGCGGCCGTGGACATCTACGCGCTCGCCACCGTCCTCTACGAGCTGCTGGCCGGGTTCACCCCCTTCGGCGGCGGCCACCCCGGCGCGGTCCTGCGGCGGCACGTGACCGAGACCGTCGTACCGCTGCCCGGCATCCCCGAGGAGTTGTGGCAGCTCCTCGTGCAGTGCCTGGCCAAGGCGCCCGCCTCCCGGCTGCGCGCCTCGGAGCTGGCGGCGCGGCTGCGCGAGCAGCTGCCGATCCTCGCCGGGCTGCCGCCGCTAGACGTGGACGAGCCGGACCCGGCGGACGAGGACGCGGCCGACGAGCCGGTGCCGTCGGCCGGGGCGGCGGGGGAGCAGCCGGTACGGCGCCGGGGTGCCGTCTCCCTGGTCCCCGGGGCCAAGCCGGACTCCAACCGGGACACCCACACCTCGATGCGGGTGCCGGCGCCGGACGAGCTGGCGGGGGGCGCCCACGGGACGGCTCGCGCCCCTCGGGCCACCGGTGCGCCCCGGCCGGGCTCGGCACGGCACCGTGCCACGGTGCGGCGGCGCCGGATCACGCTGGGCGTGGCCGGAGTGGTCGTCGCGGCACTCGTGGGCGTCGGCGCGTGGTGGGCCTCGGCGGACGGCGACACCGAGCCGCCGCACGGCACCCGGTCGACGTCGGCGCCGTAGCCTCTGGCCGGCGGCCTCAGCGGGGTTCCCTTCCCGGCGGACCGTCGGCTCGCTTCCCGTCCTTTCCTCCCACCCACCCACCCGTCTCGGTCGGCCGAACAGTGGCCCCGGCGCCACTGGCCCCCACCCCAGCCGCACCGTCGGCTCGCTTCCCGTCCTTTCCCACCCGCCCACCCGTCTCGGTCGGCCGGACAGTGGCCCTGGTGAGCCCCGGCTCCGCCCCGGCGGAGGGGGTGTGTGGCCGTGCGGCTCCCCGTACCCTGCCCGGCCCGCTCGGCGGAGCCGTTACGCTGGGGGTGTGGCAGTCGTCGATGTATCCGAAGAGCTGAAGTCCCTCTCCTCGACCATGGAGTCGATCGAGGCCGTCCTGGACCTCGACAAGATGAGGGCAGACATCGCCGTGCTCGAGGAGCAGGCGGCCGCGCCGTCCCTGTGGGACAACCCGGACGAGGCGCAGAAGATCACCAGCAAGCTCTCCCACCTCCAGGCCGAGGTCAGGAAGGCGGAGGCGCTGCGCGGGCGGATCGACGATCTCGCGGTCCTCTTCGAGATGGCCGAGGAGGAGGACGACCCGGACACCCGCGCCGAGGCCGAGTCCGAGCTGACCTCCGTGCGCAAGGCGCTCGACGAGATGGAGGTCCGCACCCTCCTGTCCGGCGAGTACGACTCCCGTGAGGCCCTCGTCAACATCCGCGCCGAGGCCGGCGGCGTCGACGCCGCCGACTTCGCCGAGAAGCTCCAGCGCATGTACCTGCGCTGGGCCGAGCAGCGCGGCTACAAGACCGAGATCTACGAGACGTCGTACGCCGAAGAGGCCGGCATC
Source organism: Streptomyces pyxinicus (assembly GCF_024753135.1). Taxonomy (GTDB): domain Bacteria; phylum Actinomycetota; class Actinomycetes; order Streptomycetales; family Streptomycetaceae; genus Streptomyces; species Streptomyces pyxinicus. The sequence continues at coordinate 229,418 of NZ_JANUGP010000009.1, read as the reverse complement.
AAGTCGACCACCTTCGCCGTCCAGGCGCCGTACTCCTACGGCACCCTCTCCGTCGAGCAGGGCACCCACCGCCTCGTGCGCATCTCGCCCTACGACAACCAGGGCCGCCGCCAGACCTCCTTCGCCGGCGTCGAGGTGCTGCCCGTGGTCGAGCAGACCGACCACGTCGAGATCGACGAGTCCGAGCTGCGCGTCGACGTCTACCGGTCCTCCGGCCCCGGCGGCCAGGGCGTGAACACCACCGACTCCGCGGTGCGCCTCACTCACCTGCCCACCGGCATCGTCGTCTCCTGCCAGAACGAGCGCTCGCAGATCCAGAACAAGGCGACCGCGATGAACGTCCTCCAGGCCAAGCTGCTGGAGCGGCGCCGGCAGGAGGAGCAGGCCAAGATGGACGCCCTCAAGGGCGACGGCGGCAACTCCTGGGGCAACCAGATGCGTTCCTACGTGCTGCACCCCTACCAGATGGTCAAGGACCTGCGCACCGAGTTCGAGGTCGGCAACCCGGAGGCCGTGTTCAACGGCGAGATCGACGGGTTCCTGGAGGCCGGCATTCGCTGGCGCAAGCAGCAGGAGAAGTAACTTTGTCGACATGACAACTGCCGTCCCCGGGGCGGCAGTTGTCGTATGTCTGGGTTTTACCTCACACTCACAGGTTTCAACTTCCCCCAAACGCCCCTCCGGTGGACATTGCGCCCGCAACGGCCTTGACGTTGCTGGGAAAAATCGGAAGGGTGATGCGCGGCATGCGTACTTCGGGGCGCATGTGAACCGGGGGATCGAGCTGACGCGGTAACGCGTCACCAGCTGCCTCCGTCGATCACGGCACCGCCCCACGCGCCGCCTCACTGACGATCAGCTACTGGGGGTAGCAACCACATGACGAAGAAGACGCGGATCCGGGTCGCGCGGATAGCCGCGGGCGCCGTGATCGCGGCCGGTGCGTCCCTGACCGCCGCGGGTGCGGCGTCCGCACTCGACGCCAACATCCAGGCCGGTCCGATCAGCATCGGCGTGACCGCCGACGGCAAGGACACCGACGGCACGACCGAGGGCAGCACCGAGGGTGACATCTCGGGCGCCTCCGTGGGCGTGACCGAGGGCACCGACGGCGGCTCCACCACGGACGGCGGGGACGGCGGTGTCAGCGGCACGGTCACCATCGGCGGCACCGACGCCGGCACCACGACCGACGGCAGCACCGGTACCGACGGCGGCACGGACGGTGGCACCACGACCGACGGCAGCACCGGTACCGACGGCGGCACAGACGGTGGCACCACGACCGACGGCAGCACCGGCACCAGCGGTGGCACGGACGGTGGCTCCACCACCGACGGCGGCACCGGCACCGACGGCGGCTCCGGCAACACCGGCGGCACCGGCACCGACGGCGGCTCCGGCAACACCGGCGGCGACGGTGGGAACTCGACCGGCGGCAACTCGACCGGTGGCAACTCGACCGGCGGCGGCAACACCGGCGGCGACACCGGCGGCCACTCGACCGGTGGCGGCAACGCGTCCGGCGGTGGCTCCACCGACGGCGGCAACAACACCACGCCCAACGGTGGCAACGACAACGCCTCGCAGGAAGAGGGCTCCTCGGTCATCACCGACACGGGCTCCGACACCACGGCCCAGGGCGGCGACAAGCAGCTCGCCGAGACCGGTGCCGGGCAGACCGCGTTCCTGCTCATCGGTGCCGCGACGATGATCGCCGGCGGCATCGGCTTCCGGGTGCTGCCGCGTCTGGCCGGCGCCCGGGGCGGCGCCGCGGCCTGAGCGTGGCCGCACGGTCACGCAGCGCACGCGTGATGCACGGTGAAGGGCCCGGAGCATGCCGCTCCGGGCCCTTCCGGCTGTCCGCCGGGTCGTCTTCGGGCGGGTCCCTACGCGGTTACGCGGTCTGATGCGCCAGCAGCGCGACCGCGGCGATCAGCACCGCCAGCATCGCCACGAGCGCCATCGGGTTCAGCCCGCCCAGGAAGCCCTCCTGCTGCATGCGCGCACGGTTGGCCCGGCACACCGGGCACCGGCCCTCGCTCACGGGCGCCGCGCAGTTCGCGCACACCAACCGGTCGTACGTCATGCGCTCGCCCTCCTCGCACCGGCCATCACACCTACACCGCTCACGAACTACAACGCTCACGGAAACGGGAACGTTCCCCCCTCCACTGTGCCAGGTTCCACCGGAGCCCGCGCGGGGCCCGGAAAGACCGGTGCGGAAATCAGGAGCGGGTACAAAACCGCACAAGTATTGCCCAACCTCAACCCGCGACTGCACTTGCACACCCGGTTCGCGTATGGTCACGCTCATCTACCCCCGGCGACTCGTGGTGCATCCGTGATCCGATTCGACAACGTCTCCAAGGTCTACCCCAAGCAGACCCGCCCCGCCCTGAGGGATGTCTCCCTTGAGGTGGAGAAGGGCGAGTTCGTCTTCCTCGTGGGGTCCTCCGGCTCCGGAAAGTCCACCTTCCTGCGGCTGGTCCTCCGCGAGGAGCGGTGCAGCCACGGCCAGGTGCACGTGCTGGGCAAGGACCTCGCCCGCCTCTCCAACTGGAAGGTGCCGCAGATGCGCCGCCAGCTCGGGACGGTGTTCCAGGACTTCCGCCTGCTGCCGAACAAGACGGTCGCGGAGAACGTGGCCTTCGCGCAGGAGGTGATCGGCAAGTCCCGCGGCGAGACCCGCAAGTCCGTGCCGCAGGTGCTCGACCTCGTCGGCCTCGGCGGCAAGGAGGACCGGATGCCCGGCGAGCTGTCCGGCGGCGAGCAGCAGCGCGTCGCCATCGCGCGCGCCTTCGTCAACCGGCCCAAGCTGCTGATCGCCGACGAGCCCACCGGCAACCTCGACCCGCAGACCTCCGTCGGCATCATGAAGCTGCTCGACCGGATCAACCGGACGGGCACGACCGTCATCATGGCGACGCACGACCAGAACATCGTGGACCAGATGCGCAAGCGCGTCATCGAGCTGGAGAAGGGCCGCCTCGTCCGCGACCAGGCCCGCGGCGTCTACGGCTACCAGCACTGAAGCAAGTTCACGACGGAAAGGCTTGACCAGACGCCATGCGCGCCCAGTTCGTCCTGTCGGAGATCGGTGTGGGTCTCCGCCGCAATCTGACGATGACCTTCGCCGTCATCGTCTCCGTAGCCCTGTCCCTGGCGCTGTTCGGCGGCTCCCTGCTGATGAGCGACCAGGTGAGCACCATGAAGGGCTACTGGTACGACAAGGTCAACGTCTCGATCTTCCTGTGCAACAAGCACGATGCCGATTCGGACGTCCACTGCGCCAAGGGCGCGGTCACCGAGGACCAGAAGAAGCAGATCCTCGCCGACCTGAAGAAGATGCCGGTCGTCGAGACGGTCACCTACGAGTCCCAGGACCAGGCGTACAAGCACTACAAGGAGCAGTTCGGCAACTCGCCGCTGGCCGGCTCGCTCACGCCGGACCAGATGCAGGAGTCGTACCGGATCAAGCTCAAGGACCCGCAGAAGTACCAGGTGATCGCGTCCGCGTTCAACGGCCGTGACGGCGTGCAGTCGGTGCAGGACCAGAAGGGCATCCTGGACAACCTCTTCCAGCTGCTGAACCTGATGAACCGGGCCGCGCTCGGGGTGATGGCGCTGATGCTGCTGGTCGCGCTGCTGCTGATCGTCAACACCGTGCGGGTGTCGGCGTTCAGCCGCCGGCGCGAGACTGGGATCATGCGCCTGGTCGGTGCCTCGGGCTTCTACATCCAGGCGCCGTTCATCGCCGAGGCGGCCGTCGCCGGACTGATCGGCGGCAGCGTCGCCTGTGTCTTCCTGGTCGCCGGGCGGTACTTCACCATCGACCACGGCATGGCCCTGTCCGAGAAGCTCACGCTGATCAACTTCGTCGGCTGGGACGCGGTGTTGACCAAGCTCCCGCTGATCCTCGCCACCAGTGTTCTGATGCCGTCGCTTGCGGCGTTCTTCGCGCTGCGCAAGTACCTGAAGGTGTGACGCATCCCCCCGGGACCGTACGGTCAAGCGTCCGTACGGTCCCCCGTGTTGTCCTAGACTCACGGCCATGCCGGGCCGAGAGCTGTTCTGTCCGCCCCGCCGCATCCGCCGCGGGGCCGCCCTGACCTTCCTCTTCGCCGGCGTCCTGGCCGCGGGCGCCGCCACCGGCTCCCTGCCCGAGTCGCCCGAGGCATCCGAGTCGCAGCAGGCCGCGCGCCGGGTCACGGCGGACGGCTGGGGCACCGACACCCGGCACGAGTCGGTGCGAAGGGCCGCCGTCGAGGCGGCGGCCGACGGCAAGTCCCCCACGGAGGCGGCCGAACGCGCGGTCAGCCGCAGCGGGGACCGCTGGGCCGCCGTCTACTCCGAGGACGAGTTCGAGGAGTTCCAGGACGCCCTCGACGGCCGCTACACCGGCGTCGGACTGTGGGCCCGCCGCGAGCGCGACGGCCGGGTCGAGGTGACCCGGGTGCGGTCCGGCTCGCCCGCCGCCACCGCCGGCATCCGCGAGGGCGACCGGCTGCGCAGCGTCGACGGCGACCGGGTCGACGGCCGCCCGGTCACCGAGGTGCTCTCCTTACTCCGCGGCGACGCCGAGGCCGCCCCGGCCGGTACGACGGTCACGCTCGGCCTCCAGCGCGGCACCCGCGCGTGGACCGAGACCCTGCGCCGTACCGAGCTGTCCACCGACTCCGTGACCGCCGGCCGGCTGCCCGGCGGAGTCACCCTGATCCGGGTCTCGGCGTTCACCAAGGGCGCCGCCGACGCCGTCCGGGCCGCCGTGCGCGAGGCCCCCGCGGGCGCCGGGATCGTCCTCGACCTGCGGGGCAACTCCGGCGGCCTGGTCACCGAGGCCGTCGGCACCGCCTCCGCCTTCCTGGACGGCGGCCTGGTCGCCACCTACGACGTCGACGGCGCCCAGCGCGCCCTGCACGCCGACACCGGCGGCGACACCACCCGCCCGCTGGTCGCCCTCGTCGACGGCGGCACCATGAGCGCCGCCGAACTGCTCACCGGCGCCCTCCAGGACCGGGGCCGCACGGTGGTGGTCGGCTCCCGCACCTTCGGCAAGGGCTCCGTCCAGATGCCGACCGCGCTGCCCGACGGCGCGGTGGCCGAGCTGACCGTCGGCCACTACCGCACCCCCTCGGGACACACCGTCGACGGCCGGGGCATCACCCCCGACCTGGAGGCCGGCTCCGGCGCCCTCCAGCGGGCCGAGACGGTGCTCACCGGCCTCGGCGCTCGGTCCTGACCCGCGCGGCCCCGTGAAATCGGCTGTACCCGCACCCCCGGTGTAGTGCCAAAATGGTCGGCACTATGGCTAAGGAAACAGGGCGCAAGCTGATCGCGCAGAACAAGAAGGCGCGGCACGACTACCACATCCTCGACACCTACGAGGCCGGACTGGTCCTCATGGGCACCGAGGTGAAGTCGCTGCGCCAGGGGCGGGCCTCGCTGGTCGACGGCTTCGTGCAGCTCGACGGCCACGAGGCGTGGCTGCACAACGTGCACGTCCCCGAGTACAGCCAGGGCACCTGGACCAACCACAGCGCCCGCCGCAAGCGGAAGCTGCTCCTGCACCGCGTGGAGATCGACAAGCTGGAGTCCAAGTCCCAGGAGACGGGTCACACGATCGTGCCCCTCGCCCTGTACTTCAAGGACGGCCGGGCCAAGGTCGAGATCGCGCTCGCCAGGGGCAAGAAGGAGTACGACAAGCGCCAGACCCTGCGGGAGAAGCAGGACCGGCGCGAGGCGGAGCGCACGATGTCGGCGATCCGCCGCAAGCAGCGCGGCTAGCCGCCGACGCCGCCGACGCCGGGGAATGCGCTGGCACCGGCCCGCGTTGTTCCCGTACGATGGCGTCAGCACCTGGTTCCGGCCGGTGCGCACCTTGAAAAAACAACATGGGGATGATCGGTTTCGACAGCGGCTGTCGAAGCAGGGGAAGCGTGTCGAGGAAGCGGCCATGATCTCGTAAACCACCGGCCGAAAAAAATAATCGCCAACACCAAGCGCGATTCCTTCGCCCTCGCTGCCTAAGTAGCGACTTGCGAAGTGTCAGCCCGGGGCTGTTCCCGACCCGGATCCTGGCATCAGCTAGGGAACTAAACCTTGATCCCGGTCACGGGGTGAAGAGGGAAACCACACAGTGACTGAGCCCGTCGGAGACTTGTCCGCGTGATCTCCGGGGCCGAGAAAAGCGAAGCGGACTGCACACGGAGAAGCCCTGATTCCGCACCGTTGGACGCGGGTTCGATTCCCGCCATCTCCACCAGGCCCCTCCGGGGGTTCGACCCCATGTGGCAACAGCCCCGTCGCTTTCAGCGGCGGGGCTGTTGTTGTTGCGTTCTCGGCTGCGGGTGCGTCGTGGCTGGTCGCGCAGTTCCCCGCGCCCCTTACGGGGCGGGTTGCAGCGCTGCCAGGACCAGGGCCAGGGTGGCTGCCGTGGGGGGTAGGGCGTAGGTCCAGGTGGGGGAGGTGTGGTCGGTGGTCCAGCCGGCTGTCGCCGAGCCGAGGGCGATGCCGGTGAGGAGGGCGGTCACGACCAGGCTCATGCCCTCGTTGAGGCGGTCGGGTGGGGTGCGGTGCTGGACCAGGGTCATGGCCGTGACCATGGTGGGCGCGGTGGCCATGCCCGCCACCAGGAGGGCCGCCGCCAAGGCCAGGAGTGAGCCGGTGAGGCGCGCGGCGAGCCAGGGCAGGGTCATCAGCGCCGCCATCGCCGTCAGGCAGACGGTCAGCCGGGGGCGGGCCCGCCGTAGCGTGCCGAAGACCAGGCCCGCCGCGCACGAGCCCGCCGCCTGGAGGGCGAGGACCGCGCCGGCCGCCGCCCGGTGCCCCTGCGCGTCGGCGTAGGCGAGGGTGCCGACCTCCATCGAGCCGAACACCGCGCCGGTCGCCGTGAAGCAGGCCAGCAGGGCCGGGACGCCCGGGGCGCGCAGCGGTGACGGCGCCTTCGAGCGCGCCCGTGTCGGCGGCTCGGTCGCCCGCTGGGCGGTGAAGAGCAGCATCCCGGACAGCAGCAGCACCGCCCCGGTGAGGGTGCCGGCCTCCGGGAAGAAGGTGCCGGTCAGGAAGGACGCGAGGACCGGTCCGAGCATGAAGCACAGCTCGTCGGCGGCCTGTTCGAAGGAGTTCGCGGTGTGCAGGGCGCCCGGGTCGTCGCGCAGCAGATGGGCCCAGCGGGCGCGGGACATGCCGCCGGTGTTGGGAGTCGCGGCGGTGGCCGCGTAGGCGGCGAACAGGGTCCAGTCGGGGGCGTCGTAGCGTACGCACAGCAGCAGCGCGAGGCTGCCGAGCACCGCGACCGCGGTGGCGGGCAGGGCGACGCGGGCCTGCCCGTGCCGGTCGACGAGCCGGGCGATGCACGGCCCGGCGAGGCCGGTCGCGACGAGACCGGTCGCGGTGACGGCACCGGCGAGCGCGTACGAGCCCCGGGACCCAGCGATCATCACCACCGCGCTCACACCGAACATCCCGGCGGGCAGCCGCGCGAGCAGGTTCCCGGCGGTGAAGGCGCGGGTGCCCGGCAGGGCGAACAGGCGCCGGTAGCCCGTCGGTTCGGTTGCCGGGACGGTCGTACGGAGGGCGGGGTCGGCGGGGCGCGGTGAGGTCTGCTGGGGCATGGGCCCACGGTCGCCCGGCGCCGGTCACCGGGTCCAACACCTGCTCGGCGCCGATTGACGCACCGCCGTTGTGAATGCGGTACGTTCGCCGCCATGCCCGCGCCCTCCCACCTGGACCCCCGGCTGTTGCGCGCCTTCGTCGCCGTCGCCGAGGAACTGCACTTCACCCGGGCCGCCGCCCGCCTGTACGTCGCCCAGCAGGCGCTCAGCCGTGATGTGCGGCGGCTGGAGCGGGAGTTGGGCGTGGAGCTGTTCGTGCGCACCACCCGGCAGGTGACCCCGACCGCCGACGCCGAGCGGCTGCTGCCGCACGCCCGGCGGGTGCTGGCCGCCCAGGACGATCTGCTCGCCGCGTTCGGCCAGGCCCGCCCGCTGCTCGTGGACCTCAACTCGCCTGGCCTGGCCACCGGCCGCCGGGTGCTGCACCGGGCGCGTGAACTCGCCCCGGACTGCGAGCTGATGGCCCGCTACGAGAGCGGCCTGACCGGAGCCGCGGGCGAGCTGCTGGCCGGCCGCCTGGACGCCTCCTTCGGCCGCTTCGCCGGCCTGGACCCGGCGCTGCGGGCCGGTCTGGCGCAGCAGCCGGTGCGGTACGAGCCGATGGCCGTCGTCCTGCCCGAGGACCACCCCCTGGCCGGCCTGCCGGAGGTGCCGGTGGGCGCGCTGGCCGGGGAGGAGGTCTACGCGGGCGCCGGCAACCCGCGCACACCGGAGTGGACCGACCTGGCCCGGGGTCTCTTCGCGGAGCACGGTGTCCGCTTGGCCGCGCCGCTGCCGCTGGCCGTCGGGGACGAGGAGTTCGAGCGGATGATCGCCAAGACCCGCAACCCGGTCCTGGCCGTCGTGGACTTCCCGGCGCTGCCCCGCACCGTGCGCCGCCCGCTGGTCGCCCCGGTCCCGCTGTCGCCCGTCTCGCTGGTCTGGCGCAAGGGGCTGGCACATCCGGGTCTGGACGCGCTGCGCCGGGCGGCGGCCGAACTCTCTCGCGCGGAGAAGTGGCTGGTGCGGCCTGTGAGTGGGTGGATTCCAGCCAGGGATGATCACATGATGAGTAAGCAAATATGAGACATGGCGGACGTGGCTCCCCCGAATACGCTAGGTTCTGGCTTCCGGGCACAGTGTGACGAGGGGGGCGCCCGGGCCGGGTGGGGGCCTGGTCCGGTCGACGGGTACCCGGGTCCGTCTGCGCGCCCGGAACTGTCCCGTGGGGGGATGTACGCACGTGCAGAACCGGCCTGAAAACACCCAACCCGTATGGCCCGAACCGGCATCAGGGACCCGGAGCCCGGGAATGCCGGACAGCGGCACCCAGACCTTCTCGAAACTCCGGCTCCGGAGGGATGTCACCTCCGGGTCGCCGGTTCCCTGGTCACCAATCAGGTACGCGCCTACGACCTGCTGCGGATGTTCGGCCGCGAAGGCCACCCGACCCCGCTGGGGCAGGCATTCGCCGAATACGGCCGGATCGCCAAGACCGAGCACCTGCTCCGCGTCGTCGACCCGGTCGACGACACCTACCGCCGCCAGATGAACCGCCAGCTCACGGTGCAGGAGTCCCGGCACAAGCTGGCCCGCGACGTGTGCCACGGCAAGCGCGGCACCATCCATCAGGCGTACCGGGACGGGATGGAGGACCAGCTCGGCTCACTGGGCCTGGTCCTCAACGCCGTGGTGCTCTGGACCACCCGGTACATCGACGCCGCCGTCGTACACCTCCGTGCCGAGGGACACGGGATCCGGGACGAGGACATCGCCCGCCTCTCCCCGCTCAAGCACCGCAACCTCAACGTCCTGGGCCGCTACAGCTTTACCGCCTCGACCCCGGCTGGCGGCGCCCTACGCCCGCTTCGCGACCCAGACACAGTCGAACTCGACGAGGACGACGAGGACGACGAGGGGTAGCGGGAGCGGACTCTGGCCAGATACGTGCGCTGACGAAGACGTATCACTCCGGTGTGTAGACGCGCTCGAATCGTTGTGCGCCCGACGAGACTTTCAGCGCTTGACCTTGACGCAACGGCAGGGTTTCTACTGGCGGCATGCGAATCGGAGAGATCGCCGCGCTCGTGGGGCTTACCACCCGGGCGATCCGGCACTACCACCATGTCGGGCTGCTTCCGGAACCGGAGCGGCGCCCCAATGGGTATCGGGCCTACAGCGTCCGCGACGCCGTACTGCTGGCCCGGGTGCGCCGACTCACCGAACTCGGCCTCAGCCTAGATGAAGTGCGCGACGCCCTCGCCGATGATGCCGGACGCGAACTGGCCGAGGTGTTAGAGGAACTCGACGCCGACCTGGCCCGCCAGGAAGCCGACATCCGGGAGCGCCGCTGCCGGCTCAGCGCCCTGCTCGCCGAGCCGCCCGGCGCGACCGGGCCCGTCTCACCCGCCCTCGCCGCGCTGCTGGCACAGGCCCCCAGGACAGACTCGCCGAGCGCGGCCAAGGACCGCGAGTACCTCACGCTGATGGACGCCACCAGCTCCGGTAGCCAAGAGATTTTCGCGCTGCTCGGAACATTGGTCGCCGATCCCGCGGTCGTCGAACTGTATGAGCGCCTCGACGCGCTCGCCGAAGCCCCCGCCGACGATCCGCGGATCGCACCTCTGGCAGCTGACCTGATGGCAGCCGTCCCCGAGGAGCTGTTCGCCGCAATCCCCGAGGACGGGGCGGTCGTGACCGGGTTCAAGGAGGCGTTGCTCGCCGAGTACACCCCCGCGCAAGCGGAAGTCGTGGGCCGACTTATGGACGCGTTCATGGAGAGGGGCCGGGGATGAACGGCCGACCAAGGGGCGTACGGGCGGCGCGGGTCGCGGTCGCCGCCGTACTGCCGGGGGAACTGGCCCTGGCGGCCTGCCTGGTGGCTGGGCTCCGGCCGCCCGGTTGGGCGCTGGCGGGCGCCGAGGCGCTGGTGCTCGTGGTGCTGCTGTTCGAGGCATGGGTGCTGCGCTCGCTGTATGTCGCCGCGCGCGCCCGTGGCGCAGACCGCCGGGCGGCGCGGCGAGCTGCCGTACAGGAGGCGGTGCCGGTGCCGGTCCGCCGCCTGGTCCTCCACGAACTGCGCGCCCTCGCCTCCCTGGGGCGGTGGGTCCGGCGCGGCACGCACGGGGTGCGCCCCGGGGACCACGCTGCCGCGTACACCGGGCCCCAGACCGCGATGATGTACGGGCTGCTCTTCGTGATGGTCATCGAGACGGTGGTCCTGGCCTTCCTCATCCCTTGGCCGGTGGTCCACCGGGTGATCCTGGTACTCGACCTGTACGGCGTCGTCCTCGTGCTGGCCCTGCACGCCGCCTGCGTCACCCGGCCGCACGTCGTGCGCCCCGACGGCTCTCTGCGGATCCGCTACGGAGCCCTCTTCGACTTCGCCGTACCGCCGGACGCGGTCGCCTCGGTCCGGGTCGACCGGCGCTATCCCGAAGGCGGCCTGATCACCCTTTCCGAGGACGGGGTGCTCGACCTCATAGTGGGCAGCCAGACCTCGGTGACCCTGGAGCTGAACCGGCCACTCCCCTTTACCCGCCCGCTCGGCGCAATGGAAGAGGCCCACACCATCCGCTTCCACGCCGACGACCCGCGCGCACTGGTCAGCGCGCTCCGTCAGCCCGCCTGAGCACACAGGTTGGTCCTCGCCGCGACGTGACGCCCGGCAAGGGGCTCCGATCGGGCGCCGCCCGGTTGCATGTTCGACTTCTCGGCATTCTCACAAATGAACATCTGTGAGAGTTCTGCGAGAGCCCCGGCAGTGATCACGTCTCCGCAGGTCGCCATTCGCAAAAGCCCTCTCGAAACCGACGTGTTGTGCGAGGCACTTCTGAGAGGCTGCCGCCATGGACCTCACGCCCGATCAGGCCGCATTGGCGGTAGAGCGTCACGACTGCCCGAACTGTGACGCACCCGCCGGCAGCGCCTGCCGCACCCGGGGCGGGAAGACCGCCGCGAAGTACCACACCCCGCGCTTCGTCCTCGTCCCCGCGCTCCGCGAGGAACTGGAGATCCCCGTGCCCGCCGACCGGCTCCCCGGCCGCGTGTGGAAGCAGGGGCCCGCGCTCGCCGTCTCGTGCCCGCGCCCCGCACCGAGCGGCTGGTGAGGATCGGGTACGCCCGTACCTCGACCGCCCGCCAGGAGCTGGCGAGCCAGCTCGAAGCCCTCCACCGCGCGGAGTGCCACAAGGTCTTCCAGGAGCAGATCAGTACCCGCATCAAGGTGCGGCCCGAGCTGGAGAAGGCGCTCGCGCTAGCCCGCCAGTTCAAAGAAGCCGCACCCGAGACGCCGGTCATTCTCACCGTCCACGAGCTCAAGCGGCTCGCGCGCAACGCCGCCGAGCTGATGACACTGTCCGCCGAACTCCAGGCTGCCGGCATCCAGCTCGAACTCCTCACCGGCCCGCTCACCGGCATCTACGACCCCAACGGCATGGGCGCCATGTTCTTCGCCGTGCTCGCCGTTGCCGGGCAGATCGAGCGCAACTACATCCGGGAGAAGACACTCGAAGGCCAGGTCACCGCAGCGGCCAAGGGCAACCACGGCGGACGGCCGAAGGTAATCGACGACGACATGCTCACCTTCGCCGTCGCGCTCAAGGACAAGGGCGTCCCCATTCCCGAGATCGCGAAGAAGCTGATCATCAAGACCGGGAAGAACGCAGGCAAAAGCCCCTCGGTCGCCTCGCTCTACCGGGCGCTGGCCGAAGTCGAGGAGGCTGCGGCGGATGACGGCCCGCCGCTGCGGCCCAAGCACGTCCGCATCCGCCGGTCAGAAGACCCGCTCACCCCCGAGGAGATCGACCTCCGCGACCGTCTCCAGGCCCAGCCTCACCCGAACACGGAGATCCGCAGCTAGACCCCATGATCAATCTCAGCGCCAACGGCTGTACCGATGTTCCCCAAGGCCGTCTCTGACGGGGAACACTGGCCGCACCGCCGGGCACCGGGGCGGGGCCGCGGCCGGTGTCGGCCGGGGGGGGCGGGTCGGATGACCACACAGGGAATCGGCCCGGCCCCGAAGACACAGGTGCAGGGGCCACTGCCAATCGAGCAATCGGGACCGCTACTTCGACTTCCTGCGCGCCGTTGCCCTCTTCCAGGTCGTCTTCTACCACCTGATGGGCTGCCGCTGCCGCTGCCGCTGCCGCTGCCGCTGCCGCCGCTGTGGCTGCTCGGCGCGGTCGGCGTGACCGGCATGGTGCTCCAGGGCTGGGGACCGGACGCCGACGGCCACCCCGGCTGGTGGTGGCTGCACCTCGGCTTCTGGCTCCTGCCGCTGAGCGACCCGCCGTACGCCGAGGGGCTCGGCGGCGTGCACGGCGTCCTCGGCGAGGACTGGAGCGCGGAACTGGCGGGCCCCCTCTGCTACATCCGCGCCTACCTCTGGTTCGTCCTGCTCTCCCCGTTCCTCCTCAAGGCGCTGCGCAGAGTGCCGTGGCCGACCGTCCTGGCCCCACTGGTCCTGACGAACTGGACGCGCTCCTGCGCCGACGAGGTGCGGTTGTCCTGCACGGGCCGGCCCTGCCGGCGGAGGGCGTGGCGGCCCGCCGGTTCACCGCCCCGCCGGACATCACTCCACTTCCACTGGACCGCCTCCTGGACGCGACACTCACCCGAGGCCTGGACGCCGTGACCTTCACGAGCGCACCGGCGGCGGCGTCGCTGCTGGCCCGGGCGGAGACGAGAGGCCTGCTCGCCGCCCTCCTCTCGACCCTGGACCACGACGTCCTCCCGCTCTGCACAGCCCCGGCGACGTCCTTCCCCCTCCAAGCCCACGGCCTGACGCCACCCCACCGGAACGGCCTCGGCCCCTTGGTCCACCTCCTCTGCGAGGAACTCCCGAGCCGCTCCCGCACGCTCCCGGTAGCCGGTCACCGCATCCAGCTCCGGGGCCACGCGGCCCTGCTCGACGGCACCTTGAAACCCCTCTCCCCGGCCGGCATGTCCCTCCCTCCTGCGCACCCTGGCCCACCACCCCGGCAGGGTCGTCTCCCGCCCCACCCTGCTCCGCGCCCTCCCCGGCCCGGGCCGGGACGAACACGCGGTGGAAGCGGCCGTGGCCCGCCTCCGCGCGTCCCTGGGCGCTGCGGAGCTGATCCAGACGGTGGTGAAACGGGGGTGCCGCCTGGCGCTGGACGCTACGGCCTCTTCGGAGCACGGAGACGGGGACGGGTGATCCGCACCGCTCACCGCACGGCGCCCACTTCACACCACAACCCATGACCGGTTGCGCAACTTCCAGCAATCTTCCTGCGGATCCTCCCCATTCGCTGCACCCTGAGGATCACCGTCCACGGCACGAGAGGGAGAACGGCCATGGCCATGAACCTACGTATGCTCGGCACCACCAGCGACGACGGGAAGTGCCCCACTCTGTATGAGGACACTGTCTCCGGGGACATCGTCGTCCAGGGGTACACGGTCAACGACCCTGAGGAAATCGCCCAGCTACAGAATGTCCTCGATGGCGAGTCGTTCGTGCGTATTCCGCGTGACCTGCTCACCCGGTTCGCTCCGACCGAGTAGGCGACGTGGCGCGATTCATCGACGATGACACCTTCGGCTCGTACTTCGAGTCGTTCGAGCACTCGGCCTGGCGGCTGGAGACGCGCAGTGGCTACGCCTCCGACCGCATCGGCAAAAAGTACCGCAGCTTCCTGGAGACGGGCACGGTGCCGGACGATTCGCAGCGGCCGTGGTGCGCCAACGTCCGCACTCAGACGGCGCGGGGTAAGCGGATCGAACGGGTACGGGTTGTCGATACTCCGCCCACCCCGGAGCAGCTCTTCCTGCTCGCGAGCGCGGCCGGCAACAATGAGGCTGGCGAGGACATCAGGAACCTACGGCGAGCGGATGCCGAAAGGCTCCGACTGCCCTCCGTGGACTTCTGGCTCTTTGACGCCCGCCGCGCCCTGGTCCTCCACTTCGACGTCGATGACGAATACCTCGGGGCGGAACTGGTCGAGGACCCCGACCGCATCGTGCGGTTCTGCCAGATCAGGGAAGCGGCCTGGCACTACGCCATCAAGCGTGATGAGTTCGCCGCGCAGGTAGCTTCGACCGTGTGAGCACCGACTACCAGCAGGCCCGAGAAACCCTCGGTGCGCGGCTGCGCGAGCTGCGTACCGAGGCTGGCCTGAACGGCAAGGAGATCGCCCAGCGACTCGGCTGGCAGCGGTCTAAGGTCAGCCGCCTGGAGACCGGCAAACAGACGGCCACGGCGGCGGACGTCGAGGCATGGGCCGAAGCCACCGGGCAGCGCGACGTGACAGACGAGTTGCGGCGCACTGTCAGTGGAATTCGGCGGCTGGAGACAGCGCACCGTAGCTGGAAGCGGCAACTCGCCGCCGGTCATCGAGCCGTGCAAGCGGGGCACGCTTTGCAAGAGGCGCAGGCGAAGACAATCCACATCTTCGAGTCGGCAATCATCCCCGGCATCTTTCAGACCCCGGATTACGCTCGCGGCGTTCTCACCGACGTCTCCGACTGTCTTGGTACGCCGCGTGACATCGAAGAAGGCGTACGAGCCCGGATGAAGCGTCAGGAGACCGTGTACGACCCCGGGCGCCACTTCCACGTGCTGCTCTGGGAGGCGGCCCTCCATGTCTTCAGGTGCTCTCCCTCAGCCATGGCCGCTCAGCTCAACCGGCTGAGCGGATTCATCGGCTTGGACACTGTCACCCTTGGCATCATCCCGCTCGCCGCCCGCACTCCCTTCTCGCCGAAGCACGGCTTCTGGCTCATCGACGAGCGGCTCGTCGTCGCGGACACGTGGAACGCCGAACTGTGGCTCGACGCTGTGGACGACGTCACGTACTACCGCAAAGTGTGGGATCTGATGCGCGAGTCGGCGGTGTTCGACCATCGGGCGCACCGCCTGATCGCCCGTGCGAGGGCGGGAATCCCCCTCTCCTGAGCAACATCCGGCACTGACACTGACCGTACTGACAATCCCTCGCAATCAGCGCACATGCCCACAATCGCCACCTCTATGGTCGGCGCATGACGACACCGCCCGCCTCATACCCGGTGATCTGCGGCCGTTGCAGCGAGCCGATACAGCCAGAGGAAGAGGCTGAGGAGATCCATCATCACGGTGCGACGGGCGCCGGTGCCGTCGTGTACGCACATGCCTGGGCCTGCCAGTCCGTTGCCGGAAAGAGGGCGTCGATCCGTTCAGGCAACCGGTAGTTCAAGGCGGTAGCACTTCCACCCCTCACATTCGCCAGGAGACACACATGCGCGAGGCCACCGACCTGTACGTCATCGACATCAACACCGTGGAGTTCGTCCAGGCCTGCGGCGGCCCCTGCACCGAAGGGTGCCTCGTGCTTGCACGGATCGGGGAGGACGCCTGGGCGCTGGGCGACAGCAAGCGTCCGGAACTGGAGCCGCTGAGGTTCACGTCGGCAGAGCTGGCCGCCGCTGGGGTCGACCCGGCGCGGTTCGGACTGAGCGTCTGAGTCTCACTACTTGGCCGGGCCCTGGGGGGTATCAGAGCCCGGCCCGCACTCCTCGAAGCGAGAGCCCCGGTGCACCACCACGGCTACCTATGGGCAGGGCCGAAGGAGGCCTTCGACAATGAAGCCCTGCGGCGGCCCCCATATTCCGTTCCTCCACCCTCGTGGGTTACCGACGACCCGTCGGCTGAACGGCTGTTCCGGCGGTACCGAGAGGTCGCCGCCGCGTTCCCGACCGTCGACCTGCCGCCTCTGGAAACTGCGTACTGGCTGATCAAGCCCTCATCACTGGTACGCGGCACCTGGCGGGAGCCCAAGGAGGCCGCCGCCTGGATGGGGGAGCGGTTGGGAGAGTTCGCGCATCGGTTTGCCACGGATCAGGAACGGGATCCTGTCCGACTGGCGAGACTGGGTGGCTCTGCTATCGAGCGGTTAGCCTCCGGCGGGGACGTGTCCCTCGGCATCTATCTGGAGCGGCCCTGCTACCTGTCGGTCGCTCTCGTGACCTGCTCTCCGAACCGTTCGATGCCCGGGCTGGCCTGTCCCATCCAGACTTAGAAGACCTAACACAATGAGTTGATCTGGCGGTGGGTCATCAGGCAGCAGGCGAGCTTGAGGAAGGCTTGGTGAATGTCGGCCCGTCGTTCCCAGCAGATGCGGAGTCGTTTGAAGCCGTGGAGCCAGGCGAGGGTGCGCTCGACCACCCACCGGTAGACGCCCGGGCCGCTGCCGTGGGGTGTGCTGCGTCGGGCGGTGACGGGGAGGATCCGGCGGGCCCGGACCTGGTCGCGGTAGACGTCGTGGTCGTTGCCTCGGTCGGTGAAGACTGACTGGGGCTTGTGGCGGGGCTGTCCGGGTCTGCCGCGGACTGGCGGGACGGCGTCGAGCAGGGGTATGAGCTGGGTGATGTCGTTGCGGTTGCCGCCGGTGAGGATGACCGCGAGCGGGGTGCCGTGGCCGTCGGTGATCAGGTGGTGCTTGGAGCCGGCCCGTCCCCGGTCGACTGGCGACGGGCCCGTGTGGAGCCCCCTTTTGGCGCCCTGACGTGGCTGGAGTCGACGACCGCCCGCGACCAGTCGAGGCGGGCGGCGGCATTCAGCTCGGCCAGCAGGACCTCGTGCAGCCGCTGCCGGATGCCGGCCTTGTTCCAGTCCCGCAGCCGGCGCCAGTACGTCATACCGGACCCGAAGCCGAGTTCCTGGGGCAGGTGTTCCCACTGGATACCGGTGTGCAGCACGAACAGGGTCCCGCACAGCACCTGTCGGTCCGGAACTGGTTTGCGGCCCGGGTACCTGAACCGCCTCTCCCACTTGGGCAGGAGCAGCTCGATCCGCTCCCACAGGTCATCCGACACGATCCACGGCGAAGCCCCCATGGCCCGGACAACGCTGAACCCACTGACCGGACACAGCCACCAGGACCGATCGTCTTTGCTCCATCACCGGTAAACGCGAGGGAGGAAGCCACCGACTGCGTTGAGATGGCTACTCCCACCACCGTCCACACCAACCCGGAGGTCAACAGCATTGACCTTACCGACGCTTGAGGAACGGCTCCGAAGCTGTACCCACCTCGCCGTGCACCTGGAGATGCGTGACGGGTACATGCGCTCCGATCCCCGGTTCGGCGCCTGGCAGCAGGGTGTCCGGAACGACCCGGCGGACAGTGACCCGGACCGGCGGCCGTGGCTAGGGCTGATCGCCGATCTGGTGGGGCAGGGGGTGGAGGTACGGAGGGCGCGCGTCGTGTCGGAGCCGGTCTCGGACTACATCAGGTTCGAGCACCATCTGACCGACCCGACCGTGGCGGCGGGCGAACAGGTCCGCTGGCTGCCCCGCCGTCTGGCGTCCGGGCTGGCATTGCCGGGGAACGACTTCTGGCTGTTCGACGGCGGCACGGTGGTCTTCCACCATTTCAGCGGGGACGGGGAACTAGCGGTAGATGACGAAGAATTCACGGACGACCCGGTGACGGTGAAGCTGTGCGCGGAGGCATTCGCCGCCGTGTGGTCGCTGGCCGTTCCGCACGCCGACTACCGGCTCGCCTGATCCAACCGGATATCTCGTGGCAAGCCCGAAGGGGGCGACGGGACAAGGAGTTCGATGTCTCGCAGCGAACCGACACGGCTCACCGGCAGACTGAAGCCCATGGACGCTGACGAGTGGCGCAGGACGTTCGACGGATACGAACGGTCGGCATGGCGTTTCGAAGCCCAGCCGACGTACACCATGCCGCGCGAGGCGGGGAGCATCGCCCGCTTCCTACGCGGGGAACCGAAACCTGCCGACCACAACGCACGATGGCATGAGCGCGTGCGCGGCTTCGTGGCCTCGGGGCGGACGATCGGCCGGGTCCGGATCGTGCGACAGCCGCTGACGGACTACCAGCGCTATCAGTTCGCATGGGGGATTCCCGGCAACATCGCGGCCGGCGAGGACATCCGCGTCCTGGACGTGACGCGGGACGACCACGGTCTGCCCCTCTCGGGGACCGACTGGTGGATGTTCGACGAAGCGCGGATCGTGCACCTGCACTTCCGGTCCGACGGCACACTCCGTGACCGAGAACCGTTCACCGGAGACATCGCTCCATACCTGGAATGGCAACGCCTCGCCCTTGCCCATGCCGTTCCGTTCGCCGAATACGTGACGGCGCTTCACTGACGTCCGAGCGACGCTTGGAGGACGTCTGGATCAGACAGCGAACCGCGTCGCCCGCTCGCGAAGCTCTTGGGCCTCCGGGACCCCGCCGTATCGGCGTAGGCGGACGCGCATGTCCTGTAAAGCGGCCTGGACCTTGACCGAGCGGACGCCGTCGGCGTGGTCGAGGAAGTCGCGCCAGGTGGCCAGGGCGCCGTCGACGTCGCCTTGGCGCAGCCGTACGCCACCCAGGTCGGCCAGCACGATGGCGCGGGTGCGCCGACGGTCAAGGCCGTGGATGTCGAGGGCCAGATGGAGGTGTTCCTCGGCGGCGTCGAGGTCGCCGAGGCGGGAGAGGATCATGCCCGACTCGTGGGCCCAGCGGCCGGGGGAGTAGTGGGCGGCCCAGGAGTCGCCGTCCGCGGTGGCCGGCTTGCCGATGGCGGTCTCGGACATGGCGAGGTGCTTGGTGGCCATGCGCCGGTCGTCGTCTTGGGCGGCGGCGTCGGCGAGGGTGGCCTCGTAGTAGGCGACGGCACGCGGGTTGTCGAGGTACCGACCGTAGTTCACACAGGCTTCGCCGAGTTGGACGGCCTCGGCCCGGTAGCCGAGGTCGACGCACTGCACGGCGAGGCCACGGAGAGCCGTCGCCGACAGCTCCGGATCGCCGGCCTCGGCGGCCAGGCGGAAGGAGTGGGCGTAGTAGCGCTGGGCGAGCCCGCGGAGTTCAGGGGTGTCGCCCTCGTCCTGTGCCATCCAGCCGGCGAGGTGGACGAGCTGGGAGGCCGCGGCGAACAGATCACGGCCGGTGGCTTCGGTGTAGCGACCCTCAAGCCAGGGGGCGACGTCCTGGGTGAGGGAGCGGACGGCCAGGTGCCGGGCGTGCCCTCCGCCGACTTCGGATGCCGAGTCGCCGAGGGCCTTGACCATGTGGCGTACGGCGGCCACCTCGCCCCGGCCGACGCGGACGGCTCCGGGAAGAGCGGTCCTGGTCCGGCGGGTGATGCCGTCCATGTCGGGCAGGCCGAGTGCGGACAGCGCGTATCCGCTGGAGGTGAGCATGAACTCCCGGCGTTCCACGTCGCTCCCTCCCAGGCACAGGACTGATGCAACGGTATCGGTGCGGGGTGCCGTAGGCAGGGGCTCCGGGAGGTTGATCGCCTCGGGCTCGCGACCCGTTCCCCGAACCGGTCGATGCCGCACTGCCCCGATCCCGACGCGAGGGCTTCCGGGGCCCCGGCCCGGCGGGCACTGTGGAGGGGAGTGACCGGATGGTCCCCCGACGGTTCCTGGCTAGGCGGTGACAGGCGCATGGCACTGGGTACGGCCACGCCCCCCTTCGAGCCGCGCTTCGACGCCGGGCGGATCTGTCTGGATCTCCTCGCCACCACGCACCCCGCCGAACGGCTGGACTCCGTCGAGGCGTTGCGGGCGTGGATCGTGGGGGCGGGGCTGGTGCCGGCCGGTACGTCGCTGGAGGGGGTCGGCCCCTCGTGGCTGCCGGAGTTCAGGCGGCTGCGGCGGGACCTGGGCGTCAGCCTGCGCCCCGACGACACCGCCGCGCCATGCCCCCGTGCCCTCGCCCGGCTCAACGACGCCGCCCGCGCCGCCACCCCCGCCCCCCGCGCCGTACTCCGCGACGACGGCACCCTGGTGCGGGAGTTGGCGGTGCCGGTCGAGTGCGCGGGGCTGCTCGCGGTGGTCGCTCGGGACGCCGTGGAGCTGCTCACCGATCCCGTCGCCCTGGCCGCCGTACGCGTGTGCGAAGGGGAGGACTGTCCGCTGGTGTATCTGGACACCTCCCGGGGGCGGCGCCGGCGTTGGTGTTCCAGTGAGGTCTGCGGGAATCGTGAGCGCGTCGCACGGCATCGGCGACGGGTGGCGGCGCACGCCCGGGGGTGAGGGGCCTCGGTCCGCCACGGCCCCGGCTCGCCACGGCCCCGGCCCGTCTTGTTCGGTACGGAGCATTCCGGGTGGTTGTGCCCTCGCGGCGGGTGAAGTGACATGCGCTACACCGGATTCACCTAGGCCGTTTGCCGGGGCAACTACATGCATACGCCCGCCAGTTCGGCGATGTGTCGGATTCGTGAAGGTCGGGCGGGGGGAATGTGCGGCGATGTCCCGCTCGTGACATGACCCCGCAGAAAACTGCCGTCTCTCGTTGAACACCCCGCACCCCCCTTCCGTACCCGTGGGCGAGCGACCGACTGGGGGAACCCCCGGACACCGGAGGTGGGCGTGCGCAAGGATGCGGCCGTGGCCAATGAACGTGGATCGAGGGCCCGACATCGCATGTCCTCACAGCCCTCGGAACCTGACGAGGAGCTGATGCGCGCCCTGTACCGGGAGCACGCGGGGCCCTTGCTCGCGTATGTCCTGCGGCTGGTGGCCGGCGACCGGCAGCGTGCCGAGGACGTCGTACAGGAAACGCTCATCCGTGCCTGGAAGAACGCCGGTCAGCTCAATCGGGCGACCGGATCGGTACGCCCCTGGCTGGTGACGGTCGCGCGCCGCATCGTCATCGACGGCCACCGCAGCCGGCAGGCCCGGCCGCAGGAGGTCGATCCGTCGCCGCTGGAGGTCATCCCCGCGGAGGACGAGATCGACAAGGCGCTGTGGCTGATGACGCTGTCGGACGCGCTCGACGACCTGACCCCGGCCCACCGGGAGGTGCTGGTCGAGACGTACTTCAAGGGGCGTACGGTCAACGAGGCGGCCGAGACGCTGGGCATACCGAGCGGCACGGTCCGCTCCCGGGTGTTCTACGCCCTGCGTTCGATGAAGCTGGCACTGGAGGAGCGGGGGGTGACGGCGTGATGAGCAACGGGTACGGGGGAATGCAGGGGTTCGGCCCGGGTGGGCCGGGTATGTCTGGGCCCATGAGCCCCAGTCAGGGATCTTCGGTGCCGAGTGAGCACGAGACCGTCGGCGCCTACGCCCTCGGGATCCTGGACGACGCCGAGGCCACCGCCTTCGAGGCCCACCTGGCCGGCTGCGAATGGTGCGCCCAGCAACTGGACGAGCTGGCCGGAATGGAGCCGATGCTCGCCGCGCTCGCCGATCTGCCGGGCTCCGGCAGTGTCCCGGCCATCGGCGAGTCGCTGTCGGCCAAGCCGAGCCCCCGGCTGGTGGAGAAGCTGGTCGACGAGGTCGGCGAGCAGCGCGCCCGCAAGCGCCGGCGGAGCTTCTACATGATCGCCGCGGCCGCCGCGCTGATCATCGCCGGGCCGCTCGCCGCCATCGCGGTCAGCGGCGGCTCCGACGGCGGTGCGCAGGTCACCGCCTCGCCCGCCCAGGACACCTTCCGGACCATGTCCGACAAGGCCTCCGCCACCGACGCGGCCACGCACGTCAGCGCGACCGTCGGCATGGCGCAGAAGGCCTGGGGCACCCAGGCGGTCCTGGAGCTGAAGAACGTCAAGGGCCCGCTGAAGTGCTCCCTCGTCCTGGTCGCCAAGAACGGGCAGCGCGTCACCATGTCCTCCTGGTCCGTCCCGAACTGGGGATACGGCCTGCCGGACGGCACGACACCGGAGTCCAGGAAGCCCCTCTACATCGGCGGGGCCGCCGCCTTCCAGCCCGACGAGATCGACCACTTCGAGGTCGTCACCTTCGAGGGCAAGAAGCTGGTCCAGGTGAACGCCTAGTCACGTAGCCTTCCCGGGTCCCCTTCGCGTACGGTTGACGGCTGCCCAGCACGTCAGAAGGGGGCCCGGTGGCCGCTCAGGTTCAGCAGTCCGCGGTCGGCTCGGTACAGGACGCACCCGACTCCGTCCGCGACCGAGAGATCAGCGTCGAACAGGTACACCTGGACCGGGTCTACCGGCGGCTGGAGGAGAAGATCCACGAGGCCGAGTTCCTGATGAACGACGCGGCCCGGCGCGGCCAGGTGGGCACGCCGGGCGCGCTGGCCGAGCGGGACGCGCAGGTGTTCCGGGCCGGCATCCATCTGAACCGGCTCAACAACGAGTTCGAGGACTTCCTCTTCGGCCGGATCGACCTGCTGCTCGGCAAGGACGGCAAGAAGGGGCCCGACGGCGCCTACACCGCCGTAGAACCCGCTGACGGCGCGGTGCGCGCGGACGCCACCGCCGACATCGCCGAGACGCTGCACATCGGCCGGATCGGCGTACTCGACGAGGACTACTCCCCGCTGGTCATCGACTGGCGCGCGCCCGCCGCCGCCCCCTTCTACCGGGCCACGCCCGTGGATCCCGGGCGGGTCGTGCGGCGCCGGGTGATCCGCTCCAAGGGGCGCCGGGTGCTCGGTGTCGAGGACGACCTGATGCGGCCCGAGCTGACCGCCTCCCTCGACGGCGAGAAGCTGGCCGTGGTCGGCGACGGCGCCCTCATGGCCGCCCTCGGCCAGGCCCGGAGCCACACCATGCGGGACATCGTGTCCTCCATCCAGGCCGAACAGGACCTGGTCATCCGCGCCCCCGCCGCCTCCGTCACCCATGTGGAGGGCGGCCCCGGCACCGGCAAGACCGCCGTCGCCCTGCACCGCGCCGCCTACCTGCTCTACCAGGACCGCAGACGCTACGCGGGCGGCATCCTCATCGTCTCCCCGACCCCGCTGCTCGTCGCCTACACCGAGGGCGTGCTGCCCTCGCTCGGCGAGGAGGGCCAGGTCGCCATCCGCGCCATCGGCTCGCTGGTCGACGGCGCCGAGGCCACCCTGTACGACTCCCCGGCCGTGGCCCGCGCCAAGGGCGCGCACCGGATGCTGAAGGTGCTGCGCAAGGCCGCCCGGGGCGCCCTGGAACTCGGTGCCGCGACCCCGGGGGAGGGCGTCCAGGGTCCGCCCACCCGGCTGCGGGTCGTCGCCTTCGGGCGCCGGCTGGAGCTGGAGGCGGCCGACCTGGAGCGGGTCCGCCGTACCGCCCTCGGCGGCACCGCGCCCGTGAACCTGCTGCGCCCGCGCGCCCGCAAGCTGCTGCTGGACGCGCTGTGGGAGCGCTCCGGCGCGGCCGGCCGGCACTCGGACCCGGAGCTGGCCGCCGAGCTGCGCTCCTCCTTCGACGAGGACGTCACGAGCGAGGACTCCTTCCTCTCCTTCCTCGACGCCTGGTGGCCCGAGCTGACCCCCAGGGGGGTGCTCGCCGCCATGGCCGACGAGCGGCGGCTCGGCCGCTGGGCCCGCCGGGTCCTCAACCCCGGCGAGGTCCGCAAGGTCGCCCGCGCCCTCAGACGCGACGGTCACTCCGTGCACGACATCGCGATGCTGGACGAACTCCAGGCGATCCTCGGCGCCCCGGCCCGCCCCCGCAGGAAGCGCGAGCTGGACCCGCTGGACCAGCTCACCGGCCTGGAGGAGCTGATGCCGGTGCGCGAGGAGACGCAGCGGGAGCGGGCCGAGCGGCTCGCGCAGGAGCGCACCGAGTACGCGCACGTCATCGTGGACGAGGCCCAGGACCTCACCCCGATGCAGTGGCGCATGGTCGGCCGGCGTGGCCGGCACGCCACCTGGACGGTCGTCGGCGACCCGGCGCAGTCCTCCTGGTCCGACCCGGACGAGGCGGCCGAGGCCCGCGACGAGGCCCTCGGCACCCGGCCCCGGCGCCGCTTCCAGCTCACCGTGAACTACCGCAACCCGGCCGAGATCGCCGAGCTGGCCGCCCGGGTCCTCGCCCTCGCCATGCCCGGCTCCGAGTCGCCCGCCGCCGTACGGTCCACCGGGGTCGAGCCGCGCTTCGCCGTCGTACGGGACTCCCTGGAGGCCACCGTGCGCGCCGAGGCGGAACACCTGCTGGCGCGGGTGGACGGCACGGTCGGCGTGGTCGTCGCGATGAACCGGCGCGAGGAGGCCAGGCGCTGGCTGGCCGGGCTCGGCGACCGGGTGGTGGCGCTCGGCAGCCTGGAGGCCAAGGGTCTGGAGTACGACGCGACGGTCGTGGTCTCGCCGGCGGAGATCGCCGACGAGTCGCCGGCCGGGCTGCGGGTCCTCTACGTGGCGCTGACCAGGGCTACCCAGCAGCTCACGGTGGTCTCCGGGGAGCGGGACGAGCCGGACGCGGCCGGGGTGCCGGACCTGCTGAGGGACTGATCCGGAAGAGGGGCCCGGGAGCGACTTCCGAGGAACATCCCGGACGGGAATGGCCGTACGGCATCCGTTTGTTAGCCTTGTCGTGGCACCGGCCCGATCCAAGCCCCCGGGCCCAACCTTCGTCCCTCAGAGGGACCACTTGCCGCGAGGCGAGCATGGCGGGTCGGTGTCATGAACGTGTGGGAGGCCCACGTCACGGATGTGACGTGGGCCTCCTTCTTTGCTCTCCACCCCCCTTCCACCCCCTGATCGAATCTCGTATGGTGGAAGTGGTTTTCCAAAAGTGTCCGCACTTCGGGGCGACTACCACGTACTGATCGGTAGGTGCGACGATCGGACGGCACAACACGCGACACGGTGAAAGCAGAGGAAGTCGGCCATGGCAACGGCGCCCAGCGTCTCCTACTCGATGACCATCCGGCTGGAGGTGCCCGCGAGCGGAACCGCCGTCTCGCAGCTCACCACCGCCGTGGAGTCCTCCGGAGGCTCGGTCACCGGCCTCGACGTCACCGCGTCCGGGCACGAGAAGCTCCGTATCGACGTCACCATCGCGGCCTCCTCGACCGCCCACGCCGACGAGATCGTGGAGAAGCTGCGCGGCATCGAGGGCGTCACGCTCGGCAAGGTCTCCGACCGTACGTTCCTGATGCACCTCGGCGGCAAGATCGAGATGCAGTCCAAGCACCCCATCCGCAACCGTGACGACCTCTCCATGGTCTACACGCCCGGTGTGGCCCGCGTCTGCATGGCGATCGCCGCCAACCCCGAGGACGCCCGCCGCCTCACCATCAAGCGCAACTCCGTTGCGGTCGTGACGGACGGCTCCGCGGTGCTCGGCCTCGGCAACATCGGCCCCAAGGCCGCGCTGCCGGTCATGGAGGGCAAGGCGGCCCTCTTCAAGCGCTTCGCCGGCATCGACGCCTGGCCGCTGTGCCTGGACACCCAGGACACCGACGCGATCGTGGAGATCGTCAAGGCCATCGCCCCCGGGTTCGCCGGCATCAACCTGGAGGACATCTCCGCGCCGCGCTGCTTCGAGATCGAGGCCCGGCTGCGCGAGGCCCTGGACATCCCGGTCTTCCACGACGACCAGCACGGCACCGCGATCGTCGTCCTCGCGGCCCTGACCAACGCCCTGCGCGTCACCGCCAAGGCCATCGAGAACATCCGGGTCGTCATGTCCGGCGCGGGCGCGGCCGGCACCGCCATCCTCAAGCTGCTGCTGGCCGCCGGGGTGAAGAACGCGGTCGTCGCCGACATCCACGGCGTCGTGCACGCCGGCCGCGCGGACCTGGTGGACGCCCCCGCCGACTCGCCGCTGCGCTGGATCGCCGACAACACCAACCCCGAGGGGCTGACCGGCACCCTGAAGGAGGCCGTGCGCGGCGCCGACGTGTTCATCGGCGTCTCGGCCCCGAACGTCCTGGACGGCGACGACGTGGCCGCCATGGCCGAGGGCGCCATCGTGTTCGCGCTCGCGAACCCCGACCCGGAGGTCGACCCCGCGGTCGCCCGCCAGACGGCGGCCGTCGTGGCCACCGGCCGGTCCGACTTCCCGAACCAGATCAACAACGTGCTGGTCTTCCCGGGTGTCTTCCGCGGCCTGCTGGACGCCCAGTCCCGCACCGTCAACACCGAGATGATGCTCGCCGCCGCGCAGGCCCTCGCGGACGTGGTCAGCGAGGACGAGCTGAACCCCAACTACATCATTCCGAGCGTCTTCAACGACAAGGTCGCGGGCGCCGTCGCCGGCGCGGTCCGCGAGGCCGCGAAGGCGGCCGGGGCGACGGTCTGAGGGCCGTCCGACCGCGGCTCGACCACGACGTGCCGCCCGGTGCCGAGGCTGTGAGGATCACCACGGCGGTCCCGGCACCGGCGCGTCGTGGAACCACCTGATGCCGGGCGCCCTCTAGGGTGACGGCCGAGCGGGCGCTTTTCGTGTGACTCCCCAGGGTGTTCTCACGACTCCTACGGGTGCCGGATTGGCTTTCCCGCCGCAGGTAGGGGCAGGATGATCCTCCAGGGACTCCGTCCCCGGGGGCACCCCCAAGGGCGCGAGCGCATCGGCATCGCAGTGCCGCCGGCGGCATCCGCCGCGCGGCACATCCCAACGGCAAGAAAAACACGGGAGTAACAACATGAACCGCAGTGAGCTGGTGGCCGCGCTGGCCGACCGCGCCGAGGTGACCCGCAAGGACGCCGACGCCGTGCTGGCCGCGTTCGCCGAGACCGTCGGCGAGATCGTCGCCAAGGGCGACGAGAAGGTCACCATCCCCGGCTTCCTGACCTTCGAGCGCACCCACCGTGCCGCTCGTACCGCGCGCAACCCGCAGACCGGCGAGCCCATCAACATCCCCGCCGGCTTCAGCGTGAAGGTCACCGCGGGCTCCAAGCTCAAGGAAGCCGCCAAGGGCAAGTGACCTTGCCTTCCGTACGCCACGGGACGGCGTACGAGGCGTTGTGACACACGACGACGCCAAAGGGGCGGCCCCTCCTTCACGGGAGGGGCCGCCCCTTCGTCGTAGCCCCGAAAGAGCAGGAGAGCGTCAGCCGAGCGCCTTGCCCGGCAGTTCCACCTTCGCGCCCAGCTCCACGAGCTTCTCCATGAAGTTCTCGTAGCCGCGGTTGATCAGTTCGATGCCGTGGACCCGGGAGGTGCCCTCGGCGGCGAGGGCCGCGATCAGGTAGGAGAAGCCGCCGCGCAGGTCGGGGATGACCAGGTCGGCGCCCTGGAGCTTGGTGGGTCCGGAGACGACCGCCGAGTGCAGGAAGTTGCGCTGCCCGAAGCGGCAGTCGGAGCCGCCCAGGCACTCGCGGTAGAGCTGGATGTGCGCGCCCATCTGGTTGAGCGCCGAGGTGAAGCCGAGCCGGGACTCGTACACCGTCTCGTGCACGATCGACAGACCCGTGGCCTGCGTCAGCGCCACCACCAGCGGCTGCTGCCAGTCGGTCTGGAAGCCGGGGTGCACGTCCGTCTCCAGCGCGATCGACTTGAGCTGGCCGCCCGGGTGCCAGAACCGGATGCCCTCGTCGTCGATCTGGAAGGCACCGCCCACCTTCCGGTAGGTGTTCAGGAACGTCATCATCGAGCGCTGCTGGGCGCCGCGGACGTAGATGTTGCCGCTGGTCGCCAGGGCCGCGGAGGCCCAGGAGGCGGCCTCCAGGCGGTCCGACAGCGCGCGGTGGGTGTAGCCGCCGAGCTTGTCCACACCGGTGATGCGGATGGTGCGGTCGGTGTCCATCGCGATGATCGCGCCCATCTTCTGCAGTACGCAGATGAGGTCCTCGATCTCCGGCTCGACGGCCGCGTTGGACAGCTCGGTGACGCCCTCGGCCAGCACGGCCGTCAGCAGCACCTGCTCGGTCGCGCCGACGGACGGGTACGGCAGCCGGATCTTGGTGCCGCGCAGCCGCTGCGGCGCCTCCAGGTACTGCCCGTCCGCGCGCTTCTCGATGACCGCGCCGAACTGCCTCAGCACGTCGAAGTGGAAGTCGATGGGCCGGCCGCCGATGTCACAGCCGCCGAGGCCGGGGATGAACGCGTGCCCGAGGCGGTGCAGCAGGGGCCCGCAGAACAGGATCGGGATCCGGCTGGAGCCCGCGTGGGCGTCGATGTCGGCCACGTTGGCGCTCTCGACGTGCGTCGGGTCGAGCACCAGCTCGCCGGGCTCCTCACCCGGACGGACCGTCACTCCGTGCAACTGGAGCAGGCCGCGCACGACCCGCACGTCACGGATGTCGGGGACGTTGCGCAGTCGGCTCGGCTCGCTGCCCAGCAGGGCGGCGACCATGGCCTTCGGTACGAGGTTCTTCGCACCGCGGACACGGATCTCGCCCTCCAGCGGGGTTCCGCCGTGGACAAGCAGGACATCGTCGTTGACGGTCATGAATCTCGCGTTCCGATGAGGTGGGCAGGGGGGCGGCCGCGGTCACAGTGCGCAAGGGCCGGAAAGACAGAGTAATCGCCGATCACCCCCGGGCCGTAAGCCCGCGTACCGCCCGGTCGCGTCATAGCCGTGTCACAACACGAACCGTTCGCCGTCGGGCACGCGGGGTCACCGGCCCCCGGCGCGCGCCGGGGCGCCCCGTCGCCGCCCTGAGCTGCCTTCACTCCGGCGCCTCCGATTGGCTCCCCACGCGGAGGGAAGATGCGGGATCATGTCTGGCATGACGGAGGTGTCCTCGCTCACAGGGCGGCTGCTCGTGGCCACGCCCGCCCTGGCGGACCCGAACTTCGACCGTGCGGTGGTGCTCCTCCTCGACCACGACGAGGAGGGCTCCCTGGGTGTCGTCCTCAACCGGCCCACCCCGGTGGGCGTCGGCGACATCCTGGAGGGCTGGGCCGAGCTGGCCGGCGAGCCCGGTGTGGTCTTCCAGGGCGGTCCCGTCTCGCTGGACTCGGCCCTCGGCGTGGCGGTCATCCCGGGCGGCGGCGACGGCGACCACACCCCGCTCGGCTGGCGGCGGGTGCACGGCGCGATCGGCCTGGTCGACCTGGAGGCGCCGCCGGAGCTGCTCGCCTCCGCCCTCGGCAGCCTGCGGATCTTCGCCGGTTACGCGGGCTGGGGCCCGGGCCAGCTGGAGGACGAACTGACCGAGGGCGCCTGGTACGTGGTCGAGTCCGAGCCCGGTGACGTCTCCTCGCCGGCTCCGGAGCGGCTGTGGCGCGAGGTGCTGCGCCGTCAGCGGGGCGACCTGGCGATGGTGGCCACGTATCCGGACGACCCGTCGCTCAACTGACGCGGGTGCGCTTCAGTACCCTTGCCGGTATGAGCACTCTTGAGCCCGAGCGCGGGACTGGTACGGGGACCCTCGTAGAGCCGACGCCACAGGTGTCCCACGGCGACGGCGACCACGAGCGCTTCGCCCACTACGTCCAGAAGGACAAGATCATGGCGAGCGCCCTCGACGGCACCCCCGTCGTGGCGCTGTGCGGCAAGGTCTGGGTGCCGGGCCGCGATCCCAAGAAGTACCCGGTGTGCCCCATGTGCAAGGAGATCTACGAGTCCATGGGCAGCGGCGGCGACGACAAGGGCAAGGGCGGCAAGGGCGGCGACAAGAAGTAGCGGCCGGCCCGCCGGGCCGAGAGTTTCCGGGGCCCCCGGACCGTGTGCGACAGCACGCGGTCACGGGGGCTTCGTGCGTTTTCCGGTCACAGAGTGGTGGAGACCTCTTGTCGGCATGTTCATGTAGTCCATAGCCTCCAGGGTGTTGTGCAGAGCGAAACAGTCATTGCATATGTTGCAACGCACGTACTCCGGAGGAACGCTCCCATGAAGCTGTCCGCCTCACGCGCCTCACTCGCCACCCTGCTCACCCTCGCCGTCGCGACCGCCTGCGCCCCCCAGTCCTCCTCCAACTCCGCCTCCGACCGGGACGACACGAGCGGCACCTTGCGGGTGTGGCTCTTCCAGGAGGTCGGCAACGAGCCGAAGAAGAAGGTCGTCGACTCGGTCGTCGCCGCCTTCGAGAAGACCCACCGGGACACCGAGGTCAAGGTCGAGTACATCCCGGTCGAGACCCGCGCCCAGCGCGTCAAGGCCGCCTTCAACGACCCGGCGTCCGCGCCGGACGTCATCGAGTACGGCAACACCGACACCGCCGGCTACGTCCACGACGGCGGCCTCCTCGACGTCACCAAGGAGTTCTCCGCCTGGCCCGAGGCCAAGAGCACCGACCCGACCGCCCGGCAGTCCGTCACCGTCGACGGCAAGGTCTACGGCGCCCCCTTCTACGTCGGCGTCCGCGCGCTGTACTACCGCACCGACGTCTTCAAGGACCTCGGCCTGAAACCACCGCGCTCGCTGGCCGAGCTGGCCACGACGGCCCGCGCGGTCCGCGCCGCCAGGCCGGACCTGTACGGCCTGGCCGTCGGCGGCGCCTACACCTACGGCGCCATGCCCTTCGTCTGGGCCGACGGCGGCGACCTCGCGGACGGCAGGAGCGGCTCGTACGCCGCCGCCATCGACAGCCCGGCCGCCCGCAAGGGCATCAAGGCCTACACGTCCCTGTTCACCGACGCCAACTGTCCCGCCGCCAAGTGCGCCGGCATGACGGGCAACGACACGGTGACCGCGTTCGCCGCGGGCAAGGCCGGCATGGCCATCGGCGGCGACTTCAGCCACGCGGCGGTGGAGGCCGGCAAGGTCAAGGGCAAGTACGCGGTCGTACCGCTGCCCGGCGTGGCCGACGGCTCCGTCGCCCCCGCGTTCGCCGGCGGCAACAACATCGGTGTCCTGAAGTCCACCCGGCACCGCACGCTCGCCGTCGACCTGATGGAGCGGCTGGCCGGCAAGAAGACGCAGTCCGCGCTGTTCGACGCGATGGGCTTCCTGCCGACCTTCACGGACGTGCGCACCCGGGCGGCCGAACGGGAGCCGTTCGTGAAGCCGTTCGTACGGACGCTGGCCGCCGGCACGAAGTTCGTACCCGCCTCGGCCGCGTGGTCGCAGATCGACTCCTCGCAGGTGCTGCCGACGATGTTCCAGGAGGTGGTGAGCGGCAAGAAGAGCGTGGACGCTGCCGCTGGGGATGCCGCCGCGAAGATGAACGCCGCGTTCGGGGACGCCGGGTGAACGCGCCCACCGGGGTGGGGGGTGCCTCTCGTGTGCGGGTGCGGGAGCGTCGGGGTTTCTCGCGCAGTTCCCCGCGCCCCTGGCGGCGCTCGGCCGGGCCTTGGCTTTATCTGGCGCCCGCGCTTGTCGTGCTCGGGGCGCTGCTCGTCTACCCCGTCTACCAGCTCGGGCTGATCTCGCTGTTCCGGTACACGCAGGCCCAGGTCAGTGGTGGGGAGCCGGCGGTCTTCCGGGGGTTCGGGAACTACGCGGACCTGTTCGCGGACGGGGAGTTCTGGCGGGTGCTGCTGGCCACCGTGGTGTTCGCCGCCGCCTGCGTGGGCTCCACGCTGGCCGTCGGCTGCGCGCTGGCCGTACTGCTCACGCGGATACGGGCCGTGCCGCGGCTGGCGCTGATGCTGGCCGCGCTCGGCGCCTGGGCGACTCCGGCGGTCACCGGGTCCACGGTCTGGCTGTTCCTGTTCGACCCCGACTTCGGCCCCGTCAACCGGGTGTTCGGCCTGGGCGACCACTCCTGGACGTACGGGCGCTACAGCGCCTTCCTGCTCGTCCTGCTCGAAGTGGTCTGGTGCTCCTTCCCGTTCGTGATGGTGACCGTCTACGCCGGCATCCGCGCCGTCCCCGCCGAGGTGCTGGAGGCCGCCGCGCTGGACGGCGCCTCGCACTGGCGGATCTGGCGCTCGGTGCTCGCGCCGATGCTCCGGCCGATCCTCACCGTCGTCACCATCCAGTCGGTCATCTGGGACTTCAAGGTGTTCACACAGATCTACGTCATGACGAACGGCGGCGGCATCGCCGGCCAGAACCTGGTGCTCAACGTGTACGCCTACCAGCAGGCGTTCGCCTCCTCGCGGTACGGCCTCGGCTCGGCGATCGGCGTGGTGATGCTGCTGCTCCTGCTCGCCGTGACCCTGGTCTACCTGCGGCTGCTGCGCCGGCAGGGGGAGGAGCTGTGAGGCGGCCCTGGCGGCTGCTCGCGGAGGGCACCGCGCTGCTGACCGCCCTCGTGGTGGCGTTCCCGCTGTACTGGATGGTGCTGAGCGCCTTCAAACCGGCCGGGGAGATCGCGTCCGACCGGCCCCGCCCGTGGACGCTCTCGCCGACCCTGGCGGCCTTCCGGCGGGTCTTCGGGCAGCAGGAGTTCGGGCGGTACTTCGTCAACAGCCTCGTGGTCGCGGGCAGTGTGGTGATCGCCTCGGCGCTCATCGCCTTCCTCGCCGCGACCGCCGTCACCCGGTTCCGGTTCCGCTTCCGGACCACGCTGCTCATCATGTTCCTGGTGGCCCAGATGGTGCCGGTGGAGGCGCTCACCATCCCGTTGTTCTTCCTGATGCGGGACTTCGGCCAGCTGAACACGCTGGGCTCGCTGATCCTGCCGCACATCGCGTTCTCGCTGCCCTTCGCGATCTGGATGCTGCGCGGGTTCGTGAAGGCGGTCCCGGAGGCGCTGGAGGAGGCCGCCTACCTCGACGGGGCGAGCCGGTCGCGCTTTCTCTGGCAGATCCTCTTCCCGCTCGTCCTGCCCGGCCTCGTGGCCACGAGCGTGTTCTCGTTCATCTCGGCCTGGAACGACTTCCTGTTCGCCAAGTCGTTCCTCATCAGCGACACCTCGCAGTCGACCCTGCCGATGGCGCTGCTGGTCTTCTACAAGCCGGACGATCCCGACTGGGGCGGCGTCATGGCCGCGTCCACCGTGATGACGGTTCCGGTGCTGGTCTTCTTCGTACTCGTACAGCGCCGCCTGGTC
Source organism: Streptomyces pyxinicus (assembly GCF_024753135.1). Classification (GTDB taxonomy): domain Bacteria; phylum Actinomycetota; class Actinomycetes; order Streptomycetales; family Streptomycetaceae; genus Streptomyces; species Streptomyces pyxinicus. The sequence goes on along the minus strand of NZ_JANUGP010000009.1, from coordinate 196,351 downwards.
TCCGGACTGGGCGGGGCGGTTAAGGACTGACCATGGTGGATGTGATCCCGGCGCCGGTGGGCGTCGTACCGGACGCGGCGGGCGGGTCTGTCCCGCTGCCCGCCGACACGGCCCTCGTGGCCGGCCCCGGCACCGAGGGCGTCGCCCGCTGGCTGCGGGCCACGGTGGGCGCGGCGACCGGGCTGGCGCTGCCCGAGGACGCCGGCCGGCCGCACCGTATCGAGCTGGACATCGACCCCGAACTGCCCCCCGAGGGCTACCGGCTGGCCCTCGACGCCCACCCCCTGCGCATCCGGGGCGGCAGCGCGGCCGGTGTCTTCTGGGGCGCCCAGACCCTGCGCCAGCTCCTCGGGCCCGACGCGTTCCGCCGGGCGCCGGTACGGCCCGGCCGGGACTGGGAGCTGCCGGCCGTCACCGTCGAGGACGCGCCCCGGTTCCGCTGGCGCGGCCTGATGCTGGACGTGGCCCGGCACTTCATGCCCAAGGAGGGCGTGCTGCGCTACCTCGACCTGATGGCCGCGCACAAACTCAACGTCTTCCACTTCCACCTGACGGACGACCAGGGCTGGCGCGTCGAGATCAAGCGCTACCCGAGGCTCACCCAGACCGGTGCCTGGCGGGCCCGTACGAAACTCGGCCACCGCGCCTCACCGCTGTGGGACGAGAGGCCGCACGGCGGCTACTACACGCAGGACGACATCCGCGAGATCGTCGCCTACGCCGCCGAGCGGCACATCACCGTCGTCCCGGAGATCGACGTACCCGGCCACTCGCAGGCCGCCATCGCCGCCCACCCGGAACTCGGCAACACCGACGTCGTCGACACCGCCGCCCTGGACGTCTGGGACACCTGGGGGATCTCGGCCAACATCCTGGCACCCACCGACACCGTCCTGCGCTTCTACGAGGGCGTGTTCGAGGAGGTGCTGGAGCTGTTCCCGTCGGAGTTCGTGCACGTCGGCGGGGACGAGTGCCGCAAGGAGCAGTGGACCGAGTCGGTCACCGCCAAGACGCGCGTCGCGGATCTCGGGCTGCGCGACGAGGACGCACTCCAGTCCTGGTTCATCGGGCACTTCGACGCGTGGCTCACCGCGCGCGGGCGGCGTCTGATCGGCTGGGACGAGATCCTGGAGGGCGGTCTCGCCCCCGGCGCCGCCGTCTCCTCCTGGCGCGGCTACGGCGGGGGAGTCGCCGCCGCGCGGGCCGGCCACGACGTGGTCATGTGCCCCGAGCAGCACGTGTACCTGGACCACCGTCAGGCGCCGGGCGAGGACGAGCCGGTGCCGATCGGGTTCGTGCGCACCCTGGAGGACGTCTACCGGTTCGAACCCGTGCCGGACGGCCTCACCGAGGCGGAGGCCGCGCACGTCCTGGGCACCCAGGCGAACGTGTGGACCGAGGTCATGGAGGACACCGGGCGCGTCGACTACCAGGTCTTCCCCCGGCTCGCCGCCTTCGCCGAGGTCGCCTGGAGCCCGCTGCCCGCCCCGGCCGCACGGGACTTCGCCGGCTTCAGCCGCCGGATGACCGCCCACTACGGCCGCCTCGACGCGCTCGGCGTCGCCTACCGGCCGCCCACCGGGCCCCGGCCGTGGCAGCGGCGGCCCGGGGTGCTCGGCCGGCCGATCGAGGGGCCGCCCCCGAACAGGTAAGGGACGAAATCCCCTACTGCCACCGAAGAGTGGCAATCCGCGCGCATCGGTGAGGGTGTCCGAAAACGGACCATGTCCGCGATGAGGTGGGCGAATGCCTCCTAGCGGACCCCCGCGTCCGGGCCCCGCGAAGATGTGCCAGAGTTGCCACGTCCGCCCTGTGAGCACGTACCGTACGGCCACACAGGTGGGACCAGGTGGGGCAGCGGGAAGGGGCAGCCGGTTTGACCACGCACGCACCGCAGGCGGCGCAGGCCGTCACGCTGCCCACGACGCTGGACGAGGCGGTGGCGGCCCTCGCCGCCAGGCCGGCCGCCGTCCCGGTCGCGGGCGGCACCGACCTCATGGCCGCCGTCAACTCCGGACAGCTCAGGCCCGCCGCCCTGGTGGGCCTCGGCCGGATCAGCGAGATCCGCGGCTGGCAGTACCAGGACGGCCACGCGCTGCTCGGCGCCGGGCTCACCCACGCGCGCATGGGCCGCCCCGACTTCGCGGCCCTCATCCCGGCGCTCGCCGCCGCCGCGCGCGCGGCCGGCCCCCCGCACATCCGCAACGCCGGCACCCTCGGCGGCAACATCGCCTCCGCCGCCCCCACCGGGGACGCGCTGCCGGTCCTCGCCGCCCTGGAGGCGACGCTGGTCATCGCCGGGCCGGGCGGCGCCCGCCGCGAGATCCCGGTGTCCCATCTGCTGGCCGGCGTGGAGATGCTGAACGCGGGCGAACTCATCGGCTACGTGCGCGTGCCGCTGCTGCACGCCCCGCAGGTCTTCCTCAAGGCGACCGGCCGCACCGGACCCGGCCGCGCCCTCGCCTCCGTGGCCGTCGTCCTCGACCCGGCCCGGCGCGGGGTGCGCTGCGCGGTCGGTGCCATAGCGCCGATGCCGCTTCGGCCCCTGGAGGCCGAGCAGTGGGTCGCGCGGCTCATCGACTGGGACAACGACCGCGCGCTGGTCCCGGAGGCCCTCGGCGCCTTCGGCGAGTACGTCGCCGCGGCCTGCATCCCCGACCCGGCACCGGAACCCGACGGGTCGGTGGCCCCGCTTCCGCCCGCCGTACTGCACCTGCGGCGCACCGTCGCCGCCCTGGCCCGACGAGCACTGGGGAGGGCGCTGTCGTGACCGACGACCAGCACGGAGAGGGCACGCCCCAGGGCGGCGGCCGCTGGGACCCGCTGCCCAAGGGCGACTACGACGACGGCGCCACCGCCTTCGTCAAGCTCCCCGAGGGCGGCATCGACGCGCTGCTGTCCGGCGACAGCCCGCTCGCCGCGCCCGGTCACGGCTACGTGCCGCCGCAGATCACGGTCGCCCCCGGCGCCGACGACCCCGGCGCCTGGACCGGCGCCGCCGCGAGCGACCAGTGGCCCGACCCGAACACCCCGGGTACGGCCCCGGCCCCCGGCGCCGACGACCGGTTCACCTACCACCCGGGCGCCACCCAGCACTGGACCTACGAGGAGCCCCCGGCGCCGGCCGCCCCCGGGCACGACGTCACCGGGCAGTGGTCCATCCCCGTCGCCGGCGGTGAGCTGCCGGACGAATCGGGCGAGTTCACCACCTCCGCGCTGGTCGAGCAATGGGGCGGCGGCACCCCTCCGGCCACCCTGCCCGGCGGCGCGCCCGCCCCCTGGGCGACGACCACCCCGGACCCGGCCTGGGACGGACCAGCCGACCCGCACACCCCGGCCCACGGCACGCCGCTGCCCGTCCACACCGACGCGCATCCGGCGGGGCCGGCGGCGGGGTACGGGACGGAGGGGGCGTACCCGGAGGAGGCGTACGGCGCGGAGGAGGCGTACGGCGCGGAGGACTCGTACGGGCGGGAGGCCGACGGGCACGCGAAGTCCGCCGGCTCCGCGGAGGCGGGCCGGAGCGACACGCCGGACGGAGCCGCGCCCGCCGCCGTACCGGGCGAACACGCCGCGCCCGCCGCCGCGCACGAGACCGAGGCGGCCGTACGCCCGGACCCGGAGGACCATGGCGTCCCGGAGGACCACGGCGTCCCGGAGGCGCACGGCGGCACCGAGGTGCACGGCGTCCCGGAGGCGCATGGTGCCGGGGAGGTCGTTGAACGCCCCGCTGACGGCCCGGAGGACGGTGCCGGTCCCGCGGAACCGGCCGAGGTGCCGGAGGCCCCCACGGAGCCCGTCACGCCTGACGCGCCCGTCACGCCCGACGCGCAGGACGCACCCGCCGACCCCGCCGAGGCGGACGGCGACACGCCCGACAGCGCGCCCGAGGCAGCCGTCGCCCCGCACGACGACCACCCCCTCGCCTCCTACGTCCTGCGGGTCAACGGCACCGACCGGCCCGTCACCGACGCCTGGATCGGCGAGTCGCTGCTGTACGTGCTGCGCGAGCGGCTCGGTCTCGCGGGCGCCAAGGACGGCTGCTCGCAGGGCGAGTGCGGAGCCTGCAACGTCCAGGTCGACGGCCGACTCGTGGCGTCCTGCCTGGTCCCGGCGGTCACCGCGGCCGGCAGCGAGGTGCGCACCGTCGAGGGCCTCGCCGCCGACGGACAGCCCTCCGACGTGCAGCGCGCCCTCGCCCGGTGCGGCGCGGTGCAGTGCGGCTTCTGCGTGCCGGGCATGGCGATGACCGTGCACGACCTGCTGGAGGGCAACCCGGCGCCGACCGAGCTGGAGACCCGGCAGGCCCTGTGCGGCAACCTGTGCCGGTGCTCGGGCTACCGGGGCGTCCTGGACGCCGTCAAGGAGGTCGTCGCCGAACGCGAGTCCGCGCACACCGGCGCCGACGCCGAAGCGGACGAGCCGCGCATCCCGCACCAGGCGGCCCCCGGCTCCGGCGGCGTCCACCCGTCGGCGTTCGAGACACCCGGCGCCTACGAGGACCCGACCGCCCCCTACGGCGCCGCACCCGACCCCTACGGGACCCCCGGCCTGCCCGAACAGGGCCCGCACGACCCGCACTTCGGCCAGGACGGAGGCCAGGCGTGAGCAACGAGGCCGGCACCACGACGTCCGCGACCACCGCGGCCTCCGCGGCGGAACCCACCCCCGCCGCCGAGCCGCCGCCGCACGGCCTCGGCGCCTCCCTGCCGCACGCCGACGCCCGCGCCAAGACCGAGGGCACCTTCCCGTACGCCGCCGACCTGTGGGCCGAGGGCCTGCTCTGGGCGGCCGTCCTGCGCTCCCCGCACGCGCACGCGCGCATCGTCTCCATCGACACCACCCACGCGCGCGAGATGCCCGGCGTCCGGGCCGTCGTCACCCACGAGGACGTCCCCGGCAGTCCCCGCCACGGCCGCGGCGTCCCCGACCGTCCGGTCTTCGCCTCCGAGGTCGTACGGCACCACGGCGAGCCCATCGCGGCCGTCGCCGCCGACCACCCCGACACCGCGCGGCTGGCCGCCGCCGCCGTCATCGTCGAGTACGAGATCCTCGACCCGGTCACCGACCCCGAGCAGGCCTTCGAGGCCGAGCCCCTGCACCCCGACGGCAACCTGATCCGGCACATCCCGCTGCACCACGGCGACCCGGAGGCGGTCGGCGAGGTCGTGGTCGAGGGGCTGTACCGCATCGGCCGTCAGGACCCGGCACCCATCGGCGCCGAGGCCGGTCTCGCCGTACCCCGCCCGGACGGCGGCGTGGAGCTGTACCTGGCCTCCACCGACCCGCACGCCGACCGCAACGCCGCCGCGGCCTGCTACGGCCTGTCCCCGGACCGGGTGAAGATCGTGGTCACCGGGGTGCCGGGGGCCACCGCCGACCGCGAGGACCAGGGCTTCCAGCTGCCGCTCGGCCTGCTCGCGCTGACGACCGGCTGCCCGGTCAAACTGACCGCCACGCGCGAGGAGTCCTTCCTCGGCCACGCCCACCGCCACCCCACCCTGCTGCGCTACCGCCACCACGCCGACGCCGAGGGCCGGCTCGTCAAGGTCGAGGCGCAGATCCTGCTCGACGCGGGCGCCTACGCCGACACCTCCGCCGACGCGCTGGCCGCCGCCGTCTCCTTCGCGTGCGGGCCGTACGTCGTCCCGAACGCCTTCATCGAGGGCTGGGCCGTCCGCACCAACAACCCGCCCTCCGGGCACGTGCGCGGCGAGGGCGCCATGCAGGTCTGTGCCGCCTACGAGGCCCAGATGGACAAGCTGGCCAGGAAACTCGGCGAGGACCCGGCCGAGCTGCGGCTGCGCAACGTCCTCGCCACCGGTGACGTGCTGCCCATCGGCCAGACGGTGACCTGCCCCGCCCCGGTCGCCGAACTCCTCCAGGCGGTACGGGACTTCCCCCTCCCGGAGCTGCCCAAGGACACCCCCGAGGAGGACTGGCTGCTGCCCGGCGGCCCCGAGGGCGCGGGCGAGCCGGGCGCGGTCCGCCGGGGCGTCGGCTACGGCCTGGGCATGGTGCACATGCTCGGCGCGGAGGGCGCCGACGAGGTGTCCACCGCCACCGTCAAGGTCCACGACGGCGTCGCGACCGTACTGTGCGCGGCCGTCGAGACCGGGCAGGGCTTCACCACCCTGGCCCGGCAGATCGTCCAGGAGACCCTGGGCATCGACGAGGTCCACGTCGCCCCCGTCGACACCGACCAGCCGCCGGCCGGCGCCGGCTGCCGGGGCCGGCACACCTGGGTGTCGGGCGGTGCCGTGGAGCGCGCGGCCAAGATGGTCCGGCACCAGCTCCTCCAGCCGCTGGCACACAAGTTCGGCATGTCCACCGAGCTGCTCCAGATCACCGACGGCAAGATCACCTCGTACGACGGCGTCCTGTCGACCACCGTCGCGGAGACGCTGGAGGGCAAGGAGCTGTGGGCCACCGCGCAGTGCCGCCCGCACCCCACCGAGCCGCTGGACGGCGCCGGGCAGGGTGACGCCTTCGTGGGGCTGGCCTTCTGCGCGATCCGCGCGGTGGTGGACGTCGACATCGAGCTGGGCTCGGTCCGGGTGGTCGAGCTGGCGGTCGCCCAGGACGTCGGCCGGGTGCTGAACCCCGTACAGCTCACGGCCCGGATCGAGGCGGGCGTCACCCAGGGCGTCGGCATCGCCCTCACCGAGAACCTGCGCACTCCGCGCGGCCTGGTCCGCCACCCCGACCTGACCGGCTACGCGCTGCCGACCGCCCTGGACGCCCCGGACATCCGGATCGTCAGACTGGTCGAGGAACGGGATGTGGTGGCCCCCTTCGGCGCCAAGTCCGTCAGCGCGGTCCCGGTCGTCACGGCCCCCGCGGCGATCGCCTCCGCCGTCCGCGCCGCCACCGGCCGCCCGGTCAACCGCCTCCCGATCCGCCCCCAGGCGGCGGTGGTGACCGACCGATGACCGAGCGCCCGAGCGACGACCCTTTTTCCCAGACCCCCTCCGAGGCTCGCTACGAACCGGCCCCGAGCCTCGGCAAGTTCGCCCTCTGGATCGCCCTGTTCCTGGTGGCGGCCCTGGCCGTCGTGCTGGGCGGCATCTACTTCACGTAACCCCGCGTTCCCGCTCCCGAGGGCCGTTGTCAGTGGGGCGGCGTACTGTGCGAAGCGGTGGGACTCCACGGAGTTCCCGCCCGCCCACGACGCACGGAAGGACCGCGGGGGAGCGATGAGCACGACCGACGCAGCAGCCGCGGCGATCACGCTGACGGAGGCGGAGCTGGACCGCCACGTCACGCACGCGCCGACCCGGGGCCTGCTCACGGGCCCGGGCCTGCCCGCCCGCACCGACCTGCTGACCTTCTCCCCGCTGCGCACCCACGGCCTGCGCACCCTGGCCGACGCGGCAGGCGGCCCGCTCCGGGTGGCCGAGGAGTTGCGCGGCCGTCTGGTGATAGGCGAACTCATGGCGCCCGCCGGCCTGGAGCGGGCGTCGATCCTGCTGGACGGGACCACGGGCGAACTGACCACGGCCCACCTCCTCGCCCCCTCCCGCATACGCCCCTTCGCCCCCTCCCTCGCCACACTGCTGCGCTTCGCCGCCGTCACCGAGGAGATGGCGGGCCTACGCGGCCGATTCGCGGAACTGTCCGGGCAGTACGGCCCCGCCACGGCAGCCGAGGCCTCCCGCCGCCTCCTCGACCTCTTCGCCCGGGACACGGACGGCAGGGTCCCGCCGTACTGGAAGGCCGCGGCCCTGATCCGCCCCCTCGCCCTGACCGCCGGCCCCGGCACGGCGTCCGGCCTCACCCTGGACCTCCCCGCCCGGGTCCTGGACCAGGAGTTCGGCCACGGCCGCGTCTCCCGCTTCGAGGAGGTCGACTTCCCGCCCACGCTCACCCACGAGCCGACCCGCCGCTTCCTGACCGAGACGGGCCTGCCGGAGGAGGCGGTCCTCTTACACACCGACACGGACGCCCCGCTGCCGACCCTGCGCGAGTACTACGCGGACCACCACGCCGCCGACCTCCCGCCCCACTGCGACCACCTGATCCACCTGGGCCACCTCCCGGAGGCCAACACCCTGGTGCTCGACGGCAGAACCGGCACGGTCCTCACCTACAGCGAGCCGGACGCCTCCCTCCACCCCCTCAACACCGACGTCTCCACCCTGGCCTTCACCCTCTGGCTCCTCCACCACCAGCGCACCATCGACGCCCACCTGAACCACGAACTCACCACCCAGGCCTACGACGACCTGATCGCCGCCCTGCTCCACACCCTGGAATCCGTCGACCCGACGGCCACCTACTGGACGGAACTCTTCCAGGACGAGACGGGCGGAGCCTTCTAGGCCCGGACCGTCACCGGAGTTGCGGAACGACAGTCGGCGTGGACCAGGCGGGCGACCGGGGCTGGGAGATCGCCCCTGGCCAGGGGCTCGACAGCAGCCCTGAACAACAGCCCTGAGGAAGATGGCCTGCAAACCCCTTGACGGGCGGCGGAGTTACTGAAGGAGCATCGGGACCAGGCCATCTTCCAGGCGATACCTGACCATGCATGCCCAGCCGAGCCCGTGCGCCTGACTAGGCAACCGGGGCAAAATGCCACCTTTCGTACGGTGCTTGGCAAGATCCAAACTTGAGTATGATCATGCCAACGGGCGAAAGGCGTTTGAATCAAGCCATCGCATCCGAATGCGACGACGGGGCAGCATGGTTGGGGCCGCAGCGGGGCAACGCTGCGGCCCCACCCCCGTCATCGTTCTGCACATCAGGAGGAGACAGTGATGACGGAGCACACTCAGCCCACAAGACGGGCACGAAACACCATAGCGCGCGTCGCCGCGCTCACGGGCGCGGCCCTCGCGGCCGTCACCCTGGCGGCGCCGTCCGCGATGGCGAGCGGCACGAGTGCCAAGCTCAACGGCTGCTACTCGACTTGGGGAAGCACCGGATCGGTGGGCCACTGCGTCAAGGTGACCCATGCCGGCCAGTACAAGAACCGCGGCGTGTGCACTTTCGGTAATGAGGACTCGATCTGGACGGTCTTCGAGTACGGGGAGTCGGACTCGAAGTGGGGCGGAGTCGAGTGCACGTTCGACATCAAGAAGTCCTACATCATGTTCACGGCCTGAGGTACCTCGGCAGTTGGAGGTGACGTGATCGGGTGCCGCCCCCGGTGACACCCGATCACGTGTGTGAAAGGAACAACGTGGAACCGATCGCTTCGCTGTCGGGAATCGCTCAGGGATACGGCCGTCACCAGGTGATCACCGGACTCGACTGGAACCTGGGTGTGGGAGTCTACGGACTTCTGGGTCCCAACGGCGCGGGAAAGACGACACTTCTCCGCACTCTTGCCACGGTCGCGCCTCCCCAGGAGGGGACCCTGGAAATCTGCGGCAACAGGGTGCATTCAGAGCGGTCGGCGAGGGCGGCTCGCCCGATGGTCGGCTATCTGCCCCAGGAATTCGGATACTACCCATCCTTTTCCGTCTACGATTTCGTCAGATACAGCGCATGGCTGCGTGGGGTTCCTGACGGTGAGGCTCACAGCGCGGCGAGTCGGGCAATCGCTTCCGTCCTTCTCGACGATCGAGCGCAGGACAAGATGAAGTCCCTCTCCGGCGGTATGCTGCGCCGTGCGGGAATTGCCGCGGCAATCGTCGGCTCACCCAGGCTTCTGCTCCTGGACGAGCCGACCGTCGGCCTGGATCCCGCGCAACGCTTGCAGTTCCGCGAGCTGATCAGATCGCTGACGGGTTCGGCGATCGTTCTGAGCACCCATCTCGTCGAAGACGTGGCCGCTGTCTGCGACCAGGTCGTCGTCATGCAGTCCGGAAGGTTTCTCTTCCGTGGAACGCCCGATGATCTCGCGGGCAACACCCGGTCGGGAGTCGCGGGCGACAGCCCGTTGGAGCGCGGTTACATGGCGTCCTTGTCCGGGCAGGGGGAGGCCTTCTAATGCGGATACTCGTGATGGAGTTGCGACGCTCTCCCCTGCGATGGTGGTTCCCCGTCCTCGTCGCCCTGGACATGGCGGTTCTTTTTGGACGGGCTCAGTGGTGGATCGGCGTCTGGCCGCAAGCCAGCGCGGCGGCCCAGGTACCCGCCTTCTACCTCGGCCCTTTCCTCGCGGCCTACGCTGCCTGGGCCTCCGGCCGGATCCATCGACTCGGCTTCGAGGACCAGCACATCGCGGGTACCAGGCCGAGATGGCAGGTCGAGGGAACGCACATCGCGGCAGTCGCCGTCTACGGCGGCGCTGCCTATGCCGTGGGCGCCGCGGTTGCCGCGGCAGTCAGTTATCACGACGCCGGCCCCGGTTTCCTCTGGCCCGGCTACCTGCTGCTGGGAGGTGCGCTCATCGTCGTGTGCATCGCCCTCGGCCACCTCGCCGGGCGCTGGTTCCCGTCCGCTTTCGCCACTCCGGTCATCTCCGGTCTCGCCTGCTTCCTGGTGGTGACCATGAACGGCGGCCCGTCGAAGGCCGGTCTGTTCGTGCTCTCCGGCGCCCCTGACGTAGAAGTGTCCCCTGGGCGACTTGCCGTTCGATGGGGTCTGGCACTCTCCGCGGTGGCCGTCGCCGTCCTCACGCCACGAACGCTGCCTGGATACATCGGCGCACGTGGAACGCTGATCGCCAGGCTCCCGGCCATCGGCACCTCGGTGCTGGCCCTCGCCTGTCTGGCAGGCGTGCTCACGGCAGGACCCGTGCAGACAGCGCGGGCGGAGCCAGGTTCTCCGACGTGTACCCGTACCGAGCCGAAGATCTGCGTATGGCCCGAAGAGCGGAAGTATCTGCCGCGACTTGAGGCCATGGCGGCACGCGTGTCCGCACTGCCTGCCGTCATCACATCCCCCTCCGAGTTCCACGAACAGGGCCTGCGGGGCGGTAAGGGGCAGGACATCGACTTCTCGATCTTCGAGGGGTCCATGTGGGAGGTGGCCGACAGCATGTCCATCGCGGTCTCGCGGGCGTCCACCCCGCCCTTCTGCCAAGCGTCGGACAGCGGCGCCGAGGACCGGAGGATGATGGCGTACTTCGAGTTGGACTCATGGCTCGCAGCCCGGATTTCAGGCGCCGGACAGCCCTCCGACATCCACGGAGGACCTCCCGGCGTCGACCAGAAGGCCATCGCGAGGCTGATCAAGCGGCCGGAGCCGGCGCAGGAGAACTGGGCGAAGAAGCGGATCAAGGTGATCAAGGACACGCCCTGTGACTGATCTCCGAGAATCCTGGATCCGCTACCTGCGGGCCCATCGCTTCCGCGGGGTCGTCGTGGGCTGGGCCGTAGTGATCGCGTGTGATGTGGCATTCGGCTCCGCCCGCCTCGTTTTCCCCTTCAGCAGCGGCGGATCCTCCGAGACCCCTCTGCGGCACGAGATCCCCCTGGCTCTGGCCGTCATCGCCGTAGGCGGCCTCGGCAGTGCCATGGACTCTCTTGAGGAGGCGGCGGCACAGGGTTTCAGGCGAGTCGAGATCTCCTACCCCGTCGCAGCCGTCTCCGGATCGGCGGTGCTGCTCGTCGCCGCGGAGGCGCTCGTCAGCTCCGCGAACACCCTTCTGCTGCTTCTGAGGGGCTTGCTCATCTGGGCCGGTCTCGCCTTGCTGTCCGGGCGGGCATGGGGATGGAGATTTTCCTGGATCCTTCCCCTCGTCACCCTCTTCCCCTTGACGTACTGGCAGACCGACGGCCAAGGACGCCTCAGGTGGTGGGACTGGACGGATCAGCCCGGCCACTCGATTCCCTGCTGGAGCCTCGCCATGGCCAGTCTGCTTGTGGGCGGGGCCGCAATGGCACTGACTCCGTGGCGCCTCAACCGGGTGCGGCGCGCGTTTTCGCGAGGCAGGTAGCGACCGGGCAATTGCTGCCGAAGCACGCGACCCCTCATTCTCGCCGCGTGCGTGAGAGCGACGCACTGTGGGGCGCCCCGACCCGGGACGCCCCACAGTGCTGATCTCGCTTCGTCTCTTACGAGTCGACCTTGAAGTTGATCCAAGACCTGTTGGCGGAGAAAGTGCACTCCGCATAGCCCCACGTGGGCTTGGCGTTGCCCTTGTGGAACAGGTACCAGATCGACGCGTCCGACGAGAGGCTGCAGTCGACATAATTCTGGAAGTCGCCGGTACGCGTCACCGACTGGCAGTGTCCATTGGACCCGGTATTGCCCCAGGTCGAGTAACAGCCGTACGTCGTGGGGCTCGTGCCGCTGGCCAGCGCGGCCGGGGCCGTGACGGTGACGGCTGCCGCGGCCAGACCCGCGATCGCGAACGCTCGCGCCATCGACTTTCGTGCTCGCGGCTCGGATTGAGTGAGCTCCGCCATATGTATTTCTCCTGATGTGCGGACCGGCGGCGGGAGGGGATGGCGACGTTGCCCCACCGCAACCCCAACCGTGAGTGCGCTACCGGTGGTTGATTGAAAGCAGAGCGGTGAAACGCTCGTGCCGACGATCATGATCGCATCGGGAATTCCATTGCGCAACGAGCATGCTGCGAAGCAGACGCGTGACCGGGCCGCCCCGGCTCCGGCCAACGATGAGCGACGGGCCAGGGGCGAGCTTTTGGAGGCCGTGGCGGGAATCGAACCCACGTAACTCGCTTTGCAGGCGAGTCCCTAAACCACTCGGGCACACGGCCGTGTTCGGTTGTCGTGCTGTCGGCCGTGGTGGGGATCGGACCCACGTGACTCCCCGCGAGCGGAGCTCGCTGATGGATGCAGCGCAGGCGAGTCCCTGAACCACTCGGGCACACGGCCAAGGTGAGGTGCTGTCCTAGAACGTAGGGGGCGGGGGAGGAGGGTTCAAGAGGGCCTCCGGGGGTGCAACGCGACTGCCACACCGCGTTCATGGAAGGGGACCGGGGCGTACGACCAAGGTCCGAGGGCGGGCCCGGCTTTCGACAGGGGTCAATGTCGGTGACGGGCCTTACGCTGGCGAGCATGAGTGCCCTCGAATCCCGTGACGCCGCTGTCCTGGACCAAGCCGCCGAGGTGGACGGCGGTGTGCTGGGGCGGTCGTACCGGGCGCTCAGTGTCGGGATCGTGTCCGTCGTGCTGCTGATCGCGTTCGAGGCCACCGCCGTGGGGACGGCGATGCCGGTCGCGGCGCGGGAGCTGGACGGCGTGGCGCTGTACGCGTTCGCGTTCTCCGGGTACTTCACCACCAGCCTGTTCGGGATGGTGCTGGCCGGGCAGTGGGCCGACCGGAAGGGGCCGCTCGGGGCGCTGACCGCCGGGATCGGGGCGTTCGCGGCGGGGCTGGTGGTCGCCGGGACCGCCCAGGTGATGTGGGTGTTCATTCTCGGGCGGGCCGTGCAGGGGCTCGGCGGCGGGCTCGTGATCGTCGCCTTGTACGTCGTCGTGGGGAGGGCCTATCCCGAGCGGTTGCGGGCCGCCATCATGGCCGCCTTCGCCGCCGGGTGGGTGGTCCCGTCCATCGTCGGTCCGCTGGCCTCCGGCGCCGTCACCGAACACCTGGGCTGGCGCTGGGTCTTCCTCGGTATTCCGGCCCTCGTCGTCCTCCCGCTCGCCCTCGCCCTGCCGCAGATACGCCGGCGCGCGTCCGGGCCGGTGGACGCCGAGGCGGGTGCCGCGTCCTTCGACCGGCGGCGCCTGCGGCTCGCGCTCGGCATCTCGCTGGGCGCCGGGCTCCTCCAGTACGCCGCCCAGGACCTGCGGCCCCTCTCCCTGCTCCCCGGCCTCGCCGGCGCCGCACTGCTGGTGCCCGCCGTCCTGGGCCTCCTGCCGCGCGGCACCTACCGCGCCGTCCGGGGCCTGCCCTCCGTCGTGCTGCTGCGCGGCCTGTCCGCCGGGTCCTTCATCGCCGCCGAGTCCTTCGTGCCGCTGATGCTGGTCACCCAGCGCGGGCTGTCCCCGACCCTCGCCGGGTTCTCGCTGGCGGCCGGCGGTGTCACCTGGGCGCTGGGCTCCTGGGTGCAGTCCCGGCCGCGCGTGACGCCGTACCGGGAACGCCTGATGACGGTCGGGATGGTGCTGGTCGCCGCCGCGATCGTGACCGCGCCGAGTGTGCTGCTGCACTCCGTGCCGGTCTGGATCGTCGCCGTGGCGTGGGGCTTCGGCTGCCTCGGGATGGGCCTGGTGATCTCCTCCACCAGCGTGCTGCTGCTGCGGCTCTCCGCCCCCGGCGAGGCCGGCACCAATTCCGCCGCGCTCCAGATCTCCGACGCCCTCGCCAACGTCGTCCTGCTCGCGGGCACCGGCGCCGCCTTCGCGGCGCTGGGCGGCGGCAGCACGGCCGTCGGCACCGCCGCGAGCACCGCCGACGGCAACCATCCCGCCGCCTTCGCCGCCGTGTTCCTGCCGATGGCCGCGGTGGCGCTGGTGGGCGCCTGGGTGACCCGGCGGGTGCGGGAGCGCTGAGCGGTTCGCTGTGACGTGGGTCCCACCCACCGGTGACCCGGCCTCGTCCGGGCACGGGCGGGTGGGCGGCGCCGGTAGGGTGGCCCGGTTGTCATACGTAGCCGCCCGACCTGATGTACCCGGAGACCGTGACTACCACCGCCGCTTCCTCCACGCACTCTCACCACCTTTCCCCCGCCTTCCCGGGCCGCGCGCCCTGGGGCACCGCCAGCAAACTGCGGGCCTGGCAGCAGGGGGCGATGGAGAAGTACATCCAGGAGCAGCCGCGTGACTTCCTCGCCGTCGCGACCCCCGGCGCCGGCAAGACGACCTTCGCCCTGACGCTCGCCTCCTGGCTGCTGCACCACCACGTCGTGCAGCAGGTGACCGTGGTCGCGCCGACCGAGCACCTGAAGAAGCAGTGGGCCGAGGCGGCCGCGCGGATAGGGATCAAGCTCGACCCCGAGTACAGCGCGGGACCGCTCGGCCGGGAGTACGACGGCGTCGCCGTGACGTACGCCGGTGTCGGGGTGCGCCCGATGCTGCACCGCAACCGGGTCGAGCAGCGCAAGACCCTGGTGATCCTGGACGAGATCCACCACGCCGGCGACTCCAAGTCCTGGGGCGAGGCATGCCTGGAGGCGTTCGAACCGGCGACCCGGCGGCTCGCGCTCACCGGTACGCCGTTCCGCTCCGACACCAACCCCATCCCGTTCGTGGCGTACGAGGAGGGCAACGACGGCATCCGCCGCTCCGCCGCCGACTACACGTACGGCTACGGCAGCGCGCTCTCCGACCACGTCGTGCGGCCGGTCATCTTCCTCTCGTACAGCGGCAACATGCGCTGGCGCACCAAGGCGGGCGACGAGATCGCCGCGCGGCTCGGCGAGCCGATGACCAAGGACGCGGTCAGCCAGGCCTGGCGTACGGCGCTCGATCCGCGCGGCGAGTGGATGCCGAGCGTGCTGCGCGCAGCCGACCAGCGGCTGACCGAGGTCCGCAAGGCGATCCCGGACGCGGGCGCCCTCGTCATCGCCTCCGACCAGGACTCCGCGCGCGCCTACGCCAAGCTGATCCGCGAGATCACCGGCAGCAAGGCCACGCTGGTGCTGTCCGACGACACCGGTGCCTCGCAGCGGATCGACGACTTCAGCGCGAGCGACGACCGGTGGATGGTCGCCGTCCGCATGGTGTCCGAGGGCGTCGACGTCCCCCGGCTCGCGGTGGGCGTGTACGCGACGACGATCTCGACGCCGCTGTTCTTCGCGCAGGCCGTCGGCCGCTTCGTGCGGTCCCGGCGGCGCGGCGAGACCGCGTCGGTGTTCCTGCCGACCGTGCCGGACCTGCTGACCTTCGCCAACGAGATGGAGGTCGAGCGGGACCACGTCCTCGACAAGCCGAAGAAGGAGGGCGAGGAGGACCCGTACGCCGAATCCGAGAAGGAGATGGAGGAGGCGAACAGGGAGCAGGACGAGGACACCGGCGAGCAGGACATGCTGCCCTTCGAGGCGCTGGAGTCCGACGCCGTCTTCGACCGGGTCCTCTACGACGGCGCCGAGTTCGGCATGCAGGCCCACCCCGGCAGCGAGGAGGAGCAGGACTACCTCGGCATCCCGGGGCTGCTGGAGCCGGACCAGGTGGAGATGCTGCTGCAGAAGCGGCAGGCCCGGCAGATCGCGCACAGCCGGAAGAAGCCGGACACCGAGGCGGACCTGCTGGAGCTGCCCGCCGAGCGGCGGCCGGTGGTCACGCACAAGGAACTGATGGAGCTGCGCAAGCAGCTCAACACCCTGGTCGGCGCGTACGTGCACCAGAGCGGCAAGCCGCACGGCGTGATCCACACGGAGCTGCGGCGGGTGTGTGGCGGACCGCCGAGCGCGGAGGCCACGGCGGGGCAGCTACGGCAGCGCATCGACAAGGTCCGGGAGTGGGCCACCCGGATGCGGTGACCCTCCGGTCCCGCATGTCGGCCGGTTCCCGCCTGTGCGTATCCGGACGAATGCAGCCAGGCCGGATTCACCCTTGCCCGGATTCTGGACGAAGACTTCCGCTCAGCGAACCCCCTTCGCTACTGTCCCGCTACGTACACGCCCCGTGGCAGCGCCGCCGCGGAGCGCAGCCGTGAAGCGACTCGGCCCGGTGGACAGCCGGGCCGTCCTGCCGATCGGCGGCCTCTGAAGCGCGTCGCCGACGGGACTCGGCGGCACATCCGCCGGTCAGGGGCCGTCGGCCTCACCACCGAAGGAGTGGGCGTCGTGACCGCGGAGACCTCTCAGACGCTCGACCGGGGACTGCGCGTCCTCAAGCTGCTGGCCGACACCGATCACGGGCTGACCGTCACGGAGCTGTCCACCAAGCTGGGCGTCAACCGCACCGTGGTGTACCGGCTGCTCGCCACCCTGGAACAGCACGCCCTGGTACGGCGGGACCTGGGCGGCCGGGCCCGGGTGGGCCTCGGGGTGCTGCGGCTCGGCCGCCAGGTGCACCCGCTGGTCCGGGAGGCCGCGCTGCCCGCGCTGCGGTCGCTGGCCGAGGACATAGGGGCGACCGCGCACCTGACGCTGGTGGACGGGACGGAGGCGCTGGCCGTCGCCGTGGTCGAGCCGACCTGGACGGACTACCACGTCGCCTACCGGGCCGGATTCCGCCACCCGCTGGACCGAGGCGCCGCCGGCCGGGCCATCCTCGCGGCCCGGCAGTCCCCGTCGGGCGACCCCGGCTGCGTCCTCACCCACGGCGAACTGGAGGCCGGTGCGAGCGGCGCCGCCGCCCCGCTGGTCGGGGTGACGGGGGTGGAGGGCAGCGTCGGTGTGGTCATGCTCTCGGACGCGGTGCCGGAACGGGTGGGCCGGCGGGTGGTGGAGGCGGCCAGGGAAGTGGCGGAGGCCCTGCGCTGACCCCGGCCCCCGCGAGGGCGCTGACCGAGCTCTCCTCAAGGCGTCACGGAGAGGGACGTCACGTAGATTGACCTCGTGCTCTCACGTCTCACACGCCTCCAGGCCGTAGCCGTCTGCGCCGCGCCCGTCGTGGCCCTGATCGCCACGGCCGTGTTCGCGCCGCTGCCGTTCTCCGTCGCGCAGCCCGGCATGACGGCGAACGTGCTCGGCGAGAACAAGGGCACCCCGGTGATCACGGTCTCCGGCGCGGCGACCCGGAAGACCGGCGGCCAGTTGCGGATGACGACGATCGAGGCGACCGGACCGGACGCCCGGGTATCGCTGGGCGACGTGTTCGGCAACTGGTTCCGCACCGACCGGGCCGTCATGCCCCGCGACGCGGTGTATCCCAGCGGCGACAGCGTCAAGGAGATCGAGAAGCACAACGAGGCCCAGATGCGGGACTCCCAGGACACCGCCACCCGGGCGGCGCTGTCCTACCTGCGGCTGAGCCCGGACAAGGTCGACGTCACGCTGAAGCTCGCCGACGTCGGCGGCCCCAGCGCGGGCCTGCTGTTCACGCTGGGGATCATCGACAAGCTGGACGGCGACGGCAGCGGCGGCGACCTGACCGGTGGCCGCACCATCGCCGGCACCGGCACCATCGACGCCGCCGGCAAGGTCGGCGCGGTCGGCGGGGTGGCCCTGAAGACGCAGGCCGCCCGCCGGGACGGCGCCACCGTCTTCCTGGTCCCGCGGGCCGAGTGCGCCGACGCCACGTCGGAGCTGCCCAAGGGCCTGCGCCTGGTGCCGGTGACCACACTCACCGGTGCGGTCGACTCCCTGGTGGCCCTGGAGAAGGGCAAGGGCTCGGTGCCGAGCTGCTAGACGGCCGCCGGGGCCGGCCCGGTCGTCGCCAGCCGCAGGCCCAGGCCGACCAGGGTCCAGCCGACCCGGGCGCGCAGCTGGACCGGCGGACGCGCCTCGGCCGCCAGCCGGTGGGCGTCGGCCTCGGCGCGCAGTTCGGCGAGGCGGAGCCGGGAGAGCTGGATCTCGGTGTACATGGCGTGCCCTTTCCGTCCGGGTGGTCAGCTCAGGTCGTCTCGATGGGGAACAGGTGCGTGTGGATCCGCACTTGCTCCGCTGCGGGGGTGTCCGCGTCGGGGACGCGGTCCCGGTAGTCCTCGATCAGGGCGTGCATCCTGGCGACGAGTTCGGTGGCCAGCTCGGGTGTGAGCCGGAACGTCGCGTCGCTCATGTCGGTGGCGCCCGTCCACTCCCTCGACCAGTGGTCCCGGGTCGCGATCCAGGTGGAGAGTTCGCGGGCGTGGGCCCCGGCGATCTCGTGCAGGAAGACGTCGGCCATCCCGCGGACCTCGGGACCCGCGCCGTCGAACTCGGTGCTGTCGAAGACCAGGCCCTCGTTCGCCGCCCGCCACCAGCGCTCCCGGCCCTTGCCGTGCTCGGGGGCGTCCTCGACGAAGCCGTGCGCGGCGAGCTGGCGCAGGTGGTAGCTGGTGGCGCCGCTGGACTCGCCCAGGCGCTCGGCCAGCATCGACGCCGTGGCCGGTCCGCGCTGCCGCAGCGCGGTGAGCAGCTGCATCCGCAGCGGGTGGGCGAGTCCCCGCAGCGCGCGCGCGTCGAGCCGGCGCTTTCCCCGTTCGTCGTGCTCTGTCATGCGTACAAAGGTAGCGTTGCAAAGCCTCCTTTGCAACGTCTCTTTTGCATCTGGTTCTTTGCAACTCGTCGGCGGCCCGCTCGCTGGGCCGCTCCGGGGGCGCCCCTACTTCACGAACCCCTCCTGCCGCATCCAGTCCAGTGCCACCTGGTGCGGGTCCTCCCCGTCCACGTCCACCTTGGCGTTGAGGGTCCGCGCCACCGTGTTGTCCAGTTTCCGGGTCACCGGTTCGATGACGGCCGCGATGGCCGGCCAGCGCTTGAGCACCTTGCTGTTGACGACCGGAGTGGCGTTGTAGTGGGGGAAGAACCTCTTGTCGTCGGCCATCACCACCAGGCGCATCGACTTGATGCGGCCGTCGGTGGTGAACACCTCCCCGTAGGTGCAACTGCCCTTCGCCACCTGGGTGTAGATGATCCCGGTGTCCATCTGCGTGACGTTCTTCGCGGGCACGCTCATGCCGTACGCCTTCTCCATGCCCGGCAGCCCGTCCGCCCGGTTGGCGAACTCGCCCTCCACGCACAGGGTGACGGCGCCCGGATCCTTCTTGGACAGCGCGGCGACCTGGGAGAGGGTCTTCGTGCCGTACTTCGCGTAGTTGGCCTGGTTCATGGCGAGGGCGTAGGTGTTGTCGAGGCGGGACGGCGGCAGCCAGGTCAGGCCGTTCCCCGCGTCCGCGTCCCGGACGGCCGCCCACTGCTTCTCCGGGTCGGCGATCGGCTCGTTGTGGCCGAGGTAAGTGATCCAGCCGGTGCCGGTGTACTCGAACTGGGCGTCCGCATCGCCCTTGCGGACCGCCTCCCGGGAGCCGATCGAGCCCTGGATGCCGGTGCGGTCCAGCACGTCCGCGCCGGCCGCCTGGAAGGCGATGCCCATGATCGCGCCGAGCACCAGTTGCTCGGTGAACTCCTTGGAGGTGACCGTGAGATGGGCGCCCTTGAGGGGCAGGCCCGCGCCGACCGTGCCCGGCCGCACGTCGTCGGTCATGGGGGAGCCGCTCTTCAGACCGCAGCCGGCCAGTACGAGGAGCAGCACGGCCGGCAGCGGGGTCGTACGGCGTCTCATGCGCCCGCCTCCAGTCCGCGCGGCCGGAGCAGGACCTCCGCCAGCGAGGCCAGCCAGTCCACCAGCAGGGCGAGGGCGACGGTGAGCACCGAGCCGAGGACGAGGACCGGCATGCGCTGGGTGGTGATGCCCGTGGTGATCAGCGTGCCCAGACCGCCGCCCCCGCCGAAGGTGGCGAGGGTCGCCGTGCCCACGTTGAGGACCAGGGCGGTACGCACCCCCGCGAGGATCAGCGGGACGGCCAGCGGGAGTTCGACGCGGGTGAGGACGCCCAGCGGGGACATGCCGATGCCGCGGGCCGCCTCCAGCAGCCGCGGGTCGTTGGCCTTCAGGCCCGCGATGGTGTTGGCGAGGACGGGCAGGACGGCGTAGACGATGATGCCGATCAGGGCCGCCCTCGTCCCGGTGCCGAGCCAGATCACCAGCAGGGCGAGCAGCCCGATCGCCGGGGTGGCCTGGCCCATGTTGGCGATGGTCAGGGCCGGCGGGGTGGCCCGGCGGAAGGCCGGGCGGGTCAGCGCGATGCCCAGCGGGATCGCGATGATCAGGACGAAGAACGTCGAGACCGCCGTCAGCTTCACGTGCTGCCACAGCGCCTTGGAGACCTGGCCGCCGGACAGCGCGTTCGTGGAGATCGTGTCCAGGTCCGCCTGCCGGAACCACAGCCAGGTCGCCAGCAGGACGCAGACCAGGCACGCGGGCAGGACCGTCAGCCGCTGCCAGGTCAGCCGGCGCGCGGGCGGGCGCTGCCGGGGCGGCGGCGCCTCCTGCCCTGCCTCGCCCTCGTCACGGAAGGCGAGGTCCCCGGCGTCGCCGTCATCGGGAAAGGGGAGGCCCCCGGCGTCGCCCTCGTCGTGAAAGCGGAGACTCCGGGTCCCGTGCTCGCCCTCTTCGTGGAGGGGGAGGCTCCGGGTCCCGTGCTCGCCCTCTTCGTGGAAGGGGAGGCCCCGGGTCCCGTGCTCGCCCTCGTCGCGGGAGGCCGGCCCCCGCGCCTCGTGCCCGCCCTCGGGCCGCCGGGGGCCGCTCACGCCTTCTCCTCCCCGCCGTGGCCCTCCTGCTCGACGTGCGTCTGCTGGGCGCGCGCCTCCACCAGCTCGGCCTGTGCCTCCATCGCCTCAAGACGGTCGGCCTCCAGCAGTTCGTGCACGGAGTTGATCAGCGTCTCCATGTCCACGACCCCGGTGTACTCCCCGCGCCGCCCGGTGACCGCCACCCGCCCCGCGTTGTCGGTGAGCACCGCCTCCAGGGCGTCCCGCAGGGTCGCGTCCCGGGTCACCGTGTCGTGCACCAGCGTGCCCGCGCGGGCCAGCGAACCCCGGGCCCGCATCAGGTCGCCGCGCCGCAGCCACTTGTAGGGGCGCCCGCGCCTGTCCAGCAGCAGGATCTCGTTGGTGCCGCTGCCCCGCAGGAACCCGAAGATCTGCTGGAGCGGGGTGTCCACGGTCACCGTCGGGTAGTCCCGCACCTCCACGTCCCGCACCCGGGTCAGGTTCAGCCGCTTCAGGGCCGCGCCGGCGCCGACGAACCCGGAGACGAAGTCGTCGGCCGGGTTGGTGAGGATCGCCTCCGGGGTGTCGAACTGGGCGATGTGCGAGCGCTCGCGCAGCACCGCGATCCGGTCGCCCAGCTTGATCGCCTCGTCGAAGTCGTGGGTGACGAACACGATCGTCTTGTGCAGCTCGCGCTGGAGCCGGATCAGCTCGTCCTGGAGGTGGTCGCGGGTGATCGGGTCGACCGCGCCGAACGGCTCGTCCATCAGCAGCACCGGGGGATCGGCGGCCAGCGCCCGCGCCACGCCGACGCGCTGCTGCTGGCCGCCGGAGAGCTGGCGCGGGTAGCGGCCGTGGAAGTCGCCGGGGTCGAGGCCCACCAGGTCGAGCATCTCCTCGACGCGGTCGCGGACGCGGGGCTTGGACCAGCCGGTCATCCGGGGCACCAGCGCGATGTTCTGGGCCACGGTCAGATGCGGGAACAGGCCCGAGGACTGGATGGCGTACCCGATCTTGCGGCGCAGCCGGACCGGGTCGATGCGGGTGACGTCCTCGCCGTCGATGCGGATCCGGCCGCCGGTCGGCTCGATCAGCCGGTTGATCATCTTCAGGGTGGTGGACTTCCCGCAGCCCGACGGACCGACGAAGATCACCGTCTCGCCGGCCCTGATCTCCATGCTGACGTTGTCCACGGCCGGCTCCGGATGGCCCGGGTAGCGCTTGGTCAGGTTCTCCAGCTCGATGGTCGCCCCGGCGACGGATGACTCACGCACGGATCCCCCTGGGAATCGTCAGCCGGCCCAGCAGCACGTACCCGGCGTCGAACAGCAGCGCGAGGATGACGATCCCGAGGGTGCCGGCGAGCACCTGGTTGAGGGCGTTCTTGCTGCCCAGCGAGGCGAGGCCGCGGAAGATCTCGTTGCCGAGGCCGGGGCCCGAGGCGTAGGCGGCGACGGCCGCGATGCCCATCAGCATCTGCGTGGCCACCCGGATGCCGGTCAGGATCGGCGGCCAGGCCAGCGGCAGCTCCACCCGCAGCAGCCGGGCCGGCCGGGACATGCCGATGCCGCGCGCCGCGTCCACCAGGTCGGGGTCCACCCCGCGCAGGCCCACGATGGCGTTGCGCACGATCGGCAGCAGCCCGTACAGGGTCAGCGCGATCACCGTAGGTGCCACCCCGAGTCCCACGACCGGGATGAGCAGGCCGATCAGGGCCAGCGAGGGCACGGTGAGGATGGTGGAGGTGGTGAGCGTGGCGAGGTGGCCGGCCCACTCGGTGCGGTAGGTGACGACCCCGACGAGCACCCCGATCAAGGTGGCCAGCACCATGCACTGGAACACCGCGCTGGCGTGCTGGAAGGCGTCCGCGAGCAACTGCTGGTGCCGGCTGCCCAGGTACTCCCAGAAGTTCACCGGTGCTCACCCCCGGGTCGGTTCCGTCCCTTCGCTGTCCGCGGACGCCTGCTCCACCAGCGGGATGACCCGCAGCGGAACGGGGTTCTCCATGACGATCGCCGTGGAGGCCCGCACGATGCCATCAAAACCGACGACCCGGTCGATCACCCGCTGGAGATCGGCGTTGGAGCGGGCCACCAGCCGGCACAGCATGTCCCCGCCGCCGGTCGTGGTCAGCAGCTCAAGCACCTCCGGCACGGTCGCCAAGTAGGCCCGTACGTCGGCCCCTTGGCCCTGCCGGATCTGGAGCGTGGCGAACGCGGTGACCGGGTAGCCGAGGGCGGCCGGATCCACCTGGGGACCGAATCCGCGGATGACTCCGTTCGACTGAAGCCGGTCGAGCCGCGCCTGCACAGTGCCGCGCGCCACCCCGAGCCGCCGGGACATCTCCAGCACCCCGATCCGCGGCTCCCGCGCCAGCAGCACGATGATCCGCCCGTCCAGCCGGTCGATCCCCATCCGAGCCCTCCCGCGGTGGTCATCCTGTACAGAAAGTCCGCCGGGGCGGCCGTACCGGTGAACAGGTTGCCCAGTGAATACCGGAACTATTGCGCACCTTGCAGAGTGCGGCCACCCTTCGGCTATGACGCAGACCACACACCACACCCCCGACACCGCACGGCAGGCCGACCCCTTCCCGGTCAAGGGAATGGACGCGGTCGTCTTCGCCGTCGGCAACGCCAAGCAGGCGGCGCACTACTACTCCGCCGCGTTCGGCATGAAGCTGGTCGCCTACTCCGGACCGGAGAACGGCAGCCGCGAGACCGCCAGTTACGTGCTGGAGAACGGCGCCGCCCGGTTCGTCTTCACCTCGGTGATCAAGGCGAGCAGCCCGTGGGGCACCTTCCTCGCCCAGCACGTGGCCGAGCACGGCGACGGCGTCGTCGACCTGGCCATCGAGGTCCCCGACGCCCGCGCCGCCCACGCCTACGCCGTCGAGCACGGCGCGACCTCGGTCAGCGAGCCGCACGAGGTGAAGGACGAGCACGGCACCGTCGTCCTCGCCGCCATCGCCACCTACGGCGAGACCCGCCACACCCTGGTCGAGCGCCGCGGCTACGACGGCCCCTACCTGCCCGGCTTCGTCGCCGCCACGCCGCTCGTCGAGCCGCCGGCCCGCCGCACCTTCCAGGCGATCGACCACTGCGTCGGCAACGTCGAACTCGGCCGGATGGACGAGTGGGTCGGCTTCTACAACAACGTCATGGGCTTCACGAACATGAAGGAGTTCGTGGGCGACGACATCGCCACCGAGTACAGCGCGCTGATGTCGAAGGTCGTCGCGGACGGCACCCTGAAGGTGAAGTTCCCGCTCAACGAGCCGGCCGTCGCCAAGAAGAAGTCCCAGATCGACGAGTACCTGGAGTTCTACGGCGGCCCCGGCGTCCAGCACATCGCGCTGGCCACCAACGACATCGTGGGGACCGTCCGCACCATGCGCGCGGCCGGCGTCGAGTTCCTGAACACCCCGGACTCCTACTACGACACCCTCGGCGAGTGGGTCGGCGACACCCGGGTGCCCGTCGACACCCTGCGCGAGCTGAAGATCCTCGCCGACCGCGACGAGGACGGCTACCTGCTGCAGATCTTCACCAAGCCCGTCCAGGACCGGCCGACGGTGTTCTTCGAACTCATCGAGCGGCACGGCTCCATGGGCTTCGGCAAGGGCAACTTCAAGGCCCTGTTCGAGGCCATCGAGCGCGAGCAGGAGAAGCGCGGCAACCTCTGAGCCGCCGCCCGTACGCTCCCCTCCGGGTCCCCTCAGGGGGTCTCGGCGGGGAGCGGCTCGTCGGGTACGTCGCCCAGCGCGCCCAGTGCCTCGCGGGCCTCGGGGGCGCGCAAGGGTGAGAAGTGCGGGTTGATGCGCAGCGCCTGCTGGAGATGGCGCCGGGCCGGCCCGGTCCGGTCCAGCTCGGCCTCGATCATGCCCAGGTGGAAGGCGTACAGGGCACTGAGCACCCCGCCGCCCTTCTCCTTGTCGGTGACGGTCGTGGCGTACGTCAGCGCCTCCTCGTCGTCACCGGCCCGGTGCAGCGCCCAGCCGAGCGCGTCGGCCACCTCGATCCCCGGCTGCCGCTCCCACTCCGCCTCCAGCCGCTCCACCGCCTCCCACGGGTCGCCGTGGTCGGCCTCGTACCGGCCGATCAGCAGCTCCTCGTCGACACCGCCCGCCACCGCCTGCCGCACCCGCGCCTTCACCAGCTCGTACTGCGCCTCCGCGTCCCGGGTCCGCCCCAGCGACTCGAACAGCTCGCCCAGCTCCAGGGTGTCGCGCGGACTCGGCTGCCGGGCCAGCGCCTCCTGGTAGGCGGCCACCGCCTCCGCCGGCTTCCCCTGGGCCGCCAGGGTCCGGCCCCGCCCGGACAGCGCCTCCCGCCGGTCCGGGTCCAGCCGCAGCGCCGCGTCGAAGTGCCGCAGGGCGTCCGGCAGGTCCCCGCGCTCCCACGCGAGCTGTCCCAGCCCGGTCAGATAGGCGGCCTGCTCGGCGGGGGTGCCGGCGGCAGCGGCGGCGTCGGTGAGCTGGGCCACCGCGTCCTCGCGCCAGCCCCGGTCCCGGTACGCCGCCGACGCCCGAGCCATCACGGCGGGCCGGCCCTCCGGACCGGGGTGCAGCGCCAGCAGCTTGTCCAGGCTCGCCCGGGCCGCCTTGAAGTCGCCGAGCCCGTCATAGGCGTCGATCAGCGGGGGATACGCCGACCAGCGCTTCGGCGTCGCCTTCACCGCCTGCTCGGCGTACCCCTTCGCCGCCGGGAAGTCCCGCCGCGCCAGCGCCAGCGCCGCCAGGCCGTCCAGCGCCCCGGTGTTCCCGGCGCCCTGCACCCGCAGCGAGGTCCGGAGCGCCTGCTCGGCCTTCGGATAGCTCGCCGGGTCGGAGGTCCGGCGCCCCCGCTCCACGTACGCCGTCCCCAGCACCGCCCACGCCCGCGCGTCGCGCGGCCGCTCCCGCACCCGCCGCTCCTGCTGCCCGATGACCTCCGTCAGCAGCGGCAGCGCGGCCGGCACCCCGAAGGTGACCGCGGCGGGAACGGCGGCCTTCGGCCCCGCGGCCGGCCGCGGGGCCCCGGAGCGGTGCCCGTGCGGTGGCAGCGCCAGCACCGCGCCCGCGACGGCACCACCGGCCAGCGCGGTCACCAGCACCCGGCGGAGCCACCGGGACCAGCGGCGCGGCTGCTCCGGTCCGGTGATCAGGGACGTACCGGGGGCGCTCGATCGGTTGTCCATGACGCTCACTGTGCGTCAATATGACAAGCACATCCATGCGGCCCAAGGGCGGCGCGTACGGGGTTCACACCGATGGCCGCGAGTGCGACCCTGTGATCATGAGCCGCATCGAAGCACGCCGCGACGAGGACTCCGCGGCCGCCGCCTCCCCCCTCACCGACCGGCTCCTGGCCGTCCTGCCGGCCGAGGCCGTCCTGACCGACCCCGACGTCACCGCCTCCTACGCCAACGACATGGCGAGCTTCTGCCCCGCCGGCGCCCCCGCCGTCGTCGTCCTGCCGCGCACGGTCGAAGAGGTGCGGCACGTCATGCGCACCGCCACCGAGCTGCGGGTCCCGGTCGTCCCGCAGGGCGCGCGCACCGGCCTGTCCGGCGGCGCCAACGCCACCGAGGGCTGTATCGCGCTCTCCCTCACCAAGATGGACCGCGTCCTGGAGATCAGCCCCGTCGACCGGATCGCCGTGGTCGAGCCGGGCGTCGTCAACGCCGTCCTCTCCCGCGCCGTCGGGGAACACGGCCTGTACTACCCGCCGGACCCCTCCAGCTGGGAGACGTGCACCATCGGCGGCAACATCGGCACCGCCTCCGGCGGCCTGTGCTGCGTCAAGTACGGCGTGACCGCCGAGTACGTCCTCGGCCTGGACGTCGTCCTCGCCGACGGCCGGCTCATGTCCACCGGCCGCCGCACGGCGAAGGGCGTCGCCGGGTACGACCTCACCCGGCTCTTCGTCGGCTCCGAGGGCTCGCTCGGCGTCGTCGTCCGCGCGGTCCTCGCCCTGCGCCCCAAGCCGCCGCGGCAGCTGGTGCTCGCCGCCGAGTTCCCCTCCGCGACCGCCGCCTGCGACGCGATCTGCCGGATCATGGCAGGCGGGCACGTCCCGTCCCTCCTCGAACTGATGGACCGTACGACCGTCAAGGCGGTCAACGACCTCGCGCACATGGGGCTGCCGGAGACCACCGAGGCCCTGCTGCTGGCCGCCTTCGACACCCCGGACCCGGCCGCCGACCTCGCCGCCGTCGGCGCCCTGTGCGAGGCCGCCGGCGCCACCCAGGTGGTCCCCGCCGAGGACGCCACCGAGTCCGAGATGCTGCTCCAGGCCCGGCGGCTCGCGCTGACCGCGCTGGAGGCGGTGAAGGGCACGACGATGATCGACGACGTGTGCGTACCGCGCTCCCGGCTCGGCGAGATGCTCGACGGCGTCGAACGGATCGCCGCCAAGTACGAACTGACCATCGGCGTCTGCGCGCACGCCGGGGACGGCAACACCCACCCCACCGTGTGCTTCGACGCCCGCGACCCCGACGAGTCCCGGCGGGCCCGGGAGTCCTTCGACGAGATCATGGCGCTCGGCCTGGAACTGGGCGGCACGATCACCGGCGAGCACGGCGTCGGCGTGCTGAAGAAGGAGTGGCTGGCCCGGGAGATCGGGCCCGTCGGGGTCGAGATGCAGCGGGCCGTGAAACAGGTCTTCGACCCGCTCGGCATCCTCAACCCCGGCAAGCTCTTCTGACATTGATACCGGCGCCACCGCCCTCACTGGGCGAGCAGCTGGTCGAGCCCGTCGTCGATGCCCAGCTGCCCGCCCTCCGTCCCCGGCGGCACCGCCCGCAGCGTCCGCTCCAGCCAGGCCGACACCTGCGGGACCGGCGCCTCCAGCAGGGCGTCCCCGTCCGGTGAGCTGAGCGCCATCAGCACGACGCCGCGCCCGTCGGCCTTCGTCGGCCACACCCGCACGTCCCCGTGCCCGCACGGCCGGAACACCCCCTCCACCAGCAGGTCGCGGGCGAACGTCCAGTGCACGGGGTGCTCGGAGTTGATGTGGAAGGTGATGTGGACGGCGTACGGGTCGTCGGAGCGGTACCCGAGCCGGGCCGGGACCGGGATGCCGCGCTCCGGCGACAGGATGAGCCGCAGTTCCAGTTCTCGCTCCACCACGGTGTGCTGCATGGCCGGTGTGTCCTTTCCTCGTCCGCTGCTGCCGGACCGCTGGCTGGCGGCCCGCACCGGGAGAGAGGGGGCAGGGGTGCGGCCATTACGCGAGTCCGGGAAGATTTTTCCCGTCGGCGGGGGAACGGCGGGCACGGCGTTGCCCGAAAGGAGTGGGTCCGGCGGGACTGGCGGTGAGCGGTGCCCGGGTCTGATAGATGTGGAGGCTCCCATCCCACCCCCGAGCAGATACGGGACGACGGACATGAGCGCCCCAACCCCGGCCCCCGGTGACGACCGGCCCCGCGAGGGCTACTACCCGGACCCGTCCATCCCCGGCTACGTCCGGTACTGGAACGGCGCCTCCTGGGTGCCCGGCACCAGCCGGCCGGCGCCGAAGGACGGCGAGTCGCTCGTCCCGCCGCCCGGCGTCCGCCCGGCGGCCCCCTCGGCCCCGTCCGTTCCGGTGGCTCCGTCCGCTCCGGTGGCTCCGGTGGCTCCGGTGGTGGAGGAGACGGGACCCCACTTCTTCGACGAGGACCCCGGGGCGCGGGGGGCCGGCGCCGACCCGCGCGGCGCGGGCCACGCCTGGGGCACCGACCCCCGGGCCGCCGCGTCCCCCTACGGGAGCCATGCCGACCCCCGCCTCCCGGCCGAGGGCGCGCCCGGGGCCCCGGAGCCCGGCGGCGACGCCCCCGACGGGGGCACCTTCCTCTTCCGCCGCCCGGTCCCGGGGCCGGCCGCGGTCCCGGCCGAGGGCACCCCGACGTTCGGTCAGGGTCCGGGGCGCGGTGACGACGCGGGGGCGGCTCCGGCAGCCGGCGCGGGTGCCGGCTTCGGCGCGCCCGGTTCCGGCCCGGCCGAGGCCGCCGGGTTCGGTGCGCAGGGGCCCGTCGGCGTGCCCGCGCAGGCGTCGCCCCCGGCGGGGCGGCCCGCACCCGCCGGCCCGGGTGCGGGACCGGGTGCGGGCCCCGGCTTCGGTGCCGGCAAGGCCGCCGCCGCCCGCGCCGCGGCCGACGCGCCGCAGGGCGCCCAGCATGCCCAGCACGCCCAGGCGGCCCCGCTCGCACCGGTCGCCCCATCCGCGCCGGCACCGCAGCAGCCCGCGCCCCAGCCGCCCGCCGCCTCACCGTCACCGGCCGCACCGGCCCCCGCACCCCAGGGCTTCCCGGCCCCCGCCGCCGTCGCCCCCTCGGTGCCGCAGCAGGGCGGCTCCGGGTCGCCGCTCACCGCGGGGCCCGGCGGGGGCCAGTCCTCCTGGGCGCAGCAGGTGCACCAACTGGCCGGGGGCGCCGGGGGCGCCGGGGGAGCGGACGAGCCGGTCGCGCCCTGGAAGCCGCCCGTCGACGACATCTTCCAGGCCGCCGCCCGCCGGCAGGCCGCCGCCCGCCCGGCCGGGCTCGGCAAGCGGTTCGCCGCCCGGCTCGTCGACAGCGTGGTCGTGGGTGCCGTGACCGCCGCCGCTGCCGTACCGCTCGGGGCGCGGGCCGCCGACCACATCCAGCAGAAGATCGACGAGGCCCGGCTGTCCGGCCGTACCGTCACCGTCTGGCTGCTCGACGGCACGACCGGCACCAGCCTCGGCATCGTCCTCGCCGTGTTCCTCGTGGCCGGCGTGCTCTACGAGGCGCTGCCCACCGCCAAGTGGGGCCGCACCCTCGGCAAGCGGCTGTGCGGCATCGAGGTGCGGGACATCGAGGCGCACGAGCCGCCGGCCTTCGGCGCCGCGCTGCGCCGCTGGCTGGTCTACAGCGTGCCCGGGCTGCTCGGCATCGGTGTCATCGGTGTCCTGTGGTGCCTGTTCGACCGGCCCTGGCGCCAGTGCTGGCACGACAAGGCCGCCCACACCTTCGTCGCGGACTGACCCGGCGGGGCGGGTACTCCGGACGGACGCCCGGCGGATGCGGAGCCGGGGCGTTCGGGTTCCACTCGGGCCATGAGCAGCGAACCGCCCCCCGGCTCCGGAGCACAGCCCCCCGAGGACGACCCGTTCAGGAAGCGGCCCCCGTCGGACCAGCCGGGCCAGGGGTCGGGCTCGCCGTACGACGCCCCGTACGGCGGTGCCCAGCAGCCCCCGCCCCCGGGACACCCGTACGGGGGCCAGCAGCCGCCCCCCTACGGCGGGAGCCCCTACGGCGGGAGCCCCTACGGGGAGGGTCCCCCCGGCGGCGGCCCCTACGGGGGCGGGGCCGGCGGTCATCCGGGCGACCCGCTGGCCGGTATGCCCCCGCTCGCCGACAGCGGCCGGCGGACGCTCGCGCGGATCATCGACATGATCCTGGTCGGTATCGTCGTCTGGCTGCTCACCTGGGCGTTCGGCGTCCGCGAGTACAGCGTCGACGGCGACAACATCGAGGTCGGCCGGTCGATCGGCCAGTCCGTCGTCGCGGCCGTCCTCTACATCGCCTACGACACCTTCCTGATCGGCCGCACCGGCCAGACCCTCGGCAAGAAGTGGCTCGGCATGCGCGTGGCCAACCTGTCCGACGGCGCGACGCCCTCCATGCAGACGTCGCTGGTCCGCGCCCTCGTGCTGTGGCTGCCGTTCGCCTTCTGCTGCGCCTGCGTCTGGACGGTCATCTGCGGCGGCTGGAGCTTCTTCGACAAGCCGTACAAGCAGGGCCTGCACGACAAGGCGGCCAAGACGGTGGAGGTCAGCACCCGTTAGCCGATCCGCGCAGGGCGTCCGATCCGCACAGGGCGACCGGCGCTCACAGGGCCGTGGGGACGCGCTCCTTCTCCTCGGCCCCGGCGGGGGACGCGGTGGCCCTGGGTGCCGGGACCGTCATGGCGACCAGGATGCCCAGTGCCAGGGCCGCGAGGGCGATGACCGCGATCCCGACGCCCGAACTCGTCTCGGACAGCAGCAGCATGGCGAGCGTCGAGAGGATCACGGTGCAGGAACCGTAGGCGAGCTGTGCGGCGGTCGGACGAGGCATGGCAATCGTGTCCTCGGAAGATTTCGGGGGAGGTGCCGGACGACTCTCTTCGCCTGCATGCCCGAGCCACCTGCCCGGTAAGCACGACCTAACCCACGGTACCGGTGCACAGGGGGCGCACGGAGTCATGGCCCCGGTGGCTCGACCGGGGCTCACGTGTTCCCCCGTTCGCAAAGCGGACGTCGGCTCCGCATAGTGCACTTGTCCTGCTCAAGTCAAGGTCTGTCTTTTCTTCTAAACCTCTAGTCAAATGACGTCACTTGAACACGCGTTGATCGTGCGCGCACGGAACCCTCCATGACTCCGGGACCCCCTGTCCGTGCCCGCGGCGCGGGGGAGGAATCAAGTGACCAGCAGATCCTGGACGTTCAGAGCGGCGGCCATCGGCGTGACGCTCGCGGCGGCCTCCGCCACGTTCGCCACCTTCGCCGTCGCGGAGGCGAGCACCAGCACCGGGAGCGCGGCCGTCAACCGGCACGACCCGGCACCGGTGAAGCAGCAGAAGCACGACCTCGACGGCCCGCTGAGCAAGACGCAGGACGCCCAGCGCGAGGAAGCCCTCAACCAGCTCATATCGGGCAAGGCCAAGGCCGAGGAGCGCAACGGCTCGAAGGTCGTCAAGCTCGCGAGCCGCAAGGGCCAGAGCAAGTACGTCGAGCTGAGCCGCGAGAAGACCGACAAGATCTTCACGATCCTGGTGGAGTTCGGCAACCAGACCGACCCCAAGTACGGCGGCACCGCCGGCCCGCTGCACAACAAGATCGCCGCGCCGGACCGCAAGAAGGACAACTCCACGGCCTGGCAGAAGGACTACAACCAGAAGCACTACCAGGACCTCTACTTCGGCACCGGCAAGAAGACCGAGTCGCTGAAGAAGTACTACGAGAAGCAGTCCTCGGGCCGCTACTCGGTCTCCGGCGAGGTCTCGAACTGGGTCAAGGTCCCCTACAACGAGGCCCGTTACGGCAACAACGCCTGCGGTCAGACCAACTGCAACACCGTGTGGAACGTCGTCAGCGACGGCCTGAACGCCTGGGTCGCCCAGCAGAAGGCGGCCGGCAAGTCGGACGCCGCGATCAAGACGGACCTGGCCAAGTACGACCAGTGGGACCGCTACGACTACGACGGCGACGGCAACTTCAACGAGCCGGACGGCTACGTCGACCACTTCCAGATCGTGCACGCCGGTGAGGACGAGTCCGCGGGCGGCGGTGCCCAGGGCAAGGACGCGATCTGGGCCCACCGCTGGTACGCCTTCGGCACCGACGCCGGCGCCACCGGTCCGTCGGGCAACAAGCTCGGCGGCGCGCCGGTCGGCAACACCGGTGTCTGGGTCGGTGACTACACCATCCAGCCCGAGAACGGCGGCCTCGGCGTCTTCGCCCACGAGTACGGCCACGACCTCGGCCTGCCGGACGAGTACGACACCGCGGGCGGCGAGAACTCCACCGGCTTCTGGACCCTGATGTCCTCCGGTTCCTGGCTGGGCACCGGCAAGGAGTCCATCGGCGACCTGCCCGGCGACATGAACGCCTGGGACAAGCTGCAGCTCGGCTGGCTGAACTACGACACCGCCAAGGCCGGCAAGCAGTCCACGCACAAGCTGGGCCCCGCCGAGTACAACACCTGGGACAAGCAGGCCCTCGTGGTCAACCTGCCCGACAAGGCGGTCACCACCACGATCACCCAGCCCGCCGAGGGTGCGACCCAGTGGTGGAGCGGCAGCGGTGACAACCTCAAGAACACGCTGACCCGTTCCGTCGACCTGACCGGCAAGTCCTCGGCGAAGCTGGACCTGGACGGCTGGTGGGCCATCGAGGACGGCTACGACTACCTCTACACCGAGGTGTCCACCGACGGCGGCGCCAACTGGACCGCCCTGGACGGCACGGCGGACGGCCAGGCCGTGCCGCGTGACGGCAGCGGCAAGCCCGTGCTCACCGGCTTCTCGGGGACCCACAAGAAGCTGTCGTTCCCGCTCGACGCCTACGCCGGCAAGAAGATCGACCTGCGCTTCCGCTACACCTCCGACGGCGGTGTCGCCGAGGCCGGCTTCACGGCCGACCAGATCAGCGTGACCGCGGACGGCACCCCGGTGTTCTCGGACAACGCCGAGACGCAGGACGCCGCCTGGACCGCGGCCGGCTTCTCCCGCATCGGCGCGTCCTTCACCAAGGACTACAAGCAGTACTACATCGCCGAGAACCGGCAGTACGTGTCGTACGACAAGCAGCTCAAGACCGGCCCGTACAACTTCGGTTCGGCCAAGCGCCCCGACTGGGTGGAGCACTACCCGTACCAGAACGGCCTGCTGATCTGGAAGTGGGACACCTCCCAGGCGGACAACAACACCAACGCGAACCCCGGCGGTCACCCGGGCACCGGCCTGATCCTGCCGATCGACTCGCACCCGAAGCTGCTGAAGTGGGCCGACGGCACGCTGCTGCGCAACCGCGTCCAGGCCTACGACTCCCCGTTCAGCCTCTACGGCACGGACGGCATCACGCTGCACAAGGCCGACGTCGCGCTGAAGGTCAAGGCGTCCAAGGGCGTCTCGGTGTTCAACGACCACACCAGCACCTACTGGGACCCGGCGAACCCCACCGGTGCGGTGAAGGTCACTGACACCAACACCAAGATAACGATCGTCAAGGAGGCCAAGGACGGCTCCACGATCCAGCTCAAGGTCGGCCCCGCGGTGAAGTAGTCCACAAAACCGCAGGTCACAGGCGTATCGGCGGCAGCCCCTTGGCGGGTTGCCGCCGATCGTGTTTAGGTGCGTCCTGTGAACCGCTTATTGACACCGACCGGAACGGGGATGTGACCGCATGGCCGCTGGAGGCTTCTGCAAGCTGCCGAACGGCACGGTCGTGGTGGCGCTGAACCTGCCCTACGACCCCGCCGGGGTGCGGGTCCTCGTGCACGCCCGCAACCGGGCCCGGGCCCTGACCAGGCTCCGCAACCTGGGGCTGCGCGCGATCTACCTCCGGGGCAACGCCGTGCCTCCGACGCCGGACGAGATCACCGCTGTACTGCACCACCCGGACGGCCTGATATGGCGCACCGCACCCGACGACAACGGTGTCACCGCGCCGGAACTGTGGCACCCGATCCGGGCCCTCCTGCGAAGACCACCCGGCCCGGTGGAAGCGGCCTCCTAGCCGACCGCCTAGCCGCTCACCACCGGCTTGCCCGTCAGTTTCACGCCGGCGCCGCGCAGCTCCTCCAGGGCGCGCTCCGTGGTCGCCGCCGACACCCCCGCCGTCAGGTCCAGCAGGACCTGTGTGCGGAAGCCCTCGCGGGCGGCGTCCAGGGCGGTGGCGCGTACGCAGTGGTCGGTGGCGATGCCGACCACGTCCACCTCGGTGATCTCCCGCTCGCGCAGCCAGTCGGCCAGCGTGACGCCGTTCTCGTCGGCGCCCTCGAAGCCGCTGTAGGCCGCCGAGTACGCGCCCTTGTCGAAGACGGCGTCGACCGCGCCGGAGGCGACGGCCGGGGCGAAGTTCGGGTGGAAGCCCACGCCCTCGGTGCCGGCGACGCAGTGCGCGGGCCAGGACCGGACGTAGTCGGGGTTGTCCGCGAAGTGGCCGCCGGGGGCGATGTGGTGATCGCGGGTGGCCACCACGTGCCGGTATCCGGTGCCCGCCGCCTGCCCGATCAGCTCGGTGATGGCGGCGGCCACGTCGGCACCCCCGGCCACGGCGAGACTGCCCCCCTCGCAGAAGTCGTTCTGCACGTCTACGACGATCAAGGCGCGGCGCATGCTGGGTGTCCTTCGACGGTGAGTGAAGTAACTGAGCCTAGAGACTTCCGGGCCCGTGCGGGAGGGGGCGCTCGCAGGGGCGGACGGCGGTCGCGCGCTAGCTACCCGAGCGCCGGTGCGCGTACTCCGTCGGAAGGACGGGTTCCCCGCGGGAGAGCTGGGTCGCGGACAGGGGCAGCCGGGCGCGGGCGGCGATGTGCCGGTCACGCGGCACGTCCAGCGACTCCCGGGCGGTCACCTCGCCGCCCTTGACCAGCTCGACCAGCAGCTGCCGGTCGGCCAGCTCCGCGGGGACCGGCCCGGTGCCGACGACCTCGGCCTCCGCGATTCCGTGCCCGTCCACCCGGCGCGCCGCCCACTTGCGGCCGCCCACCGAGGTCTTCCCGCCGCTCGACTTCTTCGCCACCGGCACCAGCGGCGCCCCCGGGTCGGCGGTCTCGGCGCGGGCGACCAGCTTGTAGACCATGGACGCGGTCGGATGCCCGGAGCCGGTCACGAGCTGGGTGCCGACGCCGTACGCGTCCACCGGCGCGGCGGCCAGCGAGGCGATGGCGTACTCGTCCAGGTCGGAGGTGACCACGATCTTCGTGTCCCGCGCCCCCAGCTCGTCGAGCTGCTGGCGGACCCGGTGCGCCACCAGCAGCAGGTCGCCGGAGTCGATGCGGACGGCGCCCAGCTCGGGCCCGGCCACCTCCACGGCCGTACGGACGGCCTCGGTGACGTCGTAGGTGTCCACCAGCAGGGTCGTGCCCCGGCCCAGGGCGTCCACCTGGGCCTGGAAGGCGTCCCGCTCGCGGTCGTGCAGCAGGGTGAAGGCGTGCGCGGAGGTGCCGACGGTCGGGATGCCGTAGCGGAAGCCGGCCGCGAGGTCGGAGGTGGTGGCGAAACCGCCGACATAGGCGGCGCGGGCGGCGGCGACGGCCGCCAGTTCGTGGGTGCGGCGGGCGCCCATCTCGATCAGCGGGCGGTCGCCGGCGGCGGAGGCCATCCGGGAGGCGGCGGCCGCGATCGCGGAGTCGTGGTTGAGGATGGAAAGGATCACGGTCTCCAGCAGCACGCACTCGGCGAAGCTGCCCTCGACCCGCATGACCGGCGAGCCCGGGAAGTAGACCTCGCCCTCGGGATAGCCCCAGATGTCGCCGGTGAACCGGTAGCCGGCCAGGTAGTCCAGCGTCGCCTCGTCGACGATCTCCCGCTCGCGCAGGAAGCGGAGCACGTCCTCGTCGAAGCGGAAGTTCTCCACCGCGTCCAGGACGCGCCCGGTGCCGGCCACCACGCCGTAGCGCCGTCCGTCCGGCAGCCGCCGGGTGAAGACCTCGAACACGCTGCGCCGCTCGGCCGTACCGGCCTTCAGCGCGGCCCGCAACATGGTCAGCTCGTACTGGTCGGTGAAGAGTGCCGTCGAGGGAACATCCACCGGCAGCCCAAGGTCCGCTGTGTTCATGACGAGGATGCTACCCCCATTTCGTCAGTGTGACGATTTTCGCCCGCCGTGGCAGCATGGTCACCGTGACGTCACCCGCGCCCGTAGAGATCGAACGCACCGAGTCGGCGGAGGAGGTCTTCGCCGTACCCGAGCCCGACGTCCCCTGGGTCACCCTCGTGCACAACGACCCGGTCAACCTCATGAGCTATGTGACGTACGTCTTCCAGTCGTACTTCGGCTACTCCAAGGACAAGGCCACCAAGCTCATGCTCGACGTCCACCACAAGGGCCGGGCGGTCGTCTCCAGCGGGAGCCGCGAGGAGATGGAGCGCGACGTGCAGGCGATGCACGGCTACGGTCTGTGGGCCACCCTCCAGCAGGACCGGAAGTAGCGACGCACCCTGATGCCCGGACACTTCGAACCGCTTCCCGGCGGCGGCGCGGCCGTCGCCCTCGACGACGTCGAGATCTCCATCATCCGCTCGCTGGCGGTCCAGCTCCTGGAGCTGGTCGGACCCGGCCCGGGCGCCGACACGCCCGCCGACCCGCTCGCCGAGCTGTTCGCGGAGGGGCCGAGCGAGCCCCCCGCCGACCCGGTGCTGCGCCGGCTCTTCCCGGACGCCTACAGCGACCCGGAGCAGACCCCCGGCTCGCCCGCCGAGGCGGCGGAGCGGCAGGCGCACTCCGCCGAGTTCCGCCGCTACACCGAGAACGACCTCAGGGCCGGCAAGCGGGAGAACGCGCTCGCGGTGGTCCGCACCCTGGACGCGCTCGCGCCGGTGGACGCGGGCGGGGCGGTGCTCAAGCTGACCCCGGAGGAGTCCCGGCAGTGGCTCGGCTCCCTGAACGACCTGCGGCTCGCGATCGGCGCGCGGCTGGAGATCGGCGACGAGGACGACACGGAACTGCTCTACCGGCTCCCGGACGACGACCCGCGCAAGCCCATGGTGATGGCCTATCTGTGGCTGGGCGGCCTCCAGGAGACCCTGGTGACCACCCTCATGCCGTGAATGGCTGGAATTCCCCTTATGTAGTTCGCTCAGCGGACGCTCAAATCCGGATAACGATCCCGTCACCGTTGTGGTCGGGTTTGCCGCGATCGGGCGCTCTTTGTCCGCTTTTCCCTGTGTAATGCGCCACAACGCCCCTCTGTGATCAATATTGCGGCCGTGATAAATCTTCACGACCGCCCGGCCGACACCACCCATGTCCAGGCCGGGTGCGCCACCGAGCCGGCGACCGTCGGCCAGGCAACAGCTCCATCATCCGGGGGGATCGAAACCCGATCCGAGGCCGACGAAAGGCCCGGATCGGCATGGAGAAAGGCGCACCACACATGACCTCTGAGAAGGTCACCGAAGCCCCTGAGGAGGGCTACGAGCGCGGGCTCGGCAGCCGTCAGGTCCAGATGATCGCGATCGGCGGCGCGATCGGCGTCGGCCTGTTCCTGGGAGCCGGGGCGAACATCGCCAAGGCCGGCCCCAGCCTGATCCTCATGTACGCCCTCGCGGGCCTGATCATCTTCTTCATCATGCGGGCCCTGGGCGAGCTGCTGCTCTACCGCCCGGTCTCCGGGTCCTTCGCGGAGTACTCGCGTGAGTTCCTCGGCCCGTTCTTCGGTTACTTCACCGGCTGGACGTACTGGCTGATGTGGGTGGTCACCGGCATGGCCGAGCTGACCGCCGCCGCCATCTACGTCAACTACTGGTTCCCGGGCGTCCCGCAGTGGGTGACGGCCCTGGTCTTCCTCGTGGTCCTGTTCGTGGCCAACCTGATCTCCGTCAAGCTGTTCGGCGAGATCGAGTTCTGGTTCTCGATGGTCAAGGTCACCGCCCTCATCGGCATGATCGTGATCGGTCTTGGCGTGCTCACCTTCGGCTTCAGCGCCGCCGGCGACACCGCCACGGTGTCGAACCTGTGGCAGTTCGACGGCTTCTTCCCCAAGGGCGTCGGCTCCTCGCTGATGACCCTCCAGGGCGTGATGTTCGCCTACCTCGCCGTCGAGCTGGTCGGCGTCACCGCGGGCGAGTCGGAGAACCCGGAGAAGACCCTCCCGAAGGCGATCAACACCCTGCCCTGGCGCATCGCGCTGTTCTACGTCGGTGCCCTCTCGGTCATCCTGTGCGTGGTGAAGTGGACCGAGTTCGCCGACGGGGTGAGCCCCTTCGTGAAGGCGTTCGCCGTCATCGGCATCCCGGCCGGCGCCGGCATCGTCAACTTCGTGGTGCTCACCGCGGCCCTGTCCTCGTGCAACTCCGGCATGTACTCCACCGGCCGCATGCTGCGCACCCTCGCGGACAACGGCGAGGCCCCGCGCGTCTTCTCCAAGCTGTCCTCCACCAAGACCCCCGCCCTCGGCATCACCGTCTCGGTGCTGTTCATGGGCATCGGCGTGATCCTGAACTACGTCGTCCCGGAGAAGGCCTTCGGCTACGTCACCTCCGTCGCCACCGCGGCCGGCATCTGGACCTGGCTGATGATCCTGGTCAGCCACGTCCGGTACCGCCGCGCGGTGGACGCGGGGCGGCTGCCCGCCTCGTCCTTCCCGGCGCCGGGCGGCGCGAAGTGCTCGTACGTGGCCATAGCCTTCCTGCTCTTCGTCACCGGCCTGATCGCGTACGACGCCGACTCCCGTATCTGCCTGTACGTGATGGCGGTCTGGGCGCTCGCGCTGGGCGTCGGCTGGATGGTGCTCAAGAACCGCAACCCGGAGATCGGCGAGCGCGGCGCGCCGGAGCTGGAAAAGGTGGGCTGACCACCGGCAGAACCACCCCGGGACGTCCGCCATATGGGCAGCCCCGTACCACCCCTCGGTACGGGGCTGCCCTGTGCTTATCCTGGCCCGCATGCTGACCCTGACCCAGGCCCTGTACGACCGGATCGTCGCCCACGCGCGCGCGGACCACCCCGACGAGGCGTGCGGCGTGCTGGCCGGACCGGCGGGCACCGACCGCCCCGAGCGCTTCGTCCCGATGCTGAACGCGGCCCGCTCGCCCACCTTCTACGAGTTCGACTCGCAGGACCTGCTCAGGCTCTACCGCGATCTCGACGACCGCGACGAGGAGCCGGTGGTCATCTACCACTCGCACACCGCCACCGAGGCCTACCCCTCCCGCACCGACATCGGCTACGCGAACGAGCCCGGTGCCCACTACGTGCTGGTCTCCACCGCGGACGCCGACGGCCTCGGCGAGTTCCAGTTCCGTTCCTTCCGCATCCTGGACGGCGAGGTCACGGAGGAGGAGGTCAAGGTTGTGGACGCGTACTGATCTCACGGTACGGTCGAATCCCGTCCGCCATGTGGGATCGTCTTCCGGAAGGCGGACCGGGAATCGATACGATGAGCCCATGGTTTCGACTGTGGTGCGCGCCTTCTGCTGACGTACCGAGTCCGCAGCCCCGACGACACTTCCGACAGGAGCCCGCAACCATGGCCATCGAGGTCCGCATCCCCACCATCCTCCGCACCTACACCGACGGCCGGAAGGCGGTGGAGGGCACCGGGAACACCCTCGCCGAGCTGTTCGCCGACCTCGACACCCGGCACGCGGGCATCCAGGGCCGCGTCGTGGACGGCGGCCAGCTGCGCCGCTTCGTCAACGTGTACCTGAACGACGAGGACGTCCGCTTCCTCGACGGCATCGACACCAAGCTGACCGACGGCGACACCGTGACGATCCTGCCGGCCGTCGCCGGCGGCATGCGCTGACCGGCCGCCGCACCGCGATGCGCTACGACTCCCCGCTGGCCGCGGTGGGCAACACCCCTCTGGTGCGCCTGCCGCGGCTGTCGCCGTCCCCCGAGGTCTCGATCTGGGCCAAGCTGGAGGACCGCAACCCGACCGGCTCGGTCAAGGACCGCCCCGCCCTGCACATGATCGAGCAGGCCGAGAAGGACGGCCGGCTCACCCCGGGCCGCACCATCCTGGAGCCCACCTCCGGCAACACCGGCATCTCGCTCGCGATGGCGGCCAAGCTCAAGGGCTACCGCATGGTGTGCGTGATGCCCGAGAACACCTCGCGGGAGCGCCGGGACCTGCTCGGCATGTGGGGCGCGGAGATCATCCCCTCACCGGCCGCGGGCGGCTCCAACACCGCCGTACGCGTGGCCAAGGAACTGGCCGCCGAGCACCCGGACTGGGTGATGCTCTACCAGTACGGCAACCCGGACAACGCGGGCGCGCACTACGCCGGCACCGGCCCGGAGATCCTCGCCGACCTGCCCTCGGTCACCCACTTCGTGGCGGGCCTCGGCACCACCGGCACGCTCATGGGCGTCGGCCGCTATCTGCGTGAGCACAAGCCGGACGTGAGGATCGTGGCCGCCGAGCCGCGCTACGACGACCTGGTCTACGGACTGCGCAACCTCGACGAGGGCTTCGTCCCCGAGCTGTACGACGCCTCCGTGCTCACCACCCGTTTCTCGGTCGGCTCGGCCGACGCGGTCACCCGCACCCGGGAACTCCTCCAGCAGGAGGGCATCTTCGCGGGCGTCTCCACCGGTGCCGCGCTGCACGCGGCGATCGGCGTCGGGAGGAAGGCGGTCGCGGCGGGGGAGAGCGCCGACATCGTCTTCGTGGTCGCCGACGGCGGCTGGAAGTACCTGTCCACCGGCGTCTACACGGCGGCCACCACCGAGGAGGCCATCGAGACGCTGCACGGTCAGCTCTGGGCCTAGAACCCCTCAAGCACGTCCCAGCCCCCTCCATGAGGGGGCCAATCTCATCCTATGGAGGGGCAAAGAAATCCCTCCGGCACTGCCGCCTCCCGGTGACCCGGGGCTACGTTCCAGGCGCACCCTGTCATGTCACGATCACCCTAGTGGCAGGGGTGTGGAATGTCATGCTCATGACTGCGCGGTTCCGCCGCCGCTACGCGCGTCACGGGCTGCCCCATCAGTGCGCAACCCCACGTCAACGGAGGCAGTACCCCCATGCGTGAGTCACGCCCGAGCAGCCGGAGACGGAGTCCCCGCCGACTCCTCGCCGTCGCCTTCCCCGCCCTCGCCCTCACGGTCGCCGGCTTCGCCGCGGCCCCGACGGCGGGGGCGGCCCAGCCCGCCGCCGCGCACCCCCACACGACCAAGGCCACCCAGAACGCCAAGGCGCTGACCGCCCCCGAGCGGCAGACCTTCCACGCGACCGGCAAGGCCGGCCAGCAGGTCCCCACGACCCACCTGTGCGCCACCGCCCAGCACGGCGAGGCCTCCTGCTTCGCCCAGCGGCGCACCGACATCAAGCAGCGGCTCGCCTCCGCGCTCGCCGCCGCCGCGCCCTCCGGTCTCTCCCCGGCCAACCTGCACAGCGCCTACAACCTGCCCAGCACCGGCGGCTCCGGCCTGACGGTCGCGGTGGTCGACGCCTACAACGACCCCAACGCCGAGTCCGACCTGGCCACCTACCGCTCGCAGTTCGGCCTGTCCGCCTGCACCAAGGCCAACGGCTGCTTCAAGCAGGTCAGCCAGACCGGCTCCACCAGCTCCCTGCCGACGAACGACAGCGGCTGGGCGGGTGAGGAGGCGCTCGACATCGACATGGTCAGCGCGGTCTGCCCCAACTGCGACATCGACCTGGTCGAGGCGAACTCCGCCAACGACACCGACCTCGGCATCGCCGAGAACGAGGCCGTCTCGCTCGGCGCCAAGTTCGTCTCCAACAGCTGGGGCGGCGACGAGGCGTCCAACCAGACCACCGAGGACACCCAGTACTTCAAGCACCCGGGCGTCGCGATCACCGTCTCCTCCGGTGACTCCGCCTACGGTGCCGAGTACCCGGCGACCTCGCAGTACGTGACCGCCGTCGGCGGCACCGCGCTGAGCACCGCCTCCAACTCCCGCGGCTGGAGCGAGTCGGTCTGGAAGACCAACTCCACCGAGGGCACCGGCTCCGGCTGCTCGGCCTACGACCCGAAGCCGAGCTGGCAGACCGACACCGGCTGCTCCAAGCGCATGGAGGCCGACGTCTCCGCGGTCGCCGACCCGGCCACCGGCGTCGCGGTCTACGACACCTACGGCGGCTCCGGCTGGGCGGTCTACGGCGGCACCAGCGCCTCCTCGCCGATCATCGCCGGCGTCTACGCCCTCGCCGGCACCCCGGGCGCGAGCGACTACCCGGCGAAGTACCCGTACTCCCACACCGCCAACCTGTACGACGTGACCAGCGGCAACAACGGCTCCTGCTCGCCGTCGTACTTCTGCACCGCGACCGCCGGCTACGACGGCCCGACCGGCTGGGGCACCCCGAACGGCACCACCGCCTTCACCTCGGGCGGCGGCACCGGCACCACCGTGAGCGTCACCAACCCGGGCAGCCAGTCCACCACCACCGGCGGTTCGGCGAGCCTGCAGATCACGGCCACCGACAGCGCGGGCGCGGCCCTCACCTACAGCGCCACCGGCCTGCCCACCGGCCTGTCCATCAACAGCTCCACCGGCCTGATCTCCGGTACGGCGTCCACCGCCGGCACCTACCAGGTCACCGTCACCGCCAAGGACTCCACCGGCGCCACCGGCTCCACCTCCTTCACCTGGACGGTCGGCTCCGGCGGTGGCGGCACCTGCTCCTCGTCCCAGCTGCTGGCCAACCCGGGCTTCGAGTCGGGCAACACCGGCTGGACCGGCTCCAGCGGCGTCATCACCACCGACAGCGGTGAGGCGGCGCACGGCGGCTCCTACAAGGCCTGGCTCGACGGGTACGGCTCCTCGCACACCGACACGCTCTCCCAGTCGGTGACGATCCCGGCCGGCTGCAAGGCCACGCTCAGCTTCTACCTGCACATCGACACCGCCGAGACCGGTAGCACCGCCTACGACAAGCTGACGGTGACCGCGGGCTCGACCACCCTGGCGACCTACTCCAACACCAACAAGGCCTCCGGGTACGCGCAGAAGACCTTCGACCTGTCCTCGCTGGCGGGCCAGACGGTCACCCTGAAGTTCAACGGGGTCGAGGACTCCTCGCTCCAGACCAGCTTCGTCGTGGACGACACCTCCCTGACGACCAGCTGAGCGACCCCCCGTGGTCCCGCACGCGGAAAGTCCGTCTCCGCGTGCGGGATCCGTCCGCGCCGGTGGTACGTCACATCCGTACCAGCGAACCGGCCCGGACCCGGCCGGCCGCCCCCGGCAGAAAGGCGGACGACCCATGCGCCGTACGACGCTCACCGCCCTCGCGGCGACAGCGCTGCTCCTCACCGGCTGCGGCTCCCAGAGCGGGAGCACGGGCAGCGGCGACAACGGCAAGGTGTCGCCGTCACCGACGCCGCCGTCCGACTCCGCCAGCGCCTCGCGGGGCGCCTGCACCGACCGTGCGGACCTGACCGCGGCCGACAACGGCCACAGCGTCTGCCTCACCAAAGGCGGCGAGATCCGGCTCACCCTCGACGGCACCGAGGGCCGCCCCTGGAAGCCGGTCACGGCGAGCGGCGGCACCCTGAAGGCGATCAACGCCGGCCTCGTCCTGCGGCCCGGCGACGCCACCGCCGCCTTCCAGGCGGTGACCAGCGGGGACGCGGTCCTGACGTCCTCCCGCCCGCTGT
Organism: Streptomyces pyxinicus; assembly: GCF_024753135.1. Lineage (GTDB taxonomy): Bacteria > Actinomycetota > Actinomycetes > Streptomycetales > Streptomycetaceae > Streptomyces > Streptomyces pyxinicus. The sequence goes on along the minus strand of NZ_JANUGP010000009.1, from coordinate 152,642 downwards.
GCGCCGAACCCACCGCCACGGACCAGGTCTCCTGCAAGGGCATCGAGGAGTGGCGGGTCACCGTGCGGGTCGGCTAGCCGGCCAGGTGCCGTACCTGGTCCCACAGGACCGGGTCGACGACGCCCACCCGGCGCCGGAAGTCGCCCACCGGGACCACGCGCAGCTCGTCGGTCTCCAGGAAGCTCGGGCGGCCCCGGGCGTCGCCCACCGCGCCCGGCGGCAGCGGGATGACCCCGGCCCGCTCGTCGTGGAACTTGCTGGTGATCTTCGCGACCGTCGCCCGGTCGCCGCGCACCGCCAGCACCAGACAGGGCCGGTCCTTCGCGTCGGGCCGGTCCTCGTAGGGCACGTTCGCCCACCAGATGTCGCCGGGGGCCGGCCGTCCGGTCCGCGCGCCCCGGGTGCCGGGCCGGCCCGGTGGCCGCAGCCGCCGTCCGGCGGGTCGGCGGCTCCGTCCCCAGCCGTCGACCAGCGTGGCGACCAGCGCGAGGAGTACCACCGCCGCGAGCGCCAGCCACCAGGACGTGTCCATACGACGACGTTACCGGCGCGCGCCGACGAGCGCGCGCCCTTCGGCGATCCGAATGCGCCCCCGGTCCAGCCGAACCGGTGACAGCACAGGTGAGTTCGCCCACAACGGCCCCTGGCGAAGGAGCGACCCGCGCTGTCGCGCCTTACGCTCGACGGACCGCACGACCCCCGTCACCCCCTGTCGCGAGGCCCCCTCCCCGAGGCCTCGTCCCGCCCACCGGCATCTCCCGCCCACGGAGGTTTCTGCTTCATGAAGCTCACCGTCGTCGGCTGCTCGGGGTCGTTCCCGTCCGCGGAATCGGCCTGTTCGAGCTACCTCGTCGAGGCCGACGGCTTCCGGCTGCTCCTCGACATGGGCAACGGCGCCCTCGGCGAGCTGCAGCGCCACTGCGGTCTCTACGACCTCGACGCGATCTACCTCAGCCATCTGCACGCCGACCACTGCATCGACATGCTCGCGTACTTCGTCGCGCGCTACTACCGCCACGAGGGCGGACGCTGCGACCCGCTGCCGGTCTACGGCCCCGAGGGCACCGAACACCGCCTGACCACGGCCTACGCCGACACCCCCTCCGCCTCCTCGATGAGCGAGGTCTTCGACTTCCACACGGTCAAGCCCTCCACCTTCGAGATCGGCCCGTTCACGGTGCACACCGACCGGGTCCGCCATCCCGTGGAGGCGTACGGCATCCGGATCGAGCACGGCGGCCGGACCCTCGTCTACTCCGGCGACACGGGTGTCACCGAGGCGCTGGACGAGCTGGCCCGGGACGCCGACCTGTTCCTGTGCGAGGCCGCGTTCACGCACGGCAAGGAGAGCATCCCGGACCTGCACCTCAACGGCCGCGAGGCCGGCGAGACCGCGGCCCGCGCGGGCGCCCGCCGCCTGGTCCTCACCCACATCCCGCCGTGGACGGACCCGGAGACCAACCTCCGCGACGCCCGCGACGCCTTCACCGGCCCGGTGGAACTGGCGGCACCGCGCGCGGTCTACGAGATCTGACGCCCCGCCCCCGCGGACGACGAAGAGGGCCCGGTCCCCATGGACCGGGCCCTCTCCTGTCGCGCGGGGGAGACTACTTGGCCTCCGCCTTCTGGAGTTCGGCGAGTTCCTCGTCGGACTCGCGGCCCGGGGTGGGCAGGTTGAACTTCGTGATGGCGAAGCGGAAGACGACGTAGTAGACGGCCGCGAAGCACAGGCCGACCAGCACCAGGCCCCACGGGTTGCTGGCGATGCCCAGGTTGAGGAAGAAGTCGACCGCGCCGGCCGAGAAGCCGAAGCCGTCCTTCATGCCCAGCGCCCAGGTGAGCGCGAGGGAGACACCGGTGAGGACCGCGTGGATCGCGTACAGGACCGGCGCGATGAACATGAACGTGAACTCGATGGGCTCGGTGACACCGGTGACGAAGGACGTCAGGGCCAGCGAGAACATCATGCCGCCGACGACCTTGCGGCGCTCGGGGCGGGCGCAGTGCACGATCGCGAGGCAGGCGGCCGGCAGGGCGAACATCATGATCGGGAAGAAGCCGGTCATGAACTGGCCCGCGGTCGGGTCGCCGGCCAGGAAGCGCCCGATGTCGCCGCTCTTGCCGTGGTACTCGCCGGCCTGGAACCACGGGAAGGAGTTCAGCAGGTGGTGCATGCCGATCGGGATCAGCGCGCGGTTGGCGACACCGAAGATGCCGGCGCCGACCGCGCCCGAGCCGACCAGCCACTCACCGAAGTTGTGCAGACCGGTGCCGAGGACCGGCCAGATGTAGCCGAACACGATGCCGATGACGAGACCGGCGAGGGCCGACAGGATCGGCACCAGGCGACGGCCGCCGAAGAAGCCCGCCCAGTCGGGCAGCTTGGTGCGGTGGAAGCGCTGGTAGAGCAGGGCCACCACGATGCCCATCACGACACCGCCGAGGACCTTGGCGTCCACCGGGGCGTTCACCATCACGATCTTGCCGTCGACGACGGTCGCGACCTTGGGCAGGTTCTTGTCCGTGAACGTACCGAGCACGTTCTTGAAGACCAGGTAGCCGACGACCGCGGCGAGGGCGGTCGAGCCGTCCGACTTCTTCGCGAAGCCGATCGCGATGCCGACCGCGAAGAGCAGCGGCATGTTGTCGAGGATCGCGTTTCCGCCGGCCGCCATGAAGGAGGCTATCTTCGTGAGGAAGGCGGGGAAGTCGGGCCTGCCCAGCATGTCGTCGTTGCCGAGGCGCACCAGGAGGGCGGCGGCGGGCAGCACGGCGACCGGCAGCATCAGGCTCCGGCCGATGCGCTGGAGCACCGCCATGACTCCGGCGCCCTTCTTCTTGTCGGCCGCGGGTGCGGTGGTGGCCGTGGTCACGAGGTCCTCCATCGGGCAAGGCGCCGCCCGGGAACCATGGCAGGGGACGGCAGCGTCTCTGGTCTACACCACTCAGTGGTGTAGACCTGTTGTAGCACGATGAAGGCGGGATAAGGAACCACGAAATCCGCTACGGCGGCGCTACGCGCTGTGTGCCCGCGCGCCTTGACAGAAGCGCTCAGGAGCAGTCGTAGTCAGGGGCGGTCAGACCTTGGTGACGTCCTCGACCTCGTCGGCCGGTTCCCGGCCCGGCGTCTTCAGGTCGAAGCGCGTGATGGCGAACCGGAAGACGGCGTAGTACACCACCGCGAAGCACAGCCCGATCGGGACGATCAGCCACGGCTTGGTCGCCAGGTGCCAGTTGATGACGTAGTCGATCAGCCCGGCCGAGAAGCTGAACCCGTCGTGCACCCCGAGCGCCCAGGTCACCGCCATCGACACCCCGGTGAGCACCGCGTGCACCGCGTACAGGGACGGGGCGATGAACAGGAACGAGTACTCCAGCGGTTCGGTGATGCCGGTGACGAACGAGGTCAGCGCCACCGACAGCATCAGACCGCCGACCTCCTTGCGGCGCTCGGGCCGCGCGCAGTGGGTGATCGCCAGCGCGGCGGCCGGCAGCGCGAACATCATGATGGGGAAGAACCCCGAGGTGAACTGGCCCGCGTGCGGGTCGCCCGCCAGGAACATGCTGATGTCGCCGTGCACGACCGAGCCGTCCGGCTTGGTGTAGCTGCCGAACTGGAACCAGATGGGCACGTTCAGGAACTGGTGCAGGCCGACCACCAGCAGCGCCCGGTTGGCCACGCCGAACAGCCCCGCGCCCCAGGGCCCGGCGTCGCGCAGCCAGTGGCTGAAACTCTCCAGCGCGCCGCCGATGGGCGGCCACACCCACAGGCACAGCGCCGCGAACAGGATGGCGACGAACGCCATGATGATCGGCACCAGCCGCCGGCCGTTGAAGAAGCCGAGCCAGTCCACCAGCCTGGTGCGGTGGAAACGGGCCCAGAAGAACGCGGCCAGCAGCCCCATCACGATGCCGCCGAACACCCCCGGGTTCTGGAAGGTGAACGCCGTCACCGACCCGTCCCGCACCTGGCAGCCGACGTTCGCCACCGCCGTCGAACCGCCCGGGCAGTCCTCCGGGAACTGGTGCAGCACGCCGTAGTAGACGAGGAAGCCCGCCACCGCCGCGAGCGCCGTCGAGCCGTCCGCCTTCCTGGCCATGCCGATCGCCACACCCACGCAGAACAGCAGCGGCAGCCCGAGGGAACCGTCGAGCAGCGCGCCGCCCGCCCCCTGCATCACCTTGGCCACCGTCGTCCAGCCGAGCCCGTCGGCGCCGACCACGCCCGGCTGCGCCAGCCCGATCAGCAGGCCCGCCGCCGGCAGCACCGCGATCGGCAACTGGAGGCTGCGGCCCATCTTCTGGAGGCCCCCGAAGAGGGTGTTCCAGCGGCTGCGCGCGGGGCTGACCGTGCTGTCGGCGCTCATGGCGGCCCTCCCTGGCGCGCTCGACCGGGACGCGGTTTGGCGACCGTCCGCGCAGTGGTGTAGACCAGCCTCGGACGGTTCCGCTGTCGTGATCGCCATCATTCGGCACGGACGGCACAACCGCTCGCGAAGATGGGCCAACTGTGGGTTACTGCGACAAAGCGGTTCGGATCAGGGAGAAGGAACATGGCCACCAAGGCTGAGAAGATCGTCGCCGGGCTCGGCGGCATCGACAACATCGACGAGGTCGAGGGCTGCATCACCCGGCTGCGGACCGAGGTGAACGACCCCTCCCTGGTCGACGAGACCGCGCTGAAGGCCGCCGGCGCCCACGGCGTCGTCAGGATGGGTACCGCCATCCAGGTCGTCATCGGCACCGACGCGGACCCGATCGCCGCGGAGATCGAAGACATGATGTGAGCCCGCCGGGCCTCCCCGCGAGGCCCCCGGTTCACCCGCGAGGGGCTCTTCCCACCGAGGGAGGAGCCCCTCGCCCCGCTCCGGATAGGCTCGGGGCCATGTCTCGCATCGACGGCCGTACCCCCGATCAGCTCCGCCCCGTCACCATCGAACGCGGCTGGAGCAAGCACGCCGAGGGCTCCGTCCTCGTCTCCTTCGGCGACACCAAGGTCTTCTGCACCGCCTCGGTCACCGAAGGCGTCCCGCGCTGGCGCAAGGGCAGCGGCGAGGGCTGGGTCACCGCCGAGTACGCCATGCTGCCGCGCGCCACCAACACCCGCGGCGACCGCGAGTCCGTCAAGGGCCGGATCGGCGGCCGCACCCACGAGATCTCCCGGCTCATCGGCCGTTCCCTGCGCGCCGTCATCGACTACAAGGCGCTCGGCGAGAACACCATCGTCCTCGACTGCGACGTCCTCCAGGCCGACGGCGGCACCCGCACCGCCGCCATCACCGGCGCGTACGTCGCCCTCGCCGACGCCGTCGCCTGGGCACAGGGCCGGAAGCTGATCAAGGCCGGCCGCCAGCCGCTCACCGGCACCGTCTCCGCCGTCTCCGTCGGCATCGTCGGCGGCGTCCCGCTGCTCGACCTCTGCTACGAGGAGGACGTGCGCGCCGAGACCGACATGAACGTCGTCTGCACCGGCGACGGCCGCTTCGTCGAGGTCCAGGGCACCGCCGAGGCCGAGCCGTTCGCCCGCGCCGAACTCGACGCCCTGCTCGACCTCGCCGTCACGGGTTGCACCGAACTCGCCGGACTCCAGCGGGCCGCGCTGGAGGCCACCCGCACGGAGGGCTGACGTCACAGCGCCGGGACGGTAAAGGGACGGCCAAGAAACCGTCCCCGCGCGGGCAACCCCGCCACCCCCGGACGGCGTCCTACGGGTACGGGCGCCCGGTCCAGCCGACCGGTGCGCCCGGCCAGCCGTACCAGGGGAGGGAACCCGCCATCATGGCCGCCAGCCGACGACGCCGTGGCGTCACCAGCATCGCCGCCGCCGTGGCCGCCGCCGCACTCACCGTCGGTCTCACCACCGGCTGCGACGCCGTGGACAAGGCGCTCGACTGCGTCACCACCGCCGACGCCATAGCCGACAGCGTCACCGACCTCCAGCAGGCCGTGGAGAACGCCGCGAACGATCCGGGGCAGGCCGACGCCTCCCTCGACGCCATCGAGAAGAACCTGCGGAAGATCGGCGACCGGACGGACGACACCGACGTCAACAAGGCGGTCGACAGCCTGGGCAAGGCCGTCGACCACGTGCGCTCCGCGATCAAGGACGGGGACAGCACGCCGGACGTCGGCCCGGTCACGGACGCGGCGGGGGAACTGACGAAGGTGTGCACGGCGTAGGGACCGCGCTCACCCCTCTCCCTCCTGCTCGCGCCGCTCCAGCTTCTCCAGGCGCCGCTGCTCCTTCAGGCGGCGGCGTTCGGCGCGGGTCACCTTGCGCTCCACGCCGACCCCGCCCCAGAAGGCGAAGCCGGTGATCACCACTCGGGGGGCGCCGGGATCGGGCGGGGTGCCGTCGTCACGGGGGTGCTCGAAACCGCCCATGACGCCGATGCCGCGCACGACGACCTCGACGCCCGGCTCCACGGTCACCTGCACCCCGCCCATCACGGCCACGCAGTTGATGACGACCTCGCGGTCCGCGAAGTTCGCCTCGCGCAGGTCGATCTCACCACCGCCCATGAAGGCGAAGCACGAGAACCGCCTCGGCACCGTCCAGCGGCCCCGGCGCTCGAACCCCGACAGGATCGCGACCCCGCCCGTCGAGGAACCCTCGCCCCCGACGATCCGGTCCGCCCAAGGGCCGCTCACCGCAGGCGACTTGGTGAAGGACACCGGCATCGGGGCCACCGCGCCGCCGGCCGGCAGATCGCGGGTGAGCGGGGTCAGTTCGCCGTACGTGCGTGCCGTGTACGCCGTCTCCAGCCGCTCCTCGAACTCCGCCATGTCGAGCCGGCCCTCGGCCAGCGCGTCCCGCAGCACCTCGGCCACCCGCTCCCGGTCGGCATCGGAGGCGCGCAGGTCCGGACTCGCGTCGTCGGTCATGGCAGCAGCCTACGAGACGGCCTTCTCCGCGTACATCTTGGCGATGACGGCCTCGATGTCCGGTTCCCGCACCGACAGGTCCACCAGCGGGTACTCCGCCGCCAGCCGCGCGACCAGCGGCGCCGCCGACCGGCCCGCCGGGAACGCCAGCCACTGCCGGGGCCCCTCCACCCGCACCACCCGCGCCGACTCCACCTCGACGGGCGGTAGTTCCCGCTCCAGGTCCACCACCAGGGTGCGCTCGCTCTCCCCGGCCTCGTGCAGCCCGGCGAGCGGGCCGTCGTACATCAGGCGCCCGTGGTCGATCACCATCACCCGGGAGCACAACTGCTCGATGTCCTGGAGATCGTGCGTGGTCAGCAGCACGGTAGTACCCCGCTCGGCGTTCAACTCTCTCAAAAACCCCCGCACCTTGGCCTTCGAGACGACATCCAGTCCGATGGTCGGCTCGTCCAGGTACAGCACCTCCGGGTCGTGCAGCAGCGCCGCCGCGATGTCCCCGCGCATCCGCTGCCCCAGCGACAGCTGCCGCACCGGCACGTCCAACAGGTCGCCCAGCTCCAGCAGTTCCACCAGCCGGTCCAGGTTCTCGCGGTACCGGGCGTCCGGGATGCGGTACATGCGGTGCGCGAGCCGGTAGGAGTCGATCAGCGGCAGGTCCCACCACAGCGTGGTCCGCTGCCCGAACACCACCCCGATCCGGTGCGCCAGCAGCCGCCGCTCCCGGGACGGGTCGATCCCGGCCACCCGCAGCCGGCCCGCGCTCGGCGTCAGGATGCCGGTCAGCATCTTGATCGTGGTCGACTTCCCGGCACCATTCGGCCCGATGTAGCCGACCATCTCACCCCGCGCCACCGCGAACGAGATCCCGTCCACCGCCCGCACCGCACGCCGCTCCCGCTTCAGAAACCCCGCTTTCTTCCGCACCTCGAAGACCTTCTCGACACCCTGAAGCGCGATGAAACCGTCGTCCGTCATCCCCAGCTCCCTGTAGCTCCCTGTACTCCGATACGACCGAAGCCCCGCCCGCCAGGCCGATCCGGCGAGCGCGGTGCGGAGACGTGACGTGACCCGGCCGGGATGGCCCGTCGGCTCAGGAGTCGAGCACGGCGGCGATGGCTTCGATCTCTACGAGCTGGCCGTCATAGCCGAGCACGGTGACGCCCATCAATGTGCTGGGCACGTCGTGGTCACCGAACGCGTCCCGGACGACCTCCCACGCCGTCACCAGGTCCTCCCGCCGGTGAGAGGCAACGAGAACACGGGTGCTGATGACATCGTGCAGTGAAGCGCCCGAGTCCGTCAGAGCGGTCCGCATGTTCTCCACAGCTCTGGCCGCCTGTCCCGCGACGTCCCCGATCGCCGCAGTGGAGCCATCGTCATTCAGGGGACATGCTCCGGCCAGGAAGATCAGCCGCGACTCGGCCGGGGCCGTGGCCGCGTAGGCGTACTCCGCGACATCGGACAGCGAGGCAGAGCGAATCAATGTGACAGCACGCGGCACGATCTTCCTTTCGCAGCAGTTCCAGGGCACTCAGGACCTTCTCAAAGGTCGACTCCGCGGGCGACACAATTTCCTGGCCCGTCGACTTCCGTGAGACGTCCCCCTCAGGCGGCGTCCGCCGGATCCGGCTCAGGTCGGTGTGGCTCAGGGTCGCCAACCAGGCGGCCGGCTCTACGGTCGGATCGCCCTGGGGGCCGATGAGTAAGCCGCGCTCTCCGAGCGGGAGGGCCCGCGCCGCCGGGAACCTGCCTGGCCGCCTGGCGGTGCCGCGCCGTGCACTGGCGTGCCCTGGCACGCCGCGCGTGACCGCTGACCGGTCCTGTCCCTGCCCGAGCCTGGGGGCACGGGCGAACGGACCATGCTTCGTGACAACGGTCGAGTGACAAACGTCAGCGAAAGCGATGAGTGATCACAGCAGTTCGGCGGCCTGTGATTCATAGCCTTCCTCATGTGCCCTCACGCACCACGCGCACGACCCGCGAAGGAGAGCGTCATGCCGCAGTTGGCCTCGTCCGAGTCGAACAGCACCGGCGGCACCAGCAGGCCGGTGGGAATCAGCAGGAGACGGATGGTGACCGCGGGCGCTGCGTTCGCCATGGTGGTCGTAGCACCCGCGGTCGATGGATCTTCCGCCGTTGCCGCGTCGCCCCGCCGCACGCCAGGCCAGGTGCAGCCGCCCGTACGGCTCGCCCTCCCGCGCCCGACCGGTCCCCATGCCCTCGGCACCGTGGCGCTGCACCTGCGGGACCGCAGCCGCCGGGACCCCTGGGTGGCCGCGCGGCCGGTACGGGAGCTGATGGTCCAGCTCTGGTATCCCGCGCGCCCCGTCGCCGGTCTGCCCAGGGCGCCCTGGATGAGCGCGAACGCCGCCAGGGTCTTCCAGCAGACGGGCTATCTCCCCTCCCCGTACGCCACGCTGCCGAACACCCATGCCTGTCTCGGAGCACCGCCGGACCCGCTCGGGGGACGGCGTCCGGTCATCCTCTACTCCCACGGGCACGGCCAGCACCGCGGTTCCAGCACCGCGCTGATCGAAGACCTGGGCAGTCACGGCTACATCGTGGCCGCCATCGACCACACCTATGACGCCGGGCAGGTCGAGTTCCCGGATGGCCGCGTCGAGAAGTACGCGATGCCTCCCCTCACCGGGGACGACGACGCGACGATCCTCAAGGCGGTCGACGTGCGGGTGGCCGACACGCACTTCGTACTGGAGGAACTGGCACGGTGCGCACACGGGCACCACCACCCACTTCCGCACGCCCTCGCCGCCCTGCTCGACCTGTCCAGGACCGCCATGTTCGGCCACTCCCTGGGTGGCGCCACCGCAGCCTCGGCGATGGCGGCCGGGGCGCCGATCGCGGCGGGCGCGAATCTCGACGGCAGTCTCTTCGGCCCGGTCGTGACCGGGGGATTGCGCAAGCCCTTCCTCCTGATGAGCGAGGACGCGGACAACAAACCGAGCTGGCCCGAAATCTGGCCCCGACTGCGCGGGTGGCGCCGCTGGCTCCGGCTGACCGGTACCCGGCACTTCTCTTACACGGACTACGAGTCGTTCATGCCGCAGGTCGCCGCGCGACTGGGAGCAACCGACGAACAACTGGTCGAGTTCACAGGCCCGCTCGACGCGACCCGAGCCCTGGCCATCCAGCGGCGCTTCCTCCTCGCCTACTTCGACCTCCACCTGCACAACCGCCGCACCCGGATACTCGACGGACCGTCGCCCAGGTATCCAGAGGTGCGTTTCATCGACGGGACCGCCTGAAGCGCGGCCGGGTCACCGAGTGGACGAAGCCCTCACCAGCCGGCCGCGTCACCAACCTGCCGGGACAACACACCTAGCTCCCCGTACTCCGATACGACCGAAGCCCCGCCCGCCAAGCCAGCCCCGCCAGCGCGCAGCAGCCCACCGCCACCAGCGGCGGCGTGAACGCCAGCCAGTCGGGGAGGTCCAGTGGGTAGGGCCGGCCCAGGATCCAGGACGCGGGCAGCCAGTTGACGAAGGCCAGGGGCAGTACGAAGGTCACCCCGCGGACCAGCTCCTTCGCGAACACCGACGGCGGGTACTGGAGGAGGGTCGTACCGCCGTAGGTGAAGGCGTTCTGCACCTCCGCCGCGTCCTGCGCGAGGAACTGGAAGGCCGCGCCCGTGACGAACACCGCGCAGAAGATCCCGCAGCCGCTCAGCACCGCCACCGGCATCAGCAGCAGCTTCGGCAGCGTCCAGTCGACGTCGAGGCGGCTCACCGCCCAGCCGAGCACCAGCGCGCCCTGCGTCACCCGGCCCAGCCGGCGCAGCGCGAACTGGTCGGCGGCCACCTGCGCCAGCACCGGCGCGGGCCGCACCAGCAACGTGTCCAGCGTGCCGTCCCGCACCCGCCGGCCGAGCCGCTCCATCGAGCCGATCACCAGGTCGGCCAGCCCGAACGCGGTGCCGGACAGGCCGTACAGGAACGCCACCTCGGGCAGCGTCCAGCCGGCCAGCATGTCCACCCGGGAGAACATCAGCATGATCGCGACGAAGTCGAAGAAGGTCGCCGCGAAGTTCCCGAACGTGGTCATCGCGAACGAGGCGCGGTATGCCATCGTGGAGCGCACCCACATCCCGGCGATCATCAGATACGTCCGGACGCCCTCGCGCAGCCGCCCGCCCTCACCCACCCTGCACCACCACCCGCCGCGTCGCCGCCGACTGGAGCAGCCGCCCGGCGCCCAGCAGCAGCACCGCCCAGGCCCCCTGGAAGAGATACGTGCCGAACGGGTCCGCGTCGTCGAGCAGGATCTCGGCCGGCGCCTGGAGCAGCGCGGACCACGGCAGGGCGCGTACGACCTCGCCGAGCGCGCCCGGGAAGACGTTCAGCGGGAGCAGCATGCCCGAGCAGAAGTAGCCGGCGAGCCAGGAGATCTGCGTCACGCCCGTGCCGTCCAGCAGCCAGAACGCGCTGAGCGCCAGCAGGTACCGGATGCCGAAGCCGACCAGCATCGCCAGCAGGACGGCGACCAGGAAGGCCAGCCAGGTGCCGGCGTCGGCCGGCAGGTACACCGGGAAGCACAGGGCGCCGAAGACGAACGGCACCAGGCCCCGCCCGAGGAACTGGAAGAAGCCCCGGCCCAGGTCCGCCGCCAGCCACCACAGCTGCAGGTCGGCGGGGCGGTACAGGTCGATCGCGACGTCCCCCGTACGGATGCGTTCCATCAGCTCGCCCTCGACCCCGCCCCCGCCGATCGCGAGCGTGGACAGGAAGGCCTGCCCGAGCCACACGTAGGTCACGACCTGCGACTGGTCCCAGCCGCCGAGATGCGGCCGCTCGTCCCACAACGCCCGGTAGGTGGAGACCAGGATGAGCCCGAAGACGGTGTTCGTGAACACCCCTGCCGCAGTGGCGGCCCGATAGGTCGCGTACCGTCTGAATCCCCCTACTGCGACGGCCACGTACAACCGTCCCGCGCCCACGACAGTCGACCTCCTCGAACCGCTCGACACCGAAGCGCAGGAGCCTAGTGCGAAGGCCCGGCGGGCGGCCACGCGTTTTCCGTCGGAAGCGTGCCGGAATCCGGGAACGGAACGCCCGGTGCGAGAGTCTTCACTCGGGGGCGCAGATGGCGTACGAGGCGTACGGGAACGTACGACGCGAAACAGGAGTCCGTGCACGACATGAGCGACGAGCCGCAGCCGCAGCAGCCGAACGAAGGCGAGCCGCCGCAGAAGCCGCTGCCGGCTGAAGGACCCGGCACACCGGGGGCGAACCGGCCGGCCGGCCCGAAGAACCGGGCGACCGGCCGCCCCGGCGATCCCAAGGCCGCGCCGAACAAAGCCGCCGACCGGACGGGGACGGCAGGGACGAAGAACACCGGGGCGTCCGGAGCGTCCGGGGCGTCCGGGCCGGCCGAGGGTGCCGCGAAGGCGGCTCGGCCGGAGGGCGCTCGGACGGAGGACCGCGCCGCGGGCACCGGGAAGCCGGGCGCCGCTCAGGGGGCGGAGAAGCCCGGCGCCGGGAAGGCCGGCGCGGCCAAGGGGGCGGCCGGTGCTGCCGACGGCTCCGCTCAGGACCGTACGGCGTCCATCGCGCGGGCACGTCAGGCCGCCCGCACCGCCCACACCGGCGGCAAGGACGCGGCGCCCGCGAGCGCCGGCGACGCCGCTGCCCGGAAGTCGGAGGGCGCCGACTCCGAGAAGACCCGGCCCGCCGAGAGCACCCAGGTGCTGCGCCGGATCACCCCGCCCCGGACGCCGCAGTCGTCGTCCCCGGCCGAGGGCACCGGCAAGGCGGCCGGGACGGGCGCGCCCGAGACCACGCAGGTGCTGCGGCGCGTGAACGCACCCCGCGCCGGTGAGAGCGCCACGGGATCCCCCGCGACGGGAGCCGGCCGTACGCCGCGCACCCCGGCCCCCCGCCAGGGCGACGACGACCGCACCACCCGGATCCCCGGCGCCGCGGGAGCCGGAGCCGCGGCCGCGGCCGGCGGCCCCCGGGGACGTACCGCCTCCGCGACCGGCACGGGGCCCGCGATCGGCGCCGAGGCCGAGACCACCGCACTCGCCGCCACCGCCACCGAAGCCGCCGCACCCGCCTCCGGCGAGAAGGGCGAGAAAGACGGGAAGGGCAAGAAGGGCAAGCGGCCCAAGCGCACCGGATGGCGGCGGATCTTCCCCACCTGGCGCATGGTGCTCGGCACCTTCGTCGTCGGCATACTCCTGCTGATCGGCCTGTTCTTCCTCGGCTACTCGCTGGTGAACATCCCGCCGGCCAACGCGCTCGCGATGAAGCAGGGCAACGTCTACCTCTACGCCGACGGCTCCCAGCTCGCCCGCGACGGCGACATCAACCGCGAGAACGTCAACCTCTCCCAGGTCTCCAAGGCCGCCCAGCACGCCGTACTCGCCGCCGAGGACCGCGACTTCTACACCGAGTCCGCCGTCGACCCGAAGGCGATGCTCCGCGCCGGGTGGAACACCGCCACCGGCAAGGGCAAGCAGTCCGGCTCCACGATCACCCAGCAGTACGTGAAGAACTACTACCTGGCCCAGGAACAGACGGTCACCCGCAAGGCCAAGGAGTTCTTCATCTCGATCAAGCTGGACCAGCAGAAGTCGAAGAGCGAGATCCTGGGGGGCTACCTCAACACGAGCTACTTCGGCCGCAACGCCTACGGCATCCAGGCCGCCGCCCAGGCCTACTACGGCCGCGACGCCGACGACCTCGACCCGGCCCGCGCCGCCTACCTCGCCGCGCTCGTCAACGCGCCCAGCGAGTACGACGTCGTCGCCCACCCCGAGAACAAGAACGCCGCACTCGCCCGCTGGAACTACGTGCTGGACGGCATGGTCAGCAAGGGCTGGCTCGCCCAGTCCGAGCGGACCGGTCTGAAGTTCCCCATGCCGAAGGAGCAGACGGTCTCCACCGGCCTGTCCGGTCAGCGCGGCTATCTCGTCGAGGCGGTCAAGCACTACCTGATCAGCAACAAGATCATCACGGCCGACCAGCTGGAGGCGGGCGGCTACCGGATCACCACCACCATCCGGAAGCCCCGGCAGGACGCCTTCGTCAAGGCGGTCAATGACCAGCTGATCTCCAAGCTGGACAAGAAGAACCGCAAGGCCGACAGCTACGTCCGCGCGGGCGGCGCCTCCGTCGACCCGAAGACCGGCGAGGTCGTCGCGATGTACGGCGGCATCGACTACGTCAAGCAGTACACCAACGGCGCGACCCGGGGTGACTTCCAGGTCGGCTCGACGTTCAAGCCCTTCGTGTTCACCTCGGCGGTGCAGAACGGCTCGACCACCCAGGACGGCCGCACCATCACCCCGAACACGGTGTACGACGGCACCAACACCCGTCCCGTGCAGGGCTGGAGCGGCGGCGCGTACGCCCCGGAGAACGAGGACCAGAAGTCGTACGGCCAGATCACCGTCACCAAGGCCACCGACCTGTCGGTGAACTCGGTGTACGCGCAGATGGCCGTCGACGTCGGCCCCGCCAAGGTCAAGCAGACCGCGGTCGACCTCGGCATCCCCGAGGACACCAAGGACCTCCAGCCGTACCCGTCCATCGCCCTCGGCACCGCCAACGCCAGCGTGCTGGACATGGCGGAGGCCTACGCGACGCTCGCCAACCACGGCAAGCACGGCACGTACACGATGATCAAGAAGATCACCAAGGACAACACGGACGACGTCGAGCTGCCCGACCGTGGGGTCAAGCAGGCCGTCAGCCGGGAGGCCGCCGACACCACCACGTCGATCCTGCGCAGCGTCGTCGACAACGGCACCGCCACCGCCGCCCAGGCCGCGGGCCGTCCGGCGGCCGGCAAGACCGGCACCGCCGAGAACGACACCGCCGCCTGGTTCGCCGGCTACACCCCGGACCTGGCCACGGTCGTCTCCGTCATGGGCCAGGACCCGGTCACGGCCGGCCACAAGCCGCTGTACGGCGCCCTCGGGCAGGCGCGGATGAACGGCGGTGGCCCGCCGACCCAGATCTGGGCCCAGTACACGCGCGGCGCGCTCAAGGGCAAGCCGGTCGCGGACTTCGACCTCCAGCTGCAGCAGGGCGCCGACAAGATCCAGCAGCCCCCGGCCTCCGGCACGACCGAGCCCGGCACGGGTGGCCAGGACGGCGGCACCGCCACCGCCACCGGCGGCGGCCAGAACGACGGCGGCGCCACCAGCACGCCCACCGACGGCGGCGCGGCCACCGGCACTCCCGGCGACGCCGGCGGTGCGGCGGACGGCGGCGGTGCCGCGGACGGCGGCACCACGCCCACCGACGGCGGCGCCGCGGGCGGTGCCGTCGACGGCGGCGGAGCGGCCGACGGCGGCGGTGCGGCGGACGGGGGTGCGAACGGCGGCGGCGCGAACGATGGCGGCGCGAACGCCGGCGGCGCCGACGGCGGTGCCGCGGACGGCGGCGGCCTCCCCGGCGGCGGCGTCGGCGGCACGCAGCTCACCGGCCGGCGCCCCGTGCAGTAGCCGTAGGAAGCAGGACGCCCGCGCGGGAGGACGCGGGACGTCAGTGCCCGCTGGTCGCCTTCAGCCCCACCACGGCGACCAGCAGCAGGCACACGAAGAACACCCGGGCGGCGGTGACCGGCTCACCCAGCACCAGCATGCCGAGCACCGCCGCCCCGGCCGCCCCGATGCCCACCCAGACGCCGTAGGCGGTACCGATGGGCAGGGTCTTCGCGGCGTACGACAGCAGCAGCATGCTGGCGACGATGCCGGCGCCGGTGAGCAGACTGGGGACGGGGCGGGTGAAACCCTCGCTGTACTTCATCCCGACCGACCAGCCGACTTCCAGCAGTCCGGCGACGATCAGCAGAACCCAGGCCATGACAGGCACCTCCGAGACGTGACGGCTCTTCTCCGGTCTTCTCCGGTGCGTCGTCTTTGCCTGCGTCCCGGTACGGCGCGTCTCGTCGGGCTTCCTTCCGAACATAGCAACAAGCGCGCGAGAGGGGCCGGTGACGATCGTCACCGGCCCCTCTCTGCCTACAGGTCTACAAGTACAGGCCCGTGGAGTCCTCCGACCCCTCGAAGCGGTCCGCCGCCACGGCGTGCAGGTCGCGTTCCCGCATGAGCACGTACGCCACGCCCCGCACCTCGACCTCGGCCCGGTCCTCCGGGTCGAACAGGACGCGGTCGCCCGGTTCCACGGTCCGTACGTTCTGGCCGACGGCGACGACCTCGGCCCAGGCCAGCCGCCGCCCGACCGCCGCGGTGGCGGGGATCAGGATGCCCCCGCCCGACCGCCGCTCGCCCTCGCCCGTCTCCTGCTTGACCAGCACACGGTCGTGCAGCATCCGGATGGGGAGCTTGTCGTGGTGGGGGGTGCTGTGCTCGTTTCTCTTGGCGCTCACGCCCTGAACCTACCTGTCCTCGCCCGGCCCGTGCCCGTCCGGGTCAGCCCTTGCGCCGCCTGCCGCCCACGGTGAGCAGCCCGACGACGCCGACGGCGAGCAGCGCGACCGGCACGACCCGCTCCAGCCGCAGCGCGCCCTCCTGGTTCACGAACTGCCCCCTGACCTCGGTCACCATCCGGTTGACCTGCACATACGCCCGGCCGACCGTGTGGTCGAGGTTGGCGACGACCTTCGCTCTGGCATCACCGACGATCGTCTTCGGGTGCACCCGCACCCCGATCTCGTCGAGCGTCTCGGCCAGCACCTCGCGGCGGCGCCTGATGTCCGCCTCGATCTGCGCCGGGGTTCTCGTGTCCGAGGTGTCCGCCACCGTACGGCCTCCGAAGTCTTGTGATGCTGTTCCGGACAGTCTGTCAGCTCATGGCCCCGCCGCACCGCAAGGCCCCCCGGTTACGCTGGCCCGATGAGCGAGCGACTCCAGCCGGGGGACGTGGCCCCCGCCTTCACCCTCCCCGACGCCGACGGCCACGAGGTGTCCCTGGCGGACCACAAGGGCCGCAAGGTCATCGTCTACTTCTACCCCGCCGCCCTTACCCCGGGCTGCACCAAGCAGGCCTGCGACTTCACGGACAACCTCGACGTGCTGGCCGGCGCCGGCTACGACGTCATCGGCATCTCCCCGGACGAGCCGGAGAAGCTGGCGAAGTTCCGCGAGAAGGAGTCCCTGAAGGTCACGCTGCTGGCCGACCCGGACAAGAAGGTCACCGAGGCCTACGGCGCCTTCGGCGAGAAGAAGAACTACGGCAAGACCTACCTGGGCGTCATCCGCTCCACGATCGTCGTGGACGAGGAGGGCAACGTCGAGCGGGCGCTGTACAACGTCCGGGCGACCGGCCACGTGGCCAAGATCATCAAGGATCTGGGCATCTGAACCCGCTGCCCGGCCGCTAGCATGGCCGGGCAGCACCAGGCGGCCGTGGTGGAATTGGCAGTCACGCTGGGTTTAGGTCCCAGTGGGGTAACTCCCGTGAGGGTTCGAGTCCCTCCGGCCGCACCAGAGTTCGACCCGTGGGCCCCGACCGGCTTCAGCCGAGCAGGTCCCGCACCACCGGCACCAGCGCCCGGAACGCCTTGCCCCGGTGGCTGATCGCGTTCTTCTCGGCGGGGCTCAGCTCCGCGCAGGTCCGGTCCTCGCCCTCCGGCTGGAGCACCGGGTCGTAGCCGAAGCCGTTCGTGCCGGCCGGGGCCTGCCGCAGGGTGCCGCGCAGCTGTCCCTCCACCACCCGCTCCGTGCCGTCCGGCAGCGCGAGCGCGGCGGCGCAGGCGAAGTGGGCGCCCCGGTGCTCGTCGGCGATGTCGGAGAGCTGGGCGAGCAGCAGGTCCAGGTTGGCCTGGTCGTCGCCGTGCCGGCCCGCCCAGCGGGCGGAGAAAATGCCCGGGGCGCCGTTCAGGACGTCCACGCACAGGCCCGAGTCGTCGGCGACGGCGGGCAGACCGGTGGCCTGGGCGAGAGCGTGCGCCTTGAGCAGGGCGTTCTCGGCGAAGGTGACACCGGTCTCCTTGACGTCGGGGACCTCAGGGAAGGCGTCGGCACCGACCAGCTCGTGCGCGAGACCGGCCTCGGCGAGGATCGCCCGCAGTTCGGTGAGCTTGCCGACGTTACGGGTGGCGAGGATCAAGCGAGTCATGCCCCCAGTATTCCTGCCGCCCGGTACTGTCCCGGCCGGCAGGTGCCGTCGGCTACAGCTCGGCCTGGCCCGCGCCCTTGAGGGTGTTCAGGTCGAACGTCTCGGCCATCTTGGCGAAGCCGAGGTCGCTGGGGTGCAGATGGTCGCCGGAGTCGTACATGGCGCGCAGCCGGCGCGGGTCGTACGGGTCGCGCAGCGCGCGGTCGAAGTCGACCACCGCGTCGTACACCCCGCCCGCCCGGATCTCCGCGTTGACCTGCTGCCGTACCGCCTCCCGGGCCGGGGTGTAGCCGCGGTGCCCCTCGAAGGGCATCAGGGTGGCGCCGATGACCTTCAGACCGCGGGCGTGCGCCTGGCGGACCAGGGTGCGCAGGCCGTCCGTGACGCGCTTCGGGTCGGCGAGCCTCGGGTTGCGCAGGATGTCGTTGACGCCGAGGTCGATGACGACGACCTTGACGTTGGTGCGGGACAGCGCGTCCCGCTCGAACCGGCCGATCCCGCTCTGGTTCTCCGCGGGCCGGCCGAGCCCGTCGGCCAGTACCTGGTTGCCGCTGATGCCCTCGTTGACCACGCTGTAGCGCGGCAGCCGGTCGCCCTGCCGGAGCGCCCCGCGCAGCCGCCCGGACAGCACGTCGGGCCAGCGCCGGTTGGCGCCCACGGTCGCGGTGATGCCGTCGGTGATGGAGTCGCCGAAGACGACGACAGTGCCGTCGGCCTCGTTGCTCAGCACGTCCAGGCCCGTCAGATACCGCCAGTACGGGGTCTGTTGGGTGTACGGCGTCCCGGTCGCGTCCTCGGTGCGGTCACCGGCGGCGACGTAGGAGACCTGCCGGGCGTGCGGGTGGTAGGTGACCGGCCCGGACGCGGTGGGGGAGTAGGTGGTGACCAGCACGTCGGCGCCGCGCGGCACGACCACGCGCACCGCGTCGCTGACGACCTGTCGGCCGGTGGGTATGACCACGCCGGTGGCGCCGTCGAAGGTGAGCCGCCGCATCGTCGTCGCGTCGGCCGCCGCGCCGCCGTCGCCCGCCGCGAGGGCGAGGGAGGCGTGCGTGACGGTCAGCGGGGACTGGCCGTAGAGGTTGGACAGCGTGATGCGGGCACCCGTGCCACCGATGGCCGCGTGGACCACGTTGCGCACCGAACGGCCCGCGAGGCCGGTCGTCTCCGTGCCCGGTTCGCCGGCCACGGGCGCGGTGGCCCAGGAGCCCACCCAGCTGCCCGTGGAGGCGGGCGCGGCGGCGGGGTCCCGGTGGGGACGGCTGTCGGAGAGGGTGCCGCGGGAGGTGTCGTCGCCGGCCGTCGTGGTGACGTAGAGGCCGGCGGACACCGTGACGACGAGGGCGACGAGGGCGGCGATCATCGCACCGTAGCGGGCACGGGAAGGTCCCGCGCCACCGTCATGACGCTTGGTCACGCTTGTGTTGTTCTCCTCGGTAGATGGGAGCCTCGGGCTCCGATCCGATGAACCCATGATGCGGCATGGGCGGGGGAGGTGTGACAGGGGGCGGTCCGACAGGGCCCTGCCCGGCAGCCCCCGTACAGACAGACGCCGGGAACTCTCGTTCTGTTCCGGGAGTCGGTCAGGAAGGGACAATTGTGTGCGGGATCACCGACGGGTGGAGCTGATGGAACCTACCGAGACGCGAACAGCGCGGACGGACGCGGCGCCGGCGCGCGCGGCGTCGTACCGCACCATGACCGCCTTCACCCCGGCCGACGAGGAACGCCGGGCCGGGGTACGGCGCATGAAGCTCACCGCGACCGGGCTGCTGCTGTTCGTCGCGGTGGTCTACGCCCTCGCCGAGGTGGCCGCCCACCACGGCGCCGGCGCCTGGGCGGAGTACGTCTCGGCGGCGGCCGAGGCCGGCATGGTCGGCGCGCTCGCGGACTGGTTCGCGGTCACCGCGCTGTTCCGGCACCCGCTCGGGCTGCCCATCCCGCACACCGCGATCATCCCCACCAAGAAGGACCAGCTCGGCGTCTCGCTGGGCGAGTTCGTCGGCGAGAACTTCCTCTCCCGGGACGTCGTACGGCAGCGGCTGCGCGCCGTCGGCATCGGCAGCCGGCTCGGCGCCTGGCTGGCCGAGCCCGAGCACGCCGACCGGGTGACGGCCGAACTGGGGAACGCGCTGCGCGGCGCCCTGACCGTGCTGCGCGACGCCGACGTGCAGGCCGTCGTCGGCGAGGCCATCACCCGGCGGGCGAGCGCCCGGGAGATCGCGCCGGGCATCGGCAAGCTGCTGGAAAGGATCGTCGCCGACGGCGGGCACCGGCGCGCGGTCGACCTGGTGGTGGCCCGCGCCCACGACTGGCTGGAACTGCACCGGGCCGACGTGATGGTCGCCGTCGAGGGCGGCGCGCCCGGCTGGACCCCGCGGTTCGTGGACCGCAGGGTCGGCGAGCGGGTCTACAAGGAGCTGCTGCGGTTCGTCACCGAGATGCGGGACATGCCCTCCCACCCGGCGCGCGGGGCGCTCGACCGGTTCCTCACCGACTTCGCCTCCGACCTCCAGTCCGACACCGAGACCCGGGCGCGGGTGGAGCGCCTGAAGAGCGAGGTGCTGGGCCGCGGCGAGGTGCAGGACCTCATCGCGTCCACCTGGACGGCCGTACGGTCCATGATCGTCGCGGCGGCCGAGGACGAGCGCAGCGAGCTGCGGCAGCGGGTGCGGGCCGCGCTGCTCTCCCTGGGCACCCGGATGGCGACCGAGCCGAAGATGCAGAACAAGGTCGACAGCTGGGTGGAGGGCGCGGCGGTGCACGTCGTGACCACCTACCGCGCGGAGATCACCTCCCTGATCACCGACACCGTGGCCGGCTGGGACGCCGAGCACACCACCCGCAAGATCGAGGCGCACATCGGCCGCGATCTGCAGTTCATCCGGATCAATGGCACGGTGGTGGGATCACTGGCGGGACTGCTGATCCACGTGGTGTCACGGGCGGTGGGCGCCTGACGGCACCTCGCGCCACGGCTTCCCGGCGCTCAGGGCCGGTACGTCCGCCCGCCCGGCCTGAAACCGCAGGACAGGGGCACCCGTTCAGCCGTCCCCGCGCCTGGGGGGACGTCCTTCGACGAGGAGGGAGCCCATGACCACTGCCGAGGCACCGTCGCCGGGAACCGGCCGGACCATCACCACGAACATCCCCGCCCGGCTCGACCGACTGCCCTGGTCCCGCTGGCACTGGACGATCGTGATCGGCCTGGGCACCGTGTGGATCCTCGACGGCCTGGAGGTCACGGTCGTCGGCAACATCGCGGGCCGGCTGTCCGAGTCCGGCAGCGGCCTGTCGATCAGCTCCGGGCAGGTCACCGGCACCGCCGCCGCCCTGTACGTGGCCGGCGCGTGCAGCGGCGCCCTGTTCTGGGGCCGCCTGACGGACCGCTTCGGCCGCAAGAAGCTGTTCATGATCACCCTGATGGTCTATCTCGCGGCCACGGCGCTGACGGCGGTCTCCTGGGAGGCCTGGTGGTTCTTCCTGTTCCGCTTCCTCACCGGCTTCGGCATCGGCGGTGAGTACGCGGCGATCAACTCCGCGATCGACGAGCTGATCCCGGCGAACTACCGGGGCCGGGTCGACCTGCTCATCAACGGCAGCTTCTGGCTCGGCGCGGTCGGCGGCTCCCTGCTCTCCATCGTCGCGCTCGACACCTCCCTGCTGGCCGCCGACGTCGGCTGGCGGCTGACCTTCGCCCTGGGCGCCGTACTCGCCCTGGTCATCCTGCTGGTCCGACGGCACGTCCCGGAGAGCCCGCGCTGGCTGCTGATCCACGGGCGGGACGAGGAGGCCGAGGAGATCGTCACCGGCATCGAGCGCGAGGTGGAGCGGGAGACCGGTGCCGCGCTGGCGGAGCCGCAGGGCGAGCTGGAGATCCACCAGCGCAAGAGCGTGAGCTTCCTGGAGATCGCCCGGACCGTCTTCGGCACGTACACCCGGCGCGCGGTGCTCGGCTTCTCCCTCTTCATCGGCCAGGCGTTCCTCTACAACGCGATCACCTTCGGCTTCGGCGCCATCCTCACCAAGTTCTACGACGTGCCCGCCAACCACACCGGGTACTACTTCGCGGTGATCGCGGTCGGCAACTTCTGCGGCCCGCTGCTGCTGGGCAAGCTGTTCGACACGGTCGGCCGCCGGGTGATGATCTCCTCGACCTACCTGCTCTCGGGCCTGCTGCTGTTCGGCACGGCCTGGCTGTTCGACCGGGGCACACTGAGCGCGGCCACCCTGACGGCCTGCTGGTGCGCGGTGCTGTTCTTCGCCTCGGCGGGCGCCTCCAGCGCCTACCTCACGGTCTCCGAGATCTTCCCGATGGAGACACGGGCGATGTCGATCGCCTTCTTCTACGCCCTCGGCACCGCCGCCGGCGGCATCAGCGGCCCGGTGCTCTTCGCCGACCTCACCGGCACCGGCAAGGTCGGCGACACGGTCCTGGCCTTCTCCATCGGCGCGGCGCTGATGTGCGCGGCGGGCCTGGTCGCGGCCTTCCTCGCGGTGAACGCCGAACGCCGCTCCCTGGAGGACATCGCCCGCCCGCTGACGGCGGCGGCGAGCCGGGCGAAGGCGGCGACGAAGAACATGGGCCCGTCCCAGAACCCGCCGGCACCGCCGGCGGCGAGCAGGCCCTGACGCGGTGGTCCGGCCGGTTCGGTTCACGCCCCGGTGGTGGACCCCGGCCGGACGATCATCAGCACCGTCACGGCGGCCCACAGCAGGTTGAACACCCCCGTCACCATGGCGAGCCGCGCCGCCCGCCGGACCGTGCCGCCACCCTCCAGGAACACGGCCTGCCCGGGCAGCACCAGCGCACCGAGAACGACCGCGGCGAGCACCGTCAGCCCGATCGACACGATCAGCCAGGCACTGCCGAGCACGCCCATTTCCTTCGCCACGGCGAACCCGAAAACGGGGACGACGACGCCGACGACGGCGTAGACGCGGCAGATGCGGTGGAGCAGGTGGAGGGTGCCGGTCGCAGGGGCGATGGCCGCGGGAGTGTCGGCCGCCGGGTTGCCGTCTTCTCGGACGCGGCGGCCGGCGGCCGGGAACATGCTCGCGGCGACGGTGACGGGCCCGACGGCGACGATCGCGGCGAGGACGTGGACGGCGAGGAGGAACTTGGTCACGGCGGAGACGGTAGGGGCGGGGAAGACGGGGGAGAAGTGGCGGGTTTGCCAGTCCCCAACGGATTCCCGCCAGACGGCCGTAGCCACCACAGCCACCATGAGCCCTGACGGACCTGCGTATGACACGGTTGGCGAGAACTCGTCGGGAGCGTAGGTTCTGGCCATGCACATGGTGGCCGTACTGGCGCTGGACGGCGTCATCCCCCTCGACCTCTCCGCCCCCGTCGACACGTTCGGCTGGGCGCGGCTGCCGGACGGCCGGGCGCCGTACCGGGTACGGGTCTGCTCGGTCCGGGACGAGGTGAGCGCGGGCGCCTTCACGGTCCGGGCGCCGTACGGCCTGGAGGCGCTCGCGGAGGCGGACACGATCATCCTGCCGGGGGTTGTCGAGCCGCCGAGGACGCTGCCGCCGGAGGTCACGCGGGCGCTGCGCGCGGCGGCGGCGAACGGGACGCGCATCGCCTCGGTCTGTGTCGGCGCGTTCCTCCTCGCGGCTACCGGCCTGCTGGACGGCCTGCGCGCGACGACCCACTGGGCCGCCGCCCCGGACCTGGCCGAGCGCCACCCGGAGGTGACCGTCGACCCGAACGTGCTCTACGTCGACAACGGCCAGTTCCTCACCTCGGCCGGCGCGGCGGCGGCGCTGGACATGTGCCTGCACATGATCCGCGGGGACTTCGGCTCCGCGGTCGCCGCGCACGCGGCCCGGATGGCGGTGATGCCGCTGGAACGGGAGGGCGGACAGGCCCAGTTCATCGTCCACGACCTGCCGCCGGCCCCGGCGGGCGCGGCCCTGGAGCCGCTGTTGCGCTGGCTGGAGGACCACTGCGACCGCGACCTCGCCCTGGACGAGATCGCGGCGCGGGCGGGCATGAGCGCGCGCACCCTCAACCGCCGCTTCCGGGAACAGACCGGTACGACGCCCCTGCAATGGCTGCACCGGGCTCGGGTACGGCGGGCCCAGCACCTCCTGGAGACCACGGCGCACCCGGTCGAACGCATCGCCGCCCAGGCCGGCTTCGGCTCCCCGACGGCGTTCCGGGAACGCTTCCGGAGGGTGGTGGGGACGAGCCCACAGGCGTATCGACGGTCGTTCCGGGCGGGGGTGTCGTAAGGGAGGTTGGTGGACGGAAGTAATGCGGACGGCGCTTTCCGCGTCTGCCGCCCCGTCTTCCCGTCTTTCCGCAGCCCCGTCAGGCCTCGCGGCGGTCGGCGACGACCCAGGAGGCGAGGGCGACGGCGCCGGCGACGCCGAGGACGGACGGCCAGGCGCCGACCTTCTTGGCGAGCGGGTGGGAGCCGGCGAACCCGGCGACGTAGGCGGCGGCCAGCGCGCCCGCGGCCTTCCCGCCGGCCCGGGCCCGCCACTGCCGCGCCGCGGCGGCCCCGGCGACGGCCAGGACGGCCCCGCCCAGCTGCCGCTTCTTCGTCCAGCGGGCGACGCCGTAACCGCCGACGAGCCCGGTCGCGGCGACGACCGCGCTGGGAACCCTGGCCATGACTGCCTCCTGTGTCCCGTGTGCCAACCCCGAGGTCGAGTCGAAGGCTAACGACAGCCAGGACCGGTGGGGCGAACCTGAGTCGAGGCTTGTCAATTTTCCGGCAGCGAGCTATATAAGAAGTCGTAGGGCATCGCACCCAGTTCCAGAAGTGAGGAGATGACAGTGATGCTCATGCGTACCGACCCGTTCCGCGAATTCGACCGTCTCGCGCAGCAGGTCTTCGGAGGTACCGCCCGGACGTCGGCGATGCCGATGGACGCGTACCGGTCGGGTGACGACTTCCTCGTCCACTTCGACCTGCCGGGCGTCGACCCCGAGACGATCGAGCTGGACGTCGAGCGCAACGTCCTCAACGTCCGCGCCGAGCGCCGCACCCCCGCACCGGAGGGCGCCGAGGTCCTCGTCGCCGAACGCCCCGCGGGCACCTTCACCCGCCAGCTCTTCCTCGGCGACTCCCTCGACACGGAGCGCATCGACGCGTCGTACGAGGTCGGCGTCCTGACCCTGCGCATCCCGGTGGCCGAACAGGCCAAGCCCCGCCGCATCCGGATCGCGGGCGGCAGCGACCGCAGGCAGATCAGCGGCTGACACCGCCTGACACCGGCTGGCACTACCGAGACGTCCCGCGTCCGCGCACGAAGACGCACGAAGACGGACGCGGGACGCCTCGGCCAAGTGCCCCCAACTCCCGCCCATGCTCACCCGGTTACGGGGCACCGGGCATCGGGTGCCCCGAAGAGCCCCGCAGGAGGAGCCAGCACGATGACGGTGACGACCCCGCAGCCGAGAACGACCATCCCCACGGTGCCCCTGTCACCGCGCGCCGAGGACACCGGCTGGCTGCGACTGACCGAGGCGGTCCGCGAGGCGGGCCAGTACCCGACGAGGGCAGAGGCGGAACGCGTCACCCGGGCCGTCCTGTCGGCCCTGGGCACCCACGTCACCGGCGACGAACGCGTGGCCCTGGCCCAGGCCCTCCCCCAGGAGGCCGGCCACCTGATCGCCTCCCAGATCCCGGCCACCCACCCACTGACGGCCCGCGAGTTCGTCAACTCGACCGCCACCTCCCTCGGCAGCCCCACCCCACCCACGGCCCGCTGGCACGTCAGCTCGGTCCTCAGCACCTTGGCAGCCCACATCGGCGAACCGCTGACGACACGTGTACTGGCTGGGCTTCCGCGGGGGTATGCGTTGCTGTTCGGGCGGGGGGAGTTGATGGCTGCGGGCTGAACCCTTCCCAGCGCAGTTTCCAGCGGGCGCCCCCCGGTTCCACGGCGGGCGCCCGTCGCCATGACTGCTCGCCCGTGACGCGCATCCGTGCTGCCGCTGTGCGGACGCCGGCGTCATCGCAGCGCTGCCCTGAGCATGGCGCCGGCGTCATCGGTCGCCCCACGCTCATGGAGTGCCAGGGTCGCGTGCAGGATGTCCTCGTTCTTCTGATCGCGGCCGTAGATGTGGATGACGTCGTCGGCGAGCTGATCGTCGCGCTGCCGCCGGAGCAGGAGCAGCAGTGCCGCCATCTCCTGCGGACTGAGACCACCGGTGTTCTGGCGCAGGAGCGTCAGCGCCACATTGGGGCCTTCGGTTCGGCTGAGGTCTCCGGCCTGCTTCGCCAGCTGGCGTGCCGCCGACACATCGTTCTGCGTCCGCTGCCGGTCCCCCCGTCGGCGGGGGACCGGCAGCGGAGCTGAAGGTGCGTGGAGGGCGAGAGGCGCTTCCAAGCCGGCTTTGGCCGCCTTCAACTTCGCGACGATGGCTCGCTGACTGGCCAGATCCCGCCTCAACGGCTCCACCTGGGCGACCTCCTCGCGGAGAGCACTGCACTCGGCCTCCGCCACCTGCAGCTGCTGCTTGAGCAGGGCGACTTCTGTGGTCAGTCCGACACAGGCATAGCACTTCTCGGCCTCCGCCTCGCTGTGAAGTTCTCGCAGCTCAGCAAGGGTCACCCCAATAAGTTCTGTGCCGCCAGCGTCCGCGCAAGCGCGCTTGTAGAAGTTCTCCACCAGCGGCAGAGCCGGGAGTGACTGCCCGCTGAGGAAGCGGGACAGGGAACTCTCACTACAGCCCAGGTGCGCAGCCGCCGTCGCCTGAGTGATCCGGTTTCTTGATGATTTATCCGGAGTGATGTGGCGACATACCTCCTGCAGGGCGACGGCCAGGGCTCGCTTGGCAGGAGGAACGTCACTGCGGAATTGCTTGTTTATCCAGCTCCGGTTGGCTGGTGCCGCCTCAATTGTCGTGCTCATGTCCATAACCCCCGCTAGCTTTGAAGTACCTGCTGGTCAGCCAATTGTGCATGACGGGATGAGAGTTGGAGTTCTTGCTAATTCTGGAGCAAGTGTTCCAGTGGTGGACTTTCATTCGGTGCTGGTGTCGACTAGGGGAAGTTGGACCGCCCGACAAACGGGGGGCGGTGTATGTCGTTTATGGGGGTTTCCCCCTCATGGCGACGGTATGCGGCATGCCCGCCGCATGAGTTGACCGGAGGCGCTACATGACGCTGCCGTCGTGGCAGGACAAGAAGCTGGGGAGCAAGGCGCGGGCCGCGCTCTGGCTGGTGGCCAAGGTGGGCGAGGACGGCATCTTCACCAAGGCCGAGCTGCGTGAAGCCTTCCCAGACGTGTCGCAGATCGACCGGCGGATCCGCGAACTCCGGACGCACGGCTGGGGCATTCTCACGAGCCGCGAGGACGCTTCGCTGAAGCAGGAAGAGCAGCGGTTCGTGACCAGGGGAGCCGAGGTCTGGATTCCGGGACAGGCGAAGGCTCCCAAGCACAAGAACAGCCTGACGGCCGCCCAGCGCACGAAAATTTTCCAGGCGGACAACTTCCTGTGCCGTACGTGCGGGATCGGGTCGGGCGAGGAGTACGGGGATGGCGTCGAGCAGGCACAGCTGAACGTGGCCCGCCGCAAGGTGATCCTTCCCAGCGGAGACACCGAGTACCAGTTCATCACCGAGTGCACGCGGTGCATCGCGGGAAGCTCCGAGCGCGAGGTCGACCAGGAAGTGGTGCTGGAGATGGTGGAGAACCTGTCGGTCATCGAACGTAAGACGCTGGCCGGCTGGCTGGCTGCCGACCAGCGCACGCTCAGCCCGCTGGACAAGCTGTGGGGAATGATCCGCACCCTCCCGGAAGACTCCCGGAAGGCTGTCGCTCAGGCCCTCGACGAGATTGACGACTAGGCGAAGTACGGGAACGGAGACACATCATGCTGCGGGAGTTCCCGCCGCCGCCGCGGGCGGCCGAGTTCAGCGAACAGATCAAGAAGAAGGTTGAGGAGGTAAGGGCCGGCGGAGGCACGAGGGAGACGGTCAAGGTCGACTGGAACGACCAGCAGACCAACGTAGAAGTCATCGACCTGCCGATCAGCGGGCTGTACTTCAATCCCGGCACTCACCGCATCCGTGCCCAGCGTACCCACAACGCCACCCGCGATGAGGCGCTTGAGAAGGACCCGTGGAGCGGGGAGAGCCAGGACTACCTGAAATTCCTGCTCCAGGCATCCCCGACCGATCCGAACGTGCGCGACCCAGAGTTCGACAAGCTGAAGGAGAGCCTGGATCAGTTCGGCCAGAATGATCCCGGTCTCGTGACGCACCACGGTGTGCTGGTGAACGGGAACACGCGCGCTGCCGCCCTGCGGGA
This sequence comes from Streptomyces pyxinicus, assembly GCF_024753135.1. Classification (GTDB taxonomy): domain Bacteria; phylum Actinomycetota; class Actinomycetes; order Streptomycetales; family Streptomycetaceae; genus Streptomyces; species Streptomyces pyxinicus. The sequence continues at coordinate 124,428 of NZ_JANUGP010000009.1, read as the reverse complement.
ACTGGGGGCGCAGTCGATGCGCGTCGGTGTTCTGCCCGAGTCGTTCACCTGGGCGGACGTCAACGCCGTGGAGCTGACCCTGCAGCTCCGCAAGGACCATCGCCGGGACTACTCGTACATCAACCGGCTCCTGGCGATGGAGGAGCAGGCATCGCTCGGACGCACGCCTGAGCAGATCGCCAAGGAGTTCCGTATCCAGGTGAAGACCTACCACCAGGAGCGGTGGATCCTCAGTACCATCCGTGAACTGATCGACCGCAGCAAGAGCGGTGGAGGCGTTGCACTCAGGCTCGTCGACTGGGAGGGCGCGCAGGAGCGTCTGAAGGAACTCCACCGGCTCTACACCAAGCTGGAGACCGTCGACCGTGACCAGGCCGAGGTACTGAAGGAGTGGCGTCTTGCCGCGATCCTTCTGGACTTCTCCAAGACGGACGTGCGGCACATTGACGAGGAGTTCCTGAAGGACGGCCAGCTCAGCCAGGCCCTTCCCCCCGCTCTGGCCGGCAGTGGTCCGGGACCGCAGCAGCCGGACGAGGTGCTTATCCCGGGCCTCGATCTCTCGGTTCCGGCAGCGCCCTCGGCTGTCTCGGAGGCGCGGGCACTGAACGACCAGATCCTGCGCGCGAGTGCTGCCGTGCGCAGCAAGAAGCCGGAACTGGCCGATAGCGACATGGCACAGGAACAGGCCGTGCTTGACGGTGCCAAGAAGGCTTTTGATGCGGCTATTGAAGCCGCCGGCCGCAGTGCCCGCCTGCGCAAGCGCAAGCAGTTGGCGCCGGCGCGGCTGGCCGAGGCCTGCGCCAGCATTGACCAGTGCGTCATGGATGTGGTCCAGGCACGCACCTCGCACAGCCTCGACGAAGAGGCCTTCGACGAAGCCGTCATGAAGTTGCGCAGCAGCCTCCGGAAGCTTGCGCAGCAAGCCGGCCGGGGCCTCCCGAACCCGGGCGATGGTGTGTCCTGGCTGCTGGAAGCCGCTGCCACGGAGGGTTCTCGGTGACTGACGCCGCGACCGGGGCCTCCCTGCATCTGGGGTTCGATGAGACGCGCACGCGCGTTGTGCTGCGGACCACCAGCGCCTACCAGCAGGATCTTGTCCAGTTGGCCGCCCGTTTCCGTACGGGCGGCCAACTCGGCCCGCTGACCGCGTCCATCGCCTTGGATGAACTGCTCGCCGGTCTCACCGTCCTCAGCAGCTGGCCCCACCGCGAGGGCGTGGAATGGGCCCCGGAACTGCGCAATCTTGTTGCGGGGGTGGTCAAAGACGCCAATACGGTCAAGGAGCGGCTCAGCGGTGGGCAGCCGCAGGGCGAGGTCTCGGCCAGTGACGTGCCTGGCATGCTGGGCGATTCCTGGACCGGAGAGCTCAGCACGTTCCAGCTCCGTGACATCGCCAAGCTGCTGTCGCTTCAGCATGGCGCGAACTTCAGTGTTCCCGGCGCCGGCAAAACCCGAGTGGCTCTGGCGGTCTATGCCGCCCAAAGGAGCCAGGGGCGAGTGAGCCGGGTCCTGGTGGTGTGTCCCAAGTCGGCATACGAGTCCTGGCGTCACGAGACAGCGGTGTGCTTCAGCTATCCACTTCGCACCCACGTCCTCGACGGGTCAATGGACCAGTGGGCTGAGGTGCTCATCGTCAACTATGAGCGGCTGGACCGCTCTCTGGCCACGCTGGCCAGCTGGCTGAAAGCCGGGCCGTCGATGATCATCCTGGATGAGGCCCACCGGATGAAGCTCGGTGCACGCGGTACATACGGTGCTGCCTGCATGGCGCTTGGCCCGCTAGCCGAGCGGCGCATGATTCTCACGGGTACACCTGCACCTAACGGTTCAAAGGACTTGGAGAACCTTCTGGGTTTCGTGTGGCCTGGGCACGGTCAGCGCACTGTCGTCCAGGCAGTGGCCGGTGGCGATCTCAGCTACGCCAGTTCCGTGCTGCGTCCCCTGTTCAGCCGTACGACCAAGCAGGAACTGGGTCTGCCGCCCGTGCAGCTCAAGATGCGCTACGTGGACATGCCGCCGCTGCACAATGAGATCTACAGCTCGCTGGTGGGCGGCATGAGCAGGGGAGCTGGGCGGGAAGATCTCAGCTCGCTCGGCAAAACAGCCCTTCGGCTGCTCATGGCGGCTACGAGCCCTGCTCTGCTCCTGGAGGGCGGAAGCCGCTACGAGCCGCTCGCCTACCAGTTGCCACCGCTGGACATCCCGCAGGGCAGTTCCCTGTACTCGCTGATGCAGAACCTGCCGGACTACGAGCTGTCACCGAAGTTCAAGGAAGCGGTGGCGATCATCGCCGAGAACGCGGCGCGAGGCCGTAAGACGCTCGTATGGACGACCTTCGTCCGTAGCCTCACGACTCTGGAGCAGATGCTCGGGAAGTACAGCCCGGCCGTTGTCTACGGGGGGACGCCCGATCGCGAGGAGCAGCTCCGCCGCTTCCGCGAGGATCCGGGCTGCATGGTGCTGATCTCCAATCCGGCGACACTGGGTGAGGGAATCAGCCTTCATCACGTATGCCACGACGCCGTATACGTGGACCGGGACTTCATGGCAGGCCGGTTCCTGCAGAGCCTCGACAGGATCCACCGCCTTGGCCTCGCGCCCGGGACCGACACGCGAGTCACGGTTCTGGGGGTCCGGAACACCATTGACGAAGTCGTGGCAGCGCGGCTGGACCAGAAGCTGGAGTTCATGGGAAAGATCCTTGACGACCCCACGGTTCAGCAGCTTGCCGACCTGCAGGAGGAGCCGTCAGTGGCTGCTGGTCTGGCGCCCGCGGACATTGAGGCGCTGCTGCGTCACATGGGGAGCCGCTAGTTTCGCTGCTCGGCGAGAGCCCTCGGGCACGCAAGGCTGTGGTAGTGGGAGACTGATGTGACTAAGGGGCGGTGGCCGACCATCGCCTCTGTAACATGACACAGCTTTTCAGTCATCCCGGAAGGAGCGCCATGCGCCCCAGCGGCCGAGCACGTCCGCAGTTCACCCCGCCGCTGACCTCGGTAGAGATCTGTGCGGGCGCGGGCGGCCAAGCCGTCGGTCTGCACTATGCCGGGTTCGATCACCTGGCCCTTGTTGAGTGGGACGCGCACGCCGTGCGGACTCTCAGCAAGAACGTCGGGGGGTGGCCTGAGTGGAACAAGGCGCGTGCAGAAGCGCTTCGGCCGATGGACGTGAAGGACTTCCTCGCCTCACAGACCCTTGCTGGCCTTGACCTGGGAGAAGGGGATCTCGACCTGCTCGCAGGCGGGGTCCCCTGCCCGCCGTTCTCCCTGGCCGGAAAGCGGCTGGGGAAGGACGACGAACGTGACCTGTTTCCTGCCGCACTCGATATCGTGAAGGTGCTCAGGCCTAAAGCCGTCATGATCGAGAATGTCCGGGGCATTCTTGAGCCGCCCGAGGTTTTCATTGACTACCGCCGGGACATCCTGAACAATCTGCACGACCTCGGTTACGAGGTGCCGGCCGTCGAGGACCACTGGCTGCCGGAAAAGCAGGACCTGGCAATGAGGGCCGTTTGGCGAAGGCTTGACGCGAGTGATTACGGTGTGCCTCAGCTGCGACCGCGCGCGATCCTTGTGGCTATTCGCAAAGATATTCTTGAGGAGAGCGGTGCCGAGTTCGTCTGGCCTAGCCGGCTCAAGGGTACCCAGGAAGTGACGGTCGTAGACCAGCTCAACCCCACCATGCTAAGGCGTTGCAAGCAGTTCTGGAACAAGAACTACAAGGGGGAGCCAGCGGCTCCTGGTGAACGGACTGGCAAGGACATCTACCACGACTGGCACCACAAGGCCTCGCAAGCCGCAGCTGCCGGGAAGCGCATCGCGCCGACCCTGGTGGGCGGTTCGAGGAAGCATGGTGGAGCCGATCTGGGGCCGACCAGAGCCAAGCGTGCCTGGGCCGATCTGGGCGTTGACGCTATGGGGGTCGCCAATGACCCAGCTGACTGTGATCCAGAGCGGGACCTCTTCCGTAAAACCGGCCCCATGCTGACAGTTGAACAAGCGGCAATCATTCAGGGTTTCCCGGAAAAGTGGAGGTTCCAGGGAGGCAAAACAGCTCAATATCGGCAGGTGGGGAATGCCTTTCCGCCTCCGGTTGCTGAGGCAGTTGGCAGGGCGATTGCTGCGGTGCTGCGACCGGAAATGCGCGAGGACCTCCTTTCGGACTACGAAATGGACTGCGAGGGCAATGGGTCTGTTCAGGGTGGACCTGAGCAGATGATTTTGCCCGTCTCAAGTCCTCCCCAAGCCCGTGCGGCGCGCAAGGACCGTCGCGGCAATTACGTCGGCACACGCGGATGACAGCTCGTGCTCCCAGAAGCGGAGCACGAGCCACCCGGCTTCCGTGAGTCTTCTGTCGGTATCCCGGTCGCGCTTGACGTTGCGAACGACTTTCTCTGACCAGTATCCCGAGTTGGTTTTCGGTGGGACGTAGTGTTCAGGGCAGCCATGCCAGTAGCAGCCGTCGACGAACACCGCGACCTTCGCCGTACGGAACACCATGTCCGCCGTACGGCGCAGGTCGGGCAGTGGCCGCGCCGCGACGCGGTAGCGCAGACCCTGAGCGTGTACCAGACGGCGGATTAGCCACTCGGGCTTTGTATCGCGGCTACGAATCGCCTGCATGTTCCGGCGGCGGGCAGCGGAGGAGGCCCATGATCCCTCTGGTGCTGTCCACTCGGGAGCTTCGTCTTCAGGCACGTTCCCGAGCCTAGCGTTGCGGCTGGACGCCCAGACACCGACGGTCTGCCGCAAAGCCCGGGGACGCATTAACCACCGCTGACACCGGGAATTTCAGCTGTACGGCGAGACAGCGCCGTGACACTCCGCGTACGCCTCCCCCATCCCACACCAACACCCCGCCCCCCGCTCCGGAGGCCAAGCCACCGCGCGTCCCCGGGCCGCCAGGGTCGTCGCGTACTGGGGGAGGAGGGTCGGGTCGGTGGGGGGTGTGGATTCCGAGGCGGCGAAGGCCTCGTAGGACGGGACCGTGCCGGTGACGATGCCGAGGTTGGGGGTGCCGGAGGTGGCGAGTTCGCGGAGGGAGGACTCTATGGTCGACAGGTGCTCCTCGTGGGAGGGGTACTCCGCGGACAGGGCCGGATACGCCGTGAGGAGTTCGGTCAGTTCCGGGGCCGGCCAGTGCAGGACCGCCACCGGGAAGGGGCGGGAGAGGGCCTCTCGGTAGGCGCCCAGTTCCGCGTGCAGGCGGGCGATCTCGGCCTGGAGTTCCGCCGGGTTCTCCGAGCCCAGTGACCACACCCGCTTCGGGTCGTGGAGTTCGTCCAGGGAGACCGGGGAGGCGTGGAGGGTGTCGGCGAGGGTGTCCCAGTCGTCGTGCGGCAGGCCCTGCAGGCGGCGGACGCGGTGACGGCCGTAGAGGAGGGGGTGGGTGGCGGCCGGGGGCTCGGTGCCGTCGGCCAGCAGCAGGCGAGCGGCCTCCGTGAAGGTCTCCGCCGCCGCCTCCAGCTCGTCGTGCGACTCCAGGGCCTCCGCCACGATCACCCAGGGCGCCGGGTCGCGGGGCGCGGTCGCGCGGACGCCGTCGATGATCGCCCGCGCTTCCGCCTCGTGGCCGTACTCCCACAGGTTCGACGCCTTCAGGGCGCGGATCAGGGGCGGGTTGTCCAGGCCCTCGGCGGACGAGAGCAGCCGGTCGTAGAGCGCGGTGGCCGCGGGGCGGTCGCCGGCGAGTTCCCGGTGGGCCGCCGCGCGCAGCAGCAGGGCCTCGGCGTCCTCGGGGTACAGTCCGGCGGTCCGCTCCAGGCGTGCCGCCTCGTTGGCGTGGTCGACGTTCTCGGCAGGCGTGTCGGGGCGCATGGGGGACACCGTACTGCCGGGCGCTGACAAAAGTGAGAGAGCCCCCGGGGGCCCGCACGGGCTCACAGCGGCGGCCGATATCTTCGGGGCCATCGCTTCGGTCCGGGCTGCCGGACCTCGACAGGGGAGTCGGCATGCTGGAGACGCGCGAGACGCGTGAGCTGGTCGGCGCCCGACCGGAAGCGGACGCCCCGCGCGCGGAACCGCCCCGGCACTGGCCGCTGCTGCTCATCGGTGCCGCCGTCGTGCCCGGCACGGCCGTCGTGCTGCTCGGGCGGTGGGGGGACGCCCCGGCCGTGCAGGCGTGGCGGACCGTGTGCCTCGCGGTGACCGTGCAGGCGCTGCCGTTCCTGCTGCTCGGCACGGCCCTGTCCGGCGCGATCAACGCCTTCGTGCCGGAACGGGTGTTCACGCGCGTGCTGCCGCGCCGGCCCGCGCTCGCCGTGCCCGTGGCCGGGGTCGCCGGGGTCGTCCTGCCCGGCTGCGAGTGCGCCTCCGTGCCGGTCGCGAGCAGTCTCATCGGGCGCGGGGTCGCCCCGGCCGCCGCCTTCGCCTTCCTGCTGTCCGCCCCGGCGATCAACCCGGTCGTGCTCACCGCGACCGCCATCGCCTTCCCCGGCGACCCCGCGATGGTGCTGGCCCGGCTGCTCGCCTCCCTCGCCACCGCCGTCGTCATGGGCTGGCTGTGGCTGCGGTTCGGCCGGGCCGAGTGGCTGCGGCCCGCCGTACGGCACACCGGGCACCGGCACGGCGGGAGCCGCCTGGACGAGTTCCGGCTCGCCTTCCAGCACGACTTCCTGCACGCCGGCGGATACCTCGTCCTCGGCGCGATGGCCGCGGCCACCTTCAACGTCGTCGTCCCCCGCTCCGTGCTCGACACCTTCGCCGGCGCGCCCTGGCTGGCCGTGCTCTTCCTGGCCGCGCTCGCCGTCCTGCTCGCCGTGTGCTCCGAGGCCGACGCCTTCCTCGCCGCCTCGCTGACCGGGTTCCCGCCCGTCGCCCGGCTGGCGTTCATGGTGGTCGGGCCCATGGTGGACCTGAAGCTGATCGCCCTCCAGGCGGGTACGTTCGGACGGGCCTTCGCCGTACGGTTCTCCGCCGCCACCGTCGTCGTCGCCATCGCGTCCGCCTCGCTGATCGGTGGTGTGCTGCTGTGAAGCGGATCCTTCAGGCGGGGCTGCTCGTGCTGTGCGGTCTGGGGCTGCTGCACGTCTCCCTCTTCACGGACCTGTGCCTGCGCTACGTCAAGGAGGGCATGCGGCCGCTGCTGATCGCCTCCGGTGCCGTCCTGCTCCTGCTGGGGCTGGCCGGCGCCGTCATCGACCGGGGACGACGGGACCACGGCCACGGGGAGCACGGGAGCGAGGGGCACGGCCACGGCGAGGAGGGGAGCGGAGACGACGGTCACGGCACGGAGGGGACCGGAGGCCACGGGCACGACCACTCCGCCGTGCCCCGCGTCGCCTGGCTGCTCCTGCTGCCCGCGCTCAGCCTGCTCTGCTACGCCCCGCCCGCCCTCGGCGCCTACACCGCCGCCCGGCAGCCGCCCAAGCCCGTCGCCGCGCGCAGCGACTTCGATCCGCTGCCGCGCACCTCGCCGCTGCCGATGACCCTCTCCGACTTCACCAGCCGGGTCCAGCAGGACCGCGCGCAGTCCCTCAAGGGCCGCGTCATCCGCATGACCGGCATCGTCACGCCCCGCGGCAAGGGCGCCGGCGGCGGCTGGGACCTGACCCGCATCATCATCAACTGCTGCGCGGCCGACGCCCAGTCGGTGAAGGTACGGGTCTACGGCGGCCCGGCCCTGCCCGCCGACACCTGGGTGGCGGTGACGGGAGCCTGGCACCCGGGCGGCAAGCTCGGCACCAGGACCGCGCCGGTCGCGCTCGATGCCCGCACCGTCACCAAGGTCCACCGGCCGACCAACGGCTACCAGGACGCCCTGCCGTTGGGCTAGCGCCGCCCGCCGCCCTCCACTGTCGTACCGGCGCCGGTCGTGCGGCCCGCTCAGCCGGGGAGGGTCGCCGGGTTGCCGCCGTTGGCCTCGTAGCCGGCGACGGCCAGCGCGCGGTAGACGGCGAACTCGGCGGCCGGGTCGGCCGACAGGGTCCAGGGCAGGGCGCCCACATGGCCGTCGACGTGGACCAGCTGCTGCATGGCCTCCGCCCAGCGCTCGGCGCGCACCAGGAAGAAGACCAGCAGGTGCCGTACGTGCGCGAGCATCGGGTCGTCGGGCCGGGCCGCGTGCACCGCGTGCAGTGCGCCGTGTATCGCCTTGGTGACCACCTCGCTCTGGTAGAAACCCGTGACCAGGTTCACTTCCGGCAGGTGCTCGAAGACCGCGAACAGCGGCAGCGCGGCCAGCAGCGAGCCCTGCGGGGCGCGGGCCGCGGCGGCCTCGGCGAAGGCGTACGCCTGGGTACGGGAGCCGTGCCACTTCTCGCACCAGTAGTGCAGCGCGGCGAGGTGGGCGCCCATGTGGTGCGGGGCCCGGTCCAGGATCTTCAGCCAGAGCTGCTCGAACTCGGCCTGCGGGTAGGACAGTCCGCGGGCGATGGACAGCTCCACGACGCACGGCACCGGATCGCCCGGCGCCAGCAGCCCGGCCTGGGCGCAGGCGTCGCGGGCCTCCTCCATGATGATCCGGAAGTCGTCCGTGCCCGGTGTCGACGTACGCCAGGCCTGCTGCACCAGGAACTCGGCGTGGACGGCGGCGCCGCCCGGATCCTTGGGCTGCTCGGCCCGCCAGACGCGCAGCCACTGGCCGCCCGGTGTCTCGTGTATCCCGCCGGGGCGCTGCGCCAGCTCCAGCGACGCGGCGCCCGCGAAGGCCTGCACCCGCTGCCAGCGCTGCTCGCCCTCGGCCTCGGTGCCGGCCAGCAACTGGGCCGCGGCCCGGTGGTCCCCTGTGCGCTGTACCAGCTCCAGGACGTCCATCAGGTCCTTGTCCGGGCCCGGCACGCGTAGGTCCAGCTCCTCCTGGCGCACGAAGCCGTAGTCCGCCGGGTCGGCGGCGTCCGGGTGGCCGGGGTGGACCAGCCCGATCGCCCCGCGCCTGCGCCGCAGGAAGGGGAGCAGGACGAAGCTCAGCATGAGCAGCGCCATCAGCAGCCAGAGAATCGCCATGCCCCAAGCGAACCAGACATCGCCGACACTTGGCCAACCCTCCGCCGACCTGTGGAAAACTCCGGATCTGGTCATGACAGGACGGGGTCCAAGGCCTTGGCAATGACGGTGCCCGTCCGCGTAGGGAAATCCCTTCGGCCCGTGCCTGTCGGCCTCGGGGGGACGTCAGCATCCGGCCGGGCGCATTACGCTCGGTGCCCATGAGCGACAGGCACATCAGTCAGCACTTCGAGACCCTCGCGATCCACGCGGGCAACACCGCGGATCCCCTCACCGGCGCGGTCGTCCCGCCGATCTACCAGGTCTCGACCTACAAGCAGGACGGCGTCGGCGGGCTGCGCGGCGGCTACGAGTACAGCCGCAGCGCCAACCCGACCCGTACCGCCCTGGAGGAGAACCTCGCCGCGCTGGAGGGCGGCCGCCGAGGTCTCGCCTTCGCGTCCGGCCTGGCCGCCGAGGACACGCTGTTGCGGACGCTCCTCACCCCCGGCGACCATGTCGTCATCCCGAACGACGCCTACGGCGGCACCTTCCGCCTCTTCGCCAAGGTCGCCACCCGCTGGGGCGTGGAGTGGTCGGTCGCCGACACCAGCGACCCGGCCGCGGTGCGGGCCGCGCTCACCCCGCGCACCAAGGCCGTCTGGGTGGAGACCCCCTCCAACCCGCTGCTCGGCATCACCGACATCGCGGCCCTCGCCCAGGTCGCCCACGCCGCGGGCGCCAAGCTCGTGGTGGACAACACCTTCGCCACGCCCTACCTCCAGCAGCCGCTGTCGCTCGGGGCGGACGTCGTCGTGCACTCCCTGACCAAGTACATGGGCGGTCACTCGGACGTCGTCGGCGGCGCGCTGATCGTCTCCGACCAGACGCTCGGCGAGGAGCTGGCCTACCACCAGAACGCGATGGGCGCGGTCGCCGGGCCGTTCGACTCCTGGCTGGTGCTGCGCGGCACCAAGACCCTCGCGGTGCGCATGGACCGGCACAGCGAGAACGCCACGAAGGTCGCCGACATGCTGACCCGGCACGCGCGCGTGACGAGCGTGCTGTACCCGGGCCTGCCCGAGCACCCCGGTCACGAGGTCGCCGCCAAGCAGATGCGGGCGTTCGGCGGCATGGTGTCGTTCCGGGTCGAGGGCGGCGAGGAGGCGGCCGTCGAGGTGTGCAACCGCGCCAAGGTGTTCACCCTCGGTGAGTCGCTCGGCGGCGTCGAGTCCCTGATCGAGCACCCGGGCCGGATGACGCACGCCTCCGTGGCCGGTTCGGCGCTGGAGGTGCCGGCCGACCTGGTGCGGCTGTCCGTCGGCATCGAGAACGCCGACGACCTGCTGGAGGATCTGCAGCAGGCCCTCGGCTAGCCGGCCGCAGGCTCACCAGCCGTCGAGCGGTGGGGTCGTCTGCGAAGGCGGCTCCACCCAGGGATGCGTCCGCGCCGCCCACACCGTGAACGCCACGACCGCCGCGCAGGCCAGCAGCCACAGCACCCGGCGGGCGAGGCGCCGGCGTCGCAAGAGGCGCTCGCCGCGCCGTACCGCCTCCGGGTACACGTCCAGGGGCACCGGCGGCGACACCCGCTCCATGAGCCGCCGTACCGCCCCCTCACGCTCGGCCCGGTTCACCGCGCCCCGCCCGCTCGCCGCGGACCCCACGCGGGCCGTGGTTCCGCGCCCGGCGCGAGCCGTCTCATGGCGCTGGCACCCCTCAGCCCCCGTATCGCGGCGCTGGCACCCCGTACCCCCCGTCTCACGACGCCGATACCCCGTGACCCCCCTCTCACGGCGTTGCCGCCTTCGCACCGGCGCCGCTGACCGGGCCCGTGCCTCCCGCCCCGCGCGGGGCGGCCCGGTGGGCCGGGTGCAGCAGCGTGGACACCGCGCGGGCGCAGATGGCGCGCACGCGTTCCGCGGGCAGCCCGAGCAGGGCTGCGGCCTGTTCCTCGGCCACTCCCTCGTACAGCCGCAGTACGACGATCAGCCGTTCCTGGGGCGTGAGTTCGGCGAGCGGGTGCCGGGGGTCCGGCGGCCGGACGCGGCCCGGAGCGCCGCCGTACCGGTACCAGATCGCGCGCGCGAAACGCGTCGCCAGGTACTGGCGGGCGTCGTCGTAGGGATCCTCACCCGACCGCCGGTCCCAGTCGGCGTAGGTGTGGGCGAGGGACAGGGCCAGCAGGCGCCGCGCGCGCGGGTTGGCGTCCGGCGGCTCCGCGGTGAGCAGCGTGGCGGTGTGCAGCAGGCGTCCGGCCGCGCCCGCGACGAACGCCTCGAACTCCCGGGCCCGGCGGGCACCGTGGGACAGCCGCCGATCACGCACCGCGCCTCACCCCCTGAGCACCCCGACGCGTCCCGAAGCTCCTCGCGGCCCCGTCCGGTACGAGACGGAAAAACGCCGTACGGTGCGGGACCCGCTCTCATATGAGGACAGCGGCGGCCCGGGGTCAAGGGTGCGGAGCGGACCGGTGTCAGGAGGCCGGGGGCTGCTCCACCGACGGGACGGCCTGCACCGTACGCGCGGACAGCGCCCGGTTGAACCGGGTCAGGAGCGTGCAGAACTCCTCGCGCTCCTCCGGCGCCCAGTCGTGGGTCAGCTCGGCCATCAGCGCACGCCGCGACGAGCGCACCTCTTCGAGCCGGGCGGCCCCACGCGGGGACAGCTGGAGCACCACCGCGCGGCCGTCCTCCGGGTGCGAGGTGCGCTTGACGAGCCCGCTGTCGACCAGGGGCGCCACCTGCCGCGTCACCGTCGAGGAGTCGATCCCCATGCTCGCCGCGAGCGCCTTCACCCCCATCGGCCCTTCCTTGTCGAGGCGGTTGAGCAGCAGGTACGCGGCCCGGTCCATGGTGTTGCGGACCTGCCCGACCCCGCCGAGCCGGGTCTGTTCGGCGCGGCGGGCGAACACGGCCACCTCGTGCTGGAGGGTGTCGAGGAGACCAGGGTCACCGACGGTCGTCATGTCCATCGACATTTCAGGTGTTGTGGGCATGGCCGGAGGCTCGCTTCATGAAGGGCTGCAAGGTTGGGGGACAGGGTACGCGGCCCGGCGCCGGGCCGTACCGGCGCTGTGCGAACCGGTCTCGGAGCTTGGTCACACCCGTCGTGTGCGACGGTGAACTGCGATGCTGGAGTCATGAGCTACGGCACGGCTGACATCCTGCGTTCCGTCACCCTCGACGATGTGCGCGGAGCGCAGAAGATGCTCTCCGGCGTCGCCCGGGCCACCGCGATGGAAGGCAGCCGGTACCTGTCGGGGCTGGTCGGCGCGCCGGTGCACCTCAAGTGCGAGAACCTTCAGCGGACCGGCTCGTTCAAGCTGCGCGGCGCCTACGTGCGCATCGCCGGGCTGCTGCCGGAGGAGCGGGCGGCCGGTGTGGTGGCGGCCAGCGCCGGCAACCACGCGCAGGGCGTCGCGCTGGCCTCCTCGCTGCTGGGCGTGCACTCCACCGTGTTCATGCCGAAGAGCGCCCCGCTGCCCAAGATCAGCGCGACCCGGGAGTACGGCGCGGAGGTGCGCCTGCACGGTCAGGTGGTGGACGAGACGCTGGCCGCCGCCGAGGAGTACGCGGCCGAGACGGGCGCGGTGTTCATCCACCCCTTCGACCACCCGGACATCATCACCGGGCAGGGCACGGTCGGCCTGGAGATCCTGGAGCAGTGTCCGGAGGTGGGCACGGTCGTCGTCGGGGTCGGCGGTGGCGGGCTCGCGGCCGGTATCGCGGTGGCCGTCAAGGCGATCCGGCCTGACGTCAGGATCGTCGGCGTGCAGGCCGCGGGCGCCGCCAGCTATCCGCCCTCGCTCGCCGCCGGCCGTCCGATGTCGCTGGAGCAGCCGGTGACCATGGCCGACGGCATCAAGGTGGGGCGGCCGGGCGTGGTGCCGTTCGAGATCGTCTCCGAGCTGGTGGACGAGGTGCGCACCGTCGGCGAGGACCAGTTGGCGGCCGCGCTGCTGCTGTGCCTGGAGCGGGCCAAGCTGGTCGTGGAGCCGGCCGGGGCGAGTCCGGTGGCGGCGCTGCTCGCGGCGCCGCAGGAGTTCGAGGGCCCGGTCGTCGCGGTGCTCTCCGGCGGCAACGTCGACCCGGTCCTGATGCAGCGGGTGCTGCGGCACGGCATGGCGGCGCAGGGCCGCTATCTGGCGGTCCGGCTGCGGCTGACGGACCGGCCCGGCGCCCTCGCGACGCTGCTCGGCGTGCTGTCGGAGGCGGACGCCAACGTGCTGGACGTCAGCCACGTCCGTACCGACCCCCGGCTGGGGTTCACGGAGGTGGAGGTGGAACTCCAGCTGGAGACCAAGGGCCCGGAACACTGCGTGGAGGTCGGCCGGGTGCTGCGCGGCGCCGGGTACACCGTCCTCGACTGAGCCCGGGACCAGAGGCCGGAGGCGGGGCGGGGGCTGGGGCGAGGGCCGAGACCGGGGCCGGGGCCGTGGCCGTGGCCGGGGCGGCCGCGGGATCACTCGTTCGTGTCCTTCCGCCCACAAATCCATTGAGGGACGCGATACATCGCGTTACGGTCTTCGTGTGGCCGCCGGATCCGCCCGTCTTCCGAAAAAGGGCGGACGGAACCGGGCGCGCAAATCTAGCCTTTTCTCGCAGAACCCCGGAACCCGGAGCCCCGGGGCCCGGAACAAGTCCCCGACGACGTGGAGACAGACATGCCAGGGGCCATCCATGCCGAAGGTCTGGTGAAGACCTTCGGTGACGTAAGGGCGCTGGACGGCGTCGATCTCGATGTGCCCGAGGGCACGGTCCTCGGCCTGCTCGGGCCGAACGGCGCCGGCAAGACGACCGCGGTGCGGTGCCTGACCACCCTGCTGCGCCCCGACAGCGGCAGAGCTGTCGTCGCCGGCGTGGACGTGCTGAGGCACCCCGACGCGGTCCGCCGCTCCATCGGTCTGTCCGGCCAGTTCGCGGCGGTCGACGAGTACCTGACCGGCCGGGAGAACCTGCAGATGGTCGGGCAGCTCTACCAGATGCGGGCGAAGGCAGCCAAGGCGCGAGCGGCGGAGCTGCTGGAGCAGTTCCACCTCGCCGACGCCGCCGACCGCCCCGCCAAGACCTACTCCGGTGGCATGCGCCGCCGCCTCGACCTCGCCGCGGCCCTGGTGGTCTCCCCGCCGGTGATGTTCATGGACGAGCCGACGACCGGGCTCGACCCGCGCAACCGCCAGCAGCTCTGGGAGGTCATCCAGCAACTCGTCGCCGGCGGCACGACCCTGCTGCTGACCACGCAGTATCTGGAGGAGGCCGACCACCTCGCGCACGACATCGCCGTGGTCGACCACGGCCGGGTGATCGCGCAGGGCACCTCCGACCAGCTCAAGGCCCGCACCGGCGGCGAGCGCGTGGAGGTCGTGGTGCACGAGCGGGAGCACATCGGGACCGCCGCCGAGGTGCTGCGCGTCTTCGGCAAGGGCGACACCACGGTCGAGGAGCACACCCGCAAGCTCACCGTGCCCGTCACCGGCGGCGCCAAGCTGCTGGCCGAGGTCATCCGGGAGCTGGACGCCCGGGGGATCGAGATAGACGACGTCGGGCTGCGCCGCCCGACCCTCGACGACGTCTTCCTCTCCCTGACCGGACACGTGGCCGAGACCGCCGGGCGGGACGAGACGAGCGACGCAGAGACCAGCGACAAGGAGGCAGTGAAATGAGTGCCGTCACTCCGACCGTGCCCACCGCCGCCCCGGCGGGCAGCGCCGTCGGCAGATCCGTCAGAGACTCGCTGATCGTCGCCAAGCGCAATCTGATCCGCATGACGCGCATCCCCGAGATGGTCATCTTCGGCCTCATCCAGCCGATCATGTTCGTGGTGCTGTTCACCTACGTCTTCGGCGGTTCCATGAAGATCGGCGCCAGCACCAGCGCGACCGACTACAAGAACTTCCTGATGGCCGGGATCTTCGCCCAGACCGTCACGTTCGCCACCGCCGGCTCCGGGGCCGGGATCGCCGACGACATGCACAAGGGACTCGTCGACCGCTTCCGCTCCCTGCCGATGGCACGCGGCGCGGTCCTGACCGGCCGCACGCTCGCCGACCTGGTGCAGACGGCCCTCACCCTGCTGGTTCTCGCCGTCGTCGCCCTGCTGGTGGGCTGGCGGGTCGGCACGGACGGGAGCACCAACGCGGGCAAGGTCGTGGCCGCCTTCGGCCTGGTCCTCCTGCTCGGGTACGCCTTCACCTGGATCGGCGCGCTGATCGGCCTGTCCGTGCGCACCCCGGAGGCGGCGACCTCCGGCGGGCTGGTCTGGCTCTTCCCGGTGACGTTCCTGTCCAACGCGTTCGTGGACACCGGCAACATGACGCCGTGGCTGCGGCACATCGCGGAGTGGAACCCGTTCAGCGCGACCGTCCAGGCGGCGCGGGTGCTGTTCGCCAATCCCGGCCGGTCCACCTCGGAGGCCTGGCCGATGCAGCATCCCGTGTGGGCCTCGCTGGCCTACTCCGTCCTGATCATCGCGATATTCCGCACCCTCGCGGTCCGCAAATACCGCTCGGCCACCGCCTGACGTGCCACCGGCCCACCGTCTGACGCGGCCGGCCCTCCCCGGGAGGGCCGGGCACGGCAGAGCCCCCGGTGTCCGGTGGACGCCGGGGGCCGTAGAGGGGAAGAGGGTGGGGGCTCAGCCCGAGTAGGGCTCGGCCTTCAAGATCTTCACCGAGGCCTTCTTGCCGTTCGGCAGTTCGTACTGCGCGTCCTCGCCGACCTTGTGGCCGATCACGCCCGAGCCGAGCGGGGACTGCGGGGAGTACGTCTCGATGTCGGCGCTCGCGTACTCGCGGGAGGCGAGCAGGAACGTAGTGGTGTCGTCCTCGTCACCATCGAAGGCGATCGTGACGACCATGCCGGGCGCGACGGCACCGTCGGCGGATGCCGGAGCCTCGCCGACCTTGGCGTTCTCAAGGAGCTGGGTCAGCTGGCGCACGCGCAGTTCCTGCTTGCCCTGCTCCTCCTTGGCCGCGTGGTACCCGCCGTTCTCGCGCAGGTCGCCCTCCTCGCGCGCGGCCGCGATCTTGGCGGCGATCTCCGTGCGCGCAGGACCAGTAAGGTACTCAAGCTCGTCCCTGAGCTTGTTGTACGCCTCCTGGGTCAGCCAGGTGACGTTCTCGCTGGTCTGGGTCACAGGGTGCTCCTCGTCGGTACTGGGAATACAAAGCATCGCCCTACCCAGAAGAATGTTCCCTCTCGGATGGGCGAAACCACGAGCCTAACAATTCAACGGCGCAAGGGGGAGGACATAAGCCATCAGAATCACATCAACGCAGGTCAGCATCTACGTGTTCCGGGTGATCCCGGGGAGTGTCCGGGACGTGGTCAGCCCGCGTGGCAGCCGAGCAGCTCGGCCGTCGTCCCCTTGGCCGTCGTACGGAGCGTGACGACCTTGTCGATGCTCGTGGCCGACCCGGTGAAGCGGAAGTCCGCCCGGCCGACCTCGGCGCCGTCCGCGGACTGGGAACGCAGGGTGCAGTAGCCGTCGGCGCCGGAGTCCTTGTGGACCTCCAGGTGCACCTCGACCTTGTCCTCCGTGGCCTTGAAGGTGATGACCTGGGCGCTGATCTCGTTCCGCCCGACGTAGTAGTAGGCGAAATAGCCGACCAGGGCGAGCAGGACCCCGCCGAGCACGATGGCGGCGATCCTGAGCTTGCGGTCGGCGCGCTCGTCCGAGGAGCGGCCGTAGCGGTCCTCGGGCAGCCGCGTACTCGCCGTACTCATGATCGTCCTCCCGGCAGGGGATCGGGACGGATGTCCCGAAAGGGGCCCAGGGGCAGGACCCCGGAATTATTCGCCCCCCGATTCGGTCACTATAGAAGCCGCCGATCGCACCCGAAGACACCGGGGCGCCGACTTACGAGGATTGAGTCTTGACTGACCAGCTGCGACTGATGGCCGTTCACGCGCACCCCGACGACGAGTCGAGCAAGGGCGCGGCGACCATGGCGAAGTACGTGTCCGAGGGGGTGGACGTGCTGGTGGTGACCTGCACCGGCGGAGAGCGCGGGTCCATCCTCAATCCGAAGCTCCAGGGCGACACGTACATCGAGGAGCACATCCACGAGGTGCGCAAGAAGGAGATGGACGAGGCCAGGGAGATCCTCGGCGTCAAGCAGGACTGGCTCGGTTTCGTCGACTCCGGGCTGCCGGAGGGCGACCCGCTGCCTCCGCTGCCCGAGGGCTGCTTCGCGCTGGAGGACGTCGACAAGGCGGCCGGGGAGCTGGTGCGCAGGATCCGCGCCTTCCGCCCGCAGGTGATCACCACCTACGACGAGAACGGCGGCTATCCGCACCCCGACCACATCATGACCCACAAGATCTCCATGGTGGCGTTCGAGGGCGCGGCGGACACCGAGAAGTACCCCGAGGCGGAGTTCGGGCCGGCCTTCCAGCCGCAGAAGCTGTACTACAACCAGGGCTTCAACCGCCCCCGCACCGAGGCCCTGCACCACGCCCTGCTCGACCGGGGCCTGGAGTCGCCGTACGGGGACTGGCTGAAGCGGTGGCAGGAGTTCGAGCGCACGGAGCGGACGCTGACCACGCACGTCCCGTGCGCCGAGTTCTTCGAGATCCGCGACAAGGCCCTGATCGCGCACGCCACGCAGATCGACCCGGACGGCGGCTGGTTCAAGGTCCCGCTGGAGCTCCAGAAGGAGGTCTGGCCCACCGAGGAGTACGAGCTGGCGAAGTCTCTCGTGGACACCTCCCTCCCCGAGGACGACCTCTTCGCGGGCATCCGGGACAATGCCTGACATGAGCGCAAGCGTGAGCCTGGCAGTGACGCACCTGGTCCCCCTCGCCAAGGAGGTCGACCAGAACAAGGTCACCCCCGGCGTCCTCGGCTTCATCGTGTTCGCGGTGATGGCTCTGGCGGTGTGGGGGCTGATGAAGTCGATGAGCAAGCACATGCAGAAGGTCGACTTCAAGGAGTCGGGCACCTCCGACGGTTCCGCCGAGGACGCCGGCAAGGCGGAGGCGGTCGGCGGGGGCACGTCCGGGCGGGGCTGAGCGGCCGTACGACGGGGCGGGCGCCGCATACCGGGCGCTCCCCAGCCCCGACTACGCGGTCGTCCGTACCGGTACGCCCATCACCTCCCGGGCGTGGCGGCTCGGGGTCATGCCCAGGCGCCAGGCCTGCCAGCCGGCCTCCAGCTGGATGCCGCGTTCCAGGAGCAGGGCGTAGGCCGTGGCGCAGTCGGTGAGCTTCTCGTCGCGCAGCGGATGCGGGGCGCGGGCGAGGCGGGCCAGTTCCTCCTGGGCCACCGCCGTGCCGATCTCGACGCCGCCCGGTGCGGCGTACGGAAGCAGGGTGCAGCGCAGGAAGCGGGCCCAGTCCTCGCCGCGCAGGTCGCCGTAGGACGTGAACAGGTCGAGGGCCTCGTCGCACAGGCCCAGCGCCTGCTGGGTGCGGGCGTTGCCGGCGTCGACCACCGCCAGCTCCAGACAGGTCCAGGCCTCGCCGTGGGCGACGCCGATGCGCTGGAAGTCGGCGCGGGCGTCCACGAGGAGCTGGCGGGCGAAGCCGGAGTTGCGCAGCGAGCCGGTCTGCGCGGCCCGCTGGTCCCGGGTGACCCGGGCCGAATGGTGCCGGGCGCAGGCCAGACCGTAGACGTCCCGCATCCGGGAGAACATCGTGCGGGACCGCTCCAGGTCGCGCACCGCCTGGTCCAGGTTCCCGCCCTCCTCCAGCGCCTGCCCCAGGTAGTACAGCGTCCACGCCTCGCCGCGCGCGTCCTCGTTCTCGCGGTGCCGGGCGGCTGCCTGCCGCAGGCCTTCCGCGGCCACCGTGGCATCACCGTCCACCAGGCGGGCCCGGGCCAGCTGGGTCCCCGCCCAGGCCTCGCCACGGGCGTCGTGGGTGCGGCCGTAGCGCTCCAGGGCGGATCGCAGCTCCGTCTCCGCGCGCGGCACGTCGCCCATCCGCAAGGCGAGCTGGCCGAGCTGGAAGTGGGCCCACGCCTCGCCGTGCACCGAGCCGCCCTCGCGGTGCAGGACCAGTGAGCGGGTCAGCAGGTCCAGTGCCTCCGAGAGCCGGGCGCGGTCCCGCTGGACCGCGGCGAGGGCGTGCATCGTCCAGGCCCGGTCGGTCGCCAGTTCGGGCGCGGCCTGGAGGTCCAGTGACTCCTGGAGTCTCGCCGCCGCCTCGGTGAGGTTGCCCTGGTGGTGCAGGGTGATGCCGAGGGAGGTCAGGGCGCGGGCGGCACCGGCGTCGTGGTGGGCCTCCCGGTACAGGTCCACGACCGAGGTGAGCGTGGTGCGCGCCTTGTCCAGCTCGCCGAGCTGCCGGGCCGCGATACCGGTGCGCCACTGCACCGAGCGCACCAGCAGCCCCTCGTCCACGGCCTGCGCCAGTTCGTTGATCTCGCCGAGGCGGTAGAGGTCGCCGCGCAGCAGGCAGTAGTCGCACAGCGCGCCGAGCAGGTTCAGCACGGCCGCCCGGTCCACGCCCTCCGCGTGCCGCAGGGTGGCCGTGATGAAGCTGGACTCGTCGTCCAGCCAGCGCAGGGCCTCGTCGAGGGAGGTGAAGCCGTGCGAGCCGAACTGGTTCGAGCGGGTCGACATGTTGCCGTCGACCAGGCGCAGCACCGAGTCGGCCAGCTCGGCGTAGTTCGCGATCAGCCGTTCCTGCGCCGCCGCGCGCTCGGCCGGGTCCTCCTCGTCCGCGAGCCGGGCCTGGGCGAAGGCGCGCACCAGGTCGTGCAGCCGGTAGCGGCTGCCGCGCACGTGGTCGATCAGTCCCGCGTCCGCCAGGGCCGTGAGCTGCCGGCCGGCCTCGGTCTCGTCCGTGGCGAGCAGGGCCGCCGCCGCGGCGGCGCCGAGCGAGGCGCGGCCCGCGAGGGCGAGCCTGCGCAGCAGCCGGCGGGCGGGCTCGCGCTGGTCGGTGTAGCGCAGCCACAGGGCGCGCTCCACCGGGCCCACCGGGCCGTACGCGGCGAGATCGGCGGCCAGTTGACGGGGTGAGCGGGGCCCGAGCGCGGAGCCCGCGATCCGCAGCGCCAGCGGCAGCCCGCCGCACAGCTCGCGCACCCGCTCGGCGGACTCGGCGTCGTAAGGCCCGGAGGAATCTTCGGCGGCGGCGCTCAGCACGTCCTCGGCGCCGGCCGCGTCCAGCGGCTCCACCGGCAGCCGGTGCACCCAGGCGGCGAGGTCGGCCGGGAGTTCCAGGGCTGTCCGGGCGGTGACCAGGACCAGGCTGTCGGAACGTTCCGGGACCAGCGCCCGCACCTGTTCCGGGTCGGAGGCGTCGTCCAGCACGATCGTCACGGGCAGACCGGTCAGGTGCTGGTGGTACAGCTCGCCGAGCCGCTTGACCTGCTGGTCGGCGGTGGACCGCTCCCGGAACAGCAGTTGCTCACGGGGCGCGCCCAGCCGGTTGAGCAGGTGTAGCAGGGCGTCCCGGGTGCCGAGCGGCGGCTCCTCCTGGCTGGCGCCGCGCAGGTCCACGACCACCGCGCCCCGGAAGTGGTCCCGCAGCTCGTGTGCCGCGTGCACCGCGAGCGTGGTGCGGCCGGAGCCGGGTTCACCGTGCAGGACGACCACCGTCGGCCGGGTCTCGGTGGTGGCCCGGGCCGCCTGCGCCCACTGCCTGATCCGCGCCAGCTCCTGGCGCCGGCCGCCGAAGGGGCCGTCCGGCTCGGGCAGTTGGCCGAACGACTGCTCCAGCACCGTGCGTCTGCGGGCCGCCGCGCTCTTGTCCGCGCCGCGCAGCGCCGGGCCGGTCTTCTTCTTCGGGCCGGTGGAGGCGCTGAGCACGCGCTGCTGGTCGAGGAACGGGCGGATGCCCCGTACCTCCAGCGCGGTCAGCCACTGCAACCGGAGCTGCTGGGGGCCGCCGGGCTGGCCGGCCTCGCCCGCGCGGTGGTGGGCGGCCGGGAGATGGGTGCCGGCGACCTTCACTACCGTCGCCGCGGCGCCCACCACACCAGCGACCGCACCGGCGCCGATGGCGGTGCCCGCGCCGGTGCCCAGGGAGAGGTCGGCGACGGCGGCGGCGACCGCGCCGACGCCGGCCGCCAGCAGGGCGGTCCTGCCACCGGCACGGGCGTAACGCCGGCCGAAGGTCAGCCGGCCTTCCTCGGCCTCGTCCAGCGCGCGCGTGTAGGCGGCGTACTCCTCACCGGCCGACTCGGCCATGGCGTCCAGCGCGCCGCGTGCCCGCGACAGCAGCAGCTGACCGTCGATCCGGCCACCGGAGCGCCGCACCTCCTCCTCCACGGCCCGCGCCACCAGCCGCTCGGCCTCCACCCGATGCCCGTCCCGCATGTCCCGTCCCCCTCCGGCCGCAACTCGTGTGTGTACGAGTGTCCTTGGCGGGGGGCTTGAGCGCGAGGGGTCGTGATCGATGCGGGCGGGCCGGGGGAGCGGTCAGAGCGTTCCCAGGTCGGTGGTGACGGGGAAGGGCACGGCTGCCTTGATCGCGCCGGGCCTACTGCGCTGTGGACACCGGAGGCTTTCGAGGAGGCGCGGCGGCGGGATGTGGCCGAGCTGCTGGCGGTCGGGAACTCCGCGTGTCACCGGTGACGGTGAACTCGCGAACCCGACAGTCGGCAGTGCTCACACCTCTTTGATGATCACACGGTTCCCGCAGAGCTTCGACCAGTCGTCGCGGTCGGAAGTCAGGACGATCATGGGGGCCGGGACGCGGAGCGCGAGCGCGGCGACGAGGGCGTCGATCGCGTACTTGTGCCCATGCAGGCCGCCTGCGTCCTGAAGCAGTTCCACCGCGGTCTGGGAGTCCTCTTGGCTGACCGGTTCCACCCGCAGCCGGGAGAGCACCCACTTCAACCGCGCAACATCGGTCTTTCCGTGTACGGCTTCGACGATGGTCAGCGCGGACACCAGGACGGGAACCCCGACCTGGCGGGACGCCTCGATGCGAGCCGCCATCTCGCGGTCGTTGCGCAGCAGCAGGGAGAGCGCCTCGGAGTCGAGCACCAGCGAGCGGGCCGGCTGCTCCTTCACGCGGCGCCCCGCCCGGCGTTCTCGTCTCCGAACAGCTCGCGTCGGGCGACTTCGATCTCCTGCTCGGTGAGCGCGCCGTGCTCCTCCTCATGGGCCGCGACGATCTCGGCGAGCCCGTCCATGGCGAGCTGATGTCTGACAGCCTCGGTGATGTAGCCGGACAGTCCCCTGCGGCCGGTCCGGGAGCGGAGCTCACTGACCAACTCGGCGGGCATGGACACGGAGATGTTCTCGGTGGTCCCGGCTCGGGTCGGCTTCATGTCCTCCACTCTAATACATCTTCTATTACAGCTGGAGGTGGCGGCCGTGAGGAATACCCAGCCTTGATGGCTCACACGCGCAATTCGGCCAAGCGAGGAGGGCCCGTGAGGGTTTCGCCGGTCGAGGCAGACGCTGTGAGAGGGTGGATCGCATGAACCGGCTGGCTGGTGTGACCTCGCCTTATCTGCTTCAGCACGCTGACAATCCGGTCGACTGGTGGCCCTGGACGCCGGAGGCTTTCGAGGAGGCGCGGCGGCGGAATGTGCCGGTGTTGCTGTCCGTCGGCTACTCCGCGTGTCACTGGTGCCACGTCATGGCCCACGAGTCCTTCGAGGACCAGGCGACCGCCGACTACCTCAACGAGCACTTCGTCAGCGTGAAGGTGGACCGTGAGGAGCGGCCGGACGTCGATGCCGTGTACATGGAGGCCGTGCAGGCGGCGACCGGGCAGGGTGGCTGGCCGATGACCGTGTTTCTCACGCCTGATGCCGAGCCGTTCTATTTCGGTACGTACTTTCCGCCCGAGCCCCGGCATGGCATGCCCTCCTTCCGGCAGGTGCTGGAGGGGGTGCGGCAGGCGTGGGACGGGCGGCGGGACGAGGTCGGGGAGGTCGCCGGGAAGATCGTGCGGGATCTGTCGCAGCGGGAGATCAGCCACCAGGGGGACCGGCCGCCCGGTGAGCCGGAGCTGGCGCAGGCGCTGCTGGGGCTCACCCGCGAGTACGACCCGCAGCGCGGCGGCTTCGGCGGAGCGCCCAAGTTCCCGCCGTCCATGGTGCTGGAGTTCCTGCTGCGCCACCACGCCCGCACGGGTGCCGAGGGCGCGCTCCAGATGGCGCGGGACACCTGCGAGCGCATGGCCCGCGGCGGTGTGTACGACCAGCTCGGCGGCGGGTTCGCCCGGTACTCCGTGGACCGCGACTGGACGGTGCCGCACTTCGAGAAGATGCTCTACGACAACGCGCTGCTCTGCCGGGTGTACGCCCACCTCTGGCGGGCCACCGGCTCCGAGCTGGCCCAGCGGGTCGCCCTGGAGACCGCCGACTTCCTGGTGCGGGAACTGCGCACCGCGGAGGGCGGGTTCGCGTCCGCGCTGGACGCCGACAGTGACGACGGGAGCGGACGGCACGTCGAGGGCGCGTACTACGTGTGGACGCCTGCCCAGTTGCGGGACGTCCTCGGGGACGACGCCGAACTCGCCGCCCAGTACTTCGGCGTGACCGAGGAGGGCACCTTCGAGCACGGGCGGTCGGTGCTGCAACTGCCGCAGAGCGAGGGTGTGTTCGGAGCCGAGAAGATCGCCTCGGTGCGGGAGCGGCTGCTGGCCGCGCGGGGTGCACGGCCAGCGCCCGGCCGGGACGACAAGGTGGTCGCCGCCTGGAACGGCCTCGCGATCGCCGCGCTCGCCGAGACCGGCGCCTACTTCGGCCGCCCCGACCTGATCGAGGCCGCGCTCGGCGCCGCCGACCTGCTGGTCCGGGTGCATCTCGACGAGCATGCCCGGCTCGCCCGTACCAGCAGGGACGGCCGGGCCGGGGCCAACGCCGGCGTGCTGGAGGACTACGCCGACGTCGCCGAGGGCCTGACCGCGCTCGCCTCCGTGACCGGCGAGGGCGTCTGGCTGGACTTCGCCGGACTCCTCCTCGACCATGTGCTGGCCCGCTTCACGGACCCGGAGACCGGTGCTCTGTACGACACCGCCTCCGACGCCGAACAGCTCATCCGCCGGCCCCAGGACCCCACCGACAACGCCACCCCCTCCGGCTGGAGCGCCGCCGCCGGCGCCCTGCTGAGCTACGCCGCGCACACCGGTTCCGAGCCGCACCGGACCGCCGCCGAGCGGGCGTTGGGTGTCGTCACGACCCTCGGGCCGCGCGTGCCCCGGTTCATCGGCTGGGGTCTCGCCGTCGCCGAGGCACTGCTCGACGGGCCACGCGAGGTGGCCGTCGTGACGCCGGCCCTGGACGACGAGAAGGCCGTCGCCCTGTACCGCACGGCCTTGCTGGGCACCGCCCCCGGTGCCGTCGTCGCCT
The DNA here is from genome assembly GCF_024753135.1 of Streptomyces pyxinicus. Lineage (GTDB taxonomy): Bacteria > Actinomycetota > Actinomycetes > Streptomycetales > Streptomycetaceae > Streptomyces > Streptomyces pyxinicus. Next base: position 100,245 of record NZ_JANUGP010000009.1, on the reverse strand, counting down.
ACGGCACTCCGGACGGCGAGGAGTTCCCGCTGCTCGCCGGCCGGCCGCTCGTCGGCGGTGAACCGACGGCGTACGTCTGCCGCGACTTCACGTGCGACGCCCCGACCACCGACCCGGAGCGGCTGCGCACCGCCCTGTCCGGATAGGCCCGGGAGGGCGTGTCGGGCGCCGCTGAGGATCAGTGCGCCCAGCGTGAACCGCGCGTCCACACCCTCATTCCAGCGCGCCGCCCTGTACCGGGGATCGGCGCCGGTGCTCAGTCGCGCTGGGTACGCATGCTCAACGCCCGCGCCACGACCGCCTCAAGCTGCTCGTGGTGGGCGCCCTTCCAGTAGGCGCGGCCGCAGGCGGTGCAGCGGGCGAAGACGTCGTAGGAGCGGTGGGTGCCGCTCTTGAGCTGGTCGGCGACCTCTTCCTTGGTGGCCTCGGTGAGCAGGCCGTTGCAGGCGGTGCAGCGGGTCCAGGGGGCGAGGTCGGGGGCGAAGCGGTCGAGGATGTCGGGCAGTTGGTCGTCGGGGCGGGTGCTGTAGACGAAGGCGCCGGCCCACAGCTCGCGGCGGCGCAGCAGGCCCCGGTCGCGGCTGAGCATGACCCGCTGCTCGGCGGCCGAGCGGGCGGCGAGCGCCGGGTCGCCGATGTCGGCCGACTCGTAGGCGGTGTCGATGCCGAGCAGGCGCATCCGGCGGGCGAGGGTACCGAGGTGGACGTCGAGGAGGAAGCGCAGCGGGGCGCCCGGCACCCGCTGGGGGCGCTCGACCGGCCGTACCGTGACCTGCTCGCCGGCTCGCGGGACGTGTGAGACCGGTACCGCGCGGCCGTCCACGAGCAGGGTGCCGACCTCGGTGAGCGGGACGCCGAGGGACTCCACGACGTGGCCGAGGGTCGAGACGCCGTCCGTGACCAGTGCCGTGGCGCCGGCGCGCCGGCCGGCCGGGACGAACAGGTGCAGGGCGGGGGCGACTTCGACGTGGATCTCGGGTCCGTTCACCCCGTCAGGATGGCATGGCGGGATGGCTCGCCCGCAGTGCTTTCGGGCCTCAGTGGTCCTTGCCGGGCGGGAGGGCGTCGAGGGCGCGGTCGACCAGGGCCGTGAGGTCGTCCCGGTGGCCGTGCTCGGCCCAGTACAGGGAGGTCTCCAGCAGGGTGCCGGTCAGGGCGGTGGCGTAGGCCCGCACCTCCAGGTCGTCGGGGTCGCGGCCGGTGCGCTCGGCGACGGCCCGGCCGAGCGTGCGGCCGGTGGCCGACATGCTCTCCCGCATCCGGGAGCGCACCGCCGGGACCTGCACCATCAGGCGGGCGCGCAGCCGCGCGGTGTGCTCGTCCGTGTCGATGCCGTGGCGTACGGCCCGGCGCAGCACCTGGCGGACGGTGTCCGGCCAGGGTTCGTCGGCGGGGCGCCGCCGGACCTCCTCCAGGAGGAGGGTGTCGTCCTCGTCGGCGAGGACGATGTCCTCCCGGGCCGGGAAGTAGCGCAGGACGGTCGACGGCGAGACCTCGGCCCGCTCGGCGATCCGCTCGACGGTGGCGGCGTCGTAGCCCCGCTCCTCGACCAGCGCGTACGTCGCCGCCCGGATCGCTTCCCGGGTCCTGAGCTTCTTGCGCTCGCGCAGCCCCGGCCGGGGCCCGGAGGAGGAGGCGGGGGCGGCGGGGGCGGAGGTGCGGGATCGTGCGGCCGGCATGGTGGACATTGTCCCGCGCCCGGCCGCGACGGACGCGGGGGACGGGGATCAGGCGTGCTGGTAGGCGACCAGCGAGATGCCGACGTAGTGGACGACGAACGCGGCCAGGGTGAAGGAGTGGAAGACCTCGTGGAAGCCGAACCAGCGCGGTGACGGGTTGGGCCGCTTGATGCCGTAGACCACCCCGCCCGCGCTGTAGAGCAGGCCGCCCACGACCACCAGGACCAGGACGGCGATGCCGCCGGTGCGCAGGAAGTCGGGGAGGTAGAACACGGCCGCCCAGCCCATCGCGAGATAGCAGGGCGTGTAGAGCCAGCGCGGGGCGCCGACCCAGAAGACGCGGAAGACGATGCCGGCCGCGGCGGCGGCCCAGATCCCCCACAGCAGCCACTGGCCTTGGCCGCTCGGCAGGAGCAGCAGGGTCAGCGGGGTGTAGGTGCCCGCGATGATCAGGAAGATGTTGGCGTGGTCGAGGCGGCGCAGGACGCCGTCCATCCGGGGGCTCCAGTCGCCCCGGTGGTAGAGCGCGCTGACACCGAAGAGCAGACAGGCCGTCAGGACGTAGATACCGCAGGCGATCCGGCCTCTGCCGGAGTCGGCGAGCGCCGTGAGGACGAGACCCGCGATGAGTACGGCCGGGAACATGCCGAGATGCAGCCAGCCCCGCAGATGGGGCTTCACCGGGTGCGGCAAGGAGAGCGCGACGGGACCGCGGCCGGTGGCCTGCGAGTCCCGGGGCGCGTCGGAGGCGGACGCAGTCATGGCCCGCATGCTACCTACGGCGCCGTAAGTCGGTCGTCAGTGCCTACGCCGTCCGGCCGTTCAGAGGTGTTCCGGGGTGTCCGGGGGCGTCCGGCAAAAAGTCCTTCAGTCGAACACCACGTGGACGCAAAGAATCACGTTAACCGTGGCATTCGTCACGCCGCTCACCTGTGATGCCCTCTGGACAGATGGGCACTAAACTCGGATGATCAAATGAGTGCGGTCGACACCGGATGAGCGGCTACGAAGCGTCCGGGTCGCGGCCCCCACGGGGCGAACAACACACAAAATCCCTCATTTAGGAGCAATCGTGGCGCGCGACATCGCGGCTCCCACCGGCGTCCCCACCCAGCACCAGGAACTGATCTCGTGGGTCAACGAGATCGCCGAACTGACCCAGCCGGACAGTGTGGTCTGGTGCGACGGCTCCGAGGCCGAGTACGAGCGGCTCTGCGAGGACCTCGTCGCCAAGGGCACCTTCCAGAAGCTCGACCCGGTCAAGCGCCCGCACTCGTACTACGCCGCCTCCGACCCGACCGACGTCGCGCGCGTCGAGGACCGGACCTTCATCTGCTCCGAGAAGGAGGCGGACGCGGGCCCCACCAACCACTGGAAGGCCCCCGCCGAGATGCGCGAGGTCTTCACCGGTGAGCAGGGCCTGTTCCGCGGCTCCATGCGCGGCCGGACCATGTACGTCGTGCCCTTCTGCATGGGCCCGCTCGGCTCCCCGCTGTCCGCGCTCGGCGTCGAGATCACCGACTCCGCGTACGTCGCCGTCTCCATGCGCACCATGACCCGCATGGGCCAGGCCGTGCTGGACGAACTCGGCACCGACGGTTTCTTCGTCAAGGCCGTCCACACCCTCGGCGCCCCGCTGGAGCAGGGCCAGGCGGACGTGCCCTGGCCCTGCAACCGGACCAAGTACATCTCGCACTTCCCCGAGTCGCGCGAGATCTGGTCCTACGGCTCCGGCTACGGCGGCAACGCCCTGCTCGGCAAGAAGTGCTACGCGCTGCGCATAGCGTCGGTCATGGCCCGTGACGAGGGCTGGCTGGCCGAGCACATGCTGATCCTCAAGCTCACCCCGCCGCAGGGCGAGTCCACGTACGTCGCCGCCGCCTTCCCGTCCGCCTGCGGCAAGACCAACCTCGCCATGCTGGAGCCCACCGTCTCCGGCTGGACCGTGGAGACCATCGGCGACGACATCGCCTGGATGCGCTTCGGCGAGGACGGCCGCCTGTACGCGATCAACCCCGAGGCCGGCTTCTTCGGCGTCGCGCCCGGCACCGGCGAGCACACCAACGCCAACGCGATGAAGACCCTGTGGGGCAACGCGGTCTTCACCAACGTCGCCCTCACCGACGACGGCGACGTGTGGTGGGAGGGCATGACCGAGGAGGCGCCGGCCCACCTGACGGACTGGAAGGGCAACGACTGGACGCCGGCCGCCGAGACCCCGGCCGCCCACCCCAACGCCCGCTTCACCGTCCCGGCCGCGCAGTGCCCGATCATCGCGCCCGAGTGGGAGGACCCCAAGGGCGTACCGATCTCCGCGATCCTCTTCGGCGGGCGGCGCGCCTCCGCCGTACCGCTGGTCACCGAGTCCTTCGACTGGAACCACGGCGTCTTCCTCGGCGCCAACGTGGCCTCCGAGAAGACCGCGGCGGCCGAGGGCAAGGTCGGCGAGCTGCGCCGCGACCCGTTCGCGATGCTGCCCTTCTGCGGCTACAACATGGGCGACTACATGGCCCACTGGATCGACGTGGCCAAGGACAAGGACCAGGCCAAGCTGCCGAAGATCTACTACGTCAACTGGTTCCGCAAGGACGACGCCGGCAAGTTCGTCTGGCCCGGCTTCGGCGAGAACTCCCGCGTCCTGAAGTGGATCGTGGAGCGCCTCGACGGCAAGGCCGAGGGCGTCGAGACCCCGATCGGCGTGCTGCCCGCCAAGGGCGCGCTGGACACCAAGGGCCTCGACCTGTCCGAGTCCGACCTGGACTTCCTGCTCAGCGTCGACAAGGACGTCTGGCGCGAGGAGGCCGCCCTGGTCCCGGAGCACCTCAACACCTTCGGCGACCACACCCCGAAGGAGCTGTGGGACCAGTACCGCGCCCTGGTGGAGCGCCTGGGCTGAGCCCCGCCCCCCTGACTCCACGGCCGGCACGGATGCCCTGACCAGCGATCGTCACGGCCGGCCGTGGACCAACCCCGAGGGCCCCGCACAACGACGTGCGGGGCCCTCGTGTCGTTCCCGGCGCGGTGTGCGGCGCCTTGCCGGTGGGGTGCGCGGCGCCCCTCGGTGGGGTACGGCGTCTCCCGGCGGTGTGCGCGGCGCCCACCGGCGGTGTGTGGCACCCGGTCCGCGCGTCGCTGCGGGTGCGCGCGGACCGGGGCCGTTCCTGGAGAACCCCTACGGGTTCAGTGAGCGGCGCTCAGCGGGCGGCGCTCAGCTTCTTCCGGTTCTTCTTCCGGCCGGCCGGCGCGGGAGTATGCGCGGGGGTGTGCGCGTCCATCCGCTCGGCCGCGAGGATCGCGGCGGCCGTGTCCGCGCGGGACGCGGCGACGACGAGCGCGCGTCCGGCGAGCGCGTGCGCCCGCGCGTGCAGCGGGGCGGGGTCGCCGACGGCGGCGGGCGCCGCGCGCAGGGGTGCGCGTCCGCCGCGCAGCCGGCCGATCTCGGCGGCCAGGCGCTCCGCGGCCGTGTCCAGGTCGGCGGACGGCGTCAGGACGCGCAGTTCGTCGGTGATGGCGAGGAGTGCGGACAGGTGTCCGGCGAGCTGGATGTCCAGCTCCTCCTCGCGCGACCGGTGCGGATAGTCCGAGGGGGCGCCGGCCATCGTGCTGTGGACCGACTTGGTGCGGATCGGCTCGTACATGGGGGATGGCCTCCTGTGCTCTGACAGGAAGCCATCTTAGCTTGGATTCCGTCTAAAGTTGAGTCGAGTCACGGAGCGGGACCCATCGGTCTCCGTCCGCTACCGATACCGCCACCGTCCGCTACGGCTGGCCGTATCCGTCGAGGAAGGTCCCGATCCGGGTCACGGCGTCGCGGAGGTCCCCGACCGTCGGCAGGGTGACCACCCGGAAGTGGTCCGGCTCGGGCCAGTTGAACCCGGTGCCCTGGACGACCATGATCTTCTCCTGCCGGAGCAGGTCCAGGACCATCTGCCGGTCGTCGCTGATCTTGAACACCTTCGGGTCCAGGCGCGGGAACAGGTACAGCGCGCCCTTGGGCCGTACGCAGCTGACACCGGGGATCTGCGTCAGCAGCTCGTACGCCGTGTCCATCTGCTCCTTGAGCCGGCCGCCCGGCAGCACCAGGTCGTTGATCGTCTGCCGGCCGCCGAGCGCGGCGACCACGCCGTGCTGCCCCGGCATGTTGGCGCACAGCCGCATGTTCGCGAGGATCGTCAGGCCCTCGATGTACGAGTCCGCGTGCGCGCGCGGTCCGGAGACCGCCATCCACCCGACCCGGTACCCGGCCACCCGGTACGCCTTCGACATGCCGTTGAAGGTCAGCGTCAGCAGGTCCGGGGCGACCTTCGCGGTGGGGGTGTGGGTGGCGCCGTCGTACAGGATCTTGTCGTAGATCTCGTCGGAGCAGACCAGCAGGTTGTGCCGGCGGGCGAGGTCCGTCAGCCCCTTGAGGACGGTCTCGTCGTAGACCGCGCCGGTGGGGTTGTTCGGGTTGATGATGACGATCGCCTTGGTGCGGTCGGTGACCTTGCGCTCGATGTCGGCGAGGTCCGGCATCCAGTCGGACTGCTCGTCGCAGCGGTAGTGCACCGCCGTACCGCCGGACAGGGACACGGCCGCCGTCCACAGCGGGTAGTCCGGGGCCGGTACGAGCACCTCGTCGCCGTCGTCCAGCAGGCCCTGCATCGCCATCACGATCAGCTCGGAGACGCCGTTGCCGATGAAGACGTGCTCGACGTCCGTCTCGATGCCGAGGGTCTGGTTGTGCATGACGACCGCGCGGCGGGCGGCGAGGAGTCCCTTGGCGTCGCCGTAGCCGTGCGCGCTGGAGACGTTGCGGAGGATGTCCTCCAGGATCTCCGGGGGGCACTCGAAGCCGAAGGCGGCCGGGTTGCCGGTGTTGAGCTTGAGGATGCGGTGACCCGCCGCCTCAAGCCGCATGGCCTCTTCGAGAACCGGCCCCCGGATCTCGTAACAGACGTTGGCGAGCTTGGTCGACTGGATCACCTGCATGCCCGTGAGCTTACGACCCGGTAACGCCCGCCGCGCCGTGTTTTCCGACACGTGAGACACGGATATTTGCCCGGACGGCGGACCGGGATTCCAGGGGGCCTTGTGCCCTCGTGCCCGGCGGTCAGGCCGGCTGGACCCGGTCGAAGTGGGCGACGGCTAGGGCGGGGTCCGGGCCCACCAGGCGTTCCAGGCCGGCCGTCGTGATCTCCGCCCACCGGCCGGCCCGCGCCCACATCCGTTCCTCGAAGGCGCGGACCGCGTCGTCCGGGTCTCCGGGGGCGGTGGCGAGGGACTCGGCGAGTTCGGCGCCGTCCAGCATCGCGAGGTTCGCGCCCGCTCCCAGCGGAGGCATCAGGTGGGCGGCGTCGCCCAGGAGCGTCACCCCGGGGACGTGGGCCCAGGTGTGCGACACGGGCAGGACGTACAGGGGGCGGTGGGCGAAAGCGGTGCCGGGGCGCAGGAGGTCCAGGACGGGGGCCGCCCAGCCGTCGAACAGCGCCAGCAGGCTCGACCGCACGGCCTCGGCGTCGGCCAGGTCCAGGTTCGCGTGCCAGTCCAGCGGTGCGCGGAACTGGGCGTACACCTTGACGTGGCCGCCGCTGCTGCGCTGGGCGACGAGCTTGCGGTGCACGCCGTACACGGCCACGGAGCCGTCGCCGACCAGCCGGGCGAGGTCGGGATGGCGGGTGTCGACGTCGTCCAGGGAGGTCTCGACCGTGGTGATGCCCGTGTAGTGCGGTGTCACCGGTGAGACCGCGGGGCGGGTCCGGGACCAGGCGCCGTCCGCGCCGACCACGAGGTCGTACGTCTCCTGCCGTCCGTCCGCGAAACGGACCAGTGCGCCGCCGTCCCGGGTCCCCGGCACCACCCGCGTCACGGCGCGGCCCCACTGGACGTCGAGCGGGCCGAGCAGCAGGTCGCGGAGTTGTCCGCGGTCGATCTCGGGGTTGGCCCGGTCGTCCGGACGGGGCCGCCAGTCGCGCAGGACGGTCCCGTCCGGGTCCAGGATGCGCATGGCCTGCCCCTCGGGGCGGGACAGCGCCCGGAACTCCGCCGACAGCCCCGCCTTCTCCAGCGCGAGTTGGCCCAGCCCGTCGTGCAGGTCCAGCGCGCCGCCCGGGGGGCGGGCGTCGGGGGAGGGGTCGCGTTCGAGCACGGTGACGGGGTGATCGTGGCGGTGCAGGACGCGGGCGAAGGTGAGTCCGCCGGGACCGCCTCCGATCACTGCGATGCGCTGTCTCATGGCGATACACCGTATTGGAGCGCTACGCCGTATCGCAACGGTACGGTGGTGGCCATGACTGTGTGGGACCGCCCGGAGCCGCCGACTCGCCCCGTGCCGCTCGACCGGGAGCGGATCGTCACCGCCGCCGTCGCGCTGGCCGACGAGGGCGGCCTTGAGGCGGTGTCGCTGCGCAAGGTCGCCGGCCGGCTGAACGCCGGCCCGATGCGGCTGTACGGCTACATCTCCACCAAGGAGGAGCTGTTCGACCTCATGGTGGACGAGGTCCAGGCCGAGATCCTTCCCGAGGAGCGGTCCGGTGACTGGCGGGAGGCGCTGCGCGTCCTCGCCCACCGCACCAGGCGGGCCGCGCTCCGCCACGAGTGGCTGGCCGACCTGCTCGGCGGCCGTCCCTCGCTGGGGCCCAACGGCCTCGCCGTGACCGAGGCCAGGCTGGCCGCCCTCGACGGGCACGCCGACATCGACACCGTCCTGCGCGCCGCGGAGACCGTCAGCGCCTACGTCACCGGCGCGATCAGGCGCGAGATCGCCGCCCTGCGGGCCGAGCGCGCCACCGGGCTGTCCGACCGCGACTGGCAGCGTGCCTCCGGACCGCATGTGACGGGCATGCTGGCCACGGGCCGCTTCCCGGCGCTGGCCAAGGCCGTGCACGACGGCACGGAGGTGGACGCCGAGACGTCCTTCGCGACCGGTCTGGACTGGGTCCTCGACGCCGTGGCCGCCAAACTCGCCCGGCCCTGAGCGTTTTCCCGGTCCGGAGGAGGCGGTCGCCGGATTCGGGGCAGGGTCCCCCGGCTACTCCACACGTCAACTCGCGCAGTCATTCCACCCGTCAACTCCCCCAGTCACTCCACCCGTCAACTCCCCCCGCGCACAGGGAAACCCCTACGACCCGCCCCGCCTCCTTGTCCCCGCGCCCCTCCGCACTTGAGAATGCGCATGACAAGCGATGTGAGGGCGGCCGGAAGATGTCCGGTCGCCCGAGTCGTAAGAGGGGACCCCCACATGAACAAGCCTCTCCTTGCCGCGCTCTCCGCCCTGGCGATAGCCGGGCTGGGCGCGACCCCCGCGGTCGCCGCGCCGCACACCGCGAAGGCTCCGGCCAAGGCCGCCGCGGTGACCGTCAACTACGCCGGTACCGTCTCGCTCAGCAACTGTTCCGGATCGGTCATCCGCTTCCCCAACTCCGCGGACAGCGACCCGGCCCTGGTGCTGACGAACGGCCACTGCCTGGAGACCGGCTTCCCCAGCCCCGGCGAGGTCATCACCGGCCAGTCCTCCAGCCGTACCTTCGGTCTGCTGAACGCCTCCGGCAGCAAGGTGGCCACGCTCCGCGCCAACCAGGTCGTGTACTCGACCATGACGGACACGGACGTCACGATCTACCGCACGACCACCACCTACGCGGCCATCAAGAGTTCGTACGGGATCAGCCCGCTCACCGTCCAGGACACCCACCCGACCGCCGGCACCGCGATCAAGGTCGTCTCCGGCTACTGGAAGCGGATCTACAGCTGCAACATCGACGGCTTCGTGTACCGCATCAAGGAGGGCGACTGGACCTGGAAGGACTCGGTCCGCTACACCTCCGCCTGCAACACCATCGGCGGCACCTCGGGCTCGCCCGTGATCGACACCGCCACCGGCAAGGTCGTCGCCGTCAACAACACGGGCAACGAGGACGGCGAGCGCTGCACCGAGAACAACCCCTGCGAGGTCGATGAGAGCGGCAACGTCACCGTCCGCCAGGGCATCAACTACGCCGAGCAGACCTACATCATCCCGGCCTGCTTCACCACCGGCAACAAGCTCAACCTCAGCGCCTCGGGCTGCACCCTGCCCAAGCCGTAAGGGGCCGCGGCGGGCGGTCACACCGGAGTACGGCGGACCGCCCGCCCCGCCAGTACGTCTGTGCGCCGGCCGTCCCCGATGACGAACCGGCCGTCGATCAGGACGTGCGGGATGCCGGCCGGCAGAGTGCGCGGCGCGGCGAAGGTGGCCCCGGCCGCCACCGTCGCCGGGTCGAAGAGCACCAGGTCGGCCCGGTATCCCTCGCGTACCAGCCCCCGGTCCGGCAGCCGCAGCCTGGCCGCCGGCCGGCCGGTGAGCCGGGCCACGCACTCCTCCAGCGTCAGCACCCCCAACTCCCGCACATAATGGCCGAGATAGCGCGGGAAGGTGCCGTACGCGCGCGGGTGCGGCTTGGCGCCGCGCAGGATGCCGTCGGAGCCGCCGGTGTGAGCGCGGTGCCGCATGATCGCGCGGACGTTGTCCTCGTGGCCGACGTGCTGGAGGATCGTCGTACCGAGCCGGTCCTCGACCAGCAGCCGCCGGGCCGTCGTCCAGGGCGCCTCGCCGCGCTCGGCCGCCGCCTCCCGGACCGTACGGCCCACATGGCCGGCCAGCGACGGCTCGGTCACCCCGGATACCTCGATCGTCTCCCACTCCACCGGCACCCCGTGGCAGCCGTCCGAGCCGGTCACCTCCAGGTCGTGCCGGATACGGGCGGCCGTCGCCTCGTCGGTGAGCCGGGCCAGGATCTCCGCCGGGCCGCCCTCGCTCGCCCAGCTCGGCAGCAGCGCGGCCAGGGTGGTGCAGCCGGGCGTGTAGGGATAGGTGTCGAGCGTGATGTCCGCGCCCGCGTCCAGCGCCTGGTCGAGCAGCGCGAGCAGTTCGGGCGCCCGGCCCTCGTTCACGCCGAAGTTCATCGTCGCGTGCGCCAGGTGCAGCGGGCAGCCCGCCTCGCCGGTGAGGGCGACCATCTCGGCGTAGGCCTCCAGGGCGCCGGCGCCGTAGGAGCGGTGGTGCGGGCAGTAGTAGCCGCCGTACCGGGCCACCACCCGGCACAGCTCGGTCAGTTCGGCGTCCTCCGCGTACATGCCGGGCGTGTACGTCAGTCCGGACGACAGCCCGACCGCGCCCTGTTCCAGACCCTCCGCGACCAGGTGCCGCATCCGGTCCAGTTCCGCGTGTGTGGCCGGGCGGTCCTCCCAGCCGACGGCGAGCGCGCGCACGGTCCCCTGGGGGATGAGGTAGGCCGCGTTCACGGCGATGCCCCGGTCCAGCCGGTCCAGGTACTCGCCGACCGTGCGCCAGTCGAAGTCGACGTCCTCGCCGTACCCGTTCCAGCCGGTGATGGCCCGCCGCACCTCCGCCAGGGTGCGGTCGTCCACCGGCGCGTACGACAGCCCGTCCTGGCCGATCACCTCCAGGGTGACCCCCTGCGCCGCCTTCGCGCTGTGGTCCGGGTCGCGCAGCAGGGCGAGGTCGGAGTGGGCGTGCATGTCGATGAAGCCGGGGGAGAGGACCAGCCCGGCGGCGTCCAGCACCCGCCGCGCGGTGGGCCGTTGACAGCCGGTGGCCGCCGCCTCCCGGACGATCGAGACGATCCGGCCGCCGTCCACCACGACGTCGGCGCGGTAGGAGTCCGCGCCGCTGCCGTCGACGACGTCCGCGTCCCGGATGGCCAGCTCCGCCATGACTGCCGTGCCTCCTAGAAGAACGTGCGGATGTACTCGACGACCGTCCCGTCCGCCTCGGCGACCGGGATGAGCTGCCACTTGTCGAAGGACGTGCAGGGGTGGGAGAGCCCGAAGCCGATCCAGTCGCCCACCTCCAGATCCGCCCCCGGGTCCGTGCGCAGCCAGGCGTGCTGGTCGGAGAGGCCGGTGACGGTGATGCCCGCGGCCGGACGCTCGGTGCCGTCCCGGCGCACCACCTGGGCGTCGGGCAGGTCCAGGTCGTAGGCGGCGTCGCGCTTGCCGGCGTTGGCGAAGGCCTGCTCCGGGGCGGGCCGGGAGACGACCTGCGCCCACAGCCGGAACGCGGGCTCCAGGGCGCCCTCCTGGGGGACCCGGGCGAAGGGGGTGAGCCGGCGGTAGTGCCCGTCGTCGTGCGAGACGTACGCCCCCGAGCGCAGCAGCTTCAGTACCGGCCGCGACAGTCCGGGAATCTCGGCGAAGACCTCGGCGACCGCGTCGAACCAGGCGCTGCCGCCCGCGCTCACCACGATCTCGGCGACGTCCGCGCCCTCGAAGCGCCCCGCCTTGTCGAACTCGACGGCGAGCGCGGTGAGCCGCCGCAGGTACGCCGTCACGCGTTCCGGGTCGGCCCCGGGCACCTCGCCCTCGTACCCGGCGACCCCGACCAGCCGCAGCGTCGGGGCGCCGGCGACGGCGTCGGCGACGGCGGCGCACTCGGCCTCCGTGCGCACACCGGTCCGGGCGCCCTCGCCGGCCGCCAGCTCCACCACCACGTCCACCGGCCGGACGGCGCCTTCGAGGGCCGCGTCCATCAGCTCCACACCGCGCACGGAGTCCACGTAGCAGACGAAGCGGAAGTCCGGGTCGGCCGCCAGCTCGGCGGCGATCCGGCGCAGGGCCGGGGCGTCCACCAGCTCGTTGGCCAGGAAGATCCGCTCGATGCCGAAGCTCCGGGCCACCCACACCTGGTGCGGCACCGCGAGCGTGATGCCCCAGGCACCGTGCTCGATCTGGCGGTGGAAGAGCTCCGGGGCCATCGAGGTCTTGCCGTGCGGGGCGAAGGCGAGGCCGTGCCGGGCGGTGTACGTCTCCATGAGCGCGAGGTTGTGCTCCAGGCGCTCGGCGGACAGGGCGAGCACGGGGGTGGTGAAGCCGTCCGTGAACAGGTTGCGGCGCTGGGCTGCCAGCTCGGCGACGGTCAGGCCCGCGGCGTCCGGCGGGAGGCCCTTGAAGCGGTGGTCGACCCGGTCCTCACGGAGGTGCGCGAGCGCTTCGGCCGCGTCGGCCGCTTCGACCGGGACGTGCGTCCGCTGTTCGCTGCCGGTGTCGCGCGCCATGAACGCCTCCTGATCTGGGCTGTTGCGAAACGTGCAACACCCATTGCGTATATCGCTTACTGCTGTCTAACATCTCGGCCAACACGCGGTCAACGAAGCCGCGGCGCCGGTACCGGAAGAGGAGCCACCACCATCGTGACCGCCGACGGACAGACCAGCGCCGCCCCGGACGTCGTGGATGTCGTCGCGCTCGGCGAGTCCATGGTCACCTTCCTGCCCACCTCCCCCGGCCGCCTCGCCGACGTCTCCTCCTTCGCGCGCGGCATCGGCGGCGCCGAGTCCAACGTGGCCTGCGTCCTCGCCGCGCACGGCCACACCGCGCGCTGGGTCGGCCGGGTCGGCACCGACGCCTTCGGCGACCACCTGGTGGAGCGGATCGCCGGGTACGGCGTCGACGTCACCCACGTCCGCCGGGACCCGGACCGGCCGACGGGCGTCTACTTCCGCACGGCCGCCGACCGGGCCACGGCCGCGCACGAGGTGGCGTACTACCGGGCGGGCTCGGCCGCGTCGGCCATGTCCCCGGACACCGTGGACCTGGCGGCGGCCCGGGCGTGCCGGGTGCTGCACCTGTCGGGGATCACGCCGGCGCTCTCCGCCGGGTGCCGGGAGCTGGTACGGCACCTGCTGCGCCCCGCCGCCGACCGCCCCCTGATCTCCTTCGACGTCAACCACCGGCCGGGTCTGTGGCGGTCCTCCGACGGCCCCGGAATCCTGCTCGACCTGGCCAGGGCGGCCGACATCGTGTTCGTGGGGGAGGACGAGGCGGAGCAGGCCTGGGGAGTGACGGGGGGCCCGCGGGCGATCAGCGACGCGCTGCCCGAGCCGCGCGTGGTGGTGGTGAAGCAGGGCGCGGGGGGAGCCACGGCGTTCGAGCGCGACGAGGACGCGGGGGGCGGCGGCGAGCCGGGGCGCGGGGTCGCCGATGCCGCGGGAGGGGCGGGCGTTCCGGCGCGGGGGGCGGACGCCTCGCCCTATCCGGCTGTCGGTGGCCTGGGAGGGGTGGGCGGCTCGTCGTGTCGGGCTGCTGATGGTTTCGGAGGGTCGGGCGGCTCGTCGTATCGGGCTGCTGATGGTCTCGGAGGGTCGGGTGTCTCGTCGTGTCCGGCTGCTGATGGTCTCGCAGGGGCGGCCGTTTCGTCGTATCCGGTTGCCGATGCTCCCGGAGGGGCAGGTGCCCCGGCGGTGCCGCTGGGCCGGGGGGCCGCCGCACGCCGGGCCACCTTCCAGCGGGCCCTCGTGGTCGACGTCGTGGCGACGACCGGCGCCGGGGACGCCTTCGCCGCCGGGTTCCTCTCCGCCACCCTGCGCGGGCTGCCCGTGCGCGACCGGCTCCGGTACGGGCACCTCATGGCCGCCGCCGCCCTCACCACCCCCGGCGACCTCGCCGTCCCGCCCGCCCGGGACCACGCCGACCGCCTGGCCGCCCTCGACGACACCGCATGGGGGAGACTTCGACTCGGCCCCGGCTGGACACAAGCCGACAGGCCCCCCGAGGAGGCGAACACCCCATGAGTCAGACCGTCGACCGCGCCCTGAGCATCCTGCCGCTGCTCGCCGAGGGCCCCGCCGACCTCGGCCAGGTCGCCGACCGGCTCGGCGTCCACAAGTCCACGGCCCTGCGCCTCCTGCGCACCCTGCACGAACACGGCCTGGTCTACCGCCAGTCCGACCAGCGCTACCGACTCGGCGCCCGCCTCTTCGCGCTCGCCCAGGAGGCCATGGAGAACCTCGACATCCGCGAGATCGCGCACCCCCACCTCGTACGCCTCAACGAGCAGACCGGGCACACCGTCCACCTCGCCGTGCACGAGGAGAACGAGGTCCTCTACATCGACAAGGTCGAGAGCCGCTACCCGGTGCGCATGTACTCGCGGATCGGCAAGCCCGTCGCCATCACGGTCGCCGCCGTCGCCAAGCTGCTGCTGGCCGACCTCCCCGAAGCCGAGCGCCGGGCCCTCGCGGACAAGCTCGACTACCCCCTCTACACGGCCCGTTCCACCGCCAACGCCACCGCTTTCCTGCGGGAGTTGGAACTGGTGCGCGAACAGGGCTGGGCCACCGACCTCGGTGGCCACGAGGAGTCCATCAACTGCGTCGCGGCCCCCGTCCGCGGCGCCGACGGCCGGGTGGTCGCCGCGATGTCGGTGTCCGCGCCGAACGTCGTCGTCACCGCCGAGGAACTCCTCACCCTGCTCCCGCTGGTGCGCCGTACGGCGGACGACATCAGCGGCGAGTACTCCGGCAGAACACCAGTAAGGGACCCCGCATGACGGACAAGACCGCGCTCACCCCGAAGACCCACACCACCCCGCCCGCCAAGTTCTCGCACGGCGTGAAGAAGGGCAACATCCTCCAGGTCGCCGGCCAGGTCGGCTTCCTGCCCGCCGAGGAGGGCAAGCCCCCGACGCCGGCCGGCCCTGCCCTGCGCGAACAGACCCTCCAGACCCTGGCCAACGTCAAGGCGATCCTGGAGGAGGGCGGCGCGAGCTGGGACGACGTGCTGATGATCCGCGTCTACCTGACCGACGTCGACCACTTCGCCGAGATGAACGACATCTACAACACCTACTTCGAGGAGCAGGGCCTCACCCAGCCGCCCGCCGCCCGCACGACGGTCTACGTCGGGCTCCCGGCCGGCCTCCTCATCGAGATCGACGCGCTCGCCGTACTCGGCTGAGCAGCCCTCTCCCGCACCCCCCGCACGCCGTTCATCACGGCACGGCGGCCCGCCACTCGCTTCGGGCCGCCGTGCCGCGATCCCCCCTGCCCGAAAGCAGCATGCTCTTACCCAGAGGACCCCCGTATGTCCGTCCCGCTCGCCGCGTCCGCCCCCGCCGCACCCCCGCACACCGGCGGCCTGCTCCTCCTCTTCGACGGCACCCCGGCCCTGCTCACCGTCGCCGCCCTCGGTATCGCCCTGCTCCTGTTCCTGATCATCAAGGTGCGGTTGCAGCCCTTCGTGGCGCTGCTCGCCGTCTCCATAGCCGTCGGCCTGCTGGCGGGACTGTCGGTCACCGAACTCTTCGGCACCGTGCAGCGCTCCGACGCCGTCTCCACCATCGAGTCCGGCATGGGCGGCATCCTCGGCCACGTCGCGATCATCATCGGCCTGGGCACGATGCTCGGCGCGATCCTGGAGGTCAGCGGCGGCGCCGAGGTACTGGCCGGCCGGCTGCTGGGTCTCTTCGGCGAGGAACGCGCCCCGCTCGCCATGGGGCTGACCGGCCTGATCTTCGGCATCCCGGTCTTCTTCGACGTCGGCATCTTCGTCCTGGCGCCGCTCGTCTACGCGGCGGCCAAGCGCGGCGGCAAGTCGATCCTCCTCTACTGCCTGCCGCTCCTCGCGGGCCTGTCCATGACCCACGCCTTCCTGCCCCCGCACCCCGGCCCGGTCGCCGCCGCCGGTCTGCTGCACGTGCAGCTCGGCTGGGTCATCCTGATGGGCGTCGTCTGCGGCATCCCGGCCGTGCTCGCCGCATGGGCCTACTCCGCCTGGGTCGGCAAGCGGATCTTCGTCGCCGTACCGCAGGACATGGTCGAGGCCGCGGAGGAGGCGCGGCAGGCGGTCGTCGCCGAGCAGCGCGCGCAGGGGGTGGAGCCGCGGGAGAAGCCGGTACCGCTCGCCACGGTCCTCGCCCTCATCGGCACCCCGCTGGTCCTGATCCTCGCGGCGACCTTCTCCTCCATCGCGCTGGACCCGTCGCCGGCCCGCTCGGTGCTGGAGTTCTTCGGCCACCCCTTCGTCGCCCTCACCCTCGCCCTCCTGCTCGCCTACTACCTCCTCGGCATCCGCCGCGGCTGGTCCCGCAAGTCCCTGGAGTCGGTGTCGACGTCGTCCCTGAAGCCGGTCGGCAACATCCTGCTGGTCGTCGGCGCGGGCGGGGTCTTCGGCGCCGTCCTCAAGGCGAGCGGCGTGGCCCAGGCCCTCTCGGACACCTTCCACGGCGTGGGCCTCCCGGTGATCGTCCTGGCCTACCTGATCTCCCTGGTCCTGCGGGTCGCCCAGGGCTCGGCGACGGTCGCGATCGTCACGACGGCGGGCATCGTCGCCCCCCTCCTCACCGAGGGCCACCACTCGCAGGCCTTCGTCGCCCTCGTCATCATGGCCATCTCGGCCGGCTCCATCTTCGCCTCGCACGTCAACGACGGCGGTTTCTGGATGGTCGCCAAGTACTTCGGCATCAGCGAACGCGACACCCTCAAGACCTGGACGGTCCTGGAATCGGTGCTGTCCGTGGCCGGGTTCGCGGTGGCGGCTGTGGTGAGCGTGTTCGTGTGAACGTGGCGTGTGTGAGGCACGGGATGGGCGGTCCGACTGGTTCCGGCACAGGATCGTCGTCCATACTGCCGCCGTGGAGCAGCGCATAGGAGCGAGCAGCAAGCCGTCGGAGACCGAGCCCGCGAAGCCCGAGCCCCTGACGGGCGCCGGCTTCGACCCGGCCTTCATCCCGGGCCTCACGACGCCGGCCCCGGTGCCGACGCAGGCGGGGCCCGGGGCGGGTGCCGGGGAGCCGGAGGACTCGGCGGAGGAGCCTTCGGACTCGGCACCGGATCCGAAATCGGACTCGGACTCGGACTCGGTGTCGGCTTCGGAGTCGGAGTCGGAGTCGGAGTCGGACGCGGAGGCTTCTTCCGACGGGCCGGTCTTCGAGGCGGCCGACCGCCGGGCGAGGATCGAGGCCGACGCGAAGGGCGTCCGCCTGCGCCTCGACGAGGAGTCCTGCGAGTTCCGCTGGGACGAGATCGCCGCGGTGGAGACGGAGACCCCTCGCTTCGGCAAGCGCTACACGGTCACCGTCCACACCCCGGACAACCGCTGGTACCCGATCGAGATCGAGGCCACGTCCCGCTCGCGCTTCGCGGAGTGGGACGCGGAGTTGGACGCGGTGCTGGACGCGTACTTCGACGACGGCGGGGACGCCACGGACGCCGAGGTCGGCAAGGACGCCGACTAGAGGCGCGGGGTTCTTCCGACTGCCGGCCTCACCGGCCGGCGCGCGGATCCTTCAGGGCGTTGATGAAGGGGGCGAAGGCGGAGACCGGGAAGGTGAGGGTGGCTCGGCGGGGGGCTTTGGAGTCGCGGACGGCTGCATGGGTGTCCAGGTCGGCGACTTCGACGCAGGCGTTGCCCTCGCCGCCGCCGGAGTAGGACGACTTCCGCCATGTGCAGGTGGTTGTCATGATGCGCCTCATAGCTCCTTCGCCAGCTTGCGGATGAAGTCACGGGAACGCTCAGGTTCGAGTGACACCGCTTCCATCTTACGGAAGAGCGTTCGAAAGCGGCTGAGTTGGGCTTCGGCGTCAATGAGGAGCGTGCCGTGGGGGCCGTCGCGTACCACGGTGTCCAACTGCGGGACGGGACCGCCCGCGTACACCATGGCGCTGCCCGCACCGGCGAACGAGTCCAGCTCGAAGGGGATGACTCGCACGGTGACGTGGTCGGCATCGGACAATTCCAGGACGCGCTTGAGCTGCGCTCGCGTGGCGGCCCGGTCACCGACCCTGATGCGTAGCGCCGCCTCATGGACGAGAGCCTCGTACGGGACCGGGTCGGGGCGCTCGATGATGACCTTCCTCCTCATGCGGTGCTCCACTCGGCGCTCCAGTTCGCTGCCCGGGAAGTCCGGGTTCACGTACGAGAAGAGGGCGCGCGCGTACTCCTCGGTCTGAAGAAGGCCGGGCACGTGCAGGAAGTCCACGTCCCAGCGAAACCTGGCGTGATGTTCCAGCTCGGATAGGTCCAGGAACGAGTTGGGCAGCGAGCCCCGGTACTCCTCCCACCAGCCGCACGTCCGGTCCACGGCCATGGCCACCAGCGCGTCGATCAATTCGGTGTCCGAGCAGGCATAGTGAGCGGCCAGCCGTCGCACGCGCTCACTGCTCACTCCCGCCGTACCGAACTCGATCTGACTGATCTGCGTGGAGTCCGTCCCGAGCAGTGCGGCGGCTTCACGACCCTTGAGCCCTGCGGCCTCACGTAGTTTCCGTAGCTCGGACCCCAGGCGTGCCTGGCGTGCCGTGGCTTCTTTCCTGCGCGCCATGTCTTCCTCCCGCGCAACCAGACCTCGTTCGGAGGCAGATTATGGCAACGACTTGCGTGGTCCCAAATTATGGCCCTACCGTCGGTGATGCAACGCACACCCTGCGGAAGTGCACCGCGTCCTGCGGCGATGCCACCCTGCGCTGCACCAAATCCATTTCATCTCCTCGGAGTTGATGCCGCATGCCCGAAACCGAGCCCTGGGACTACACCCTCTACATCCCCAACGACCCCAGAGCGGTCACCATCTGCCGCCGCACCCTGCGCGTCATCCTCACCCTGCACGGCCTGATCGGGCTCGTGGACACCGCCGAGCTGCTGGCCACGGAGCTGGTCTCCAACGCCGTACGGCACACCAAGGGCCCCGCCGCACTCAGGGTGCGCCGCACCCCGCACGGGGTGGTCTGGATCGGGGCCTGGGACACCGACCCCGCCCCGCCACCGCCTCCCAAGCCGCTGGAGCAGGCCGCCGGGCTGGAGGGCGGGCGTGGGCTCGGCCTGGTCGTGGCCTGTGCCGACTACTGGGGCTGGCAGCCCTCCGCCCGGTTCCGGGACCACGGCAAATTCGTCTGGTGCGAACTTGCGGCGGCCTAGCTCGTTGATCACGGCGTACGGAGTCGTACCGAAAGGAGAGCTGATGGTCGGCTCGTCGCACGAGGCGTTGCACCGGATCTTCCAGAAGGATCCGGCGCTGCTGACGCGCGCGTTACAGAGGGTGCTGCACGTGCCCTTCCCCGAACCCCGTGAGATCGCGGCCCTGAACGTGGACCTCACCGAGATCGAACCTGTCGAACGCCGCGTGGACACCCTGCTGCGCGCGGAGACGGACGAGGGCACCTACCTCCTCGTCGTGGAATCCCAGGGAAAGGTCGACGAGAGGAAACGCGGCAGCTGGCCGTACTACCTCTCCTACCTCTACGAGAAGTACCGCTGCGAGCCGGTGCTCATCGTCATCACCCAGAGCAGCAAGACCGCCGCATGGGCCTCCCGCCCCATCCGCTTCGGCTTCCGGGACTGGCACTCGCTGACCGTACGCCCCCTCGTCCTCGGCCCCGACAACGTCCCCGTCATCACGGATGAACGCCAGGCCGAACGCGACGTCCCCCTCGCGGTGCTCTCGGCCATGACACACGGACGCGGCCCCCAGGCTCCCGCCATACTGGAATCCCTGGCAGCCGCCCTGCGGACCATCGACACCGACACCGCCGCAGTCTTCGTGCAGTTCATCGACTCCTGCCTGACAGACCCCCAGGCCAAGCACATGTGGAGGGACCTCATGACGGCCATCCAGTACTTCTGGCGACACCCACTCGCCGAACAGGTACGCGAAGAAGGACGCGAACAGGGACTGGAACAAGGGCTTGAGCGAGGTCGTATCGAGGACCGGCGGGAGATGACCCTCCGCATCCTGGAGTGGCGCGGCATCCCGGTGCCGGACCACGTACGCGAACGCGTGGCAGCCTGCACCGACCTCGACCAGCTCGAAGTCTGGGCCCAGCGAGCCGTACACGCCACCGACGCCACTGAGCTGTTGACCGAGAACTGACGCGCGATCGGCCCCTGGCTCACCGGAAGGGAATGGTGAGCCAGGGGCTGTCGGGGGTCGACATCAGGATGTGGTGGGCCTTGACCATGTCCTGGTACCAGGCGCCGAACTCCTCCTCGTCGAAGTGGAGGGAGCGGCCGAGGATGTAGCCGGCGGAGAAGTCCTGCCATGACTTGTAGGTCAGCGCGGCGGCCCGCCCGGCCTGGATGACTGCGGACTCGGCCTCCGGGAGAGACCCGTAGCGCGCCCCGAGTCCCCACCGGGCCATCTTCGACGCCCGGCCGAGATCCCAGGCGTCGACGGAGCCGACGTACTGCTTCTCGTCCAGCACGCCGTCCGCACGCATCCGGGCCTCGTAGCGCGTCATGCGGCTGACGAGCCGCTGCACGCCCTCGATCTCGTGGGGCGTTCGCCGCAGTGGCGTCATTTTGCAGATATGGCGCGCCAACTCCAATGGTGGATCCGGCTCCAAGTCTTTGAGGGGCCGGGTGACCCGGTGATGATTCCTGTCCGGACGTCGCCGCTCTGCAAGGTAGGGGGTGAGTGCAGTTGTAGGTGGTCGCTTGCCAATTTCTCCATCCCTAGTGACCTGTTTGGCTCGTTGGCCCTTCCGCTCCCACAGGTCATCCGACACGATCTACGGCGAAGCCCCCATGGCCCGGACAGCACTGAGCTCATGATGTCAGGCGTTCTGACGTATGCAGGCTCAGGTGTGATCGTTTGCTCGTTTATCCATGATCTGATGGACTGGAGGTCCCACCCTGATCCGGAGCTGCTTGTCGCGCTCATTGTGTGCTGCGATGGTCCCAGTCACCCGGGCGCCCGGGTCTGGCAATGGTGCAGGAGGGGGTTCTCCCGCCGGGTTGTATGAAGCAATGTCAAGGAAGGCGATGACGTCGGGCGCCCCTGAGAGTTCTAGAAAAACTCCGAACGGAAATTTCTTCTTCACTGTGCCTTGTGCCTGCGCCCCTACTGGGTACAGGGCCTTTGCGTTTTCCCACGGGTTCTTGATATTCATCTGTGTCGAATCCTGGGGTAGCGGTTAAGTTCTTCGACTACTGTGTTCGGTACTTCCAGTTCGGTAAGCGGGCCTCCTTCGTAAGGGTGCTCATGTTTGGCAAATCGTTCTAGATACTCGCCTTTCGGGATCTTTATTTCTATCACTCCTTCACCGTAATGTGAGGCGTACACTTCGGCTAGTTGCCGTTCCTTTGCGAAATAGACGAGGCCATTCATGTATGGATCGTCGGGCCCTCCGGGGAAATCGTCGGCCCGGTAACCGTGCTGCTCCTGGAAGTCGCCCTGACCTCTTTGAGGGGCTTTGTAGATCGACTGCACCTCGTCGGGGCATTCGTCTGGTGCCAGGCCGAGGTGATCGGTCCACACGTATGGGTTGAGAACATACGTGGCCGGATTCGGGGCGGGAGCGAGTCCAAGTGGGTCGTGAGTTAGGTATCGAGAGGTTTCGGGGTCGTAATGCCGGAAATAATTGTAATGCAGCCCCGTTTCCGGATCAAAATACTGCCCCGGAAAACGCAGCGGCGTATACGCGGTGCTGTCCCTCGCCCAGGCCGTCGTCCCCCACAGAGTGCTGCGGGTGCGCCAAGCGAGGGTCCCCCGTTCGTCCACCAGTTCTGTCGGTGTGCCGACCAGGTCTGTGACGATGGCGAAGAAGCGGGAGTCGATCTCCTCCTGAGGGGCGTTGGCCGGGGCGATGCGTTCTGTCTGGGTCAGGGGGCGTAGGCCTCGGTGGTCCCAGGTGAGGGTGACTGTGTTCGGCAACTCGGCCGATGCAGAGGTCTGTTCGCAGAGGGTTGTGCCGTCCCAGGTGAAGTCCACCCGCTCCACGACCGTCTCGCCGTCCGGCGCCAAGCGGAGCTTTGACGTGCGGCGGCCCAGGGGGTCGTAGGTGTAGCGCCAGCGGGTGCCGTCCGGGGTGACCACCGAGGTGAGGCGGTCCTCGGGGTCCCACTCGTAGCGCCAGGTGTCCGGCTTGCGGGAGAGGCGGGTCTTCCGGCGGAGGGTGATGCGGCCGAGCGCGTCGTGCTCGTAGCGGACGCCGCCGGCTCGGGTGATGCGGGTGCCCGCGTAGGCGCGCGGGCCCGTTGCCTCGGAGCCCGGGTGGTCCGACGGCCAGGTCGCCTCGGTCTGGTTGCCCGCCTCGTCGTAGGCGTACCGCTCCGTCCAGTTCGCCGCGTGGACCGCCGTCACCCTGCCTGTCGCGTCCAGGTCGAAGTGGCGGGTGCCGGCGAGCCGGTCCTGTACGGCGGTCAGGCTTCCGTCGGCGCGGTAGGTGTAGTTCCGGTGCTGGACCGGGAGGCCTGCGGCGCCTGTCACCGACTGGTCCGTCAGGCGGCCCATCGCGTCGAAGGTGTGCTCCAGCGTGACCGTCTCGCCGACGTGGCGTGTCAGTTCGCGGCCCAGTTCGTCGTACGTGAAGTCGATCGTGCGGCCCGACGCCACCATGCCGGTGCGGCGGCCCGTCGCGTTGTACGACCATGTCGTCTCGGCGCCGGTCGGTGTCGTACGGCCCGTGCGGCGGCCCAGTTCGTCGTACGTGTACGTCAGCGTGCGGCCGTTGACCGTCTCCGCGCGCAGGCGGCCGTGGCGGTCGCGGAGCAGGGTCAGCGACGTGCCGTCCGGGCCCGTCGCCTGCGCGAGTTGGTCCGTCAGGTCGTAGGCGTACGTCGTCGTGCGGCCCGCCGCGTCCTTGCGGAGCACCTGACCGAGTGCGTTCCGTTCGAGGGAGACCACCTGGCCGAGCGCGTTCCGCCGCTCGCTCAGGCGCCCCGCCGCGTCGTACGTGTAGCTCAGGGTGCGGTCGTCGAAGTCCGTCTCCTCCGTCAGGCGGCCGGCCTCGTCGTACGCGTACGTCCACGTCAGGCCCTGCGGGTTCGTGACCCTCGTCAGGCGCAGTTGCGTGTCGTGGTCGAACTCGTAGCGGACTCCGTCCGGGCCGGTGCGTGCCGTCAGCAGGTCGAAGTGGGTGTACTCGAAGTGGGAGACGCCGCCCAGGGCATCGGTGTGGCTGGTGCGGTTGCCCTCGCCGTCGTACGTCCAGGTCTCCGACGTGCCGTCGGCGGCCGTGCGGCGGGTGAGCCTGCCTTCGAGCGACCACTCCAGGCGGGTCGTCGCGCCGGTGGGGTCGGTGATCGCGGTGGGGAGGCCCAGTGCGTCCCGTGCGTAGCGGGTCGTCGCGCCCAGCGGGTCCGTCACCTCGACCGGGAGACCAGCGCGGTCGCAGACGATCGTGGTGGTGTTGCCGAGCGGGTCGGTCACCGACGCCGGGTGGCCGGCCTCGGTGTAGGCGAAGTGGGTCGTACGGCCGGCCGGGTCCGTCACCGAGGTGCGGTTGCCGCGTGCGTCGAAGGTCTGGCGGACGACCGAGCCGTCCGGGCGCACCACCTTCACCGGCAGGCCCAGGTCGTCGTACTCGGCCCGGGACTCGCGGCCGTCGGGGCGGACGGCACGGGTGAGGTTGCCGGCGTCGTCGTACTCGAACGCCGTTCGGTGGCCCAGCGGATCCGTGGTCGTCAGGAGGCGGTGGTAGCGGTCGCGGACGTGGTGTGTCGTCGCGCCCAGCGGGTCCGTCTCCGCGACCACCTGCCAGGCGTCGTTGACCAGATAGCGGCTGGTGTGGCCCTCGCCGGTCGTGGCCGTCGTCGTCCGCAGGCCGGTCGCCGGGTCCGGGTCCTCGTAGGCGAAGCGGTGCGTCAGGTGGCCGGCCGTGCCGCCCTGCGCGACACAGCGGTCCCGGTCGTCGTAGGCGTACGTGTAGCCGCGGTCGTTCGTGTCCGTCCAGGAGGTGACGCGGCCCGCCGCGTCGTACGTGAAGCGGAGCGGCAGGTCCGAGGCGCCGAAGACCTCCGTGAGGTCGCCGTCCGTGTAACCGAAGCGCTTCAGCCGCTCGCCGGTCGCCGCCAGGTGGTACGCCGTGACGCGGCCCGCCTCCGTGGTGACGCGGACGCCCTGGCCGCTGCTGGAGAAGACACCCAGCGGGGTGCCTTCCGTGTCGTACTCGAAGGTGATCCAGTTGCCGTTGCGGTCGTCGATCTGCTCCAGGACCGCCAGGCCGGGGCCGCGGTCGGCGAAGTGCCGGGTGCGGTGCGTGCGCGGGTCCGTGATCGTGTAGCCACCGTCCACCCGGTCCAGGGGGAGGCGGGGGCCGTGGCTCGGCAGGGTGGGCAGGCCGGGGGCCGGGTGGGGGTACGACAGGAGCAGGCCGTCCTCCGAGACGAAGACGACTCCCTCCGCGTCGATCTCCAGGCGCTGGTCCAGTGTGGAGGACCAGGACGGGCCGAACCAGCGGCCGAGGCGGTAGCCGGACTCCACCCGCCGGGTCAGGAGCAGCGGCAGGGCCCCCTGGACGGTCACGTCCGTCTGCGGCAGGTACATCTTGCCGGTCGCCACGTTGACCGGGTCGCCGCACTTCTCCGTGCTCTCGCTGGTGTGCGACGGCTGCTGCGGGTCCTCCTCCACCCGTCCCCGGGCCGTGCCGCCGGCCGCGTCCTCCGCCCCTGCCCGAGCCTCCCGCTGTGTCACCGACTCGGCCGCCCGGCGGGTCAGGCCCGCCTTCGCCGCGTCCCGGGCCAGGCCGGCCTCCAGGCCGGCGCCTTCGCCGGCGAAGAGCTGCGGAACCATCCGGCCGCCGAACTCGGAGGGGTCCTTGCGGAACTCCGTCCACATGTCCTTGACGGCCCGGTCGGGATGCGTGGCGGTGGAGGTCAGGCCGGAGAGCGTCATGCTGACGTTCTGGAGGTAGGCCGACGGGTGCGTGAGGTTGTACGGGTCGGTCGGATTGAGTCCGCGGGCGAAGTTGACCAGGCCCGCCGTGCCCTTGACCAGGCCGCCGTCGAAGTGGAGGACCTCGGTCCGCACGGCCCCGAAGCCGTCCGACGCGTCCGCCTTCAGGCGGGCGAGCGGCGGCGGTTCGGCGGGCGCGTGGGCCAGGGCCGTCTCCACGGCCTCGACGGCGGTGCCGGCCGCGGTGTTCCGCTGCTTGCGGGCCTCGGTGAGGATCTCGCGGGCGCGCTGGACGTCGGCCTTGCCGGGGTCCACGAACTCCCCGGGGCTCGGGCCGGGGTCCTTGCCCTCCTTGA
This sequence comes from Streptomyces pyxinicus, assembly GCF_024753135.1. Classification (GTDB taxonomy): domain Bacteria; phylum Actinomycetota; class Actinomycetes; order Streptomycetales; family Streptomycetaceae; genus Streptomyces; species Streptomyces pyxinicus. The sequence goes on along the minus strand of NZ_JANUGP010000009.1, from coordinate 74,845 downwards.
CGGCCGCCTTGTAGGCGTCGGCCTTCTTGTCGTAGGCGCTCGCCGCCTGCTGGGAGGCGCGCATGCCCTTCTTGTACAGGTCGATCGCGTCCCGCGCCCGGCCCTGGGCCCAGGTGACGGTGTCGGCGTACGTCTCCAGCGCCGCGGCGGCCGTGTGGCAGGCGTCGGCCGCGTGCAGCCACTTCACCGGGTGCATGGTGAACTTCTTGCGGAACGCCTCCGCCGCCTCGCCCTGCCAGGAGGACGAGTCCAGCTTCCGCATCCCCTGGCCGACCTTGTCGAAGGCGGTGTGGAAGTCCTTCAGGTGCTTCGCGGTCGACCGGATGTCCCGCGCGTTGCCGTGCACGAGCTCGGAGGCCAGCTCCGTCTCGCCGAGTTCCCGCTCACCCGGTGTGGCACCGAGCTGGGAACCGGCGTAGTCGCCGGCCGCCCTGACGACGTCGGCGTACTTGTGGGCTCCGACGTGGTCCAGGGCGTCGCCGGTGAGGTCGGCGCCCTTCTCGATGCCCTTGCCGACGACCTTCTTGCCGTCCTCGTAGAGGTGCTCGCCGAACTCCAGGCCGCTGTCGAGGCCGTCGCCGATGTCGCCGATGATGCCCATCAGCCCGCACCGCCCGGCTGGTCCTCGCCACCGTCGAGCGCGTCCTTGACGTCCTCCGGTGTGACACCGACGCCGATCGGTGCGAGCGGACCCAGCGGAGCCGTCATCACGTCGTGGCCGGCAGCCCGCAGGTTCTGGTCGGAGGCCAGCATCGCCTCGGTGAAGGACTTCTTGCTGTAGTCCACGTCACCGCCGTAGGCACCCGACTCGGCGATGTCGCCATAGCCCATCTTCTCGACCTTCTCCTCGGCGGCGTACGGGTTGCCCGCCAGCGAGTTGAGGCCGACCTTCACGGCGCCGCCCACGTACTGGTCCGTCTCGTACAGCGTGCCGGCCGACAGGCCCACGCCCTCCGCGAAGGAGTTGCCCTCCGCCACCAGGGCGCGCACCCCCCACTCCCAGCGCTCGCAGAAGGACGCGAACTTCGACGTCAGGTCCTCGTGACCGAGCTGCATCCCGGACAGCTCCAGGTTGCCGAAGCCCCGGCCCACCCCCGCCAGGCTGTCGATGCCCAGGCCCTTCAGGTCCGAGAGCGTGAGCGTGATGCCCTGCGCGATCAGGTCCAGCCCTTCGGCCTTCAGGTCCTTGCCCTTGCCCTCGTCACCGCTCATCGCCGGGCCTCCCCTTCGTCTCCTCGACGGGCCGGTCGACGGCCACCGCGTCCGGCACGATCCCCGATACCGGCGGGAATAGCGCTCCTTCGCCCGCGCTGCCCACATCCAGGGCGACCCCGCAGGGCACCCCGGCGGCCCGGACACCGGCGTCCAGCAGCCGCGCGCCCAGGCACCGCTGGTACGCCCACTCCCGCTCGCCCTCTCCCCGCGCGAGGGCGAAGCGGGCCAGTGCCGCCTCGTCCGAGAAGGCGTAGATCCAGCGGATGCCGCCCTGGTCACCGGTCAGGGGCGCGCCGGTCTCGTCCACGGGTACGAGCACCGCGGCGCGGCGGAACTCGCCGAGCAGCGTCGCGAATTCACGGCGTCGGCGTTCCACGGCTTCCGTCGCGTCGGTCACGGCTGCCGCGTGCTCAGGCGGAGCGGGGGCTGCGGAGGCCGCCGGTGTGCCCGGGGCCGGTTGGCCGGCGCCCGCCGCTTCCATGTGGTCGTGGTCGTGGCCGTAGTCGTAGTCGTAGTCGTACAGCCTTGACCTGGGTGTTTCTCTGGTCGAGGTGGCCTCGCCCCCGTGTTCAGCCATGCCCGGGATCATCACATCCCGCTCTCGCGCGTCGCAACGCGGAAGCACACCCGCCGTGTCGGTCCGGCCGGTCCCGGATCTCGTCACCGGTGTCCGCGCGTACGACGGCGCCCGGACCGCCCCCGAGGTCCGGGCGCCGCGACTCAGTGACTGTTACGGCAGCGCGTGCACATGCGCCCCCACCGCGCTCGACCACGCGTTCCCCGCCGCCGCGTCCCAGTTGGTGGACCAGGTCATCGCGCCGCGCAGGTCGGGGTAGGTCTTCGAGGGCTTGAAGGAGCCGCAGCTGGTGGCCTTGGTGAGGCAGTCGAGGGCGTTGTCGACCACCGTGGGGGAGACGTAGCCGCCGCCGGCCGCGCGGGTGGAGGCCGGGAGGCCGAGGCCCACCTGGGAGGGGGAGAGGCCGCCTTCGAGCTGGATGCAGGCGAGGGCCGTCAGGAAGTCGACCGTGCCCTGGCTGTAGACCTTGCCGTCGCAGCCCAGCATGGAACCGCTGTTGTAGTACTGCATGTTGACGACCGTGAGGATGTCCTTCACGTTCAGCGCCGTCTGGAAGTAGGAGTTGGACGTCGACTGCATGTCGATCGTCTGCGGGGCCATCGTGAGGACGAGGGAGGCGCCCGCCTTCGCGGACAGGGCGCGCAGGGCCTGTGTCATGTACGTCGCGTTGAGGCCGTTCTCCAGGTCGATGTCGACGCCGTCGAAGCCGTACGTCTGCATGAGGGAGTAGACGGAGTTGGCGAAGTTCGTGGCCGACGACGAGTCGTTGACCGAGATCGTGCCCTTCTCGCCGCCGATGGAGATGATCACCTTCTTGCCGGCCGCCTGCTTGGCCTTGATGTCGGCCTTGAACTGGTCGGCCGTGTAGCCGCCGAGGCCCGCCGAGTCGAGGGTGAAGGAGACCGCGCCCGGCGTCGAGGTGGCGTCCGCGAAGGCGACCGCGATGATGTCGTAGGCGGCGGGGACGTCGGAGATCTTCTGGACCGTCGCGCCGTTGTCGAAGTTCTGCCAGTAGCCGGTCACCGCGTGCTTCGGGACCGAACCGCCGCCTCCGCCGCCCGTGCCGGCGGCCGTCGTGCCGGTGACCTTCGCCGACTTGGCCGACTCGCCGGCCGCGTTGGCCGCCGTCACCTGGAAGCCGTACGCCGTCGAGGCCGCGAGGCCGGTCACCGTCGCCGACGTGCCCGTCACCGCCGTCACCTTGGTGCCGTCGCGGTAGACGTTGTAGCCCGTCGCGCCCGACACCGCCGACCAGGAGAGGGAGACCGAGGAGGAGGTCGTACCGGACACGGCGAGGCCGGAGGGGGCCGCCGGGACGGTGGGTGCCGGGTCGGTGCCGCCTCCGCCGTCGGGGCCGTAGACCGAGACGTCGTCGGCGTAGTAGGCCGCCTGGCCGTACCAGCCGTGGGTGTAGACCGTGACGGAGGTGGTGGAGGCGCCCGTGGTGAACGTCGTCGTGAGCTGCTTCCAGGACGCGGTGTCGGGGGTCCAGGTCGAGACGTCCGTGGTGCCGGTGCCCGTCACGCCCAGGTAGGAGTAGCCGCCCTGGACCCACGCGCTCAGTGTGTACGTCGAGTTGGGCTTGACCGCCACCGACTGGGTGCACTGGGCGTTGTCCTGGCCGGCCGGGGTGGCCTTCAGGGCGGCGGTGCCGGCGTGCACCGGCGAGGAGACCGCCGTACCGCTGCCTGCCGTACAGGTCCAGTTGGTCAGACCCGACTCGAAGCCCGCGTTCCTGACGTTGTTGACATCCGCCGCGGACGCCGGGGAGGCGGCGGCGAGGCCCGCCACCGACAGGGCGAGGGCGGTGGCGGCGGACCACGCCGCGAGTCGCCGTCCGCGGGGTCTGGGTATGCCTGGTGCGCGGTCCACTGGTGCCTCCGAGGGGAGTTCGGCGGGAAGAGGAGAGGAAGGGAAGGGAACGGGAGAGGGGCGAACGAACGGTGGTCACCGCTGGCTCAACTGGCTGCACTGCCCTTACTGGCTCTACAAGTTGGTCCAGACCAATAGGGGTGTCAAGAGGTCCAGACCAAAACCGTTTCCGGCCGCCGAGGCAACCTGTCCGCATTTGCCGGGGGTTGTGCACCGAGAGTTCCCCGCGAGCTTCCCCAACGGTGTTCTCCGGCCAGACGGGCGTGGTTACAGTGCTCGGGTAGTCACGCAACGAAGTCGTTCTGGCGCACGGGAGTCACCCCGGTGGGCCGGCGGGTGTGAAGAGCGGGGAGCTGCGCGTGCCAACTGCCATCGCCGTGACCAGCGCCGACATGGCGTTGCCGGCGCAGGACGAGCGGACCGTGCCCGCCGCCGTGCTGCGCGGCCTCGACCAGCGGCCACTGGACGACGCCCTCACCGAGCTGTACGCCCTCGTCGAGCAGTACGGGTACGTGGTGGTGGTCTGTTCACCGGCCACCCCGGAACCCGTCCTACGGCGCCTGCACACCCTGCGCTCCCTGCTGGAGAGCGACCGCGTCGCCTTCTTCCGGCCCGAGCTGCCGCCGCTCGCCGTCGCCGTCCTGGCCCGGCAGTTACGGCAGCTCGCCTCCTGCGACCTGAGCCCCGGCGTGCTCGCCTCCGCCGGGCGCCTGCTCACCCACTACCTGCACGCCGGGGCCGTGCTCGGCTCCGTCGCCCGCCTCGACCGCGTCCCGGTGGGGCTCAAGGCGCACGCCAAGTCCTGGGTGCCCGGCAGCCAGTTCGCCGTCCTCGCCCACCCCGAGCCGCAGCTCGTGCGCGTCGGACCGGACGCCACCCTCAAGGGCCCGGAGTTCAGCACCTGGATGCTGGTCGCGAAGGGGTCGCTGCAGAGCGAGTGGGTCGGCGGTCTCGGCACCGCCTGGAACGTGCACGGGCTGCGCGAGACCCCACTGCCCGCCGAGTCCCCGGTGTGGTGGGGCACCGGCCGCATGACCGAGTTCTGCGGCTATCTCGCCGACCTCTCCGTCCTCTACCAGCTCGTCACCTCGGTACGGCAGACGCGCTGCCACTGGTGCGGCCTCGACGTCATCGGCGACCGCTGCGTCTTCTGCTCGGCCACCCCGCCCGCCCCCGAACCGGCCGCGTCCCGCGCCGCCCTGGAGCAACGCACGCCCGTCTGACGTCTGACCGGTCCGACAGCGACGGCCACCACCGACAAATGAGGTTGCACGGTTCATGAACTCCCGTCAGCGCCGCGGCGTGATACTGCTGATCCTCTCGGTCCTGTGCGCCGCCGGCGCGTTCGCCGGTGTGCTCTCCGTCGTCCGGGACGCGAACTCCAAGGTCGGCCCCGAGGTCACCGCCTACCGGGTGAAGGACGACGTCAAGCCGTACACCTCGCTGACCGACGGCCAGTTCGAGAAGATCCGGATGCCCAGGCGCTGGCTGTCCGGCACCGCCGTCACCGACCTGCGCCAGATCCAGGGCAAGATCGCCGTGACCACCCTGGAGGCGGGCTCCCTGCTCCAGACCGACATGATCGTGGACCGGCCCGCCCTCCAGCCCGGACAGCAGGAGGTCGCCATCATGATCGACGCGGCCACCGGGGTGGCCGGCAAGATCACCGTGGGCTCCCGCGTCAACGTGTACGCCACCTTCGAGGGTGCGAAGGAGGGCGACCCCGACCAGTCGAAGATCATCGTGACCAACGCCCGGGTCCTCGAAGTCGGCCACATCACCGCCCTCGACCCCGACCACGACAAGGACCAGCGGGGGCCCACCGAGGCCGTCCCCATCACCTTCGCGCTGTCCACCCTCGACGCCCAGCGCGTCACCTACGCCGAGTCCTTCGCCCAGCGGGTCCGGCTCGCCCTGGTCGCCCCCGGCGGTACGACCAGCGTCCCGGACAAGGACCGCACCTACGAACTCGCGACGGACAAGTGAGAGGCGCCCCGCATGCCCACCAGGATCCTCCCGGCCGGCGCGGACCCGGACGCCGTCCGCTCGCTGGTCACCCTGCTCAGCCAGCTCCCCGACGCCGAACCCCAGCCCCCGGCCACCGACTCCACCCAGCTCGTCGACCTGCTCGCCCGGCTCGCCGCCGAGTCGGTCGAGGAACTCCCCGAGGTCGTCGTCGTCCATGAGCGCATCGGCCCGGTCCCGGCCCTGGAGCTGATCCGCGAGATCGCCCTGCGCTTCCCGGCCGTCGGCGTCGTCCTCGTCACCACCGACGCCGGTCCCGCCCTGTTCGCCGCCGCCATGGACGCCGGCGCCCGCGGCCTGGTCGCGCTCCCGCTGTCGTACGAGGAACTCGCCGGCCGCGTCCAGGCCGTCGCCCAGTGGTCGACCGGCGTACGGCGCCACCTCGGGCACGGCGCCGACGTGCTCGGCGGCGCCGGCGGCACCGTCGTCACGGTCAGCGGCGCCAAGGGCGGCACCGGCGCCACCCTGGCCGCGATCCAACTCGCCCTCGCCGCCCAGGCCTCCGGCCGCGCCACCGCCCTGGTCGACCTCGACCTGCAGAGCGGCGACGTCGCCTCCTACCTCGACATCCAGTTCCGCCGCTCGGTCGCCGACCTCGCCACCATCACCGACATCTCGCCGCGCGTGCTGGCCGACGCCGTCTTCCGCCACGACACCGGGCTCGCCCTGCTGCTCGCGCCCGGCGAGGGCGAGCGCGGCGAGGAGGTCACCGACCGCGCCGCCCGGCAGATCGTCAGCGCCCTGCGCTCCCGCTACGAGGTCGTCGTCGTGGACTGCGGCGCCCAGCTCGGCGGCGCTGGCGCGGCGGCCGTCGAGATGGCCGAGGCCGCGCTGCTGGTCACCACCCCGGACGTCATCGCCGTACGCGCCGCCAAACGCACCGTACGGATGTGGGACCGGCTCCAGATCCGCAAGGCCGAGGAGACGACGGTGGTCGTCAACCGGCACAGCCGCACCACCGAGATCCAGCCCGCGCTCGTCCAGCGCATCACCGGCACCGCCCTGGCCCGCACGGCGATCCCCGCCAACTTCAAGGAGCTGCAGGGGGTCGTGGACTCCGGGCGGCTGCACGAACTCGACGCCCGGAGCACGGTCAAGCAGGCCCTGTGGGCGCTCGCCGGCGAACTGGGCCTGGTCCGGGCGCCCGAGGGGCCCTCCCACCGGAGCGGGAGCCGGGCGACCGCGGGCTTCCGGCGGCGGAAGGAGTGAGCGGGTCATGAGACGGGCGGAAGAGGTGACCGGGCCATGAGACGGGGTGACTGCCGGAGGCGGGTCACGGGACGGGGTGACGGCCGGAGGCGGGTCACGGGACGAGGTGACGACGACCGCGGTCAGGTCAGTATCGAGTTCCTCGGCATGACACCGCTGATCCTGCTGACGCTGGTGCTCGTGTGGCAGGCCGTCCTGGTGGGGTACACCTTCACGCTCGCCGGGAATGCTGCCGACGAGGGAGTGCGGGCGGGTACGGCGGTGGCGCCGGGGGAGCGGTCCGGAGTCTGCCGGGAGGCGGCCCTGCGGGACCTGCCGGACGCATGGCGAGGGGGTGCGGGTGTGGAGTGCGGTGGCAGCGGCTTCGTGACCGCGGACGTGTCCCTGCGGGTGCCGGTGCTCTTCCCGGGCCTGATCGGCTTCCCGGCCACGGTCAAGGGCCACGCCGGCGCCGTCGAGGAGGTGAAGCACTGAGATGCCGGACCGACGCGGGCGACGCCGCGACGCGGGCCAAGTCGCCATCGAATACCTGGGGTTCGTCCCCGTCCTGCTGATCGTCGCCCTCGCGGGCATCCAGCTCGGCGCCGTCGCCTACGCCGCCGAGCAGGCCGGTACGGCCGCCCGCGCGGGAGCCCGGGCCGCGTCCTTGCGGCAGGACGCGCAGCAGGCGTGCGCGGGAGCCGTCAGCGGCGGGATCTCGGTGGCCTGCGCGTCGTCCGACCAGGGCGACTCGGTGCGGGTCACGGCCACCGTCCGGATACCGAGGATCCTCTGGAGCCTCGGCGACACCACCAAGACCGCGACCATGCCCCTCGACCACTGACCGAGGAGAAGCGACCCCCATGAGCCTGCGCGCACGCATCAGCACCCCGGAGGAGCACGGCAGCCGGGGCGAGGACGGCCACCTGGTCGCCGCCTACCGCGCCAAGCTGCTGGAGGAGATCGACCTCGCGGAGATGAGCGCGCTGGCGGCGGCCGAGCGCCGGGCCCGGCTGGAGCGGGTGCTCGGGCACATCATCAGCCGCGAGGGCCCGGTGCTGTCGACCGCCGAACGCGCCCAGCTCATCCGCCGGGTCGTGGACGAGGCCCTCGGGCTCGGCATCCTCGAACCGCTGCTGGAGGACGCCTCGATCACCGAGATCATGGTGAACGGCCCGGACGCGGTCTTCGTGGAGCGCGGCGGCCGGGTCGAACAGCTCCCGCTGCGGTTCGTCTCCGCCGACCAGCTCATGCAGACCATCGAGCGGATCGTCTCGACGGTCAACCGGCGCGTGGACGAGTCCAACCCGATGGTCGACGCCCGCCTGCCCTCCGGCGAGCGCGTCAACGTCATCATCCCGCCGCTCTCCCTGACCGGGCCCATCCTGACCATCCGCCGTTTTCCGCGCTCCTTCACGCTCCAGGAACTGGTCGGCTTCGGCTCGCTGGACGAGCCCATGGTGTACCTGCTGGCCGGGCTGGTGCAGGCCAAGTTCAACGTCATCGTGTCCGGCGCGACCGGCACCGGCAAGACGACCCTGCTCAACGCCCTGTCCGGACTCATCCCGCCGCACGAGCGCATCATCACCATCGAGGACTCCGCCGAACTCCAGCTCCAGCAGACCCATGTGGTCCGCCTGGAGTCCCGGCCGCCGAACGTCGAGGGCAAGGGCCAGGTCACCATCCGCGACCTGGTGCGCAACTCGCTGCGGATGCGGCCCGACCGGATCGTGGTCGGCGAGGTCCGCGGCGGCGAGTCCCTCGACATGCTCCAGGCCATGTCCACCGGCCACGACGGCTCGCTGGCCACCGTGCACGCCAACAGCGCCGAGGACGCCCTCACCCGGCTCCAGACCCTCGCCTCCATGTCCGACGTCGAGGTGCCCTTCGAGGCCCTGCACGACCAGATCAACAGCGCCGTCGACGTCCTCGTCCAGCTCACCCGGTTCGCCGACGGCGCCCGCCGCATCACCGAGATCGCCCTGCTCGACAGCCACGGCGGGGAGCCGTACCGGCTGGCGACCGTGGCCCGCTTCGACGCGCGGCCCATGACCGCCGACGGCCGCGTGTACGGCGCCTTCCGGTACTTCCCGCTGCCCCGCCGCACCGCCGACCGCCTCTACATGGCGAGCCAGCCCGTCCCCGGCGCCTTCGGCGTCGCCCGCTCCGCGGACCAGCTCGCCACCCGGGAAGCCAGGTAGCCCCCATGGAACTCCACACCCTCGTCCAGCTCACCACCGGAGTGACGCTGCTGACCTGCGTCCTCGCGGTGGCCGGCGTGCACAGCTACGCCTCCGGACATGCTCGGCGCGCCGCCCTCGTCGAACGCCTCGCCCTCACCGGGGCACCCCCGACGGGCGGCCGCCGGCGCCGCTTCCGCGACCTGGACCGGCGACTGCGCCGCACCCGCCCCGGCCGCCGACTGGAACGGCGCCTGGCCGCGACCGGACTCGACGTCACCCCGGGCGAGTTCACCGTCTACATGCTGGCCGCGGTCGCCGCGCTCTGGCTGATCGGCCAGGCCGCCCTGGCCCCCTTCTTCGGACCCCTCGCCGGCCTGCTCGGCATCTGGGCGGCACTCCAGTTCCTCACCTGGCAACGCCAGAAACGCATCGAGCGGTTCATCAACCAGCTCCCCGAACTCGCCCGCATCCTGGCCAACGCCACCCAGGCCGGACTCGCCCTGCGCACCGCGATCGGCATGGCCGCCGAGGAACTGGAGGCCCCGGCCGGCGAGGAACTGGCCAAGGTCGCCGACCAACTCGCCATCGGCCAGAGCCTGGACGACGCCCTCGGCGAACTCGCCGACCGCCTGCCCTCCCGCGAACTCGTCGTCCTCGTCACCACGCTGGTCCTCTCCAACCGGGCGGGCGGCCAGGTCGTCTCCGCGCTGCGCAACCTCACCGAGACCCTGGAGGAGCGCAAGGAGACCCGGCGCGAGATCCGCACCCAGCTCTCCCAGGTGACCATGACGTCGTACGCCGTCCCCGTGCTCGGCGTCGGCGCCCTGTTCCTGATGAACGGCGTCAAGGACGGCGCGCTCGCCCGAATGACCGGCTCCCCGGTCGGCCAGGCCTGCGTGCTGATCGCCTTCGCCCTGTACGCCGTCGGCTTCGTCCTCATCCGGCGCCTGAGCCGGATCGACGTCTGAGGAGGCGGACACCGTGGCCCTCCTGCTTGCCCTGCTCATGGCCCTCGCCGTCTGGGGCGCCTTCGCCGGCCTGCGCATGTACCGCGCGGAGGCCAAGCTGCCCGCCGACCTCGCCGTGGCCCTGGAGGTCGGCGCCACCCGCACCGGCGCGGTCGGCTCCGTCATCGACCGCGTGGGGATGCGCTACGCGCCCACCGTGCTGCGCCTGATGGGCCCCCGCCTGGTGGCCACGTACCGCCGCCGGATCGACCTCGCGGGCAATCCCGGCGGCCTGACCATCGACCGCTACGCGGCCCGCCGCGCGGTCTACGGCGCGCTCGGCGCCGTCGGCTTCCTGGTCTTCCTGCTGCGCGGCCAGTGGTTCGTCGCCGTCCTGCTGCTGCTGTTCGGCGCGTTCTGGACGGAGGTCGGCATCTGGTCGGCGATCCGGGTCCGCAAGGACGTCATCGAGCGCACCCTGCCCGACTTCCTCGACGTGCTCGCGGTCGTGGTCAGCGCGGGCCTCGGCTTCCGCCAGGCCCTGGACCGGGTCGCCTCCCGCTACGAGGGACCCTGGGCCGACGAACTGCGCATCACCCTGCGCCAGATGGACCTCGGCGTGAGCCGCCGCCAGGCCTTCGCGGAACTGCGCCGCCGCAACGACTCCGAACAGGTCGCCATGTTCGTCACCGCCCTCCAGCAGGGCGAGGAACTCGGCGCCCCGATCGTCGACACCCTGGTCTCGCTGGCCAAGGACATGCGCCGCACCGACGCGCAGAACGCCCGGCGCAAGGCCGCCCGCGCGGTCCCCAAGGCCACGCTGATGATCACCACCTTCATGGTCCCGGCGACGATGCTTCTGCTCGGCGCCGGCCTGCTGCTGGGCTCCGGGGTGGACTTCGGTTCGCTCACGGGGGAGTGAGGCGGGGGTGGCGGTGACGGGGCTCATGGGGGGCGGACGACGGGGGTCCTTGCGCACGCTGCGGTCCTTCGGCACGCTGCGGTCCTTGCGCGCGCCGCGAGCTCCGGCCTCCGAGGCCCGGAGCGCGCTGACAGCCCGACTGACCGCCCGCCTGAGCGCGCGGACGCGCACCGCCGCGCCCCCGCCCGCCGAACCCTCCGAGAAACTCCAGGTGCGGGCGCTCCAGGCGGTGTGCCGGCAGGTCTTCGGCTTCCGGCTCGCGATGATCGTCCTGGCCGCGCCGGCCGCCCTGCTGAACGCGGCCCCGGGACTCGGCGCCCGCCTGGCCGGCGCGGCCGTGGTCGTCACGTTCATGGTGTCCTACGTCCTGTTCCGCGACTGGGAGCGCTTCGGCCCCCTGCTGCTGCGCCACCCCAGCCTGCTGGCCGCCGACACCCTGTTCGGCTCCTTCCTGCTGGTCTCGGCGGGCCCCGACAGCACCCTCGCCTACGTCAGCGTCTGCACCCCGCTGCTGGCCGGACTCGTCTACGGCTGGCGCGGCGCGGCCTGCTTCGCCTCCCTCCAGTCCCTGATCCTGCTGCTCGTCCACGCCACCCTGAAGGCCGGCCGGCACGCCCCGGTCGCCGAGGCGCTGCTGCTGCCCGGCCTGTGCGTCATCGCCGGCGCCATGGGCTCGACGCTGCGTGGCCTGATGCTCCGCTTCGGCGCCGCCACCCAGGCCCTCACCGCGACCCAGGCGCGCCTCGCGGCGGCGGAGGCGGTGAGCGCCGAACGCGCCCGGCTGGCCCGGGAGATGCACGACTCGGTGGCCAAGACGCTGTACGGCGTGGCCCTGGCCGCGGACGGCCTGGCGGCGACGGCCGCGTCCGACGCCCCCGACCCGGCCCGCATCCGGCAGCAGGCCGACCTGGTCTCCCGCTCTGCGCGGACGGCGGCGGCACAATCCCGCGCCCTCCTCTCCGACCTGCGACAGGACCGTACGGCCGGCGCGCCCTGGGACGCCCTGCGCACCCGGGCGGCCGGCTTCACCGCCCGCACCGGCCTCCCGGTGACCTGCCACTGGCCGCCCGACGCGGCGCTCCCCGCCCTGCCGGCACCGGTCGCGCACCACCTCACGGCCATCACCGAGGAGGCCCTGGAGAACGCCCACCGCCACGCCACGGCGACCCGCGTCGACCTGTCCGCCACCCTCCACGACGACGTGCTCCGCCTCACCGTCCACGACGACGGCAAGGGCCTGCCGCCCGGCACCACCCTCGAACGGCTGCGCGCCTCGGGCCACTTCGGCCTCCTCGGCATGGTCGAACGCGCGGCCCAGGCCGGCGCGCGCATCCGGATCGGCCGGGGCTGCCACGCCGGCGGCACGGAGGTCCGCGTGGAGGTCCGCCTGCCGTCCCCGGATGCCACGGTTCCGCGGCGCCGGGAAGCCTGATCGGAGACGACGATGCGACCCACCGGCCCCCGCCCCGGCTCCGTACCGCCCCTGCGGCTGCTGGTGGCCGACGACAACCCGGTCGTCCGCGCCGGTCTGACCGCCCTGCTCTCCGACCGCGCCGACACCACGGTGGTCGCGGAGGCGGCGGACGGCCGCGAGGCCTTCGAGGCGGCGCTCCGGCACCGCCCCGACGTCATCCTCCTCGACGTCCGCATGCCCGGCGTCGACGGAATCTCGGCATTGCCCCACTTGGTACGCCTCGCCCCCGTCATGATGCTCACGTACAGCCACGAGGCGGAGACGGTGCGGGAGGCACTGCGGCTGGGGGCGGGGGGATACCTGGTGCACGGCGAGTTCACGACGGAACAGCTGGTACGGGCGGTACGGGACGTACGGGAGGGCCGGCCGCATCTGACGCCGGGGGCGGTCAGCGCGTTACTGGCGAACCTCCGCGAGAGTGCACCTGCACATACAGCGGCCGAACTCCCGCTACGCGAGGCTGATTTACCCGGCATGCCTCTTTCGCAATTGCAACCTCCTGTGGGACAGTCGTTCCGCTCGACGTTCCGGCTGAGCACTCGGGAGGCGGAGATCATGGACCTCATCGCGTCCGGCATGACGAACCAGCAGATCGCCGCCGTCTGCTTCATCACCGAGAAGACGGTCAAGAACCACATCAACCGCATCTTCGCCAAGCTCCACAGCACCACCCGCTCCCAGGCGACCGCCAAGTGGCTGGGGGTGTCCTGACATGCCGCCCCGCCGCGACACCGAACACCCGTACTGGGCCCGGGGTTGGGCCCTGGGACCCTGGGCCGGGCCGCAAGTGCGGGCCTACGTTGCCCGGGTCCACAGCGCAGCCGGAGGGGAGCACCATGAGCGACTGGATGCTGAAGGTGATGGTGGCCATGCGGCAGCGCGGCGACGACAAGGGGCAGACCGCCGTCGAGTACCTCGGAATCATCGCGGTGGTGGTGGCGATCGTGCTGGCGATCACCGGCACGAGCATCGGGCAGTCGATCTACGACGCGATCACCAACAAGATCTCCGAAGTCACCGGAGGCTGAGCGGGCGGCACGACGACACGGGGCAGGCCTTTCCCCTCTACATCACGGTGGTGGCGGGCCTGCTCTTTCTCGCGCTCGCCTATCTCGCGGTCGGCCAGGCAGCGGTGAACCGCGGGGGTGCCCAGACGGCGGCCGACGCGGCAGTGCTGGCGGCGGCCCAGGACGGTCGCGACAAGCTCGCGGCAGCGTGGGACGCCGACGTGCTCGATCCGACCAAGTGGCAGGACGTCTTCGACGGCAACGTGCCTGTCGGCAACCCGTGCGCACGTGCTGAGCAGCTGGCAGCGCAGAACGACGCGACCCTCGACGACTGCACCTGGCGACTCCTGCGGTACTCGGCCGAGGTGAAGACGAACAAGTCGGTGGGGCACTCCGTCGTCCCCGGCACGGAGGGCTTCCACTCCACCGCTTCCGCCACGGCCGTGATCGAGGCGCGCTGCACGTTCGATCCTCTCGGTGCGGGAGCGGGGGACGACGAGCTGCCCCCACTCATGTGTGACGGCAAGCCCTGGAAGCTGGACCCGGATGACGAAGCCACGCTGCCCGCGCCCGAGGACCTCTTCGACGTCCATCTGGCCGACGGACAAGCGCAGAACGACTGACGAAGGAAGCGGAGCGATGAGCATGCGGTGCACTGCGAAAGCCCGCCGGAGGATGGTCGTACTCACGGTCGTGGCCGGCTTGTCCCTCGGCGCGGTCGGCTGCGGCGGAGACGGCGGTGACGACAAGAAGCCGCGGAGTCCGGCGTCCGCCTCCCGGACGAGCGGCTCGGACCCGAGCACGCAGGAGGGGCAGTCGCAGGAGCCGCTCGCGGAGCTGAAGGGCTCGGACGGCCTGCTTCTCCAGATCACCTCCGCCCAGCGTGACGCCGGCGGCTTCGTCACCGTCAACGCCACGCTGAAGAACGACGGGGCGCGGAGCGCCGTCATCCCGGCGGCCCTGAGCGGCAACGAGACCGAGATCATCAGGAACGGCAGGTCACTGGGGGGCGCGACGCTGGTCGACCCGCAGGGCAAGAAGCGGTACTACGTGCTGCGGGACACCGACGGCCGCCCCCTGACCACCACGGGCTTCTCGACGCTCAAGTCCGGTGCGACCCTGGCGGTCTTCATGCAGTTCCCGGCACCGCCCGCCGGTACCGCCGAGGTGGAGTTCCAGCTGCCGACCTTCGCCTCCGCCGGCATCAAGATCTCCGGGTGAGGCCGAAGTGACCACCACTTCCCGTCTCGCCGGCACACTGGCCGCCGCCCTGCTGCTCACCGCCGGGCTGTACGGAACTCCCGCGGCCCGTGCCGCCGACCCCACCCCCGGCAACCCCCCGGGCACCGACCCCACCCCCACCGCCCCCGTCAAGGTCGACCCCACCGATCCGGACCTCAAGCTGCCCGAGGGGGCCACGCTGGCGCAGCCGAAGGTGCTGGACATCAAGTCGGTCGTGGAGGACCAGAGCGGGGACGAGCGCCGGGAGGACACCAACGCCGACGTGACGTTCGCCCTCCAGGCCGAGGTGCTGTTCGGGAAGGACAGCGCCAAGCTCGGCGACCAGGCCAAGGCCCGCATCGCGGTCATCGCCGGGGAGATCAGGAAGCAGCACGCGGCCCAGGTCCGCGTCTTCGGCTTCACCGACGACCTCGGCAGCTCCGCCCACGGCGACGTCCTCTCCAAGCAGCGCGCCAACGCCGTCCAGGCCGTACTCGACCAGGACCTGAACGACCCCGGCATCACCTTCGACGTCCGCGGCTACGGCGAGCAGTACCCGATCGCCGACAACTCCACGGAGGAGGGCCGCAAGAAGAACCGCCGGGTGGAGGTGACCTTCCCCCGAACCGGAAGCTGAGCCCGAGGGAGGGAAGGCGGACGCCCGGTTCCCGTCCCACAGCCCCTCACACCCGTACCTCCACCCGCGCCCCCCGCTCCAGCCCCCACCCCGCCATCGCCCCCGCCGCAGCCTCCAGCACATGCCGGGAGCGCGGCCGGGGCAGGCCCAGCCGGCCCGGTGCCATGGTGCGGACGGCGACGACGGTCAGCCGGCGGTCCAGGTACGCCACGTCGATCGGCATCCGCATCCGGAAGGTGTGCACCCCGCTCGCCGGCGACAGCAGCATCGCCCCCTCGCACGCGTCCCGGCCCAGCAGCCCGCGCGTCCGCGCCCGGTACGACGCCGCGATCTCCAGCGGAACCGTCACCACCGCCCCCGACACGCCCCGCACCACCAGCTCGCCCCTGCCGTCCCGCCACCGCATGCCCGGCCCTCCCTCTCCGCTCCACCCGCGGACGCGTCAACGCGTCCCTGCCGTAAACGAGTTGCCCTCCCACCGTCCTCCCCACTAGGAAGGGCGGCATGACCCGACTCGGTGCCGTCTTCCGCCCCCAGCTTCCTCCCGAGCGCCTGCGGGCCGTGGCCCGCGCCGCGGACGACGCGGGGCTGGAGGAGCTGTGGCTGTGGGAGGACTGCTTCCGGGAGGGCGGCATCGCCACGGCCGCCGCCGCGCTCGCCTGGACGGAGCGGGTCCGGGTCGGCGTCGGCCTGCTGCCCGTGCCCCTCAGGAACGCGGCCCTCACCGCCATGGAGGCCGCCTCCCTGCACCGCATGTTCCCCGGCCGCGCGAGCCTCGTCCTCGGACACGGCGTGCAGGACTGGATGGCGCAGGTCGGCGTCCGCGCCGCGTCCCCGCTCACCCTTCTCGGCGAACACCTCGACGCCCTGCGCGCCCTGCTGCGCGGTGAACGCCTCACCGTGCGGGGCCGGTACGTCACCCTGGACGACGTCGGCCTCGACTGGCCGCCCGGCGAGACGGCCGCCGCGGCCGTCCTCGCCGGCGCCACCGGCCCCCGCACGCTGCGGCTGTCCGGCGCCCGGGCCGACGGCACCCTCCTGACCTCCGCCACCACCCCGGACGGCGTCCGCCGCGCCCGGCAGCTCATCGACGAGGGCCGCCGGGAGGCCGGCCGTACCGAGCCGCACCCCGTGGTCGTCTACCTGCTCGCCGCCACCGGTCCCGACGCCGAGGCGCGGCTGCGCGCCGAACTCGCGGCCGAGGGGCAGGAGTCCGTGCCCGACCTCGGGGTCGCCGGGGACGCCGCCGCCGTCGCCGGGGCCGTCCGGCGCCTCGTGGAGGCGGGCGCCGACACCGTCGTCCTCCAGCCCACCGGCGACGAGCCCGACCCGGAGGGGTTCGTACGGTTCACCGCCGAGGAGGTACGGCCTCTCGTGCCGTAGCGGTCGGCGGGACAAGGGCGTTGTCAGTGCCGGCTGCCACACTTCCGGTATGAGCGACGAAGTCCGCGGCACCGGACCGGCCGGGGGTCACGAGGTACTGCTGCGCCCCGTGGCCGACGCCGATCTCGAACTCCTCCTGGCCTACGAGCACGACCCGGAGGCGGTACGGCGGTCGCGGTTCACCCCGCGCCCGCGCGACGCCTTCCTCGCGCACTGGAGACAGCGGGTCCTCGGCGACCCCGACAACCTGGTGCGGACGGTCACCGTGGACGGGGAGGTGGCCGGCAGCGTGATGGCCTGGACGCAGGACGGCCGGCGGTTCCTCGGGTACTGGCTCGGCCGGGCGTACTGGGGACGCGGCATCGGCAGCCGGGCCCTCGGCCTCTTCCTCCGCGAGGAGACCGTCCGGCCCCTGCACGCCGATCCCTTCGCCGGCAACACCGCCTCGGTCCGGCTGCTGGAGCACCACGGCTTCCGGGGTGCCGGCACCCTCCGGCACGGCGCGGACGAACACGTTCTCCTCGTCCTCGACTGAGCCATCCCTGCGAGCATGGTGGCATGACAGCGAACCGTTCCTTCGAGGATCTCGTGGCCGAGGGCGCCGCCGTGCCCACCGAGGGATGGGACTTCTCCTGGTTCGAGGGGCGGGCCGACGAGGCGCGGCCCTCGTGGGGGTACGCCCGTTCGGCGGGGGAGCGGCTGGCCGGTGCCGGTGCCGTGCTGGACGTCCAGACCGGTGGCGGGGAGGTGCTGGACCTCGCGCTGGGTGCGGCGGAGCCGGGCCGGCCGCTGACGGTCGCCGCCACCGAGGGCTGGCCGCCGAACGCCGCGAAGGCCACGGCACTGCTGCGGCCTCGCGGGGTGGTGGTCGTGGCCGCAGCCGACGACGCACCGCTGCCGTTCGCCGACGGCGCCTTCGACCTGGTGCTCAGCCGGCATCCGGTGCGCCCGCACTGGTCGGAGATCGCCCGCGTGCTCGCGCCCGGTGGCACCTACTTCGCCCAGCACGTCGGTCCGGCCAGCGTCTTCGAGCTGGTCGAGTACTTCCTCGGACCGCAGCCGGAGGAGGTCCGGGCCGCCCGCGACCCCGGGCGGGAGCGGGCCGAGGCCGAGGCCGCGGGCCTGGACGTGGTGGACCTGCGGGCGGAGCGGCTGCGGATGGAGTTCCACGACGTCGGCGCGGTCGTGCATTTCCTGCGGAAGGTCGTGTGGATGGTCCCCGGGTTCAGCGTCGAGGCGTACGAGCCCCGGTTGCGGGAGCTGCACGAGCGGATCGGGCGGGAGGGGCCGTTCGTGGCCCACAGCAGCCGGCATCTGTTCGACGCGCGCAAGCCCGGGGGCTGAACGGACGGCCCGGGGGCGTCGTACCGGTGAGCCGGGAGGAAAGCCGTGCGGCTGTTCCACCCGTCCGGGCGTAGCGGAACCGTCAAGTCACCGTTCACCGCCGGGTAGCCCATCGGAGGGACCTCCGGGCACGTCGCCGGGGAGTCCACCGATTGGCGGGATTCCTCTGGTTCCGTTCATATCTGATCGGATTTACCTGGGAATGTGCTGTGAATCGGCCATGAGGACCCCGGAATCCAGCGCTCCGCCGTCACTGTGCCGTCGCGGGACGGCTCCGGAGAGTAGTTGTGGCGCGCCGATGCACCCGTCATCCCTCACAAAGGGTTATGGTGGAAACCCCCCCTCGGGCCGGTCCGTCTCCCCCCCACGGACCGGCCCGTTTTTTGTCCCCGCCGTCCCGCGCCCTGCCCGGCGGGTCCCCGCACCGCCGTTCCCCGCCTCAGCCCCGTGCCTTGAGCAACCCTCAAGCAACGGTAGGCTCGACGCCCGGCACCGCTCACCGCCGTCACACCCCCGGAGGGCCACGTGAACCTGCGCGACAAACTGCGCGGCCTGCTCGTCAGGCTCTACGCGCGCCGGGTGGAAGGTCACCTCGACCACGACCAGGTGCCCCGGCACATCGGCGTGATCATGGACGGCAACCGCCGCTGGGCGAAGGCGTCCGGCTCCTCCACCGTGCACGGCCACCGGGCCGGCGCGGAGAAGATCGAGGAGTTCCTCGGCTGGTGCAGCGAGACCGACGTCAAGGTCGTCACCCTGTGGCTGCTGTCCACCGACAACTTCGACCGCCCGCAGGAGGAACTCGTCCCCCTGCTCGGCATCATCGAGGACGTCGTACGCACCCTCGCGGCCGACGGCCGCTGGCGCGTGCACCACGTCGGCGCGCGCGACCTGCTGCCCGAGCCGATGCAGCGGGCCCTGAAGGAGGCCGAGGAGACCACCTCCGGGGTCGGCGGGATACTCGTCAACGTGGCCATCGGCTACGGCGGCCGGCAGGAGATCGCCGACGCCGTCCGCTCCATGCTCCTGGACGCCCACGACAAGGGCGTGGCGATGGACGACCTCGCCGAATCCGTCGACATCGAGATGATCGGCCGTCACCTCTACACCAGCGACCAGCCCGACCCGGAGCTGGTGATCCGCACCAGCGGCGAACAGCGGCTGTCCGGATTCATGCTCTGGCAGACCGCGCACTCGGAGTACTACTTCTGCGACGTGTTCTGGCCCGCCTTCCGCAAGGTCGACTTCCTGCGCGCCCTGCGCGACTACGCCGCACGCCACCGCCGCTTCGGCGGCTGACCGCACCCCCCGACGCCCCGCCGCCACCGGTGACGGGGCGTCTGCGTCTACCCCCGTTCGGGCGGGCGTAACGAGGAGTTCACAGGCGCGCTGTTGGCCGCATTTGCATGGCCGCGCTTCCGAAAGGGCATAAGGCAAGCAGGTCGACGCCCGAACCACGGGTGTCGCATCCTCAGCGGGCGGCACGGGGCCGTCCGCCCGGGAGGCCCTTTGCGCACCAGCCCGACCGTGCGGCCATCGCGCGGAAGCAGCCGTGGCGGGGCCGGTGTCCGGCCCGCCCCGCGCGGGGCCCTGGGACCGGCCGCACTGCTTCAGCCCTCCCGGCCCGGCTTCCACTTCGTCGCTCCCCGACCTCATCCGAGGGGGTACGTCCTTCCGTGGTGACCAGCACAAAGCGCCACAAGCCAGACCGGCGCACCTATGTTCTCGACACCAGCGTCCTGCTGGCCGACCCGAACGCCCTGACCCGCTTCGACGAGCACGAGGTCGTGCTCCCCATCGTCGTGGTCACGGAACTGGAGGCCAAGCGGCACCATCCCGAACTCGGGTACTTCGCCCGCCAGGCCCTGCGCCTGCTGGACGACTACCGGGTGCGGTACGGCCGTCTCGACGCCCCCATCCCGATCGGGGAACTCGGCGGCACGCTCCGTGTCGAGCTGAACCACTCGGACCCCAGCGTGCTGCCCAGCGGCTACCGCCTGGGGGACAACGACTCCCGCATCCTCGCGGTGGCCCGCAACCTGCAGGCCGAGGGGTTCGACGTCACCGTCGTGTCGAAGGACCTCCCGCTGCGGATCAAGGCCTCCTCGGTCGGTCTGCTGGCCGAGGAGTACCGGGCCGAACTCGCCATCACGGAGAACTCCGGCTGGACGGGGATGAGCGAACTGACGCTCCCCGGCGAACAGGTCGATGTCCTCTTCGAGGAGGGGCAGGTGTACGTGCCGGAGGCGGCCGGCCTCCCCGTGCACACCGGCCTGACCATCCAGTCCGAGCGCGGCAAGGCGCTCGGCCGCGTCACCGCCGAGGGCAACGTCCGGCTGGTGCGCGGCGACCGGGAGGCGTTCGGCATCAAGGGCCGCAGCGCCGAGCAGCGCATCGCGCTCGACCTGCTGCTCGATCCGGACATCGGGATCGTGTCGATGGGCGGCCGGGCCGGCACCGGCAAGTCGGCGCTGGCGCTGTGCGCGGGCCTGGAGGCGGTCCTGGAGCGCCGCCAGCACCAGAAGGTGATGGTCTTCCGTCCGCTGTACGCGGTCGGCGGGCAGGAACTGGGCTATCTCCCGGGCAGCGAGGCCGAGAAGATGAGCCCCTGGGCGCAGGCCGTCTTCGACACCCTCTCGGCGGTCACCAGCCGCGAGGTCATCGAGGAGGTCACCGCGCGCGGCATGCTGGAGGTGCTCCCGCTCACCCACATCCGCGGACGCTCGCTGCACGACGCGTTCGTGATCGTGGACGAGGCGCAGTCCCTGGAGCGGAACGTTTTGCTGACCGTGCTGTCCCGGATCGGCGCCAACTCCCGGGTCGTCCTGACCCATGACGTGGCACAGCGGGACAACCTGCGCGTCGGGCGCTACGACGGCGTGGTCGCCGTGGTGGAGAAACTGAAGGGGCATCCGCTCTTCGCCCATGTGACGCTGACCCGCTCCGAGCGGTCCCAGATCGCCGCCCTGGTGACCGAAATGCTCGAAGAGGGGCACATCTGAGCGATTGGCCCGTCACTGACACCGTCCGGCAAAGGCGCAAGAGCCTAGCCGGGCGGTGTCTCCTTGTGCGGGACTTTCCTGAATTCCCTAGGGCCAAACGGGATGTGAGCTTTCACACGCAACTCAAGATTGCCACCCGGCGTCGGGTTACGGCAGAGTCTCAGTCCTGTCAGGCCCCGCATACGACACCCGTGTACCCCTGGGGGTCCCTCCCACGCCTTTAAGGCAGTGGGGGAGGGACCGCACCACACAGGCACCATCAACTCCATACAGTTCGTCGTATGCCGCCCGCGCACCACGCGGCACTCCCCTCGCGGGAGTTGCCCACCGGGCCCGCGCCTCCCGTGACCCCGCAGTTGGGAGGCCAGTGCCAAGGGGCACGATTGCGTCCGCCAGGGTCACCGAAGCGGGCGATGCTGGAAGGAAACCGTGTGAGCCGGATTTCGGTCCGGGGATTCGCAGTGGCCTCGGCCACCGCGGTCACCGCCGTCGGAAGCGTCGTGGGCGTTGCCTCGGGCAGCGTCGCGCAGAACAACAACGACGCCGAGCCGACGGCAGCCGACACCACGCTCCTCGCGGACATCCCCGCGGGACAGCAGGCGCAGGTGCAGACCGCGTCCCTCACGCAGCAGGCCGACGCACAGGCCATCGCCGCGGACGCGAGCGCCAAGAAGGACGCCGAGGAAGCGGCCCGCAGGGCCGCCGCCGAGACCGCGATCGCGAAGAAGGCCGAGGCCGACAAGGCCGCCAAGGAGGCCAAGGAGCGCATCGAGGCCAAGTCCACCGCGGCCAGCCGCAGCGAGACCCGCGACTCCTCCAGCTTCCCGACCCGGGACAGCTACTCGGTGGCGCAGATCCAGGCGATGGCGCGGCAGATGGTGGCCGGCGGCCAGTTCCAGTGCTTCAGCAACATCGTGGACCACGAGTCGAGCTGGAACTACCAGGCGGTCAACGCCTCCTCCGGTGCCTACGGTCTCTTCCAGGCCCTGCCCGCCGGCAAGTACGCCTCCGCGGGCGCCGACTGGCGCACCAACCCCGCGACCCAGATCAAGTGGGGCCTCAACTACATGAACGAGCGGTACGGCAGCCCCTGCCAGGCCTGGTCGTTCTGGTCGGCGAACCACTGGTACTAGGCCCGCCGGCCTCTCCGGCCGCGGCTCGGCCTCGCACAGCCCCTCCCCGTTCCCGGGGGAGGGGCTTTCGCACTGTACGGTCGTAGCGGAAGGGCTCCCCGGGGGGAGTGCGGGCGTACACCCGGGACTCGGGGGAAGAGGACGGATCATGTCGCGAGTGCCAGGATGGCTCGGCCGGCTCGGGGCCGGTCTCACCGAGATGAGCGAGCGCCTCCAGGAGCGCCGCGCCGCAGCGGAGAAGGAACACGACGAGCCCGAGCCGCACCATGACGCGTCCACGGACCCCTCGACGGCCGTACCGCGCGCGGTGTCGCCCGCCGGGCCCCGGCCCGACCCGGCGCAGGCCGTGCCCTGGGGGGTACGGGTCGCCGCCGAGGCCGGCTGGCGGCTGCTGGTGCTGGCCGGCACCGTGTGGGTGCTCATGCGGGTCATCAGCGCGATCCAGCTGGTGGTGCTCGCGTTCGTCATCGCCCTGCTGGTGACCGCCCTGCTCCAGCCGACGGTCGCCCGGCTCACCCGGCGCGGGGTGCCCCGGGGGCTGGCCACCGCGCTGACCGCCATCAGCGGCTTCGTGGTCATCGGGCTGATGGGCTGGTTCGTGACCTGGCAGGTCATGGAGAACATCGACACGCTCTCCACCCAGATCCAGTCCGGCATCGACGATCTGCGCAACTGGCTGCTGAAGAGCCCCTTCCACGTCACCGACAAGCAGATCAACCAGATCGCCAAGAACCTCCGCGAGGCGATCGGCGCCAACACCGACCAGATAACGTCCGCCGGCCTGGAGGGAGTCCAGGTCATCGTCGAGGCGCTCACCGGCATCCTGCTGGTGTTCTTCTCGACGCTGTTCCTGCTCTACGACGGCAAGCGCATCTGGGCCTGGTTCCTGAAGCTGGTGCCCTCGGCCGCCCGGCCGGGCGTGGCCGGCGCCGGTCCGCGCGCCTGGCGTACCCTGACCGCCTACGTCCGGGGCACGGTCCTGGTCGCCCTCATCGACGCGGTCTTCATCGGCATCGGCATCTACTTCCTCGACGTGCCGATGGCCGTGCCGCTGGCCGTGTTCATCTTCCTGTTCTCCTTCATCCCGCTGGTCGGAGCGGTCGCCTCCGGCGCGCTCGCGGTGATCGTGGCCCTGGTGACCCAGGGTGTCTTCACAGCGGTCATGACCCTCGCGGTCGTCCTCGCCGTGCAGCAGATCGAGGGGCACATCCTGCAGCCGTTCATCCTCGGCCGCGCGGTCCGCGTCCACCCGCTGGCGGTCGTCCTGACCGTCGCGGCGGGCGGAATGGTGGCCGGCATCGGCGGCGCGGTGGTGGCCGTACCGCTGGTGGCGGTGACGAACACGGTGGTCGGCTATCTGCGCCAGTACTCCCTGGCGGCGGCCATGGCCCCGACGACGGCCCCACCAGCGACCCCCGCCCCGGCCCTCACGGCCCCGGCGGAAACCCCGACACCACCGGCCCCGGACGAGGACGCCTAGCCTGCCGGCTGTAGCGGATGGACCAGGGCGGTGACGCTGGGCCGGCCGGTCACAGGGTCAGGTGTCCGCTCAGCCCGGCGGCGCAGAGGGCCAGTGCCGCGACACCGGCTATGACCTGGGCCGTCACACTCACCCGGTATCCCCGCCGATACAGGCCGATGGCCGAGAGAAGCACGACGCCGGCGAAACCCGCCACGTAGGCGAAGACGGGTGTCAGGGACGCATGGCGGTCCGGCTCGAACGCGTTGAAGCCGGTGGTTCCCAGGCCAGTCAGCAGGACGACGATCCCGACGACCGTGTCCAGGAACCACAGCAGGACCGTGAGGAGCACGTCCTCGCCCGTGCCGCGGCGGGACGGCGAAAGGTCGTTCATGGGGACAGTTTCGCCCTGCGTGACCGGGTGGGGCTTGAGTACGCGTACTCAAGCCCCACCTCTTGCTTCCGGGTGGCGCACGTCACGCCGGAAAAGGCACAAGGCCCCTGCCCGTCCTGGGCAGGGGCCTTGTGGCGTGGCGGACTACTCCGCCGCGTCGGTCAGCACGGCCTCGGCGTCGAGCGTGACGCCCACCGCCTGGACCACGGAGGCGATCTTGAAGGCCTCCTGGATCACGTCGCGCTCCACACCGGCCTTGCGCAGCACCTGCTCGTGCGAGTCCAGGCACATGCCGCAGCCGTTGATCGCGGAGACCGCGAAGGACCACAGCTCGAAGTCGACCTTCTCCACGCCCGGGTTGCCGATGACGTTCATCCGCAGGCCCGCGCGCAGCGTGCCGTACTCGTGGTCGGACAGCAGGTGGCGGGTGCGGTAGAAGACGTTGTTCATCGCCATCACCGCGGCGGCGGCCTTGGCGGCCGTGTACGCCTCCGGCGTCAGGTTCGCCTTCGCCTCCGGCTCCAGCTCACGCAGCACGATCGGGGACCGCGACGCGATGGCGGTCGCCAGCACCGTGCCCCACAGCTGCTGCGCCGGCAGGTCCGAGTTGCCGATGACCGAGCCCAGGTTGAGCTTGAGGTCCTTGGCGTAGTCCGGAACGCGGGACTTCAGCGAGTCGAGCGACATGGGTCACTCACCAGCCAGCAGCGCGACCGGGTCCAGGGTCTCGTCGCCCTTGCTCCAGTTGCACGGGCACAGCTCGTCGGTCTGCAGGGCGTCGAGGACCCGCAGGACCTCCTTGGGGTTACGGCCCACGGAACCGGCGGTGACCATCGTGAACTGGATCTCGTGGTTCGGGTCCACGACGAACACGGCACGCTGCGCGAAGCCGTCCTCGCCCTCGATGCCCAGCTCGCGCATCAGCTCGTGCTTGGAGTCGGCCAGCATCGGGAAGGGCAGGTCGGTCAGGTCCGGGTGGTCCTTGCGCCAGGCGTGGTGCACGAACTCGGAGTCGCCGGAGAAGCCGAGGATCTGGGCGTCGCGGTCGGCGAACTCGTCGTTCAGCTTCCCGAACGCGGCGATCTCGGTCGGGCAGACGAAGGTGAAGTCCTTCGGCCAGGCGAACACGACCAGCCACTTGCCCTCGTAGGACTTGTGGTGGATCTGCTCGAACTCCTTGCCCTTTTCCATCGAGACGCAGGCGGTCAGTTCGAACTCGGGGAACTTGTCACCGACAGTGAGCACACGCTCTCCTTGCAGCGAAGAAAGATCCCTTTTGAGGATCCTTCCCATGGGTTGGACTCTGATGATGTTGGCACAGCCACGATTGATTACAGAAATAGCTACACTCGGCCGTGTTGATCGGAGGTATCTATCAGTGACCATCAGTAACGGCAAACGGCGGCAGCCGAGCCTCGCCCAGCTGCGTGCCTTCGCCGCCGTCGCCGAGCACCTGCACTTCCGGGACGCGGCGGCGGCCATCGGGATGAGCCAGCCCGCCCTGTCCGGCGCGGTCTCGGCGCTGGAGGAGACCCTGGGCGTGACCCTCCTGGAGCGTACGACGCGCAAGGTCCTGCTCTCACCCGCCGGCGAGCGGCTCGCCGTCCGCGCCAAGGCGGTGCTGGACGCGGTCGGGGCGCTGCTGGAGGAGGCCGAGGCGGTGCGCGCGCCCTTCACCGGGGCGCTGCGGCTCGGGGTGATCCCGACCGTCGCGCCGTACCTGCTGCCGACGGTGCTGCGGCTGGTCCACGAACGCTACCCCGACCTGGACCTCCAGGTGCACGAGGAGCAGACCGCGAGCCTGGTCGACGGCCTGCACTCCGGGCGCCTGGACCTGCTGCTGCTTGCGGTCCCGCTCGGTGTGCCCGGTGTCACCGAACTCCCGCTGTTCGACGAGGACTTCGTGCTCGTCACGCCGGTCGACCACCGGCTCGGCGGCCGGGAGGGCATCGGGCGCGAGGCGCTGCGCGAACTCCACCTGCTGCTCTTGGACGAGGGGCACTGCCTGCGCGACCAGGCCCTCGACATCTGCCGGGAGGCGGGCCGCGCGGACGCCCCGGTGACCACGACGGCCGCCGGTCTGTCCACCCTCGTCCAGCTCGTCGCCGGCGGTCTCGGCTGCACCCTGCTGCCGCGCACCGCGCTCAAGCTGGAGACCACCCGCAGCAGCCAGTTGCTCACCGGGTCCTTCGCCGAGCCCGCCCCCAGCCGCCGGATCGCCCTCGCCATGCGCACCGGCGCGGCCCGCGCCGCGGAGTACACGGAACTCGCGGCGGCCCTGCGCGAGGCCATGCGCCCGCTGCCGGTCCGGGTCCTCGACGGCGACTGAGGCACCCCGGGAACGCGACATGGGCCCTCCGGAAGGAAGGCCCATGTCCGCGTACCGTCTCGCACCCGCGCCTACTCCGTGCGCAGCCCCTCCGGCCGCATCAGCCGCACCAGCGGCGGCAGGCTCAGCAGGGTGACCACGAGCACCACGGCGGCGCCGATGCCGGTCATGGTCAGCACACTCGCCCAGTCGATGCCCACCGTCGCGTTGACCATCTTCAGCAGCACCGCGCCCAGCGTCAGCCCCACGGCCAGGGCCAGCGCAAGGCCGAGCGCGATCGGGATCGTCGTCTGCCACAGCACCGACAGGCTCAGGGTGCGCCGCCGGGTGCCGAAGGCCACCAGCGCCGACAGCAGCTTCTTGCGCTCGCGCAACTGCTCCAGCTGGGAGACCAGCAGGCTCAGGCCGATCAGCGCGAGGACACAGGCGGCGCCCACGAGCAGGCCGGTCCGGATGGAGGTGAACTTGTCGGAGCGCTCGGTGGCCGCCCACATCTGAGTG
This sequence comes from Streptomyces pyxinicus, assembly GCF_024753135.1. Taxonomy (GTDB): domain Bacteria; phylum Actinomycetota; class Actinomycetes; order Streptomycetales; family Streptomycetaceae; genus Streptomyces; species Streptomyces pyxinicus. The sequence goes on along the minus strand of NZ_JANUGP010000009.1, from coordinate 48,032 downwards.
TCCGACATGGGGTCGACCCGGGCCGCGGTGTTGCGCACGTACTCGTGCACGTCCGGCACGGACTCGTCGAGTGAGAGGTACACCTGACCGCTGATCAGCGATTTCATCCGGTGCGGCACGGCGGCCGGGGTCATCAGGAAGCCGGGGGAGACGTTCCCGTTCACGTCCGCGACCGCGCGGACCTGCCGCAGGCCGCCCGGCACGGACCAGCGGAAGTCGGGGCCGTCGACATTACCCCTGGTCGTGTTGAAGAAGATCTTCCGGCCCGGCTTCGTCAGCTGGGCGGCCTGGGCGTCCATCTCCTTGTCGCCGCCCCGGGCCACGAAGGTGTCCCCGTCGTGGCAGGACGTCAGCGTGGCCACCGTGCGCAGCGAGGCGCAGTCGGCGACGGTGACGCTCGTCTGCACCTTCGGCCCCTCCTCGGTGTTGAAGCTGCCGTCGCCCACCTGGAAGCCGCCCAGCGCGGTGACCTTCCGGACGCCCTTGGTGGCGGCGAACTTCGCGGCGGCCGGCCCGAGCGCGTCGCCCGGTTGCAACTGCACCTGCATCTGCGTCTTGTTGACGTCTTTGCCGGTGGCCTTCGTGTAGTCGCCCTCGATGCCCGTGAACAGCATCTGGAGGGCGACCGCGCCGGCCACCGCGACCGCGATGCCGTTGACCATGCGGGCCGCCGAACCGCTGCTCAGCTGCAGTCGGCGCACCGCCAGTTGCCAGGCGACACCGCCCGAGTTCAGCCGGGCCACCACGGCCTCGACGACCCAGGGCAGCAGCGCGGTCACGCCGACCAGCAGCAGCAGGACACCGCCGACCACCAGGTACTCGTTGAAGTCGCCGTTGTCCGCGCCCTGCCCGATCATCGGGGCGAGCATGGCGAGACCGCCCAGCGGCAGCAGCAGCCGCCACCACAGCCGGCGCCGGGCCGGCTTGGCCGTGCGCACCACGCCCAGCGGTTCGATGACGACCCCGCGCATCGCGAACAGGGTGACCAGCACCGCCGCCGCCGGGACGGCGAGCGCGACCAGCACCGCCAGCGCGGGCGAGGGGTTGAGGTAGCTGGGGAACACGCTGATGCCGAGGACCTCGGCGGACCCCGCGAGGTGCCGGCCCAGCAGGAAGAAGACCGTCCCGAAGACTAGTCCGACCAGGGAGCCGGCGAGCGCCTCGCCCGCCGCGATCCGCCGGGTCATCCGGCTGTCGGAGCCGACCAGCCGCAGCGCCGCCAGCCGCCGGTCGCGCCGTTCGCCGCCGAACCGCACGGCGGCCGCGATGAACACGCCGACCGGCATCAGCAGCACCACGAAGACGACCAGCACCAGCAGGAACAGCACCGGGTCAAGCCCCTCGGAGCTGCTCCCACTCGCCTGCGGACGCCCGAACTCCTTGATCCGGGCCGTCTGCCAGCCGTTGATGTGGGACGCCAGGCCCTTCGCGCCGGCGTAGTAGGCGAGTTCCTGCGAGCCGATCAGACCGGGCTCGCCGATGGTCCCGACCACCCGGTACGGCAGCCGCTCGCGCAGCAGCTTCCCGTCGCCGGAGTCGAGCAGCCGCCGCAGCGCGGGGGAGACGACCATCTCGCCCGGTGCCGGGTACCTGGACAGCCCCGGCGCGAGCGGCGCGCGCGGACCCTCGGGCTCCACCAGCCGGCCGCGGAGGTCCGCGCCGTGGTAGGAACCGTCGATGTCCGAGATCACCAGCGTGTCGGCGCCCTTCGGCCGGTGAGTCTGGTCGTAGGTGTAGTCCAGGCGGGCCTCGTCCCGCTGGTGCCGTACGTCCAGCGCGTTCGGTATGGCGGTGGTCAGCAGCAGCAGCGCCACGCCCAGTCCGACGCCCACCGCCGTCAGCAGCACCCGGAACCAGCCCTCGCGTCCGCCGGCGAAGGCGAAGCGCAGCCCCAGGCCCAGATCCCTGGACCACTGCCTCACCTTCATACGGCGCGCTCCATGTCCCGGGACTTGCCGTCGCGTACGACGATCTCCCGGTCCGAGTAGGCGGCGACCCGCGCCTCGTGCGTGACGAGGACGACGGCCGCGTTGGTGGACCGGGCCGCGTCGGTCAGCAGCTCCATCACCCGCTCGCCGTTGAGGGAGTCCAGGGCGCCGGTCGGCTCGTCGGCGAACAGCACCCGCGGCTCGGTGACCAGGGCCCGCGCCACCGCGACCCGCTGCCCCTGGCCGCCGGAGACCTCGCCGGGCCGCTTGTCCTTGAGGCCGTCGACCTCCAGGCGCTCCATCCAGGTGAGCGCGGCCCGCTCGGCCTGCTTGCGGGAGGTGCCGTTGAGGCGCAGCGGCAGCGCCACGTTCTCCACGCAGGTCAGCTCGGGCACCAGCTGGCCGAACTGGAAGACGAACCCGAACTCGCTGCGGCGCAGCGCGCTGCGCTCGGCGTCGCTCATGCCGGCCAGCTCACGGCCGGCGTAGGTGATCGAGCCGGAGTCGGGCGGCACGATCCCGGCGAGGCAGTGCAGCAGCGTGGACTTGCCGGAGCCGGAGGGGCCCATCACGGCGACGACTTCGCCGGGGTGGATGGAGAAGGCGGCGCCGTCCAGGGCGAGCGTCGGGCCGTACGCCTTGCGCAGGTCCTCGGCGGCGAGCAGGGAACCGGGGGGAGGAGTCATCGGGTTACCGCCTCACGAAGCTTGTCCAGACGCGCGGCGGTCAGCTCCAGCCAGCGCAGGTCCGCCTCCAGGTGGAACAGGGCGTGGTCGCAGATCAGCTGGTCGGCGAGGTCGCCCTTGCGCTTGCGGTCGGTGAGGATGCGCATGCTGCGCAGGTGCTCGGAGCGCTGGGTGTCGAGGATGTCGGACGCGTCGCGCTCGGTGAGGAGGGCGAGGACGACCTTGGTGTAGAGGGTCGACTGGAGGTATTCCTCCGGCTTCTCCGGGGTGACGAGCCAGCGCTCGACGTCGGTGATGCCGGCGTCGGTGATCGCGTACCGCTTGCGCTCGGGGCCGCCGCCGGCCTCGATGCCGTCGACTTCCACGAGGCCGTGCTTCAGCAGCCGCGACATCGTCGAGTAGACCTGGCCGTAGTGCAGCGGCCGGTCGTGACCGAACTTCTCGTCGAAGGCCCGCTTGAGGTCGTAACCATGGCGCGGGCCGGACTCCAGGAGCCCTAGGAGGGTGTGACCGATGGACATGAGAAGCACTCTACACACGGTGTATACGCAGGATGTATACACCGTGTGCGGTGATCATGGCGGTCCGTACGTCCGCGCAGGTGGGGGCCGATTGTCACGGTTCCGACACAGGCGGCCGGCCCCGTCGCGGCAGCGGCCCGGCGTCCCTGGGCAGCCGGCCCGCCTCGGCGAGCGCCCGCCGCAGCAGGAACTCGATCTGCGCGTTGGTGGACCGCAGTTCGTCCCCGGCCCACCGGGCCAGCGCGTCGTGCACGGAGGGGTCCAGCCGCAGCAGCACCTGCTTGCGCTGCCGCGGCCGGCCCTCCGGCGTCTGCCCGGACTCCGTCACTGGTAGAGCGACCCGGTGTTGAGGACGGGCTGCGGCGCCCGGTCACCGCAGAGCACGACCATCAGGTTGGACACCATCGCCGCCTTCCGTTCCTCGTCCAGCTCCACGATGTCCCGCTCGGCGATCCGGGCCAGCGCCTCCTCGACCATGCCCACCGCGCCGTCCACGATCTGCCGCCGGGCCGCGACCACGGCGCCCGCCTGCTGCCGCTGGAGCATCGCCGAGGCGATCTCGGGCGCGTAGGCGAGGTGCGTGAAGCGGGACTCGACGATGTGCACCCCGGCCGCCTCCACCCGGGCCTGCAGCTCGACCGCGAGCTTCTCGGTGATCTCCTCCGCGTTGCCGCGCAGCGACAGCGCGTCCTCCTCGTGCGCGTCGTAGGGGTACTCGATCGCGATGTGCCGGACGGCCGTCTCGGTCTGGGTGGCGACGAACTCGGTGTAGTCGTCCACCTCGAACACCGCCTGCGCGGTGTCCTGGACCTTCCAGACCACGACCGCGGCCAGCTCGATCGGGTTGCCGTAGGCGTCGTTCACCTTCAGCACGGCGGTCTCGTGGTTGCGCACCCGGGTGGAGATCCTGGTGCGGGAGGTGAAGGGGTTCACCCAGCGCAGGCCGTCCTGGCGGATCGTGCCCCGGTAACGTCCGAAGAGCTGCACCACCCGGGCCTCGCCGGGCGCGACGGTGTTCAGGCCGCGCATGGCGATGACGGCGGCGAGGAAGACGAGGACACCGCCGACGATCAGCCCGGCCTTGGCCCCGGCGGCGGAGGTCCCCGCGGCGCCGGCCAGCAGCGCGACGGCGGCACCGAGTCCGACCAGCCCGAGCAGCAGGGCGAGCCCGCCGCCGATGCTGTGCGCGGCGACCTCCCGCACGCGCGGCGCGGGCATCTCGGGTACGTCGGCGGTGGCGGCCGGATCGGTTACGGACACAGGGGACCCCCCGGGTTCTCGTGGCACCTAGCATGCTTCTATCTAAGTGATATCACTTTCCCGCCCGGAAGCAACCTCGCGGCCCCCTGAGACGTCGGTTCTCCTGGGGCGGGTGCTGATTGTCACGTCCGTAAAAGAGCGGATCGGGCGGACTTTGTCATATAGAGGGGTGTTAGCTTTCGGAGCTGACCCCGAGACGGAAGCGAGCGTAGGGACCCATGGGACGAGCGGAAGAGAGACGAGCGCGACAGCGCGGTGGCCACCGCGCGGCGCCCAAACGCCGCCGCTCCACTCCCGAGGCGGGCGCCGCGCCCACGGCCGGCGGCACACCCGCCAAGGGCCGAATACGCAGGCTCTTCACCTGGAAGAAGATCCTCGGCACCTTCCTCGGCTGCTGCCTGCTGGTCATCCTCGGACTCGTCGGGCTGTACCTGTACGTGGACGTGCCCGCCGGCAACCCGGAGGCGCAGCAGCAGAGCAACGTCTACAAGTACAGCGACGGCAGCCTCCTCGCCCGGGTCGGCGAGACCAACCGCGAGAGCGTCGACCTCTCCAAGGTGCCCAAGGACGTGCAGCACACCTTCGTCGCCGCGGAGAACAAGAGCTTCTACACGGACTCCGGCATCGACGTGAAGGGCCTCGCCCGCGGCCTGTTCAACACGGTGACCGGCCGGGGCACCCAGGGCGGTTCGACGATCACCCAGCAGTACGTCAAGAACTACTACCTGAACCAGGACCAGACCGTCACCCGCAAGCTCAAGGAGATGGTCATCTCCCTGAAGGTCGACCAGAAGGAGACCAAGGAACACATCCTGGCCGGCTACATCAACACCAGCTACTACGGCCGCAACGCCTACGGCATCCAGGCCGCGTCCCAGGCCTACTACCAGAAGGACGCCCAGAAGCTCACCGTCGAGCAGGGCGCCTACCTCGCCGCCCTGCTCCAGGCGCCGAGCCAGTACGACTGGGCGGTCGCGAGCGCCACGAGCAAGCGTCTGGTCACGGCCCGCTGGAACTATGTGCTGGACAACATGGTCAAGCAGCACTGGCTCGACCCGGACAAGCGGCAGGCCATGAAGTTCCCGGTCCCGAAGGAGCCCAAGGGCGCGCCCGGCGAGGAAGGGCAGAAGGGCTACCTGGTCGAACTCGCCAACCAGCAGCTGGAGGCGCAGCTGATGCGGCAGGAGGGCATCAGCCGCAACGACGCCGTCCAGCAGGTGATCAAGCGCGGCTGGACGATCACGCTCAACATCGACAAGAAGAGGCAGGCCGCGCTGGAGAAGGCGGTCAAGGCCGAGGTGACCGGCAAGCTGGACCCGAAGAGCCGCAAGGTCGACGGCGACGTCCAGGCCGGTGCCGTGTCGGTGTCCCCCAAGACGGGCAGGATCGTCGCCCTGTACGGCGGCGAGGACTACCTCAAGCACTACTACAGCAACGCCACGCGCCAGGACTACCAGCCGGCCTCCACCTTCAAGCCGGTCATCCTGGCCGCCGCCCTGGAGCAGAACGCCACCACCCAGGACGGCAAGCCGATCAACGCCGACACGGTCTACGACGGCACCAGCGGCCGGCAGGTCGTGGACCACGGCGCCAAGGTCGGCTTCGGTCCGCCCAACGAGGACCACGTCGACTACGGCCCGATCACGGTCCAGAAGGCGATGAACCAGTCCGTCAACTCCGTCTTCGCGCAGATGGGCGTGGACGTCGGCATGACCAAGGTCATGGACACCGCCAAGGCGCTGGGGATGGACACCAGCGGCATGCAGGCGGTGCCCGCGCAGACACTCGGCTCGATGGGCGCGAGCCCGCTGGAGATGGCCGGGATCTACGCCACGCTCGCCAACCACGGTGAGAAGGTGACCCCGACCATCGTCAAGTCGGCGGAGCAGCGCGACCGCAGCGTCGACATGCCCGACCCGGTCGGCGGCTCGGTGATCAGCCGCACGGCCGCCGACAGCGTCACCTCCGTGCTGACCGGCGTGGTCGACGACGGCACGGCCAAGGTCTCGGTGGCGAGCAACCCGCTGCGCCAGGGTCGGCAGGTCGCGGGCAAGACCGGAACCTCGGACGAGAACAAGTCCGCCTGGTTCACCGGCTACACCCCCGACCTGGTCACCTCGGTGGGCCTGTTCGGCGAGAACCCCAAGAACCACAACCAGGTCACCCTCAAGGGCGCCATGGGAGACGGCCGGATCGCCGGCGGCGGGCCGCCGGCGAAGGTCTGGGCCGCCTACACCTTCGGGGTCAGCGGCAAGGCCAAGTTCGACCTGAACACCACGCAGGGCGCCGCGGTCGAGCCGACCCCGAGCCTCACGTGGAGCCAGACGCCGTCCGAGACCCCCTCGCGGACGCCGTCCAGCGCACCGCCGTCGACGACGTCCACGGCCCCGTCGCGGACGCCGTCCAGGACTCCCACCGAGACGCCGTCCGGCACCCCCTCGTCGACGCCGAGCCGGACCCCGACCGGGGAGCCCACGGGCGACGGCGAGATCACACCGCCGGAGAACCCGCTGAACCCCGACGAGGACTGACGGGCCACGACAAGGACGACCGAAGGACCCCGACAAGAGGGCGCCCGGCGACAGGCCGGGCGCCCTCTCCGTCCTCCGTGCTCAGCGGTTCAGCTCGAACCACACCACCTTGCCGGTGCTCAGCCGGGTCGCGCCCCAGCGCCGGGCCAGCCGGTTGACCAGGAACAGACCCCGGCCGCCCTCGTCCGTGGCCCGCGCCTGCCGCAGCCGGGGCAGCTGCGGCACGTCGTCGCCGACCTCGCAGCGCAGCACGTTCGTGCGCAGCAGCCGGAGCGTCACCGGGCGCTCGGTGTACCGGACGGCGTTGGTGACGACCTCGCTGACCAGCAGCTCCACCGAGTCCGTCAGCTCCTCCAGGTTCCAGCGGCTGAGCGCGCGCCGGGCCAGCCGGCGGGCCTGGCCGGGGGCGGAGTCCTCCGGGTCCAGCGTCCAGTAGGCGACATCGCTCGGCGCGATCCCGTCGAAGCGGGCGGCGAGCAGCGCGATGTCGTCGTCCCGGTCGCCCGGGCCGAGCATGTCCAGCACCTCGTCGCACAGGGCTTCCAGTGGCGGCGGATGGTCCGGGCCGGTCAACTGGGCGGTCGCGGCCAGCCGTTCACGCAGCTGCTCTATGCCGGTCCACACGTCCCGCAGCCGGGACTCCACCAGGCCGTCGGTGTAGAGCAGCAGCGTGGCCCCGGCCGGCGCGTCCAGCTCGACCGCCTCGAAGTCCACCCCGCCGACACCGATCGGCGCGCCCGGCGGCACCCGCAGCACCTCGGCCCGGCCGCCCAGGTGCAGCAGCACGGGCGGCGGATGACCGGCGTTGGCGATGGTGATGCGATGGGTGACCGGGTCGTAGACCGCGTACAGACAGGTCGCCATGCGGTCGGTGCCCAGCCGCTGCGCCTGCTCGTCCAGGTGGTGCAGCACCTCCTGCGGCGGCAGGTCGAGACCGGCCAGGGTCTGCGCGGTGGTGCGCAGCTGGCCCATGATCGCCGCCGAGGTCATGGAGTGCCCCATGACGTCACCGACCACCAGCGCCACCCGGCTGCCGGGCAGCGGGATCGCGTCGTACCAGTCGCCGCCCACCCGCGCCGTCTCCGCCGCCGGCAGATACCGGGACGCGAGGCGGACACCGGTCGGCCGGGGCAGGGTCTCGGGCAGCATGGTGCGCTGCAACTCGTCGGCGATGTAGGCCTCCCGGCCGTACAGCACCGCCTTGTCGATGCCGAGCGCGCTGTGCGTGGCCAGCTGCGCCGCCACCAGCAGGTCGTCCGCCTCGAACGCGGGCCGCTCCGGGCGGCGCAGGAACAGGGCCGCGCCGATCACCCGGCGCCGGCCGCGCAGCGGCGCGAGGATCGCGTGCTGCCCGTCCGGCACCACCTCCTCGCCGCCCTCACCGAGCAGCTCGGGCAGCGCCTCCCGGGCGGCGGGGGTGTCCGCGAACACCGGGCGCACCCCGCGCAGCACCTCGTTCAGCGCGCCGCCGGGCCGTACCTCGCACAGCTCGGTGGTCAGCGCGGACAGGTCGGCCAGCGCGGTCGCCTCCGGGTCCGGCTCGAAGGCCGGCGGCAGCAGCACGCCGTCGGTGTCCCGTTCCTCCGGTATCCGGTCGGTACGGCGCAGCCGCAGCACCACCGGACCGGTGGGCCGCTCGTCGCCGACCGGCAGCGGATCGCGCAGGTAGACCAGGATCGCGTCCGAGAACGTCGGCACGGTGGCCCGGCACAGGCCCATCACGATCTCGTCGAGGTCGAGACCGCGGGCGATCCGCCGGGTGGCCGCGCCCACGAAGCGCAGCCGGTCGCCGTCGCGCCGCATCGGCATCGGCCGGCCCGGGGGCAGCCCCCGGCCGGTACGGCGCTCCGGGCCGCCGGAGCCCCGGTCCTGCTCGGCGCCGGGCTGCGGCGGGATGGCCTCCGGTGCCGGGCGCGGGCGGTGGGCGCCGGGCTCGGTGGCGGCGGGCTGGGAGTGCTCGGGGCCGTTGACTGGGGTCTCCTTCCCCTTGCCGTCCTCGCCGTCCTTGCCGCGGGGAGCGGCGGCCGTCCCCTCGGGCCGGGCCTGGACCGGTAACCCGGTGCCGCCGGGCGGCTTCCGGGTACGCGGAAGCGCCCCGCGGCTCTCCGCGGGGTCGACGCCCGGCTGGGGGCGTTCGAAGGAGGTGGGCTGCTCCGTCACGCGTGTCGCATCCATCCGTCCGGGGCTGCGCGCCCGGCGCGCAGTCGGTCCCGCAGAAATCCCGATACCCGCAATACGTGCCCCGGGAACGGATTTCCCGCGGGCGCGGAGATTGTCGCCGTGCCACCGGCGCGGCCGCGGCGGCCGGCGGTTGTGCCCTGGTGCCCCTCGCTCACGTCTGCCGCCCCTCGGTGACGATAGATCAAGCCTGTTCCGTGCTCCGGCAGTTGCCTTAGCGCGCTCTTGCGGAGGACGATCCTACGTTTCTTGCCCGGGGGCGCATCAAGGGTCTCATGAGGACACGTGCGCGGGCGTACGGTCCCAGTCGTCGGGCAGCGGGGGCACCTCCCAGGACGGATCGGGCCGCCACCGCGGCCAGCCGTCGCCGAACGGCGGCACCCAGGCCTCGATGGCCGCGACCGCGTCCCGCCCGGCCTCCCGCGCCCGCTCGGCGGTCGCCGGGTCCATCAGTCCGTCCCGCTGGGCCTGGGCGAACTCGTCCTCGTCCCGCCAGTGCCAGGTGCGGTCCGGGTGCACGGAGATGTCCAGGAAATAGTCCTCGGAGTCCACTCCACCGGCCCAACGGACGAGTGGCTGCTCCAGGTTGACGTACCAGTTCTTGAAGCGCCAGCCCGGCTCCCAGAACAGCCACACCGACCAGGGCCGGCCGGGCAGGGCGAGCTTGAGCACGCCGGTGCCGAACCAGCGGTCCCGCTGGACGGTGCGCGGCTTGGTGTAGCGGGAGCGCAGCGGCTCCTGGTGCACCGGCGTGCCGTCGGCCATGACCGGCCGGACGCACTCGGTACCGGGCGCCATCCACACGGCGAGCAGTTCCGAGTCGTCCCGGACGACGGTGACGGGGCGGGCGATGTGGACGTGCTCACCGGCGTTCTCCCGGTAGCGCCACAGGATGCGCGTTCCGGGGGTCCAGTACGCGACAGGTCCCGCTTCCACTCGTGTCACCGCTCCGTCGTCCGTCATGCACAGATATTAGGTGCCGTAGGCATACGACGCTCCGGCGCGTGCCACGGTTGTACGGCGCCGGCCGGAAAGGTTCGTCCGGTGTTACGGCCGTGTCATCCGCAGGACATCCAGGGCCTCGTCGAGCTGCTGGAGCGTCAGGTCGCCGCGCTCCACGTACCCGCCCTCCAGGACCACCTCGCGGATGGTCCTGCGCTCGGCGAGGGACTTCTTGGCGACCTTCGCGGCCTCCTCGTAGCCGATGTACTTGTTCAGCGGGGTCACCACGGAGGGGGACGACTCGGCGTACTCGCGGGTGCGTTCGCGGTCGGCGGTGATGCCGTCCACGGTCCGGTCGGCCAGCAGCCGGGAGACGTTGGCGAGCAGCCGGATCGACTCCAGCACGTTCTTGGCGAGGACCGGGAGCATCACGTTCAGCTCGAAGTTGCCGGCCGCGCCCGCGGTGGTGATGGTGGCGTCGTTGCCGATGACCTGGGCGGCGACCATCAGCACGGCCTCGGGTACCACCGGGTTGACCTTGCCGGGCATGATCGAGGAGCCGGGCTGGAGGTCGGGCAGCCGGATCTCGGCGAGGCCGGTGCGCGGTCCGGAGGACATCCAGCGCAGATCGTTCGCGATCTTCGTCAGGCCGACCGCGATGGTCCGCAGCTGTCCGCTGGTCTCCACGACGCCGTCCCGGGCGCCCTGCGCCTCGAAGTGGTCGCGGGCCTCGGTGAGCGGCAGCCCGGTGGTGCGGGCGACCTCCTCGATGACGGCGCCGGAGAACCCGTGCGGGGTGTTGATGCCGGTGCCGACCGCGGTGCCGCCGAGCGGCAGTTCCGCGAGCCGGGGCAGCGAGGCGCGCAGCCGCTCGACGCCGTACCTGACCTGCGCCGCGTAGCCGCCGAACTCCTGGCCGAGGGTCACCGGGGTGGCGTCCATCAGGTGCGTGCGCCCGGACTTCACCACGTCCGCGAACTCGTCCGCCTTGCGCTCCAGGGCGGCGGCCAGGTGCTCCAGGGCCGGGACCAGGTCGTGGGTGACGGCCGCGGTGGCCGCGATGTGCAGGGAGGACGGGAAGACGTCGTTGGACGACTGCGAGGCGTTCACGTGGTCGTTGGGGTGCACGTCCCGGCCGAGCCGCTCGGTGGCGAGGGTCGCGATCACCTCGTTGGCGTTCATGTTGGACGAGGTTCCCGACCCCGTCTGGAACACGTCCACCGGAAAGTGTTCGTCCCACCTGCCCGCCGCGACCTCCCCGGCCGCCTCCTGGATGGCCTCCGCGATGTCCTTGTCCAGCACCCCCAGTCGGGCGTTCACCTTCGCCGCGGCCGCCTTCACCCGCGCCAGCGCCTCGATATGGGCCCGCTCGATCCGCTGCCCGGACACCGGGAAGTTCTCGACGGCCCGCTGCGTCTGCGCCCGCCACTTGGCACCGGCCGGCACCCGCACCTCCCCCATGGAGTCGTGCTCGATCCGGTACTGCGGCTCTTCGGTCGTCATCGTCATACCTCCGTCAGACGTGAGCGGTCGTCGCGGCATGCGTATTCCCTGCGCAACCGCCGGCCAGTACACCCGGGGCCGACCCCGCCCCCGGAGAGGCGGAAGGCGGGGACGGCCGACGCCGGCACGATGGCCACCCCGTCGGAGCCCTTCGCTCGACTCGCTCGCCGAACGGCCCCACTCGGCCCGCCCGGCGTCCGAGGATGTGGCGGTCAGACCGGAAGGAGCCTGGGGTGTGCCCTGCCGGGGCGGAACGCGGGGGCGGCCTCCGTCGCCGCGATGGCCGCCTCGGTGGAGTCTCCGGCTCGTTCTGCTCGCCGGATGGCGTCACTCGGCCCGCCCGGTGTCCGGGGAGGTGGCGGTCAGGGCGGAAGGGGCCTGGGGTGGTGCCCTGCGGGGGCGGAAGGCGGGGGTGGCCGCCGTTGTCGCGAGGGTCGCTTCGGTTGCGCCTTGTGGTCGGCTTGTCCGTCGGAGGGCATCACCGGCCTGTGTGGTCGTCGGGCCGGAGGGGCCCGGAGTGGCGCCCTGTCGGGGTGCGCGGGCGATACCGGCCGCGCGGAGGTGTCGTGGCCCACGCCGGAGCGCCGGGGCGGCCGTCTCGGCGGACCCCCGTGGTCAGCTTGTTCGTCGGATGGTGTCACTCGGCCCGCCCGGTGTCCGGGGAGGTGGCCGTCAGGGCGGAAGGGGCCCGGGCCGGCGTGCTGCCGGGGCGCGGGACGGTGCTCTTCCGGGGGAGGCGGAGCGCCGGAGCGGCCTCCGCTGTCGCGAGGGTCGCTTCGGCTGCGCCTTGTGGTCGGCTTGTCCGTCGGAGGGCATCACCGGCCCGTGTGGCCGTCGGGCCGGAGGGGCCCGGGGTGGCGTGCTGCCGGGGTGCGCGGGCGGTACCGGCCGCGCGGAGGTGCCGTGGCGCACGCCGGAACGCCGAGGCGGCCGCCTCGGCGGACCTCCGCGGTCAGCTTGTTCGCCGGACGGCACCCGTCAGCCCGTCCGGCGTTCGAGGACAAGGCCGCCCAGGCCTGCGCGGGGTCTGGGGCGCAGCCCCAGCGGGGTCGAAGGGGCGGAGCCCCTGGGATGGGACGGGTAGGGGCGGCGGGGGCGAGAACCGCCCCTGCCGCGCCCGAGAGGCCCTAGGCCAGCCCAGGCCCCCGTACCGGAATGGACGTGAACGTCGGTGCCGGGGCCGGGTCCTGGAAGAAGTCGTTGCCCTTGTCGTCCACCACGATGAACGCCGGGAAGTCCTCGACCTCGATCTTCCAGACCGCCTCCATGCCCAGTTCCTCGTACTCCACGACCTCCACCTTCTTGATGCAGTCCTGGGCGAGGCGGGCGGCCGGACCGCCGATGGAGCCGAGGTAGAAGCCGCCGTGCGCACCGCACGCGTCGGTGACCTGCTTGCTGCGGTTGCCCTTGGCGAGCATCACCCTGGAGCCGCCCGCCGCCTGGAACTGCGCCACGTAGGAGTCCATGCGGCCGGCCGTCGTCGGGCCGAAGGAACCGGAGGCGTAGCCCTCGGGGGTCTTGGCCGGACCGGCGTAGTACACCGGGTGGTCCTTCAGGTACTGCGGCATCTCCTCGCCCGCGTCCAGCCGCTCCTTGATCTTGGCGTGCGCGATGTCGCGGGCCACGACCAGCGGACCGGTCAGCGAGAGCCGCGTCTTCACCGGGTACTTGGTCAGCTCCGCGAGGATCGTGTCCATCGGCTGGTTGAGGTCGATCTTCACGACGTCACCGGACTCGTCCAGGTGCTCGTCCGTGGTGTCGGGCAGGAACCGCGCCGGGTCCGTCTCCAGCTGCTCCAGGAACACGCCCTCGGCGGTGATCTTCGCGACGGCCTGCCGGTCGGCCGAGCAGGACACGGCGATGGCGACCGGGCAGGACGCGCCGTGCCGGGGCAGGCGCACCACGCGCACGTCGTGGCAGAAGTACTTGCCGCCGAACTGCGCGCCGATCCCGATCTTCTGCGTCAGCTCGAAGACCTTCTCCTCCAGCTCCTTGTCCCGGAACCCGTGCCCGAGCGGCGAGCCCTCGGCCGGCACGTTGTCCAGGTAGTGCGCTGAGGCGTACTTGGCGGTCTTCAGCGCGTACTCGGCGCTGGTGCCGCCGACCACGATCGCCAGATGATACGGCGGGCAGGCGGCCGTACCGAGCGAGCGGATCTTCTCCTCCAGGAACCGCATCATGGAGGCCTCGTTCAGGACGGCCTTCGTCTCCTGGTACAGGAAGGACTTGTTGGCGGAGCCGCCGCCCTTGGCCATGAACAGGAACTTGTAGGCGCCGCCGTCGGCCGCGTACAGCTCGATCTGGGCGGGGAGGTTGGAGCCGGTGTTCTTCTCCTCCCACATGGTGAGCGGGGCCATCTGCGAGTAGCGCAGGTTGAGCCTGGTGTAGGCGTCGTAGATGCCGTGCGAGAGGTGCTTCTCGTCCTCGCCGGCCGTCAGCACGTTCTGTCCGCGCTTGCCCATGACGATCGCCGTGCCGGTGTCCTGGCACATCGGCAGCACCCCGGCCGCCGCGATGTTGGCGTTCTTCAGCAGGTCCAGCGCGACGAACTTGTCGTTGGCGCTGGCCTCCGGGTCGTCGATGATGCGGCGCAGCTGTGCGAGGTGGGCCGGGCGCAGGTAGTGCTGGATGTCGTGGACGGCCTCCTCGGCGAGCTTGCGCAGCGCCTCCGGCTCCACCTTGAGGAACGTGCGCCCGTCCGGTCCCTCGACGGTGGAGACGCCCTCGGAGGTCACCAGCCGGTACGGGGTGGTGTCCTCTCCCTGGGGGAGCAGGTCGGTGTACGCGAACTCAGGCATCTCAGCCTATTCCTCACTCTGACGGACGGGCCCCGCCGACGCTGGCGGGCCCGTCCAGCGTAGGACCTGCTCCGGAGCCGGAACCTGTGAGGTAAGGCTCAGTTCGACACGCCCGGGGTTATCCACACCCCTGGTCGCGATCTATCGCGTTTCGGTACGCTGCTGCCGTGGACCTTCAGAAGCCCGCCCCCATCCAGGACGCCGGACCGCGCGTCACCGAACTGCGCGCCTCGGACGCCGACCGCGACCGGGTAGCCGACATGCTCCGCGAGGCCCTCGCCGAGGGCCGCCTGACCCCCGACGAACACGCCGAGCGTGTCGACGGGGTGCTGCACGCCAAGACGGTGGGCGAGCTGGACGTCTTCATACGGGACCTGCCCGCCGCCCACCAGCGCCAGGGCGCCCCCGCCTACACACCCGTCCCGCCCCGGCCGACCGCCGGTGCCATACCGGCCGAGGCCGACGCCAACGTGGTCGCGGTGTTCTCCAGCGCCGTGCGCCGGGGCCGCTGGCGCGCCGGCCGCCGGCTGCACGCGTACGCGGTCTTCGGTTCGGTCGAGATCGACCTCAGCGAGGCGATCTTCGAGTACCAGCAGGTCGTCATCAAGGCCTTCGCCGTCTTCGGCAAGGTCCAGATCCGGGTGCCGGAGAACATCTCGCTGCGCGGCACCGGCGGCGGAGTGCTGGGCGCCTTCGAGGTGAGCCCGCTGGACTCGGCGGAGTCCGACGCCCCCGTGGTCTACGTCGACGGCTGGGCCGTCTTCGGCAACGTGGAGGCGCGCCCCAGACGCGGCAAGCTCGTCGCCGACATCCTCGAACGCGTCCAGGACCGCGTGCAGGACAAGCTGGACCGGAAGCTGCGCAGACACCTCGACTGGTGACGAGCGTGCACCTCGACCGGTGACGACCGTTGACGCCTGCGAACCGGGGGGCGTGAACGAGCCGTCGTGCGCCCGCGCCCGTCGACGCTGTGCATAGGCGCGCGTACAGCGGGTAGGCCTTGCTGCATCGTCTCTCGCTCGCGAAGCCGTCGTCAGGAGTAGGCCGTGCTGCAACCGCCGCATTCGTCCCTGCAGGTAGCTGCTGTGCCGGCCCAGCGGGTACCGGCGCGGGACAGGGACCAAGACGCGCCCTGGCACACCGAGGCGGTGTGCCGGCGTGACGAGGCGGGCCTGTTCTTCGCACCGTCGAAGGAGCCCACCGCCGCGCGGCTCTCCCGCGAGGAGGCGGCCAAGCGCGTCTGCGCCCGCTGCCCGGTCATGGTCGAGTGCCGTGAACACGCCCTGCTCCAGCCCGAGCCCTACGGCGTCTGGGGCGGCCTCACCGCCGCGGAGCGCCGCGTGGTCCTGGCCCGGCGCCGCCGCCGCGAGATGGAGCTGAAGAAGGCGTCCCGGGCGACCGCGGCGGCCGACCGCATAGCGGGCTGAGCGAGGCCACGGACCGACGGAAGGGGCGCGCCCGCTCCGCACCGAGGGCGTGCCCCTTCTCCGCTCAGCCGCTCGGGCCCGCAGGCCCGGCGGTCACTTGGCCCGGTCGAAGTCGACCGCGCTGTAGGCCCGCAGCTTGCGCAGTCGGTGCTCGGAGTCGATCCGCCGTACCGTCCCCGACTTCGACCGCATCACGATCGACTCGGTCAGCGCGGTCTCCGAGCGGTAGCGCACCCCGCGCAGCAGTTCGCCGTCGGTGATGCCGGTCGCCACGAAGAAGACGTTCTCCCCGGAGACCAGGTCGTCGGTGGTCAGGACGCGGTCCAGGTCGTGGCCCGCGTCGATCGCCCGCTGCCGCTCCTCGTCGTCCTTGGGCCACAGCTTGCCCTGGATCGTGCCGCCGAGGCACTTCACGGCGCAGGCCGAGATGATGCCCTCGGGGGTGCCGCCGATGCCGAGCAGCAGGTCGACGCCGGTGCCCTCGCGCAGCGCGTACACCGAGCCGGCGACATCGCCGTCGGAGATCAGCTTGATCCGCGCGCCCGCCTCCCGGACCTCCCGGATCAGGCCCTCGTGCCGCGGCCGGTCCAGGATGACGACGGTGACGTCCTCCGGCGCGGACCGCTTGGCCTTGGCGATCCGCCGGATGTTCACCGCCACCGGGGCGTCGATGTCGACGAAGTCCGCCGCCTCGGGCCCGGTGACCAGCTTGTCCATGTAGAACACGGCGGACGGGTCGAACATGGCGCCGCGCTCGGCGGCGGCCAGGACGGCGATGGCGTTGGGCATGCCCTTGGCGGTCAGCGTGGTGCCGTCGATCGGGTCGACGGCGATGTCGACCTCGGGGCCGGTGCCGTCGCCCACGTGCTCCCCGTTGAAGAGCATCGGGGCTTCGTCCTTCTCGCCCTCGCCGATGACGACGACGCCGTTCATCGACACGGTGGAGACGAGGGTCCGCATGGCACGCACCGCGGCACCGTCGGCGCCGTTCTTGTCGCCGCGCCCCACCCAGCGGCCCGCTGCCATGGCGGCGGCCTCGGTCACCCGGACGAGCTCCAGGGCGAGGTTGCGGTCGGGTGCCTCGGAGGGGACATCGAGCTCGGACGGCAGGTGATGATTTTCGGTCATCGGAGCGCACCTTTCTGATACGACGACGGCCGGATGAGGGTCTGCCTCCGACTCTATCGTCAGGCAGATAAAATGAGCAGGGGACCCCACGGATGAGCGCCCGGGGCACCTGCGACGATAGGGGGCGTGGCAGGTTCGAACGGCAAGCAGAAGACGGCCCGGGACATGATCCTCTCCCTGGCGCTCATCGGGATCGCGGCGTTGGTCGTCTACTTCCTCGCCATCCCGCACGACGATCACTCTCCCGACCTCCAGCGGGTCGACTACCGGGTCGAGCTGCTCACGGCCCGGCGCGCGGTGAGCTACCCCGTCGCCGCGCCCGAGGGGCTGCCGAGTACCTGGAAGGCGACCTCCGTACGCTTCCAGGGCGAGAAGTCCGACCGCTGGCACCTCGGCTTCCAGACCCCGGACGAGCAGTACGTGCAGGTCGAGCAGTCCACCCTGAAGCCGTCCGAGTTCATCGACGACGCCACCCAGGGCGCCTCGGCGACCAAGCGGACCGAGCGGATCGGCGACCACACCTGGACCCGCTACACCGGCGGCCGCTACGACGCCCTCGTGCTGCGCGACACCCCCGGCGCCACCACGGTGGTGGCCGGCACCGCGTCCTTCACGGAGCTGAAGCGGATGGCGACGGCGCTGGAGATGAAGTAGCCCGGGGCGCGCGGCCCGGCGAGCACCACGAAGGCCCCCCGGCCGATGCCAGGGGGCCTTCGCCATGCGTACGTTCGCGCGCCGGTGTCCGCTCGGACGATGTCCGCTCAGACGGTGGTGACGACGTCGTCGTAGGACAGGCGCGGGGAGCGCGGGTACCAGGCGTCCGGGCCCGGGCGGCCGATGTTGACGATCATCAGCGGGGTGTGGTCGTCGTCCAGGAACTCCTTGCGGACGCCCTCGAAGTCGAAGCCGGTCATCGGGCCGGCGGCGAGACCGGCGGCGCGGACGCCCACGATGAAGTAACCGGCCTGGAGCGCGGCGTTGAGGGCCGCGGAGCCCTCACGGGCCGCGCGCTGGGAGAAGAAGGCGTCCTTGGCGGCCGGGAAGGCCGGGAACAGGGCCGGCAGCTCCTCGTGGAACTCGTTGTCCGCGGCGAGGATCGCGACCAGCGGCGCGGCGGCGGTCTTGGGCCGGTTGCCCTCGGCCATGAGCGGCACCAGGCGCTCGCGGGCCTCGGGGGAGCGGACCAGGGTGACGCGCAGCGGGGTCTGGTTGAAGGCGGTCGGCCCGTACTTGACCAGGTCGTAGATCGCCTGCATCTGCTCCTCGGTCACCGGCTCGTCGGTGAAGGTGTTCGCGGTGCGGGCCTCGCGGAACAGCAGGTCCTGGGCAGCGGGGTCAAGAACGAGAGACATGCGTGACTTCCTGGGGTGTGCGTCCGGTCCGAGGTTCCGGACCGGCTGACACACCGACCCTACGCCAGGAGAATTTCAAAGTTCAACAAAAAGCGGGGCCAGGTGATCCGCTTCACAGCCCCGTCGCGTTCCGGCGCCCGCTACTCGCCGTCCTCCCCCGCCGCCGCCGACTCCTCCTCGGCCAGCGCCGCGTCCAGCCGGGCCCGGGCGCCCTCCAGCCAGCGCCGGCAGACCTTGGCCAGTTCCTCGCCGCGCTCCCACAGGGCGAGGGACTCCTCCAGCGTCGTACCACCCGCCTCCAACCGCCGGACGACCTCGATCAGCTCGTCCCGCGCCTGCTCGTACGAGAGCGCCGCCTCGTCCGCCGTGCCCGTCATTTCTCCACCTTGCCGGTCATTTCTCCACCCTCACCGTGAATTCGCCGTCCGCGACCCGGGCCCGCAGCGCCTCTCCCGAGGCTGCCTCCGCCGGGTCCCGGACCACATGCCCGTCGGCCTTCTGGAGCACCGCGTAGCCGCGCTTGAGCGTCGCCGCGGGGGAGAGGCCGACCACCCGCGCGTGGGTGTGCGTCAGCTCCGAGTCCGCGCGGTCCAGCAGATGCCCGAGGGTGCGCCGGCTCCGCTCGACCAGGGACGCGACGTGGTCGGCCCGCTCGTCGACCATCCGGTGCGGGTCCTCTATCGAGGGCCGGGCCAGCGCGTGCGCCAGCCCCCGCGCCTCGCGCTCCACGAACGCGCCCACACACCGCCGGGCCCGGTCCCGCAGCATCCGCACCCGCTCGAACTCCTCGCCCACGTCCGGCACGACCTTCTTCGCCGCGTCGGTCGGGGTGGAGGCGCGCAGGTCGGCGACATGGTCGAGCAGCGGGTTGTCCGGCTCGTGCCCGATGGCCGACACGACGGGCGTACGGCACGCGGCCACCGCCCGCACCAGCTGCTCGTCGGAGAACGGGAGCAGGTCCTCCACGCTGCCGCCGCCGCGCGCGACGACGATGACGTCCACGTCCTCGATCGCGTCCAGCTCCTTCACCGCCTGCACGACCCCCGGCACCGCGTGCACGCCCTGCACCGCCACGTTGCGCACCTCGAAGCGGACGGCGGGCCAGCGGTGCCGGGCGTTCTCCAGCACGTCCCGCTCAGCGGCGGAGGCACGGCCGCAGACCAGCCCGATCAGCTGCGGCAGGAACGGCAGCGGCTTCTTGCGCTCCGGCGCGAACAGCCCCTCGGCGGCCAGCGCCTTCTTCAATCGCTCCAGCCGGGCGAGCAGCTCGCCGACGCCGACGGGCTTGATCTCGGCGGCCCGCAGCGACAGCTGACCGCGCGGCGCGTACCACTCGGGCTTCGCCAGGACGACGACGCGGGCGCCCTCGCCGACGAGGTCCGCGACGGCGTCGAAGACCTGCCGGTAGCAGGTCACGCTCACCGAGATGTCGTACGACGGGTCGCGCAGCGTCAGGAAGACCACGCCGGCACCCGGGCGGCGCGACAACTGGGTGATCTGCCCCTCGACCCACACCGCGCCGAGCCGGTCGATCCACCCCCCGATCATCCGGGACACCTCACCGACGGGGAGCGGCGCGTCGGGGGACGTGTTGGCAGCCATGCGCCGAGGGTAACGGTCCCCTACGACAGCGAGGGGTTCCGCGGCTGTCGGGACCGGCGGCGCTGGATCAGCAGCACCACCAGACCCACCGCCAGCCACACCGCGCCCACCGCCTGGGCGACGCCGGCCGCCGCCACGATCACCGCCAGCGTGATCGCCGCTCCCGCCACCGGCACCAGCACGTGCCGCCACCAGCTCACCTGGCCGCCGGACCGTCGTAGCGCGAAGTAGCCCAGCACGGCGGCGTGCAGCAGGGTGAAGGCCGTCAGCGCGCCCACGTCGACCACCGAGACCAGCTTGTCGAGGCCGTCGTCGCGCCGGGCCGCCCACCCGGCCGCGACCAGCGTCACCACCGCCGCGCACAGCAGGGCGACCCGGGGCACACCCGAGTCGGTCCGTGCCAGGACCCGCGGCAGCCGCCGGTCCCGGGCCATCGCGAACAGCAGCCGCCCGGCCGCGGCCTGCCCCGCGAGCGCCGCGAACGCCGCCCCGACCGCCTTGCTCGCCGCGACCAGGTCGTGCAGCCAGCCGCCGACGGAGGTGTCGACCGCGTCGTAGAACGCCGAGCCCTGCAAGCCCGGCGCGGCGGCCAGCCGCGCGGACGGCGTCGGCTCCAGCAGCGCCACCAGGTACGTCTGCGCCACGAACAGCACCCCGGCCAGCGCCAGACAGCACAGCAGCGCCCGCGCCACCTTCCGCGAACCGCCGGTGACCTCCTCGGCGAACGTCGCGATCGCGTCGAAGCCCAGGTACGACAGCACCGCCACCGACACCGCCCCGAGCACCGCCGACAACGCGAACGCCCCCTGCGTGCCGTCACCCGTCAGCGGCGACAGCCACCCCCGCGCGGCCCCGTCCCGCGCCAGCACCACCACCGCCGACACCACGAACACCAGCAGGACGACGACCTCAAGGGCCAACACCAGGAAGCCCACGCGCGCGGCGGCCCGTACGCCCCAGAGGTTGAGCAGCGTCGTCGCCAGCACCGCGAGCGCCGTCCACACCCAGCGGGACACCTCCGGCACCAGCGCGTTCATCGCGATCCCGGAGAACAGGTACGCCACCGCCGGGATCAGCACGTAGTCGAGCATCACCATCCAGCCCGCGACGAACCCCGCCCCGTCCCCGAGCCCCGCGCGCGCGTAGGCGAACACCGATCCCGCCTGCGGTACGACCCGCACCATCTGCGCGTAGCTGAACGCGGTGAACGCCATCGCCACCGTCGCCACCAGGTACACCAGCGCCACCGCGCCGTGCGAGCGCGCGTCCAGCGCCCCGAAGACGCCGACCGGGGCCATCGGGGCGATGAACAGCAGCCCGTAGACCACCAGGTCCCGGAAGCCCAGGCTGCGGCGCAGCCGCCGGCGGGCGTCGACCACGGAGGACGTCGTTCCGGTGTCGGACATGGGACACAGTCTTCCCCGGCGGAGCGCGCCGACGCGATCTCCGCGCCGCCGAACGCGGCCTTACGATGGGACGCATGACCGCTTCGCCTGGCCGCCGTGTCCTGCTCGCCGCACCCCGAGGCTACTGCGCGGGTGTGGACCGCGCCGTGATCGCCGTCGAGAAGGCCCTCGAACAGTACGGGGCCCCGATCTACGTCCGGCACGAGATCGTCCACAACAAGTACGTCGTGCAGACCCTGGAGAGGAAGGGCGCGATCTTCGTCGAGCGGACCGAGGAGGTTCCGCCCGGCAACATCGTCATGTTCTCCGCGCACGGCGTCGCGCCCACGGTGCACGACGAGGCCGCGCGGGGCCGGCTCGCCACCATCGACGCCACCTGCCCGCTGGTCACCAAGGTCCACAAGGAAGCCGTCCGCTACGCCAAGGACGACTACGACATCCTCCTGATCGGCCACGAGGGCCACGAGGAGGTCATCGGCACCTCCGGCGAGGCCCCCGACCACATCCAGCTGGTCGACGGCCCCGAGGACGTCGCCAAGGTCGAGGTCCGCGACCCCGCGAAGGTGGTGTGGCTCTCCCAGACCACCCTCTCCGTCGACGAGACGATGGAGACGGTCGACGCCCTGAAGACCAAGTTCCCGGGCCTGACCTCCCCGCCGAGTGACGACATCTGCTACGCCACGCAGAACCGCCAGCTCGCCGTGAAGCAGATGGGCGCCGAGGCCGAGCTGGTCATCGTCGTCGGCTCGCGCAACTCCTCCAACTCCAAGCGCCTGGTCGAGGTCGCCAAGCTGGCCGGCTCCCGCGCCGCCTACCTGGTCGACTTCGCCGCCGAGATCGACGAGGCCTGGCTGGACGGCGTCGGCACCGTCGGCGTCACCTCCGGCGCCTCCGTGCCCGAGGTGCTGGTCGAGGAGGTCCTCGCCTACCTCGCCGAGCGCGGCTACGCGGACGTCGAGCTGGTCAAGGCCGCCGAGGAGTCCATCACCTTCTCGCTGCCCAAGGAGCTGCGCCGGGACCTGCGCGACGAGGCCGCCGCCCTGGTCGCGGAGCGCGGCGGCGCGGGCGCCCAGGGGCAGCCCGCCGAGTGACGAGCGTAGTGACGGTCAGTGGAGCGTCGTAACGTGGTGCCATGCAGATCTTCGGCGTGGACATCGGCGGATCCGGGATCAAGGGCGCCCCTGTGGACCTGGACAAGGGCGACCTGGCCCAGGAGCGGTGCAAGGTGCTCACCCCGCACCCGGCGACGCCCGACGGCGTCGCCGACGGGGTCAAGCAGGTCATCGACCACTTCGGCTGGACCGGCCCGGTCGGCCTGACCTTCCCGGGCGTGGTCACCGGCGGCGCGACGATCCGTACGGCGGCGAACGTCGACAAGAGCTGGATCGACACGGACGCGCGCGCGTTGTTCAGCGACCGGCTCGGCGGCCTGCCGGTGCACGTGGTCAACGACGCGGACGCGGCGGGCGTCGCCGAGATGCGCTTCGGCGCCGGCCGGGACCGCGCGGGCACGATCATCCTGCTCACCTTCGGCACCGGCATCGGCAGCGCCGTCTTCACGGACGGCGCCCTGCTCGCGAACACCGAACTGGGCCACCTGGAGCTGGGCGGTCACGACGCGGAGAAGCGGGCCTCCAGCAAGGCCAAGGAGGACCACGACCTGAGCTGGGAGCAGTGGGCGCACCGCGTCCAGAAGTACCTGGCCCACGTGGAGATGCTCTTCTCGCCCTCGCTCTTCATCATCGGCGGCGGGGTCAGCCGCAAGTCGGAGAAGTTCCTGCACTACATCGAGGGCATCCGCGCCGAGATCGTCCCCGCGCAGCTCCAGAACAACGCGGGGATCGTGGGGGCGGCGATGCGGGCGGCGGAACACGCGTAGCGGAGACGCCACCGGCGGTCGCCGACGCCCTTCAGATCCGGCGCCGGCGCCGCCGTACCATCCGCACCGTCCGCACCCGCCGGCCGAGGACGATCACACCGGCGACCAGCGTCCCGCCGTACAGCCAGCTGGCCTGCGTGGCGAGCGCGGTGACGAGGCCCATCAGCCGGCCGAGCAGCCCTCCGCTGCCGTCGGCGACGGGCAGGAGCCCGGTCACGAACGCGATCGGCACCACCACGGGCGCGGTCAGCAGGTCCCCGTCGTGCACCCACAGCGCGGTCAGGGCGCACACCGGCAGGAACAGCACCCCGTAGGCCGTCAGGGACCCGCCGAACAGGAGCAGGTCGAGACAGCCGAGCAGGAACATCGCCAGCGCGCAGAACAGGCCGCTGCCCAGCCCGGTGAGCCGGGGGTTGGGCAGCCGCGGCCCCGGCGCGGGCGGCCGGGGCCCGCGCAGCGCGGCCCGGGGCCGCTCGCCCTCCGCCGGCCGGCGGGGCCTGCCGACGCGTTCACCGCCGGCCGCCGCAGGGCCACCGCCGGGCCTGCGGCGGCCCTGCGACGGCAGGGAACCGGGTGGCATGCCTCGTCGCCTTCCCTCGTGCGATCGCCTTCCGTCGTGCGGTGACCGCGTCCTGTGTTGCTCCACTGGACCAACCTAGGTCTGCTTATGTGCTCAATCGGCCCACAGACACGCCGGTGAACAGAGCTTGGCCGGACGTTCCCCGCTCCCGCGAGCCGCCCCCGCCGGACGCCGTAAACTGGTGGATCGGCCAGTGTCTCTGGCCCCTGGCAGCCCCTGGCCCACTCATCAACGGGAAGTCGCAACGTGTCGCTCACGATCGGAATCGTCGGCCTGCCCAACGTCGGCAAGTCGACCCTGTTCAACGCCCTGACCAAGAACGACGTGCTGGCGGCCAACTACCCGTTCGCCACGATCGAGCCGAACGTCGGCGTCGTCGGCGTCCCCGACGGCCGGCTCGCCAAGCTGGCCTCGATCTTCTCCTCCGAGCGCATCCTTCCGGCCACGGTCGACTTCGTGGACATCGCCGGCATCGTGCGCGGCGCCTCCGAGGGCGAGGGCCTGGGCAACAAGTTCCTCGCGAACATCCGCGAGTCCGACGCGATCTGCCAGGTCATCCGCGCCTTCAAGGACGAGAACGTCGTGCACGTCGACGGCAAGGTCTCGCCGAAGGACGACATCGAGACGATCAACACCGAGCTGATCCTCGCCGACCTCCAGACCATCGAGAAGGTCCTGCCGCGCCTCCAGAAGGAGTCCCGGATCAAGAAGGACATCGCGCCCAAGGTCAAGGCCGTCGAGGAGGCCAAGGAGATCCTGGAGAAGGGCGACACGCTCTTCACGCACGGCATCGTCCAGGGCACCGAGCGCGCCGAGCTGCTGCACGACCTGCACCTGCTCACCACGAAGCCCTTCCTCTACGTCTTCAACGTGGACGAGGACGAACTGGTGGACGAGGACTTCAAGAACGAGCAGCGCGCCCTGGTCGCCCCCGCCGAGGCGATCTTCCTCAACGCCAAGCTGGAGGCAGACCTCGCCGAGCTGGACGAGGAGGAGGCCCTGGAACTCCTGGAGTCCGTCGGCCAGCACGAGCCCGGCCTCGCCACCCTGGCCCGCGTCGGCTTCAACACCCTCGGCCTGCAGACCTACCTCACGGCCGGCCCCAAGGAGTCCCGCGCCTGGACCATCAAGAGGGGCGCCACGGCCCCCGAGGCGGCCGGCGTGATCCACACCGACTTCCAGAAGGGCTTCATCAAGGCCGAGGTCATCTCCTTCGACGACCTGGTCGAGACGGGCTCGATCACCGAGGCACGGGCCAAGGGCAAGGCTCGTATGGAGGGGAAGGAGTATGTGATGCGGGATGGGGATGTGGTGGAGTTTCGGTTCAATGTGTAGCCGGTTCGTTACTGCGAGATAGCGAATTCGTCAAATAGGCGGGTCAGGTGGGGCCGGGCTCTGGTGAGCCCGGCCCCTTCCGGATTCCCGTGCTGACTTGGTGCTGACTTTTCAGCCGCTTCGGGACGGTGTGAGTTTGTCGAGGTTCAGGTTGATCTCGAAGGGCACCGGGCGGTGCAGTGAGCCTCTGAAGATGCCTACGGGTACATGGGTGGCGGTCGGCTCGTCGAGTTCGTATACGTGCACGGCCGGTGCCCCGTCCTCGTCCTCGATGCGCCAGTAATGCGGGATGCCGGCTTCGGCGTACTTGCGGAGCTTGACTGTGCGATCCCGGTGGGCGGACTCGGGCGACACGGCCTCCACGACGAGCTTCACGTCTTCCGGGGCGTACCACGTGCGGTCGGGATCGTAGGGGAGGTCTGTCAGCAGGAGGTCCGGCTCGGGGCGGTTGCGGGCGTCGAGGCGGATCGTCATCTCCCGCTCGACCTCGAAGCCCGTCGGTGCCTGCGCCATGAGTGCGGTGGTCAGCGCGGTGACGAGACGGCCGTGCCACGACCGCTGAGGGGACATCATGAAGACGAGGGCTCCGTCGATCAGCTCGGTGTGGCGCGGTGCTTCCGGGAGGTGGTCCAAGTCCTCCGCGTACCAGCCTTCCGCGCGAGGCGGGCGCATCCAGTCGGGCAGTGCGGTCATGGCTCAACCGTAGCGGCCCGCAGCTGAGGCCGGAGAGCCAACGATCCCCGCCGGAGGACTATCGGCGACTTGCCGCACCACGACCAGCCCCCCACCTGATATCCGGCCGCGAGCGACTTACCGGTCCAGATCGTTGTTGGTCGCCCCATCGCGACCCTGCCTCCAACGCGCCGCATCCTCCTCGTCATGGACGTGGGCCATCAATTGTTCTCCTCGGAGCTGCCCAAGGTCTACGAGTTCCGTGTGGAGTCGGACGGCCCCTTCGGTCGCGTGGACCCGCTCACCTGCACGGTGGATCTCGAAGCTCTCGCGTGATGGATGAGGTGATCCCGTGCTCATTCTGTGCTGACTCGGACCTCTCAGGACCATGTTTCCGCAGGTGGGAGTCCTGTGCTGCGCGTTCCGGTTCAACGTCTGAGCGGATGAAATGACACCACGTCGTTGACGCGACAAAGATGCAGGTCAGATGGGGTCCACCTCTCCGGAGGTGGTCCCCTGGCCTTTCCCCGTGCTGGATGGGTGCTAGATCAGCTGAGGCACCATCAGTCGGTTTCCCTCTCGGATGACACCAAGAGTGGTACGTTATTGAGTACCACTTGATGGGAGGGTTGAGGTCATGTCCATCACTGCGAGTGAAGCGCGCAAGGAACTGTTTCCGTTGATCAAAAAGGTCAACGAGAATCATGAGGCCATCGAGATCGTCTCCAAGCACGGTAACGCGGTACTTGTCTCGGCCGAGGACTACATGGCGCTGCGCGAGGGCTCCTACCTGCTGCGCTCGCCGGCGAACGCCCGGCGGTTGCTCAAGGCGTACGAGAACGCCCTGTCGCACATCAACGTGTCGGAGCGTGAGCTGATCGATCCCGAGTCGCCGGACGCAGGTGCGGGTACCGCGTGAGGCTCGTCTTCGAGGATCAGGGCTGGGAGGACTACACGTCCTGGCTCAAGAACGACCGCAAGACGCTCGCCCGGATCAACAAGCTCATCGAAGATGTCAGGCGTGACCCCTTCGTGGGCATAGGCAAGCCGGAGCCGCTGAAGTATCACCTGCCGGGGGCCTGGTCGCGACGGATCGACGAGGAGCACCGCCTCGTCTATCTGGTGACGGACGATGAGATCGTCATCCTCGCTGCCCGGTACCACTACTGATCGGTGAGTGTCCGGTGCGCTGGGACGATGACCTACGTTAAACCTCGGTTTTCGCACGTGGGATCTCTGTTTTCGGCGTTCAGCTCCGCCGTAGCTGAGTTCCGGTTCAACCCGCGTCGTCCACCTCTTTCAGGGCGGCCATCACACCCAGGTCGTCGGCAGGCGGGGGTGCGGGCGCGGTTGGATGTGCTGGATCGCGACGGGCTCCCTGTGGTGTGTGCCCCGACCGAGTAGAGGTCCTGTCAGCGGCGCGGAAAGCCCGAGGCTCTGCGGCTGCGTACCCCGCTCCGCGGTTTCCCACTCCACCACGCGTCTGAGGGGATTCGCCGCGGGCGCGGGGCCCGTCGAGGGCGGTGACCTGGCGGGCGCCGTCCCGTGCCAGGTCGGACAGGTCGCGAAGGGACTGGGGCGGCGCAAAGGGAGAGAGGTCTTCGGCTATGTGGCCGGTCCGCAGGGGGACTTCGAGGATCGTCGTGGCGCCGCCGTATCGTATGGGCGCGCACCCGGTGGACAGGGCTATGTGCTCCGGCCCGGCCACGTCATGTGGGCCGTACCCCTACTCGCCGGCGCGACCGCCGCTCCGTCCCGGCCCCGTGAGTGCGCCCGCGCCCGTCAGATGCCCGGTACCGTCCCCGGGAACCCCGTCACCGGCCCGGTGCCGGATCCGTCACCCAGCCCGCCAGCAGGATCAGCCGGGATTCGCGGTCGACGGCGAGGAAGCCGAAGGGGCGGTCGAAGAGGGATCGGACGACGGTGGTCTCGTAGCGGTACGGCGGGGGCGCGCCGCCCGGCGCTGCCATGGCGGCCGTCGCCGTCGCCGCCCGGAAGCCCCGCGCGCCGAACTGGGCCAGTGCCGACTGGCGGGCCGCGCTCAGGGCGAGCGGGGCCTCGCTGACGCCCGGGAAGTGGCCGTAGCGCGGGTCCGTCGCCGCCGTGAGCCCGAACAGGCCCGCCAGGGACGGCAGATCGTGGTCGGCGCGTACCTCGAACGCCACCGTCCGCACGTCCAGCGTCAGCGGTTCCGGTTCCGCGGCCGGCTGCCGTTCCACGAACAGGCCCGGTCCGACATGGCCGAGGGGCAGCGAGCCGCCGCCGGTCAGCGGCAGCGCGCGCTGGACGACCCCGACCCCGGCCGTGAGGACCTGGCCCGGAGTCATGCGCTCCTCGCCGAGCACCAGGTGGACGTCCACGCCGTTGTCGCCGGGGACCGTCAGCGCGGTGACGAAGCCGTCCGGGGTGCCGGTCACGCCCACCCGGTCCGGCCGCACGCTGCGCCGGTGCAGTCCGCGCAGGGTACGGCCCTGCCACGGGCCGGCGTCCGGTCGTAGCGGCACCTCGGCGAACGGCTGCCGCCAGGTCGTGCCCAGCGCGAGGGCGGCGGCCAGCACCAGCCGCGCGTCCCGGGTCAGCGACACCGGCATCCGCTCGACCAGACCGCCGGTGCGTTCGTACGCCCAGGCGTCCAGGCGTTCCTGCGCGGTGACGAGGTCGTCCCCGAACGCCCCCTGCGTGCCGGCCGGCAGCCCCGCCCGCCACTCCTCACGCAGCGGCAGTCCCTGGTGCGTCCACAGGCCGAGCGCCGCGTCCAGGCTGTTCACCGAGCGCAGTGCCGCCAGCAACTCTTGTGCCGCGCCCGCCGCCTGGTCGGCCGGTACGCCCAGCGCGCCCGCCAGCTCCGCCCGCGCCGGGCCCGCCGCGCCGTCGGCCAAGAAGGCCAGCAGGGGCCAGACCCCGGCCGCCGAGAAGACCGTGCCGCCCTGCCCCTGTGTGGCCGCCGCCCATCGCGCGGTGAGCGCGTTCACCGCCTGGACGATCCTGCCGTCCGTGCTGGTCCCCGTCGGGTTCCCCACCCTCAACTCCCCCTTGTGCACGCCATGCCCCGGGGGCCTGGCGGTCGTACGTCGGTCCGGGGGCCCGGCCACACCGGTCCGTGCCGTGCCGCCGCCCCCGGAGAGCACCGTACCGGTGCCGGCCCCCCGCCCCCTGGCCCCCACCGGCCACGCCCGTCAGGTGTGAGCGGGCCTCGGCGCGAGCACCTCTATAGGCAGAAAGCCCCTGCGTAAAGCCCTTCCGGCCGTGCTGTCATCACATCGAGTGATTCTCTGGCCTTTGCTTGCACGGTACAACCCACGGTTGCCACGCTGTTGCTGTCTGTACAACCTGATGGGAGCGGCCAGTGACATTCGGTGAGCAGCCGGCGTACCTGCGCGTCGCGGGTGATCTGCGCAAGAAGATCGTCGACGGTTCGCTGGCGCCCCATACCCGCCTCCCTTCCCAGGCGCGCATCCGCGAGGAGTACGGCGTCTCGGACACCGTCGCGCTGGAGGCCCGCAAGGTGCTGATGGCCGAGGGCCTGGTCGAGGGCCGCTCGGGCTCGGGGACCTATGTGCGCGAGCGCCCGGTGCCCCGGCGGGTGGCCCGCTCCGGATACCGGCCGTCCGGCGGCGCGACCCCCTTCCGGCAGGAGCAGGCCGACGCCGGCGCGCGCGGCACCTGGGAGTCCAGCAGCGAGCAGGCCCCGGCCGGGGCCGCCATCGCGGAGCGGCTCGCGATCCAGACCGGCGACCGCGTCATGCGCACGCGGTACCTGTTCCGGGAGGCCGGTGAGCCGATGATGCTCTCCACCTCCTGGGAGCCCCTCGCCGTCACCGGCCGCACCCCGGTGATGCTGCCCGAGGAGGGTCCGCTCGGCGGGATGGGCGTGGTCGAGCGGATGCGGGCCATCGACGTCATCGTGGACAACGTCACCGAGGAGGTCGGCGCCCGGCCGGGCCTTGCCGAGGAACTGCACGTGCTCGGTGGCGTCCCCGGTCATGTCGTCCTGGTCATCCAGCGCACCTACTTCGCCTCCGGCCGCCCGGTGGAGACCGCCGACGTGGTGATCCCGGCGGACCGGTACCGGGTCGCGTATCACCTGGCGGTGAAGTGACGGCCCGTCAACCACATGTCAGATGACGCCCCGGCACCTGGATTCCCGGTGACGTCCCGTCATCTGAAATCCCGGTGGCGACCCGTCATCTGGATTATCAGTGGCGGCCCATCGCCTGGGTTCCCGGTGGCGGCCCATCGCCCGGGTTCCTGGTCGCGTTCCGCGCGCCCCCGAAGTGAGGTAGCGCACACCCTTCGCGGGCAGCGCCCCCGGCGCGGGTGGTGATCCGGCCCGCCGGGGCGCCGCGATCCGGCCGTTCTCCCTGGTGGCGCCCGTGTGCTCCGCAGCGCGCTGACCCCCGCCGGTGCCTCCGGGGGCGGCGCATTCGCCCTTGTGCGCCCCCGGCGTTCTGGCTGGTTGCGTACCTCTTTGTGAAAAGGCGTATTCGCTGCGTAAAGGTTGGGCGTACGCTCGGGCATATGCGGATTGCGGTTTCCTTGGGGCATTGTGGGGGAGCGGCCGGGCGTGAGGGAGGGCGGTGCGGTGCGAGAAGCGGTGCCTGGGGCGGTGGGAGCCATGAGTGAGGGGACGGTCTCCCTGCCCTGGATCGTGATACGGCAGGACGACAACGGCAATCGCTACCGGGTCGGCCGGTACGCGACCCGGGCCGAGGCTCAGAAGATCGCCGACAGCCTCGACGGCCGGGGACACAAACAGCTCTACTGGGTCGAGCGCCTCGGGCAGAACGGGGACGGAGTCCGCAACTGACCGGCCGCGGGCTCCCGTGTGACCCGTCGCGGGCTCCCGTAGGCTCCGCCCCATGACGTCCAGGTCCGAACGCCTCGTGGTGGTGGGTGCCGCCCTGCTCGACTCCGGCCGGCTGCTCGCCGCGCGCCGCAGCGCACCCGCCGGCCTGGCCGGACGCTGGGAGCTGCCCGGCGGCAAGGTCGAGCCCGGTGAGCGGCCCGAGGACGCCCTGACGCGCGAGCTGCGTGAGGAACTGGGTGTCGACGCCGAGCCGGTCGAGCGCGTACCCGGACAGTGGCCGCTGCGCGAGCCGTACGTCCTGTGGGTGTGGACCGCCCGCCTGCTGCCCGGCTCCCGGGCCCCCGCACCGCTCCAGGACCACGACGAACTGCGCTGGCTGGCCCCGGCCGCGCTCTGGGACGTGCCCTGGCTCGACCAGGACGTGCCGGCGGTGCGCGAGGTCGAGCGACTCGCCCCTTTCTGACCCCGTGTGCGCGGAGTCGTCCGGCGCTCGGGTGCGGCCCCTCGTGCGCCTCCTACGCCGTTCGTGCCACAGTGCGCCCATCTGCACGGTAGCGGCTACCCGGAATCGGGTATGTGCCCATTAACCCCATGAAAACGGACATGGGTGGGCTCGCTGGCCTGGGAAGTGATCGGCGTGATCGACACCGATGGCGACTGCGCCGAGTGGTCGTTTCCCGCGGAACCGGGCGCCGTGCGCACCGCCCGTGCCGCGGTGCGGGGCCAGTTGCACGGCTGGGACCTCGACTGCGTCGCCGATCTGACCGCGTTGCTGGTCAGCGAACTGGTCACCAACTCCCTGCGGCACGCCACCGGGCCCATCGGGGTACGGCTGGTGCGGCCGGCCGGGCTCGACGGGGCGCTGCGGGTGGAGGTCTCCGACCCGCTCCCGGACCCGCCCCGCGAACGCGTCGCCCGGCCCGAGGACGAGAGCGGGCGCGGAATCCAACTGGTCGCCGGCTCCGCGCGCCGCTGGGGCACCCGGCCCGGTACCGACGGGAAGACGGTCTGGTTCGAACTGACGGTGCCCCGGTGAACAGCGGAGGCCGGCGGGGATGCCGCCAGTGAAGTCGCCGGGGGTGTCATAGGGGACGACACCGGGGGTGTCACAGGGGGTGTACAGGCGCGGGTGCGTCGTCCACCGTGCGCCCCGGTCCCGCGAACAGGGTCACGAAGGGTGGTTCGCGGGTGTGTTCCCTGGTTAGAAGAGTGGGAGTGTGGTCGCGGAACGGTCCGAAAAAGACCTGGACCGAGCTGTGATCGTGAACACCGTGTCGTGCGGCGCCGTAGTGCTGGATACTGCGGGCAGCCGCCTTTCGGTGACCGGTACCGGACGCGGTGAGCTGGAGGGGACGGTTCGCGTGAGCGAGATACCAGCGAAGGCGACGGAGTCCGAGGACCCGTCGGACGGCGCGAGGCGGCAGGCCGCGGCGGGCTCCGCGGGGGACGCCGACGAAGGCTCCGCGATGCCCGGCGGCGCCGGCGAGAACTCCGCGACGTCCGGCGGCGCAGGCGAGAACTCCGCGATGCCCGGCGACGTCACCGAGGGCTCCGCGATGCCCGGTGACGCCATGTGGCAGAGCAGCCCGCCCGGTTCGATCTACGACTACATCAAGGTCGCGTCCTTCTCCATCGGCCCCGGCGGCCTGGTCGACCAGTGGAGCCTGCGCGCCGAGCAGCTCCTCGGCATCAGCGCCGAACGCGCCGTCGGCACGGACCCCATCGAAGCCTTCATCGACCCCGACCTGCGCGACCGCGGCCAGCGCAAGATGGCCGAGATCCTCGACGGACGCGAGTGGACCGGGGTGGTCCCCTTCCGGCTGCCGGACCGGCCGGACGGCACGCGCGGCGCGGACGGACTGGCCGAGGTCTACGTGATGCCCACCCGCACCGCCGAGGGCGAGAAGGCGGCCGTGTGCGTCGTCGTGGACGTCCGCACGCTGCGCAGCATCGAGACCGATCTCGCCGCGTCCCAGGCCATTTTCGGCCAGTCACCCTTCGGATTCCTCTTCATCGACGCCGACTTGCGGGTGCGCCGGGCCAACGAGCGGTTCTCCTCCACCTTCGGCGGCGGCCCGGACGAGCACCGCGGCAAGGGAGTTCACGACTACCTGCCGCGCGGCGAGGCCGAGCGGGTCTCGGCCACCCTGCGGCGGGTGCTGGAGACCGGCGAGTCCATCACCGACATGCACGTCACCGGGTTCGTCCCCGGCTCCGAGGAGCGCCGGCACTGGTCCGTCAACCTCTACCGGGTGCACAGCGGCAGTGGCCGGCCCATCGGCATCGCCTGGCTCGGCACCGACATCACCTCCCGGCGCGCCGCCGCCCGGGAGGCCGCCGCCGCCCGGCGCAACCTCGCCCTGCTCAACGAGGCCGGCGCCCGGATAGGCAACTCCCTCGACCTGGAGACCACGGCCCGCGAACTCCTCGACGTGGTCGTCCCCGGGTTCTGCGACCTCGCCACCGTCGACCTCTACCAGGGACTGCTGACCGGCGACGAGACCCCGCCCGGACTCGCCGACGGCAGCGCCGAGCTGCGCCGGGTCGCCTTCGCCAGCGCCGTCGCCGACGTGCCCCTCAGCGGTGCGGGTGACGACGTCGCGGTGGGCGCCGTCCACCACTTCGCGTTCGGCTCGCCGTGCGCCGCCGCGCTGCGCACCGCGCGGCCCCGGGTCGTGCCGGGCGAGGACGGCGGGCTCGTGCAGTCCACGCTGGCCGTGCCGATGGTCGCGCACGACACGGTCGTCGGGCTGGCCCGGTTCGCGCGGACCAAGGGCAGTGAGCCGTTCGGCGAGCGGGACCGGGACCTCGCGGTCGAGCTGGCCGCGCGGGCCGCGGTCTGCATCGACAACGCGCGGCTGTACCGGCGCGAGCACGAGCGGGCGCTGATACTTCAGCGGTCCCTGCTGCCGCCCGGCGACCCGGAGGCGTCCGGACTGGACATCGCCTGCCGCTACCTGCCCGGCAACGCGGCGACCGAGGTCGGCGGCGACTGGTTCGACGTCATCGAACTGCCCGGCCACCGTACGGCGTTGGTGGTCGGCGACGTGATGGGGCGCGGTCTGCGGGCGGCCGTCGCGATGGGCGAACTGCGCACGGCGGTACGGACGCTGGCGCTGCTCGACCTCGAACCGGCCGAGGTGCTCTCCGCGCTGGACGAGATCGCGCGCGGCCTCGGCACACCGGGCGGCGTCCAGCAGGCCACACGTACGGCACGGCAGCCGCGGGACGCCGACCTGTCCGAGGTGTACCTCGCGACGTGCGTGTACGCCGTCTACGACTCCGTCACCCGGCGCTGTACGTTCGCCAACGCGGGCCATCTGCCACCGGTGCTGGTGGAGCCCGGGGAGCCGGCGCTGATGCTGGACGTGCCGCCCGGCATGCCGCTCGGGGTGGGCGGCGAGCCCTTCGAGGAGGTGGAGGTCGAGCTGCCCGAGGGGGCGCTGCTCGCGCTCTACACGGACGGCCTGGTCGAGTCCCGTGACCATCCCCTCGACGAGGGGCTCCAGGCGTTCGTCGGCGCCCTCACCGACCCCTCCCAGCCCCTGGAGGACGTCTGCGACCACGTGCTGAGCACCCTCGACACCCATCACGGCGAGGACGACATCGCGCTGCTGATGGCACGGGTGCAGGGGCTGCCGGCCGAGTCCGTCGGCGACTGGACGCTGCCGCGCGAGCCGCGGAGTGTGGGGCGGGCCCGGGAGTACGCGCGCGGGCAACTGCTCAGCTGGGGACTTGAGCCGCTGGTCGACACCACGGAACTGCTGGTGAGCGAGCTGGTGACGAACGCCCTGCGGTACGGCGAGGGGGAGATACGGCTACGGCTGCTGCTGGACCGGACGCTGGTCTGCGAGGTGTGGGACTCCGGGTTGGTCCAGCCCCGTCGGCGCCGGGCCCGGGACACGGACGAGGGCGGCCGGGGGCTGCAGCTGGTCGGGCTGCTCAGCGCGGCGTGGGGATCGCGGCGGACGCCTCGCGGCAAGACGGTGTGGTTCGAGCTGCCGTTGCCCGGCGGCGACCAGGGCCTGACCGACCCGGCAGAGGCGCTGCTGAGCCTGTTCTGACATTTTTTCCCACCCGCCCGGCTCGGCCCGTGCCGAGGACTCGGTCAGGGTGGTGCGAACCGGTGTCTGGCGCGGGTTGCCGGGCCGCCGTAGGCAGGTGGGTCGGTCGGTGTGAGGAGGCCGGCCAGGACGGCGGTCGGTGTGGCCGTCGACTCGGCCGACCGTACGTCGCGTTCCGCCAGTTCCCGTGACTCGCGGGCACGCGTGTCGGCCGGCTCCGGGGCGTCGGCGGCGAGGGAGCCGGCCGCGTCGGCCAGCCGGGAGCGCGCTTCCACGCCCACCGCGCCCCGGTGCACCGCGACGAAGGACTCCGCGCCGGCGAGGGACGCCTCGGCCACCAGCCGCGCGGCGGTGTCCAGTACGCCCGACCGGGCCGCGTCCAGCCGTCCCATGGCCCGGGTGATCCGGCGCAGGGCGTCCAGCGGGTCGTAGGAACCCCCGGTCAGCTCGGTGCGGACGGCGGCCAGCACGGTGTCCGCGTGAGCGAGCCGGGCGGTCAGGCCCACCGGTGTCCTCGCGGCCCGGATCGCCGCGAGTCTGGCTTCCGCGTCGGTCAGGGCCGGCGGTATCAGGCGCCTCGCCCGGTCCAGCCGGGACAGCAGCTCCTCCGCCGCCGTCACCAGCACGTCCGCCTGGGCGACGGCACCCTCCGCCACCCGGAGGTGGGCCGCCGCCGTCTCCGGGTCGGTGGCCTGGCGCGCCCCGTTGAGGTGGGTGGTGGCCAGGACCAGGCGGTCGGTGACGCCCTCCTCGCCGCGAGCGGCCGGTG
This sequence comes from Streptomyces pyxinicus, assembly GCF_024753135.1. GTDB lineage: Bacteria > Actinomycetota > Actinomycetes > Streptomycetales > Streptomycetaceae > Streptomyces > Streptomyces pyxinicus. Next base: position 12,664 of record NZ_JANUGP010000009.1, on the reverse strand, counting down.
CGGCCGTCAGGGCGCGGAAGCGGGCCTCGGCCGTCTGCACGGCTCCGTCCAGGTCTGACTCCAGGGACCGCAGCCGGTCCAGGCCCGGTGCCGCCGCGTCCAGCAGGCGGCCCGCCTCCGCGCAGCGGCCGACCACCCCGACCAGCGTCTGCCGCCGGGCCGTCGCCTCCTGCGCCACCCCTTCCTCGTACCGCAGCCAGATCGCGAACGCCGCCGCCAGCTCCGTCTCCGCCGCCCGCAGCGCGTCCGCGTACGGCTCGGTCTCCTCGTCCCCGAACCGCTCGCGTACGAAGGAGAGTTCCTCCCGGCTGGTCCGTACGCAGTCGTCGGCCAGGACCAGCGCGGCCCGCGCCTGGCGTTCGGAGTCGGCCGGCGACGGGACGGGCGGCTGCGCGGAGATCCTGCCCGGAGTCGTACGGGTGCGGGCCCGCCGGGTGCGGCGCAGATAGCCGTAGCCGGCCAGCACCACCGCCGCACCGCCCGCCACCAGGGGGAGCACGAGGTCGGTCGTGGACGTCTCGTCCTGCTCCGGCGCGGCGGCACTCGCCACCGGTACGGCCCCGGGTGCGGGAACCGGATCACCGGCCGCGACCGTCATCACCGGCGACATCAGCCACCCGGCGCCCGCCACGGCACCCAGCACGGCGTGCGCCACCCGCACCGGTATCTGCGCCTTGGCGTGCCGGGGCCGGCCGCGGATCGGGGAGGACGTCACCTTTCGGAGCGTATGGGGCGGTAGGCGGCACCGCGAGCGGGACGGACGCGGGTGGGGGAGCGAGCGGACACGAGGACGGACGGGATGGACGACGACATACGGCCCACCGGCGAACGCCGGCGATCCGCGCCCCCCGATGCGGACGCCCCGCCCCCACCCGCACCCGAGGCGCCCACCTCGCCCCCACCCACCGCCGAAGCCCCCGCCCCCCCCCCGCCCGGCCGCCCCCCCCGCCGCCTCCTCCGCTGGTCCGCCGCCCTACTGGCCCTCCTCCTGCTCCCCCTCCTCACCGCCGAAGCCGCCCTGCGTGTCAACTACAGCGGTGATCCGGCCGCCGGCACCCGTACCCGGCACCGGGACGCTCTCTGGCTGGGGCATGCCTGGGTGGACGGGCGGAAGAGGGACCAGGACGTCGAGGTGCTCGCGCGGAGGTTGCGGGGGACCGGGGTCCGGGATCTGTACGTGCACTCCGGGCCGCTGGAGCACGACGGGAGCCTGCCCGACTCGGCCTACCACGAGGCGCGTTGGCTGATCGCGGCCGTGCACCGGGAGCTGCCCGGCGTCCGGGTGCAGGCCTGGCTCGGGGACGAGCTGGCCACCGAGAGCCCGGACGGGATGCGGCTGGAGCGGTCCGCGACCCGTGCCGCGATCCTCGGCTCGGCCCGCCGGATCCTGGACGCCGGCTTCGAGGGCGTCCACTTCGACCTGGAGCCCCTGCACTCCGGCGACCGCGACTACCTCGCCCTGCTGGACCGGCTGCGCGCCCTGACCCGGCAGCGGCACGCCCTGCTCTCCGTCGCCGCCCACCAGATCGACCCGCTGCCCGCCTTCCACTCCTTCTGGGGTGCCACCACCGGCCACCCCAAGTGGTGGTCGCAGGCCTTCTTCGGGCAGGTGGCCCGCCGTGTCGACCAGATCGCGGTGATGTCGTACGACACCATGCAGCCGCTGGAGAGCCTGTACGGCGGCTATGTCGCCCAGCAGACCAGCCTCGCGCTGGAGGTCACACCGGACTCCACCGACCTGCTCATGGGCCTGCCCTTCTACCACGAGAACCGCTTCGGGCACCGGGCGCACGCCGAGACCGTCCCGGCCGCCGTGCGCGGGGTCCGGCTGGGCCTGTCCCGCACCGACGCCGGCCGCGCCCGCTTCGGGGTCGCCCTGTACGTCGACTTCGCGGCCACCGAGGCGGACTGGCGCGCCTACCGGCGGGACTGGGTGGACTGACCGGCGCGGATCGGCGCGGATGGGCGCTGAGCTGAGGGGGCGCCGCGGTCGCGGGCGCCCAGGCCCTCGTCGTCCGAGTCCGTCCGCAGGGTGATGTCGCAGGGCGTGTCCGAGAGGGTGACGAGGCCGGGCCGGCGGGCGGTGGAGGTCGTCCAGGCACCGCTGGACCGAGGTGATGTCGTCGTGCCCGGTCACGGCGTGCCCCACACGCACACGGCTCCGGCACGACCGGGCGGCCTGCCCCGGGTGTTGCGCCGCACGGGTGGGCTTGGCGCCCCGTCCCGCCGTGTCTCCCGGCCTCGCCGGAACCTTTCCTCTTCAGTGGCCGCATAGATCTGATCAGCTCCATATACCGCCATAAGTGATCAGCTCCACATACCGACACAAGTGAGCACAGAGCCCGCGGCCTTCCGGAGGTAGCAGAGATGTCCTACGACGGCGTCGGTCCGCGCGCGGTCACGCGCTCGGTCGCCTTCCTCACCGCGGGCGCGCTCGCGGTGCCGCTGCTCACCGGCTGCGGCTCCGACGAGGAGCCCAGCAAGCCCCTCGCGGGCCAGGACATCGCCCTCGTCGCCCGCGACAAGGTCGCCGACGGCGGCACCCTGAAGTGGGCCGTGGACGCCGTGCCGGAGACGCTGAACACCTTCCAGGCCGACGCCGACGCCGGCACCACCCGGGTCGCCCAGGCCGTGCTGCCGTCGATGTTCCGGCTCGACGCCGACGGCCGCCCGGTGGCCAACCCCGCCTACCTGGAGTCGGCCAAGGTCATCGAGACCGAACCGCGCCAGGTGGTCCAGTACAAGCTGAACCAGCAGGCCGTCTGGAGCGACGGCCGGGAGATCGGCGCCGCCGACTTCGTCGCCCAGTGGCGCGCCCTGTCCGGCAAGGACAGCGCCTACTGGACCGCCCGCAACGCCGGGTACGACCGCATCGCCAAGATCGAGCGCGGCGCCAACGACCTCCAGGTCCAGGTCACCTTCTCGCGCCCCTACGCCGACTGGAAGTCGCTGTTCTCCCCGCTGTACCCGAAGGACGTCATGGGCACCCCGGACGCCTTCAACGACGGCGCCCGGCGCAAGCTGAACGTCAGCGCCGGGCCCTTCCGGGTCGGCAAGGTCGACACCGCGAAGAAGGACGTGGTCCTCACCCGCAACCCGCGCTGGTGGGGCGAGCCGGCCAAGCTGAACGAGATCGTGCTGCACGCCGTCTCCCGCGACAAGCGGGCCGGCGCGCTCGCCGACGGCAGCGTGGACCTCGCCGAGATCGACGCCGCCGAGGCCCAGCGGATCGGCCTGGCCGTCAGCGGCAAGAGCGGTTCCCCCTTCCAGGGCAGCGGCAAGACCTCCGTGAAGAAGCTGCGCTCCTGGGCGCTCGCGCACGGCTTCCCCTCCGGGAAGGTGAAGGCCGGGCGCGAGAAGCTCGCCAAGGCCGTCACGACGTACCTGAAGGAGCAGCAGGAGCTGAAGGACTTCGACGTCCGCCGCTCGCTGGAGCCCGCCTACACCCAGCTCGCCCTCAACGGCGCCTCCGGCCCGCTCACCGACGAGCGGGTCCGCCGGGCCGTCGCCCGCGCGCTGGACCGCGACGAACTGGCCCGGCTGGTCCTCACCCCGCTCGGGCTGCCCGCCGTACCGGTCGGCAGCCACCTCGCCCTGTCCGGGCAGCCCGCCTACGCCGACGGCAGCGGTGCCGTCGGCGGCCAGGACACCAAGGAGGCCCAGGCGCTGCTCGCCGACGCCGGCTGGGTGCCCGGCGGCCCGGTCAAGGAGCCGAAGAAGGGGGAGAAGGCGGCCGGACCGGAGAGCGGCGACAGCGGGAAGAAGGACGAGGAGAAGTCCGAGGGCGGCACGGACGGCGAGTACATCGTCGGCGAGGACGGCAAGGGCAAGCAGCACGAGGGCGGCGAGGAGGGCGAGCGGCACCTCGCGCAGGAGGGCAAGCACGGCGGCGCGCCCGGTGCCTACGCCCCCAAGGGCACGGCCGCGCCGGCCGCCGCCCCCGCCGCGCCGCTCGCCAAGGACGGCAAGCCGCTCGCGCTGCGCTTCGTGCTGCCCTCCGGGCCCGGCTCCGAGACGCTGAACACGGTCGCCGAGCGGATCGGCGCGATGCTGGAGCGGGTCGGCATCCGGTCGACGATCACCAAGGTGTCGGACGAGAGCTACTTCAAGGACCACATCGCCTCCGGGGACTACGACCTCGCCCTCTACTCCTGGCCGGCCTCCGCCTTCCCGGCCACCGACGCCCGCCCCATCTACGCCAAGCCGGTGCCCTCGGCCGACGGGTCCGTCAACGTCGAACAGAACTACACGCGGGTCGGTACCGACCAGGTCGACCAGCTCTTCGACCAGGCGGCGGCCACCCTGGACGAGGGCGAGGCGCGCTCGCTGATCCGCAAGGCCGACGCGCGGATCTGGGCGGCGGCAGGCTCGATCCCGCTCTACCAGCGGCCCCAGCTGGTGGGCGTGAGGAAGAACCTGGTCAACGCCGGGGCGTTCGGTTTCCAGACACCGGTCTACGAGGACATGGGCTACCTGAAGAAGGGGGCGAAGGTCGCCCCGAGCCCCTCGCACAGCTGAGCCGGGAGCGCCCCGCGCGAGGGGCCGCGTGGCCCTGCGGAGGCCTCCCCCCTCGGGGCCACGTAACATGGGGTGAGGCCGTGGCATGTCAAGCCCGGCAGGGCCCGCGTCACACGGACGTACCTAGAGGGCCTTCCTCACACTCCGGGAGTACGTCGCAATATGACTGTGTCCGCGACACGTCACGACATTCGCAATGTCGCCATCGTCGCCCACGTCGACCACGGCAAGACGACCATCGTCGACGGCATGCTGAAGCAGGCCGGTGCGTTCGCCGCCCACCAGCTCGACCAGGTCGACGACCGGGTCATGGACTCGAACGACCTGGAGCGTGAGAAGGGCATCACGATCCTCGCCAAGAACACGGCGGTCAAGTACCACCCGAAGGACGGCGGGGACCCGATCACGATCAACATCATCGACACCCCCGGCCACGCCGACTTCGGCGGCGAGGTCGAGCGCGGTCTGTCGATGGTGGACGGTGTCGTGCTGCTGGTGGACGCCTCCGAGGGTCCGCTGCCGCAGACCCGGTTCGTGCTCCGCAAGGCCCTCCAGCAGCGGCTGCCCGTGATCCTGTGCATCAACAAGACGGACCGTCCGGACTCCCGGATCGACGAGGTCGTCAACGAGACGTACGACCTCTTCCTCGACCTGGACGCGGACGAGGAGCAGATCGAGTTCCCGATCGTCTACGCCTGCGGCCGTGACGGCATCGCCTCGCTGACCAAGCCGGACGACGGCACGGTCCCGGCCGACAGCGACAGCCTGGAGCCGTTCTTCTCCACCATCCTGGCGCACATCCCGGCCCCGACCTACGACGAGGAGGCCCCGCTCCAGGCGCACGTCACCAACCTGGACGCGGACAACTTCCTCGGCCGTATCGCGCTGCTCCGCGTCGAGCAGGGCGAGCTGCGCAAGGGTCAGACCGTCGCCTGGATCAAGCGCGACGGCACGATCGCGAACGTGCGCATCTCCGAGCTGATGATGACCGAGGCGCTCACCCGCAAGCCCGCCGAGAAGGCCGGCCCCGGTGACATCTGCGCGGTCGCCGGTATCCCGGAGATCATGATCGGCGAGACGCTGGCGGACCCGGAGAACCCGGTCGCGCTGCCGCTGATCACCGTCGACGAGCCCGCGATCTCCATGGTCATCGGCACCAACACCTCGCCGCTGGTCGGCCGGGGCGGCACCGGCAAGGGCGCCGACGCGAAGGCGGCCGTCAAGGACCGCAAGGTCACCGCCCGCCAGGTCAAGGACCGCCTCGACCGCGAGCTGATCGGCAACGTCTCGCTGCGCGTGCTCGACACCGAGCGCCCGGACGCCTGGGAGGTGCAGGGCCGCGGTGAGCTGGCGCTGGCCATCCTGGTCGAGCAGATGCGCCGCGAGGGCTTCGAGCTGACCATCGGCAAGCCGCAGGTGGTCACCAAGGAGGTCGACGGCAAGGTCCACGAGCCCGTCGAGCGCATGACGATCGACGTGCCCGAGGAGCACATGGGCGCCGTCACGCAGCTCATGGGTGTCCGCAAGGGCCGGATGGACAACATGTCCAACCACGGCTCCGGCTGGGTCCGCATGGAGTTCGTCGTGCCGTCGCGCGGTCTGATCGGCTTCCGTACCGAGTTCCTCACCCAGACCCGCGGCACCGGTATCGGCCACTCGATCCACGAGGGCCACGAGCCCTGGTTCGGCGCGCTGCAGACCCGTAACAACGGCTCGCTGGTCGCCGACCGCTCCGGCGCCGTCACCGCGTTCGCCATGACCAACCTCCAGGAGCGCGGCGTCCTCTTCGTGGACCCGGGCACCGAGGTGTACGAGGGCATGATCGTCGGCGAGAACTCCCGTTCCGACGACATGGACGTCAACATCACCAAGGAAAAGAAGCTCACCAACATGCGGTCGTCCTCGGCCGACTCCTTCGAGGCGATCGTCCCGCCGCGCAAGCTGTCGCTTGAGCAGTCGCTGGAATTCTGCCGCGACGACGAGTGCGTCGAGGTGACCCCGGAGGCCGTCCGCATCCGCAAGGTCAACCTCGACCAGCGCGAACGCGCCCGCGCCGCGAGCCGCGCCAAGCACGGCTGACCGAGGGGCATTTGAGCCCGGGTCCCCCCCGTTGGGGGGACCCGGGCTTTTTTCAACCCGTTTTCCGGTGACGGATGATCGAACACCCGGGGTTCGGTGTCCGAAATGCGGAGATCCTGGACCGATAGCCATGTAACACGTCCGTTTCGTGGCCTTCTCCCCTCGAACAGTTTGTCCAGTTTTTGGAAGTTCTCCGGCGCAGCCGTGACTGAATTGAGATTTAAAGACGGTGGTCGCCACCTGGCTCATGGCAGATAGTTAGCCGCGTAGCGCTCGGGTCAATGGGTCTCGTGCTGTGGGGACAGCGCGCCGACTCACGAGCACCAGGGGGTGTCTGACCCTCCGTCAGGGGTGTCGGAGGGTAGACGGTAACCCCCTCCTGTTGGTGAACACGTGAAGTCATGAGGAGGAACCCCCCATGCGCGGTGTCACAAGCACCAGGTGGGTCAGTTCGTCGCTTCCAGCGGTGTGATTCGGCTGTAGAACTACGCGCGTCCGACTGCGGTTCCGCGCGGCCCCGGCATGCCCGGGCACCTCTCACACCCATACCTGTGAAACGGACGAACCGTGACAAGTCCTATCGACATTGAGGGCGGCGGGACGTCGGTCGTCGTCGACGGCGAACCGCAGCCGGAGACGAAGAGCGACACCGTCAAGCTCGAAGGCCGGTCACCCGGCCAGCTGATGTGGACGCGATTCAAGCGAGACCGCACCGGCGTGATCTCGGCCTACGTCGTGGGCTTCTTCTTCCTGGTCGGCCTGCTGGCCCCGCTGATCTCCAAGCTCTACGGCAAGAACCCGTACACGGTGTACGCGGACGAGCGCCCGGAGCTGTTCGACAGCGCGGGCGTGCCGGTGCAGCCCAACGGCGGTATCAGCGGCGAGTTCTGGTTCGGCCTGGAACCCGGCAACGGCTACGACGTCTTCACCAAGCTGATCTACGGCATCCGCACCTCGCTGATGATCTCGGTCGCCGTCACCCTCGCCGTGGTCGTCACCGGCATTCTGCTCGGCGTCACCGCCGGCTATGTCGGCGGCAAGACCGACTACTTCCTCGGCCGGTTCATCGACTTCCTGCTCGCCTTCCCCGCGCAGCTGTTCTTCATCGCGAGCATGCCGGTCGTGGTCTCGCTGTTCGTCAGCCCCCGTGACGAGACCCCCACCTACGTCCGGGTGGTGGCGCTGATCCTCGTCCAGTGGTTCCTGGGCTGGATGGGCCTCGGGCGCCTGCTGCGCGGCACCGCACTCGCCCTGCGGGAACGGGAGTTCATCGAGGCGGCCAAGGTCAGCGGGGCCTCGCCGTGGCGGATCATCCGCAAGGAGATCCTGCCGAACATCGTCACCCCGCTGCTCGTGCAGTCGACGTACCTGCTCCCGGGCTTCGTGACCGCCGAGGCCGGCCTGTCCTACCTGGGCGTCGGCATCGTCGAACCGACGCCGGACTGGGGGCAGATGTTCTCCAAGGCGTCCACCGAACTGGTGATGCAGAACGACATCACCTACATGTTCTTCCCCGGCATCTCGATGATCATCTTCGTCGTCGCGTTCAACCTGCTCGGGGACTCGGTCAGAGACGCATTCGATCCCAAGACCGCGCGCTGACCTCAGCACCGCAATCACACGGGACGTCAGTTCCGTTCTCTCCGACTGCGCTTACCGCAGTTTTCTTTTCGCACTGGTGACACACACAGCGCACTGGTGACACACAGATGGGTGGGAATCTTCGTGATGAGTAGGGGCGGACGCCATGTCTACGGCGCACTCTCCGTGCTCGCGGCCGGAGCGCTTGTGCTCACCGGTTGCAGCAAGGGCGGCAGCGACGGCAGCGGCGACGACAAGAAGCAGCAGGAGAACGCCAAGCGGCAGCAGGCGTCCATCAGGTTCGGCGACGCCGCCGACTCCACCGGCCCGGCCGCGGACGTGCCCGGCGCCAAGTCCGGCGGCACGATGGAGGTGCTCCAGCGCGACAGCTACGCCCACCTCGACCCGGCCCAGATCTACGTCTCGGACGAGGGCTCCCTCGCCTCCCTCATCCACCGCGGCCTGACGGGTTACAAGGCCACCAGCGGCGACGGCAGCAAGCACGAGGTGGTCGGCGACCTCGCCACCGACGCGGGCACCACCACCGACGGCGGCAAGACCTGGAAGTACACCCTCAAGGACGGCATCAAGTTCGCCAACGGCTCGCCGATCACGTCCAAGGACGTCAGGCACACCGTCGAGCGCCTGTTCGCGCCCTTCATCAACCAGGGCCCGACCTACCTCCAGCAGTGGCTGGCCGACACCCCGGGCACGGCCTACCGCAAGCTCCTCAAGGACGGCCCGTACAACGGCAAGCACCTGCCCGGCTCCCTGCTGGAGACGCCGGACGACAAGACGATCGTCTTCCACTTCAAGACCCCGCACCCCGACCTGCCCTACGCGCTGGCCATGGCGGGCTACGCGGTGGTCTCGGAGAAGGGCGACACCAAGGAGAAGTACGACAAGGCGCCGGTCACGACCGGCCCCTACAAGGTCCAGTCGTTCAAGTCCGGCAAGTCGATGGTGCTGGTCAAGAACACCAACTGGGACCCGAAGACGGACCCGATCCGCCACCAGTACGTGGACAAGTTCAACATCACGTTCAACCAGCAGTTCGAGACCTCCACCAAGGCCCTGCTCGCCGACAGCGGCGCGGACCAGACCGGCGTCAGCTTCAACAACCAGGTGGACGCGGGCAACCTGTCCCAGGTGCTGCGCGACGCGAAGCTCAAGTCCCGCACTGTCTCCGGCTACCAGCCGTACGTGGGCCAGATGAACATCAACATGAGCCACCCGGCCATGAAGGACAAGACGGTCCGCGAGGCCATCGCCTACGCCCTGCCGATCACCCCCTTCGTGCGTGCCTACGGCGGCAACGACGCCATGGAGGTCGCGGGCGGGCTGATCTCCCCGACCGTCTCCGGCTACGACTCCGCCTTCGACCCGTTCGGCAAGAAGAAGAAGCCGGCCGGTGACCCGGAGAAGGCCAAGGAACTGCTGAAGAAGGCCGGCAAGCTCAACATGAAGCTGACCTTCGGCTACATCAACACCCCTGAGGGCCAGCAGTACTCCACCGCCATGGCGGCGGGCCTGAAGAAGGCCGGCTTCAACGTCCAGCGCCAGGAGATCCCGGCCGAGACCTTCTACGACCAGGTCTCCAAGCTGAACAACACCTACGACATCTTCCACACCGCGTGGGGCGCCGACTGGCCGTCCGCCTCGACCGTGATCCCGCCGCTGTACGACGGCCGCGTGATCGCCGACGGCGCGCAGAACTACTCGCAGGTCAACGACCCGAAGGTCAACAGCGAGATCGACCGGATCAACAAGATCACCGACCCGGTCAAGTCGGCGGCCGAGTGGGAGAAGCTCGACCAGTACATCGTCAAGGACGTCGTCAACGTCGTCCCGACCGCCTACTACAAGCAGACCCAGATCGCCGGGTCCAAGGTCGGCGGGCTCGTCTACGACGACGTGATCGGCGGCATCGACCCGCGTCGTCTCTACATCAAGTAACCGTCCACCGCCGGTACCCGGCGCGCCCTCACCCCACGGGTGCGCCGGGTACCGCCCGGACCGCCGACGTCTGAGAGCTGCCACCTGTCATGCTGCGCTTCCTCGTCCGCCGGATCATCGGTGCCGTCGTCATCCTGTTCCTGCTGAGCATCGTCACGTTCCTGCTGTTCTTCGGGGTGCCCCGGGACCCGGCACTGCTGATGTGCGGCAAGACCTGCAACCCGGACAGCATCGCGAACATCCATCACGTGCTCGGCCTGGACAAGTCCATCCCCGAGCAGTACGGCATCTTCCTGCACAACCTCGTCATGGGCAGCGACCAGTTCGCCCAGGGCCCGTGCCCCGCCCCCTGCTTCGGCTACTCGTACCACACCAACGAGCAGGTCTGGGGCACGCTGATGGACCGGCTGCCCACCACCGTCTCGCTCACCCTCGGCGCGGCCGTGTGCTTCCTGATCGTCGGGCTCGGCACCGGGCTGCTCGCCGCCTGGCGGCGCGGCACGCTGATCGACAAGGCGGCGACCGGCGGCGCCATGATCGTCAGCGCGTTGCAGATCTACTTCCTCGGCCCGCTCGCGCTGGCCATCCTCGTCTACCAGACCCACTGGTTCGACAAGCCGTCGTACACCGACTTCACCAAGGACCCCGCCACCTGGTTCGCGGGACTGATCATCCCGTGGGTGGTCCTCTCCACGATCTTCGCGGCGCAGTACACCCGTATGTCGCGGTCCTCGATGATCGAACAGCTCCAGGAGGAGCACGTCCGCACCGCCCGCGCCAAGGGCATGTCCCGGCGGTACGTCTTCTTCCGCTACGCCTGGCGCGGTTCGCTGATCCCGATCGTCACCATCTTCGGCATCGACCTCGGCTCGCTGCTCGGCGGCGCCATCATCACCGAGTACACCTTCTCGCTGCCGGGCCTGGGCCAGCTCGCCGTGCAGTCCGTCTTCTTCAGCGACCTTCCGCTGCTGCTCGGCGTGATGCTCTTCTCCGCCACCATGATCCTGCTGTTCAACATCATCGTCGACGCCGCCTACGCCTTCATCGACCCGCGCGTGCGGCTCGCCTAGGAGCACTGTCGTGACCACTCTCACCAAGGAAGCCGGCGCTCCGAACCCGGCCGGCACCGGGCCCCTGCTCTCGGTACGGGACCTGCACGTCAGCTTCAAGACCGAGGACGGCGTCGTCCAGGCCGTGGACGGGCTCTCCTTCGACCTGGAGCGCGGCAGGACGCTGGGCATCGTGGGCGAGTCCGGGTCCGGCAAGTCGGTGACCAACCTGACCATCCTCGGCCTGCACAACCCGATGTTCAGCACGGTCGAGGGCGAGATCCTGCTGGACGGCCAGGAGCTGATCACGGCCCGTGAGTCCGAGATGGAGAAGCTGCGCGGCAACAAGGTCGCCATGATCTTCCAGGACCCGCTCACCGCGCTCTCCCCGTACTACACCGTGGGCCGGCAGATCGCCGAGCCGTACATGAAGCACACCGGCGCCGCCAAGAAGGTGGCCTGGGCGCGCGCCGTGGACATGCTCGGCAAGGTCGGCATCCCCAACCCCCGGGAGCGCGCGGGGGACTACCCGCACCAGTTCTCCGGCGGTATGCGCCAGCGGGCGATGATCGCCATGGCCCTGGTCTGCGACCCCGACCTGCTGATCGCCGACGAACCGACGACGGCCCTCGACGTGACGGTCCAGGCCCAGATCCTCGACCTGCTCAAGGACCTCCAGCAGGAGTTCGGCTCCGGCATCGTCTTCATCACCCACGACCTCGGCGTGATCGCCGACATGGCCGACGACATCATGGTGATGTACGCGGGCGGCGCGGTGGAGCGCGGCACGACGGACCAGGTGCTGCGCGCGCCCCAGCACCCCTACACCTGGGGTCTGCTCAACTCGATGCCGCGCCTCGACTCCGACCCGCACGCCCAGCTGTCCCCGATCCCCGGATCCCCGCCCTCGCTGCTCAACCCGCCGTCCGGCTGCCGCTTCCACCCGCGCTGCACCTTCCAGGACCGGGTGGCGGGCGCCGGTCGCTGTGTGAACGAGCGCCCGCTGCTGGGCCCGGACCGGGCGTCGGCCTGCCATCTCACCGCCGACCAGAAGCGGACCATCTTCGTCGAGGAGATCAAGCCCCGACTGGGCTAGGTCATAGGAGGACACCGTCATGAAAGAGGACCTGGTCCTCCCGGCCCCCCGCGAGAAGAGCGCCGGCGCGGACGGGGAGCCGCTGCTGCGGGTCTCGGGGCTGACCAAGCACTTCCCGGTCAAGGGCGGCTTCCCGATCCGCCGTACCGTGGGCGCCGTACAGGCCGTGGACGGCCTGGACCTGACCGTGCACGCGGGCGAGAGCTTCGGTCTGGTCGGCGAGTCGGGCTGCGGCAAGTCGACCACCGGCCGGCTGATCACCCGGCTGATGGAGCCGACCAGCGGCACGATCACCTACCAGGGCCGGGACATCAGCCACGCCTCGCGCAAAGAGCTGGCGCCGATCCGCTCCGAGATCCAGATGATCTTCCAGGACCCGTACTCG
>NZ_JANUGP010000088.1 GCF_024753135.1 Streptomyces pyxinicus | reverse complement strand
TACATCGGCTGGATCGACCTCCTCACCACCCTCTTCCAAGAAGCCCGGCAAGCCGGCCAGCTCACCCCCGACACCACCCCCCAAGCCGCCGCCCGCATCACCGTCGCCAGCTTCTACGGCATGCAGCACCTCTCCGACGTCCTCCACCACCGCACCGACCTCACCGAACGCTGGCACGAACTCCGCCACATCACCCTCCGCGCCCTCCTCCCACAGCACTGA
>NZ_JANUGP010000087.1 GCF_024753135.1 Streptomyces pyxinicus | reverse complement strand
TGACGGCGGACGTCAACGGCATCCGTTTCCTCCTGGCCTTCTCCGACGAGCAGGCGCTGGCCCGGTACGCGGTGGCGCGTGGTGAGGCGGCGCGTGAGTGGACGTACCAGAGGGTTCTCGGTGCCCGGCTGCTGGATGTGGCGGTTCCGGCGGCCGGGGTGCCCTGCGGGGTGGCGCTGGACTGCGCGGACGGCGAGGAGGGGATGGTGTTCCCGCCGGTGCGCGGGATCGTGCCGG
>NZ_JANUGP010000086.1 GCF_024753135.1 Streptomyces pyxinicus | reverse complement strand
TCGCTGAACCCGCGGCAGACGGTCGGCAAGATCATCTCGGGTCCGATGGAGATCAACGGCATCAACCCGCCCGGTGGCCGGGAGAAGCGGGTCCGCGAACTCCTCGAAATCGTGGGCCTGAACCCCGAGCACTTCAACCGCTTCCCGCACGAGTTCTCCGGCGGCCAGCGCCAGCGCATCGGCGTCGCCCGCGCCCTCGCCCTGGAACCGAAGCTGATCGTCGCCGACGAACCCGTCTCCGCCCTGGACGTCTCCATCCAGGCCCAGGTCGTCAACCTGCTCCAGAAGGTACAGAA
>NZ_JANUGP010000085.1 GCF_024753135.1 Streptomyces pyxinicus | reverse complement strand
GAGCACCCCGCGCTACAGCGCCTGCGGAACCTGCGTTTCCACCGGACCGACAACGACTCCGTGCTCGCCTACAGCAAGAGCACGGGGACGGACACGGTCCTCGTGGTCGTGAACCTCGACCCGCACCACACCCAGGAGGCCACGGTCTCGTTGGACATGCCGCAACTCGGCCTGGACCGGGACGCCGCCCTTGTCGTGCACGACGAACTGACGGGCGAGACGTACCACTGGGGCAGCAGCAACTACGTGCGTCTCACGCCCGGCCGGACGCCGGCGCACGTGCTCCGCGTCGGGCGGTCCACGCCCCAGACCGAAGGGCCCGCAGCCTCATGACCGTCAACGAACCCGTGCTGGACACC
>NZ_JANUGP010000084.1 GCF_024753135.1 Streptomyces pyxinicus | reverse complement strand
CACAGTCCCGCCCTGCGGCAGCTGCGGGACATCCACTTCCACCACGCCGACCAGGACGCGGTGATCGCCTACTCGAAGCGGAGCGGATCGAACACGGTGCTCGTGGTCGCCAACCTCGACCCCCACCACACCCAGGAGGCCACGGTCTCGTTGGACATGCCGCAACTCGGCCTGGACTGGCACGAGTCCGTGCCGGTGCGCGACGAGCTCACCGGCGAGACCTACCACTGGGGCAGGGCCAACTATGTGCGCCTCAAACCGGGTCATAGGCCCGCGCATGTCTTCACCGTCCTGCGACCGTCCAACCCGCAGATCGGAGGGTCACCCACCATATGATCGTCAATGAGCCCGTACTGGACACA
>NZ_JANUGP010000083.1 GCF_024753135.1 Streptomyces pyxinicus | reverse complement strand
CGGTGCGGAAGGCTTCGGTGGTGCGGTCGAGGAGGGCGTAGATGGTGTCGCGGGGGTCGAGGTTCTGGGTGCGGACTTCTTCGAGGAGTGCGGGCCAGCGGTGGTAGTTGTCCTCGACGACGGCGATGGCCATGGCTTCTTTGTTCTTGAAGTGGAAGTAGACGGCGCCTTTGGTCATGCCGACGTGTTCGGCGATGTCGACGACGGAGGTGGCTTCGTAGCCGCGTTCGGCGAAGAGGCGGGCGGCGGTGTGCAGGACCTGGGCGCGGGTGCGGACGGCGCGTTCCTGCTTGAGTTCGCGGGGTGTGCCGGTGCGGGTGGTGGACGGAGTGGACATGGTCTACGGCCTTTCCGGCGGACGGCGC
>NZ_JANUGP010000082.1 GCF_024753135.1 Streptomyces pyxinicus | reverse complement strand
GCCAAGGGCAAGCTGACGGCGCGGGAGCGGATCGAGCTGCTCCTCGACTCCGGGTCCTTCCAGGAGGTCGAGCAGCTTCGCCGGCACCGCGCGAGCGGGTTCGGTCTTGAGGCGAAGAAGCCGTACACGGACGGTGTGGTCACCGGCTGGGGCACGGTCGAGGGCCGCACGGTCTTCGTCTACGCCCACGACTTCCGGATCTTCGGCGGCGCGCTGGGCGAGGCCCACGCCACCAAGATCCACAAGATCATGGACATGGCCATCGCGGCCGGTGCCCCGCTGGTCTCCCTGAACGACGGCGCGGGCGCGCGTATCCAGGAGGGCGTCAGCGCGCTCGCCGGGTACGGCGGCATCTTCCAGCGCAACACCAGGGCGTCCGGTGTCATCCCGCAGATCAGCGTGATGCTCGGCCCGTGCGCGGGCGGCGCGGCCTACAGCCCCGCCCTGAC
>NZ_JANUGP010000081.1 GCF_024753135.1 Streptomyces pyxinicus | reverse complement strand
CCTGCGGCTGGTGGTGTGCAGTGGCGAGGCCCTCCCGACCGACCTGGTGGCCCGCTTCCACGCGTCGGCCGGACAGCGCCAGATCGCCCTGGAGAACCTCTACGGCCCCACCGAAGCCGCCGTCGACGTCACCCGCGCCCCCGCCCTTCCCGGCACCGACTCCTCCTCCATACCGATCGGCTCACCCGTCTGGAACACCCGGGTCCACATCCTCGACGCCCGCCTCCAGCCGGCCCCCGTCGGCGTCCCCGGCGAGCTGTACCTCTCCGGCACCCAACTCGCCCGCGGATACATCACCCAACCGGCCCTGACCGCCGAACGCTTCACCGCCGACCCCTACGGACCCCCCGGCACCCGCATGTACCGCACCGGCGACCTCGCCCGCCGCAACCCCGACGGCACCCTCACCTACCTCGGCCGCACCGACCACCAAGTCAAACTCCGCGGCCAACGCATCGAACTCGGCGAAATCGAAGCCACGTTG
>NZ_JANUGP010000080.1 GCF_024753135.1 Streptomyces pyxinicus | reverse complement strand
CGGTGTCGAGGGCCCGGTCGAGGGATTCCTTGCTGTAGTCCACGTCACCGCCGTAGACACCGGATTTGGCGATGTCGCCCCAGCCCTTCTTCTCGACGTCCTCCTCGGAGGCGTACGGATCGCCGACGGCCGCGTTGGCGGCGACCTTGAAGCTGCCCTCCACGTACTGCTCGGTCTCGTAGTACGTCCCCGCGGACAGCCCCGTCTTCACGGCGAACCCGTTGCCCTCGCCGATCAGGGACCGCACCCCCCACTCCCAGCGCTCGCAGAACGACGTGAACTCCCCCGTCAGCCCCTCGTGGCCCAGTTCGAGACCCGACAGGGCGAGGCCGGAGAAGCCGCGCCCGGCGCCGGCCTCACCGACCATGCCCAGCTCCTTCAGCTCGCCCAGCGCCTCGGTCAGCCCCTTGGCGATCAGGTCGAGGCCCCGCGTCTTCAGGTCCTTGCCGTCACCGCTCATGCCGTGCCCCCCGTGTCGGCGTCAGCCTCGACGTCCAGTGCCGCCCCGG
>NZ_JANUGP010000008.1 GCF_024753135.1 Streptomyces pyxinicus | reverse complement strand
TGGCGACAGCGTGGCCGAGACCTCCCGCAACGTGCGCGCGTACCTCGACCACCTGCACATCCGATGAGCGGGCCGAGCCGTTCGCGATGCACGAAATCACCGCGAACGGCCCCGCACGCGGCAGGAATCGGCTAGTTGCCGGCGCCGGCTGGAGCCGTCCGTCGGCTACGGCCACGCTGAGAGAAGATCAGTCGCTGCGACCCGAGGAGAACCGATGAAGATCTCTCGTCACCCGGCCGGCGCCCCCTGCTGGGCGGACCTCGACACCACCGACGTCCCCGGCGCCCGCACCTTCTACGGCTCGCTCTTCGACTGGGAAGCCCTCGAACTCCCCAGCGGCTACGTGAACTTCACGCTGAACGGAGAGAAGATCGTAGGCGCGGTGGCGCTGCGTGAGGGCCAGGAGCACTCGGCCGGCTGGAGCGTCTACTTCATGTCGGAGGACCTGGATGCGACGACGAAGGCGGTCGAGCAGGCGGGCGGCCGGGTGGTGAGTCCGCCCACCAAGGTGGGGCCGGCCGGCACCGCCGCCGTGTACCGGGCGCCCGACGGTGCGCTCTTCGGCGCCTGGGAGCCGGACAAGCACATCGGTTCCGGCCTGGTGCGGGAGTCGGGCGCGCCGTCCTGGTACGGCTTGCGCACCCCGGACGTCGAGGGTGCCAGGGCGTTCTACGCGCAGGTCTTCGGCTGGACGTCGACCGTGCCCGCACCGGCGGGGGGCGCCGCCGCGCACCTGACCTTCGCCGGGGGTGTCGTGGAGTTCGGCGCTGTCACCAGCGGGCCCGAGAGCGCGGCCGGCTGGACCCTGCACTTCGGCGTCGAGGACATCGACGGCGCGGCCGTCACGGCGGCCTCCCTGGGCGGCAGGGTCGTCACCGTCCCCACCGAGCTGCCCGGCGTCGGACGCGTCGCCGTGCTGACGGACCCGGCAGGCGTGACCTTCGCACTGGTCCAGCACGCCTGACCGTGACGTGCCGTCCCGGCGGGCTCCCCGACCCGCCGGGGCGGCACGGGAGCACGTGCACGCTTCCTTCAGCCGGCACGTCCGGCGTGGAAGAAACCCCGCAGATCGTCCCCGCGGCTCGCGTCCGCCGGACGCGGTGCGCACGATCTGTCTGTCAGCCCGACTGTCCGTCAGTCCGAGCGCCGCGTACCGGAGGGAGGTGGTTCGCCGTGCAGAGCGAACCTCCGAGTCCGCCCCCGCGTACCGTGGCCCTCCACCCGCGTGAGCCCTGACGTTCCGCAGCTCACCCCCACCCGTCGGTGACGGTTCCGGTGCGCGCCTCCGAGCAGCAGCCACCCATCAGACCGTTCTGCCGAGGTGATCTCGCCGTGACGTACATCCAGCCGCCCCTCGGGCTTCGGAACACCCGGCTCGGCGCGCCCGAGAGCGCGCTGCCCTCCGAGTCGCCCTCCAGCCCGGCCTCCTGCCCGGCTTCCTCCCCGGCCTCCTGCCCGGAGGACTCGGTCGGCCGTCATATGACGACCCGATTCCTCGTGCTCGAAACCGACATGACGGTACGTCAGGCTCTGAGGGTGATCCACGACCGGGGGGCCGAAGCCGACACCCTGTACGCCCTTCCGGTGGTGGACCCGGCGGGCCGGCCGAACGGCATGGTCGCCCTGCGGGACCTGGTGCTCGGCGCGCCCGAGGACGCCGTCGCCGCCCACGCCGCGACGCCGGCCGCCCGCGCGCGCCCCGACGACCCCGCCGAGGGGGTGGCGCGGCTGATGCGGGAGACCGGGGCGTTCGCCGTGCCCGTCGTGGACGGCGAGGAGCGGCTCGTGGGGCTGCTCACCGTCGACGCCGCCGTCGAGGTGATCGAGGACTCGGACACCGAGGACATCGCCCGGCAGTCCGGCACCGAGCCCTGGACCGGCCACTACCTGGCGGCCACCGTGTGGCGGCTCGCGCGGTACCGCGTGGTGTGGCTGCTGCTCCTGCTGATCGCCGCGACGCTGACGGTGACCGTGACGGAGGCCTTCGAGAGCACCCTGGAGCAGGTGACCCAACTGGCCACGTTCATCCCCCTGTTGATCGGCACGGGCGGCAACGCCGGTGCGCAGGCGGCGACCGCTGCCGTGCGAGCGCTGGCCGTGGGGGAGGTGCGGGTGTCCGACCTGCCGACGGTGGTATGGCGGGAGTGCCGGGTGGGTGTGGTGCTCGGCGCGATCCTGGCGCTCCTCGGGCTGGTACTGGGCACCCTGTTCGTCGGTGTGCACATCGCTGTCGTGGTCGCCGTGGCGCTGGTCATCATCTGCGGCTGGGCAGCGACCGTGGGCGGCACCATGCCGTTGCTCGCCAAGCGCCTCGGCATCGACCCCGCGGTGGTGTCGGCGCCGATGGTCACGACCCTGGTCGACGCCACCGGTCTGGTCATCTACTTCCTCACCGCCCGCGCCGTACTGGGCCTCTGACCACCCACCCCCGCCCCCTACGGCAGCGCCAGTTCCGCCCAGATCGTCTTGCCGGACGACGTGTACCGCGTACCCCAGCGCTGGGTCAGCTGGGCCACCAGGAACAGGCCCCGGCCGCCCTCGTCGTCGCGGCGGGCGCGGCGGACGTGCGGGGCGGTGTGGGCGTTGTCGGAGACCTCGCAGAGCAGGGCGCGGTCCCTGATCAGGCGGAGCGTGACGGGACCGGTGGCGTACCGGATGCCGTTGGTGACGAGTTCGCTCACCACCAGGGCGGCGGTGAAGGACAGCTCGGACAGGCCCCAGTCCGCCAGTTGGCGTTCGGTGCGGGCGCGGGCGTGCGCCACCACGGTCGGGTCGGGCGGCAGCTCCAGGTCCGCCACGTCCGCGTCGGCCAGCCGCCGGGCGCGCACCAGCAGCAGGGTGGCGTCGTCGGACTGCGGGCCGGGCGGCAGCGCCGACAGCGCCCGGTCGCACAGCTCCTCCAGCGGGGAGCGCTGCCAGGCGAGCACCTGCGACAGCCGGTCGATACCGCTGTCGATGTCGGTACGCCGGTCCTCCACCACCCCGTCGGTGAAGAACGCCATCACACTGCCGTCCGACAGGCTCAGCTCGACGTTCTCGTACGGCAGCCCGCCGAGGCCGAGGGGCGGCCCGGGGGCGAGCGAGGACCAGGCCACCGCGCCGCTCGCGTCGGCCACGATCGGCGGCGGGTGGCCGGCGCTCGCCCACACGCACCGGCCGCTGACCGGGTCGTAGATCGCGTAGAGGCAGGTGACCCCGAGTGTCTCGTCGCCGAGCCCGTCGTCCGTGTCCGGCTCCGCCTCCTGCGCGACCAGGCCGTCCAGCCGGGTGAGCAGCTCGGCCGGGTCCAGGTCCAGCAGGGCGAGCGTCCGTACGGTGGCGCGCAGCCGGCCCATGGTGGCCGCCGCGTGCACGCCGTGCCCCACCACGTCACCGACGGTCAGGCCCACCCGGGCACCGGACAGCGGGATCAGGTCGTACCAGTCCCCGCCCACGCCCACCCGGCTGTCGGCGGGCAGATAGCGGTACGCCACGTCCACCGCGCTCTGCTCGGGCAGGTGCTGGGGGAGCAGACTGCGTTGCAGGACCAGGGCCGCCGCCTGCTGACTGGTGTAGCGGCGGGCGTTGTCGATGCCGACGGCGGCCCGCTCGGCCAGTTCCACGGCGAGCGCCTGCTCCTCGGGCCCGAAGGGGTCGGGGTTGCCGGTGCGCCGGAAGGTGGCGAGGCCGAGGACCGCGTCGCGGGTGACCAGCGGGACGAAGAGGCAGGAGTGGGCGGCGGCCGGGCCGGTGCCGTCCGGCGGCGCGGTGTCGAGCACGGGGCGGCTGGTGGCCAGGCTCATCGCCTGCGGCGAGGACGGCGGGTACGAGACGGGGCTGGTCCGGAACTCCTCCGGGCTCCGGCCGTGCATACGCAGCAGACTGTGCCCCGGCGCCGAGCCCGTCGGCGGCCGGCGCCCCTCGATGACCGCGGGCGGCAGCTCGACCAGCACCTCGTCGGCCAGCTGCGGCACCGCCACGTCCGCCAGCTCGGCGGCGGTGCGGCGCACGTCCAGCGAGGCCCCGATCCGCTTCCCGGCCCGCACCAGCAGCGACAGCCGCTCCTGGGCGCGGTAGCGGTCGGTGATGTCCAGGGACTCCTCGAACAGCCCGAGCGGTTCACCGCGGGCGTCCACCAGCCGGTGGTAGGAACAGGACCAGACGTGCTCGCGCACCGGGTCGGAGGGGGCCCGCCCCCGGTAGTGCATGCCCGTGATCGGCTCGCCCGTGGTCAGCACGTGCTCGATGATCCGGTCCTCGTCCGGAGGATGGTGCCGGGAGATGAACTCGCCCTCGGGGAACAGGTCACCGGCCGGCCGGCCCACGTACTGGGCGATCCCGCCCAGCTCCAGGTCGGTGGAGACGTTGCCCCACACGACCCGTGCCCGCGTGTCGAAGATCGTCAGACCCACGTCGGACTCGGTCGCCAGGCCCTGGAGCATCGCCAGCTGCGCCTCCCAGCCGCGCAGCGCCTCCAGGTCGGCCGCCACCACGACCGTCGCCGCGGCGCCCTGGTGCGCCAGCGGGCTGAACGTCACGGCCGCGCGCAGGGCGCGTCCGTCCCGGCAGCGCAGCTCCAGGACCGTGCTGCGGGGGCCCTGCGCGCGGCAGAGGGCGGACAGGCGCTGCGCGGGCTCCGCCGCGAGCAGCCGGGCGGCCGGCAGCCCGAGCACCTCCTCGGGCGCGTGGCCCAGCAGCCGCTCGGCCGAAGGCCCCCACCCGGAGACCCGGCCTTCGGCGTCCAGGACGGCGGCAGCGGCTCTGGACAGGTCCAGGGGGCTGTGGAAGTCGACGTCGGCCCCGTCCGGAAAACGCTCCATGACCCCGCTTCCCTTCGTACGCCCGTACGCCCTCCTCAGCATCCCGTGCCGTACGACGGACGACAACCGCACGCGTCCGGGGCCCGGTGCGCACAGGCGGCCACCACCGCTCACCCTGCGCGGTCGGCGATCACCGTGAACGCTCCGCCGGGCCCGGCCGGGCGCCCGGCGGAGACGGTTCACCGGATCAGTCCCGCGGCGCCGGCAGTCCCGCCCGGACGGTGCGGGCGGCGGCGACCAGGTGCTCCAGGGAGGTGCGGGTCTCCGGCCAGCCGCGGGTCTTCAGGCCGCAGTCGGGGTTCACCCACAGCCGCTCGGCGGGGATCGCCTTCAGGCCGGTGCGCAGCAGCGCCGCCACCTCCTCGGTGTCCGGGACGCGCGGGGAGTGGATGTCGTACACCCCGGGCCCGGCCTCGCGGGGGTAGCCGTGCGCGGCCAGTTCCCGGGCGACCTGCATGTGCGAGCGGGCCGCCTCCAGGCTGATGACGTCGGCGTCGAGGTCGTCGATGGCCTGGACGATGTCACCGAACTCGGCGTAGCACATGTGCGTGTGGATCTGGGTGTCCGGGCGCACCCCGGCGGTGGTGAGCCGGAACGCCCGCGTGGCCCACTCCAGGTAGGCCGGGTGACCGGCGGCCCGCAGCGGCAGGGTCTCACGCAGCGCGGGTTCGTCCACCTGGATGACGGAGGTGCCCGCCGCCTCCAGGTCGGCCACCTCGTCGCGCAGGGCGAGGGCGACCTGCCGGGCGGTGTCGCCGAGGGGCTGGTCGTCGCGGACGAACGACCACGCCAGCATGGTGACGGGGCCGGTCAGCATGCCCTTGACCGGGCGGTCGCTCAGCGACTGGGCGTACGACGTCCAGCGCACCGTCATCGGCCCGGGGCGGGAGATGTCCCCGGCGAGGATCGGCGGACGCACGTACCGGGTGCCGTAGGACTGCACCCAGCCGTGCTGGGTGGCGAGGTAGCCGGTGAGCCGCTCGGCGAAGTACTGCACCATGTCGTTGCGCTCGGGCTCGCCGTGCACCAGGACGTCGAGGCCGGTCTTCTCCTGGAAGGAGACCACCTCCTGGATCTCCGCCCTGACGCGGTCCTCGTAGCCGGCCGTGTCGATCCGGCCGGCCCGCAAGTCGGCCCGCGCGGCGCGCAGTTCACCGGTCTGCGGGAACGAGCCGATGGTCGTCGTGGGCAGCAGCGGCAGCCGCAGGTGCGCCCGCTGGGCCGCGGCCCGCTCCGGGTACGGCTGCGAGCGGCGCGCGTCGGCGTCCGTCACCGCCTCGGCACGCGCGCGCACCGCCGGGTCCCGGGTGATGGGCGAACTGGCCCGGGAGGCCAGGTCCGCCCGGTTCGCCGACAGCTCCGCGGTGATGGCGCCGGTGCCGTGGGCCAATCCCTTGGCGAGGGTGACGAGTTCGGCCGTCTTCTGCTCCGCGAAGGCGAGCCAGCGCCGGATCTGCGGTTCGATGTCCCGCTCGGCCGCCGCGTCCAGCGGGACGTGCAGCAGGGAGCAGGAGGCGGCCACGTCGACCCGGTCGGCCAGGCCGAGCAGGGTGCCCAGGGTGGTCAGGGACGCCTCCAGGTCGTTGACCCAGACGTTCCGGCCGCTCACCACTCCGGCGACCAGGCGCTTGCCGGGCAGCCCGCCGACGGCCGCGAGGTCCTCCAGGTTGCCGGCGCCGGCCTCGGTGAAGTCGAGGGCCAGCCCCTCGACCGGCGCCTTCGCCAGCACCGGAAGCGCCTCGCCGAGCCGGTCGAAGTAAGAGGCCACCAGCAGCCGCGGCCGGTCGGCGAGACCGCCGAGCTCGCGGTAGGCGCGGGCGGCGGCGTTCAGCTCGGCCGGGGTGCGGTCCTTGACCAGGGCCGGCTCGTCCAGTTGCACCCAACTCGCTCCCGCCGCGCGCAGGTCGGCGAGGACGTCGGCGTAGACCGGGAGCAGCCGGTTCAGCAGGGTGAGCGGGTCGAAGTCCGCCGCCACTCCGGGAGCGGGCTTGGAGAGCAGGAGATAGGTGACCGGGCCGACCAGGACGGGCCGTGCGGCGTGGCCGTGGGACAGGGCCTCGGTCAGCTCGTCGACCTGCTTGGCGGAGTCGGCCGCGAACACCGTTTCCGGGCCCAACTCCGGTACCAGATAGTGGTAGTTGGTGTCGAACCACTTGGTCATCTCCAGCGGCGCCGCGTCCTGGCTGCCGCGGGCCATCGCGAAGTACCCGGCGAGCGGGTCGGCGGCGACCGCCTCCCGGTGCCGGGCGGGGATCGCGCCGACCATGACGGAGGTGTCCAGCACATGGTCGTAGTACGAGAAGTCCCCGGTCGGGACCTCGTGGAGGCCGGCCTCGGCGAGCTGTCGCCAGTTGGCGCGGCGCAGCTCGGCGGCGGTGGCACGGAGGGCGTCGGCGGTGACGCGGCCCTTCCAGTAGCCCTCGATCGCCTTCTTCAGTTCCCGGTTCTGTCCCTGACGCGGGTAGCCGTACACGGTGGCCCGTGCGGCGCCGGAATCGGTGGTCACGGAGATCTCCTTCGCGAGATGGATCCCTGAGGTCCCGGCGACGGGACGAGGACGCGAAGGGAACGCGACGGAGGGCGACGGCACACGGGCCCGCCGCTTCACCTGACGCACGCCGACCCGCCCACGAGGTCACCGGAACTCCGCGCACGGAACGGTCCGCACGCGGGCAGTTGGCAGGTCTTCGGACTCGCGGGCCCGTCCTCCCTCCCGGAGGACACCTACTGGCCGTCGCTTCCCAGGCCCCGTACCTCGGACCCAGTGCGTATGACGGCGGTCGTTCCCACTCACCGCTGCGGGGCAGTCCCGGATTCCCACCGGGTTCCCTCTTACGACTCCCCGCCTGGCGGACGGGGCGAACCAGCTGCGGACGTCAGCCTAGCGGGTGGCCGCGCCGGTGTGCGGGCGGTGCGCGCGGTGCCGGCAGTGCGCGCGGTGGCGGCGGTGCGTACGGTGCCGGCGGTGCGCGCGGCGTCAGGGGCGTGCGCGGGTGCGTCAGCGTCCCGTCAAGGGCGGGCCGGCCGCCGTCAGTGTCCCGTCAGGCCCGCGCCGGGGCCGCCGGACGCGGGCATACCGTCGGCTGTGTGCCCCGGTCCGCCTCCCCGCGCCGGGGCCACACCGACCGTCCGCACCTCGCGTTTCCCGGAGGCACGACATGAACGAACCCCGCCACGACGACGACCCCGAACCCGCCGATCGGTTCCCGGCCGGGCCCCTGTACGTCCCGGTCCGGCCGGGTCCCTCCGCTTGCGCGGCCCGGCTGTTCCGCACCCCGCTCGGCGGGCGGACCGCCGTCGCCTTCACCTCCGAGCGCCGGCTGACCACCGCGCTCGGCGCCGGACACGCGTGGGTCCGGCTCGCCGAAGGGGCCCTGCGGGCGCTGACCGCGCCGCTGGGCGTCACCGTCGTCACCGTGGACCCGCGCTTCACCGCGCCCGCGCCCGCACCGGTCACCCCGGTCGCGCCCCGGGTCCCCGCGCTGCGGACCGTCTGAGAGGGACCGGCCATGACCACCGTCCACGAACCCACCGCTCCGGCCGCCGAGTTGTCGGTGTGGCCCGCCTCCACCACCGAGCCCGTCCCCGGCCTGCCGGCCGTCGGCGGCGTACCCCTCGCCGAACTCGCCGAGCGCTACGGCACCCCCGTCTACGTCCTGGACGAGGCCGAGGTCCGCGACCGCTGCCGTACCTACCGGGCCGCCTTCCCCGACGCCGAAGTCGTCTACGCCGCCAAGGCGTTCCTGTGCCGCGCGATGGCGCACTGGGCCGACGAGGAGGGCCTCGGCCTGGACGTCTGCTCCGCCGGGGAACTCGAACTCGCCGTCACCACCGGCTTCCCGGCCGAGCGGATCGTGCTGCACGGCAACGCGAAGTCGCCGCGCGACCTGGACACCGCGCTGCGCCTCGGCGTCGGCCGCATCGTCATCGACAGTCCCTCGGAGATCGCCCGGCTGGCCGCCGCCCTCGGGCCGGACGGCCACCAGAAGGTGCTGGTCCGGGTCGTGCCGGGCATCGTCGCGGGCGGGCACGAGAAGATCCGTACCGGCACCGAGGACCAGAAGTTCGGCCTCTCCCTGGCCGACGGCCACGCGCAGCACGCCATCACCCGCATCCTCGACCAGCCGCAGCTCGAACTCACCGGCCTGCACTGCCACTTGGGCTCCCAGATCACCGGCGTCAAGCCGTACCTCGCCGCCGTGCGCCGCATGGTCGGCCTGATGGCCCGCGTGCACGAGCAGCACGGCCTCGTCCTGCCCGAGCTGGACCTCGGCGGCGGCCACGGCATCGCCTACCGGCCCGGCGAGGACGCCCTCGACCTGACCGAACTGGCCCGCCGGGTCCGCGCGGAACTGGCCGACGCGTGTGCGACGGCGGGGCTGCCCGTGCCGCGGCTGCTCATCGAGCCGGGACGGGCGATCGTGGGCCCCGCCGGTGTCGCCCTGTACCGCGTCCTCGCCGTGAAGCACACCGGCGGCAAGGTCTTCGTGGCCGTCGACGGCGGCATGAGCGACAACCCGCGCCCGGCCCTGTACGGCGTCCGCTACGCCCCCCGGCTGATCGGCCGGCGCAGCACCGCGGAGCGTGCCCCGGCGACCGTGGTGGGCCGGCACTGCGAGGCCGGCGACGTCCTGGCCGCCGACGCCGAACTCCCGGCCGACGTCCGCCCCGGCGACCTGATCGCGGTACCGGTGGCCGGCGCCTACCAGCTCTCCATGGCCTCGGCCTACAACCTGGTCGGCCGCCCGCCCGTGGTCGCCGTACGGGACGGCGTGGCCCGCGTCCTGGTCCGCCGCGAGTCCCTGGACGACCTGCGCGCGCGGGACGTGGGCCTGTGACCCGGCCCTGACGGCCCCGCTCCCACCGGCCGTACGGGGGCCTTCCGCCCCGTCACCGCGCCGGATGCTCCGCCGGGATGCGATCGTGGGCGGAACGGAGGGAGCGGGGCGGAAGGAGCGGGATGGACTGGCGGACGTTCGCCGAGCAGATGGCGGACCTGGCACGGGGCCTGCTGGCCCAGGACTCGGTGGGCGCCACCCTGGAACGGATCACGGACTGCGCGACCCGGCTCGTTCCGGGCTGTGACGCGGCCGGGATCCTCCTCCTGGACGCCAAGGGCGCCCAGACCCTCGCGCCGACCGAGCGGCTCGTGATCGACAGCGACCGGTTGCAGGAACGCCTGCGGCAGGGCCCGTGCTACGACGCCGCGCGCGTCCAGGGCGGCGAGCGGGTCTTCCGGATCACCGACTTCCGGGCGGACCACCCGCGCTGGCCCGCCTATGTCTCCCGGGCCCGGGAGCTGGGCATCGGCAGCATGATGGGCTTCCTGCTGTACACCGAGGGTGAGGACCTGGGTGCGCTCGACCTGTACTCCCGGCACCCGGGCGCCTTCGACGAGGCGAGCGAGACCGCCGGCTGGCTGCTCGCCTCGCACGCGGCGGTCGCCTTCTCCGCCGCCCGCACCCACGCCCAGATGGAGCAGGCGGTCGCCACCCGGCACGTCATCGGCGAGGCCATGGGCATCCTCATGGGCACCCACGGCCTCACCGAGGACCAGGCCTTCGGCGTGCTGCGCCGCTACTCCCAGGAACACAACGTCAAGCTCCGCGAGGTGGCCCGCCGGGTCTGCGAGGGCGGCGGGCCGCCCGCGTAGCCGCACCGCCGCCGCCGCGGGCCGTCTGCTCAGGCGCCGCCGCCTCGGCGGAACGTCTGCCCAGGCCCCTGTCGTCGGCGACGCCGTGCGCGCCCTCGCTCCGTAGTCTCCGGCCGGGAGTCCCGGAGCGCGCGGCTGACGCCGCGAAGCCGGCCGCCCGCGTAGTCGCCCGCTGCTGTCGCGGGCCGTCCGTGCGGGCGCCGTCGTCTTGGCGGGCCGTCTGCCCGGGCCCCTGTCGTCGGCCCGCCGTCTGCTCCGCGACGCCGTGCGCGCCCTCGCTCCGTAGTCTCCGGCCGGGAGTCCCGGAGCGCGCGGCTGACGCCGCGAAGCCGGCCGCCCGCGTAGTCGCCCGCTGCTGTCGCGGGCCGTCCGTGCGGGCGCCGTCGTCTTGGCGGGCCGTCTGCCCGGGCTCCTGTCGCCGGCCCGCCGTCTGCTCCGCGACGCCGTGCGCGCTCGCACTCCGCAGGCTCCGGCCGGGAGCCCCGTGACGGCGCGAAGGGCGCCTAGGCTCCGCCGTCCTCGAACGTCTTCAGGATGCGTTCCGCCGCCAGGGTCGCCGTCAGGCGGCCCTCGCGGACCTGCTGTTCCAGGCCGGGGGCGGCCCGGCGGACCGCCGGGTCGGCGTGCAGGCGGCCGAGGAGTTCGTCGCGGACCATCGCCCAGGTCCAGTCGACCTGCTGGTCCCGGCGTTTGGCGGCCAGGCGTCCGGTGGAGTCCAGCAGGGCGCGGTGCTGTTCGAGGCGTTCCCAGACGGTGTCGAGGCCGGTCGACTCGCGGGCGCTGCAGTGCAGCACCGGGGGAGTCCAGAACGCGTCCTTGCCGTGCATCAGCCGCAGCGCGCCCGCCAGTTCCCGGGCCGCCGCCCGCGCGTCGCGCTCGTGCGGGCCGTCCGCCTTGTTGACGGCGATGACGTCCGCGAGTTCCAGGACGCCCTTCTTGATGCCCTGCAACTGGTCGCCGGTGCGGGCGAGGGTGAGCAGCAGGAAGCTGTCGACCATGTTCGCTACGGCGGTCTCCGACTGGCCGACGCCGACGGTCTCCACCAGGATCACGTCGTAGCCCGCCGCCTCCATCACGACCATCGACTCGCGGGTGGCCTTCGCGACCCCGCCGAGCGTGCCCGCGCTGGGGGAGGGCCGCACGAAGGCGGCCGGGTCGACGGCGAGGCGTTCCATCCGCGTCTTGTCGCCGAGGATGGAGCCGCCCGTGCGGGTGGAGGACGGGTCCACGGCGAGGACCGCGACCCGGTGGCCGAGCGCGGTCAGCCGGGTGCCGAAGGCGTCGATGAACGTCGACTTGCCCACGCCCGGCACCCCGCTGACGCCGATCCGCCGGGCCCGGCCGCTGTGCGGCAGCAGCTCGGTGAGCAGCTGCTGCGCCAGCGACCGGTGCGCGGGCCGGGTGGACTCGACCAGCGTGATGGCGCGCGCCACCAGCGCCCGCTTGCCGTCGAGGACGCCCTTCACATACGTGTCGAGATCGATCGCGGCCATCGGGGCCTACAGCTCGTGCCCGAGGCCGGCCGCGAGCCGTTCAACCAGGTCGTACGCCGCGTCCGGGATCACCGTCCCGGGCGGGAACACGGCCGTCGCGCCCATCTCCAGCAGGGTCGGCACGTCCTGCGGCGGGATCACACCGCCGACCACGATCATGATGTCCGCGCGGCCCTCCTCGGCGAGCTGCTCGCGCAGCGCCGGGACGAGCGTGAGGTGACCGGCGGCCAGCGAGGACACCCCGACCACGTGCACGTCCGCCTCGACCGCCTGCCGGGCGACCTCCTGCGGCGTCTGGAACAGCGGGCCGACGTCGACGTCGAAGCCGAGGTCGGCGAACGCGGTCGCGATCACCTTCTGGCCGCGGTCGTGGCCGTCCTGGCCCATCTTGGCGACCAGGATGCGCGGCCGGCGCCCCTCGGCCTCCTCGAAGGCGTCCACCAGGGCCCGGGTGCGGTCCACGGACGGGGACTCGCCTGCTTCGTTGCGGTACACGCCGGAGATCGTACGGATCTGGCTCGCGTGCCGCCCGTACACCTTCTCCAGGGCGTCGGAGATCTCGCCGACCGTGGCCTTCGCGCGGGCCGCGCGCACGGCCAGCTCCAGCAGGTTGCCCTCGCCGCCGGCCGCCCGGGTCAGCGCGTCCAGCGCGTCCCGGCAGGCCCGCTCGTCCCGCTCGGCGCGCAGCCGGCGCAGCTTCTCGATCTGCTGCGCGCGCACGGAGGAGTTGTCGACCTTGAGGACCTCGATCTCCTCGTCGCTGTCCACCCGGTACTTGTTGACGCCGATCACCGGCTGCCGCCCGGAGTCGATCCGGGCCTGCGTGCGCGCGGCGGCCTCCTCCACGCGCAGCTTCGGGATGCCCGCGTCGATGGCCTGCGCCATGCCGCCCGCCTGCTCGACCTCCTGGATGTGCGCCCAGGCCTTGCGCGCCAGGTCGTAGGTGAGCCGCTCCACGTAGGCGCTGCCGCCCCAGGGGTCGATGACCCGGGTGGTGCCCGACTCCTGCTGGATGAGCAGCTGGGTGTTGCGGGCGATGCGCGCCGAGAAGTCCGTCGGCAGCGCGAGCGCCTCGTCCAGGGCGTTGGTGTGCAGCGACTGGGTGTGGCCCTGGGTCGCCGCCATCGCCTCCACACAGGTGCGGGTGACGTTGTTGAACACGTCCTGCGCGGTCAGCGACCAGCCCGAGGTCTGCGAATGGGTGCGCAGGGACAGGGACTTGGTGTTCTTCGGCTCGAACCGGGAGACCAGCTTGGCCCACAGCAGGCGGGCCGCGCGCAGTTTGGCGACCTCCATGAAGAAGTTCATGCCGATCGCCCAGAAGAACGACAGCCGGGGCGCGAACGCGTCCACGTCCAGGCCCGCTTCGCGTCCGGCGCGGATGTACTCGACACCGTCCGCGAGCGTGTACGCCAGTTCCAGGTCGGCCGTCGCACCGGCCTCCTGGATGTGGTAGCCGGAGATGGAGATGGAGTTGTAGCGGGGCATCCGCTGCGAGGTGTACGCGAAGATGTCGGAGATGATCCGCATCGACGGCTTCGGCGGATAGATGTAGGTGTTGCGGACCATGAACTCCTTGAGGATGTCGTTCTGGATGGTCCCGGCCAGCTTCTCGGGCGGTACGCCCTGCTCCTCCGCCGCCACGATGTACAGCGCCAGCACCGGCAGCACGGCGCCGTTCATCGTCATCGACACGGTCATCCGGTCCAGCGGGATGCCGTCGAACAACTGCCGCATGTCGTAGATCGAGTCGATGGCCACGCCCGCCATGCCGACGTCACCGGTGACCCGCGGGTGGTCGCTGTCGTACCCCCGGTGGGTGGGCAGGTCGAAGGCGACCGACAGGCCCTTCTGGCCGGCCGCCAGGTTGCGCCGGTAGAAGGCGTTGGACTCCTCGGCGGTGGAGAAACCCGCGTACTGCCGGATCGTCCAGGGCTGGTTCACGTACATCGTCGGGTACGGGCCGCGCAGGTACGGCGCGACGCCCGGGTAGGTGCCCAGGAAGTCCAGGCCCTCCAGGTCGCGCCCGGTGTACAGCGGCCTGACCCCGATGCCCTCCGGGGTCTCCCACAGCGGCTCGGCGCCGCCGGTGGCGCGCTTGACGGCCGCCTGCCACTCCTCGGCGCCGCCCTCGACGGCCGGCGTGCCCAGCTCGATGCCGGAGAAGTCGGGGATTCCCATCAGGACACTCCCATGCGGTCGAGGGTCGCGGACAGCACGGCGACGGCGTCGCAGCCCGCGAAGACGGACGAGTCGACGCCGGCGTACTCGCCCCGGCCGGCCAGGAACACGTGCCGGGCGCCGGCCGCGCGCAGCGACTCGGCGGCCTGCTCGGCCTGTTCGGCGTAGAGCGCGTCGCTGGAACAGAGCACCGCCTCGGTGGCGCCGCTGTCCTCGAAGGTGCCGCCGGTGACCGGTTCGATGCCGCCCGCCTGGAAGAGGTTGGCCGCGAAGGTGGCGCGCGCGGTGTGCGCGGCGGCCGGGCCGAGGGTGGCCAGGAAGATCCGGGGCCGGGCGCCGGTGGCCGCGAGATGGGCGTCGGAGCGGGCGCGCAGCTCCTCGTACGCCTCGTCCCGGCGCACCCGGGGCAGTCCGCCCGACGGCGGCTCGGGCGCGGGCGCGCGCTCGACCGGCTTCTCGGCGAGCAGCGGGAACTCGCTGACCCCGGTGACGGGTTCGCGGCGCTTGGCGAGCCTCTTGGAGCGCTCCGCCCAGGTCGTCGCCAGGTCGGTGCGCAGCCGGCCGGAGCGCAGCACGGCCGCCTGGCCGCCGTCGCGCTCGACGGACCGGAAGAACGCCCAGGCCGCCTCGGCGAGTTCGGCGGTGAGCGTCTCGACGTACCAGGAGCCGCCGGCCGGGTCGATCACCCGGGCCAGGTGGGACTCCTCGATGAGGATCGTGGAGGTGTTGCGGGCGATGCGGCGGGCGAACGCGTCGGGCAGGCCGAGCGCGTGGTCGAAGGGCAGCACCGTGACGGAGTCGGCGCCGCCGACCCCGGCCGCGAGGGTGGCGACCGTGGTGCGCAGCATGTTCACCCACGGGTCGCGGCGGCTCATCATCACCGGCGAGGTGACCACGTGCTGCGTCTGGGCGCCGGGCGCGCCGCAGACCTCGGCGACCCGGGCCCACAGCCGCCGGGCGGCGCGCAGCTTGGCGATGGTCAGGAACTGGTCGGCGGTGGCCGCGTACCGGAACTCCAGTTGTCCCGCGGCCTGTTCGACGCCGAGGCCGGCCTCGGTCAGCTCCCGCAGATAGGCGACGCCGGTGGCCAGCGAGGCGCCCAGTTCCTGCGCGGCCGAGCCGCCGGCCTCGTGGTAGGGCAGCGCGTCCACGGTCAGCGCGCGCAGCCCCGGGTACGTCCGCGCGCACCGGGCGGCGAGTTCGGCGTACGGCGCGAAGTCCAGGGCGGTGCCGGTGCGGGCCTCGTGGCCGAGCGGGTCGCCGCCCAGGTTGCCGCGGGCCGCCGCCGGTTCGACACCGCTGTCCGCGTACCGGCGCAGCAGCGCCTCGGCGGCCCGCCCGGTGTCCCGGCCGGCGTCCAGGACGACCGGCGCCAGGTCCAGGTACACGCCCTCCAGGGCCCGGTCCAGGCCGTCCAGCGGGATGCCGCCCTCGCCGAGCACCAGCCACAGGGAGGTGCCGCCGTTCTCCAGGTCGGCCAGGGGCGCGTGCTCCGCGAGGGCCGTGTGCCGCTGCCGTACGTCCCAGCCGCCCGCGGTGTTGCCCTCGGCACGGCCGCCCCGCAGGTAGGGGGCGAAGCCGGGCAGCCCGGGGTCG
This sequence comes from Streptomyces pyxinicus, assembly GCF_024753135.1. GTDB lineage: Bacteria > Actinomycetota > Actinomycetes > Streptomycetales > Streptomycetaceae > Streptomyces > Streptomyces pyxinicus. Next base: position 276,345 of record NZ_JANUGP010000008.1, on the reverse strand, counting down.
GAGGCGGCGTCGCGCGCGGTGTACAGGGGACGGGTGCGCAGCCCGTCCTCCAGCGTCGTGGACAGGGCGTCCTCCGCTGCCGCGCCCGAGACTTCCTTGCCCGACTTGCGCAGCACACCCTCCACCAGGCGTTGCCACTGCTCGTGTGTCGCGTCAGGGAACTCGGCGGCCAGAGAGAGCCCGTCGTCAGGCAGGACCGTCATGGTCCGGATGCTAGGGCAGGCCGCGCGCACCGGGGCCCAACACGGACTGTGAGCTTTCTCCTCTTGCGGTGGTGACGGGCGCCTCTCCCGGCGCCCGGGGCCCGGGCGCCGTCCCGCTACGGCCCGCTCGGCGTGTCGCCCAGATCCGGCACCAGGGCGCACAGCGCCTCGCGCTGCTCGGGGCCGACGACCCGGGCGAGTGCCTCGCGGACCGTCTCCGCCAGCGCGCCGGACGCCTCGCGCAGCCGCCGCCGCGCCTTGTCGGTGAGGGCGACCTCGACACCGCGCCGGTCACCGCACACGGACGCCCGCTCGACCAGGCCGGCCCGCTGGAGGCAGGCGACCTGGTAGGTGAGCCGGGTCTTGGGGCGGCCCAGCAGGTCGGCGATCCGGGTCATGCGCAGCCCGCCGGGCGGCTGTTCGGCCAGCAGACACAGGATCAGGAACTCGTCGTGCGAGACGTCGAGGCTCTCCTTCACGACCGACCTGAGGCGCTGCTCCACCGCGCCCGTCGCGGCGAGCAGGAGCATCCAGGCCCGCAGCTCCCCGGGCAGCAGCCCGCCGCCGGTCCCGTCGGCCCCGCCGGGACAAGCGGGCTGGTCGGCGGGGTGTGCGTCGCGGGCGGCCATGGCATCGAGTCTACCCGTTGTCCAAATTTGGATAGTGGGCTAGCGTGATGTCATCCAAATTTGAACCAATGCGGAACGAACGGCCATGACCGTCGCAGTGGAGACAGGCCTCTGGCAGCTCGACCCGACCGCGTCCGCCGTGCGGCTGCGGCACCGGACGTTCTGGGGCCTGGTCGCCGTCAAGGGCACGTTCACCGCCGTCACCGGCCGGGGCGAGGTGCGGCCCGACGGCTCGGCCGCCGGCACCGTCACGCTGGAGACGGCCTCCCTGGACACCGGCAACGCCAAACGGGACGCACACCTGCGCTCCGCCGACCTCCTGGACGCCGGCGCCCACCCCGAGATCACCTACACCGCGACCGGCGCCGAACTCCTCGACGGCGACGGCGACGGCGGCAGCGACGGCAGCAGCGTCCGTGTCACCGGCCGGCTCACCGTGCACGGCGTGGAGCAGCCGCTGACGCTCACCGCCCGCCTCGCCGCCGCGACGCCCGGGGCGCTCACCCTGGAGACCGAGTTCACCGTGGACCGCGACCGGTTCGGCGTCAGCTGGAACCAACTCGGCATGATGCGCGGCCTGACCACCGTCACCGCCGCGCTCCGCTTCACCCGCGCGGCGGCCTGACCCGGCCCGCCAGCAGACCGCGCCGCAGCTCCCGCGTGGACAGCGTCTGCGGATCGCCGGTGAAGGCACGCAGCCGGAACCGGGCGTCCGGCGCGGCGGGCAGCGCGTACCGGCCGGACGGCGGCCGCAGCTCCACGGTCGCCGTCTCGTGCGCGCGCAGCGTGGCCGGGCCGCGCACCAGCGACCAGTACCGGCTCATGCCCTGCCCGGACGTCAGCATGTAGTGCGGGACCAGCGCCGTGGAGCCGGTGTTCGACACCCGCAGCGTCAACGCGGTCAGTACCCGCGCCGGACCGTGCCGCACCCCCGTGACGTCCATCCGCAGCGGCGGCCGTCCCGTCACCGCCAGCGCCGCGCTCACCAGCGCGGGCGCCAGCAGCAGGACGACGGCCGCCGCGAGCGCGGGGCGGCGGCGCGGACCGGCGAGCCACCGGGGGCGCGGCTGCCACGCGTGCGTGAACTCCGCGAGCGGCACCGTCACCGCCGCCGCCAGCCACAGCGGGGTCATCATCAGGAAGTAGCCGTCCTGGGAGCGCGTCGCCACGAAGAAGGCGCACCAGGGCAGCACGGTCGCCGCCGGGCCGAGCCGCCGCACGAACAGCGTGAACGACGCCAGCAGCGCCGCGGCCAGCAGCACGCTGGCGTGCCCGTACCAGTCCAGCCGGTCGCTGCCGTGCGTGAAGTACAGCGAGACGCCCATCAGACCCTGACCGTGCAGGGTCGCGCCCTGCGTCAACGGCAGCGCGATACCCCGTACCCAGGCCCCGGGCGCGCTCACGGCGAAGTAGGTGTTGATCAGCAGCCAGGTCAGCACCGCGACCCCGGCGATCCGTCCCAGCACCCGCCGCGCACCCCGCGCGCCCAGCTCCCCGCGGCGTACGGCGTAGACGCCGGCCAGCAGGAACGGCGCGACGAACCACGGCAGTTGCTGCGCCGCGCACGCCGCCCCCAGGCACGCGGCCCGCGCCACCCCGGCCGCGCCCAGCCGGCCCCGCGCCCCGAGCCGGGGCCAGCACACCACCACCGGCAGCAGCAGGACCATGCCGATGATCGCCGGGTAGCCCTGCCGGGCGTACATCGGCAGGAAGCCGAAGCCCAGGCAGACCATCGTCGCCGCGGGCCGCCACGGCGCCGGCAGCAGCCGCCACAGCGCCACGGCGCCCACGACCAGCGCGGCCGTCGCCGCCGCCGTCGCCGGGGCGCCGCCGCGGCCGAGCCACAGGAACGGCACGGTGAGCAGCGGGGCCAGCGGCGGATAGCCGTACGTGAAGTCGTACCCGCCGTCTATCGTCGGCGTCAGGGCGATGCCCTTGCCGTGGAACAGCCACGGCCACGGCTGCCCGTACACCGGGTGTCCGTCGGCCAGTTGGCGCGCCGCCTGCGTGGTCAGGGCCGCCTCGTCGCCGCCGCCGTGGTTCAGCGCCCAGGCGCACAGCACCAGGGTGACCGCGGTGGCCAGCACCACGAGGTCCAGGCGGGCCAGCGAGCGCGCCCGGCGGACCGTGAGCGCGAGGACGCCGGTCACCAGGATCGCGGCGTAGCAGACGGAGATGACACCGGCGAGGAGCAACCGGTGCGTGGCCGCCTGCGTCCACACCGTGCGGGTGCCGATGAACAGGCTCACGTCGGCGAGCAGCGTCAGCACGCGGTGCCACTGCGCGGGTCCCGGCGCGTCCTTCGCGCCGGCTCCCGGAGTGGCGGACACCGCCGACCGTGTCCGCCCGCCGGGTGTCACCTGCTGTGTCTCTGCCAAGTGCACGGGACCGGACGCTAGTGGTGGCCGGTGAGCGGGGAGTCGCGGCACGTGAAGAGTCCGGTGTGAGAGGGGTAAGAAGCGGGCGCAATCGTATATGTCACCCGACTCCGGACGGGAGCGCGCCTCCTCGCAGCGGTCGCACACCGTGTCGTTGTTGGGCCGAACGGGTGACTTGGAGTAAGAATTGCCCAGTGCAGGAAATGAGTGCGAGTCAGGTCGGGGGGAGCCGGTGAGCCGTTACGACGTCACCGATGAACAGTGGGAAGGGCTCGCCCAGGTCGTGCCACTGCGGGGCCGGGACGCCTGGCCCTCCGCGGTGAGCCACCGCTCGCTGCCCGACGCCGAGACCGAGACGCGCCGCCGGTTCGTGGTCCTGCGCGTCAACGTCTTCGCGGACGCCAGAGAAGTCGCCGAGACGCTGATGGCCGGAGTGCCGGTGCTGCTCGACCTCTCCAGCGCGGAGGGGGACGTCGCCAAGCGCGTCCTCGACTTCAGCACGGGCGTGGTGTTCGGACTGGCCAGCGGGATGCACCGGGTGGACCGCAACGTGTTCCTCCTGACCCCGCCCGGCACGGAGGTCAGCGGGCTGATGGAGGGAGTGGGCGTGTCGGAGGGCTGAGCCCCCGGCCGCCCCGGTCACCTCGGCTGCCCCGGTCACCCCGGCTGCCTCGGCTGTCTCGGCTGTCTCGGCTGTCTCGGCTGCCTCGGCTGTCTCCGGTGACCCTCGTACCGGCTCCTGTCCGGTTCGTCCCTCGTTCGTAGGAAGCGCCGGGCGACTGAACGGTTCGGCACGGGGGCGGAGGCCTACGGTCCGCATATGGCCGTGCCTTCCGTGACCACGGGGAGTGCGGCGGACGAGGCGAGCGACGCCGCCGGTTCCGCCGTTCCCGTCGTTTCCGCTGTCCCTGGTGCTTCCGTCGCCCCTGTCTGCTCGGGAGTGCCCGCCGTCCCGGTGCGGTGCCCGTCGGGAGACGCTTCCGAGGGCACCGTGACCGCCCTGCGCGCAGCGGCCTCGGGGGAGGCGGTGGCTGCGGGTGAGACGGCGGTCTCCGGCGGTGCTTCGGTCTCCGCCGGGCCGGCGGCCTCGCGCAGGGCCGGGGCTTCCGCTGGGGCTCCGGTCTCCAGCGGCCTCACCGGGGACCCCGGCCCTCCGCCGGACGACGCCCCCGATGTCACCGTCCCCCCGCAGGGGCGTCGCCGCGTCGATGTGCGGGCCCGGGTCACCGAGTTGCGGTTGTCGGCGTTCGCGGGGCACCGGCGGGCCGGGTTTCCGCTCGGTCCGGTGACGTTGTTCGCGGGGCGCAGCGGGGCCGGGAAGACGACGGCGCTGGCGGCGTTCGAGGCGCTGGCGCGGCTCGGTGGGGGCGCGTCGCTGGGGGAGGCGTTCCCGGAGCCGGGCGCCTGTGTGCCGGACCGGGCCCGCCCGGACGCGGAGGGCCGCCGGGGCTTCCGCATCGGCTGCACGGCCGACGGCACCGAGGGCCCGGTCCGGCTCGATCTCGCCGTGCAGGCCGAGCCCGCCCTGCGGATCGTGGGCGAGCGGCTCACCGCCGCCGGCGTCGTCCTGCTGGAGACCGCACTGCGCGACCCGGCCCGCCGCACCGTGCAGGCGGCCTGGCACACCGCGGGCTCCGCGTCGGTGACCCGCGCCCCGCTGCCCGACGACCGCCTCGGCACCGCGCTGCTGCCGCTGCGCGTGGCCGGCCGCACCGACGGGCAGCGGCGGGTGCTGGCCGCGGCCGAGCAGATGGTCGTCGCCCTGCGCTCCGTCTTCCCCTGCGACCCGCGCCCCGACTGGATGCGCACCCCCGTGCCCACGGGCTTCGGCCGGCTGCTGCCCGGCTGCGACAACCTCGCCGACGTCCTGTGGCGCACCCGCGCCGAGTGCGCCCGCCGGCACGGTGTGCTGGTCGGCATGGTGCGCGCGGGCTGCGCCGGCCCGGTCACGGACCTGGTCGCCGAGCCGATGTCCGACGGCACGGTACGGGCCCTGCTGGACCGCGGCGACGGCTTCCGCACCGAGCTGGCCCGGCTCGGCGACGGCGAGCTGCGCTACCTCGCCCTGACCCTGGTCCTGGTGACCGGGCCCGGCGTGCTGGACGTGGACGCCCCGGGCGAGGTGCCGGACGCGCTGCGCAGCCTCACCGTCCTCGCCGACGGCTTCGACCGGGCGCTGGACCCCTTCCAGCGCCGGGCCCTGCTGGAGACGGCGGCCGGCATGGGGCGGCGCGGGCACGTCCGCTGTGTCGGCGCGGTGAGCGACGCCTCCTGGGCCGCCGGGGTCGACGGTGTGACAGTGGTACACCTGGACGTGTGACCGAACCTCTCGACCTGGCCCGACTGCGGCGCAGACTGTCCGAGTTCGCCGCCGCGCGGAGCTGGCAGCCGTACCACACGCCCAAGAACCTCGTCGCCGCGCTCAGCGTGGAGGCCTCCGAACTGGTCGAGATCTTCCAGTGGCTGACCCCGGAGGAGTCCGCCCGGGTGATGGACGACCCCGGGACGGCGCACCGCGTGCGGGACGAGGTCGCCGACGTCCTCGCCTACCTCCTCCAGTTCTGCGACGCGCTCGGCGTCGACCCGCTGGCCGCCCTGGACGCGAAGATCGACCGCAACGAACAGCGCTTCCCGGCGCCGGACCGGACGACGGACGAACAGCCGGAGCATTGAATTCCGTTATTACGCTGTGTAGTTGGTGGGACCGTCGAATCCGAATTGTTGTCCACAATTTCCCGTCTTCCTCTGGCTTTTCGGTCCAGGCGCCCTCACTCTGGGTAGTGAACAAGGGAGTTCACTCACACGTGCGCACACCCACGGCGGACGGGACGGGGGCGACACATGGAAGCGGTAAGACTCATCCTCACGAGCCGGCGGGCCCTGGCGGGCGGTGCCGAGACGGCCGAGATCATGACGGAGGTGTGGCAGGCGCAGGCCCTGGCGCAGGCGATCGGCAGCCGCCTCGCGGTCTCCGGACCACCCGAACTGCGCGGCGAGGCACTGGGGTTGACCGAACTGGCGGGCCGCGGCTGCGGAGTGCTCGACCCGCCCGAACTCGACACCGCCGACCTGCGGGCCGCGCAGCTGACCGAGCTGGACGACGCCCGGGAGACGCTGATCTGCCTCGGCGGCCTGCTCGGGGAGGTCGGCATCGCGCTGGTCGGCATGGCGAGCGGAGCGGCCGACGAGACGACGTACTGGCAGTGCATGGAGGCCATCGACGCGGCCGACGAGTCCCGGGACCGCGTCCTGGAGATGCTCCGCAAGCTGGCGGCCCGGGAGGAGGTCTTACGGGAGAGCGGCAGCGAGAACAGCCCGACGGGAGTCTGAGCCCCGGCCCCGGTCGGCCCCCGCCCGGACCCGGCCCACCCGCCCGAGCGGCCCGCATGTCCGCTCGGCCGACGCCACGGCCCGGACGTCACTCCGGCAACCCCATCCCCCACCCGGCGGAGTCACCGCAGGGCAGCGAGGCCCCCGTCAACCGGCCGACCCTCCTGGCGGCACGGCCTTCCGGGCCCCCGGCCAGGCAGGCACCGGACCGGACGCCTCGGCTCCCACCGCCCACCGCCCACCGGCCACCATCCGGCCGCGTCACCGGCCCCGACCCCGCCCGGCGACTTTCACCCGACCGTGGTCGGCCGTGCCGGGCGGTCCCGGCGAGGTTGCCGGGGCGGTCGGCGTGCAGGATGGGTGTATGGACCTTCGCATCTTCACCGAGCCCCAGCAGGGGGCCACGTACGACACCTTGCTCACCGTGGCCAAGGCCACCGAGGACCTGGGCTTCGACGCCTTCTTCCGCAGTGATCACTACGTCCGCATGGGCGGCGGGGACGGCCTCCCCGGCCCCACCGACGCCTGGATCACCCTGGCCGGCCTGGCCCGCGAGACCAAGCGCATCCGCCTCGGCACCCTGATGACGGCCGGCACCTTCCGGCTGCCCGGCGTGCTCGCCATCCAGGTCGCCCAGGTCGACCAGATGTCCGGCGGACGCGTCGAACTGGGCCTCGGCGCGGGCTGGTTCGAGGAGGAGCACAAGGCGTACGGCATCCCGTTCCCGAAGGAGAAGTTCGCGCGGCTGGAGGAGCAGCTCGCGATCGTCACCGGGCTGTGGGCCACCGAGGTCGGCAAGACCTTCGACTTCCACGGCACGTTCTACGACCTCACCGAGTCGCCCGCGCTGCCCAAGCCGGCCCAGCGGAAGGTGCCGGTGCTCATCGGCGGCCACGGCGCCACCCGTACCCCGCGGCTCGCCGCCCAGTACGCGGACGAGTTCAACATCCCGTTCGCCTCGGTCGAGGACAGCGAGCGGCAGTTCGGCCGGGTGCGCGCGGCGGCGGAGGCGGCCGGCCGGGGCGCGGACGCGCTGACGTACTCCAACGCGCTCGTGGCCTGTGTCGGCAGGGACGACCAGGAGGTGGCCCGGCGGGCCGCGGTGATCGGCCGCGAGGTGGACGAGCTGAAGGCCAACGGCCTGGCGGGTTCGCCGGCCGAGGTCGTCGACAAGATCGGCCGGTACGCCGAGATCGGCGCCCAGCGGATCTACCTCCAGATGCTCGACCTCGACGACCTGGACCACCTGGAGCTGATCTCCTCCCAGGTCCAGTCCCAGCTGTCGTAGCCCGAGCGCCGCCCCCGCCCTCCCGACCGGCGGGCGGGGGCTCACCGCGCGGAAAACCTGTGGTCAACGCGCCGTACGCCAGGAACACTCGGACACGTGTTCCTGACGATCTCCACGCGCGGCGACGCCGCCCATCCGGCCACCGACCTCGGGTACCTGCTGCACAAGCACCCCGGGAAGGCACAGCGGTTCTCCACCTCCCACGGCACGGCCCACGTGTTTTACCCAGAGGCGGCGGACGAACGCTGCACGGCCGCGCTGCTGCTGGAGGTCGATCCGGTCGCGCTGGTCCGGCGCGGCAAGGGCAAGGGCCGCGGCGGCGCCCCGGACGCGGCCCTCGCGCAGTACGTCAACGACCGCCCCTACGCCGCCTCCTCGCTGGTCGCGGTCGCGCTCAGCGCCGTGTTCTCCAGCGCCCTGCGCGGTGTGTGCGACGCCCGTCCGGAGCGGGCCGCCGCCCCGCTGCCGCTGCGCATCGAGATCCCGGCCCTGCCCGCCCGCGGCGGCGCCGAGCTGGTACGGCGCCTGTTCGCGCCGCTCGGCTGGGACGCGAGCGTGGACCCGGTGCCGCTCGACACCGAGTTCCCCGAGTGGGGCGACTCGCGGTACGTCCGCCTCGTCCTGGAGTCGCAGACGCTGACCCTCGCCGAGGCGCTGCGCCACCTGTACGTGCTGCTGCCGGTGCTGGACGACGCCAAGCACTACTGGGTCGCCTCCGACGAGGTCGACAAGCTGCTCCGGGCCGGCGAGGGCTGGCTGTCCGGCCACCCGGAGCTGAAGCTGATCACCAACCGCTACCTGTCCCGCCGCTGGTCGCTGACCCGGCAGGCGATGGAGCGTCTGGAACTGGTGCGGCTCGCCGAGGCCGACGACAGCGAGGTCGAGCGGATCGACAACGCCGTGGCACAGGAGACGGAGGACGAGGAGAAGCCGACCCCGCTCGCCGTCCGGCGCCGGGACGCCATCCTCGCCGCGCTGCGCGAGTGCGGTGCCGCGCGCGTCCTCGACCTCGGCTGCGGCCAGGGCCAGTTGGTGCAGGCGCTGCTCAAGGACGCCCGGTTCACCGAGATCGTCGGCGTCGACGTGTCGGTGCGGGCCCTCACCATCGCCTCCCGGCGGCTGAAGCTGGACCGCATGGGCGAGCGGCAGGCCTCCCGCGTCCGGCTCCTCCAGGGCTCCCTCGCCTACACCGACACCCGGCTGGGGGGCTACGACGCCGCCGTGCTCAGCGAGGTCATCGAGCACCTCGACCTGCCCCGGCTGCCCGCCCTGGAGTACGCCGTGTTCGGGCACGCCCGCCCGCGCACGGTCCTCGTGACCACCCCGAACGTCGAGTACAACGTGCGCTGGGAGACGCTGCCCGCCGGACACGTCCGGCACGGCGACCACCGCTTCGAGTGGACCCGCGAGGAGTTCCGCGCCTGGGCGACGGCCGTGGCCGAACGGCACGGCTACACCGTCGGGTTCCGGCCCGTCGGCCCCGACGACCCCGAGGTGGGCCCGCCCACCCAGCTGGCCGAGTTCCACCTCGGCGACACCCGCGAGCACGACACCGAGAAGGAGGCGAAGGCGGCATGACCGAGACCCGTACGGGACGGGCCCTCCCCGTCACCGACCTCTCCCTGGTCGTCCTCGTCGGCGCCTCCGGCTCCGGCAAGTCGACCTTCGCCCGCAGGCACTTCAAGCCCACCGAGGTGATCTCCTCCGACTTCTGCCGGGGCCTGGTCGCCGACGACGAGAACGACCAGAGCGCCTCCGGCGACGCCTTCGACGTCCTGCACTACATCGCGGGCAAACGCCTGGCCGCCGGCCGCCGTACCGTCGTGGACGCCACCAGCGTGCAGCAGGACAGCCGGCGCCAACTGGTCGAGCTGGCGTGGAAGTACGACGTGCTGCCCATCGCCATCGTGCTCGACGTGCCCGAGGAGGTGTGCGCCGAGCGCAACGCGGCCCGCGCCGACCGCGCCGGCCTGCCCCGCCGGGTGATCCAGCGGCACGTCCGCGAACTGCGCCGCTCCCTGCGGAGCCTGGAGCGCGAGGGCTTCCGCAAGGTGCACGTGCTGCGCGGGGTGGCGGAGGCCGAGAGCGCCACCGTCGTCACCGAGAAGCGCTTCAACGACCTGACCCATCTCACCGGCCCGTTCGACATCATCGGCGACATCCACGGCTGCTCCGCCGAACTGGAGTCGCTGCTCGCCAAGTTGGGATACGTCGACGGCACGCACCCCGAGGGCCGCACCGCCGTGTTCGTCGGCGACCTGGTGGACCGGGGCCCGGACACCCCGGGCGTGCTGCGCCGGGTGATGGCGATGGTGGAGGCGGGTGGCGCGCTGTGCGTGCCCGGCAACCACGAGAACAAGTACGGCCGCCACCTCAAGGGCCGCAAGGTCCAGCACACCCACGGGCTCGCCGAGACCATCGCGCAGATGGAGGGCGAGAGCGAGGAGTTCAAGGACCGGGTGCGGGCGTTCCTGGACGGACTCGTCAGCCACTACGTCCTCGACGGCGGCCGACTGGTGGTCTGCCACGCCGGCCTGCCCGAGAAGTACCACGGCCGCACCTCCGGCCGGGTCCGCTCGCACGCGCTGTACGGCGACACCACCGGCGAGACCGACGAGTTCGGGCTGCCGGTGCGCTACCCGTGGGCCGAGGACTACCGGGGCCGGGCGGCCGTGGTGTACGGCCACACCCCCGTGCCCGAGGCGACCTGGCTGAACAACACCATCTGCCTGGACACCGGTGCCGTCTTCGGCGGCAAGCTGACCGCGCTGCGCTGGCCGGAGCGCGAGCTGGTCGACGTACCGGCCGAGCGGGTCTGGTACGAGCCGGCCAGGCCGCTGCGCACCGAGGCGCCCGGTGGACAGGACGGCCGGCCGCTGGCCCTGTCCGACGTGCACGGCCGCCGGACGGTGGAGACCCGGCACGCCGGGCGGGTGGCCGTACGCGAGGAGAACGCGGCGGCGGCCCTGGAGGTCATGAGCCGTTTCGCCGTCGACCCGCGCCTGCTGCCGTACCTGCCGCCGACCATGGCACCGACGGCCACCTCCCGCGAGGAGGGCTATCTGGAGCACCCGCGCGAGGCGTTCGCGCAGTACGCGGAGGACGGGGTCGAGCGGGTCGTGTGCGAGGAGAAGCACATGGGCTCGCGGGCCGTGGCGCTGGTGTGCCGGGACGCGGGGGCGGCGGAGAAGCGGTTCGGCGTGACCGGCCCGACCGGCGCGCTGTACACCCGTACCGGGCGGCCGTTCTTCGACGACGCCTCGGTCACCGAGGAGATCCTCGGCCGGCTGCGCGCGGCGGTCACGGACGCCGGGCTGTGGGAGGAACTGGACACGGACTGGCTGCTGCTGGACGCCGAGCTGATGCCGTGGTCGCTGAAGGCCTCGGGTCTGCTGCGCAGCCAGTACGCGGCCGTCGGCGCCGCCTCCGGCGCGGTGTTCCCGGGCGCGCTGGCCGCCTTGGAGGCCGCCGCCGCGCGCGGCACCGACGTGACGGACCTGCTGGACCGGCAGCGCGAGCGCGCCGCCGACGCGGGCGCGTTCACCGCCGCCTACCGCCGTTACTGCTGGACCACCGACGGCCTGGCGGGCGTCCGCCTGGCGCCCTTCCAGATCCTCGCCGCCCAGGGCCGGAGCCTCGCCGCGCTGCCGCACGACGAGCAACTGGCCCTGCTCGACCGGCTGGTGGAGCACGACCCCACAGGGCTGCTCCAGACCACCCGGCGGCTGTACGTCGACACCGGCGACCCGGAGTCGGTACGGGCGGGCGTCGACTGGTGGCTGGAGATGACCGGCCGGGGCGGCGAGGGCATGGTCGTCAAGCCCCTCGGCGCACTGGTCCGGCGCCCGGACGGCCGGCTGGCGCAGCCCGGCGTCAAGTGCCGGGGCCGCGAGTACCTGCGGATCATCTACGGTCCCGAGTACACCCGCCCGGACACCCTCGCCCGGCTGCGGCAGCGGTTCCTCAACCACAAGCGGTCCCTCGCCCTGCGCGAGTACGCCCTCGGCCTGGAGGCCCTGGACCGGCTCGCGGACGGCGAGCCCCTGTGGCGCGTCCACGAGGCGGTGTTCGGGGTGCTGGCCCTGGAGTCGGAGCCGGTGGACCCGCGCCTGTAGGCGACCTGCGAAGCGCCCCGGTACCGCCGGGGCGCTTCGCGCACCCCTACCCGACCAGCCGCAGCCGCTCCCCGCACACCCCCACCCTTACCCGCTGCCCCCACGTCAGGTGCAGGGCGTCCGTCTCGATGCCGTCGCCGAAGGCGATGAGGTGGTCCGACTCCACGGTGAGGGTCAGGGCCGCCGTCGCCGCCAGCTCGCCGGCCACCAGGCTGGTGCCGGTGGCCGGGGAGGGCCAGGCCTCGCGGACGAACCACACCAGGCGGTCGTCGGTGGGGGAGGGGAGCGCCGTACGGGCGCCGCGGTCCTGCCAGACGGAGCGGAGCCAGCCGGTCGCCCCGGTGCCGGTGCCGACCAGCACCCCGGAGGAGGCCTGGGCCTCGACGGCACCCCCGTCGCCGTCGAGGCCCAGGCGGTACCGGGCGGTCTGGTGGCCGGGCGTGCCCAGGTAGATCTCGTTGAGGGCCACCAGCCGCTGGGTGTCGTCGGCCACCGCCTCCACCATGGTCAGCTCGTCGCAGACCGTGCCCCGGGCCGGCAGCAGCTTCGCCGCGTCGGCGGGGCGGTGCCGGACCAGCACCCCGGCGTTGCGGCCGGGCTCGGCGTCGATGCCGAGGACCGGCTGGCCGGTGAGGTACTTGGCCACGTTGGCGACCAGGCCGTCCTGGCCGACGACCACGACCACGTCCTCGGGGGCGAACAGGAACCGGTCCAGGTCGGCGCGCTCGACCTGGGCCTGACGCCAGGTCAGCGGGACCGCGGCGGTCACCTCGGCCAGGGCCCGGCGGGTCCGGCGGTGGCGTTCGGCGACCTCCTCGATGTCCCGGCCGCGCGAGGCGAGGAAGAAGGCGGCCTGGCCGTGCGTGCCGTGCCGGGCCACCAACTCCTCGTACTCCGTGGTGCGGTGGACCAGCACGGCCCGCGGGGCGAGGCTCACCCCGCGTCCTCGGACGTACCGCCCAGCCGGGCCAGCAGGCCGGTCAGGATGTCCGGGGAGACGGTCACGCTGTCGATCCGGGGCAGGTTCTCCGCCAGCCGGGCCGCGGTGAGCGCCCGCAGGGTCGCCGTACCGTCCACACCGGCCTCCGCGTGCACCCGCAGCCAGCCCGCCCGCGCCTCGGCCTCGGCCGCGCCGACCTCGCGCGCGCCCTCGGCCTCCGCGCGGGCCAGCCGCACCGAGCGGGCCGCGTCCGCCTCGGCGAGCTTGCCGGCCCGCGCCACCTCGGCCTCGGTGAGGGCGGCCGTCCGCGCGGCCTCCGCCTCCGCGAGCTTCACCGAGCGGGCCGCCTCCGCCTCGGCCAGCCGCACCGAACGCGTCGCCTCCGCCTCCGCCTGCCGTACCGACCGGGCGGCCTCGGCCTCGGCGCGCACCGCGTCCGCCGCCGCCTGCTCCTCGGCCTCCCGGCGCGCGTTGGTGCCGCGCTGCTCGACCAGCCGCTCCTCGCGCCGGGCCAGCTCGATCTTGCTGGCCAGCTCGTTCTCCGCGATCGCGCGCTCCCGCTCCACCGCCACGGCCCGGCGTTCGTAGGTGGCGCGGTCGGCGTCCTGCTGGATCTGCTCGCGGGCCGGCGTGCGCAGCGCCCGCTCCACCTCCGGTTCCGGCCGCAGCGCCATCACGCGCACCGCCACCACCTCGATGCCGGTGGCCGGCAGCCGTGGCTCGGCTACCAGCCCCGCCGCCACCCGCTCGCGCACCGCCGCCACCCCGTCCACCAGCGCGGCCGACAGCGGAGTGCGGGCGAGGACGTCCAGGGCGTGCTGCTGGGCCGTCTCGGTGAGCAGCGTGCCGAGCTGCTCCAGCGGGGTGCCGCGCCAGACGCCGGTGTCCGGGTCGATGGAGAAGTCCAGGCGGGCGGCGGCGAGCGCCGGGTCGGCGATGCGGTAGGTCACCGTCGCCTGCGCGGTCACGTCCTGGAAGTCGGCCGTCCGGGCGTGGAAGGTCATGGCCAGCTCGCGGTCGTCCACCGGTATCTCGGAGAGCGCGGCCGTCAGCGGGCGGAACCAGAAGCTGAGCCCCGGTCCGTCGTGGACCAGGCGTCCGGCATTGTGGTGCCGGATGTGTGCGCTCGGCGCGCCGCGCAGATGGCGCCGGCCGAGGCGCCGGGTGATGTCGGCCATGGGAACCCCTCCGTTTTTCGTCATCGAGACGATAAGCGGAACCGCCACTTGTCGTCAAGAGGACGAGAACAGGGGGGCGAAACATAGGGGTGAAACACGGGGGCGTAACAAGAGGGCGCGGAAACCGGCGAGCGGCGGGATAACCCGGGGCGCGATGGTCAGGATGGAGGCATGGGATTCCACGTCGACTCCGAGGCCGGGCGGCTGCGCCGCGTCATACTCCACCGGCCGGATCTCGAACTCAAAAGACTCACGCCCGGCAACAAGGACGCCCTCCTCTTCGACGACGTGCTGTGGGTGCGCCGGGCGCGCGCCGAGCACGACGGGTTCGCCGACGTGCTGCGCGACCGCGGGGTCGCCGTCCACCTCTTCGGCGACCTGCTCACCGAGACCCTGGCGATCCCGCAGGCGCGGGCCCTCGTCCTGGACCGGGTCTTCGACGAGAAGGAGTACGGCCCCCTCGCCACCGACCACCTGCGCGCCGCCTTCGACCTGATGACCCCGGCCGAACTGGCCGAGGCCCTGGTCGGCGGCATGACCAAGCGGGAGTTCCTCGCCGCGCACGCCGAGCCGACCTCCGTCCGCTTCCATGTCATGGAGCTGGACGACTTCCTGCTCCGCCCACTGCCCAACCACCTCTTCACCCGCGACACCTCGGCGTGGATCTACGACGGCGTCTCCATCAACGCCATGCGCTGGCCGGCCCGGCAGCGCGAGACCGTGCACTTCGAGGCGATCTACCGGCACCACCCGCTCTTCCGGGACGAGGCGTTCCATGTCTGGTCCCGGGGCCAGGCCGACTACCCCTCCACCATCGAGGGCGGCGACGTCCTGGTGATCGGCAACGGCGCCGTGCTCATCGGCATGAGCGAGCGCACCACCCCGCAGGCGGTGGAGATGCTGGCCCAGGGGCTGTTCGCGGCGGGCTCGGCCCGCACGATCGTCGCCCTCGACCTGCCCAAGCGACGGGCGCTGATGCACCTCGACACCGTGATGACGATGGTCGACGGTGACACCTTCACCCAGTACGCCGGGCTCGGCATGCTGCGCTCGTACACCATCGAACCGGGCGCCGGCGAGAAGGAGCTGAAGGTCACCGACCATCCGCCGGAGCACATGCACCGCGCGATCGCCGCCGCCCTCGGCCTCGGCGAGATCCGGGTGCTGACCGCCACCCAGGACGTGCACGCCGCCCAGCGCGAGCAGTGGGACGACGGCTGCAACGTCCTCGCCGTCGAGCCCGGTGTCGTGATCGCCTACGAACGGAACTCGACCACCAACACGCATCTGCGCAAGCAGGGCATCGAGGTGATCGAGATCCCGGGCAGCGAGCTGGGGCGGGGCCGGGGCGGCCCCCGGTGCATGAGCTGCCCGGTGCAGCGGGACGCCGTGTAGGAGTGCGAGTCGGATGGGGGTGCATATAAATGTGGGCAGTCGTATAGACTTCCAGCAGTCCCGTACTCGTACCCCTGGAGCGCCCCCCAAATGGCGACAGTCCCGACCGCCCTCGCCGGCCGCCACTTCCTCAAGGAGCTGGACTTCACCGAGGAGGAGTTCCGCGGGCTGGTCGAGCTGGCCGCCGAGCTGAAGGCCGCCAAGAAGGCGGGCGCCGAGACCCGGTACCTCCAGGGCCGCACCATCGCGCTGGTCTTCGAGAAGACCTCGACGCGCACCCGCTGCGCGTTCGAGGTCGCCGCCGCCGACCAGGGCGCCCACACCACCTACCTGGACCCGGCCGGCTCCCAGATCGGGCACAAGGAGTCCGTCAAGGACACCGCCCGGGTACTCGGCCGGATGTTCGACGGCATCCAGTACCGGGGCGACAGCCAGGCCAAGGTCGAGGAACTGGCGGCGTACGCGGGCGTGCCCGTCTACAACGGCCTCACCGACGACTGGCACCCCACCCAGATGCTCGCCGACGTGCTCACCATGACCGAGCACAGCACCAAGCCGCTGAACCGGACGGCCTTCGCCTACCTCGGCGACGCCCGCTTCAACATGGGCAACTCCTACCTCGTCACCGGCGCGCTGCTCGGCATGGACGTCCGGATCGTCGCCCCCCGCCGGTACTGGCCGGACGAGGAGATCGTGGCCCGCGCCCGCAAGCTCGCCGAGGGCAGCGGCGCCGCCGTCACGCTCACCGAGGACATCGACGAGGGCGTCCGGGGCGCCGACTTCGTCGCCACCGACGTCTGGGTCTCCATGGGCGAACCCAAGGAGGTCTGGGCCGAGCGGATCACGGCCCTCGCGCCCTACGCCGTCACCATGGAGGTGCTGCGCGCCACCGGCAACCCGGACGTGCGGTTCCTGCACTGCCTGCCGGCCTTCCACGACCTGGACACCCAGGTCGGCCGCGACATCCACGAGACCTACGGCCTGACCTTCCTGGAGGTCAGTGACGAGGTGTTCGAGTCCGCGCACTCCGTCGTCTTCGACGAGGCCGAGAACCGGCTGCACACCATCAAGGCCGTGCTGGTCGCCACACTCGCCCGACGGCCGTAGCCACCCGCCCGACCAGGCCTTATCCTGACCGGCGGCCCGGAGCCACCCACTCCGCCGCCGTCGCCGCGCCCCCACCCGGGGCGCCCGCACCACCAGAAACGAGCACCACCCGTATGCCCGCTCCCCGCATCAAGTCCCCGCACCTGCTCGTCGCCGAATCCGGAGCCGACCGCGAGGGCCACGGCCTCCAGCGCACGATGGGCCTCTTCCAGCTCATCTGCTTCGGCGTCGGCGCCATCGTCGGCACCGGCATCTTCGTCGGCCTCTCCGACTCCGTCGCCCAGGCCGGCCCGGCCGTCGTCGTCTCCTTCGTGCTCGCCGCGATCACCTGCGTCTTCACCGCCTTCTCCTTCGCGGAGCTGGGCGGCGCGATCCCGGTCTCCGGCTCCTCGTACTCCTTCGCGTACGCCGGGCTCAGCGAGTCCACCGCCTTCCTGGTCGGCTGGTGCCTGCTGCTGGAGTACGGCATCTCCATCTCGGCCGTGGCGGTCGGCTGGAGCCAGTACGTCAACGAACTGCTGCACAGCCTCACCGGCCTCCAGCTCCCGGCCGTCCTGTCGGCCGGTCCCGGCGACGGCGGCATCGTGAACCTGCCGGCCGTGATCGTCATCGCCCTGGCCTCGGTGCTGCTGGTGCGCGGGGTGCGCGAGAGCGCCCGGGCGACGGCCGCGATGGCCGCCGTGAAGCTCGTCATCCTGCTGGCCTTCTGCGCCATCGGCTACAGCGCCTTCAAGGACGGCAACCTCACGCCGTTCTCGCCGGCCGGCCTCGGCGGCATCGGCGCCGGCACCACCGCCGCGTTCTTCTCCTACATCGGCTTCGACGCGATCACCACCGCCGGCGAGGAGGCCAAGAACCCGCGCCGGGACATCCCGATCGCGATCATGGTCTGCATGGGCATCGTGACCCTGCTGTACTGCGCGGTCGCCGTCGCCGCGATCGGCGCCATCGGCGGCGACCAGGTCGCCGGCCGCCCCGCGGCCCTCTCCTACGTCGTCAACCAGGTCACCGGCTCCTCCATCGGCGGCGGAGTCATCGCCTTCGGCGCGGTCGTCGCCATCGCCTCCGTGGTCCTCGCCGTGATGTACGGCCAGACCCGCATCCTGATGTCGATGTCCCGGGACGGCCTGATCCCGCGCGTCTTCGAGAAGGTCTCCCCGCGCACCTCCACGCCGGTCGCCGGCACCCTGATCGTCGCCGTCGTCTTCGCGCTGCCGGCGGCCTTCGCCTCCCTCGACGCGGTGATGAACCTGTGCACCATCGGCACCCTCGCCATCATGGCCGTCGTCAACATCGCGGTGATCGCGCTGCGCCGCCGCGAGCCGGGCCTCACCCGCAGCTTCCGGGTGCCGCTCTACCCGGTGGGCCCGCTGCTCGGCGTCGCCTTCTGTCTGTACCTGATGTACGAGACGGGCTGGACGACCTGGCTCCAGTTCGCCGCGTTCCTCGCGGTGGGCCTGCTGGTCTACGTCGCCTACGGCCGCCGGCACTCCACGCTGGCCCGGCCGGCCGCCGCGGTCACGCCGGACGCCGCTGAGCGGGAACCGCAGGCAGTGTGAACCACACCGCCTTGCCCGACGGGGTGGGGCGGTGACCGCAGGACGAGCTGAGGGCGCGGATCAGCAGCAGCCCGCGCCCGCCCTCCTGCCAGGGGTCGGGCTCCTCGACCACCGGCCGGGTCAGATGGCCGGGCGGCGCCGGGTCCGGGTCGTGCACCTCGACCTGGCAGCCGCCCGGCCGCAGCTCCACCACCAGCTCGATCGGGCCGCGCCCCGCGGTGTGCTCCACCGCGTTGGCCACCAGCTCCGCCGTGAGCAGCTCCGCGGTGTCGGGGCAGGCCGGGTGCGCCACCTCGGTGAGCGCCGAGCGCACCAGGGCCCGCGCCGTCGGCACCGCGGCGGCGGTGTGCGGCAGCGCGACGCGCCAGGAGGCCGGTCCGGCGGGGCGTTCGTACAAGGCGAGTCCGTTTCGGTGAGCAGGATGTCCCGCTTTCAACGGTAGGAATGGTACGGGGCCGCCACCACGGACCCGCGGCGGCCTCCCGCCGACAGCCGCGCTGTCGCGTACCCGTGACGACAGTCACAAACAGGTGATAGCTTCGTGGAGTAGCACCGTGAGGCAACCACCGCTGCCACGTGACGCACCGCCGCCCTAGGAGGCCGCACGTCATGAGTCCCTTCACCGGCTCGGCCGCCCGCACCTCCGACTGGGAGCACCTGCGCGTCCAGCTCGCCGACGGGGTCGCCACCGTCACCCTCGCCCGCCCCGACAAGCTCAACGCGCTCACCTTCGGCGCCTACGCCGACCTGCGCGACCTGCTCGCCGAACTCTCCCGGGAGCGCGCGGTACGCGCCCTCGTGCTGGCCGGCGAGGGCCGCGGCTTCTGCTCCGGCGGCGACGTCGAGGAGATCATCGGCGCCACCCTGTCCCTGGACACCGCCGAGCTGCTCGACTTCAACCGGATGACCGGCCAGGTGGTCCGGGCGGTCCGCGAGTGCCCCTTCCCGGTGGTCGCCGCCGTGCACGGGGTGGCGGCCGGCGCGGGCGCCGTCCTCGCCCTCGCCGCCGACTTCCGGGTGGCCGACCCCTCGGCGCGCTTCGCCTTCCTCTTCACCCGCGTCGGCCTGTCCGGCGGCGACATGGGCGCGGCCTATCTGCTGCCCCGGGTCGTCGGTCTCGGCCACGCCACCCGCCTGCTCATGCTCGGCGAACCGGTACGCGCCCCCGAGGCCGAGCGGATCGGCCTGCTCAGCGAGCTGACCGAGGAGGGCCACGCCGACGAGGCCGCCCAGGCGCTGGCCCGCCGCCTGGCCGACGGTCCCGCCCTCGCGTACGCCCAGACCAAGGCGCTGCTCAACGCCGAGCTGGACATGCCGCTGGCCGCCGCCATCGAACTCGACGCCTCGACGCAGGCGCTGCTGATGAACGGCGCGGACTACGCCGAGTTCCACGCGGCCTTCACCGAGAAGCGCCCCCCGAAGTGGCGGGGCCGCTGATGACGGCGCGAGCGGCGGCCGGCCCGGGGGCGGACCTCCGGGTGGCGGTCGTCGGCGGCGGCCCGGGCGGCCTCTACGCCGCCGCACTGCTCAAACGCCTCGACCCGGCCCGCGAGATCACCGTCTGGGAACGCAACGCCCCCGACGAGACCTTCGGCTTCGGCGTCGTCCTCTCCGACGAGACCCTGGGCGGCATCGAACACGCCGACCCGGTCGTCTACGAGGCGCTGTGCCGGGACTTCGTCCGCTGGGACGACATCGACATCGTCCACCGCGCCTTCCACCAGACCTCCGGGGGACACGGCTTCGCCGCCCTCGGCCGCCGGCGCCTCCTGGAGATCCTGCACGAGCGCTGCCACGCCCTCGGCGTGCGCATCAGGTTCCGCACCGAGGCGCCGGACCCGGACACCCTGGCGGCGGAGTACGACCTCGTCGTCGCGGCCGACGGCGTGCACAGCGCCACCCGCGCCCGCTACGCCGACGTCTTCCGCCCCCGGATCACCGCGCACCGCTGCCGCTACATCTGGCTGGCCGCCGACTTCGCCCTCGACGCCTTCCGGTTCGAGATCGCCGAGACCGAGCACGGCGTGCTGCAGCTGCACGCCTACCCGTACGCGGCCGACGCCTCCACCGTGATCGTCGAGATGCGCGAGGAGGTCTGGCGGGCGGCCGGGTTCGAGGAGCTGGACGAGACGGAGTCGGTGGCCCGCTGCGCCAAGATCTTCACTGAGGCGCTGCGCGGCCGTCCGCTGCGCTCCAACAACTCCGCCTGGACCACCTTCCGGACGGTCGTCAACGAACGCTGGTCGCACGGCAACACCGTCCTCCTCGGCGACGCGGCCCACACCGCCCACTTCTCCATCGGCTCCGGCACCAAGCTGGCCGTGGAGGACGCCCTCGCCCTCGCGGCCTGCCTGGCGGAGCAGCCCGACGTGCCGGGCGCCCTCGCGGCCTACGAGGCGGAACGCAAGCCCGTCGTCGCCTCCACCCAGCGGGCCGCGCGGGCCAGCCTGGAGTGGTTCGAGGAGCTGCGGCACCAACTCGACCTGCCGCCGCGCCGGTTCGCCTTCAACCTGCTCACCCGCAGCCGCCGGGTCACGCACGGCAACCTCCGGCTGCGCGACGCCCGCTTCACCGAGGCCGTGGAGCGCGAGGCCGGCTGCCCGCCCGGCACCCCGCCGATGTTCACGCCGTTCCGGCTGCGCGGACTGACCCTGCGCAACCGGGTGGTGGTGTCCCCGATGGACATGTACTCCGCCGCCGAGGGCGTCCCCGGCGACTTCCACCTGGTCCACCTCGGCGCCCGCGCGCTCGGCGGGGCCGGGCTCGTCATGACCGAGATGGTGTGCGTGAGCGCGGAGGGCCGCATCACCCCCGGCTGCGCCGGCCTCTACACCGGCCGGCAGGCGGAGGCGTGGCGGCGCGTCACCGACTTCGTGCACACCCGCGCCCCCGGCACCGCGATCGGCGTCCAGCTCGGGCACTCGGGCCGCAAGGGCTCCACCCGGCTGATGTGGGAAGGCATGGACGAGCCGCTGCCCGAGGGCAACTGGCCGGTCGCCGCCGCCTCTCCACTGCCGTACAAGCCGGGCAGCCAGACCCCGCGCCAGCTCACCCGCGCTCAACTGACCGATATCCGCGAACAGTTCACGGCAGCCGCCTGGCGGGCCGCGCGGGTCGGTTTCGACCTGCTCGAACTGCACTGCGCGCACGGCTATCTGCTCTCCGGGTTCCTCTCCCCGCTCACCAACCACCGCACCGACGCGTACGGCGGCTCACTGGAGAAGCGGCTGCGGTTCCCGCTGGAGGTCTTCGACGCCGTCCGCTCGGTGTGGCCGGCCGAACGGCCCATGACCGTGCGGATCTCCGCCACCGACTGGGCCGAGGGCGGCACCACGCCCGAGGAGGCCGTCGAGATCGCCCGCGCCTTCGCCCGGCACGGCGCCGACGCGATCGACGTGTCCACCGGGCAGGTGGTGGCCGACGAACGGCCGGAGTTCGGGCGCTCCTACCAGACACCGTTCGCCGAACGCGTCCGGCGCGAGGTCCGGGTCCCGGTCGTCGCGGTCGGCGCGATCTCCTCCTGGGACGACGTCAACTCCCTGATCCTGGCGGGCCGAGCGGACCTGTGCGCCCTGGGCCGCCCGCACCTCTACGACCCCCACTGGACCCTGCACGCGGCGGCCGACCAGGCCTACGAGGGCCCCGGCGCCCCCTGGCCCACCCCCTACCGCCCCGGCAGCCGCCGCCCCCCGACGGGCCGCACGGACGCCCCGAAACCCCGGCTCACCCTGGACGGCTGAGCACCGGGAACACGTCTCACCCGCCCGTCCCCCGTCCCGTCGGTCCCGCACCGCCGTGTGGGGAGGGCTGGCCGACGGCGTCCGCCGAGGCCGGGACGGGGGCAGCGGGGGCGGCCCGGTCCCGATAGGGGCGAGGGCTCGCGTGGCTCTCGCCCGCCATCGGCCGATCGCTAGCCGCCCGCGAACTCCGCGCCCGCGTCATCTCCCCGCCCCTCTGCTTCTGTTCCTCGGTCCGGTGTTGCCGAGTGAAGCGGGGCGGTGGGTGGGGTTCGCCGAGGCCGGGGCCGGGGGACAGCGCAGGTGCCTGGCCCCGGTCCGGCCCGCCGCGCTTGCGCGGCCCTCGCCCGGCGCCGGCCGGTCGCTACCCGTCCGCGAACTCCGCCCCCGCGTCCCGCAGTCGGGTGTGCAGGTCGTGGAAGACGCGGGACGAGTGGGCGCCGGGCCAGTCGGGGGGCAGGAGGTGGGTGGGCAGGCCCGGGTCGGTGTAGGGGAGGTGGCGCCAGGAGTCGAGGGCGAGGAGGTAGTCGCGGTAGGCGTCCTCGGGCGGGGTGTCCGGGCGGTGCTCCCAGCGGTGCAGGACCGGGGCGTGCGCGTGCAGGAAGCCCTCGTGCTCCTTGGCGATCGCGGACAGGTCCCACCAGCGGGCCACCGCCTCGGCCGTCGGCGCGAACCCCAGGTGCTCACCCCGGAAGAAGTCCACGTACGGGTCGAGCCGCAGCCGGCGCAGCGTGTGCTCGGTCTCCTCGTGCAGCCGCGCCGGGGCGATCCACACGCCGGGCGCCGCCGTGCCGAAGCCCAGGCGGGCCAGCCGGGAGCGCAGCACGTGTCGCTTCTGCCGCTCCGACTCGGGCACCGAGAACACCGCGAGCACCCAGCCCGCGTCCCCGGGCGGCGCCGCCGCGTAGATACGGCGGTCGCCGTCCCCCATCAACTGGCGCGCCTCGGCGGACAGTTCGTACCCCGCCGCGCCGGACTCGGTGCGGGCCGGCAGCAGCAGGCCGCGGCGTTTGAGACGGGACACCGAGGACCGCACGGAGGGCGCGTCCACGCCGACCGCGGCCAGGAGTCTGATCAGCTCGGCGACGGGCACCGGGCCGGACATGAAGCGGCCGTACGCGCCGTAGAACGTGACGATGAGGGACCTGGGGGCGTGCTGCTCGGACACGTTGATCATTTTAGGTCGTCGGGGTCACTGCCGGTCACCCCCGGTGCGCAGCCGGAACCGCTGGAGCTTCCCGGTGGCCGTGCGCGGCAGCGCGTCCAGGAAGACGAACTCGCGCGGACACTTGTAGGGCGCCAACTCGGCGGTCAGGAAAGCGCGCAGCGCCTCGGCGTCACAGCGTGCCCCCTCGCGCAGCACCGTGTACGCCACCGCCACCTGGCCCCGCGTCTCGTCCGGGCGGCCCACGACCGCCGTCTCCACCACGTCGGGATGGCGCAGCAGCGCGTCCTCCACCTCGGGGCCGGCGATGTTGTACCCGGCCGAGATGATCATGTCGTCGGCGCGGGACACGTAGCGGAAGTAGCCGTCGGGTTCGCGGACGTAGGTGTCGCCGGTGATGTTCCAGCCGTCGCGCACGTACTCGCGCTGGCGCGGGTCGGCGAGGTAGCGGCAGCCGACCGGGCCCCGCACGGCCAGCAGACCGGGCCGGCCGTCGGGCAGCGGCTCGCCGTCCGCGTCCTGTATCCGCGCCTGCCAGCCCGGCACCGGCACCCCGGTCGTGCCGGGTCTGACGTGCTCGTCGGCGGCGGAGAGGAAGATGTGCAGCAGCTCGGTCGCGCCGATGCCGTTGATGATGCCGAGGCCGGTGCGCTCGTGCCAGGCCCGCCAGGTGGCCGCGGGCAGGTTCTCGCCGGCCGACACGCAGCGGCGCAGCGAGGAGACGTCGTGCCCGTCCAGCGCGTCCAGCATCGCGCGGTACGCGGTCGGGGCGGTGAACAGCACCGAGACCCGGTGCGCGGCGACGGCCGGCAGCAGTTGCCGGGGGCCGGCCTGCTCCAGCAGCAGCGCGCTGGCGCCGGCCCGCATCGGGAAGACCACCAGACCGCCGAGCCCGAAGGTGAAGCCGAGCGGCGGGCTGCCCGCGAAGACGTCGCCGGGCTCCGGGCGCAGCACGTGCCGGGCGAAGGTGTCGGAGACCGCGAGCAGGTCCCGGTGGAAGTGCATGCACCCTTTCGGGCGCCCCGTGGTGCCCGAGGTGAAGGCGATCAGGGCGACGTCGTCGGCGGCGGTGTCGACGGCCGGGAAGGGAGCACCGGTCACCGGGCGGCGCAGCAGGTCGTCGGGCCCGTCACCGCCGTACACCGCGGTCCGCAGCCCGGGTATGTCCGCCTTCACCAGGTCGTCCAGCGCCCGGACGTCGCACAGCGCGTGCCGCACCCCGGCGATCGCGCACATCGTCGCCAGCTCGTGCGGGCGCTGCTGGGCGAGCACCGTCACCGCGACCGCGCCCGCCTTCAGCACGGCCAGCCAGCAGGCCGCGAGCCAGGGCGTGGTGGGTCCGCGCAGCAGCACCCGGTTGCCCGGGACCACGCCCAGGTCGCCGCCGAGCACGTGCGCGATCCGGTCGACGTGCCCGCGCAGCTCGCCGTACGACCACACGGTGCCGGCCGGGGTCCGGAACACCGGGCGGTCCGGGTCGGCACCGGACAGCAGTTCCTCGGCGCAGTTCAGCCGGTCGGGGTAGTGCAGCTCCGGCAGGTCGAACCGCAGCTCGGGCCACTCGTGCGGCGGCGGCAGATGGTCGCGCGCGAAGGTGTCGACGTGGGCCGAGAGGTGCATGGCGGTTCGCCCCCTTGCCGTGACAAGTGCGGGAACGGGCGTCGAGAAGGTGCACCGGCGTCCTGGTGGGCTCGTGCCTGGAGCGTATCGTGTTGGTGACGGCAGTCAACTGTACGCGATAACGTCGGGGGAGAGGGCAGGACGGCAAGAGGGCGCGAGGAAACCGAGGGCGCGGCGGGGCCGGCCCGGAGGGAGGACCGTGGTGTCCGCATTCTCACTCGGACCGGAGCAGACCGCCTGGTGTGCGCGGCTGCGCGCACTGGCCGCGCGGCGGCTGCGCCCGCTCGCCGACAAGGGCGAGGAAGGCCGCGTCAACCGCCCGCTCCTCGCCGAACTCGGCCGACTCGGGCTGCTCGCCCGGCTGTTCACCTCCGGCGCCCTCGACCTGTGCCTGATGCGGGAGTCCCTCGCCCAGGCCTGCACCGAGGCCGAGACCGCCCTCGCCCTCCAGGGCCTCGGCGCCCACCCGGTGCACGCGCACGGCACGCCCGCGCAGCGCGAGCGCTGGCTGCCGCGCGTCGCCGACGGCAGCGCGGTCGCCGCGTTCGCCCTCAGCGAGCCCGGCGCCGGCTCCGACGCGGCGGCGCTGTCCCTCGCCGCCGAGCCGGACGGCACCGGCTGGCGGCTCACCGGCGCCAAGTGCTGGATCTCCAACGCCCCCGAGGCCGACTTCTACACTCTCTTCGCGCGCACCTCACCCGGCGCCGGAGCGCGCGGGGTGACCGCCTTCCTGGTCCCCGCCGACCGCCCCGGACTCACCGGCACCGCGCTGGAGATGCTCTCCCCGCACCCCATCGGCGCCCTCGACCTGGACGGCGTACCGGTCACCGCGGCCGACGTGCTCGGCGAGACCGACCGCGGCTTCGCCGTCGCCATGGGCACCCTCAACCTCTTCCGGCCCAGCGTCGGCGCGTTCGCGGTCGGCATGGCACAGGCCGCCCTGGACGCCACCCTCGCCCACACCCGCCGCCGCGAGGCGTTCGGCGGCACCCTGAGCGACCTCCAGGCCGTCTCCCACCAGGTCGCCGAGATGGCGCTGCGCACCGAGGCGGCCCGGCTGATGGTGTACGCGGCGGCGACGGCGTACGACGCGGGGGCGCCCGGGGTGCCGGGGCGCGCCGCGATGGCCAAGCTGCTCGCCACCGAGACCGCGCAGTACGTCGTGGACACCGCCGTCCAACTGCACGGCGCCCGCGCCCTGCGCCGCGGCCACCTGCTCGAACACCTCTACCGCGAGGTGCGCGCGCCCCGCGTCTACGAGGGCGCCAGCGAGGTACAACGGGGCATCATCGCCAAGGAGTTGTACGCCCAGTCCGAAGCCCGCCATTCCGACGCCCATGAGACCGAAGCCCACCAGACCGACGACCGTCCGACCGACGACCGTCCGACCGACGACCGGGAGGCCGAAGCCCGCCAGGCCGAAGCCCACCAGACCGACGACCGTCCGACCGACAACCGTCCGACCGACGACCGTCCGACCGACGACCGGGAGGCCGAAGCCCGCCAGGCCGACGACCGTCTGACCGAAGCCCGCCAGACCGACGACCGTCCGACCGACAACCGGGAGGCCCGGTGACCACCGAGCGTGTCAACCCGCCCGAGCTGTCTCCGCCCACCGGCTTCTCGCATGCCGTCGTCGCCACCGGCTCTCGTGTGGTGTTCCTCGCCGGCCAGACCGCGCTGGACCAGGACGGCAAGGTCACCGGAGACACGCTCACCGAGCAGTTCGCGACCGCGCTCGGCAACCTGCTGACCGCCCTGCGCGCGGCCGGCGGCACCCCCGCCGACCTCGCCCGGGTCACCGTCTACGCCACGGACGTCGCCGCCTACCGCACCGAGGCCGGCCGGCTCGGACACGTCTGGCGCGAGCTGGCCGGCCGTGACTACCCGGCGATGGCGGTCGTGCAGGTCGTACGACTGTGGGACGAGCGGGCGCTGGTGGAACTGGACGGGTTCGCCGTACTCCCGTGACGAGCGGACACTCCCGCGGCCGGGCCGCTGCTCCCGGACGGGCCCATGACGCGCCCCCGATGGGGTGACGATGACGGGTCCCGGGGTGACCGACCGGTACCAGTGGAAGCCGTCAAACCCACCCGAACCGGGAGGTATCCCATGCGTCTGCACTCCGCGCTCGCCGCGGCCCTCGGCGCCGTCGCCCTGCTCTGCACCGCCGTCGGACCGGCCACCGCTGCCGCCGATCCCGCCGAGACCGTCACCGTCGACCCCACGGCCACCCTCGCGGCCGACGGCACGGTGACCCTGACCGGCACCTACCGCTGCACCGCGGGCACCGGACCGGTGTTCGTCAGTTCCTCGCTCAGCCAGCGCGACCCGAGGGTCAGGCACGGCATCGGTGGCAGCGGCGCCCGGTGCGACGGCGCCGAGCACCGCTGGCAGAACTCGGGCACCGTCTCCTCCGAGGCGCTCAGGTCCGGCACGGCCCATGTGCAGGCCACCCTCATGGAGCTGCGCCCCTCGGGCATCGTGCCGCTGCCGGCCTTCCACGCGGTCGCCGACCAGGACGTCACCCTCGCCCAGGCGTGAGCCCCCGGCGCCGTCGGACTCACACCGGCCCGGCACCCTCCAGGTCCGGCGGAGCGCTCCTCCGCCGGACCAGGGTGGGGGAGAGGCGCGCGTCCGGGCGGCGCAGTGCCGCCACGAACTTGTAGCGCGAGCCCCGGTAGACCGAGCGCACCCACTCCACCGGGGTGCCGTCCGCGTCCCGGGAGTGCCGGGACAGCAGCAGCATCGGCAGCCCCACGTCGGTGCCGAGCAACTGGGCCTCGCGCGGCGTCGAGAGCGAGGTCTCGATGGTCTCGTCGGCCTCGGCGAGATGGACGCCGTACACCTCGGCGAGCGCGGTGTAGAGCGAGGGGTGGGTGGCGAGGCAGGCGCGCAGGCCGGGAAAGCGCCGTACCGAGAGGTGGGTCGTCTCGATCGCCATCGGGTCGCCGCTGGCCAGCCGCAGCCGCTCGATGCGCAGCACCCGTTCGCCGATGCCGATGCCGAGCAGTCCGGCCAGCTTCTCGTCGGCCGGGATCTCCTCGGTGTCCAGCATCTGCGAGGCCGGGGTGAGCCCCTGGGCCCGCATGTCCTCGGTGTGCGAGGTGAGCTGGAGCGTGCGGTACAGCTTGGGCTGGGCGACGAAGGTGCCCTTGCCCTGGATCCGGTCGAGCCGGCCCTCGCCCACGAGTTCCTGCAACGCCTGCCGGACGGTGGTCCGCGAGGTGTCGAACCGGACGGCGAGCAGACGCTCCGCCGGCATCACCGAACCCGGTTCCAGCGCCTCGGCCATGGCCAGGAGCCGCTGTTTGATCCGGTAGTACTTCGGCACGCGCGCGGTGCGGCCGGGCGTCCCCCTGTGTGGCTGGGCGCTGCTGACGTCGGTGGTCATGCCTGCCTTCCCGGCTGTGTCGATGGGCTCCCGTTATAGCGACCAACTGCCCTATGGTCTAGTCCAACTGAACGCTCCGGGTGAAGCCGGGCGAACGGGACGTGACAAGCGGAGGGACGCACTCCGATGACGTTCTCGTAACGGCCGTAATCGGCTTTCAAACCACCCTTGACACCCCGAAAGGTCTAGGCCAAGCTCCACGTTACTGGTCTACACCATTAGTGACCAGGCCCGAGCCCTACGTGCAACAGCGTCGTACGCAGGTCACCGCCGAGGGCGTGGGGGGTTAGTGGCATCCCTGAGGAGGGTGGCGTGAAGCGCAAGCTTGCTGCCGCGATCGTGATCGCGGGCATGATGGTCTCCGTCTCGGCGTGTGGCGGCGACGACGGCAACGACAGCAAGGACGCCGGTCCGGAGAGCTGGAAGGGCCAGACGCTCACCGTCTGGACGATGGACGGCTCGGCGCCGGAGCAGTGGACCAAGGACGTTCAGGCCGCCTTCGAGAAGAAGACCGGGGCGAAGGTCAAGTTCGAGACCCAGAAGTGGGACGGGATCCAGCAGAAGATCACCACCGCCCTCTCCGAGTCGACCCCGCCGGACGTCCTGGAGGTCGGCAACACCCAGACCCCGGCCTACGCCGCCACCGGCGGTCTCGCCGAACTGGGCGACGTGAAGCAGCAGATCGGCTCGGACTGGACGGAGTCCGTCTCCAAGTCCTCCGTCTACGACGGCAAGCAGTACGCCGCCCCCTGGTACTTCGCCAACCGTGTCGTCATCTACAACAAGGCGATCTGGGCGAAGGCCGGCATCAAGGACACCCCCAAGACCCGGGACGAGTTCTACAAGGACCTGGAGACCATCGGCAAGAAGACCGACGCCGAGCCGCTCTACCTGCCCGGCCAGAACTGGTACTTCTTCGACGGCCTGACCATCGGCCAGGACGCCGACCTGGTGAAGAAGGAAGGCGACAAGTACGTCTCCAACCTCGGCGACCCCAAGGTCACCGCGGCCATGGAGATCTACAAGAAGTACGCCTCCTACTCCAAGGCCCCCAAGGACAAGGACGAGGCCACCCCGCAGCAGGCCACCATCTTCGCCAAGGGCAAGACCGGCGCCTTCATCGGCATGGGCTGGGAGGCCGCCACCGCCATCCAGGCCAACAAGTCCATCGAGAAGGACCTCGGTTACTTCACCGTCCCCGGTGAGACCGCCGACAAGCCCGAGGGCGTCTTCCTCGGCGGCTCCAACCTCGCCGTCGCGCAGAACAGCAAGAAGCAGTCCCTGGCCAAGGAGTTCCTGAAGATCGCGCTCTCCGACCAGTACGAGGGCCAGCTCGCCAAGCTCAACGGCATCGTCCCCAACAAGGAGTCGCTGGAGAGCAACCTCAAGGGCAACGCCGCCGCCGAGGCCGCCGCGCCCGGTGCCGCGGTCGGTGGCACCACCCCGCTGATCCCCGAGTGGGCCGCGGTGGAGAACAGCCCCAACCCGATCAAGTCCTACATGACCTCCGTGCTGAACGGTAAGTCCCCGGCGGACGCCGCCAAGCAGGTCGAGGGCGAGATCAACAAGCGCCTGGCGCAGCAGAACTGATGACCACGCCGGGGGTGCCCATCGGGTACCCCCGGCACACCCGTGCCGCGCGCCCGGCCGCCGGCGCCGCGCGGCCGCGAGGCCGTCCCGCACGGCCACGGACGCCGTGCGCGCGGCCCGGGGGAGCCGGCGCCCGGCCATGAACGCCGTGCGCGCGGCCGAGGAATCCGCCCGCACGGCCACGGAAGAGATGGCAACTCATGTCAGTGCAGACCGAAGGCACGGACACGGCCGGAAAGCCCGCTGTCCGCAAGGCCCGGGTGCCCGCGCCGCCGCGAGGTGCGGACGGCGCCTCCCGGGCGTCCTCCCGCCGGGGCGCCGGCGTCCCCTATCTGCTCCTGCTGCCCGCGCTGCTGGCCACGGTGATCCTGCTCGGCTGGCCCCTGGTCAAGAACGGCATGCTGTCGTTCCAGAACCTCAACCCGCGGCAGCTCATCCAGCACCTCACCGAGTGGAACGGCTTCGCCAACTACCGCGAGGTCCTCACCGAGGCGGAGTTCTGGCACGTCGTCGAGCGGTCGGTCTTCTTCACCGCCGCCAACGTCGTCCTCATCATGGGCGCCGGCACCCTGATCGGACTGCTGCTGGCGCGCCTCGGCAAGAAGATGCGGCTGACGCTGCTGGTGGGTCTGGTCCTCGCCTGGGCCATGCCGGTCGTCGCCGCCACCACCGTCTACCAGTGGCTGTTCGCCCAGCGCTTCGGCGTCGTCAACTGGGTGCTGGACAAGCTCGGCTGGCACTCGATGGCCGACCACAACTGGCTGGAGACGCAGTTCTCCACCTTCGCCGTCGTCACCCTGCTGATCGTGTGGATGTCGGTGCCGTTCGTGGCGATCAACCTCTACGCCGCCACCACCACGATCCCCCGGGAACTGTACGAGGCGGCCTCCCTGGACGGCGCCGGCGCCTGGAAGAGCTTCACCTCGGTGACGCTGCCCTTCCTGCGGCCGTTCCTCTACTCCACGACCTTCCTCGAAGTCATCTGGGTCTTCAAGTCCTTCACGCAGATCTTCGCGATGAACGAAGGCGGCCCCGACCACCTCACCGAGACCCTGCCGATCTACGCCTACGTCCAGGGCGTCGGCAACCAGCACTTCGGCGTCGGCGCGGCGATCTCGTTCCTGACCATTCTGGCGCTGCTCATCATCACCTCGTACTACCTGCGCATGGTGCTCAAGCAAGAGGAGGACGAGCTGTGAAGCGCTCGCTCATCGGCCGGATCTGGCCCAACGCGACCGCCGTCGTCCTCTTCGTCGGCTTCGTGTTCCCCGTGTACTGGATGTTCGCCACGGCCTTCAAGCCGACCGGCGACATCATCACCGACGACCCGGTGTGGTTCCCGACCGACGTGACCTTCGAGCACTTCAAGAAGGCCGTCAACGCGGACAACTTCTGGACGCTGGTCCTCAACTCCGTGACGGTCACGGTGTCCTCGGTCGTCATCTCGCTCGTCATCGCCCTGTTCGCCGCCTTCGCCCTGGCGCGGATGCGGTTCAAGGGCCGGCGCGGGCTCATCGTGACGTTCATGCTGGCGCAGATGGCCCCCTGGGAGGTCATGATCATCGCCATCTACATGATCGTCCGCGACAGCGACATGCTGGACAGCCTGATCCCGCTCACCGTCTTCTACACGATGATGGTGCTCCCGCTGACCATCCTGACTCTGCGCGGCTACGTCGCCGCCGTGCCCAAGGAGCTGGAGGAGTCGGCGATGGTCGACGGGTGCACCCGCGCCCAGGCCTTCCGCAAGGTGATCTTCCCGCTGCTCGCGCCGGGCCTGATGGCGACCTCGCTGTTCGGCTTCATCACTGCTTGGAACGAGTTCCCGCTGGTCCTGATCCTCAACAAGGCCAACGAGAAGCAGACCCTGCCGCTGTGGCTGTCGCAGTTCCAGACCGCCTTCGGCGACGACTGGGGCGCCACCATGGCCGCCTCGTCCCTGTTCGCGCTGCCCATCCTGATCCTCTTCATCTTCCTGCAACGCAAGGCTGTCAGCGGTCTCACCGACGGCGCCGTGAAGGGATGACGTCCCGATGACCACACTCGCCACCACCGGATCCGGCAGCGGCTCCGCCGCGGGCGACACCCTCGGCCGGGACGCCCTCGCGGTGCTCCAGCCGGGGTTCGACGGCACCACCGCGCCCGACTGGGTGCGCCGCCGCATCGAGGAGGGCCTCGCCTCCGTCGCCCTGTTCGGCCGCAACGTCGTCAGCGAGGACCAGGTCACCTCGCTCACCGGCCGGCTGCGGGCCGAGCGGGAGGACCTGCTGGTCGCCATCGACGAGGAGAGCGGTGACGTCACCCGCCTCGACGTGCGCACCGGCTCCTCCTTCCCCGGCAACCTCGCCCTCGGCGCCGTCGACGACCCGGACCTCACCCGCGCCGTCGCCCGCGAACTGGGCCGGCGCCTCGCCGACTGCGGCGTCAACTTCGACTGGGCGCCCTCCGCCGACGTCAACGCCAACGCCGACAACCCCGTCATCGGGGTCCGCTCCTTCGGCGCGAGCACGGACCTGGTCGCCCGGCACACCGCCGCCTGGGTGGAGGGCCTCCAGTCCAGCGGCGTCGCCGCCTGCACCAAGCACTTCCCCGGGCACGGCGACACCAACGTCGACTCCCACCACGCCGTACCCCGCATCGACGTCGACGCCGACACCCTCTACGCCCGCGAACTCCCGCCGTTCCGCGCCGCGATCGCCGCCGGCACCCGGGCCGTCATGAGCGCGCACATCCTGGTGCCCGCCCTCGACCCGGACCGCCCCGGCACCCTGTCCCGGCGCGTGCTCACCGAGCTGCTGCGCGAGGAACTCGGCTACCAGGGCCTGATCGTCACCGACGGCATGGAGATGCGCGCCATCTCCGGCAGCTACGGCCTGGAGAACGGCGTGGTGCTCGCCATCGCGGCCGGCGCCGACGCCATCTGCGTGGGCGGCGGACTGTGCGACGAGGACACCGTGCTCGGCCTGCGCGACGCCCTCGTGGCCGCCGTACGCTCCGGCGAACTGCCCGAGGAACGGCTCGCCGACGCCGCCGCCCGGGTCCGCGAACTGGCCCGCTGGACCGCCGAGTCCCGCGACCTGGCCGGACGGACCACACCGGCCCCGGAGATCGGCCTGACCGGAGCCCGCCGCGCGCTGACCGTCACCCGCGCGCAGGGCGCCGTACCGGTCACCGAGCCGGTCTACGTCGCCCAGTTCAACCCGGAACCCAACATCGCCGTCGGCGACCAGACGCCCTGGGGCCCGGCCGCCGAGCTGGCGCGGCTGCTGCCCGGCACCGCCGCCGGCTCCTTCACCGGCGACGACGCGAGCACCGCCGTGCTCGCCGCCGCCGAGGGCCGCCGGATCGTGGCCGTCGTCCGCGACGAACACCGGCACCCCTGGATGGGCTCCGCCCTCGACACCCTGCTCGCCGCCCGGCCCGACACCGTGGTGGTCGAGATGGGCCTGCCCGGCGCCCCGCCGCGCGGCGCCCTGCACATCGTCACCCACGGCGCCGCGCGCGTCTGCGGTGTGGCGGCGGCCGAGGCCGTCGTCGCCGGCTGACCGAGCCGGCCCCACCGGCCGCCCGCCCTGGTACGCGCGGGCGGCCGACTCCTCCGAATCACAGGGAACTTGGTGGCCCTCCGCGCTCTCGCGCATGCCACCGGCACATGTCGCACGTCCGATCCGAAGGTGCCCGACCACCTCTCACCCCGGAGTGACCGTATGCAGACGTCCGCCCCCTACCTCCACCGAGCGGCCACCGGCCGCCCCTACTTCAGCGCCGACGGCGAGACCTACCTCGCCCAGACACCCCTGCGCGACATCGACAAGTCCCGGCCGCTGCGCGTGCTGTCCGAGGAGGACTACGCCTGCTGGCAGAGCTACGGCTACGTCGTCGTCCGCGAGGCCATCACCCCCGGCGAGGCCAAGGGCCTGCTCGACTTCGCCTGGGAATTCCAGGGCCTGGACCCCGACGACCCCGAAAGCTGGTACCGCCAGCCGGAGTTCCGCTCCGAACTCGACCAGCACCTGTTCATCTACGGCTTCGTCGAGGCCTACCACCACCAGCTCCTCTGGGACAGCCGCCAGTCCCAGCGGGTGTACGACGCCTTCGCCGACGTCTGGGACTGCGACGAGCTGTGGGTCACCCTGGACCGGCTCAACCTCAACCCGCCCAACCGGGGAACCCGTTCACGCTCACAGATCGAGGCGACCGACGAGGGCTTCGACATCGAGCTGCACTGGGACGTCGACACCACCCTCGCCGTGCTCCCGCAGCGCGTCCAGGGCATCATCGCCCTCAACGACACCGAACCGGACCTCGGCGGCTTCCAGTGCGCACCCGAGCTGTTCCGCCGCTTCGAGGAGTGGCGCATCGCCCAGCCGGCCGGCCGCGACCCGATCCGCCCGAACACCGACCGCGCCGAGTTCCCGGTGGTCCGCCCCGACCTCCAGGCCGGCGACCTGCTGATCTTCAACGGGCTGCTGGCGCACGGCGTCGCCCCGAACCGCTCTGACAACGGTGTCCGAGCCGTGCAGTACCTGTCGATGATGCCCGCGCTGGAGGAGCACACCACCCTGCGCGACTCCCGCGTGCACTCCTGGCGCACCCTCGCCACGCCCGACTGGAACGGCACCCTGCTCGGCGACGCCCGCGAGCCCGAGGCGAAGCGCTACGGCCCCGCCGAGCTGAACCCCCTCGGCCGCAAGCTGCTCGGCCTGGACTCCTGGACCACGGAGCGGACGACCACGGAGCGGACCGACCAGTGAACCAGGCACCCACCGCGCCCCGGATCTGCCTCGCCCTGCCCACCAACCGGGCCTGCTCCGCCGCCCTCACCGCCCTGCACGCCGAAGCCGCCTACGCCGTGCGCGAGTTCGGCGCCGACGTCCGACTCCTGGTCCTGGACTCATCCGACGAGGCCACCCGCGCCGCCCACGCCCGGGTCGTCGCCGAACTGCCCGCCGCACCGGGCGTCACCGTCCACCACCTGGACGAGGACGCCCAGCGCGACTTCCTGCGCCGCGCCCTCACCGGGGCCCGACTCCCGGACCCCGAACGGCTGCTGGACCTGATGCTGCCCTCCGCCGTCTCCTACGGCGCCTGCACCAACCGCGCCTTCCTGCTCGCCGCCGCCCTCGGCTGCGACTCCATGCACCGCAGGGACTCCGACAGCACCTACCAACTGCACGCCGGCCAACCGGTGTTCCCGGTCCACCACGAGCTGCCCTGGCTCGGCCGCCCCGCCGCCGAGGCCACCGCCGCCGGCGTCCGCACCGGCCTCGACCCGGCCCGCGCCGACCGCCCGGTCTCCCTCGTCGGCGCCTCCTTCATCGGCGCGCTCTCCGTCGACATAGCGGAGATACGCGACCTGGACGAGGCCGTCTACCACGACGTGGTCGGCCTGTGGGCGTCCGCCGACTGGTCCGAGGAACGCAAGCGTGACCTGGTCGAGGAGTCCTTCACCGGAGCCGGCACCGACCCCTTCACCGGCGACCTGGCCACGCTCACCGTCGTGGACCCGATGCGCGTCGACATGTGCAACGTCGCCTTCGACCACGCCGTCTACGAACGGGTGCCGCTGCCACCCGCCACCGACACCATCGGCAGCGACTACTTCCTCCTCCACCTCGTGCACGACGCCGGGCTGCCCGGCATCCAGCACAACCGGCACATCGAGAACTTCCACACCCCCGAACGCCGCACCGACACCGGATTCCCCGCCTACCAGCGGCGGTTCGTGAAGTTCCTGCTGTCGATGCGCTACTTCCACCACGTCTACGACCGGATGGCCGCCGAGGGCGACCGGCTCCTCGACGCCGACCGGCACGTCCGCCCGGGGACGGTCACCGCCCTGCTGCGCGAGAGCACCGCCCTGGACCGCGCCGAGAACGTCTGGCGGCTCGACCGGGTCGACACCGCCTACCGCAAACTCGGCGGACGGTACGCGGCCTTCGCCGAGCAACTGGCGACGGACCGCGACCGGTTGCTGGACGAGGCCGAGCAGGACATCGAGGACTACGCCCGCCTCACCGAGGCCTGGCCCGCCCTCGTCCGCGCCGCCCGCACCACCCCGCTCGCCCCCATGGACGGCTGACCGTGACGACCAGCACTCCCCTGACCACCGCACTGCGCACCGCCGACGGCGACCGCGTCGTCTACGACCTCACCGGCATCGAGACCCAGTACGACACCCTCCTGCGCGAACTGCCCGGCATCAAGGTCCGGTTCGCCCTCAAGGCCTGCCCCGTCGACGAGGTCCTGCGCTGCCTCGCCGACCGGGGAGCCGGCTTCGACGCCGCGAGCCCCGCCGAGATCGCCCAGGCCTTGCGCGCCGGCGCCCCCGCCGACCGCGTCCACTACGGCAACACCATCAAGTCCGACCACGACATCGCCGAGGCCCACCGGCTCGGCATCCGCGACTACGCCACCGACAGCGTCGAGGACGTCACCGCCATCGCCCGGCACGCCCCCGGCGCCCGCGTCTTCTGCCGCCTCGCCACCAGCGGGGAGGGTGCCCTGTGGGGCCTGAACCGCAAGTTCGGCTGCTCACCCGAGGACGCCGTCCGCGTGCTCACCACCGCCCGCGACCTCGGCCTCACCCCGGCCGGGCTCTCCGTCCACGTCGGCTCCCAGCAGATGACCGGCGAGGCCTGGCAGCAGGCCCTCGACACCCTCGCCGACACCCTGACCGCGCTGGCCGCGCACGGCGTCGTACCCGACCACGTCAACCTGGGCGGCGGCCTGCCCGCGCTCGGCTACCGCGACCTGCGCGGCGAGCCCCTCGTACCGCCCCTGGACAAGATCCTCACCGTGCTCCGCGAGGGCATGGACCGCCTGCGCGGCCTCACCCCCGCACCTCTCGACCTCGTCATGGAACCGGGCCGCCACCTCGTCGCCGACCACGGCGCCGTCCGCGCCCACGTCTCCCGCCTCACCCGGCGCCGCCGCCCCGACGGCACCCACGACCACTGGCTCTACCTGAGCTGCGGCAAGTACAACGGCCTCTACGAGATGGACCAGGTGACCCACCGCCTGGTCTTCCCGACCCGGCCCGCGACGGACCCGTACGTCCCGGCCGTCGTCGCCGGCCCCACCTGTGACAGCGACGACGCCTACGGCGGCGGCCGGCACCCGGTACCCGTGCCCGCCGCCCTCACCTCCGGCGACCCGGTCTGGATCCTCTCCGCCGGCGCCTACGCCACCAGCTACATGACCCAGGGGTTCAACGGAGTCCGCCCGCTGCCCAGCGTCTGCGTACGCGGCGACACCGACGGCTCCCCGGCCCCGAGTTCCGAAGAACGGCACTGACATGAGCCACCCCACCCGCGTCCGGGGCATCGCCGAGGCCGACTGGCCCCGGCTGGCCGCCCTGGAGACCGAGGCGTACGCGGACCTCTCCCTGGCCGAGGGCGAGGCGACCCTGCGCAGCCGGGCCGCGGCCGGCACCTGCTTCGTCCTGGAGCTGGACGGCCGGATCGCCGGCTACGTCCTCGCCCTGCCCTACCCCAGGTTCCGCTGCCCCGACCTGTCCCGCCCGGAACAGGTCACGCACCACTCGGCCAACCTCCACCTGCACGACCTCGTCATCGCCGCGCCCCTGCGCCGCCGGGGCCTCGGCACCCGCCTGGTCCGCCATCTGACCGACGCCGCCGCCACCCGCGGCTTCGCGACCATCTCGCTGGTCGCGGTCGCGGGCAAGGAGACGTTCTGGCAGGCCAACGGCTACCGGAGCCACCCCGAGGCCGCCCTCCCGCCCGGCTACGGCGACGACGCGGTCTACATGTCGGCACCGGTGGCCGCCACCCGGCCACGCGATGGACGGAGAGCCGTCTGATGACCCGCCCGCACGCCCCCTCGCTCCCCTTCGCGCGCGCCAAATGGTCGATCGCGGCCCTGTTCTGCTTCCTCGGCTTCCAGTACGGCACCTGGGTCTCCCGCCTCCCCGCGCTCAAGACCCGCCTCGACCTGGGCGCCGGGGAGGTGGGCCTGCTGCTGATGGCCTGCGGGGCCGGCGCCGCCGCGTCCTTCCCGCTGGTCGCCGTCCTCACCCGGCGGCT
The DNA here is from genome assembly GCF_024753135.1 of Streptomyces pyxinicus. Lineage (GTDB taxonomy): Bacteria > Actinomycetota > Actinomycetes > Streptomycetales > Streptomycetaceae > Streptomyces > Streptomyces pyxinicus. Next base: position 238,672 of record NZ_JANUGP010000008.1, on the reverse strand, counting down.
CGGCTCCCGGCTGCTGTCGCTGCTGTCGGCGCTCGCCCTGCTCGGCGTCCTGGCCGCCCTGTCGGTCGTACCGAACTACCCGCTCGCGCTCCTCGCCGTCTGCGCCGACGGGGTCGCGGTCGGCTGCCTCAACGTCGCCATGAACGCGCAGGGGGCCGCGCTGGAGAAGGCGTACGACCGCACCGCCATGTCCCAGCTGCACGCCACCTTCAGCGCCGGACTGCTCGCGGCGGCCCTGCTGACCTCCGGCGCGACCACCCTGACCGACTCCGTCCCGGCCCACTTCGCCGTGGCCGGCGCCCTGTTGCTGCTCCTGCTGGCCGGGGCCCGCTCCGGCCTGCTCACCGAACCGGCCCCCGCACCCGCCCCGGCGGACACCTCGGGGGAGGCCCCGGCGGACGCCCCGAAACAGCGCCGGCGCTGGACCGTGCCGTCCGGCACCACCCTGCTGATGGGCCTCGCCATGGCCTTCGGCACCATCACCGAGGGCGCCATGAACGACTGGTCCACCCTCTACATGAAGGACGTGGTGAAGGCCTCCGCGGCCGTCGCCCCGCTCGGCATCGCCGTCGTCTCCGTCATGATGCTGCTGGCCCGGGTGCTCGCCGACCGCTGGCGCACCCGCTTCGGCGACGGGCCCGTGGTGCGCGTCGGCAGCGCCGTCGCCGCCGTCGGCCTCGCCCTCGCGCTGCTCGCCGGCGGGGTGGTCCCGACCCTCCTCGGCTTCGCCTGCGTCGGCCTGGGCGCGGCGGCCGTCACCCCGTGCGTGTACGTCGCCGCCGCCGAACGCGGCCCGGAGGCACTGGCGTTGGTGGCCGCGATGGGCACCACCGGGCTCCTCGGCGGTCCCGCCGTGATCGGGTTCGTGGCGGGCGCGGCGAACCTCACCCTGGGCATGGCCACCGTCGCGGTCTGCGCCCTCATCGTGACCCTCACCGCGACCTGGATCCCCTTCGCCCGCCGCACCGCCCCGGCACCGGCGGCGGGGACGGCCGTACCGGCGGCCGAGGGCGCGTAGGGGGAGCATAGGGGGCTCGTGGCGCGGTCCCTCCCGCCGGTCCGGCATGCTGGGGCGTGCGCCGCGGGTGCGGCGCCCGGTCCGGTGACCGGTCCAGGGAGGGAGACGTATGTCCGGCCTTGCAGTCGACGGCGAACGGTGGATCAGGCGGTACCACCCCGCCCCCGAGGACGGCCCCGCCCGGCCCCGGCTGGTGTGCTTCCCGCACGCGGGCGGCTCGGCGAGCTACTTCCACACGCTGTCGGGGCTCCTGCACCCGCACGTCGAGGTGCTCGCCGTCCAGTACCCGGGCCGCCAGGACCGGATGGCCGAGCCCGTCCCGGAGGACCTCACCGAGACCGCCGGCCACATCGCCGCCGCCCTCGCCCCGTGGACGGGGGGCCGGCTGGGCTTCTTCGGGCACAGCATGGGCGCGGTCCTCGCCTTCGAGGTCTCCCAGCGCGTCACGCCCGAGGTCCTGTTCGCCTCCGGAGGCCGGGCGCCCTCCACCCGGCGGGACGAACCGGCGTACCGGCTGGACGACGCCGGCCTGGTGGCCGAGGCCGAGCTGCTCGGCGGCACCGACGCGACGCTGCTCGCCGACCCCGACCTCCGCGAGCTGATCCTGCCCCCGCTCAGGGCCGACTACCGGGCGCTCGCCGCCCACCGCTCCGACCCCGACGCCGTGATCGACGCCCCGATCGAGGTGCTCGTCGGCGACCGCGACCCCCGGGTCACCGAGACCGAGGCCGCCGCCTGGAGCGTCCACACCTCCCGCGGCAGCACCCTGCGCGTCTTCCCGGACGGCAACCACTTCTACCTGGCCGACCGCTGGGCGGAACTGGCGGAGCTGATCGGCGCGTGGGGCGCCCGGGACACGGCGGACCGCTAGACCGGGGCGGCCCGGTACGTTCCGCCGGTAAGAGGCCGAACGGCCCTATCGGCGGCGGGACTCGGAGGGTTGACTGTCTTCCGGGTCCCCACCTCACCGGCGGCCCCGCGTACCGCACCGTCCCGCGGTACGACACACGGCTCGGGCGGAGACCGTCGTCTTTCCTCCTCCGCCCGAGCCGGCTCCGTCTATGCCCGCGCCGCCGCTCGGTACCGCTGCCAAGAGCGGCTCGAACGGCTCGAACGGCGCGCATCGGGGGCCGTTCGGCCCTAGTAGCCGCCCGGACACGCTGAGTTCACTTTCCTCGCGGGCCCGCCCATGAGGGGCGAGGGACCCGTGACGACGGGAGGTGAGCGGGGAGATGATCACTGCGGTCGGGCACGCCGACCTGGCTCCGGACACGCTGCGGCTGGTGGAGGCCGAGCTGGGCGCGGTGCTGGAACGCCTGCCCGGACAGGGGCCGGGACTCGTCCGCGCGGGCGCGGGAACCCCGTTGGCGTTCGGGCGGGCGGCGCGGGTGGCGGGACGCCCGCTGGTGGTGCTGACACCCACCCGGCACCTGGTGCCCGCGCCGCCACCGGCCCCCGACCGCCTGGCCACCGGCGAACTGCTCATGCTGGCCGGGCAGGTGCGCCTGCTGGAGTACGACCCGGCCGACCGCGACGCGTGCGTGGGTGCCGACGAGCGGATGATCGCCGACTGCCGCCGCCTGCTGGCCGTATGGGACGGCTCACCGTCCAACGGCCGTGACGCCACCGCCCACTTGGTGGCCTACGCCCGCGCGCACGGCGTACCCACCGAGGTGATCTGGCCCGAGGGAGCGGTCCGCGAGCCGATAGCCGGCCCGCCCCCGCTCACCGGCACCCGCCGGACGACCACCGTGGGCGCGGCGCCCACCCGGACCCTCGACGAGACGGACCGACCCCGATGACCAGCACCACCACCCGCCCCGCCCGTGTGCCCGTGCCCCCGGAGCGACGGCCGATCACCCCCGAAGGCGCGACCGGCGCCTCCCGCCCCTTCGCCCTCCTGCTGATCGTGACCGGAGCACTGGGCGTCCTCGCCTCCCTCGTGATCACCATCGACAAGATCCAGCTCCTGAAGGACCCGCACTTCTCGCCCTCCTGCAACCTCAGCCCGGTCCTGTCCTGCACGAACGTCATGCAGAGCGCCCAGGCGTCCGTGATCGGCTTCCCCAACCCGCTGCTCGGCCTGATGACCTACCCGGTGGTCACCGCCGTCGGCGTCGCGCTGCTGGCCGGGGCCCGCTTCCGGCGCTGGTTCTGGCTCGGCCTGAACGCGGGCACCGCCCTCGGCACCGGCTTCTGCATGCGGCTGATGACGCAGGCGCTGTACGAGATCGGCGCGCTGTGCCTGTGGTGCTCGCTGGCCTGGGCGGCCACCATCGCGATGTTCTGGTACACCACCGCGCACAACCTCCGGCACGGCATCCTGCGGGCGCCGCGCGCGGTGGTGGCCGGGGTGACGGAGTTCCACTGGGTGGTGCCGGCGACCTGGTACCTGAGCATCGTCATGCTGGTCGCCACCCGCTGGTGGGACTACTGGCGCTCGCTGCTCTGACCCCACAGGGGCCGTTGGTCCCCACCTGTCCCGCCCCTCGGGGGCTGTTCGGCCCTACCGGCACCCCCCGCCCCTCCGGTGATCATGTGGCGGCGGCCGACGGCGTGAGTGTGTCGGCGAGTTGAACGACAGGGAGGACGTCGTCCGGTGGACGAGGCGCAGATGCAACAGGTGAGGGCGGACGGGCGGGGAGCCGAGGCCCCGTCGGCGGGCGAGGTGGCCGCCCGGGAGGACACCGGACGGGCGGCCCGGCGGCGGCCGTCGTGGGCGGAGTGGCTGACCACCACCGACCACAAGAAGATCGGGACCATGTACCTGGTCAGCGCCTTCGTGTTCTTCATCGTCGGCGGTGTGATGGCCCTGCTGATGCGGGCCGAACTGGCCCGCCCGGGGCTCCAGATCATGTCCAACGAGCAGTTCAACCAGGCGTTCACCATGCACGGCTCGGTGATGCTGCTGCTGTTCGCCATGCCGCTGTTCACCGGCTTCGCCAACTGGATCATGCCGCTCCAGATCGGCGCGCCGGACGTGGCCTTCCCCCGGCTGAACATGCTGGCCTTCTGGCTGTTCCTGTTCGGCTCCCTGATCGCGGCGGGCGGCTTCCTCACCCCGGGCGGTGCCGCCGACTTCGGCTGGTTCCTCTACGCCCCGCTGTCCGACTCGGTGCACTCGCCGGGCCTGGGCGCCGACCTGTGGATCATGGGCGTGGCGCTGTCCGGCTTCGGCTCGATCGCGGGCGCGGTCAACTTCATCACCACGATCATCTGCATGCGGGCGCCCGGCCTGACCATGTTCCGGATGCCGATCTTCGTGTGGAACGTGCTGCTGACCGCCGTCCTGGTCCTGCTGGTCTTCCCGGTGCTGGCGGCGGCCCTGTTCGCCCTGGAGTGCGACCGCAAGTTCGGCAGCCATGTCTTCGACGCGGCCAACGGCGGAGCGCTGCTGTGGCAACACCTGTTCTGGTTCTTCGGCCACCCGGAGGTCTACATCCTGGCGTTGCCCTTCTTCGGCATCGTCTCCGAGGTCATCCCGGTGTTCTCCCGCAAGCCGATGTTCGGCTACATGGGCCTGGTCGCCGCGACGATCGCGATCGCCGGCCTCTCGGTCACCGTATGGGCGCACCACATGTACGTCACGGGCGGTGTCCTGCTGCCCTTCTTCTCCTTCATGACCTTCCTCATCGCGGTCCCGACGGGCGTCAAGTTCTTCAACTGGATCGGCACCATGTGGAAGGGCTCGCTCTCCTTCGAGACACCGATGCTGTGGGCGACCGGCTTCCTCGTCACGTTCGTCTTCGGCGGTCTGACCGGCGTGATCCTGGCGTCCCCGCCGATGGACTTCCACCTGTCCGACACCTACTTCGTGGTGGCGCACTTCCACTACACGATCTTCGGTACGGTCGTGTACGCGATGTTCGCCGGATTCCACTTCTGGTGGCCGAAGTTCACCGGCAAGATGCTGGACGAGCGGCTCGGCAAGGTCACCTTCTGGACCCTCACGGTGGGCTTCCACCTCACCTTCCTGGTCCAGCACTGGCTCGGCGCCGAGGGCATGCCCCGCCGCTACGCCGACTACCTGGCGGCCGACGGCTTCACCACTCTCAACACCCTGTCGACGATCGGCTCGTTCCTGCTGGGCCTGTCTGTCCTGCCCTTCTTCTACAACGTCTGGAAGACGGCGAAGTACGGCAAGCGGGTCGAGGTCGACGACCCCTGGGGCTACGGCCGCTCCCTGGAGTGGGCCACCTCCTGCCCGCCCCCGCGCCACAACTTCACCAGCCTGCCGCGCATCCGCAGCGAGTCCCCGGCGTTCGACCTCCACCACCCCGAGATCGCGGCACTGGAAGCGGCACCCCGGTCATGACCCACCCCGCCCTGGCCCTCGGCACCGGCCTCCTCACCCTGGCCGGCTCCGCCTGGTACGTCCCGGCCCTCCTCACCCTCCGAGCCGGCCCCGACCGCCCCGCGTCCCACCGCACGGCGGCCACGGCGTGCGTCACGCTGTGGTCCACGGCGGCACTGCTGACGGCGGTCTTCCTGACGACACCGTCCTGGTGGCCGCCCCTCACCCTGGCCGCGGCCGGCACGACGGCCGCGGTCCTCCTCCGGGCCGCCGCGGCCGTCTGCCACCGCCGAGAACAACGCGAGGCGGCCTCCCACTGGTCCGCACTCCACGTCACCAGCACCCCGAGTCCCTCCCGCCCTGTCGTGGCGACCCTCCTCGCCACGGGCCTCGCGGCGGCGACGACGACAGCCGCGCTCAGGCTGGCCGCAGGCCCGCAGTCCCCGGCGGACTGGCTGGCAGCGACCCTGGTGCCGACGGCGGTCCTGCTCCTCTTCCTGGGCCTGGCGGTGGCTCACACCCACACGACGCGCCGCTGACGACACCGCGACGGCCGCCGCGCCCACCCCTGGGGGAGGGCGCGGCGGCACGCCCGCGTCGGCGGCGCCGTCGTATCACGGACCAAGCTCAGCACGGTCCGCTCATGTGGTCAGGTCCAGCCATTCACCGACGGCCAGCACGCGTGCGCGCGCTCCGGCATGCTCGCGCAATTCCCCCGCCGGGTCGGTGACTTCGACGTAGCCCGCGATCTTGTCCGGCTGCTCCGGCTCGTAGTGGATCGGCACCACGTACCGGGCGTCGAGGATCTCCGCCGCCGCAGCCGCCTGCCTCGGGTCCAGCGCGGCGGGCATCGGGCTCGGCGGTTGCAGGTGCGGCGCGTCGACGACGGGGCCGTTGGCGGGCAGGAACGCCGCGTCGAACGGGCTGAACCGGCGCGCGATGAGCCACCAGTAGCCGTGGAACATGGTGTCGCCGCCGTGGAAGAGCCGCTGTCCGTCGGCCTCCACCACCCAGTTCAGCTGGGGGTCGCCCAGCCCGTCCACGGCCGGGACGGCGGTGACGCGAAACGGCCCGATCTCACGGGTGGACCAGACGTCGACCACGGTGGCCGCCAATCGGTGCCCGGTCAACTCACTCTCAGCCAGCAACGTCGTCATGTTGTCCACGTCGTCACCGTGGCCGGGAGCCGGTCGCAGCACCGGCGCTCCCGGTGCCAGCACCTCCGCGAGCGCGGGCGCGTCGGTGTGATCCCGGTGCAGGTGGGTGACCAGCGCGGCATCGACCTGGCCGGTCGGCACTGCCAGCCACTTGCCGGGCTTCCATCCCGTGAACAGCGGGGAGATGTCCCGGACGTAGTCGATCACCAGCCGCTTGCCGCCTGCCTCGATCTCCAGTCCTGCCCAGCCCAACCGTCGCACTCGCATCCCGTACTCCTTGCTCTCGGTGACGACGGCGAATTTAGCGTACGCACGTTCTCTAAGTAAATAGCGGACGCTCGTACGCTATGCTTGTCGCATGTCGCCACGCCGCTCCGTAGCCGAAGCGCAGGCCACCAGGGGCCGCATCCTCGGCCGTGCCGCCGAGATCGCCTCCGAGGAAGGGCTGGACGGCATCACCATCGGCCGACTCGCCGAGGCACTGGAGATGAGCAAGTCCGGGGTGCACAAGCACTTCGGCACCAAGGAGTCGCTGCAGATCTCCACGCTGGACAAGGCGTTCGTGGACTTCTGGCACCGGGTGGTCGAGCCCGCGCTGGGCGAACCGCCGGGCCTGCGGCGGCTGCGCGCGGTGTGCGCCAACTCGGTGGGCTACCTGGAAGCGCCACTCCTGCCCGGCGGCTGCCTGATGACGGCGGCCCTCAGCGAGTACGACGGGCGCCCCGGCCGGGTCCGCGACGCGGTGGCCGAAGTGTGGTCGCGCTGGCAGGAACAACTGCGGGCGGACCTGACCGCAGCGGTGGAGAACGCCGAACTGCCCGCCGGGTTCGACATCGACCAGGCCCTGTTCGAGATCATCGCCGCCGGACTGGCGCTGAACGCGGCCATGCAGCTCCAGCATGACCGGTCGGCCGCCGACCGGGCCCGCCTCGCGATCGAGCGGGCGCTGAGCCGGTCCTGACCGCACGACAGCCGACCGCTACCCGATCGGCCGTCTCCACTCGCGGTATCGGTGGATCCCGGGTGCGTTGCGTGGACCCGCGAGCCGTGCTTGTCTCGCCCGATGAACTTTCTCCTGACCGCGAGCGGCCTGCGCAACGAGACGCAGCGGGACGCGCTGCGGGACATGCTGGGCAAGCCGTTCGGATCGGCCAACGCCGTGTACGTTCCCACGGCGTCCCTCGCCGAGCCCGGCGACCATGGCTGGTTCGTCGCGGACCTGAACCGGCTGCACGGCCTCGGCTGGCGGGAGTTCGACGTCCTGGAGCTGAACGGCCTGCCCCGGCGGCTGGTGCGCGACCGGCTGCTCCACGCCGACGTCATCTACGTCGGGGGCGGCAACCACTACCACCTCGCGCGCAGCATCACCGGCAACGGCCTGGCCGACTGCTTCCTGGAGGCACTGGAGAGCCGGGTCTACGTCGGATTCAGCGCCGGATCGATGATCTTCAGCCGTCACCTCACCGAACACTCCGCCGACGTCATCGGCGACACCGCCGACCTCCACGTGCTCGGCGCGACGACCGTGGCACCGCCGTTCGGCCTCTTCGACTGGTACCTCAAGCCGCACCTGTACTCACCGGACTTCCCCGAACGGGACGACGCCTGGGCTGACCACATCGCCGCGCGGGCGGACTTCCCGATCTACTTCATCGACGACGAGACAGCCGTCCGTGTCAGGGACGGCAAGCTGGATGTCATCTCCGAGGGCCGGTGGCGGTTCCACCCGTGACGCACGTGGCCACGTCTCGTAGGCCCTGAACGCCGCCGCCCCGCGCCCGGCACGAAACCGGACACGGGGCGTCAGCCTGCCGTACGTCAGCGATGCGCGGCGTGGGGGAGGAACGCGGCCCACTGCTGAGGCCCGAAGGCGAGCTGGGGGCCTTGTGCGTGCTTCGAGTCCCTTACGTGGATGGTCTGTTCGGGGGCGAAGGCGACCTCCACGCAGTCGGGACCGTCATTCGTGCTGTAGCTGCTCTTGAACCACTCCAGCGCGGAACCGTTCCCCGTCGGGGGGTTGGTCATGATGTATCTCCCAGCACTTTTTCGATGAAGGCCAGCGACTCACGGGGCGTGAGGGCCTGGGCACGGATGATGCCATAGCGGATCTCGTGGACCTGGACTTCCTTGGGGTGGGAGATCAGCCGACTGGTGAGCTGTACCTCGTTGTGTCCCACGGTGTCCCCTTCCTGGAGCCGAAGCAGCTTGAACGACCCTGCTAGACCGGCGTGATCCTCACAAGCCGTGAGCATCACCTGGATCTCCACGTTTCGCCGCCGACCAATCTCCAACAGGTGTTCGAGCTGCCTCCGCATCACCATTCTGCCCCCGACCGGACGGCGCAGCGTCGCCTCTTCCTGGACGAAGCTGAAGATGGGGGTGGGCTGTCCGTCGAAGACCTCCTGCCGTGCCAGGCGCGCGGCGACAAGGCGCTCAAGTTCCTCCTCGTCGAAGGGCGGACGCCGCATCCCGTACAACGCCTTCGCGTACTCCGGCGTCTGAAGGAGACCATTGAGGGCGGAGTTGTCATAGGCGCAGATCTCCACCGCCTCCGCCTCCAACTTCGCCAGATCCCGAACCTTCTTCGGGTACCGGGCCTGCTCCACGTCCTTCCGCAGGCCGATCAGCAGGCCCCCGGCCTCCAGGACCCGGTCCGCCGCCTCCAGGAACGCCAGGCTCGGTGCACGTCGGCCCCGCTCCACCGAGGACACCTGTTCCTCGCTGTATCCGATGGCCGCCCCCAACTCGGCCTGGGTGAGCCCCTTTCGCTCGCGGCAGGTTTTGAGGACCCGGCCGACGGTCCGCAGGACCGCCGCCGATTCCTCGTCATCGCTGCTGTTCGACTCCATCCCGTCACCGCTCTGCGGCCTCGTCCCTGTCACAGCCACCTCCGAAGACTTCGCGCGTGCCGTCCTTGCTCAACCCCGCACCGGCGCCGGGCGTCACGCCACATCGCCCGGACACGGCCGGACAGCGACCGGACAGTGACGCTGAGTACCGATACCGTTGCTGGTCAGCGTAGAGAAAGATGGCCACGCTGAGTCACATGAACGCGGAATGAGGATCCGGCCCTCCGCGTCGAGGTGGTGGACCCGCGTCCCCGCTGCTCCTCGTCGAAGCCCTGTCGACCCGCTGGGGAGCGACCTGCGGCGACCTCTGCACCAGGACCGTCTGGTGTAGAGGTCGCGCTGGTGTGATCAGGCCGCGTACAGGTCGAAGGTGGAACCCCGACGTTCGTCGGCGAGGACGTCGAGGCGGCTGTCGACGGTGAGGATGGCCTGATGGAGCCGTTGCAGTTGCGGTGAGGGTTCCACGCCGAGTTCCTCGATCAGGCGGGTGCGCAGAGCGCGATAGACGCCCAGGGCGGACGCCTGGCGGCCGGAGCGATAGAGGGCGACCATCGCCTGGGAGTGCAGGCCCTCGTGATGGGGGTGGCGGGAGACCAGGTCGAACAGCTCGGCGATCAGCTGGGAGTGCTTGCCCAGCCGCAGGTCGGCGTCGATCCGCCGCTCCGTGGTGACCAGGCGGGACTCTTGCAGTCGCATGACCTCGATCTCCAGGACCGGCCCGACGGGTACGTCGACGAGCGCCGGGCCCTGCCACAGGGACAGCGCTTTGCGGAAGGTCGCGGAAGCCTGCTCGTCCCGGTTCTGCTCGAAGGCGCTCTGGGCGCAGGCAGCCAGCCGCTCGTACTCGCGTACGTCGGTGCAGGCCGGCTCGACCTGGAGGACGTAACCGCCGTGCCGGGTCGCGAGCACGTCCTTCACCGAGTCCGACGCGTCCGGCCCCATGGCCGTGCCCAGGCGCCGGCGGAGCTGGAGAACGTACGTCTGGAGCGTGGTCAGCGCGCTCGCGGGCGGTTCGGTTCCCCAGATCTCGTCCATGAGGGTCGACACCGGCAGAATCCTGCCGGGGTGCAAAGCCAGCAGGGCAAGAACCTGCCGCGGCTTCCCCGCCGTCGGGACGATCGATTCTCCTCGTATGGTCGCCCCTAAGGGGCCCAGAAGCTGGATTTCCACAATCTCTCCCCGTCTCTCCGCGCTGTTGCGTCGAGCCAAATCCGAGTCAAGGATTCGTCATAGCATCACAGTAGTCCACCCGCGCCTTTGATGCTTGGATTTCATGGGTTCGGTCTTTTCTGTTACCGAACCCCGGCTGTACTTCCTCAAATCCTTAGGTCGGCCTTATTTCGGAGATCTCACTCCTAGTCGCACTCTCTGTGTATTTCTCGGCTTTCTCGGCGTGTTCCTTCGCGAGGTTGAGAGTCGCGGTGCTGTTGCGGCCGAGCGCCTCGCGTACATACCGGCGGGCCTCGGCGAGGCCGGCGCCCTCGCCGAGCACCCGCCGGATGTTCTCCTCGCGCAGCACCACACCGTGACGGGAGGTGACCGTCACGCCCGACGCGTCGGGGACGACCCGCCACTCGCCGACGTGGGCAGCCATCAAGGCGGGCGTCACCGTCTGCTTGTAGACGATGCGTCCGGCGTGCGGAAAGCACACGCGGACCGATTCGGTGGTGTGCGTGGAGCCGTCCGAGGTGCGGGTGTCCATCGACATCGTCTGGATCCCCGGTTCGTCCTCCACCACGGTCAGCCGGGACACGTGCGGGACGAGGTCCGGCCACTCGTGAACCCGGTGGAGGAACCCGTAGACCCGCTCGGCGGGGCCGTCGACCCGGACGGAGTCCTCGAAGGACAGCACCAGGTCGGTCAGCCGCGTCCAGCGCTCGGCCAGCTCCTTCAGACTCGCCAGCTCCGTACGGCTGTTGGTGTCGGTCGCCCGCTCCACCCACGCCACGTCGTCCGCCGAGTCACCCCGCACGGTGAAGTCGTGCAGCAGAACCAGTCTCGACTCGGCCGCTCCGCGCGGCTCGACGATCCAGGTGCCGCCCATGGACTCCACCGGTGCCGCGGACCGCTCCTGCCGGAACTCGATCCGCCGTTTTCCGGGGTCGAGGTAACGCCGCGAGGTCCATGACTTGGTCGCGCCGTTGGCCGTGGCCCACATACGCAACCGCTCCCGCCGCCCGTCGGAGTCGAGTTGCTCCACGTGAATGTTCGGCGGGAAGTACAGCGGCCAGTCGGCCGCGTCGGAGATGATCCCGTAGACCACGTGCGCGGGCGCGGCCAACTCGATCTCGTGTCGGGTGCGGTGTACTCGTTCGGCAGGCATTCGCCGCCCCTTTCGGTTCAGAAGTTGCCCAGGCCACCGCAGACATTGAGCGCCTGCGCCGTGATGGAGGCGGCGTGTTCAGTGGTCAGATAGCCGACGAGCCCCGCGACCTCCTCGGGGGTCGAGTAGCGCCCGAGCGGGATCTTCGCCTCGAACCGCTCCCGTACATCGTCCTGTGTCGTGCCCCAGGCCGCCGCGTAGCCCTGGCGGACCCGCTCGGCCATGGGGGTCTCGACATAACCAGGGCAGACGGCGTTGACGGTGATGCCGGCCGGGGCCAGTTCCTTGCCCAGTGCCTTGGTGAAGCCGACGACACCGTGCTTCGAGGCGGAGTAGGGGGCTCCCAGCAACACGCCCTGTTTCCCGGCTGTCGAGGCGATGTTGACGATCCTGCCGTAACCGGCGTCCGCCAGACCGCCCGTGGTCAGCGCGGCGCGGGTCACCAGGAAGACGCTGTTGAGGTTGGTGTCGATGACGTCGTACCAGAGCTCGTCCGCGAGGGCGGCCGTCGGGCCGCCCCCACTGCGTCCCGCGTTGTTGACCAGGACATTGACCGGGCCGAAGGTGTCGACCACGGAGCGGACGAGGGTCGCCACCGAGTCGGCGGAGCGCACGTCGGCCTCCGCGCCCGCCGCGTCCAGGCCCTCCTCGCGCAGTTCCTCGACGGTCCGCCGGACCGTGTCCCCGTCACGGGCGCAGAGAAAAACGCGGTTTCCCCGGCGCCCCAGGTCCCGGGCCACGGCGAGGCCGATGCCACTCGTACCCCCGGTGACCAGGGCGACCGGGTTCGTCACTGTCGTCATCCGTCTACCTCCCGTGCGGCGATGGCGGCTTCGACCGTGTCCCCGTCCGCTTGAACCCCACAAGAAGATCGCTTGAGGCGCGGTGCTCAAGGCGGCCTCGAAGCCCGCTCGACCCGGGTCCCGGACCATGGCGCGAAACGTGGGACAACGAGGTGACGGAGGAACCCATGACCACGCAGTCGACCACCGCCCGAGCCGCCGTCCGGCCGCGGGACGCGGAGGCGTTCACCGCCCTGTACGCGCGGGTGCAGCAGTTCTACGCCCACCAGATGCAGTTGCTCGACCTCGGTGAGTGCGACCGGTGGGCCGCCACCTTCACCGAGGACGCCACCTTCGAGGTGCCGACGCTGCCCGAGCCGGTGGCCGGCCGCGCCGCCCTGGCCGCGGCCACCGGACGCACCGCGGCCGAACTGGCGGCGAGCGGCATACGGCACCGCCACTTCGTCGGCATGTTCGACGTCGCCGGGCAGTCGGACGGCACGATCCACGTGCGTTCGTACGCCATCGTGTACGCGTCCCCGGTCGGTGGCGAGTCACGGGTGCACCGGGTGTGCGTCTGCGACGACGTGCTGGTCCGCGTGCCCGGCGGACTCCAGGTCGCCTCCCGCCGGGTGACCCGCGACGACCTCGCCTGAGCGGCGCTCAAGCGGCTCGCGTGCGGGCCTCCATCGCGGGTGGCCAGGCTTGCCCGCGGGAAAGCAACCAACCGCCACACGACACAGGGATGTGCCGACATGTCACAGCCGACCATCGCTACTCCGGAGGTCTCGGCCCACAAGGAGGCGGTCCAGCGCGCGGCCGACCGTCTCGTCGAACTGGGCGCCGCAGGCGTGCAGTTCCGGGTCACCCGAAGGGAGCACACGTTCACCGTCACGTCCGGCGTGGCGGAACTGGGCACCGACCGGCCGGTGCCCGAGGACGGCCGCTTCCGGATCTCATGCATCACCAAGCCGTTCGTCTCCGTGGTGGTGCTGCAACTCGTCGCCGAGGGCCGGATCGACTTGGACCGCACCGTGGAGAGCTACCTCCCCGGGCTGCTGCCGGAAGGCGGGCGGATCACCGTCCGCAATCTGCTCCAGCACACCAGCGGCCTGTACAACTACGCCGACTCCTTCCAGAAGCCGGGCGACCGCTTCCTGCGCGACCGCTACAACCACTACGAGCCGGAGAACCTGATCGCCATCGCGGCCGCCAAGCCGCTGGAGTTCGAGCCGGGGAAGGAGTTCGCCTACTGCAACACCAACTACTTCGTCATCGGCCTGCTCATCGGGAAGGTGACCGGCCGCTCGTACCGTGACGAGATCCGCGAACGGATCCTGGAGCCGCTCGGGCTGAAGGAGACCACGCTGCCGGGCGACGCCCCCGAGATCCCCGGGCCGCACGCCCACGGTTACATGCAGATCGCCGGCCGTACCGAGGACGTCACGCTGATGAACCCCTCCGAGGCCGGCTGCGCGGGAGAGATCATCTCGACCACGGCGGACCTGGACCGGTTCCTGGTCGCTCTGTTCGGCGGGGAACTGCTCGCCGAACCGGAGTTCGAGGAGATGACCACTCCGCTGCCCGGCGAGATGATCAAGGACCTGCCGATGGGCATCGGTTACGGCCTCGGACTGATGAAGCTCCAGAACGACGGCGGACTCGACCTGTGGGGGCACGGCGCGGGTATCCCAGGGTACGCCACGTTCGCGGCGACCACCCGGGACCTGGGCATCAGGGTCCAGTTGTCGATCACTCTCGGCGCGGACTTCACCAAGGAGGCGGAGCAAGCCGTCATCCGGGGCGTCAACACCGCGGTCTGCCACTGAGGCCGGCGTGCTCTCCCTGTTCCGGGCCAGGGGCCCGGCGCCGGAAAGGAGTCCGGCCCATGGCGAACCGTGACACCGTGGCCGGCGGCGAGGCGCGGGCCGTCGTCGTCACCGGCGGCGGCACCGGGATCGGCCGCGCCACGGCGCGCGCCTTCCACGAGGACGGGGCGCGCGTGCTGGTCGTCGGCCGCTCGGCGCATACTCTGCGGGCGACCGCCGACGGGTACGACGGCATCCGCTGCCTCACCGCCGACCTGCGGGCCCCCGAGGCCGCGGAGGAGATCGTCGCGGCGGCCCTGCGGGAGTTCGGGCGGATCGACGTCCTGGTCAACAACGCGGCCGTCGCCGGGTTCGAGTCGCTGCACGGTCTCGACCGGGCCGCCGTCGAGGCACAGTTGGGCACGAACCTGATCGGCCCGGTCTTCCTGACCCAGAGCGCGCTGGACGCGCTGGAGGCCACCGAGGGCACGGTGGTGAACGTCAGCTCGGCGGGCTCGCTCGGTCGCCGGGCCTGGCCGGAGAACTCCGTGTACGGCATGGCCAAGGCGGCCCTCGACTTCCTCACCCGCACCTGGGCCGTGGAACTCGCCCCGCGCGGTATCCGCTGTGTCGGTGTCGCCCCCGGTGTGGTCGACACCGGTGTCGGTGTGCGGGCGGGAATGCCTCCCGAGGCGTACGAGGCGTTCCTCACGCGGATGGCCGGGCGGATCCCGGCGGGCCGGGTGGGCCGCCCCGAGGACGTCGCCTGGTGGATCGTCCAGCTGACCCGGCCGGCCGCCGCGTACGTCAACGGCGCCGTACTGGCTGTGGACGGCGCGCTCTCGGTGACCTGAGGAGAGCCGGGGCGGCAGGGCGCGTGAGAGCGGAGGACCGGGACCGTCCCGGCCCTCCGCTCTCACACTCGCTCGGTCAGCGGGCGACCCTCGCGGTGACGTACCGCACCGGTACCTCGATGCGCACCGGACCGTCGTCGTCGCGCAGCGCGTCCAGCGCGGTGACGAGGCGGGCCCGCAGGTCTGCGGCCTGCTCGTCGGGCAGGTGCTGCCACAGCAGGCGCATGCCCTGGGTGTGCGACCAGTCGACCCACGCCGTGCCGGAGGCCGCGGTCATCCGCACCGGCTCGTCGACGGTCTCCACGTCGGTGAACCCCGCCTGCTCCAGGGCCGCCGCCAAGTCGGCCGGATGCTCCAGCCAGGAGTGCAACTGGCGGTGCAGCCGCTCCGGGTGCCAGGACTCCGGCAGGTGCCGCAGCAGGTCCAGCGGAATCAGCTCGGTGAACATCGGCGGCAGGAAGGGAAACGTGTCCCGGGTGAAGACCGGGCTGGTGAAGGCGATCCGGCCGCCGTCGGCCAGCAGCCGTGCGAAGCGGGCGAGCGCGGCCCGCGCGTCCGGCAGGAAGATCACGCTGTAGCTGCCGAGGATCAGGTCGAACAGCCGGGGCGGCAGGTCAGGGTGCTCACCGTCCATCACGCGCACCTCCATGTTGCCGATGCCCTGCCGCCGGGCCTCGCGCCGGGCCTCCGCGACCATCGCCGGGGCGATGTCGATGCCGAGGGCATGGCCCGCCGGACCGATCAGCCGGGCGGCGGGCAGCAGCGTCGCGCCGAGGCCACACCCGATGTCGAGCACCCGCTCGCCAGGCCGCGGTGCGGCCCGTTCGACGAGCCGGCGGCCCATGGGCGTGAAGAACTCGACACCCATCCGGTCGTAGACGGCCGCGGCCTCGTTGAAGGCGTCGGTGACTTTCGATTTGTAAGCGGCAGAGTCCATCGTCACTCGTTCTCTCCGGTCTCGTACGGCAGAAAGGGGCTGAGTTCATCGTCCGGGCCCGGCCACGGGGGCCACTGGACGGCCGGTGGAGAATTCTTCGAAGTTCGCTCGAATCATTTTCGACCAAGGGTGCGGCGCGGAATTCGGGGCTTGCTCAGGGCAATTCACTGCCGCAGGATTGCAGGCAAAGACCATGCCGTCGGAAGGAATGAGATGAGCGGTCAATTGAATACCGTGCGTCGCATGGTGAGGGCGTACAACACCGGTCTCACCGAGGATGTCGCCGAGTACATACACCCGGAATATCTGAATCCGGCGGCGCTGGAACACATGGATCTGCGGGGGCCGGAGTCCTTCGCCATGGCCGTCACCTGGCTGCGGGCGACGTTCTCCGAGGAGGCCCGCCTCGAAGAGGTACGCATCGAGGAACGCGGCGACTGGGTCCGCGCCCACCTCGTGCTCTACGGGCGGCACGTCGGCGAACTCGTGGGCATGGCCCCGACCGGGCGGGTTTTCTCGGGTGAGCAGATCCATCTGATCCGCTTCGTCGACGGACGGATCCGCGACCACCGCGACTGGCCCGACTACCAGGGCACCTACCGGCAGCTCGGCTCGCCGTGGCCCGAGCCCAGCGGTTGGCGGGCCTGACCGATGATCCTGATCACCGGAGCCACCGGCAAGGTCGGCCGCGAGGCCATCCGGCAGTTGCTCGGGCTCGGTCACGACGTCCGCGCGCTGAGCCGCAGACCCCAGGACGCCGAACTGCCCCCGGAAGTCGACGTCGTCGCGGGCAGCCCGGCCGATCCCACCTCACTCGGCGAGGCGTTCACCGGCGTCTCGGCGGTGCTCGTCGTCCTCGCCGGCGACATGGCGGTCGAGGCGGCCAACATCGCGGAGGCCGTTCGCAGGGCGGGCACCGGCCGGATCGTGCTGCTGTCGTCGGCGAGCGTCCGGCATCCGCTGCCGCACGGCATCGCGGACGAACACCGGGCCGCGGAGGAGGCGGTCCGGCGGTCCGGTGGGGCCTGGACCTTCCTGCGCCCCGGCCCGTTTCACGCCAACACGTCCTGGTGGAGCCGGACGGTGCGGGAACAGGGCTCGGTGCGCTGCTGGATCGGGAACAACCCCGGGGCGCCCGTCGACGAGTACGACATCGCCTCGGTCGCCGTCGTGGCGCTCACCCAGGACGGGCACGAGGGCCGGTCGTACCTGCTCACCGGTCCGGAGACACTCACCTCGCGCGAGCAGGCGCGCGTTCTCGGCGACGTGCTGGGCCGGGAGCTGACCTTCTCGGTGGCACCCGCCGAGGAGGTGGTGGAGGAGTTCACCGCGATCACCGGGGACCGCCCGGCCGCCGTGACCAACGTCGCCGCGCTGCACAGCCCCCAGGTGCCTTGGGCGAAGCCGACGACCGCCGTGCGCGATCTCACGGGGCGCGAGCCGCGCCCGTACCGGCGGTGGGCCGTGGAGAACGCGGCGCTGTTCACACCGGAGCGATCGAAGGGGAGTGCCGTATGAACGAGGCCGGGAGGCCGCCCGGAGGACACAAGGGCGCGCCGGCCGCTCGGAGACCCGAAGCGGCGGGAGAGACCGGACCGGTCCTGGTCACGGGCGCCACCGGCCTCCAGGGCGGCGCCGTGGCGCGTGAACTCCTACGCCGGGGCCGGGACACGAGGGCGCTGGTGCGGGATCCGGACGCACCGGCGGCCCGCAGGCTCGCGGCGCTCGGTGCGACCCTGCGCCGTGGCGACCTGGACGACGAGGCGTCGCTGCGGCGCGCGATGGACGGCGTGCGGGGGGTCTTCTCGGTGCAGACCTTCATGACGCCGGCTGGTCTCGGCGGCGAGGTTCGCCAAGGGCGTGCCGTGGCCCGGGCGGCTCTGGCGGCCGGTGTGGCCCACGTGGTCTACAGCTCGGTCGGCGGCGCCGAACGGCACAGCGGCGTGCCGCACTTCGACTCGAAGCGGGGTATCGAGCGGTATCTCGCCGAGCTGGGAGTGCCGCACACGGTGCTGCGTCCGGCGTTCTTCATGGACAACTTCGCCGCCCACGGCGTGCCCCGGGAGGACGGCGTACTGGTGGTGCGGCTCGCCCTGCGGCCGAACACCCGCGTCCAGTTCATCGCCGTCGACGACATCGCATACTTCGCCGCGGAGGCGTTCGAACGACCGCAGGAGTATCTGAGTCGGTCGATGGAGCTGGCCGGAGACGAGCTGACGGCGACCGAGGTGGCCGAGGCGTTCGCCCGGCGCACCGGTTCGCCGGCCCGCTTCGAGGAACTCCCGTTGGACGCGGTCGCGGCCAGCCCGCACCTCCCCAACGCACCGGAGATCGCCCTGATGTTCGAGTGGTTCCAGCGGCACGGCTACCGAGCGGACATTCCCGCGCTGCGTGCCGAGCACCCGGGGCTCCGGGACTTCACGACGTACCTCGAAAGCGTCGACATCGGATAGCGACGGCGGTGCCGCGGGCAGGCGTTCGGCCTGTCCGCGGCACCGCCGTCGTGCGGGGAATCAGGTGGGTGGAGCACCTCCCGAGTTCCCGCTGATCACGCTCGGCAGTCGGGGAGTCCGCCATGGAAGAGCGACATCTCCTCGAAGAGCGCGCCGACGTCGAGAGGGCTGCCGGGCGCCGCTCCGCGCACCTCCGCATAGCCCCGGTGCAGGTTCGGCACCAGCCGCTCGGAGTCGAGCAGGCCGTCGAACGGCCCAGGCCCGGTCGAACGGGCGAGCCGGAGCGGGGTCAGGCCGGCCGCGACGCCCCGCCGGGCCTCTTCGTCGAGCCAGCGGAAATACGCCTCGTTCGCGTCGATCAGTTCGGGGCCGCCGACCGGGCCGTGGCCGGGAACGACCGTCTCGGCCCCGAGGGCGCGCAACCGCCGCATGGCTCGCAGCGACCCGGAGACCGACCCCATCAGACAGAACGGCGTGACGCCGGACATCACCAGGTCGCCGGTGAACAGAACACGCCGTTCGGGCAGCCAGACGGCGGTGTCGGCCGTGGTGTGGGCCGGTCCCAGGGTGATGAGGTCGACACGCACCCCGCCCACGTGCAACGTCAGTGAGTCCCGGTAGACGAGCTGGGGCAGGACCAGTTCCAGGTCCCCCCAGTGCACGTCGGGCCACAGGCCGGTGAGGTGCAGTCCGGACGCGGCCATCTCGGTCCGGGTGCGCTCCTGGGCGATGATCAGCGCTTCGGGGAAGTGCGAGTTGCCGAAGGTGTGGTCGCCGTGGAAATGGGTGTTCACCAGGGTGCGCGGCGGGGCGCCCGACCGCCGCAGCACCTCGGTACGCAGCAGCCGGGCGCGCGACTCGGTGGCCGCGGTGTCCACCAGCAGGCTCTCGCCGCCGTCGCCGACCACGAGGCCGGCGTTGTTGAGGCACCAGCCACCGTCCGGCTGCACATAGGCGTAGACCCCGTCGGCGACGTCGACCATGTGCGGCGCGGCGGTCCGGGCCACGTGGCTCACAGCACGTCTTCCCGGGCCAGACCCAGCTTCTTGAGCATGGGCAGGTAGTTGAAGACGTCGTAGTGTTCGATCACCTGGCCCGCGTCGTTGAAGCGGAGTTCCTCCAGCATGTACCAGGTCACCTCGGTGCCGCTGGCGGCCTTGCCGAGGAACTCGCCCCCGTGGCTGGCCGTCACGGTGATCCGCAGGCAGACGCGGTCCCCCTCGGCGACGATGCTCTTGACGTCCAGGTGCAGGTCGGGGAAGGCGGCGAGGCCGCCCTCCATCGCCCGGACCATGGCCTTCGAGGACACCGGGCGGTCCTCGGAGAAGTGCCGGATGTCCGGAGCCCAGTGCTTGATGATGCCCTGGAGCTCCCAGCGGTTCCAGCTCGCGACCATGGAGAGGGCGAGTTCCTTGTTGCGCTTCTGGGCGGACTTCTCGGTCAGAGTTGCGGACATGCCGGGTTCCTTTCCGAACGGGTGAGTCGAGGCGGTCGGGGTTCGACCGGTGGTTCAGGCCGGTGGTTCAGGGCAGCAGGACGTGCTTGCCGACGGTGCGGCCTTCCAGCAGGGCGCGCACCGCGGCCGCGGCCCCGTCCAGGGGGTGGCGTGCCGCGATCTCCGGCCGCAGCACGCCCTCGGCGGCCAGCCGGAACAGCGTGGCGAGGTCGGCGCCGAAGCGTTCGCCGGGCTTGACGTAGTACATGGACATACGCCGGCCGCGGGTGAGCCCGAGGCGCCGTGCGACCCAGTGGCGCACGGTGCGCCGCAACGCCGGGACATGCGGGCGAAACCACTGGCCGGGCTCGTAGCCCGCGACGGAGGAGTCGTAGGAGACCAGGGTCCCGCCGGAGGCGAGCATGGCCCAGCTGTCGTCCAGACCGCGCCCGCCGACGTGGTCGAAGACAGCCCGCACCCCCTCGGGAGCCCGTTTCCGGACGACGTCCCGCAGGCCCGGCGTGCGGTAGTCGAAAGGCTCCGCGCCCAGCGCGCGGACCGCGTCGTGCTTGGCGGGCGAGGCGGTGCCGAGGACGCGCAGCCCGTGGTGCACGGCGAGCTGGGTGAGCAGACTGCCGACGCCGCCCCCGGCGCCGTGCACGAGCACGGTGTCACCGGGGCGTACCCGGGCCAGCCGGTGCAGCATCTGCCAGGCCGTCACCCCGTTGGTGATCAGGGCCACGGCGGCGGCGGCGTCCAGTTCCTCCGGAACGGTGACGAGCGTCCGGGCGGGTGTCTCCAGATACCGCGCCCAGGCGCCGTGGCGGGGCATGGCGGCGACCCGCTCGCCGACGCGTCGGTCGGTGACGCCCGGGCCGGTCTCGACGACGCGTCCGACCAGATCGTAGCCGGGGACGAAGGGGAAAGCCGGAGGGAAGGGGTGCAGCCGACCGAGCATCTGCACCTCCGCATAGGAGACGCCCGCGGCCTCGACCCGGATGACGACGTTGCCGCGGCCGGGGGTGGGGCGTGCGCCCTCACCGAGGACGATGTGCCGTTCAGGGTCACCGCCGCCGGTCATGCGGACGAAGATGTTGGTGTCGTCCGCCGTTCCGGGCGGCGTCACGGGCTCGGGGACATCGGCGGTGGTCATGCGGCGGGCTCCTCGGCACCCGGAGCGCGCCGCGCGAGGGGCACCGTGGCGGAGCGCGGGGCGAAGTCGCCGGCGTGGTCGGCCGCCCACCGCGCGAACGTCCTGCCCGGGCGGCCGGTGACGCGCTCCACGGTGTCCACCGGGACCGGCGGGTGCGCGACGGCATCGGTGAGATACCGCAGCACCATCTCCACGACCGGCGCCGGCATCGCCGCCGTCATCTCCTCGCGCGCCTGGTCCGGGGTGATCTCCTCGAACGCGACCGGGCGGCCTACGGCCTCGGCGATCGCTTGCACCTGACCGGCCTGGGTGATCACCTCGGGCCCGGTCAGCGCGTACGCCTGTCCGGCATGCCCATCCTCCAGCAGCGCGGCAGCGGCCACTTCGGCCACATCGGCTTCGTGCACCGGCACCCGCGGGGCGGCGCCGTAGGGAGCGCGTGCCACGCCCTCGGTGCGAATGGATTCGCCCCACTTCCACAGGACGTTGGACGCGAACTCGTCGGGGCGCACGAAGGTCCACTCGACGCCGGACTCCTCGACGGCGTGCTCCACCGCGCGATGGTGCTCCGCGCTGTGATGGTCACCCGAGGTGTCCAGCACGGAGGCCGAAGAGAGGACGACGATCCGGCGCACGCCGGCCTCCTCGGCCGCCGAGACCACCGCACGGGCCGTCTCGGGGACCGGGAAGAGGTAGAGGCGCTCCACGCCGTCCAACGCGGCGCGCAGCGTGTCCGGCCGCAGCAGATCACCCTCCCGTACCTCGGCCCCGTCCGGCAGCGCGGCCGAGGCCGGGTTCCGGGTCAGCGCTCGCACCTGTACGCCCGCGGCGAGCAGGTGACCGGTCACCAGCCGGCCCACGGATCCTGTCGCTCCTGTCACCAGAACTGTCACGCCTGCTCCGCCCTGTCGGCCTCAGTCCCGCGAGGCTCCCGCATCCCTTGTGGAACCAGGGTGGGAAACCGGACTGGAGAGCCCCCTGAGACTCGCTGGAGCACGGGGCTCCGGAGATCAGCCGGCGAAGCGGTCTGCGACGCGCCGCTCGATGCCGTCGAGCACCCGCTGCAGGCCGAACTCGAAACCCCCGTCGGGTCCGAGCCCCGCACCGGGCTCCTCGAAGACCCCCGACCGCCAGACCCGGGTGAGGGCCGGATACCGGTCGGCGGAGATCGTCTTCTCCAGCAGCGGTCCGGTCTGCTCGTACCACTCGTCGTAGCTGAGCCCGGAGCGCCGTGCGTCGTGCTCGGCGTCCGCCGACTGCTGGGCCGCGCCCCGGACATAGCCGTCGAGCAGGTGGACCACGGCCAGCATCTCGCGCTCCGGCAGGCCCACCCCGGACAGGGCGCCGAGCACACCGTCCCACCGGGCGGTCTCGTTGGGGCCCATGAGCATCCGCGAGGAGACGAGGGGCGGCACCCACGGGTGGCGGCGGGCGATGGCCATGCCGCCCCGCGCATAGCGCTCCAGGGCCTGCCGCCAGCCGTCGGCGGCCTCCAGCGAGGGCGCTTCACCGAGCACCTCGTCGAGCATGCAGTTGACCAGCTCGGCACGCCCCGGCACATAGGTGTAGAGCGACATCGCGGAGACACCGAGCGGTTCGGCGACCTTGCGCATCGAGAGGGCGGCCAGCCCGTCGGCGTCGGCGACGGCGATCGCGGTCCGCACGATGCGGTCGACCGTCAGCCCCTGGCGGGGACCGCGGGCCGGGCGCACGGGCTCATGCTCCGCACGCCACAGCAGAGCCAGGGTGCGGGCCGGATCCATCCGGCCATTTCCGTTCGCCCCGCCGCTTCCCGACCTCACAGCGGAATGGTAATCCTGTACGCTTCCCAGCATTCTCCTTACGCCGTAAAGAGTTAGTGTCCGCGTCGGCGCGCGCCCCGGACCCCCCGCAGAAAGCGAGGCGCAGGTTTGTCCGCTTCCACCTCCGCAGCGACCGGCAGGCCCGGCACTGTCCGGCGTCACCCCGCGAGGAAAAGGTTCGAACTCGGCCGCAGAACACGGAAGCTGGTCCTGGCCGTGCACGTCGTGACCTCGGTCGGCTGGGTGGGACTCTCGCTGTCCATGGCGGTCCTGGCCGTCATGGGGTACACCACACGGGACGCCGCCATCGCCAAGGGCGTCTACTACGCGATGTACGTCTTCGACGACACCAGCGTGACGGTCTTCAGCGTCACCGCCGCGGTCACCGGGATCCTGCTCTCCTGCGGCACCAAGTGGGGCCTGCTGCTGCACTGGTGGATCGTCGTCAAGTGGGTCATCACCCTGTTCATGACCGTCTTCGCGTGGTTCGTGATCCACCCGGTCGTGATGGCGGCCAGCGAGCGGACGGCCGGGGCCGACGGCAGCCCCCCGGAGCCGGGCGCGGCCGGGGACTTCCTGCTCTGGAGCGTGCCCCTGCTGTTCGTCCTGCTCACTGTCGCCGCCGTCGTTTCCGTGTACAAGCCCTGGGGACGCACGGCCCGCGGGCGCCGCGCTCGCCCAGCGGGCGGACGCGGCTGACGGGCGGTCAGCGCACCTGTGGCCTGGTGGCCCGCGCGGTGTCGAACGCGGCGCACCAGGCCGTCAGACTCGGGGCCCGCAACAGCTCGGTGCCGATGAGCAGGCCGGTGAAGCCCTCGCCCAGCAGGCGGGCCGCCATCGCCGGAGAGGTGATGCCGCTCGCGCTGACCGGGTGGCGGGTTCCGGTGCCGCGCACCGCCGGCAGCAGAGCCCTGCCACGTGCCGGATCGGCCGGAAGACGCTCACGGGTGGCGATGTCCTTGTTGTTGACCGCGACCACGCACTCCGGTCCACGCACCACCCGCGTCACCTCCGCCGCGTCGGCGACCTCCACGAAGGGCGTCAGCCCCAGTGCCAGGGCACGGTCGGTCAGCCGAGCCAGGATTGAGGCCGGCAGCAGCCGCGCGGTCAGCAGGACGGCGGACGCGCCCAGCTCACGGGTCCGCTCCAACTGGCGCGCGTTGGTGACGAAATCCTTGCGCAGCAGCGGCAGCGAGGTCCGGGAGGCGACCTCGCCCAGCAAGTTCTCGGTGCCGCCGAACCAGCGCCCGGTGACCACCGAGAGACACGGTGCTCCCGCCGTCTCGAACCGTGCGACCGTCTCGGCCACACTCCTGCCGCCCAGCAGGTCCCGGCCGTCGGCGTCCCGCAGCTTGACCTCCATGACAAGAGGCCGGGCGGCGGCCGTCAGCGCTTCGGTGAAAGGGGTGTTCACACAGTCCTCCAGGCGTCCACGACCGCTCGCGCTCGGTCGGCTCGCAGGAACCCGTCGGCGGCGCGTGCCGCCGAGTCGACATCTATGCCGAGGAAGCGTGGGTGCGCTCGCGCACGGGTGAACTCGTTCGCGTTGCCGGCGTGCAGACCCCCCGCCAGCAGGAACGGCAGGCCGATCCGGTCGGCGAGCGCGGTCACCGCAGGGTCTGCCAGAGGCTCGGCGGTACTGCCGAGGCGGCCGTCGGCGGTGACCGCGTCCATCAGGAAGTAGTCGGTGCCGGCTCGTTCGTAGGCATCGGTCAGCCGCTCCTCCAGGCACACGCCGGCGCGCAGGTGGAGCACCTTGACGATCTCCAAGCCCGGCGGCCCGTCCCGGCGCAGCGCGCGCACCACGCTTGGTGGCTGGAAGCCGTGCAGCTGCACGCACGGCACGCGGGACGCCGCCACCGCCGCCAGCAGCGCCCTGGTGTCGGAGGAGAACGTGACCACCATCGGCCGGAGCCGGCCACCCGTCAGGGCCACTGCGGCGAGAGCGGCGAGCCGGGCGGCGGGCAGGTCCGCACGGCCGCCCGGCACACCATGCCACAGGCCGACGAGATCGGCCCCGGCCGCCGCCATCGCCACGATCTCGTTCTCCGTCGTGGCCCCGCAGAACTTGACGATCACCGCTCGGCCGTCAGGGGTGCGGCCTCTCCGGCGAGCGAGCCCTCGGTGAACCTGGTGCCGTCCGCGCTGAAAAGGCGCGGATGGACGGTCTTCAGCTCCCCGATCACCCGCTCGTAGGGCAGGTCGTCGAACTCCCCGTGAGACCGCAGGAACTCCATGTGCCGACGGCCCTGGAGGTCGAAGGGGTGGTGCAAACTGTCCGCCGTGCCGTCGAAGTCCAGCGGCGCCAACCCGTACAGTCGGCACAGCGCCTTGTTGAACACGGGTGTCGCCCGCACCCAGCGGCCGTCCAGACGGACCGAGGTGAGGCAGTGCATGTGGAAGACGTCGCCGCCGATCAGCCGCTTGAGCCGCTCGGAGGCCAGGTGGTTGCGTACGTCTCCGAGAACCAGCCGGGCCGGAACACCGAGCGACCGCAGGCCGGCCGCGTACAGCACCGACTTGTGCAGGCACATGCCGGAACCGGTCCGCGCCACCGAACTGGCCCGCAGGCCGGCCCGGGACAGGTCCGCCCCGTACACCTCGTACCGGACACGGTCGCGTACCGCGTAGTAGAGCGCGACCGCCTGGGCGCGCGGGCTGGTGGCCGAGGCGGGCAGGGCGTCGGCGACGAAGTCGCGGACCTCGGGCGACGCGTGGTCGAGGAAGGCGGTGGCGCGCAGCACGCCGCCGTCCCCGTGGAGCTGGGTCGTCACGTGGGAGTCTCTCCGTCGAGGGTCGGAAGGCCGGCCCCGCTCGGCCGGTCACAGGCCGAGCAGGGCCGCGATGCGGTTGCGCTGGATCTCGGAGGTGCCCGAGTAGAGGGTGGAACCGACCGCGTCGCGCAGCCCGGCCTCGACGCCGTACTCGGCCAGGTATCCGCTGCCGCCGAAGACCTGCACGGCGGCCAGGGCCGAGGCGACGTTCGCCTCGCTGGTGACGAGCTTGGCCATGGCGATGTCCCGGGTCACGTTCGCGCCCGCCGCCAGCCGCTCCGCGGTGCCGTACAGCCAGTGGCGGGCGGTCTCCACCCCGATTTCCATGTCCACGATCCGGTGCGAGACGGCCTGGTTGGCCCCGATGGGCCGGCCGAACTGCTCGCGGGTCCGCGCGTACGCCACACAGCGGGTGACGCGGTGGCGCATCTCGCCCGCGTTGATGACGAAGGAGCAGAGGATCTCCCGCCGCATCACGTGGTCGAGCACCAGGAAACCGCCGCCGAGCGGCCCGACGACGTGGGACGCGGGCACCCGGCAGTCGTCGAGGAACAGTTCGCCCAGGGGCGAGGTGCGCAGCCCCAGCTTGGCGACGGGCGTACCGACCCGAAGCCCCGGTGTATCGCGCTCCACCAGGAACGCGGTCACCCCGAGCGGGCCGGGCCCGTCGCCGGTCCGGGCGTACACCGTGAACAGGTCGGCGACCGGCCCGTTGCTGACGAACGCCTTGCTGCCGTTCAGCACGTAGTGGTCGCCGTCCCGCACTGCCCTGGTCCGCATGGCCAGAGCGTCCGAACCACTGTCCGGCTCGCTGATGGCGTGGGCGCCGATCCACTCGCCCGAGCAGATCAGCGGCAGATACCGCTCCTTCAGGTCCGGCGAGCCGAAGTGCTGCAACGGCACCCCGGTGCTCACCATGTGGGTGCAGGCCGAGAAGCTCAGCCCGCCGTCCCGGCAGCCCTCGCCGAGCCCCTCCAGGACGTACATGGTGGTCAGCAGCGACTGCCCGAGGCCGCCCCATCGCTCCGCGAACGGCAGCCCGAAGATGCCGGTCCCGGCCAGTGTCCGCCAGTTCTCGTACGAGAACGAGGCGGACGCGTCCCGGGCGACATGACCGGTGTTGAGCTTCTCCAGCCAGGGTGCGAGGCCTTCGCGCAGCGCCCGCTGTTCCGCGGTCCACTCGATCATCAGTAGTGGGAGTAGCCGGACGAGTCGAGGTCGTGGCGTTCGTCGCCGCGCAGGGCGGGGGTGAAGACGCACACCAGGCGCAGGTCCTCCTCCGGGTGCGCGACGAGCCAGTGCGCGTCGTGCCGGTCGAGCGAGTACAGCGTGCCGGGCGTGATCGGGTGGACGGTGCCCGCGGTGTCGATCACCTCGCCGCTGCCCGCTATGCAGTAGCAGGTCTCCAGGTGGTTGCGGTACTCCAGCCGGGACTTGGTGCCCGCCCGGACGATGGTGTCGGTGACCGTGTAGCCGACACCATCGCCCCGGGTGAGGAAACGGCGGCTCAGGCCGTTGCCCCAGTCGACACTGGTGACCTCCTGGAGCTTACGGACGATCATGGGTTTCGATCCCTTCTTCCGGTCGGCCGGTGCGGGTACGGACCGGCGCGCGCAGTCCCTGTACGAAGGAGTGCAGTTCTTTGACGGGGTCGCGTCCCAGCAGCCCGGCCCGTTCGATGCGGGCCACCCCTGCGCTGCCGACCACGGCGGCGTCGGCGCCGAGCGCCTCCACCCGAGCGATGTCGTCGGCCGTCCTGATGCCGAAGCCGACGGCCAGGGGCGCCGACGCGGTGGAACGCAGGGTGCCGAGGACCGCCCCGAGCCGGTCCCGGTCCAGGGCCGCCGCTGTGCCACTGCGGCCGTAGTGCGCGACCAGATACACATATGCCGAGGCGAGGTCCGCCGCCTCGGCCACGGCGTCGGGGCCGGAGACGGCATAGCAGGTCGTGACGAGCGGGAGCTCCGCGCGGCGCACGGCCTCGTAGTGGGCCGCGCGCAGGCGGGGCGGCACCCCGTGCAGTAGCAGCCCGTCGCAGCCAGCGTCACGGACGGCGGCGGCGAAGTCGGCGGGGGCGGTGCCCCGGACGGTGTGGCTCCAGTCGGTGAGCAGCGCGATCCGCAGCCGGCGCAGCCCCGGGCGCACGGACGACACGGCGTCCAGCACCCTCCGGAACGTGGCGCCGCCAGCCAGCGCCCGGCGGGCGGAGGCCCGGACGACAGGGCCGTCGGTGGCCGAGCCGGGGAACGGGACGGCCAGTTCGAGGCAGTCGACCTGGCTCTCGTCGAGCATGGCGGCAAGGTCGGGCAGCGTGGCCAGCGGCGGGTCACCGGCGTTGAGGAACACCGCGATGCCTGGCCGGCCGGGCCCGCGGTGGGCGAAGAACTCACACATGGGCAGCCGCCGACGACCGCATCCGGCACAGCAGGCCGACTGCCCGGCCGTCCTGGATCACCGCACGAGCCGCGTCCAGCGCGGCCCCCCAGTCGCCGGTGAGCCGGCCGGCCACCGCCAGTGCGGCGGCGTTCAGGGCCACGGTCTCCGCCGCGACCGGCGCGCCACGCCCGGACAGCACCTCATGGAAATGCGCGACGGGGTGGGTGGGCCGCGGCCGCAGTTCGTCCGGCGAGCCCGGACGCAGCCCGAGCCGGGACGGATCGAGCACGAACTCGTCCTCCCACGTGCCCTCGCAGGTGTACACCCGGTTCGGCACGAAGCTCACCAGTTCGTCGGCACCCGCGTCGTTGGTGCACAGCCAGACCGAGCGGACACCGCCCCGCGCCAGATGCCCGCCGGCATGCCGCAGCCCGGTCACCAGCCGCGCGTCCGCGACGCCGGTGAGCTGCGCCTGGGCCGGCATTCGCGCCAGAAAGGGGCCGAACGCGTTGACGAAACCGCCGAGCTGCCTGATGTCCAGCGGTTGCACGTGACGCGCCAGTAGGCCCAGTTCGGGCGGGTAGACGAAGGCGCCGGCGAAAGCGATGCCGTACTCCTCCAGGGACGCGCGCGTCTCGTCATACGACGTGGTCAGCGGAACCCCGAGCAGCTCCAGCAGGTCGACCGAGCCGAGCCCGCCCGTATAAGCGCGCGAGCCGGTCTTCACGACCCGGACGCCCATCGCGGCGGCTACCAGCGCGGCGGCCGTCGAGATGTTGAAAGTGCGTGGGCCCCCGCCGGTCCCGACGATGTTGACCGCCGCACCCACCTCGTCGGGCACCTCGGCCGGCCGGTGCCCGGACAGTGAGTCCAGGAAGCCGGTCAGAGTGGTGCGGTCGGGGACCCGGGTGGCCAGGGAGGCGAGCAGGGCCACCGACTCTCCCTTCCGCAGGCCGCCCTCGCGCAGCCGGTCCCAGAACGAGCGCCAGACCGGCGCTTCCACGGGCCGCTCCCGCCGGAGCAGCGTGGTGACGGCTTCGTGCACGGCTACGCGCCTTTCGTCCGCCGGTACGACGCGCGCGTGACGAACGCGTCGATGGCCGCCACCGTGTGGAACGACTCCGGCCGCAGTTCGACCGTGTCGGTGTCGATCCCGTACCGGTCCTCGATCCAGGCGATCACCTTGAGCAGCCCCAGACTGTCGATCACCCCGTTCGCCAGCAGGTCGTAGTCGGCGTCCAGTTCCGCCGGAGAGACGTCCGGCAGGAATTCCTCGACCACGAACTCCTTGATGGCCTGGGCGTAAGGCATGTCAGCTCTCCTCGGTGAAGTGGACGTGTCCGGCGCGCTCCCGGTCGACCTTGCCGGTGGCGGTCCGGGGCAGCGGCTCGTCGGTGATCAGCAGGGCCGCGGGGATCGCGGCCCGGGACAGGCGCTGCGCCAGATGGCCGCGCAGTGAAAGGCTGTTGAGCCGGGAGCCGGGGCGGCGACGCGCCACGGCGCGCAGCGTGTGCCCGGCCGCCGGGTCCGGCACCGCCCGTACGGCGGCCTCGGTGACGTCCGGGTGCGCCAGCAGCAGGTGCTCGACCTCCTGCGGATTGACCCGGACGCCGAGGATCTTGACCTGGAAGTCGGTGCGCCCGACGAGGGTGAGCGTGCCGTCGGGCGAGCGTCGCACCAGGTCGCCGCTGCGGAACCAGCGGCGGTCGTCCGCTCCCTCGGGATGCGGCACGAACGCGCCGGAGGCGGCGGCCGCGCCGAGGTAGCCCTCGCTCTGGAAGGGCGTGGAAACGTACAGTTCACCGCTGCCCGGGCCGTCCAGCACCCGGCCCTCCGCGTCGACGAGCAGGGCCTCCACACCGGGCAGCGGCTGCCCGAGCGGGAGCGGGCGCGCCGGGTCCGGGGTGCCGCGCAGTTCGTACAGGAAGCTGTCGTTGGTCTCGGTGCAACCGTAGACGTTGTACAGCCGGGCGTGAGGCAGCAGGCCCGGCAGCGCGGCCACGACCGGTACGGGCATGGTGTCCCCGGTGAAGACGGCGTGCCGGACGGACGGGAGCGTACGGCCCCCGGCGCGGGCGGCGTCGGCCAGCAGTCGGTAGAACATCGGGACCGACTGCACCACCTCGGGCCGCTCCCGCTCGACGAGGGCGAGGAGGCGGCCTCCGTCGGTGACGCGTTCCGCGTCGACCAGGACGACCCGTCCGCCCCGAGCGAGGGTCGTCCACACGTCCAGCAGGCACACGTCGAAGTTGAGCGGTGCGTAGTTGAGTACGGTCGTGCCGGGACCGATACCGAAGGCGCCGGCCGCCCAGGTCACGAACTGGTCCAGCGCGGTGCTGGACAAGGGCACGATCTTGGGCAGCCCGGTGGACCCGGAGGTGGTGAGCAGCAACGCGTTCCCGCTGAGGTCCACGGTGGGGGAGCGGCGGGCCGCCGGCGGACGCCCCGGAGCGAGCACATGACCCACCCCCGCCTGCTCGTACAGTCGCTCCGTGACGTCCGCACCCAGCGCCGGCGACGGCAGCAGCAAGGGGCGCCTGGCCAGCAGGCAGCCCAGGATCAGGGCGATGGTGCCGGGTGACTTGACCGCGGGCAGGGCAGCCGGCGCTCCAGCCGGCAGTGCGGCCATCCGGTCCCGTTCCCGTTCCGCCCGGGCGAGCAGCGCCCCGTAGCCGACCGAGTGCCCCCGCCAGACCAGGGCGGTCGCCTCTGGCGTCCGCCGGGCCTGGTCCACGAAACTCTTGACGAGCGGACGCGGCGGCCCCGCGATGGTGGTGCCCTCCACGATGCCTCCTTCCGATGCGCGTCCGGCCACTGGTCCGGCGAACGCGGTCCCCCTCATGGTGAGTTCGGCATCTGGAGCCTCGTTGGAGCCTGACTCGGCGGGTGGCGGGCACCGAGCGCACGCAAGACGGTGGCCGGCCCGCCCCGGTGCGAGGGGCGGGCCGGCCACCGTCGACGCGTCGGGCGGTGGATCAGCCGTCGAGGAGTTCGGCGAACGCCAGGACGAGGTCGCGCACTGGCGGCCCGGCGGGCCACCAGGTGCCGGATCGATCCCGGTACGGGTGCCAGCGGCCGTCGCGTCCGTACCGCAGTTGCAGGTCCCGGCCGGGCAGCGTCAGGCAGTTGTCGCGGGCGACGGCGACGGGTGGCTCGTCGTCGTCCCAGCCGGCCGAGAGCGCCGCGCGGGCCCGGGCCATCTCGGCCCCCTCGGGCTGCCACACCTCTTCGAGCACCTCAAGACCGGCGGCTCCGCCCCACCGCCATGCCTCGACCGCCCGGTCCAGCTCGTCCCGCCGGTCGCAGCCGTCTCGCAGCCGCGCGGGCACCCTGGGGTCGGGGTGGGTGGCGGCGATCCGCACCGTGTCCTGCCACCGGTCGAGCGGCCGGGGCGGCTCGTCGCCCGATCCGAGGACGTAGGCGAGGAGTTCCCGGGCACGTACGGCGGCGTCGGTGACCAGCCGATCCAGCGGGTCCGCCGCGATGCCGGTGACCGGCTCGGCGCTGTCGTCCGGCGGCTCGGGCAGCGGCGGGAGTGTCGGGAGAGGGGCGGGCGGCCGGGCGTACGCGTCGTCGGCGGGGGTCCCGGCGGCAGCCGGACCGCCCACCGGCCCCGTTCCCTCGACACCGGCGGGGGTCGCCTGCCCGCCGGTGTCCTCCTCGTCCGGGCCGTGGTCGTCCTCGGCGCCGTCGGTCATGGCGCGCAGCAGGAGGACGGACTTCAGCTCCTCCAGCGCCGTCGGCCAGTCCCGGCCCCGTACCAGCAGCAGCAGTCGCGGTTCCTCGTCGAGCAGCCAGGAGAACTGGTAGCCCAGCGCGACCGCGTGCGCGCACGGATGGTCCGGTTCGTCACACCCGCAATCCGGCTCCAACTCGCCGTAGCCCGGCAGCAATCCCAGCCGGGCGTCCTCAGCCGCTTCCAGGAGATCCGGCGGCAGCTCCCCGGCGAGCAGCGCCTCGGTCTCCGCCGGGCGGTCCGCGGTCCGCTCCCAGAGGGTGTCCCACTGCTCGTCGTCCAGCTCGGGAAGCCCGAGGACCACCGCGTACGGCTCGTCGGCGCCGTCGTACACCTTCGCGGCGACGCGTCCCGGGCCGACGGTGAGGGAGCCGAGGCGGCCCGAGCGGGCGACGACCCGCCCCTGCTTCAGGACCTCTTCGTCGGGCCAGCCGTCCTCCAGCGACTCCGTCCAGGCCCGGCTCCACCAGGACTGTCCGCGCACCCGGCCGCCCCTGCGGGCCGGGAAGGCGGCGAACCCCCGGGCCCGGTCGTCGTGTCCGCCGCTCATTCCGCGCTCCTCAGCTCGACCAGGTTCGCCAACTCGTCGTTCCCGAGACGGCTCAGCGCTTGCTCGCCACTGCCGACGACCGCGTCGGCCAGTTCCCGCTTGGCCTCCATCAGCGCCGCGATCCGGTCCTCGACCGTGCCTTCCGCGATCATCCGGTGTACCTGCACCGGCCGCGTCTGGCCGATGCGGTAGGCCCGGTCGGTGGCCTGTGCCTCGACGGCCGGGTTCCACCAGCGGTCGTAGTGCACGACGTGGTCGGCGCGGGTGAGGTTGAGGCCCGTGCCGGCCGCCTTCAGCGACAGCAGGAAGACGGGCACCTCGCCGTCCTGGAAGCGGCGGACCATCTCCTCACGGCGGGGCAACGGGGTCCCGCCGTGCAGCAGTTGGGCCGGGACGCCCCGGTCGCTGAGGTGCCGCTCCAGCAGTCGCGCCATCGCGACGTACTGGGTGAAGACCAGTACCGCGCCGTCCTCCGCCAGGATCGTGTCCAGCAGCTCGTCCAGCAGGGCCAGTTTGCCGGAGCGGCCGACCAGCTTCGGCTCCTCCTCCTTGAGGAACTGCGCGGGATGGTTGCAAATCTGTTTCAGACCGGTGAGCAGCTTGAGCACCAGACCGCTGCGGGCGATCCCCTCGGTCGACCGGATCTCCGCCATGACGGCACGCACCTGCTGCTCGTAGAGGGCGGTCTGCTCGGGCGTCAACGGGACCGGCCGGTCCGTCTCGGTCTTCGGTGGCAGTTCCGGCGCCACGCCCGGGTCGGACTTGCGGCGGCGCAGCAGGAACGGCCGGACGAGACCGGCGAGCCGTGCGGCGGTGGCGCCAGGGCCCTCACCGGCGCCGGCGGCGGATCGCTCGGCCTCGATCGGAGTGATCCACCGGCGCCGGAAGCGGCCGTAGGTGCCGAGCAGACCCGGCGTGGTCCAGTCGAGCAGGGCCCACAGCTCGGAAAGGCTGTTCTCCACGGGGGTGCCGGTGAGCGCGACCCGCGCGTCCGCGGGGATCAGCCGCAGCGCCCTGGCGGTGGCGGACGACGCGTTCTTCACGTGCTGGGCCTCGTCGGCGACGACCATGCTCCAGCGGTGGCCGCCGAGCAGTCCGGCGTCCAGGCGCATCGTGCCGTAGGTGGTCAGCACGAACCCGTCGGCCACGCCCTCGACGGTTCGCCCGGCGCCGTGGAAGCGGTGTACGGCGGTGCCGGGGGCGAACCTGCGGATCTCCCGCTCCCAGTTGCCGAGCAGCGACGCCGGGCACACCACTAGGGTGGGGCCGCGGCTGCCCTCGTGCTCCTGGCGGAACAGGTGGAGCGCGATGAGCTGGACCGTCTTGCCGAGACCCATGTCGTCGGCGAGGCAGCCGCCGAGGCCGAGCGAGGTCATCCGCGCGAGCCAGGCGAGCCCGCGCGACTGGTAGTCGCGCAGGGTCGCGGCAAGCGCGGCCGGCCGCGCGACGGGCGCGCCGGCGGCGGTGTCGGCCAGCAGTGCGCGCAGGGCGCTCAGCCAGGGGCCGTCGGCGACGGCGATCTGCTCACCGCCGATCTCCGCGTACCCGGTGAGGGCCACAGCGAGTGCCTCCACGGCGGTGAGCGGGGGCAGCACGCGATCCCGGGCCCGGCGGGCGAGTTCGGGCCCGGCGAACGCCCAGCCGCCGCGCACCGGTACCACCGGCCGTCCCGCGCCGGCGACGGCCGCCGTCTCCTCCTCGGTCAGTGGATCCCCGTCGAGGCAGAGCTGCCAGCGCAGGTCGACGGTGCCGGCACCGCCGAGGAAGTCGCGCATGTCGGCCGGCGCGGTGCGGTCCGTACCCACCACGGCCCGCGCGGTCAGCCGCCGGTTCGCCTCCGGCCAGCGCACGTCGACGCCGTGCGCCCGCAGCCGGGCCGCCGCGCCGCCCAGCAACCGGCTCAACTCCTCGTCGGTGAGGTCGAGTCGGCGGGGCACCGGCAGCAGCCGGGCGAGCGGTTCCCATACGGCGGCGGCACGGCGCACGGCGCGGACGGTGTCGGCCTGGGCGGCCGGTCCCAGGACGTGCGGAGCGCCGTCGAAGAGGTCGGCGGCGGTCAGTTCCACGGTCGGGTCGGCGAGATCGGACACCAGGGGCACGAGCCGGACGACCGGTGCGCCGTCCGCGCCGTCGGCCGCTCGCACGGACAGCGAGACCCGTATGCCGGTGTCGACGCCGACCGCGATCTCCTCCGCCCAGGTACGCAGTTGCGGTACGTGCTGGGGCGCGGTGGCGGCGAACGCGGCCCGGCCGGTGGCCGCCTCGGCGGCGGCGGTGCGCGGCAGGGTGTCCGCGACGGCGTCCAGGAAGGCGCGCACCGTCCGGTCCGCGGGCGGCAGCAGATCGGTCCCGGGGACGGGCACGGCCAGGGCCTCGGGCGGCGCGGCGGCGGCCAGCTCGCGCAGCCGCAGCACGTCCTCGGGGTCGAACGGGCCGACCCGCCAGGTGTCGTAACCGCCGGCGGACACGCCGGGAAGGAGGCGTTCGCGGGCGGCCAGCTGGAGCGCCAGCGCGGCGGCGGCGCCCCAGAAGGCAGCCGCCGGGTGCACCGCGTCGGCGCCGTTCTCGCTCCCGGCGCCGCCGTACTCGCGCCGGGCCGTGATCAGGACGGGCAGCGCGTCGCCGACGGACAGCCACAGGACAGGGACCGGGCGCCGCCCCCGGGCCGTGATGAGCCCGGCCTCCGCCGTGGCGGCGCCGGCCAGGGCGGGCGGCTCCCCGCCCGCCGCGTCCCAGAAGGCCATCCGTCCCGTACGGGCCGGTTCACCCGGCTCGAACGCGACCGCATACCGCGCCATCCGTCCGGCATGCTCACGCGCAATCCACACCATGGGCTCCGCTTTCCACTGTTTCCGCTCCTGCCGATGATCCGGTACTTCCACATCGCGGCGTCGCCGCACACCCGTCCTTCCACCCTCCGCCCGGCGTCGCTCGGCCCAGCCGTCTTCCACGGTCGTTCGAGTGCCGCCTGGGACGGTGACCGTGCTTCCTGGTGTCCCACAGAAGGAACTCTCCGTGATCACACTAATCAACCGGTTCGAAGTCACCGGCTCCACAGCGGAGTTCGAGCGCGCCTTCGCCGCCACCTCGGCGTTCTTCGCCAGCCGGCCGGGCTTCGTCCGCCACCGCCTGCTGCGCCACCTGGACCGACCCGGCCACTACGTCAACGTGGCCGACTGGGAGGACGAGACGTCCTTCCACCAGGCCCTGCGGCAAAAGGAGTTCGCCGCCCACCGCGCCGCGTTGCGCGCCTTGAGCGACAGCGACCCGGAGCTGTACACCCCGCTCCTGGAACGGGTGTCCTCCTGAGCGTCCGGACAGCCCGGGGAGGGGCGGCGCACGCTGCGCCGCCCCTCCCCGTCGGTACGCCGAACCGGTCACACGGGCCGTACCCCCAGGTCGTGCCCGAACACCTGGCCCGGGTCCCAGACGGACTTGATCCGACGGAGTCGCGCGTAGTTGTCCTTGTAATACAGGTGGTGCCAGGGCACCCCCGACGTGTTCCACGAGGGATCCGCCATGTCGAGGTCCGGGTAGTTGATGTAGCAGCCGTCGGCTCCGTCCCGCCCCGGCACCGGTACGCCGCCGGTCGTGGCGAACACGTCCCGGTACATGCGCCGCAGCCAGCCGATGTTCTCGGCGTCGGCCTTCGGGTCCTGCCAGGTGTTCATGAAGATGACGTTCACCACCGCGTCCCGGTGCGCGGTGGCGGTGTCCGACGACGGCACGGTGTTGATCCGGCCGCCGTACGACTGGAGCGACACGCTGGCCGCCTCGCTGCTGTGGTCGGCGCTGTCGAGGTGGGTGAACAGGGTGTCGATCTGCCGGCCCGTCAGGGAACGCCGCAGATAGGCCGACTTGATCTTCTGACGGCCCTTCTCGGTGTCCTGGGACTCGGCGAGCTGGGTCGTGGCGGTCAACCAGGGGAGCCGGGCGGTCCCGGGGACGTACGGCGTGACGCCGACGCCCTCCGTCACGGCCGCCACGTAGCGTTGCAGTAGCCGCTCGGCGTTCGGCAGGCCGGCGTCGACATGAGTGAAGCTGACGGCGCTCTGGCCGGACTCTCGCTCCCTCAGCCGGCTCAGCAGCACCAGTCCGCCGTACAGCCCGGCGTACGGGGATCCGGGGCCGCTGTGGCGTTCGTGCCAGCGGCCGAAGTTGCCGACCAGCCGACGCATGGCCGCCCGGGTCATGCCCTCGCGCGGGTAGATCACCGCACTGGAGAGGATCTCGGCGGGCGGACGCGGAAGCAGTGTGGCGGGGTCGTCGCCGACGGCACCGGGGGAGCGGAACCAGTAGCGGGTGACCACGCCGAAGTTGCCCCCGCCACCGCCCGTGTGCGCCCACCACAGGTCGCGGTGGGGGTCCCCCGGCTCACGGGTGGCGACCACGGCACGGGCCCGGCCCGCGGCATCGGCGACGACGACCTCGACGGCGTACACATGGTCGGCGGCGACACCGAAGCGCCGGGACAGCGCCCCGTACCCGCCGCCCGCCACGTGGCCGCCGATGCCCACGGTGGCACTGGCCCCGCCGGGCAGCGTCACCCCCCAGGCGTCGTGGAGCCTGCGGTACACGTCCATCAGGCGGGCACCGGACTCGACCATGACGGCACGCATCCGCGGGTCGTACGCGACGGCGTTCATCTCGCCCAGGTCGATCACGAGGCGTACGGCCGGGTCACCCACGAAGTTCTCGTAGCAGTGGCCGCCGCTGCGCACCGCGACCCGCCGACCGGAGCGGGCGGCCTCGCCGACGGCACGGACCACCTCCTCGGTGGTCGTGGCCACGCGGAATGCCTTCGGGCGCGCCGTGAACCGCTTGTTGCGGCCGCGGGTGGCGAGTTCCTCGTAACGGGGGTCGCCCGGGGTGATGTCGGTGGAGCCGGATGTACCACCTGGCCCGGGACGGGCGCGGGTCCGGGCCGCCGCGGCCGGGGCAGCGCTCATCCCCGTGCCGAGGAGCCCGGCGGCCCCGACGGTGAACGTGCCGGCGACGAAGTGCCGGCGGCTTGAGGTGGTCATCGTGCCCCTTCTCGATGGGTCCTGCCGCACGGTGTGCTGGTCGTCGCCACGGTCAGGCCGCCTCCTGGGCCGCCAGGGCCCGGTTGACGGCGTCCAGGTAGGCGTGTGGGGTCCCGGCGCCGTCGACGATCCCGTCGAGCGTCACCTCGTAGTCGCGCTCGATGCGTCCGGTGGTCTGGAGCATGGCCAGCGAGTCGTAGCCGAGGTCGGTGAAAGGGGTGTCCAGGACGTCGCCGTCCAGGTCGACGCCTTCCTCCTGTCCGGCGCACTCGCGCAGCAGGGCCGTCAGTTCGCTCAGGTCGAGATGTTTCATCACACTGTCTCTCCGCGTGCCGGGCACGCTCGTCGGGAAGGCCGGTCAGTCCGCGCGGCTCACCACGGCGGCCGCGTTGAAGCCACCCTGGCCCCGGGCCAGTACCAGGGCGGTGCGCAGGCGCACACCACGGCGCGGGGCGCCGGTCACCAGGTCGATGGGGCAGTCGTCGGCCGGGCGTCTCGTGCCGGTGGTCGGCGGGATCACCTGGTCCCGCAAGGCGAGCAACGCCGCGGCCAGGTCCAGTGAGGCCCCGCCCGCCAGGAGCCGGCCCGCCATGGACTTGGGCGCCGTGACCGGCACTCCGAAGCGGCCGAACAGACCGGCGATCGCCGCGGCCTCCGCCCGGTCCGCGGCACGATCACCCGCCGCGTCCGCGAAGACCACGTCGATGTCGTGCCGTGTCACGCCGGCGTCGGCCAGCGCGAGCCGAGCCGCGTCGGCCAGGTGCGCGGAGCCGTCGGCGTCGAACGTCGCCGCGCAGCCCGCGATCGATCCGTAGACCGCGGCGCCGCGCTCCCGGGCTGCCTCCGCTTCCTCCAGCACGAACAGCGCTCCACCTTCGCCCACCACATGGCCACGGGCCCCGGCGTCGAACGGCAGGAACGCCACAGCCGGGTCGTCCGCCGTGCTCAGCCGGCCGTCCGCCAGATGGGCCGCCCACCCCCAGGGGCACAATGCCGAATCGACACCCCCGGTGATCATGAGCGGGGTGCCCCGGCGGATCTGCCGCCGGGCCTGCGCGACCGCGTCGAGGCCGCCCGCCTGCTCGGAGACGACGGCACCGCTGGGACCCCGCAGGCCGTGCCGGATGGAGATCTGGCCAGTGTTGACGGCGTAGAACCAGGCGAAGGACTGGTAGGCGCTGACATAACGGCTGCCCCGGCTCCACAGCGCCTGCAGTTCGCGCTGCCCGAACTCGAAGCCGCCCGCCGAACTGGCGGTGACCACCCCGGCGCCGTAGTCGGGCAGCCCGGCCGGGTCGACCCCGGCGTCGTCGAGGGCCTCCCGGGCGACGGCCAGGGACAGCCGGGTCACTCGGTCGGTCTGCGGCAGCAACCGGCTGGACACGTGGTCGGCGGCCACGAAGCCGGGGACCTCGCCGGCCAGCCGCACCGGATAGCCGGAAGCGTCGAACCGGGTGATGGGGCCGATGCCACTCTCCCCGCGCAGTACCGCCGCCCACCAGGCCGCGGTACCGAAGCCGTTGGGCGCGGCGACGCCGATCCCGGTGACGACAGCGGTGCCGGGGCGGGTGGCGGGCGACGGGGACGGAGCACACACCGGTGAGGTCGTCGTCACGCCGCCTCCGCGAGCCGGGGGCGGGTCAGGACGATGGCGCTCTGGAAGCCGCCGAAGCCGCTGCCGACGCTGAGCACGGTGTCGGTGCGCTGCTCGCGGGCGGTGTTCGGGGTGTAGTCCAGATCGCACTCCGGATCGGGCTCGTGCAGGTTGGCCGTCGGCGGCACTGTGTGGTGGGTGATGGCCAGGGCGCTGGCGGCCACCTCCAGCGAGCCGATCGCGCCCAGTGAGTGGCCGATCATCGACTTGATGGAGCTGACCGGGACGTCGTGGGCGTGGCTGCCGAGGCTGCGCTTCAAGGCGGCCGTCTCGTGCCGGTCGTTCTGCCGGGTGCCCGAACCATGCGCGTTGACGTAACCCACGGCGGTCCGGTCGAGCCGCGCCTCGTCGAGAGCCGCCCGGATCGCCTCGGCCATCTCGCGGCCGTCGGTTCGTAGTCCGGTCATGTGATAGGCGTTGCTGCGGCTGGCGAAGCCGGAGATCTCGGCGTACACCGGTGCGCCTCGGCGGCGCGCCCGTTCGAACTCCTCCAGGACCAGGACCGCCGAACCCTCGCCCAGGACGAAGCCGTTGCGGGTCCGGTCGAAGGGCCGTGACGCGGTTGCCGGGTCATCGTTGCGCGGGCTGGTCGCCTTGATCGCGTCGAAGCACGCGACCGTGATGGGCGAGATCGGCGCGTCGGTGGCCCCCGTCAGCATGACGTCGGCGCTGCCCTCACGGATCAGCTCGGCGGCATATCCGATCGCGTCCAGGCCGGAGGTGCAGCCGTTGGACACCAGGGACACCGGACCCTGGGCTCCGGCGGCCCGGGCCACCTCGGCCGCCAGCGAGCTGGGCACGAAGTAGTCGTAGAGGTGGGGCACGGCCCGGTCGTGGTCGACGGCCCAGTCCCGGCCGCTGTTGCTGACGACGGCGTACTCGGTGTCCAGACCGGTGGTGCAGCCGACCGCGCTGCCCAGGCTCACCCCGGTGCGGGACGGATCCAGCGTGTCCTGGACTCCGCTGTCCGCGAGGGCCTCGCGAGCGGCGACGAGGGCGAACTGAGCGGCCCGGTCCAGCCGTTCGGCTTCCGCCGGGTCGAACCCGTGCTCGGCGGGGTCGAAGTCGGCCTCGGCGGCGATGCGGGAGCGGTACGGTGCCGCATCGAACAGGGTGATCTCCCGGGTGGCCGTCCGGCCCGCCGTGAGCAACTCCCAGAACGCCTTGGCGCCTACGCCGCCCGGGGCGACCACGCCCATGCCGGTAATCACGACCCGTTTCATCGGATTCCTCACAGTCCTGAGCCTCGCTTGCGTCCTCGGGTACCGAGCCTCACCCAAGAAGCTGGAGCCTCACTCGATTCCCGTCCGCCGATGACAGGAGCGCCGCGTTCGGCGGCGGACGCGGCGGTGACCGCGTCCGCTGACGGGGAGCAGGGACGCGGCCACCGGCGTTTCACCACGGGGAGCCGGCGTGGAGCCGGCCCCCGGTGGGACCCAGGGGTGGGACGGGCCGTCGGCGGCGAGGGCCGACGGGGGCTCAGTGACTGAGCCGGGCGAAGCGGCGCAGGGCCAGCGGGAAGAACAGGGCGAAGAGGGCCACCGGCCAGAGCACGGCCGCCAAGACGTGCCCGGACTCGCCGCCGACGCTGCCGAACAGGTCCCGCACCGCCGTCGCGGTCTGGGACATGGGGTTCCACTGCACCACAGTGCCCAGCCAGTCCGGCATGGACTCGGGGCTCGCGATGGCGTTGGACAGGAAGCCCACCGGCCACACGAGAATCTGCACGGCCTGCACCAGCTCCGGTTTCCCGGCCAGCAGAGCCAGGTAGATACCGATCCACAGCATGGCGAACCGGAACAGCAGCAGGAGGCCCACAGCGCCGAGGAACCCGCCTGCCGACGTGTGCGCCCGCCAGCCGATCGCATACCCCACACCGATCATCACGGCGAGACTCACCGCGGACTGCAGCATGTCCGCCGCCGAACGGCCCACCAGCACAGCGCCGTTGGTCATCGGCATGGAGCGGAACCTGTCGATCACGCCTTTGTTGAGGTCCTGCGTGACCGCGATGACCGTGCTCTCCAGGCCGAAGGCCATGGTCAGCGCCAGGATTCCGGGCACCAGGTAGTCGATGTAGTCGCCGCCGACGTTCCGGCCGCCACCGATCAGGTAGCCGAACATCAGAAGGATCATCACGGGGAAGACCACGCCGACGGCCACCTGCACCGGCTGCCGGCCCCAGTGGGCGAGTTCCCGGCGGGTCATGGTCCAGGAGTCGCTCAGTGCGAAGGCGACACCGCCACCGCTCTCACGCGTACTCGTCGTGCTCACCGCGCTCACACCGCCTCCCTGGCCCGGGCCGCGTCTTGTTCCGAGGCCTCTTCGGAACGTCCTGTCAACCGCAGGAACACCTCGTCCAGGGTCGGCCTGCGCACCGCGATGTCCTCTGCCTCGATGCCGGCCGACTCCAGTGCCCGGACCACCTGGGTGAGCGCGCCCATACGATCGGCCACGGGCGCGCTGAACCGCCGGCGGTCGGCGTCCACCGTGACGTCGTCCGCGGCGAGCGGCACCAGGGCCACCGCGGCGGCCAGCTGGGACGCGTCGCGCAGGACGACGTCGATGCGGTCGCCGCCGGTACGGGCCTTCAGCTCGTCGGCGGTGCCGTCGGCGATGACCCGCCCCCGGTCGACCACCGAGATCTGGTCGGCGAGCTGGTCGGCCTCCTCCAGGTACTGGGTGGTCAGCAGCACCGTGGTGCCACCGCCGACCAGCGAGTGCACCGAGGACCAGACCTCGGTGCGGCTGCGCGGGTCCAGCCCGGTGGTCGGTTCGTCGAGGAAGAGCACCTCCGGCTCGATGATCAGCGAGGCGGCGAGGTCGAGCCGTCGCCGCATGCCGCCGCTGTACCGCTTGACCTGCTTGTCGCCGGTGTCGGTGAGGCCGAACCGCGCCAGCAGCTCGTCGGCGCGGGCACGGGCCCGCCGGGCACCGAGGTGGAAGAGCCGGCCGAACATCTCCAGGTTCTGCCGGCCGCCGAGCTCCTCGTCGAGCGCGGCGTGCTGGCCGAGCAGTCCGATCCGGGTGCGCACCCGGTCGGCCTGTGTCAGCACGTCGTACCCGGCGACCGACACGCGGCCCGAGTCCGGCCGCAGCAGTGTGGTCAGCACGCGGACCGTCGTCGATTTGCCCGCGCCGTTCGGGCCGAGGAGGGCGTGCACCGTGCCGCTTCCCACCCGCAGGTCCAGGCCGTCCAGCGCGACCTTGTCCCCGTATCGCTTCCGTACGCCCTCGACGTCGATCACGTCGGCCATGCGTCTCCTCCGGTCCGCGTAGTCAAGGTTGACTACTGTTCGCCGAGGCAAGTTAACGCCTGCGGGATGAATTAGTCAAACTTGACTACACGAGCCCGCGTACGGACGTACCGCCCGGGCGACCGATGACAGGACTCAGAGTTCGTCCCCCGGATGTCGCTCCCCGGTCCCGTACGGGTTCCGCTCGCCCTCCGCAAGCACCGCGCGCACCCCTGAGAACGGCTCGCCCTCACCGGCAAAGGTGTACGCGCCGCCCTCCAGACGACGAATCAGCCCGTCGGTCCACTCGGCACCCGCGTCCGCCGAGTGGACCCACATGTTCATGATCTCGCCGATGTGCCCGAGCCGGTCCGGTCCCTCTGCCGGCGTGTAGTACTCGGTGACGGCCTTGCGCCACTCCTGAATGGTCCGCACCCGGTCGCGCAGCATCTCCAGCACCTCCGCACGCTCCAGGTCGACGATGAAGCCGAGCGCGGCGGCGAGTGCGTCAGGCTTCTGGTCGTACGCGGTCAGCGAGTCCCGCAGCAGCCGGAAGTACTCCTCCGTGCCCTTCGCCGTCATCTCGTACTCGGTCCGGGGCGGTCCGCCGGCCGTGGACGGGGCGGTCTCGTGCGCGTGCAGCAGCCCCTGTTTCGCCAGCTGTTTCAGGGCGTGGTAGATCGACCCCGGCTTGGCGTTGGACCACTCGTGGGCGCCCCAGTACTCCAGGTCGTTGCGTACCTGATAGCCGTGGGCCCGCCCATGCCGGCGCACGGCGCCCAGGACGAGGAGACGGATGGCTGACATGCGCTCCACACTACGTTCTCGTAAGGCGACCGGAGCGGGGCGGCCAGGGCTTCGGCCGGCCCGCGGACGGGCGGTCAGGCGGTGGGCAGCCACTCCGGCCGCTGAGAGCCCCGGGGCACCAGGATCTGCCGGTAGCCGCCAGGGGTGTCCGACATCCGCACCTGGTCCGTGATGCCCTGGTAGTGGCCGAGCGGGGTGTCGGCCGTGAACAGCTCGGGGTCCGGGTAGGCGTGCGGCCCGCCCGTGCCCGCCGTCCGCCGCGCGTAGTCCTGGTCGAAGACGCCCATGGAGAGGATCCACAGGGCGACCCGGGACAGCGAGACGTGGACGCGGTAGCTGCCGCCGTGCACGGCCCGGCGGCGCAGCGCCTCGGCGATGCCGGCCGTCAGGAACCAGGAGACGAGGTAGTCGTTGACGACGGTGATGGGCGGCAGCGCCGGCCGGTCGCCGTCGCCCTCCAGGTGCAGCAGGCCGGTGAGGGCCCCGGCGGTCTGGTCGAAGCCCAGGTAGTCCCGCCACGGTCCGGTCCGCCCGTTCAGCGACACCGTGGCGTGGACCAGGCCCGGACGGCGCTCGATCGCCTCCGCCTCGCCCAGGCCGATACGGTCCAGGAAGCCGGGCCGCCGGTTGGCGTAGAAGACGTCCGCCTCGGACTGGAGCCGGTGGACGCGGGCCAGTCCCTCCGTCGTGTACGGACTCACCGTGGCCGAACGCACGCCCACACCCGTGGTGTTGTAGGTGACGTCGTGCTCCAGCTCGTTCGGCCGCCACAGGTTCAGCACGTCCGCCCCGTGCAGCGCCAGGGCCCGGCCGCAGCCGGCGCCGGCGATGATGTGGCCCATGCCCAGCGCGCGTACGCCGTCGAAGGGGGCCGTCGGGCCGGCCGGCAGCGGCTCGGGCTCGCTGTCGCCGATGCGGGTGATCTCCACCAACGGCAGCCCGGAGAGCACCTGCCGGTACTGCTCCTCGTCCAGGATCTCGCTCGGCGTGCGCACCATCGGCATCACGCACCCCGCCTCGGCCCCGGCCCGCTCCAGCTCCCGCGCGTCCCACTTCGCGACGGCGGCCTCGACGTCCTCGGGAACCTCACCGACCCCGAGCAGCCTCTGCGCGGCGATCTTGATGTTGGGGTAGATGTTGAACGGCATCATCCAACGGCCGTCCGCGCTGCGGTAGAAGTTGTTGGTGAACGCCGTGTTGATGATCGACGGCGTGCCGCCGGGATAGCCGTTCAGGAGTTCCCACTTGCGCTCGTAGAACGGGCACAGGCGGTGCGGGCCCTTGCGCAGGTCCATGTGGATGTCCTGGCCGCGCCCGGTCCGGTCCCGCCACAGCGCCGCCACGGCCGCCGACTTGGCGACCAGCGCGATCCCGGAGGCGGCACCCAGGCGCAGCGTGCTCGGTACGACCGGATCGGCGCCCTCGAAGGTGACGCGGCCGCCGGTGTCGCCCGGCTGGAGGCCGATGTCCCGCAGGACGTGCTCGGTCTCGGCGTGGACGTCGAACGCGTCGTCGGTGGCCGGCGCGGCGATCGCCTTCCTGATCTTCTCGGTGAGGGTCTTCTCGGTGCGGTCCATGGTTGCTTCGCTTCTCGTCTCCGTCGGAAGGGGCGTGGTCAGGCGCGGGCGCCGTCGGTGGCCGTGGCCGTGTCGTCCGGCGTCTCGCGCAGGGCGCGCATCAGCGTGATCTGGGCGCGGTCGCGTTCGGCGGCGAGGTCCCCGACGCTCGCGCCGCCGAAGGCGTCGTCCGCCTGCTCGGTGAGGGTGGCGACGGTGGCGTCGTCGAAGGACGGACGGCCCAGGGCGGGCCACATGTCGCGCTCCATGCCACGGCCCAGGTGC
This sequence comes from Streptomyces pyxinicus, assembly GCF_024753135.1. Classification (GTDB taxonomy): domain Bacteria; phylum Actinomycetota; class Actinomycetes; order Streptomycetales; family Streptomycetaceae; genus Streptomyces; species Streptomyces pyxinicus. Next base: position 193,809 of record NZ_JANUGP010000008.1, on the reverse strand, counting down.
TCGATGAACTGGGGCAGCCCGCCGGGCCCGCCGCCGAGGTGGAAGGTGCGGAACGGACCGGCGACCGCCCAGCGCAGCCCGATGGAGGAGGTGACGATCTCGTCCAGCTCCTGCTCGGTCACGACCCCCTGCGCGACGAGGTACACGCACTCGCGGAACATCGCGGACTGGAGGCGGTTGGCGACGAAACCGGGCATCTCCTTGCGCAGGACCTGCGGCTTCTTGCCGAGCGCGGTGTAGAAGTCCCGGGCCCTTTCGACTGTCTCCTCGGAGGTCTTCTCACCCGGCACGACCTCCACCAGCGGCACCAGATGCGGCGGGTTGAAGGGGTGGCCCACCACGAGGCGTTCGGGCCGGCGCAGCGCGGCGGCGATGGCGGTGGCCGGGATGCTGGAGGTCGAGGTGGCCAGCAGCGCGTGCGCCGGGGCCGCGTCCTCGACGGTCCGCCAGATCTCCCGCTTCAGCTCAAGGCGCTCGGGGCCGTTCTCCTGGACGACGTCCACCCCGGCCACGGCGGTGGCGAGGTCGGCCTCGAAGGAGAGCCCGGCTGCCAGGTTCCCGGTGGGCAGGCCCAGGTCGGCCAGTGCCGGGGCGATCTCGTCGAGGCCCGCGCGGACGAGGTCCTCGATGTCCTCGCGGGGGTCGTTGACGACCACCTCGACACCGCGGGCGAGGAGGAGACCGGCCCACGAGACGCCGATCACGCCGCCGCCGATGATCGCGGCACGCCGGTAGGGGGCCAGGGTGGGAGTGGGGGTGTGGTTCATGCTTGCGCGGCTTTCTCGGAGGGGGCGGCTCGCGGCTCAGGCGGCGAGGTAGTCGTAGACCGGCTCGACCGGATCGAGGGTCAGGTCGGTGACGATGTGGCTGGCGCGGACGATCTCGCGCACCGGCAGGTCGGCGAGCGGCGCCATGGCGTGGGCGAACAGCTCCAGGCGGGCCGGTCCGGTGAAGGCGCTCTTGACGGTGACGTCCGTGATCCGGGTGCGCACCAGCTCGCAGATGCGCGGGGTGCCGTCGTAGTGCGGGACCGTCTTGATCATGAAGTTGGGTGAGCGGATCTCCGCGCGGGCCTCGTCCGGGTCCAGCGCGTGGTGCTTGTAACCCATGGTGGCGGTGGCCACGCGCAGGGTGCCGTAGTCGAGCGTGCCGACCAACGTGTCGGAGTCCACGTAGAGCGCGGGGGAGCCGCCCTTCTTCGGGTACGCGCTGTACTCCCGGCCGCTGGAGATCGCCGGCACGCTGTCCACGTACATGGCGAGGTTGAACTCGCCCCGCACACCCTCGTGTTCCACGGCGATGAGCTGGCCGGCCTCGGTGTAGTCGCCCAGGCCCGTGGTGTCGGGCATCCGCATCACCTCGAAGCGGACGACCGGGTCGGTGACCGTCAGCGGCTCGGGCACCAGGCGGCGCAGGACTTCGAGGTCGGAGCGGTAGTGGATGTTGAGGTACTCGCGGTCGGTGAAGCGGTACCGGGTGGGTGCGTAGGCCGGGGAGTCCACCGGGGTGGTGAAGAGCCGGGCGACATCCTGCTTGTGCATGAGGGCCTCCTGGGACCTCTCCCGTATCGGGTGTTCTGAGGGCGGGGCGTGTCTCGCGCTGCTCGCGGGAACACCCTGGAAACCAGTGGACACCTCCCGGCTCAGGTCTGTCCAATATATGATCAGGTCATGACTGATATGCTTGAGGATATTGCGCTGACGAAGCGGCTTCTGGAGCAGTTTCTGGTGGTCGCCGACGAACGGCATTTCGGCCGCGCGGCCGAACGCCTGGGCATGAGCCAGCCGCCGCTCAGCCAGTCCATCCAGCGCCTGGAGCGCGGGCTGGGGGTACGGCTGTTCGAGCGCGGTTCCGGCGGTGTCACGCCGACCGCGGCGGGCGAGGCCTTCACCGTGGACGCGCGGCGCCTGCTCGACGCGCAGTCCGCCGCCATCGAACGCGTCCGGCGGGTGGCCGCCGGCCTGGAGGGCGACGTCCGGGTGGGATACGTGAGCATCCTCAGCCACCACTACCTGCCCGGCCTCCTGCGGGCGACGGCGAAGGAGCTGCCCGGTCTCCGCGTCCGCCTGCACCAGGGCGCGCCCACGACCCTCACCGAGATGATCCGTTCCGGCACGCTCGACCTGGCGTTCCTGCGGGACCCGTCCTCCCTGACGTCCGACCTCGTCAGCCGGGACTTCGCGGTGGAGCGCATCGCGGCGGCGCTGCCGTACGACCATCCGCTGGCCGCGTCCGCCGGGATCGCCCTGGCCGACCTGCGCGAGGAGGACTTCGTCCTCCCGGACGCGACCGCGTTGCCCGTCCTCGCCCACCAGGTCCAACTGGCCTGCCGCGAAGCGGGGTTCACCCCCCGCGCGCGTGCCGTCTCCGACGACCTCACCGGCCTGTTCAGCTACGTCGCGTCCGGCCTCTGCGTCAGCCTGCTGCCCGAACGCCTCCGTGACTTCCACGCCCCCGAGGTCGCCTTCGTCCCCCTGCGCGAGACCTCGCCCTACCTGGAGACCGCGCTCTCCGCCGTCCACCGCCCGGACGCCGACGCGGCCGTACTCCGCCTGCTGGAACTGATCACCCGCCGCACGACGCCGTGACGTCCACGATCTGGGGTGACCTTTGTCCACGTGAACGTCGTTCACTACAGTGCGGGTCATGGGTTCCACGTCAACCGCGGGCAGAGGCCGTCCCGCCCGCATCGATCAGGCCGGCATCGTCGAGACCTCTCTGGCACTCCTGGACGACGTCGGGCTGGAAGCGCTCACGATGCGGCGCGTGGCCGACGGGCTCGACGTGCGGGCGGGAGCGCTCTACCGCCACTTCGCGACCAAGCAGGACCTGCTCACGGCGATGGCCGAGCGGATGCTGGCGCCCATCGCGAAGCCCCCGGCGGACGCCCCCTGGACCGAGCAGATCAAGGCGCTCGCCCGGATGATGCGCCAGGCCCTCCTCGCCCACCGTGACGGCGCGAAGGTCTTCGGTGGCACGCACTCCACCGGACCCCACACGCTGGCCTTCGCCGAGTCCGTCCTCGGTGTCCTGCGCACGGCCGGCTTCCGCGACGAGGACGCGGCCCGGGTGTTCCTGACCGTGGTCAACTTCGTCCTCGGACACACCCTGGAGGAACAGGCGGCCGCAGCGGACGACGCCGTCGAGACCGAGGGACTACGGCGCCTGCGTGACGCCGTACTGACCGGCGGCCACCCGCACCTCGCGGCCACCATGCGGGTGCTGACCGACCCCGACTTCGAAGCGCACTTCGAGTTCGGACTGCGACTCCTCGTCGAGGGCTGTGCCGCACGTGAACGCTCGTCCGGCGGCGGTGACCGTCGCGTCGGCGAGTGAAAGGCGCGGGGAGCCGGTTCACCCCTCGGGACTGACCGGATACGCCTTCGCGCGGTACGCGGCAAGGCCCTCGCCGGCGGTCTGCCGTCCACGCCGTGGACGAGCAGCGGGTTCGTCGTCTGGACCAGTGCCGTGTAACGGCCGCCGGCCGCCTCCACCGCGCGGCCCAGGATGCCGCGCGTGCTGTGCTCGGAGGCCGGCGGCAGCAGGGGTTCGGCCGGCGGCTCGGCCGGCTCGCCGACACCGCGAGGTCCGCGTCCGACCGATGCGGGAGAGCGGGCAGGTGAACGCGGCGGAGGCCGCGCCGCCCGAGGGTTCCGGTTCGGTCATCGCGGTCTTCGACGCCTTCCGCCGTGCTCAATTCGGGAGTGGGGCGCCGGAAGCCCCGGGTGAGCCAGAGGAGGTAACCGAAGCCGATCGCGAGCCAGCAGCCTCCGATGGTCAGTGCCGTCGCGCTGAGCCGGGTGAGGAGGTAGACCGTGACACCACAGCCCAGCGCCGGGGCGACGACGTGGCCCAGGACGCCGAGATGCTGGGTGGTCCGGTGGCGGGCGTAGTGGACGATGACGCAGAGCACCGAGGCGAATCCGGCGATCAGGTCGACCAGGTTGCTCCAGTCGGCGAAGATCTTGCCGCCGATCTCAACGGTGGCCGAGGTCACCTGGCAGGTCCAGACCCGCTTCCCGGCCATCACGGAGCTGACCTTCGCGCGCACCAACGACCACACCGCCTGGACCCGCGTCTACTCACGCCTCTCCGAGGCGGAGTTCCCGGTCAGCAGGGCGCACGGCGAGGCACTGAGCGCGGTCGACGACAAGGCCATCGACGACACGGCCGTCGAAGCGATCCTGTCCGGGCCGGGCACGGAGAGGTGTCGGGCGGGGAGAGGTATCGGGCAGGGAGAGGGATCGGGCGGGAGTGGTATGCGGTCCCGCATGACATCGACTTCGGTCGTCGCGGGTCACGACGGACGGCCGGTTGAGTGCGGGGCCGCAGAGCCTAGCCTGGCGGGATGATTCCGACAGACCGCGCGACCCCGGGACCGCCGACCGGCCGACCCGCCCTCCGCCGGACGCTTTCCGCGTCCGGGCTGCTGACCGGCGTGGGCGCGGCGCTGCGCGCCCCGGGTGTGTGGACGGGCCGGCGTGTGCTGGGTGAAGCGCTGCTGGCCTCGGGGCTCGGTCTGTCGGCCTTTCTGCTCGAACTCTCGGCGGACGGCGGAACGGCCCGGTCCGCGGCCGTCGGACTGGCCGCGGGGACGCTGTCCGTCCTGCGCCGGTTCCTGCCCGCGACGGTGCTGCTCGCGGTCGTGTCGGGATGCCTGTTCCTGGAGGGGCTCACCGTGCTGCTCCCCGTCGCCTCCTGGTCGGCCGGACGGCGCGTCGGCCGGCCCGGACGAGCCGCGGGTGTCTTCGCCGCGGCCTGCGCCGTCAACCTGGCCGGCAGCCTGTACGAGCAGCTTCCGCGCTTCTCCTCCTCGTACGCCGTGTTCTGCGTCCTCGTCCTGCTCGCGGTCGTGGCCGCTCCCGGTCTGGCCGGACGCCACTGGTCGCAGCGGCGTACGCTGACCGACACCCTTCGCGAGTACCACGGCCAGCTTCTGCGTGAGCGCGGGATGATCGCGGACCAGGCCCGGCTCCGGGAGCGGCAGCGCATCGCCCAGGACATGCACGACAGTCTCGGCCACCAACTCGTGCTGATCTCGGTACAGGCCGGCGCGCTGGAGGTGGACAGCCGGGCGACCGAACGCCATCGCCGGACGGCGGGTGTGCTGCGGGAGGCCTCGGTGGCCGCCATGCGCGAACTGCGCGAGGTGGTGGGCCTGCTGCGGGACGAGGCCGGAGCACCCGGCCGCCACGACTCGCCGGAGCCCCCCGCACCGGACGTCCCCGGCACCCCGCCGCACCCGGACGAGCCGGGAGCCGGCACGGCCGCGCGCGGGGTGGCGGGCATCGACCGGCTGGTGAAGGCGTCCCGGGACGCCGGCGCCACCGTGGTGCTGCGGCGGTACGGCGACTCGCGCCCGCTCCCACCGGCCGCGGACCACACGGCGTACCGCCTCGTCCAGGAAGGGCTGACCAACGCGCACAAGCACGCTCCCGGCGCCGCGATCACCGTGGACCTGCGCTACGAGCCGGATGCCCTGGTGGTGGCGGTCGTCAACGGTCCCGGACACCAGGGGCCGGACTCGGACGGGGCCCGGCGGGCGGTGGGCGGAAGACAGGGGCTCACCGGACTGACGGAACGGGCCCGGCTCGTCGGCGGCATCGTGAACGCCACGGCCACCGCGGACGGCGGTCACCGGGTGGCCGCCGTGCTGCCCTACGCCCCCGTCCGCAACGGCGGCACGGCCCTCCCGGAGGATGCGACGGCGACTTTCGTCCCTCCCTCGGACGACTTCCGGGAGCAGCCCACGACGGTCGCGCACGGCGAGAGTGAGGGGGTCAGCGACTGGGACGAGATGTCGAGGGAAGTGACCCGAATCATGCGCAAGAACAGCCGGAGAAGCGGTGTGGTCCTGGGCTGTGGCACGGCCGTGCTGGCCATTCTGCTGGCGGGGATCGCCGCAGTCGTCTATGTCTACTTCAGCGGCGAGGCGGACAAGGCCATGATCAGCCCGAGGGCGTACGACGCGGTGCGGGTGGGCGCGTCCGAGGCCGAGGTGCGCGAGCGGTTGCCGGACGGGGACTCGTTCCTGACCGTCGGACTGGACAAGGGCGCGCCCCCCGAGCCGGCCGGAGCGAAGTGCCTCAGCCTGAACTCCACGGAGTCGGGAAGCCGCTGGAACAAGTCCCCGGTCTTCCGGTTCTGCTTCAAGGACGGCCGCCTGATCGAGAAGAAGGCCTTCGAGGTTAAAATGTGAGCATTCCGGGCCCGACCGGGGCCTTTCCGAACCTTACGGGGGAGCAGTGATCAGGGTCCTCGTCGCCGACGACGAGCCGCTCATCCGGGCCGGAATCCGGATGATCCTCTCCTCGTGCGCGGACATCGAGGTCGTCGCCGAGGCGGCCGACGGCCGCGAGGCGGTGACTCTGGCCCGTGAACTGCGGGTGGACGTCGCCGTCCTGGACATCCAGATGCCCGTCATGGACGGTCTGACGGCCTTGGCCGAACTGCGCCGCACCGTCCCCGAGGTGCGCGTCCTGATGCTCACCACGTTCGGCGAGCAGCGGAATGTGCTGCGCGCGCTGACCGGGGGCGGCGCGGGGTTCCTGCTCAAGGACTCCGCGCCGCCGGACCTGATCCGTGCCGTACAGGCCGCCGCGGCCGGCCAGGCCTACCTGTCCCCCGCCACCACGCGCCGCGTCGTGGACCTCCTGGCCGCCGACGACACCGTGCGCCGTGCCGAACGGGCCCGCGCTCTCCTCGAACGTCTGACAGGGCGCGAGCGGGACGTACTCGCCCTGCTCGGTGAGGGACTGTCCAACGCGGACGTCGGCCGCCGGATCCACATGAGCGAGGGCACGATCAAGTCCTACGTCAGCCGCATCCTGACGAAGCTGGACTGCGAGAACCGCGTCCAGGCCGCGCTGTTGGCCCGGGACGCCGAACTGCGCGGCGAACCCACCGACTTCGAGCCCTGACCACCCCCGCCCCGCCCCGCGCCGTCCTCGCCGCCTCAGCGATCACCGCATCGCCGGAAACTCATCGCGGACCGCCCGTCCGCCCGGCCGGCGGTGACCACTCAGGCGGCGCGCCGCATGCACACCAGCCGGTCCCGCTCGTCCCATGACCGGGTGACGGTGAACCCGAGCCGCTCGTACAGGGCGATGGCCCCGGTTCGCCACTCCCACACCGAGAGCCGGACGGCGTCCGCGCCCGTCTCCGCGGCGTGAGCGAGCGCGGCGCCGAGCAAGGCGGACGCGACGCCCCGGCCACGGAACCCGGGGTCGGTCCAGAGCCTCTTGATCTCCGACTGTCCGTCGACCGGAGAGGCCACCACCAGGCAGCCCACAACGGCGTCTCCCAGGAGAGCCACCAGCACGACATCGCCGGCGAACGCGGCCCGGGGGTCCGCGACTTCTGCCCGGTAGCGATCGGGCAGCCCGTCCACATCGGCGACCGGTTCGCCCTTCTCGGCCTCCGTCCGCAGATGGTAGGCCGCCAGCAAGGCGGTCAGGCCGCCCTCGATCGCAGGGGCCTGACCGGACCAGCTGACGATGGCGATCTCACGGTGATCGGTCATGACACCAGGGTCACACGACGGAGACCGTGTTGCGAGAGACCTCTGGTGACACCACCTGGCGACGGACCGGGCCGGCGGCCGAGGAGGAGTGGTGGCCCAACCGCCGGTCGAGGAACGCCGTGATCGTCTCCCAGGTCGGCGTGACGGGACGGGCCGGGGTGCTGTGCCCGTTCCCTGCCGACTCCTCCCGGGCGCCGGCGCGCGTGGCGTCGTCGGTGAGCATCCGGAACGCGGTGCCGTGGCCCGCCCCGGGGAAGGAGATCAGGCGTACCGCACCGCCCGCGGCGGCGAGCGCGTCGAAGAGCAGACGGCTCTGGTGGTACGGGACGAAGGCGTCCGGTTCACCGTGCAGGAGGAGGAAGGGCGGTGCGGGCCGGCCGCCGATGTAGGAGAGCGGACTGGCCGCGGCGACCCGGCCGGGGCATGCCGTGATCGCGCATCCCAGCAGCCGCGACTCGGGTGAGCGGGGATCGGAGTGGCAGTCGGTGAGCCCGAACGCGGCGTTGAACACCGCGCAGTTGTCCGGCATGTGCGCGTCCATCGCGAGGAAGTCCGTGGGCGCGTAGAAGGGGATCGCCGCCTGGACGGCGCTGGAGGGACCGCGCACCCCCACGTCACCCTCCAGCCACGGGATGTCTCCGGTCACGGCTGCCATGGTCGTGACCCAGCCGCCGGAGGAGTCCCCCATGATCGCGATGCGACGGGGGTCCAGGTGGTACGTGCCGGCGTTCGCGCGCAGCCAGCGGACGGCGGCCTTGATGTCGTACAACTGGGCGGGGAACCGGGCCTGGCCGCTGGAGCGGACGGCCACCCCGGCGACGGCGTAGCCATGGGAGTTGAGCTGAGCGGCCACCGTGTCGGCGCCGCGCCGCCCGCTGTCCGCCATCCAGCCCGAGCCGCTGGTGAAGATCACCAGGGGGACAGGGGCCGGGGACGCCGGCACGTAGAGATCCAGCAGATGTCCCTGGGACCCGGCCGGCTGGGCGGGGGCGTACGCCAGGTCCTTGGAAACCCGCACGATGTCCGCCGTCCGTGCCGAGGCGGCGGGCGAGAGCACGGCCGCGGTCACGCTCAGCGCCAGCCCGGTGAGAAGCGCCGTCAGAGCCCGTCGCAGGCGCGCCGCACGAGTCGGCGCGGGAAGAGGTAAGGGGGTCATGACCGTCCCTGAGAGTGAGGGAGAGCGGGGGAGAGTGGGGGAGGACGTACGGGCGGACCGCTACGGCCGCGGTCTCGGCGGCCGAGACCGCGGCCGTCGCGGCGGTGGACGCGCGGGGCGGCGCGGAGCGGTGCGTCAGCCGACGGCCACCCAGTGGTCGTAGGCGTTCACCATGCGGTAGGTGCGCGTGGGGCAGTAGAAGGCGCTGTTCGGCGCGTCGTACCCGGTGTCCGAGTTGGCCGGGGAGGCCGCGGTCCAGGCGCCGTTGGTGCGCACCGCTATGTTCGAGGACTCGAAGGTGACACCCGCCATGGCGTCACAGGAGCCGGACCGCCCCGAGGCCCCGACGGTGGAGTACAGCTCGTAGATGTCCCAGCCGTCGTAGCGGGCCTGCGTGGTCCCCGACTGGGTGTACAGCCGGTCCCAGCCGCGGGTGCGGTAGTTGTACAGATCCGCGGCCCAGGTGTTGCTCGTCGCGGACGTCTTGATCACCCGGCCCGTGTAGGCGCTGGAGGAGCCGTCGGTGTAGGTGTTGAGGAAGCTGCTGTCGATGGGCACCGACGCCTTGAAGGTGACGCTGCGGCACCAGTCCCAGGCGGACACCGACGCCTCGCCCTGGTTGTAGACGGTGACCAGCTCGATGCACGAGCCGCCCGCCGGATACATGGTCGGGGTGTAGATGGTGGTGTCGGCGTCCCGGACCCGCACCCGGGTGGAGACGGACTGGGTGGCGCACGCGCCGTCGCTGCCCTGCAACTGCTTGAACGCGGTTCCCTGCGCGGGGTGGATGGCCGTCGCCGCCGCCCCCGCGCCCGCACGGAAGGCGCCGGGCGTGGCCAGGGCGCCCTTGCCGGCCACGTAGCCGCGCGCCGCCCGGTGCTCGTCGGTCAGCGGGCCGAGCCGGCGCGTGACCTCGGCGGCAGAGCGCGCTCCTCGCACGCCGCGGCCGGACAGCGCGTTCGAGGCGCAGGGGCCGGCGGCGGCGGGCGCGACGGAACGGGTCCGGGCCGTGGGGGAGTTGGCGGCGTGGGCGTCGTCGTAGGCGCTCGCGGTGCCCGTACTCGCCGACAGGGCGACGACGGCGCAGGTCAGGAGGGCGGGGACGACTTCGAGTGACTTCACGGTGGCTTCCTTAGCTCGGCGCGCGGGCAGACCGGGGCGCCGGGTGGGGGCGTAGGGGTGGGGTGGAGCGACCGTGACGGGTGGGTGGCCGGGCCGGTTCCCGCGGCGGTCTTCCGTGCGGTGCGGACAGTCCGGTCCTCGCCGCGTGCCGCCGCTGGGGCCGACGGCGCGGGAGCACCGGGATGTCCGGCCGGGGGGTTCGTTCGGGGACTGGATGGATCCTCCCGGCGGCCATTAGGCTGCTGCGCCGGCGTACGCCCGAGCAATGCGGACGGCCGGAATACGGATACGCAAAGAAACCCTGAACCGGCCCTGAACGGGAGCGGGTTCGGGCCGGAGACCGGAGAGGCGCGATGGTCCCCCCGGAGGAGTCCGAGGTCGTGGATCGGGTACGGCGAGTCCTCGGCTCCGGGGACGGTGCCGCCCTGGTGCTGCTGATCGAGGGCGCGGCCGGCACGGGCAAGTCCCGTCTGCTGCGGCACCTTCGCGCCGCCGTACCGGACGGTGTGGAGTGCGCCGCGCTCTCGGCCGCCGGACACCTGCCGTCCGCACGGCTGAGGAGAGGAGGGACGGCCGGTTCCGCGAGCCCTGTCGGATCATCCGGCGAGGACCCGGCCGCGCGGCCCGCACTGCTCGTCGTGGACGACGTCCAGGAGGCGGGAGACGCGGCCCGGCGACTGCTGTGGGAGACCGTGCGCACGGCGCGCCGCGCACAGGTGCTGGCGCTTGCCTACCGCCCGGAGGAACTCCCGCTGCCCGGGCTGCCCTTGGGACGGCCGCTGACCCCCCCGACCGGTACCACGGTCCTGCGTCACCGGGTGGAACCGCTCGACCTCGCGGGCGTACGACGGCTGGCCGCGACCCGCCTCGGCCCGTCGGCGCTCTCCTCCGCACTGGTCGTCCCCCTGCACCGGATGACCGGGGGCGTGGCGCAAGTCGTCGTGGACGTCCTGGAGATGCTCGACCCACCGGCACCCGGCGGACCACCGCTCACCTCCGGTGCGGTGTCGGCCCTGGAACCGCCGCCCCGCCTGTCCGAACTGGTCCGCGCCCGGACAGCCGCCCTTCCGGTCCGGTGCCGCCCCCTGGTCTGGGCCGCCGCGATCCTGGGCGGCCCGGCGGCAGGGCCCGGTGCCGGACCGGCGTCGGCCGCCGAGCTGGCGGAGATGGCCGGACTCTCCGAGGCCGCGGGACAGGAAGCGCTCGTCCGCGTCCTGGAGGCAGCCGTCCTCCAGGAACTCGGCCCGGACGCCTACGGGTTCGCCGTCCCCTTGGCCGCCGACGCGGTCGCCGCCGCACTGCCGGGACCCCGCCGCGCGGTTCTGCACCGCGCGGCGGCCCGGGTGCTCACCGGCCGACGGCAGCCGCCCTGGCCGTCCGTCGCCGCGCACCTGGAGGCCGGCGGTCAGGAGCGCGGGCGGCTGCGTGCCGTCCAACGCGCCATCGGCGAGCACATCGAGGCGCGCCGCCCCGACGAAGCCGACCGGCTGCTGCGCCGTACCCTCGCCGACCGGCGGCTGGCGGTGCACTCCAGGGCCCGGCTCGCCGCGGCGACCATGGCTCCCCTGATGGCGGCCCTGCCGATCACCACCGCCCAGCGGCTGTTCTCCTCGATCGCCGGCGATCCGGCCCTGCCGGGAGCGGTACGCGGACAGGCCCGGATCTCACTGACGCTGGCGCTGTGCGGCCCGCTGCCGCCCGACCGGGACGGCTGGCTGCACCTGGAGCGGACCGCCTGCGGAATGTCCGGCCAGCCGGCGCTCGAAGCACGGGTGCTGTCCGGCATGGCCATACCGCACTGGCCCGGCGCCACCCTCGCCGAACACCTGAACTGGCTGGAACGGGCCGAGACGGCGGCGGCCACCGTGGCGGAACCCGCCCTGCACGCGGCCGTCGCGGCCAACGGCGTCTCCCTGCTGCTGACCGTCGGCGCGCCCCACGCCGACCGTCATCTCGCCACCGCACCCGGCCCGGACGGGGAACCGGAGCACCTCCACCACTGGGCGCGCGGCCTGTCCAACGCCGCCGACGCGGCCACCTGGCTGGGCCGCTACCGGGAAGCCCGTGTCTGGCTGGACCAGAGCCTGGCGCACCCGGGCCGCCCGCACACCGACTCGACCACCTCCCTGGCAGGCCGCAGCGCGGCCCTGTTGCTCGACTGCTTCACCGGCCGCTGGACGGGCCTGGCCGAGCGGGCCGAGGGACTGGTCGCCCAGGTCCCGGACAGCCCGGTCCTCGGCACCGACGCCCACCTGGTGCTGGCCACACTCGCCTTGGCCCAAGGCGAGTGGCAGCAGGTCACCGACCGCCTCCTCGGCCCCGGTGCCCCGACGCTGGACGCCCAGCTGGTGCCGATCGCCTCGGCCGCCTCCGCCCTCCTGATCCGCCTCGCCCTCGCCCGGGGCGACACGGAAGCCGCCCGGGCCCTGGCCGACACCGCCTGGACCCGGCTGCGCCGCAAGGGCATCTGGGCCTGGGCCGCCGAGGTCGCGCCCTGGGCGGTCACCGCGGCGCTGGCCGCCGGCCGCCCGGCGGAAGCCGAGGCCCTGGCCGACGAGTTCGCCCGCGGGCTGCGCCGCCCGCCGCTCCCGGCCGCCGAGGCCGCCGCCCACTGGTGCGCGGCCGCCCTGGCGGCGGAGGCCGGCGACCACGCCGAAGCCCGGCGGCGCTACCAGGCCTCGGCCGCCGGCTACGCCACCCTGCCCCGGCCGTACCTGGCCGCGCTGGCGACCGAGGCCGCCGCCCGCGCCGCGCTGTCCGCCGACGACCGGACCGCCGCGCGCCAGGACCTGGAGACCGCCGTACGGACCCTCGCCGACCTCGGCGCCACCTGGGACACCGCCCGGGTACGCGCCGCACTCCGCCTCATGGAACACCGCCGCGGCCGCCCCCCGCACGCCCCCGGACTCTCCCCCCGCGAACGCGAGGTCGCCGACCTCGCCGCCCACGGCCTGACCAACCGCGAGATCGCCGACACCCTGCACCTCTCCCCACGCACGGTCGAACAGCACGTCAGCCGCGCCATGCGCAAACTCTCCGCACCATCCCGCCGGGCGCTGGCCCTGCCGCCGCCGGACGGCCCATAGCGGGGCGCCCGTACAGGGGCGCGTCGGCTGAGGGCTGTCAGATGTCCCGAAAGATCTCGATCTGCGCCCCGACAGAGTTCAGCCGCTCCGCCAGATCCTCGTACCCCCGGTTGATGACATACACGTTCCGCAGGACCGACGTGCCCTCGGCCGCCATCATCGCCAGGAGGACGACCACGGCGGGGCGGAGGGCGGGTGGGCACATCATCTCGGCGGCGCGCCAGCGGGTGGGGCCCTCGACCAGGACGCGGTGGGGGTCGAGGAGTTGGAGGCGGCCGCCGAGGCGGTTGAGGTCGGTGAGGTAGATCGCGCGGTTGTCGTAGACCCAGTCGTGGATCAGGGTCTGGCCGGAGGCGACCGCCGCGATGGCCGCGAAGAACGGCACGTTGTCGATGTTGAGGCCCGGGAAGGGCATCGGGTGGATCTTGTCGATCGGGGCTTCGAGCTTGGAGGGGCGGACGGTCAGGTCGACCAGGCGGGTGCGGCCGTTGTCCGCGAAGTACTCGGGGGAGCGGTCGTGGTCGAGGCCCATCTCCTCCAGGACCGCCAGCTCGATCTCCAGGAACTCGATGGGGACGCGGCGGACCGTCAGCTCCGACTCGGTGACGACCGCGGCGGCCAGCAGGCTCATCGCCTCGACCGGGTCCTCGGAGGGGGAGTAGTCGACGTCGACGTCGATGTTCGGCACGCCGTGGACGGTCAGCGTGGTGGTGCCGATGCCCTCCACCCTGACGCCGAGCGCCTCCAGGAAGAAGCACAGGTCCTGGACCATGTAGTTGGAGGAGGCGTTGCGGATGACCGTCACGCCGTCGTGCCGGGCGGCGGCCAGCAGCGCGTTCTCGGTCACGGTGTCGCCGCGCTCGGTCAGCACGATCGGGCGGTCGGGGCGGACCGTGCGGTCGACCCGGGCGTGGTACTGGCCCTCGGTGGCCGCGATGTCCAGGCCGAAGCGGCGCAGCGCGATCATGTGCGGCTCGATGGTCCGGGTGCCGAGGTCGCAGCCGCCGGCGTACGGCAGCTTGAACGCGTCCATACGGTGCAGCAGAGGGCCGAGGAACATGATGATGGAGCGGGTGCGGACGGCCGCCTCCGCGTCGATCGCCGCCATCTCCAGCTCGGCCGGCGGCACCAGCTCCAGGTCGACCCCGTCGTTGATCCAGCGGGTGCGCACGCCGATGGAGTTCAGCACCTCCAGAAGGCGGTACACCTCCTCGATCCGCGCCACCCGCCGCAGCACCGTGCGGCCCTTGTTGAGCAGCGAGCCGCACAACAGGGCCACACAGGCGTTCTTGCTGGTCTTGACGTCGATGGCACCGGACAGCCGGCGGCCGCCGACCACACGCAGATGCATCGGACCCGCGTAGCCCAGCGACACGATCTCGCTGTCCAGGGCCTCACCGATGCGGGCGATCATCTCAAGGCTGATGTTCTGGTTGCCGCGCTCGATGCGGTTGACCGCGCTCTGGCTGGTGCCGAGCGCCTCCGCGAGCTGGGTCTGGGTCCAGCCCCGGTGCTGCCGGGCGTCACGGATGAGCTTGCCGATGCGTACGAGGTAGTCGTCTGACATGAGGTTGAGGCTATCTCAGATATGAGATGGCGCCTCCTGGGGGGTCCATTCGGGTGACGGTCGCGTACCGGCCGGATGAGGGCCTGTCAGCGGTTTTTGCCCGAATGGGTACGACGCCACCCGAAAGGTCCGGGCAGATCCATCGATGTCGTACGACGTCCGGTGCTGCTGTGCGTGTGCCGGGGGCCGTTCTTGCCGCCGGTGGTGATGGACCAGGAGTGCCGGTTGATGTTCAGCCGCACGCCGGGCAGGATCCGGAAGCTCTTGCGGAAGGTGAGCGGCATGGACGCCTCCTCGGGTCGTTCGGAATCTGAGTGCCGCTCAGGTCGGATACCCCGAGTCCGGCGACTGAGTCCGGCCACCCGTTGGGGGGCTCGCATGCATCGGGGCCGTGTCAGGGGGTGTGCTCGATCGTCTTCTCCCGCATCAGCCCCTCCAACTCCCTGTCCGACACAGGGTGCAGCGTGTCCAGGAGGCGGCGTAGCCCGGGTTCGCCGAGGGTCTGGCTGCTGGCCTCGGCCTCCACCTTCCCGTGGCGGCGGGTGATCGTGACCTCGCGGAGGCCGCCGCCGACGTCATGGATCGTGACGGTCTCGCCGTGCGCGTCCGCCGTGCAGGTCTCGCCCTTCGTCGCGGGCTCGGGGCAGCGCGGGACCGGCGTGAGCGGCTCCCGCACGACGAGGCCCACGTAGCCGGGCTCGTATCCGTCCCGGACGGGGCTGTAGCTGACGGCGAAGGAGGCGGGGCCGCCTGGGCGCGGGTCAGCCGCATGCCCCGCGGCGCGGTGCCCAGGTACAGCAGGTCCGGCTTCTCCCGGTACCGGGCGATCTCCGCCTCGTGCTGACGCTGCCGTGCCTGCGCCGGGCCGACGAAACCGCCGTAGGCCACCCCGGCCGCCAGCACGGCCGGCGCCCCCAGCCGCACCCACCGGCTCGGCACCAGGATCGCCGCGGCCACGGCGTACGGCACTCCCGTCAGCGCGATCCGGGTGCCGGCGCTGCCCAGGCTGACGTCCGCGGCGCAGGCGGCCAGACCCGCCAGGACGCCGAGCGTGCCGAGGACGAAGACCAGTACCGCCCGGCCCAGTCGCCGCGGCCCGGAGTCACACCACGGCACCACGGTCCGTGCCGGCAGGCCCGCCAGGGCCAGCAGACCCACCATGAGGGGCACGCCCAAGGCGAAGACCGGCACCGTCGCGCCGGCTCCACCGCCCCAGGCCGCCCCCGCCGGCACGAAGCCGAACACCGGACCCACGGCCGCCATGGCCGCCCGGACCAGGAAGAGACGCAGGGCGGTAAGCGCCCCTCTGTCGGTGATCACGCCGCGGAGACTTCCAGGCGGCGTCCCGGCGCGCATGCGTACCCGTACTCAGCGCACGGTCCCGCCCGGATCGGGGCGCCCGTGTGGTCCATGCCACCTGGAAGCGGGCGTGCCGGAGCGGGCCCGGGCATGACCATCGCGCGGGCATGTACTAGAGTTATCTCGACATCGAGATATCTGCCGAGGCGCACCGCGGTCGCCACGCCAGTAAGGCTTACCTAACTTAGCCTGACCTTAGCGGATCGGCCAAGTCGGCGTGGCGGCAGGATTGACGGTGGTACGCGCACATCAATGAAGGAGACTGTCGTGTCGGCGAACAGCTTCGACGCCCGCAGCACGCTGCAGGTGGGCGACGAGTCGTACGAGATCTTCCGGCTGGACAAGGTCGAGGGCTCGGCCCGCCTGCCGTACAGCCTGAAGGTCCTGCTGGAGAACCTGCTCCGCACGGAGGACGGCGCGAACATCACCGCCGACCACATCCGTGCCCTCGGCAGCTGGGACTCCCAGGCCCAGCCCAGCCAGGAGATCCAGTTCACGCCGGCCCGCGTGATCATGCAGGACTTCACCGGCGTGCCCTGTGTCGTGGACCTCGCGACCATGCGTGAGGCCGTGAAGGAGCTGGGCGGCGACCCGGCCAAGATCAACCCGCTGGCGCCGGCCGAGCTGGTCATCGACCACTCCGTCATCGCCGACAAGTTCGGCACGAACGACGCCTTCAAGCAGAACGTCGAGCTGGAGTACGGCCGCAACAAGGAGCGCTACCAGTTCCTGCGCTGGGGCCAGACCGCCTTCGACGAGTTCAAGGTCGTGCCCCCGGGCACCGGCATCGTGCACCAGGTGAACATCGAGCACCTGGCCCGCGTCGTCATGGTCCGCGAGGGCAAGGCGTACCCGGACACCCTGGTCGGCACCGACTCGCACACCACCATGGTCAACGGCCTCGGCGTCCTCGGCTGGGGCGTCGGCGGCATCGAGGCCGAGGCCGCCATGCTCGGCCAGCCGGTCTCCATGCTCATCCCGCGCGTCGTCGGCTTCAAGCTCACCGGTGAGCTGCAGGCCGGCACCACCGCCACCGACCTCGTGCTCACCATCACCGAAATGCTCCGCAAGCACGGTGTGGTCGGCAAGTTCGTCGAGTTCTACGGCGAGGGCGTCGCCGCCACCTCGCTGGCCAACCGCGCCACCATCGGCAACATGTCGCCGGAGTTCGGCTCCACCGCCGCGATCTTCCCGATCGACGACGAGACCCTGAACTACCTGCGCCTGACCGGTCGTTCGCAGCAGCAGGTCGCGCTCGTCGAGGCCTACGCCAAGCAGCAGGGCCTCTGGCTGGACCCGAAGGCCGAGCCGGACTTCTCCGAGAAGCTGGAGCTGGACCTCTCCACGGTCGTCCCCTCCATCGCCGGCCCGAAGCGCCCGCAGGACCGCATCGTCCTCGCCGAGGCCGCCGAGCAGTTCGCCAAGGACGTCCTCAACTACGTCGAGGCCCCGGCCGCCCCGACCCCGGCCGCCTCCGCCTCCCCGGTCGACGAGGCGAGCGCGGAGTCCTTCCCGGCCTCCGACGCCCCGGCCTACGGCAGCCAGGAGAACGGCGCCGGCGCCCCGCAGCACGGCGAGGGCACGGGCGACGCGCCGTCCCACCCGGTCACCGTCGAGGCCCCGGACGGCACCTCGTACGAGATCGACCACGGTGCGGTGACGGTCGCGGCCATCACCTCCTGCACCAACACCTCGAACCCGTACGTCATGATCGGCGCTGCCCTGGTCGCCAAGAAGGCGGTCGAGAAGGGCCTGACCCGCAAGCCGTGGGTCAAGACCACCCTCGCCCCGGGCTCCAAGGTCGTCACCGACTACTTCGAGCGGGCGGGCCTGACCCCCTACCTCGACAAGGTCGGCTTCAACCTGGTCGGCTACGGCTGCACCACCTGCA
Organism: Streptomyces pyxinicus; assembly: GCF_024753135.1. Lineage (GTDB taxonomy): Bacteria > Actinomycetota > Actinomycetes > Streptomycetales > Streptomycetaceae > Streptomyces > Streptomyces pyxinicus. Next base: position 176,106 of record NZ_JANUGP010000008.1, on the reverse strand, counting down.
TCGGCAACTCCGGCCCGCTGCCGGAGGAGGTCTCCAAGGCGGTCAACGACCACGACCTCGCGGTCACCTCGGTGCTGTCCGGCAACCGCAACTTCGAGGGCCGGATCAACCCCGACGTCAAGATGAACTACCTGGCGTCCCCGCCGCTGGTCGTCGCATACGCCCTCGCGGGCTCCATGACGGTGGACATCACGCGGGACGCGCTCGGCACCGACCAGGACGGCAACCCGGTCTTCCTGAAGGACATCTGGCCCTCCGAGGCCGAGGTCAACGAGGTCGTCGCCGCCGCCATCGGCGAGGACATGTTCGCCAAGTCCTACCAGGACGTCTTCGCCGGCGACGCCCAGTGGCAGTCGCTCCCGGTCCCCACCGGCAACACCTTCGAGTGGGACACCGAGTCGACCTACGTCCGCAAGCCCCCGTACTTCGAGGGCATGGAGATGGAGCCGGCCCCGGTCACCGAGATCACCGGCGCCCGGGTGCTCGCCAAGCTCGGCGACTCGGTCACCACCGACCACATCTCCCCGGCCGGCGCCATCAAGGCCGACACCCCGGCCGGCAAGTACCTCACCGAGCACGGTGTGGAGCGTCGTGACTTCAACTCCTACGGCTCGCGCCGTGGCAACCACGAGGTCATGATCCGCGGCACGTTCGCCAACATCCGCCTGCGCAACCAGATCGCGCCGGGCACCGAGGGCGGCTACACCCGCGACTTCACGCAGGCGGACGGCCCGGTGGCGTTCATCTACGACGCCTCCCGCAACTACATCGAGCAGGGCATCCCGCTGGTCGTCCTGGCCGGCAAGGAGTACGGCTCCGGCTCGTCCCGCGACTGGGCCGCCAAGGGCACCGCGCTGCTCGGCGTCAAGGCCGTCATCGCCGAGTCGTACGAGCGCATCCACCGCTCGAACCTCATCGGCATGGGCGTCCTGCCGCTCCAGTTCCCGGAGGGCGAGTCCGCCGAGTCCCTCGGCCTGACCGGCGAGGAGACCTTCTCCTTCACCGGCGTCACCGAGCTGAACGAGGGCACCACGCCGCGCACGGTCAAGGTCACCACCGACACCGGTGTGGAGTTCGACGCGGTCGTCCGCATCGACACCCCCGGTGAGGCCGACTACTACCGCAACGGCGGCATCATGCAGTACGTGCTGCGCAACCTGATCCGCAAGTAGCCGATAGCAGGTAGCCGGCAGGCGGTACCGCTCAGCGGTGGGAGGGCCGCGTTCCCGTGACGGGGACGCGGCCCTCCCGTATGCCCGGACGCCTGGTCCGCGCCTGGTCGCGCCTAGTCCACGTCCGCGAACAGCTCCAGCGGATCCACCGGCTTCGCCGGCGCCGACGGGTCCGGCATCGTCATCTCGGCCCAGATCACCTTGCCCTGCGGGGAGTACCGGGTGCCCCAGCGCTCGGTCATCTGCTGCACCAGGAACAGCCCGCGCCCGCCCTCGTCGGTCGTCGCGGCGTAGCGCAGGTGCGGTGAGGTGCTGCTGCCGTCGGAGACCTCGCAGATCAGCGTGCGGTCGCGGATGAGCCGGACGTGGACCGGGTCCGAGCCGTAGCGGATCGCGTTGGTGATCAGCTCGCTCAGGACCAGCTCCATCCCGAAGCCCAGCTCGGCCAGGCCCCACTCCGCCAGCTTGTCGGAGACCGCGAGGCGCATCTTGGACACGGCGGCCGGATCGCGGGGTACGTCCCAGTCGGCGACGTTCTCCGGTGCCAGCGCCCGGGTGCGGGCGATCAGCAGTGCGACGTCGTCCGCCGGACGCTCCGGCAGCAGCTCCGCCAGTACCGCCTGGCAGCTGTCCTCGGGGGACCGGTCGGGATGCCCGGCCAGCGCCCGGCGCAGCAGCTCCATGCCCTCGTCCAGGTCGCGCCGCCGGTCCTCGATCAGACCGTCCGTGTACAGCACCAGCTGACTGCCCTCGGCCAGCTCCAGCTCGGCCGTCCGGAACGGCAGCCCGCCCAGGCCCAGCGGCGGCCCGGTCGGCACGTCCGGGAACTCCACTCGGCCGTCCGGGTGAACCAGCGCGGGTGCCAGGTGCCCGGCCCGGGACATCACACAGGTGCGGGACACCGGGTCGTAGATCGCGTACAGGCAGGTGGCGCCGACGATCTCGCCGGCCGTCTCCGGGCAGGCCTCGTCCTGGTCGATCCGGGCGACCAGCTCGTCCAGGTGGCTCAGCAGCTCGTCGGGCGGCAGGTCGAGGGTGGAGAAGTTGTGCACCGCGGTGCGCAGCCGGCCCATGGTCGCCGCCGCGTGCAGACCGTGGCCCACCACGTCGCCCACGGCCAGCGCGACCCGGCCGCCGGGCAGCGGGATCACGTCGAACCAGTCGCCGCTCACCCCCGACTGGGCGGGCAGATAGCGGTAGCCGACGTCGAGGGCGCTCTGCTCGGGCAGCGCGCGCGGCAGCAGGCTGCGCTGGAGGGTGACCGCGAGCGCGTGCTCGCGGGTGTACCGGCGGGCGTTGTCGATGCTGACCGCGGCCCGCGCCACCAGCTCGTCGGCGAGCGACAGCTCCTCCTCGTCGAAGGGCTCCCGCTCGGCCCGCCAGAAGTTGGCCGTGCCGAGCACCACACCGCGCGCCTGGATCGGGGCGGCGATCAGGGAGTGGATGCCGTAGGCCAGGATGCGCCGGGTGCGCTCCGGGTCCTGGGCCAGCCAGCCGTCGGCGGCCGACAGGTCGGGCACCAGCTCGGCGTGGCCGGAGCCGAAGCCCCGGGCCTGGGGGGTGGACTCCTTGAAGTGGATCAGCCGGCCCTGCTCGTACAGCGGGTGGTCGTCGTGGATGCCGCTCACCGCGACCCGGCGCATCCCGGAGGCCGAGGACGTCGGCTCCTCGCCGTGCAGCACGCCGTCGGCCAGGTCCACGGTGACGAAGTCGGCGAACCGGGGGACGGCGACCTCGGCCAGCTCGTCGGCCGTACGGACCACGTCGAGGGTGGTGCCGATGCCCAGACCGGCGTCGTAGAGCAGCTCCAGGCGCTCCCGGGCGACCTCCGCGCGGCCCGAGACCGCCTGCAGCTCGGTGGAGTCCCGCAGGGTCACCACGGTGCCCCTGGGGCCGCCGGCGGTGTCCGTGGGCCGCTGGTTGACCGCCAGCAGACGGCCGCCGGCGAAGTGCACCTCGTCGCTGGCCTCGCGCCCGGAGACCAGCAGCTCCACCATGGCCGGGTCCAGGTCGGACAGCTCGCGGACGTTGCGGCCCTCGGCCGTGGCGGGCAGCTCCAGCAGCCGCCTCGCCTCGTCGTTGGCGAGCAGCAGCCGGCCGTCGTCACCGACGATGAGCACGCCCTCGCGCACCGAGTGCAGCACCGTGTCGTGGTGCGCGTACATGCGGGTCATCTCCGCGGGGGCCAGGCTGTGCGTCTGCCGCCGCAGCCGGCGGCCCACCAGGGCCGTGCCGCCGGTCGACACCACGAGCGCCCCGGCGCCGGCCGTCAGGATGATGGGCAGCTCCCGGTCCACCTGGCTGGCGACGTTCTTGACCTTCAGCCCGGCCGAGACCAGGGCCGCGACATGGCCCCGGGCGTCGTCGACCGGCACCGTCGCCTGCACCTCGTGGCCGAGCGGGCCGTGCACGCTCTCCGTGTAGACCTTGCCGGCCAGCGAGGGCCCGATGGTGCCCACGAACCGCTGGCCGATCTTGCTGGGCATCGGGTGGGTATAGCGGATGCCCTTGGTGTCCATGACGACGATGAAGTCGACCCCCGCCGCCTTCCGGCCCGCCTCGGTGAGCGGCTGGAGGATCTTGGAGGGGTCGGGGGTGCGCAGGGCCGCCAGGACGCCGGGGGAGTGGGCGAAGGTCTGCGCCACCGCTATGGAGCGGCGCTTGGCCTCCGTGCTGGTGTCCCGCTCCGACTGGAGGACGAGCGCGATGACGCCGCACAGCACGAGCAGGACGACGAGGGCGAACTGGAGGAGGAAAACCTGCCCGGCGACGCTGCGCGGGCTCCTGCCGGCCACGGCACGCCATGACATGCGCCTGAATCGGGCGAATCGGTCCGACATGCGGCATTTGTAGCACCGGAGGGTGCTCATGACTACGGCAGTCCACGTCCTGGACGCACCTTTTGCCACCTCATGTGCCACGGCAGTGCTCATGCGTCACATGCGTCACAGCCGTTTCACGCCGGTGAGCGGGGCGGTGCGGAGCGTGCTCGGGCGGACCCGGTGGTGGGCGGGCGCACCGGGTCCGCGAGCCGGGCGGGCGAAGGGGGTGGGCGGGCCCGCCCGGAGGGGGTGGTCGAAGGGGGTGCCGGGGGTGGCTTGTGCGGCACCGGAGGGGCGCGACAACGTTGTCTTATGGTCTGCCCATGACTGTACCGCCTCAACGGACAACGATGTCAACCTACTTGGAGTAGCCCGACCGGGTGACAGGGGCGTGCGCCCGCGCGGCCGGACGCGGTCTTCCGTGGTACCGGTGGCGCGCGTTACTGTCCCTGCGGCTTGTGCGACCCGTGGTGCGCGACCCGTTCCGTCAGGAGGAAGGGCCGCGTCATGCGTTTCAGATCCACCTCCCTGCTGCTGGCCGCGCTGCTCGCGACCGTCGGCACCGCCACCCCCGCCCTCGCGGCGACCGCAGCACCCACCGCCCTCGTCAAGGACCCGACGCCCTACGTCGATCCGCTGATCGGCACCAAGAACGGAGGCGACGTCTTCCCGGGCGCCGTCGTGCCGTTCGGCATGCTCTCCTGGAGCCCGGAGAACACCCGGGGCGACGCCACCCGCACCACCGCGCCGGGCGGCTACCAGTACGACGCCACCCGGATCCGGGGTTTCAGCCTCACGCACATGTCCGGCACCGGCTGCGCGGGCGGCAGCGGCGACATCCCGTTCTTCCCGTACGCCGGCGAGGTCACCTCCTCCCCGGCGAGCGACACCAAGGACGCCGTCTACGCCTCGGACTTCCGCCACGCCGACGAGACCGCCGAGCCCGGGCACTACAAGGTGGGCCTGGCCTCCGGCGTCACCGCCGACCTGACCGCCACCGCCCGCACCGGCTCGGCCCGCTTCGCCTACCCGGCCGGCAAACCCGCCTCGCTGCTGGTGCGCACCGCCAACTCCGAGGTCGGCTCGGCGGACTCCAAGGTCACCATCGACCCGAAGACCCGCACCGTCTCCGGCTCGGTCACCTCCGGGAACTTCTGCGGCTATCTCGACCCCGAAGGGCAGCGCTCCTACTACACCCTGTACTTCACCGCCCGCTTCGACCGCGCCTTCAAGGCCACCGGCACCTGGCACGACGACCGGCTCGACCCCGGCGCCACCGAGGCGTCCGGCGGCACCGGAGGCTTCGCCCAGGGCGGCCGTCCCGTCGCCGGCAAGGGCGCCGGCGGCTACGTGGAGTTCGCGCCCGGTAACGGCCCGGTGAACGTCAAGGTCGGCATCTCCTACGTCAGTGAGCGGGCCGCCGAGGCGAACCTGGCCGCCGAGAATCCCCGGGGCCGTTCCTTCGCCGCCGTCGAGCGGGCCGCCCGGCGCGCCTGGCGGGAGCGGCTCGGCGCGGTCCGGGCCGGCGGCGGCACGGACGCCGAGCGCACCACCTTCTACACCGCGCTCTACCACGCCCTGCTGCACCCCAACGTCATCAGCGACGCCGACGGCCGCTACCGGGGCGCCGACGACAAGGTGCACCGGGTGGGCCGCGGCCACCGGGCCCAGTACGGCACCTTCTCCGGCTGGGACGTCTACCGCGACCAGGTGCAGCTGCTCACCCTGCTCGACCCGCGCACCGGCTCCGACATCGCCCAGTCGCTGTACGAACTCGCCGGGCAGAACGGCGGCGTGTGGGACCGCTGGCTGCACGGGGCGAGCGGCACCCATGTGATGAACGGCGACCCCTCGCCGACCGCCCTGGCCGGCATCCACGCCTTCGGCGGCACCGGCTTCGACCTCAAGGGCGCCCTCGCCTCGCTGGTCAGGGCGGCGACCGTACCGACGGAGCAGGACCTGTCGCCGGCCGGCAAACCGGTGCTGTCGGTGGGCCAGCGCCCCTCGCTCGACAAGTACCTCGACCTGCGCTACATGCCGAGCGTGTCCAACGCCTGGGGCGGCGCGGCGGAGACCCTGGAGATGTCCACCGCCGACTTCTCCCTCGCCCAACTCGCCCAGGCGGCCGGTGAGAAGGACGTCCGGGCGGAGTTCGCCGGGCGGTCCCAGTGGTGGCAGAACAACTTCAACGTCGCCGCCGACCCGAGCGGCGGCTACATCGCCAACCGGAAGGCGGACGGCAGTTGGGTGACCGGCTTCACGCCCGGCACCGGCAACGGCTTCGTGGAGGGCACCGCCGCCCAGTACACCTGGATGGTCCCGCACGACCCCGCCGGGCTCTTCGCCGCGCTGGGCGGCACCGGCAAGGCCCTCGACCGGCTGGACGACTTCTTCCACACGGCCGACGGCGGCTGGGCCTTCACCGGCCAGGGCGGCACCAAGTCCGAGCTGGACAACGAGCCGTCGATCAACGTCCCCTACCTGTACGACTACGCCGGTGCCCCCTACAAGACCCAGGAGACCGTCCGCGCGGCGATGCGGCAGCTGTGGACCACCGAGCCCGGCGGCATCCCCGGCAACGACGACCTCGGCGCCATGTCGGCCTGGTACGTCTTCTCCGCGCTGGGCATGTACCCGCAGGTGCCCTCCCGCGCCGAACTCGTCCTCGCCTCGCCTCTGTTCGAGCGCGTGGAGATCCACCGGCCGCGCGGCAACGACATCTCGATCCGGGCGGCCGGCGCGGCGGCCGACGCCCCCTACGTGCAGGCCCTGAAGGTCAACGGCCGCAGCAGCGACCGGGCTTGGCTGCCCGCCTCCTTCGTCCGGGACGGCGGCCGGCTCGACTACACCCTGTCCACCACCCCGGACCGCACATGGGGCGCGGACAGCCCGCCCCCGTCCTTCCGCGAGGGCGAGCAGCCGTACCAGATCGGCGTCGGGCCCACCGCCGCCACCCTGGCGCCCGGCGAGAGCACGAAGATCGGCATCCGGGCGCTGTCCCTGAGCGGCGGCACGGGACCCGAGGTGCGCTTCCGGGTGGAGACCCCGGCCGGTGTCACCGCCACGCCCGCCGAGGGCACCGTGACCGACGGCGCCCGGGAGATCACCCTCGCCGCGGCGCCGGACGCCGCCCAGGGCTTCGCCGACGTCAGGGTCACCGTGACCTCGGGCGCCACCTCGTACCGCCAGCCGGTCTCGCTCACCGTGGCCGCGCCGGGCAGCCTGCTGGCCGCCTACGACAACACCGGTGTCTCGGACGACGCGGGCGAGCACGACGAGGCCGACTTCGACGGCGGCGGCTGGAGCTACTCCCGCCAGGCCCTCGCGGCGGCCGGCCTCACCCCGGGCGGCAAGGGCACGGTCGGCGGCCTCGCCTTCACCTGGCCCGACTCGCCGGCGGGCCGTCCCGACAACGCCACGGCGGCCGGCCAGCGCATCGATCTGGCCGCTCCCGCCGCCACGCTGTCCTTCCTCGGCAGCGCGGTCAACGGCAACCAGCGGGCCGAGGCCACCGTCACCTACACCGACGGCACGACCGGCACCGTCGACCTGTCCTTCACGGACTGGACCGTCGGCGGCGGAGGCGGCACCGTGCAGTACGGCAACCAGGTCGTCGCCAGGACGCCGTACCGCAATGTCGCGGGCGCCGACAAGGACCCGGTGGCGACCTACGTCTTCGCCACCAGGCCCGTCACCGCCCCCGACGGCAAGAAGATCGCGAGCGTCCGTCTCCCGGACAACACGGACCTGCACGTCTTCACCCTCGCCACGAGCTGAGCCGGCCGCCTGATCGCGAAGGGGCGGGCCCCGCCGGGACCCGCCCCTTCGTCCTGCCCGGTGCTCGTCAGGCCAGCAGCTCCACCTCCGCCAGCGTCGACTCGCCGTCCAGGACCAGCCGGTACCTGGTGTAGGTCCCCGGCGAGGCGATACCGAAGACGCGCGTCTGCCGGTCCCAGGTGAACGACTCACCCGAGCGGTGGTCCAGCGTCTTCCAGGTGCTGCCGTCCGTGGAGCCCTGGAGCGTCCAGCCGGTCGGCGCCTTGGTGTGGTCCGCCGCCGAGGTCAGCGTGTACTGCGCCGGCCGCACCGCGCCGCCGACGGGCAGGTCCACCGAGGTGACCGCCGCGCTCGTCGCCGAGGTGTCGTCGAACAGCGCCCCGTCACCCTTGAGGACGTCCGCGCGCGGGGCCGGCACCTTGTCGTCCTGGGTGATGGAGACCGGTGCCGCGTCCTTCCCGGTGCCCCAGGTGGAGGGCTCGGAGCCCATGGCGAACTCCAGCACGCCGCCCTTGGACAGCATCGAGTTCGGCAGCGAGGTCGACTTCCAGGCACGGCCGTTGAACCGCACGCCCTGCACGTAGACGTTCTTCGCGCTGTTCCGCGGCGCCTTGACGACCAGGTCGCGGCCGTTCTCCAGGTGCACGGTGACCTTCTTGAACAGCGGGGAGCCGATGGAGTAGTCACCGCTGCCCGTGACCAGCGGGTAGAAGCCCAGCGCCGAGAACAGGTACCAGCCCGACTGCTCGCCGTTGTCCTCGTCGCCGTGGTAGCCCTGCCCGATCTCGCTGCCGGTGTAGAGCCGGGACAGCGCCTCGCGCACGTACTGCTGCGCCTTCCAGGGCTGGCCGGCCGCGTCGTACATGTAGATGACGTGGTGGGCGACCTGGTTGGAGTGGCCGTACATGCCCATCCGCACGTCCCGCGCCTCGGTCATCTCGTGGATGACACCGCCGTAGGAGCCGACGTAGTCCGGGGAGGCCGTCTCGGGCGTCGCGAAGTACTCGTCCAGCTTGTCCGCGAGGCCCTGCCGGCCGCCGTACAGGTTGGCCAGGCCCCGGCTGTCCTGCGGGGCGGTGAAGGCGTAACCCCAGCCGTTGGTCTCCGTGTAGTCGTAGCCCCACACGCGCGGGTCGTACTTCGCGGAGTCCACCCGCCAGTCGCCCTTGGCGTTCCGGCCCTGGAAGAAGCCGGCCCGGGAGTCGAAGAGCTTGACGTAGTCGCGCGCCCGGTTGAGGAAGTACGCCGACTCGTCCTTGTACCGCTTCTCGCCCGTCTTCTTGTAGAGGGCCTCGCCCATCTTGGCGATGCCGTAGTCGTTGACGTAGCCCTCCATCGCCCAGGACAGGCCCTCGCCGGTGTCGGTGCTGGTGTAGCCGAGGAACGGGGAGGTGGTCATGCCCTTGCGGCCCACGCCCGAGGACGGCGGGACGACGGTGGCGTTCTTCAGGGCCGCGTCGTAGGCGGCCTTCGCGTCGAACTTCACGCCCTTGACGTACGCGTCCGCGAACGCCACGTCCGAGGAGGTGCCGGTCATCAGGTCGGCGTAGCCGGGGGAGGACCAGCGCGAGGTCCAGCCGCCGTCCTTGTACTGCTGCACGAACCCGTCGACCATCTCGCCGGCCCGCGAGGGCGTCAGGAAGGAGTACGCCGGCCACGTGGTCCGATAGGTGTCCCAGAAGCCGTTGTTCACGTACACCTCACCGTCCACGATCTTCGCGCCGGTGTGGGTCGGGGTGTCCGGGTTCGGCATGGCGGAGAACGGCGAGGCGTACTGCTTCTTGCCGTCCACCGTCTCGAAGCCGGAGTTCGGGTACAGGTAGAGCCGGTACAGGCCCGAGTACAGCGTGGTCAGCTGGTCCGGGGTCGCGCCCTCCACCTCGACCTTGCCCAGCAGCTTGTCCCAGGCCCGCAGGGCGCGCGCCTCGACGGTGCCGAAGGAGGCGCCGCCGACCTCCTGGCGCAGGTTGTCCTTCGCCTGGTCGACGCTGATCAGCGAGGTCGCCAGGCGCAGCGTGACGGTGTGGTCGGAGCCGGTCTTGAAGCGCAGGTAGCCCTTGACCCCGCTGGACGAGCCGTCGGTCACCTCCTGGTCGAACCGCCCATAGACGAACAGCCGGGTGGCGCCCGTGGACAGGCCCGACTTCACGTCCGAGTAGCCGGTGACGATCCCGTGCTCCTTGTCGAGCGTCAGCCCGGCCTGCTCGGTCACGTTGTCGAAGACGACGCTCGCGTCGTCGCCCGGGTAGGTGAAGCGCAGCACCGCCGCGTGGTCGGTCGGCGTCATCTCCGCCTTGAGGCCGTTCTCGAACCGCACCCCGTAGTAGTACGGCCGCGCGGTCTCGTTCTCGTGCCGGAACGCCAGCTCCCGCGCCTCCCGGCCGGTGTCCGGGGTCCCGGCGGCGGCCGACGGCATGAGCTGGAAGGTCTGCCGGTCGCCCATCCACGGGCTCGGCTCGTGGCTCGCGCTGAACGCCTGGATCGTGGGCAGGTTGTCCGCGTTGTTCGCCCGCGCGTACTCGTACAGCCAGCTCAGCGAGGACGCGTTGGTCACCGGCGTCCAGAAGTTGAAGCCGTTCGGCATCGCGGTCGCGGGGAAGTCGTTGCCGCGCGAGAAGCTGCCGCTGGAGTTGGTGCCGCGGATCGTCGACGCGTAGTCCGCCAGATGGGCCTTCGGCCGCTCCGGGGCCACCTGGCGCAGCGCCACGTCGTCTATCCAGCCGCGGAACTTCGCCGGCCCGTCCGGCGAGTCGTACGCCACCAGGATCCGGTCGACCGTCTTCCCGGCCGCCACCGAGCCGATCCGCGAGGCCACGTTGTTCCACTGGTTGACGTACAGCGCCTTCGAGGCGCCCTGGGCGCGCGGCGACAGCCCGAACCCGTGCTGGTCCAGCGCGCCGAGACCGCTCAGATAGGTGCCGTCGGTGAAGGCCAGGTCCACGGAGACGTTCGTGGCGTCGTAGTCCCGGTCGCCGTCGGCCATCGAGGGGAAGATCCGGTACGACAACTGCGTGTCGCGGCCGACCCGCACGTTCACGTCGAAGACCTTGTTGTACGAGTACGCCCGGCCGCCCGCGAGGTGCCGCCCGGCGTAGCGCAGCGCCTTGCGGCCCGTGAAGCCGGCGCCCGCCTTGGCGGTCGGGGACCCGCTCGGGCCCTTGTCGACCAGCGTCAGCATGTCCCGCGGGACCGGGGTCTCGGTGCCGCCGGTGGAGAACTGCACGTCGGCCAGTTGCAGGATGTCCGAGGCGCCGTTGTTCCGCGTCACCTCCAGCCGGAAGTGCCGGTACTCGGCCGGCTCGGCCAGATCGTACGATTTCGTCTGGAACCGCTCGGAGAACTTCTGGTCCGACCGGGTGTCGAGGGTCTTCCAGTCCTTGCCGTCGGCGGACCCCTTGAGTGTCCAGTCCTTCGGGTCGCGGGCGTCCTCGTCGTTGGCCGAGGTCAGCGCGTACGTCACCAGCTTGACCGGTTTGTCCAGGTCGAACTCCGCCCAGCCGGTCGGCGAGAAGGTCAGCCATTTGGTGCCGGGCTCGCCGTCGACCAGGTTCTCCTTCACCTCCCCGCCGCCGGTGTTCTCGCCGCTCGCCCGGACGTCGGTGACGTGGTCGGTGACATTGCCCGGGATGCCGGTGCTGTAGCCGCCGTCGACGCCCGAGGCCCGCCTGGTGCCGTCCGCCGAGGTGTCGACGGTGCTGAGCCAGTCCGGTGCCGGGTCGTCCGCCTCGAACGAGGACGCGAACTCCCGGTCGGCGGCCGGGGCCTTGGCGGGCAGGGCCACCGCGGCGCCCTGGGCTCCGGTGGCCATGACAAAGGCGGCCGTGAGGACGACCGCCGGACTCCATCTGTGCCGAGTTCTCCGCTGCATCTACGGATTCCCCTCCTGCGACCCGCGTGGACAACGTTGTCAATTTCGCTGCGCAGGAACCAGTAGGGCGTCAAGTGGTCGGTGATGTCAAGGGCGTTGAATGTGGCATTCAGGGGCTTGTGTCGCGAGTTTTTCGACCCTGGCGGATGCCGGCCGTCCAGATTTCCGCGAGGTCTCAACTCGGAAAAGACCCATGGCCAACCTTGCATTCGATCTTGTCTAGTGCGCGGGAAGTGGACTATACCTGTCGGCGTTTCCCGCATGACCCTGCACTACCCGACAGCGGTGCCGGGGAGGATCCGGTTCACCGCCTGAGTCCTGGAGAAGGCGAGGACTTGAGCATGGGATCCACTGCGCACCACGGTGGCGACGGCGTCGGCCGCCGCGATCTGATCAAGCGGTCGGCCGCGCTCGGCCTGGTCGCGGTCCCCGGTATGGGACTGCTGTCCGCCTGCGCGAGCAGCGGCGGTGACGGGCAGGAGAAGGCGAAGGCGGGCAAGAAGACCGCCAAGAACCCGCTCGGCGTCAACGACACGGCCGGGATGGAATTCGTCCTCTTCGACGGCGGCTTCGGCAAGGAGTACGCCGAGGACGCGGTGAAGATCTACGAGAAGGACTTCCCCAAGGCCAAGGTGAAGTTCGCCGCCACCCAGAAGATCCAGTCCACCCTCCAGCCCCGTTTCAACCAGGGCGACCCGCCGGACCTCATCGACAACTCCGGCGCCGAGCAGATGGACATGGGCGTCCTCGTCGGCAAGAAGCAGCTCGCCGACCTCACCCCGCTGCTGGACGCGCCGTCGTACGACGACCCGCAGAAGAAGGTCCGCGACACGCTGCGCCCCGGCATCGTGGAGATGGGCCAGTTCGACGGCGACCCGGTCTGGATCCTGTACTACGCCTACACCGTCTACGGCGTCTGGTACTCGCAGAAGGCCCTGGACTCGCTGGACGCCACGTATCCCGAGAACTGGGACGACATGCTGGCGCTGTGCGCGAAGGCCAAGAAGAAGGGCATCGCGGGCTGGACCTACGCGGGCAAGTACCCGTACTACCTCCCCTTCTCGCTGTACCCGATGATCGGCAAGGTCGGCGGGCGCGAGGTGCTCGACGCCATCGACAACCTGGAGCCGAACGCCTGGAAGCACCCGGCGGTCAAGGCCTGTTTCGAGGCCTACTACGAGCTGTACCAGAAGGGCTACATCCTCAGGGGCACCCCGGGTCTCGACCACATCCAGTCGCAGACCGCGTGGGCCAAGGGCAAGGCGCTGTTCATCCCGAACGGCTCCTGGGTGGAGAACGAGTCGGCGAACGTCATCCCGTCCGACTTCGACCTGGCGGTCTCCGCGCCCACGGGGCTCGACAGCTCCGACAAGCTGCCGTTCGGCACCATCTGGGCCTCCGGCGGTGAGCCCTTCATCGTCCCGGCCAAGGCGAAGAACTCCGAGGGCGGCATGGAGCAGCTGCGCGTCATGCTCTCCGAGGCCTCCTCGAAGAACTTCACCTCCAAGGTGAAGTCGCTGACCGCCTACAACGGCGGCACCGACGGCATCTCCCTCACCCCGGGCCTCAAGTCGGGTGTGGCGGCGCTGGACAAGGCCGGCTCCAACGTGGTGAACCCGCGGCTGCAGGACTGGTACGTGCAGTTGCAGAAGGAGAAGATCGGGGTGTCCGGCCTCGGCGAGATGATGGCCGGCCGGCTCACCCCGGCGGAGGCGATCAAGAAGATCCAGGGCTTCGCCGACGAGGCGGCCAAGGACACGTCCATCAAGCACTACAAGCACCAGTAATCCAGCACCCTGACAGCACCGGAGTGGCGATGCAGCACGGCAAGTACCGGTTCATCGTGGGGTTTCTGGCCGTACCCCTGGGACTGTACGCGCTCTTCGTGGTGTGGCCTTTCATCCAGTCCATCTACTACTCGTTCACGGACTGGACGGGCCTCAGCCCCGATTTCAAGATGGTCGGCTTCGACAACTACACGAGGATGCTCGACGACGAGATCTTCTGGAAGTCGTTGCAGCACAGTCTGCTGTTCGCTCTGGTGCTGCCGGTGGTGACGATCGGGCTGGCGCTGTTCTTCGCCTTCATGATCAATGTGGGCGGCCGGCACCGCCGGGGCGGCCCCGTGATCTCCGGGGTCCGGGGCTCCGCCTTCTACAAGATCGTCTATTTCTTCCCGCAGGTGCTCTCGATCGCGATCGTCTCGTTGCTGTTCGCCTTCGCGTACAACCCGGACAGCGGCGCGATCAACTCGTTCCTGCGCGGGATCGGCCTCGACAGCCTCCAGCCGCTGTGGCTGGGCGACCCGAGCCTCGCCCTGTGGTGCGTGATGGCGGTGCTCGTCTGGTCCTCGGTCGGTTTCTTCGTCGTGCTGTTCTCCGCGGGCATGGCCTCGATCCCGGCCGAGCTGTACGAGGCGGCGCTGCTGGACGGGGTGAGCCGGGCCACCACCTTCTTCCGCATCACCCTGCCGCTGCTGTGGGACACCGTGCAGTCCGGCTGGGTCTACATGGGCATCCTCGCGCTCGGCGCCGAGTCGTTCGCGGTCGTACAGATCATGACGACCGGACCGGGCGGGCCCGACTACTCGACCACCGTGATGGTCCTGTACGTGTACCAGAAGGCGTTCCGGGACGGTCAGGCCGCCTACGCCACCACCATCGGCGTCGCCCTGCTGGTCGTCACGCTCGCGTTCGCCGCGATCGTGATGCGGCTGGGCCGTCGCGAGCGGCTGGAGTTCTGAACCCATGAAGACGACCGAGACCCCCGCCCCGCCGCCGGCCGAGACCGGCGCGAGCGTCTCCAAGGTGGACACCCACCCGGACGTCCGGCGCCCCGCCGGGCGGAAGAAGGAGGGCGCCGTCCTCAACGTCTTCTCCCACGGCGTCCTCGTGATCTGGGCGATCATGGTGGTCATGCCGCTGGTGTGGGCGGTGATGACCTCCTTCAAGGACGACAGCTCCATCTTCGGCTCGCCCTGGTCGCTGCCGGACAAGCTGCACTTCGACAACTGGGCGCGGGCCTGGACCGACGCCAACATGAGCGGCTACTTCCTGAACACCGTCCTGGTGGTCGGCGGCTCGCTCATCGGCACCCTGGTGCTCGGCTCGATGGCCGCCTACGTGCTGGCCCGGTTCGACTTCCCGGGCAACCGTTTCGTCTACTACCTGTTCGTCGGCGGCATGAGCTTCCCGATCATGCTCGCGCTGGTCCCGCTGTTCTACGTCGTGAACAACATGGGCATGCTGAACACGATCCACGGCCTGATCCTGGTCTACATCGCGTACTCGCTGCCGTTCACGGTCTTCTTCCTCACCGCGTTCTTCCGCACCCTGCCCACCTCGGTGGCGGAGGCGGCCTTCGTGGACGGCGCTTCGCACACGCGTACGTTCTTCCAGATCATGCTGCCGATGGCCAAACCCGGCCTGATCAGCGTGGGCATCTTCAACTTCCTGGGCCAGTGGAACCAGTACATGCTGCCCACGGTCCTGAACACCGACCCGGACAAAAAGGTCCTCACCCAGGGCCTGGTCCAGCTCGCGGTCAGCCAGGGCTACAAGGGCGACTGGTCCGGCCTGTTCGCGGGCCTGGTGATGGCGATGCTGCCGGTGCTCGCGGCGTACATCGTCTTCCAGCGGCAGGTGGTGCAGGGGCTGACCGCCGGGGCACTGAAGTAGCGCCGGCGCCCGGCGGGGGACACCTCGCGACCGCGCGTACGCACACCGCTCCGGACGGCCGGGGCGGTGTGCGTTCCGCTGTCCGGGTCCCCGGATACGGTTCAACCTCTTGACGGAAGTCGCCCCGAACGGCTCAGCTTAGGGTTCACTAGTTGGACATACACGGGGCCTCGCCGAAGCGGCCCCGCGCTCAGGAGGTCGTCGTGGAGACTCCAGGGTCGCAGTCATCGCTGCACCGAGCCAACCTGGAGCGGGTCGTACGTGCCGTGCGCCTGGCCGGATCCCTCACGCAGGCGGAGATCGCGCGGACGACCGGTCTGTCCGCCGCGACCGTCTCCAACATCGTGCGGGAGCTGAAGGACGGCGGAACCGTCGAGGTCACGCCCACGTCGGCGGGCGGGCGGCGGGCCCGCAGCGTCAGCCTCAGCGGGGACGCCGGCATCGTGATCGGCGTCGACTTCGGGCACACCCATCTGCGCGTCGCGATCGGGAACCTCGCCCACCAGGTGCTGGCCGAGGAGTCCGAGCCGCTGGACGTGGACGCCTCCGCCGCACAGGGCTTCGACCGGGCGGAGGAACTGGTCAGCCGGCTGATCGACGCGACCGGCGTGGACCGGACCAAGGTGGCGGGGGTGGGGCTCGGCGTGCCGGGCCCGATCGACGTGGAGTCGGGCACCCTGGGCTCCACCGCGATCCTGCCCGGCTGGGGCGGCACCAAGCCCGCCGAGGAATTGCGCGAGCGGCTCGGCGTGCCGGTGCACGTGGACAACGACGCCAACCTCGGCGCCCTCGGCGAGCTGGTCTGGGGCAGCGGCAAGGGCGTGCGCGACCTGGCCTACATCAAGGTGGCGAGCGGTGTCGGCGCCGGTCTGGTGATCGAGGGCAAGATCTACCGGGGCCCGGGCGGCACGGCGGGCGAGATCGGGCACATCACGCTGGACGAGTCCGGCCCGGTCTGCCGCTGCGGCAACCGCGGCTGCCTGGAGACCTTCGCGGCGGCGCGCTACGTGCTCCCGCTGCTCCAGCCCAGCCACGGCCCCGGCCTGACCATGGAGGGCGTCGTACGGCTGGCCAGGGACGGCGACCCGGGCTGCCGGCGGGTGATCGCCGACGTCGGCCGGCACATCGGCAGCGGTGTGGCCAATCTCTGCAACCTGCTGAACCCGAGCCGGGTGGTCCTCGGCGGCGACCTCGCCGAGGCCGGCGAGCTGGTCCTCGGGCCCATCAGGGAGTCCGTGGGGCGCTACGCGATCCCCAGCGCCGCCCGTCAACTCTCCGTGCTTCCCGGGGCACTTGGCGGCCGTGCCGAGGTCCTCGGGGCGCTCGCCCTCGCGCTCAGCGAGATGGGCGATTCAACCCTTTTGGACGGAACCCCGGCCGCGGCGGCCCCTGCCTTCACTTAGAGAACGGATGGCACCGTTGCCATCTCGTTAAGGATTTACTTCTTGACGTCGCACGACTGGCCGAGTTGACTTCCAGCCACCTCGGCCGCAACGACGCGGCCTCGTCAGGGAGGTTTCTAGAGTGAACACGCGCATGCGTCGTGCCGCCTTTGCTTTCTGTGCCACCGCCATGACCGTCTCGCTCGCCGCTTGCGGCAGCGCGAAGGAGTCCGGCGACAAGAGCGACAGCGGGAAGAAGACCGCCAAGGGTGACGACATCACCGTCGGTCTGCTCCTGCCGGAGAACCAGACCGCTCGCTACGAGAAGTTCGACAAGCCGATCATCGAGAAGCAGATCTCGGAGCTGACGAACGGCAAGGGCAAGGTCGAGTACCTCAACGCCAAGCAGGACGCGACCCTCCAGTCGCAGCAGATCGACACGATGATCACCAAGAAGGTCGACGTGCTGATCCTGGACGCGGTCGACTTCAAGGCCGTCGCGCAGGGTGTCAAGAAGGCGAAGGAGGCCGGCATCCCGGTCGTCGCCTACGACCGCCTCGCCGAGGGCCCGATCTCCGCCTACACCTCCTTCGACAACGAGGAGGTCGGCAAGACGCAGGGCGAGGCCCTGCTGAAGGCCCTGGGCGACAAGGCCAAGTCCGGCAAGGTCGTCATGATGAACGGCTCCGTGACCGACCCGAACGCCGCGCAGTTCAAGAAGGGCGCCCACGCCGTCCTCGACGGCAAGGTGAACATCGGCAAGGAGTACGACACCAAGGAGTGGAAGCCGGAGAACGCCAACGCCAACATGCAGGGCGCCATCTCCTCCCTCGGCAAGGACAAGATCGTCGGCGTCTACTCCGCCAACGACGGCATGGCGGGCGGCATCATCACCGCGCTCAAGGGCGCGGGCCTCAAGACGCTTCCCCCGGTCACCGGCCAGGACGCGGAACTCGCGGGCGTGCAGCGCATCGTGGCCGGCGAGCAGTACATGAGCGTCTTCAAGTCGTACCCGCAGGAGGCCGAGACCGTCGCCAAGATGGCCGTCTCCATCGCCAAGACCGGCAAGGTCGACAGCTCGCTCAAGACCAGCACGGTCGACAGCGGCACCGAGAAGGGCATCCCGGCCGTCATCGTCCCCGTCGTCTCCCTGACGAAGGACAACATCAAGGACACGGTCGTCAAGGAGGGCTACTACACGGTCGGTGACATCTGCACCGCCAAGTACAAGGCCGCCTGCTCCAAGATCGGCCTGAACTAGCACTCCCGGGGCCGCCCCGCGCGGCGGCCCCGCAGACCTGCGCGGGAGACGCGCGCCCACCCGGCGCGCGGCCCGTGTCAGCGCGTCCGGCGCCCCGCCGCCGACAGCCCCGCAGCACAACGGCGGGGCGCCGGACGAACGCTCCCCTCACTTCTTATGTTCAACCTCCCGCCGGGGTCAGGCTCAGGCGGCGAAGGAGATGGTTCACGTGTCCGCTACGCCCGTGCTGGCGTTGCGCGGGGTCTCCAAGCGATTCGGTGCCGTCCAGGCGCTCACCGACGTAGAGCTTGAGGTCCACGCCGGAGAGGTGGTCGCCCTCGTCGGCGACAACGGCGCCGGTAAGTCCACCCTTGTCAAGACGATCGCCGGCGTGCACCCCATCGATGACGGTGTCATCGAGTGGGAGGGCCGCAAGGTCACGGTCAACCGGCCGCACGACGCCCAGAACCTGGGCATCGCGACCGTCTACCAGGACCTCGCCCTGTGCGACAACATCGACGTCGTCGGCAACCTGTTCCTCGGCCGTGAGATCAAGCGCCGCGGAGTGCTCGACGAGGTCGAGATGGAGCGCCGCTCGCGCGAGCTGCTCCAGACCCTGTCCATCCGCATCCCGAGCGTGCGCATCCCGATCGCCTCGCTCTCCGGCGGTCAGCGCCAGGTCGTGGCCATCGCCCGCTCCATGCTCGGCGAGCCCAAGCTGGTCATCCTCGACGAGCCGACGGCCGCCCTCGGTGTCGAGCAGACCGCGCAGGTTCTCGACCTGGTCGAGCGGCTGCGTGAGCGCGGCCACGCGGTCATCCTCATCAGCCACAACATGGCCGACGTGAAGGCCGTCGCGGACAAGGTCGCCGTCCTCCGGCTCGGCCGCAACAACGGCGTGTTCGAGGTCAAGACCACCTCGCAGGAAGAGATCATCTCCGCCATCACCGGCGCCACGGACAACGCCGTGACCCGTCGTGCGGCGCGCACCAACGCGGAGGCTCAGCAGTGAGCATCGACAAGTCCCAGGCCGCGCCCGTCGACGCGCCCGCCGTGGCGGCCGACGCCGCCCCCGCCGTCGACCCCCGCCTGCTCGTGCGCGAGCAGGGCTTCGCCGGCTACCTGACCGAGTTCAAGCGCAAGATGCGCGCCGGCGACCTCGGCGCCCTGCCGGTCGTGGTCGGCCTCATCGTCATCTGCGCGATCTTCCAGAGCCTCGACTCGGCCTTCCTCGGCGCGGAGAACCTGAACAACATCTTCGTCGCCATGGTGGCGACCGGCATGATGTCGGTCGGCATCATCTTCGTGCTGCTGCTCGGCGAGATCGACCTCTCCGTCGGCTCCGTCTCCGGCGTCTCCTCGGCGATCACCGCCGTGATGAGCGTCACCCACGGCGTCAACGAGTGGGTCGCCGTGCTCGCCGCCCTCGCGGCCGGCGCGGTCATCGGCGCCCTGCACGGCTTCTTCTTCGCCCGCATCGGCGCCCCCGCGTTCGCGGTCACCCTGGCCGGCCTGCTGTTCTGGAACGGCTTCATGCTCCAGATCCTGGGCTCCAACGGCACCATCAACATCGACGGCGACGGCGTGGTCGGCAAGCTCACCACGTACTACTTCTCGGACGTGGCCGCCGCCTACCTGCTGGCCGTCGTCGCGGTCGCCGGGTACTTCCTGTCGGCCTTCCTCGGCAACCGCCGCCGCGCGCTCGCGGGCATCCCGTCCCGCCCGCTGAGCGACATCGTGCTGCGCACCGTGCTGCTCGCGGTCGCCGTGTTCGCCGTCGCGGTCATGTTCAACCAGTACAAGGGCCTGCCGCTCGCGGTGCTGCTCTTCGCGATCGTGCTGGTCGGCAGCGACTTCGTGCTGCGCCGCACCGCGTACGGCCGCAAGGTCTTCGCGCTCGGCGGCAACGTCGAGGCCTCCCGCCGGGCCGGTATCAACGTCACCCTGGTGCGGGTCTCGGTCTTCGCCATCGCGGGCTTCTTCGCCGCGGTCGGCGGTCTGTTCTGGGCCTCCAAGATCGCCGCCGCCAACCAGAGCGCCGGCTCCGGCGACCTGCTGATGAACGTCATCGCCGCGGCCGTCATCGGCGGCACCAGCCTCTTTGGCGGCCGGGGCCGCACCTGGAACGCGCTGCTCGGTGTCCTCGTGATCACCTCGATCCAGTACGGCCTCGCCCTCCGCGGCATCGCCACCCCGATCCAGTACATGATCACCGGTGGTGTGCTGCTCGCCACGGTCGTCATCGACTCGGTGACCCGCAAGACCCAGAAGTCGGCCGGCCGCGCCTGAGCGCAGCCGCCCCGCACCGCCCGTGCCCGGCACCGTCCCACGGTGCCGGGCACGGCCGTGTCCGGTCCGGGTCCGAAGGGGGTACGGCCGTTCGCGTGAGCCCGGACCCACCGCCCGGCCGTCGGACGCCCGGACGGAACATTAGACTCGTCCAAGCCCGGCAACAGCTCGATCAGCTCTACTGCAAGGAGGCCACGGGTGCCGCTGCTGACCCGCATCACGGGACCGCGCGATCTGGACCGGCTCAGCCTGGAGGAGCTGGACCAGCTGGCAGGGGAGATCCGGACCTTCCTGGTCGACGCGGTCTCCAAGACCGGCGGCCATCTCGGCCCGAACCTCGGCGTGGTCGAGCTGACCATCGCCCTGCACCGGGTGTTCGAGTCCCCCAAGGACAAGGTGCTGTGGGACACCGGCCACCAGTCCTACGTGCACAAGCTGCTCACCGGCCGGCAGGATTTCTCCCGGCTGAAGATGAAGGGCGGCCTCTCGGGCTACCCCGCGCGGGCCGAGTCCGAGCACGACGTCATCGAGAACAGCCACGCCTCCACGGTGCTCGGCTGGGCCGACGGCATCGCCAAGGCCAACGAGCTGAAGAAGCGGGACAGCCACGTCGTCGCCGTCATCGGGGACGGCGCGCTGACCGGCGGCATGGCCTGGGAGGCGCTGAACAACATCGCCGAGGCCAAGGACCGCCCGCTCGTCATCGTCGTCAACGACAACGAGCGCTCCTACGCCCCGACCATCGGCGGCCTCGCCAACCACCTGGCCACCCTGCGCACCACCGACGGCTACGAGCGCTTCCTCGCCCGCACCAAGGACATCCTCGACCGCACCCCGGTCGTCGGCAGGCCGCTCTACGAGACGCTGCACGGCGCCAAGAAGGGGCTGAAGGACTTCATCGCCCCGCAGGGCATGTTCGAGGACCTGGGCCTGAAGTACGTCGGCCCGATCGACGGCCACGACATCGAGGCGCTGGAGTCCGCGCTGGCCCGCGCCAAGCGGTTCGGCGGCCCGGTCATCGTGCACTGCCTCACCGAGAAGGGCCGCGGCTACCAGCCCGCCCTCCAGGACGAGGCCGACCGCTTCCACGCCGTCGGCAGGATCCACCCCGACACCGGCCTGCCGATCTCCTCCTCCGGCGCCGACTGGACCTCGGTGTTCGGCGAGGAGATGGTGAAGCTCGGCGAGGAGCGCGACGACGTCGTCGCCATCACCGCCGCCATGCTCCAGCCGGTCGGCCTCGACAGGTTCGCCAAGCGCTTCCCCGACCGGGTGTACGACGTCGGGATCGCCGAGCAGCACGGCGCCGTCTCCGCCGCGGGCCTCGCGCACGCCGGAGTGCACCCGGTCTTCGCCGTGTACGCCACCTTCCTCAACCGCGCCTTCGACCAGGTCCTCATGGACGTGGCCCTGCACAAGTGCGGCGTCACCTTCGTGCTCGACCGGGCCGGCGTCACCGGCACCGACGGCGCCTCCCACAACGGCATGTGGGACATGTCGATCCTCCAGATCGTGCCGGGACTGCGGCTCGCCGCCCCGCGCGACGCCGACCAGGTCCGCGCGCAGCTGCGCGAGGCCGTCGCGGTCGAGGACGCGCCGACCGTGGTCCGCTTCTCCAAGGGCGCCGTCGGCCCCGCCGTACCGGCCGTGCGCCGGGTCGGCGGCATGGACGTGCTGCGCGAGCCCGGCGCCGACCGGCCCGACGTGCTGCTGGTCTCCGTGGGCGCCCTCGCCCCCATGTGCCTGGAGATCGCCGACCTGCTCGACCGGCAGGGCATCTCCACCACCGTCGTCGACCCGCGCTGGGTCAAGCCCGTCGACGAGGCCATGGCGCCGTTCGCCGAGCGCCACCGGGTCGTCGTCACCGTCGAGGACAACAGCCGCGTCGGCGGCGTCGGCTCGGCCGTCGCCCAGGCGCTGCGCGACGCCGGCGTGGACGTGCCGCTGCGCGACTTCGGCATCCCGCCCCGCTTCCTCGACCACGCCTCGCGCGCCGAGGTGCTCGCCGAGATCGGGCTCACCGCGCCCGACATCGCCCGCCAGGTCACCGGCCTCGTCTCCAAGCTCGACGGCCGGTTCGACCGTACGGCGGACCCGGTGAACTCCGTGGAACCCGCGCGCGACTAGGGACGAGCGCCCGAACGGGCCGGTTCCGCCACCCCCTCCCGGTGGCGGAACCGGCCCGTCTGCGTGAACCTGCCTGTGCCGGGCATACACATCCCGACCCCCTCGATCCAGTCGAGCCATGTCGAGGACGACAGCGTGGGAGGCAGGACGTGAGCAGCGCTCTCTTCCGGACGAAGAACGTCGAGCAGTCCATCCGGGACACCGAGGAACCGGAGCATTCGCTCAAGAAGTCCCTCTCCGCGCTGGACCTGACCGTCTTCGGCGTCGGCGTCATCATCGGCACCGGCATCTTCGTCCTCACCGGACAGGTCGCCAGGAACAACGCCGGACCGGCGGTGGCCCTGGCCTTCGTGGTGGCCGGCGTGGTCTGCGCGCTCGCCGCCCTCTGCTACGCCGAGTTCGCGTCCACGGTCCCCGTGGCGGGCTCGGCCTACACGTTCAGCTACGCCTCCCTCGGCGAACTGCCCGCCTGGATCATCGGCTGGGACCTGGTCCTGGAGTTCGCCCTCGGCACCGCGGTGGTCGCGGTCGGCTGGTCCGGCTACATCCGCTCGCTGCTCGACAACGCCGGCTGGCACCTGCCCGGCTACCTCGCCGGCCGCGACGGCGCCTCCGGCTTCGGCTTCGACGTCCTCGCCGCCGCCCTGGTGCTGGTGCTCACCGGCATCCTCGTCCTCGGCATGAAACTGTCGGCCCGCATCACCCAGCTGGTCGTCGCCATCAAGGTGATCGTCGTCCTCATCGTCATCGTGGCCGGCGCCTTCTTCGTCAAGGGCGGCAACTACAAGCCGTTCATCCCGCACCCCGAGCCGGTCTCCGCGGGCGGCAACCTCAAGGCACCCCTCATCCAGCTCATGTTCGGCTGGGCGCCCGCCAACTTCGGCGTGATGGGCATCTTCACGGCCGCCTCGGTGGTGTTCTTCGCCTTCATCGGCTTCGACATCGTCGCCACCGCCGCCGAGGAGACCCGCAACCCGCAGCGCGACATGCCGCGCGGCATCCTCGGCTCGCTGCTCATCTGCACGGTGCTCTACGTCGCCGTGTCCGTCGTCGTCACCGGCATGCAGAAGTACACCAGGCTCTCGGTGGAGGCCCCGCTCGCCGACGCGTTCAAGTCCATCGGCCACCCCTGGTACGCGGGCGTGATCAGCTTCGGCGCCGCCGTCGGCCTGACCACCGTCTGCCTGATCCTGCTGCTCGGCCAGACCCGGGTGTTCTTCGCGATGAGCCGCGACGGACTGCTGCCGCGCTTCTTCTCCCGCGTCCACCCGCGCTTCAGGACCCCGCACCGGCCGACCATCCTGCTCGGCGTCATCATCGCGATCGTCGCCGGGTTCACCAGCCTGAGCGAACTCGCGGAACTGGTGAACATCGGCACGCTCTTCGCCTTCGTCGTCGTCGCGGTCAGCGTGATCATCCTCCGCAAGACCCGCCCGGACCTGCCGCGCGCCTTCCGCACCCCCTGGGTGCCGTTCGTGCCGATCGTGTCCGTGTGCGCCACGCTCTGGCTGATGCTCAACCTGCCCGCCGAGACCTGGCTCCGGTTCGCCGTCTGGATGGTCATCGGCTTCGTCGTCTACTTCCTCTACGGCCGCACCCACAGCCGCCTCGCCCACCGCGAGGAGACGGCAGCCGGGGCACCGACCCCGCCCACCGGAAACACCCCGTAACCGGACTTTCCGCCCCTTCGGCCCCGTATGTCCCGTTCCTGCCGAGACGTCGGGGCCGGATAGCGTGCACGCGTGCTGCCCCTGCTCGCCGCGCCTCCCGCCCCCGCCCCGGCCGCGCCCGCCCGGACGGCCTACTGGGCCCGGCTGCTGCCCGCGCTGACCGTCCTGGCCTGCGCCACCCGCATCCCGTCCTTCACCCGGCCGCTGTGGAACCCGGACGAGGGCTACCTCGCCGTACAGGCCCGGCTGCTCGTCGAGGGCGGCCGCCTGTACGAGACCGTGGTCGACCGCAAACCGCCCCTGGTGCCGTGGCTGTACGAGGGAGCCTTCACCCTGTTCGGCACGGACTCCCTCACCCCCCTGCGGATCCTGGCGGTCCTCGCCCAACTCCTGACCGCCGCCCTGCTGGCCTCCCTCGCCCGGCGCCGCTGGGGCGACCGCGCGGGCGCCACCGCCGGGGTGCTCTACCTGCTGGTGTCGGTCGGGCTCAACCCCGAGGACGCGCAGGCGGCCACCTTCGAGGTGTTCATACTGCCCTGCACGGCCGCCGCCGTCCGCTGGGCCGACCGGGGGCGCTGGGGCGCGGCCGGGGCCGCCGTCGCCGCCGCGTTCCTCGCCAAGCAGACCGGCGGCGCGGTGCTGCTGCCGGTGCTGTGGCTGCTGCTACGCCACGCGGGCACCCCGCGCGCGGGCCTGGCCCGGCTGGCGGCCGGTTTCGCCGCCCCGGTCCTGGGCGCGGCGCTGCTCACGGACCCGGCCGGCTTCCTCTTCTGGACGGTCACCGGCTCGACCGCGTACGCCGGCTTCACCGGCTCCGAACTCCACGTCCTGCTCCGGGCGTCGGCCAACGCCGCGATCCTCGCCGTGGCCTCGGCGGGCCTGCTGCCACCCGTCGTACGGGCTCTGCGCGTCGCCCGCACCGGGGCGGCGGACCTGTGGCTGTGGCTGGCCTCCTCGGCCCTCGCGGTGCTGGCCGGCTTCCACTTCTTCGGCCACTACTACCTGCAACTCACCCCACCGCTCGCCCTGCTGGCCACGGCCGCGCTGGAGATCCTGCCCGCGCGCCGCCGGACCACCGCCGTGTTCACCTCGGCCTGCTGCTGCGCGCTCTTCGTCACCTGGGGCCTGCTCGCCCCGCGCCCCGAACTCGCCCACGTCCAGCGCCTCGCGACCGCCCTCGCCCACCGCACCACGACCGCCGACCGCGTCCTGGTGTGGGGCATACACCCGGAGACCTACTGGCTCGCCGACCGCACCCCCGCCACCCGCTACCTCACCGCCGGCCTGCTGACCAACTACAGCGGCGGCCGCGACGGCCCCCGGGTCGGCGAGAAGTACGCGGTCGCCGGCACCTGGCCCGTCTTCCGCCACGAACTGCACACCCACCGCCCCGCCCTGATCATCGACGACTCCCAGGGCAAGCCCTACGCCCCGCCCCACATCCCCACCCTCCACCGCCTCCTCACCGCCGACTACGAGGAGGTGGGGCGGGTGGACGGGGCGGTGTTGTACGCGCGGGTGGCGGGGGAGTGAGGAGCCGGGGGAGAGGCAGGCAAGGCCACCGGTCAGGTCGGGGGTCAGGCCCCGCCCGCTGCCCTTGGGCGGGCCCCGGTCAGGTCAGGACCGTACGCGGCCCCGTGACGTCGGCGCCGTGTTCCTGGACGCGGCGGCGTAGTTCGCGGTCGGCGGTGACGACCAGGCAGGGGCGGAGGCCGGCGGTGGCGGCGAGGTGGACGATGAGGTCGTCGCCGCTGCCGGGGGCCTCCTCGACGCGGACGCCGGGTACCGAGGGCACGCCCCGGGCCGCGCCCTCTACCACCAGGACCAGCTCGACCGGGCCCGCCAGTTCGCCCGCGCCCGACCGCGCGAAGGGCACCAGGCGGTCCCGGAGGCGCTCGGCGGCGCCGCGCCGGTCGCGCCACCAGCCGTCCGGCACGGACCCGACCACGTTCGCGCCGTCGACGATCAGCAGGGGCAGGTCCCCGTCCGTCGCGTTCGTCACCGGCTCAGTCTGGCACGCCCGAGCGCGCCCACGCCCGGGTCACCCCGGCCACCGCGTCGGCCGCCCGCTCGGCCGGCCGTCCGCCGGCCCGCACCTCGGGGGAGAACTCCACGTGCAGGAACTCCACGTCGTCGGTGTCGGCGGCCCGGCCCTGCATGTTCGTCCGGCCCTCCAGCGGACAGGTCCGTGCCCAGGCCCGGCACACCCGGAAGCCATGCTCGCGCAGCCCGTCGGCCAGGGCGCGGCCCTCGCGCCGGCCGGCCGAACCGGCGCCGGTGGAGGCGATCACGTCGTAACCCGGTGCCGAGGAGGCGGCGAAGCCGTGCAGCTGGATACCGGGCAGCCCGCGCCGGGCCAGTTCGGCGCAGATCGCGTGGAACACGGTGTCCCGGCGGTGCGCCACGTCGGCGGAGTTGCCCGACCCGGACGCGCGATGGGCCCCCGCGACGACCAGCACCCCGCCCGGGGCGCCGCGCAGCACCCGCACCCCGAGCTGTTCGGTGCCGTGGTCGGCGACCGGGTGCGGGACCTGGACGGACCAGCTCGGGTGGTGGTCGAGGTCGAGGTAGACCCGGCCCCAGCCGCGCGGCGTCACGGCGGTGTCCGTGCGGTCGGCCACCTCGGTGTACCGGTGCCCGGTGGGCCGGTCGAGGACCGTGCGTACGGTGAAGTCGCGCCGCGCCAACTGCCGTCGCGCCTGCTCGCGGTGGCCGTCGAGCAGCAGCCCGATCGCCTCGGCGATGCCCTCGCGGTCGGCGCGGCCGGGGTGCAGATAGCCCCGGTCGGGACCGAACCGGCTCGTGTAGTCGGCCACCGAGCGGGCCAGGTCGACCGGCGCACCGCCCTGTCGGGCGGACGGCGCGGCCCCGCCCCCGGCATGCACACAGGCGGTGACTCCGCCAGCGAAGGCGAGCAGGAGTGACGCGATCGTTATGACGCGTGAGCGATGGGCTCTCATGGTTGTATCAAGATATCCCGGTGACCAGACGCCGTAGCCGGACCCCGCAGTCCCTGCTGTCCCTGCTGACCCCGCTCGCCCTGCTCGCCGCCGCCTCCGGCTGCGGACTCCTCTCGGACGACGCCGAGGACGGGAGCGGCGGTGGCCGCTCCTTCACCGTCGCGGCCGCCGGCGACATCCTGATGCACCCCGAACTGGTGGAGCAGGCACGCAAGGACGCGCAGCGCACCGGCAAGGGCGTGGCCGGACTCGACTTCGGGCCGATGATGGCCGGCATCAAGCCGGTGATCAGCAAGGCCGACCTGGCGATCTGTCACTTCGAGCCGGTGATGGGCCCGGCCACCGGCCCCTTCGAGGGCTTCCCGGACTTCCAGGTGCCGCCCCAGACCGCCAAGACGATCAAGGACATCGGCTACGACACCTGCTCCACCGCCTCCAACCACACCCTCGACCACGGCTACACCGGCGTGAAGCGCACCCTCGACGCGCTGGACGCGGCCGGCGTCAAGCACACCGGCTCGGCCCGCACCGAGAAGGAGGCGCGCACCCCGCTGATCATGGACGTCAAGGGCGTCAAGGTGGCGCAGCTCTCCTTCGCCTACGGCTTCAACGAGCCGCACACCCTGCCCAAGGACAAGCCCTGGCTGGCCAACCAGCAGGACCTGGGCCGCATCCAGGCGGCCGAGAAGCGGGCCCGCGCGGCCGGCGCCGAGGTGGTGATCCTCTCCCTGCACTGGGGCCGCGAGCACCACCCGGAACCGTCCGCCTCACAGCTCTCCTTCGCCCGCGACATCGCCCGCAAGACCGGCATCAACCTGGTCATCGGCCACCACGCGCACGTCGTGGAGCCGATGGAGAAGGTCGACGGCACCTGGATCAGCTACGGCCTCGGCAACCAGATCGCCCGGCACGAGACGCCCACCGGACTGACCGAGGAGGGCGTGATCGCCTGGTTCGCGTTCACCGAGCACGGCAAGGGCCACTGGACGGTCGAGCCCCGCTTCGAGCCGACGCTGCTGACGATCCCGCCGGACGCCGAGAACGTCCGCGACGGCGGCACCGCCACCTACGGCGAGGACGACGTGCGGGACTACCGGCTGCTCGACGTGCCGGCCGCGCTGCGCGACGACCCCGGCCTGACGGACGTCCAGCGCTCCCGGCTCCGGCTCACCTTCGAGCGCACCGAGGGCACGCTGGAGGACCGGGGCGCGGCCAAGGACGGCCTGCGTCCGCTCACCGGGCTGCCCGGATAGCGCGACCCGACCGAACAGCGACGGCATTTGACCGTCCTTGTCCGTTCTTTATGTGATGTTGCGTAGATCACGTACCACTTGCCGCAACTTCACGGTCTCCTTACATGTCTGGTTCCCGGGCGTGCTCATTTCCGTCGGCACGCCCGCACCCGCACTTCGTGAGAGGACCGTCCTTTGGCGTCATCGCCCCCGGCGCGGCAGCACCGAGCCCGCCGTCGCGCCGATATGTCGCTGATCGGCGGCATCCGCCCGCCGATCGCGGTCCTGTCGGCGCTCCTGCTGACCCTCGCGACCGTCACGGCCCTCGTGCTCGGCCGTGTCGACAACGCGGGGGTGCCCAAGGCGGTCCTGACCTCCCAGCAGCACTTCGCGGAGGACGGCGCCATCGCGCTGCGCGCCTCCGTGGACGAGTCCGTGACCGACGTCACCCGCTCCGCCGCGCTGTTCAGCGCCGGGCAGCCGGTCTCCGGCGACGCGGTCCTCGACAAGCTCGGCAGCACCTACCAGAAGTGGATGGGCACCGCCGTCGTCGAGATCCGCACCGGCAAGCTGCTCGCCGCGCGTGGAGAAACGGTTCCGCTGACCGATGTGGACACCTCTTCGCTCAGCGGCGCGGGCGGACTCGACCCGCGCATGGTCCGGCTCAAGAACGGCGAGGTGCGGCTGCTCTCCTTCGGGCTGCTGAGCTGGCCCGGCAAGCCCCAGCTGCTGCTGGTGGCCTCCCGCAACCTGAAGTTCCCCGGCATCAGCCTCGGCCAGTTCCGCTCCATCGCGGTGGTCGACGCGGGCGGCGCGGTGCTCAGCAGCGACGGCATCGCCGACCCGGAGTCCGCCCGCAACAGCGTCGACCGCAAGGACATCAAGGAGTCCCGCGAACAGCTCAAGGACTTCGCCGAGCGGGCCGCCCGACAGGCCAAGCAGGACCCGCGCAGCAGCAAGGAGCCCGGCGCCGGCGGCTACCAGGGCGTCAGCGGGGGCCTGCTCGGCGGGAAGCTGCTGGGCGACCGGTCCGTCGCCGGGTACGCCACCCTCGCCTCGCCCGATCCCGGCGAGGCCACCACCGCCTCCGGGCTCGGCCTGTCCGTCGTCGCCATGGTCAAGGTGACCGAGGAGTCCGCCCGCGCCCAGTCCCCGGTCTTCGGCCTGCTCGCGGGCGGCGCCCTGCTCGTCGTCGGCGCCCTGGCCGTGGCCGTGCTGCTCGGCACCGTGCAGCGCCCGCTCATCCGGCTGTTCCTGGAGTCCCGCCGGCTCACCCGCGGCGACCTCACCCGGCCCGTCACCGTCCCCCGCTACGGCGAGGCACACCGCATCGGCACCGCCCTGGAACGCCTGCGCCGGCAACTGCTCGGCGAGCCCGCCGACCCCGCCCCCGCCCCGAGCCCGCGGGGTGTGCGCCGAGTCGGCACCCGCGCCCTGCTCGCCGGCTGCGCCGTCCTGCTGCTCGCCTGGTCCGTGCCGCTGATGCTGCTGTTCGACCGCGCCGACGGCACGGCCGAGATCCCCCGGCAGCTCGTCAACGACCAGCGCGAACGCACCGACACCATCAGCGACCGGGTGCGCCGCGCCCTCAACGAGGGCCACGCCGACCTCCAGTCGGTGGCCTCCCTCATCGGCGACCGCACCGCCACCGAGGACATGGACCGGGTACTGGAGCGCACGTACAACGAGAACCAGCGCTACCGCTCCCTCTACGTCGTCGACGCGCACGGCGCCGTCCAGGCGCGCGAGGGCAACGAGCCCCAGGTCGTCCAGGACAAGCGGGTCTCCACGACCCCGATCCGGCTGCTCGGCCACGGCGGCAAGCGGCCCGTGGTCGTCGCCGCCGCCGAGATCCCCGGCCGCCACGGCGCCCAGCTCGTCGGCGAGTTCCGCGTCGAGTTCCTCAACGCCCTGCTCACCCGCCCGGGTCTCGGCGTGGTCCGGCTCGTGGACGACAAGCGCGGGATCATCGCCGGGAACACCGGCTTCCTCGCCTTCCGGTCCCTGCCCGACGAGCACCTGAGGGACCTCGCCGCGGCCAGCTCCCAGCGGCTCGGCAAGAACCCCCGGCCCAGCGGTGTGCTCTACCGCGAGGGCGGCACCCGGATCGCCGCCGCGGCCCCGTTCTCCGGCAGCGGCGCCGCCGAAGCACTCGGCTGGACCGTGGTCAGCTGGCAGCCGGTCGACCGGCTCGCCATCCCCGAGTACGACTCCCAGAACCGGACCGTGCTCGCCGGCCTGCTCGGCGCCGCCGCGGCCGTCGCCTGCCTGGGCTGGACGCACATGGTGGTGGCCCGGCCGCTGCGCACCCTGGCCGACCGGTCCGAGGCGCTGGCCGGCGGCGATCGCAAGACCGTCCTCTTCCCGCAGCACCACGACGAGGTCGGCGCCGTCACCCGCTCCCTGGAGCTCGTCCGGCAGCAGCTCCAGGACCAGCGCAGGCAGCAGCCCCGCCGCACCGCGCCCGAATCCGGGCCGTACCCGCCCCAGCAGTACACAAGGACCTGATCACCCGTGCTCTTCCTCTACACCGTGCTGCTGGTCTGCTGCGCGATCCTGCTCGTGGCGGGCGTCGTCGAACAGCGGCGGCACTTCGGCAACCTGGAGCGGATACCCAGCCGCGTCCTGGTCAACGGCATCCGCGGCAAGTCCTCCATCACCCGCCTGTGCGCGGGCGCCCTGCGCGGCGGCGACCTGGTCACCGTCGCCAAGACCACCGGCACCGCGGCCCGCTTCATCCACCCGGACGCCACCGAGGAGCCGGTCTACCGCAAGTTCGGCATCGCCAACGTGGTCGAGCAGATCGGCATCGTGCGCCGCGCCGCCGCCTACAGCCCGGACGCGCTCGTCATCGAGTGCATGGCCGTCATGCCGGCCCTCCAGGAGATCAACCAGTCCAAGCTGATCCGCTCCACCATCGGCGTGCTGTGCAACGTCCGCGAGGACCACCTCGCCGAGATGGGCCCCACCCTGGACGACGTGGCCCGCTCGCTGTGCCGGTCCATGCCGGAGGACGGCATCTGCGTCACCGCCGAGAAGGACCGCTTCGCCATCCTCCAGGAAGAGGCGGACGCCCGGAACTGCCAGCTGGTCTACGCCGACCCCGAGACGGTCACCGACGAGGAACTGCGCGGCTTCAGCTGGTTCACCTTCAAGGAGAACGTGGCCATCGCCCTCACCGTCGCCGAACTCCTCGGCGTCGACCGGGACACCGCCCTCAAGGGCATGTACGAGGCCCCGCCGGACCCCGGCGTCCTCTCCGTCGAGCGGTACCTGACCCCCGGCGGCAAGAAGCTGCGCTTCGCCAACGTCTTCGCGGCCAACGACCCCGAGTCGACGCTGATGAACATCAACCAGCTGCTCGACCTCGGCGCCATCCACCGCCCGCTCAACGTGGTGATCAACTGCCGTCCCGACCGCATCGAACGCAACGGCCAGATGGGCGAGATCATCCCCGACCTCGACCCCGAGCGCGTCTTCGTCATCGGCCACCCGGCCAAGTCCGCCATCGACGCCATCCCCGCCGAGTTCCGCTCCCGCGCCGTCGACCTGGGCGGCGACCGGCGCGACCCCGAGGAGTTCATGGCCAAGCTGCTGGACCAGCTCGGCGCCGACTCCTCGCTGGTCGCCATCGGCAACATCCACGGCCAGGGCGAGATCCTGCTGGAACACCTCGCCGAACTCCCGCCGGACGAGAGCGCGGACGACCCCGCGCCCACCACTCCGGCCGGCCGCGACCGGCGGCCGGAGCCCGTCGTCGAGCACGTGGAGACCGTCCAGCTCTACGCGCCCCGCATCGACCCCTACCAGGGCTACTCGCCCGCGTACGAGTCCCGTTACGTCCAGCAGCAGCCGTACGCCCCGCAGGTACCCGGCCAGTGGGACCCCGGGTACTCCGCCCCGTACCAGGAGCAGGAGTACCAGGAGTACCCGCCGTACCAGGAGCAGCCGGACCCGGCGCCGTACGGCCACCACGCCCCCGCCGAGCCCCGCCAGGCCTCGCCGCGCGGCCTCTTCGAACCCCGCGTCCCACCCCAGCAGCCCACCGACGACACCCCGCAGTGGCACAGCCCAGGAGAACACCGTTGATCCCCTCCGTCCTCACCCCCGAGATCGCCGCGATCGGCATCGGTCTGGGCCTGCTGTTCTCCCTGATGTGCTACCTGACGACCAACCTGTCGCCGGGCGGCATGATCACCCCCGGCTGGCTGGCGCTCACCCTCATCGAGGACCTCCAGCGGGCCGCGCTCGTCGTCGGTGTGACCGTGCTGACGTACCTCGCCACCCTGCTCATGCAGAAGTTCGTGATCCTCTACGGCAAGCGGCTGTTCGCGGCCGTGGTGCTCAGCGGCGTCCTCATCCAGGCCACCGTGATCATCGTGCTCCAGATGGAGTTCCCGCTGCTGTACGCCAACCAGACGCTCGGCTTCATCGTCCCGGGCCTGATCGGCTACCAGATGGTCCGCCAGCCCAAGGGCGCGACGCTGCTGTCCGTCGGCTCCGTCACCCTCGCCACCTATGTGGTGCTGACCGCCGGAATCCTGCTCGGCGCCATGCCCTCCGCCTGACCCCGCCTACCGAAGCACTCCTGGAGCACCACCATGCCGAAGCGCAAAGGCCGTCCCGTCGTCCACGCGGTGACGGTCCTCGCGCTGCTCGCGGGCAGCGCCTACTTCACCTACGAGCTGCGCGCGGACGAGCAGGCGAAGCTCCCGGCCGCCCAGACGATCACCGAGAACCTCCGGACCTCGGGCAAGGCGACCGGCAAGCAGACCTGGGAGCGGCTGAACAACCCCGCGCGCTCGGTGCTGCGGGACGGCAAGGGCGCGGTCATCGGCACCTTCACCGACGGCGCCCGCACCGCCACCCTCAAGGGCCCCACCCGCACCTTCGCCGAACCGTCCACCACCAGCACCAAGGTCGTCACCGACGACTGGGTCCGGCTGCTCCCGGAGCCCTGGACCAAGGGCGCCGAGCGACAGCAGTGGTTCAAGGACTGGTTCAAGCAGTACCGCGGCAGCGAGGAGGACGACATCTTCGCGTTCGCCTTCCAGTACACCCAGGGCGCCCCGGTCAAGAAGGACGACCAGGGCATCCAGTACGAGGGCCACGCCACCTACGGACCGCTCAAGGCCGACGGCGTCGACCGCCACGAGCAGAGCGACTTCTACGACTACCTGGGCATCCCGTACACCTTCCGGGACGGCGCCACCGTGTACCCGCACAAGGACCGGCTGCGCGCGGTGGACTGCTCCGGCTACCTGCGCCTGGTCTACGGCTACCGCGCCCGCTTCCCGCTGATGTCCGGGAACACCAAGGGCGACGGGCTGCCCCGCACCGCCGACGGCATGGCCCGCGGCAAGGAGGGCGTCGACGTCGTCAAGCTCCAGGGCGCCGGCCCCTGGTACGAGCGGCCCGCCAACATCGACGTACTCCAGCCCGGTGACCTGCTGTTCTTCAAGATGGACCACCGCACCGGCAACCACATGGACCACTCGGCCATCTACCTCGGCCCCGACACCGAGGGCCACCAGGTGTTCGTCTCCAGCCGCAAGGAGCAGAACGGCCCCACCATCGGTGACCAGGGCGGTGCCTCGCGTCTGGACGGCGACGGCTTCTACGCCAAGCTGTTCCGCAGCGCCAAACGGCTGTGACCAGGGCGGCCCCGGCCGCCCCCGGCACACGGCTTAGAGTGAACCGGTGAACGGCGACTGGCTCACGCGCGGCCGAGACGGCCGGCTCAGTGTCTACCAGCTCTCGGGCGAAGCCGTCCGGTGCCGGGCGGAACGCGCACCCGGCGGTCCCTGGACCGCCCCCCGCCAAGTCGGCGGCGACCAGCGGCTGCACCCCTTCCTGGCCCTCGGCCAGGGCGCCGACGGCTATGTCCACCTGGTCTCCTGGCGGCCCACCGTCAAGGGTGAGGCGGGCCTGGTGCACTCCACGCACTTCCGGCCCCGCCTCGCCGCCCTGGACTGGAACCCGGTCGGCCACCCGGACAAGAAGGGCGACCGCACCGGACCGCCCGCCGTCGCCGTGGACGCCCAGGGCCGCGCCCATGTGTTCGTCCGCAACAAGGCCGGCGGCGTGAGCATGCTCGCGCAGAAGGAGAAGGGCGGCTGGGACCCCTGGCGCGACCTGGGCGGCGAGGACGTCCACGACGGACTCGCCGCGGTGACGGGGGAGTCCGGCCGGATCGAGCTGTACGCGGCCGTCCCCGGGGGCGTCCTGCACTGGCGCCAGGAGGAGCCCGGCGCGCGGCCGGTCCGCCAGGAGCCGCTGCGGGCGCCGGTCCGTCCGGGCACCCTGTACGCCCTCGCCACCTCCGCCGACCGTACGACGCTCTTCCACACCGGCACCGAGGGCGAGCTGTGCGCCTGGCGCCCCGGCGACAAGCCGGTGACCCTGCTGGACTCGGCCGGGCACGGCCCGGTCTCCGCGGTCCGCTGCGAACTCGACGGCCACGACTGCACCTTGCTCGCCCAGCGGTCGGCGAGCGGCCGGGTCGCCTTCGCCGCCTACCCCACCGAACAGGAGTCGGCCGGCGCCTGGTGGACCGAGTCCGGCCCCCGGCTCACCGTGGACGCCCGGGTCTGCCTCGCCACCGACGAGGACGGCCGGGTGGTCGCGGCGACGTTGTCCCCCTCGACCGGCCAACTCCTGCTGACCCGGCGCAAGGACGAGCCGGGGCTGGCCCTGGAGGCCTGGCGGGAGGTCTGAGCGGCAGGCGAAGAAAAAAGAGGGCCCCCGCCGCCGCGGGGGCCCTCTCCTCACTCACCGTCCTACGCGGGCACGCTCGCCACGCCCGGGGCGAGGAACCTCTTGCCGTTCACCCGCTCCGAGACGCCCTCGCGGTCCAGGTACGGCGTGATGCCGCCCAGGTGGAAGGGCCAGCCGGCGCCCGTGATCAGGCACAGGTCGATGTCCTGGGCCTCGGCGACGACGCCCTCGTCGAGCATGAGCCCGATCTCCTGCGCCACCGCGTCCAGCACCCGGGCTCGCACCTGCTCCTCGGTCAGCACGACGTCGCCCTGCTTCAGCAGCGCGGCGACCTCCGGGTCCAGCTCCGGCTTGCCGCTGTCGTAGACGTAGAAGCCGCGCTTGCCCGCCTCGACGACCGCCTTGAGGTTCGGGGAGACCGTGAAGCGCTCCGGGAAGGCCCGGTTGAGGGTCTCCGAGACGTGCAGGCCGATCGCGGGACCGACCAGCTCAAGCAGCACCAGCGGGGACATCGGCAGGCCGAGCGGCTCGACGGCCCTCTCGGCGACCTCGACCGGGGTGCCCTCGTCGATGACGTTCTGGATCTCGCCCA
This sequence comes from Streptomyces pyxinicus, assembly GCF_024753135.1. Lineage (GTDB taxonomy): Bacteria > Actinomycetota > Actinomycetes > Streptomycetales > Streptomycetaceae > Streptomyces > Streptomyces pyxinicus. The sequence continues at coordinate 140,581 of NZ_JANUGP010000008.1, read as the reverse complement.
TGAAGCGGGTCAGGATGCGGTTCACGACGAACGCCGGGGCGTCCTTGACCAGCACCGCGGTCTTCTTCAGCTTCTTGGCGACGGCGAACGCGGTCGCGAGCGACGCGTCGTCGGTCTGCTCGCCGCGGACGATCTCCAGCAGCGGCAGCACGGCCACCGGGTTGAAGAAGTGGAAGCCCACGACCCGCTCGGGGTGCTTGAGCTTCGAGGCCATCTCCGACACCGACAGCGAGGAGGTGTTGGTGGCGAAGATCGCGTGCGCCGGGGCGACCGCCTCGACCTCGGCGAACACCTGCTGCTTGACGCCGATCTCCTCGAAGACGGCCTCGATGACGAAGTCCGCGTCCGCGAAGCCCTCGGCCTTGTCCAGGACACCGGTCACCAGCGCCTTGAGGCGGTTGGCCTTGTCCTGGTTGATCCGGCCCTTGCCGAGCAGCTTGTCGATCTCGGCGTGGACGTAGCCCACACCCTTGTCGACACGCGCCTGGTCGATGTCGGTCAGCACGACCGGCACCTCCAGGCGGCGCAGGAACAGCAGCGCGAGCTGGGAGGCCATCAGACCGGCGCCGACCACGCCGACCTTGGTGACCGGACGGGCCAGGTTCTTGTCCGGGGCGCCCGCGGGACGCTTGCCGCGCTTCTGCACCAGGTTGAACGCGTAGATGCCGGAGCGCAGTTCGCCGCCCATGATCAGGTCGGCGAGCGCCTGGTCCTCGGCGTCGAAGCCCTGCTGGAGGTCGCCGTTCTTGGCGGCGGCGATGATGTCCAGGGCGCGGTAGGCGGCCGGGGCCGCGCCGTGCACCTTGGAGTCGGCGACGAACCGGCCCTTGGCGACGGCCTGGTCCCAGGCCTCGCCGCGGTCGACCGCCGGACGCTCGACGACGATCTCGCCCTTGAGGACGGCCGCCGTCCACAGCAGCGACTGCTCCAGGAAGTCGGCGCCCTCGAAGATCGCGTCGGCGATCCCCAGCTCGTAGACCTGCGCGCCCTTGAGCTGCCGGTTCTGGTTCAGGGAGTTCTCGATGATGACCGAGACGGCCTTCTCCGCGCCGATCAGGTTCGGCAGCAGGGCGCAGCCGCCCCAGCCGGGAACCAGGCCGAGGAAGACCTCGGGCAGCGAGAACGCCGGGATCGCCGCGGAGACGGTCCGGTAGGTGCAGTGCAGACCGACCTCGACGCCACCGCCCATCGCGGCGCCGTTGTAGTAGGCGAAGGTCGGCACGGCGAGCGCGGCGAGGCGCTTGAACACCTCGTGGCCGCCCTTGCCGATGGCCAGCGCGTCCTCGTGCCTCTTCAGCAGCTCGACGCCCTTGAGGTCGGCGCCGACGGCGAAGATGAACGGCTTGCCGGTGATGCCGACGCCGACGATCGTGCCCTCGGCCGCCTCCTTCTCGACCTGGTCGATCGCGGCGTTCAGGTTCGCCAGCGAGGCCGGTCCGAAGGTGGTCGGCTTGGTGTGGTCCAGGCCGTTGTCCAGCGTGACGAGCGCGAACCGCCCGGCACCGAAGGGCAGGTCGAAGTGGCGTACGTGCGCGGACGTCACGACCTCGTCGGGGAACAGCTCGGCCGCGCCCTTCAACAGCTCAGCGGTGGTGCTCACTTGTCCCCCTCGAAGTGCGGGTTCTCCCAGACGACGGTCGCGCCCATGCCGAAGCCGACGCACATGGTGGTCAGGCCGTAACGGACCTGCGGCTGCTCCTCGAACTGGCGGGCCAGCTGCGTCATCAGACGGACGCCGGAGGAGGCGAGCGGGTGACCGAAGGCGATGGCGCCGCCGTACTGGTTGACGCGCGCGTCGTCGTCCGCGATGCCGTAGTGCTCCAGGAAGGCCAGCACCTGGACGGCGAAGGCCTCGTTGATCTCGAACAGGCCGATGTCGGAGATGGACAGGCCCGCCTTGGCGAGCGCCTTCTCCGTGGCCGGGATCGGGCCGTAGCCCATGACCTCCGGCTCCACGCCCGCGAAGGCGTAGGAGACGAGGCGCATCTTGACCGGCAGCTCGTGCTCGCGGGCGAAGTCCTCGGAGGCGATGATCGAGGCGGTCGCGCCGTCGTTCAGACCGGCCGCGTTGCCGGCGGTGACCCGGCCGTGGACGCGGAACGGCGTCTTCAGACCGGCCAGGTTCTCCAGCGTGGTGCCCGGGCGCATCGGCTCGTCGGCGGTGACCAGGCCCCAGCCGGTCTCGCCGGCCTCCGGGCTGGTGCGGCGCACCGAGACCGGCACCAGGTCCTGCTGGATCTTGCCGTTGGCGTACGCCTTGGCGGCCTTCTCCTGTGAGCGCACCGCGTACTCGTCGGCGCGCTGCTTGGTGATGGAGGGGTAGCGGTCGTGCAGGTTCTCGGCGGTCATGCCCATGAACAGGGCGGACTCGTCGACCAGCTTCTCGCTCACGAAGCGCGGGTTGGGGTCCACGCCCTCGCCCATCGGGTGGCGGCCCATGTGCTCGACACCACCGGCGATGACGGCGTCGTAGGCGCCGAAGGCGATCGAACCGGCGGTGCTCGTCACGGCGGTCAGGGCGCCGGCGCACATGCGGTCGATGGAGTAGCCGGGCACGGACTGCGGCAGACCGGCGAGGATGCCCGCGGTCCGGCCCAGCGTCAGGCCCTGGTCACCGATCTGGGTGGTCGCGGCGATGGCGACCTCGTCGATCCGCTTCGGGTCGAGACCGGGGTTGCGGCGCAGCAGCTCCCGGATCGCCTTGACGACCAGGTCGTCGGCGCGGGTCTCGTGGTAGATGCCCTTCGGGCCCGCCTTGCCGAACGGGGTACGGACGCCGTCGACGAAGACGACGTCCCTGACGGTACGAGGCACGATGGCTCTCCTCCAAGGGTGCGGGACGCTGAGCGCTTGCTTAAGCCCATGCTACTAACGAGTAATGTAGCTGCACACCCCTACCGGGGGGAGCGGTGAAGGTCACACGGTATGGCTGAATCTCTACGGCCCCGAAGGTGCGCGGGGAACTGCGCGATCAACCCGAACGACCCTCAGGCCCCTGCCGAAGCCAGCGCGGCGACCAGTACGGGGGTCACCAGGTCCACCTGCCAGGGCCGCGCCCCGTATCCCGCGAGCGCCCCGGCGACGGAGGTGTCGTCGGCCACCGCCGGCGGCTCCCAGCACAGGCGCCGCACGCTGTCCGGGGCGATCAGGTTCTCCTGCGGCATGGTGAGCCGCTCGGCCAGTGCCGTCACCCCGGCCCGCGCCGCCGACAGCCGGGCCGCCGCGACCGGGTCCTTGTCGGCCCACGCGCGCGGCGGCGGCGGTCCGGTCACCTGCTGGCCCGGCTGCGGCAGCTGCGACTCCGTCAGCGCCTTCGCCCGGTCCACCGCGGCCTGCCACTGCTCCAGCTGCCGGCGCCCCATCCGGTGCCCGAAGCCGTTCAGCGCGGCCAGCGCGTGCACATTGGCCGGCAGCGCCAGCGCGGCCTCCACGATCGCCGCGTCCGACAGCACCTTGCCCGGCGACACGTCCCGGCGCTGCGCGATCCGGTCCCGGGTCTGCCACAGCTCCCGTACGACGCCGAGCTGCCGGCGCCGGCGCACCTTGTGCATCCCGGACGTCCGCCGCCAGGGGTCCTTGCGGGGCTCGGCCGGCGGGGCGGCGGCGATCGCGTCGAACTCCTGGAGCGCCCACTCCAGCTTGCCCTGCCGCTCCAGCTCCTTCTCCAGCGCGTCGCGCAGGTCGACGAGGAGTTCCACGTCGAGCGCGGCGTAGCGCAGCCACGGCTCGGGCAGCGGGCGGGTGGACCAGTCGACGGCGGAGTGCCCCTTCTCCAGCACATAGCCGAGGACGCCCTCGACCATGGCGCCGAGCCCGACGCGCGGGAACCCGGCGAGCCGGCCGGCCAGCTCGGTGTCGAACAGGCGGGTGGGGGTCATGCCTATCTCGCGCAGGCAGGGCAGATCCTGGGTGGCCGCGTGCAGCACCCACTCGACGCCGGACAGCGCCTCACCGAGGGCGGACAGATCCGGACAGGCCACGGGGTCGATCAGCGCGGAGCCCGCGCCCTCGCGGCGCAGCTGCACCAGATACGCCCGCTGTCCGTAGCGGTAGCCGGAGGCGCGCTCGGCGTCCACGGCGACGGGGCCGGAGCCGGCGGCGAAGGCGGCGACCGCCGCGGCGAGGGCGGCTTCGTCGGCGATCACCGGCGGAATGCCCTCGCGGGGCTCCAGCAAGGGAACCGGTGCCCCCGGCACAGAAGATCCGGCGTCGTCCGGAGGCGTGCCCCCGTGGGTGCGCAGGGTGCTGTCTGCTGCGGTGTCTTGGGCGTCGGTCACCTGTCAAGGGTATCCGTGCGCGGAAGGCGCCCGTCGCCGGAACGTTCCGTCGACGGGCGCCCAAGGGTCGTAAACCGGTCAGCCCGCTGGTGCTCGCGGTTCACACGGCGGGGCCGGTGGTTCCTCCGAAGGGGGGAGGGGCGGGGCTCAGTGGATGATGCCGGTGCGCAGGGCGACCGCGACCATGCCGGCGCGGTCCCCGGTGCCCAGCTTGCGGGCGATGCGGGCGAGGTGGCTCTTGACGGTGAGGGCGGACAGGCCCATCGAGACGCCGATGGCCTTGTTCGACTGGCCTTCCGCGACCAGTCTCAGCACCTCGACCTCCCGGCCGGACAGTTCGCGGTAGCCGCCCGGGTGGCTCGGGGCACCCGGGGGGCGGCGGTGCATCCGGGCGGCACCGCCGAGGGGGGTGGCACCGGGCCGGCTGGGCAGTCCGATGTTGGTGCGGGTGCCGGTGACGACGTAGCCCTTGACCCCTCCGGCCAGGGCGTTGCGCACCGCGCCGATGTCGTCGGCGGCGGAGAGGGCGAGGCCGTTGGGCCAGCCCGCGGCGCGGGTCTCGGAGAGCAGGGTCAGGCCGGAGCCGTCGGGCAGGTGGACATCGGCGACGCAGATGTCGCGCGGGTTGCTGATACGGGGACGGGCCTCGGCGATGGACGAGGCCTCGATGACGTCACGCACGCCGAGCGCCCAGAGGTGACGGGTCACGGTGGAGCGGACCCGGGGGTCGGCCACCACCACCATGGCGGTCGGCTTGTTCGGGCGGTAGGCGACCAGGCTTGCGGGCTGCTCAAGGAGAACGGACACCAGGCCTCCTGGGGTGGGGGGACGGGGCCGGCTTGTGGGGAGTGAGCCGGAGAGAACCGTGCTTTCAAGGTCACAGTCGTCTTCGGCAGCAAACCTGTCCGCCTTTAGAGAATGATCACGATCTAGTGAGTAACAATCCGTGCAATTCGGACACACGATCGATCATCCGAAGATCAAGTCGGTTCGAGCGGAGGCGATTCGAGGTCGGAAAGTGGCCGTATCGACAAAGACATGGTCAATGAGACGCCCAACAGGATGACGCCGGGAATGACCGTCCCGAAACCGGGGGACCGCTCAGCGCGACTGGGGGCCCCGGCGCTGCGGCAGCGTGACCACGGAGGCGTCGCCCGGACCGGCCGGCGGCAGCCCCCCGACCTGGGCCAGCAGCTCGCACCACGACGCCAGGTGGGCGGCCGTGTCCGGCACCCCGCCCAGGCCCTCGCGCGGTGTCCAGGACGCCCGGATCTCGATCTGCGAGGCGGCCGGCCGCTCGGCGAGACCGCCGAAATAGTGGGAGCTGGCCCGGGTGACCGTGCCGCTCGGCTCGCCGTAGCCGAGGCCGCGCGCCTGGAGCGCCCCGGTCAGCCAGGACCAGCACACCTCCGGCAGCAGCGGATCGGCGGCCATCTCCGCCTCCAGCTCCGCGCGCACCAGCGTCACCAGCCGGAACGTGCCCCGCCAGGCGTCGTGCCCGGCCGGGTCGTGCAGCAGCACCAGCCGGCCGTCGGCCAGCTCCTGCTCGCCGTCGACCACCACGGCCTCCAGCGCGTACGCGTGCGGCGCGAGCCGCTGCGGCGCGGGTGTCGGCTCCACCTCCACCTGCGGGCGCACCCGCGCGGAGCGCAGCGCGTCCACCGCGGCCCGGAACGCGGGCGGCAGCGCACCGCCCGCCCGCCCCTGCGCGGTGTCCTCCGCGTCGTCCATTCCGCCAGCGCCGTCCGACAGTCGTCCCTGAGCCGCAGCCATGCGGGGAAGAGTAAGGGGAACCGGGCCCGCGCGCAGGGAGGGACACCCCCGAAGGGCAGGCGCGATTCGCCGCCCGCGGCCATGGGAGACTTGCCGTCGTGAGTGCCAACGGAAGCCCTTCGGGCCAGCAGCCGACCGCGACGTACGACAGCGCCTTCCTCAAGGCGTGCCGCCGTGAACCCGTGCCGCACACCCCCGTGTGGTTCATGCGCCAGGCCGGCCGGTCGCTGCCCGAGTACCGCAAGGTGCGCGAGGGCATCCCGATGCTGGAGTCCTGCACACGGCCCGAGCTGGTCACCGAGATCACCCTCCAGCCGGTGCGGCGGCATGGCGTGGACGCGGCGATCTACTACAGCGACATCGTCGTCCCGCTCAAGGCCATCGGCATCGACCTCGACATCAAGCCCGGCGTCGGACCGGTCGTCGAGCAGCCCGTCCGCACCCGCGCCGACCTCGCCCGGCTGCGCGACCTCACCCCCGAGGACGTCTCCTACGTCACCGAGGCGATCGGCCTGCTCACCCGCGAACTCGGCGCGACCCCGCTGATCGGCTTCGCGGGCGCGCCGTTCACCCTCGCGAGCTACCTGGTCGAGGGCGGCCCCTCACGCACGTACGAGAACGCCAAGGCGATGATGTACGGCGACCCCGAGCTGTGGGCCGACCTGCTCGACCGCCTCGCCGACATCACCGCCGCCTTCCTGAAGGTGCAGATCGAGGCCGGCGCGAGCGCGGTCCAGCTCTTCGACTCCTGGGCGGGCGCGCTGTCCCCCGCCGACTACCGCGACTCGGTCATGCCCGCCTCGGCGAAGGTCTTCGACGCCGTCGCCGGGTACGGCGTCCCGCGCATCCACTTCGGGGTCGGCACCGGTGAGCTGCTGGGCCTCATGAGCGAGGCCGGCGCGGACGTCGTCGGCGCCGACTGGCGGGTGCCGCTGGACGAGGCCGCCCGCCGGGTCGGCCCCGGCAAGGCGGTCCAGGGCAACCTGGACCCGACCGTGCTCTTCACCGACAAGGACACCGTCGAGGCCAAGGCCGCCGAGGTGCTCGCGGCCGCCTCCGGCCTGGAAGGCCATGTCTTCAACCTCGGCCACGGCGTCATGCCGAACACCGACCCGGACGCGCTGACCCGGCTCACGGAGTACGTGCACACCGCGACCGCGCGCTGAGTCACCAGCCGTAGTGGGGCCGCGCCCGCCTGCCGAACAGCAGACCGGGCGGCTCCGGCGGGGGCGGCGTGCCCGGCTTGAGGGGCCAGGCCAGCAGCATGCCGGCCAGGAAGCCGACCACATGGGCCGCGTACGCCACCGTGCCGGTGCCGGAGGCCGCGTGCCCGGAGGAGTCCAGCGCCTGGAGCACGAACCAGAAGCCCAGCACCAGCCAGGCCGGCAGCCGCAGCGGCAGGAAGACCAGGAACGGCACCAGCACCCAGACCCGCGCCTTCGGGAACAGCACCAGATAGGCGCCGAGCACACCGGCGATGGCCCCGGACGCGCCGATCAGCGGGTCGGTGGAGTCGGCGTTGAGCAGCGCGAAGCCGTAGCCAGCCGCGTAGCCGCAGACGACGTAGAAGAGGAAGTACCGGACGTGGCCCATCCGGTCCTCGACGTTGTTGCCGAAGATCAGCAGGAACAGCATGTTGCCGAGCAGGTGCAGCCAGCCGCCGTGCAGGAACATCGCCGTGAAGACCGACAGCGCCGGGGACTTGTCGTAGTCCGGCGGCCCGACCACGCACCCCGCCCCGTGCGCGCCCACCCCCACCTCGCCCGTGGGCACCAGCCGGGGCAGCCGGTGGTGGACCAGCTCGGCCGGGACCGCCGCGTACTGGTCCATGAAGGCCTGAAGGTGACAGAGCCGCGCCAGTTCGCTGCCGCCCAGGGCACCGCCGGCGCCGGGCATGGTGAGGAACACGAGGACGTTGGCGGCGATCAGCGCGTACGTCACCCAGGGAGTGCGGCGCACCGGGTTCACGTCATGGACGGGGATGACCACACACAAGTACTGCCCGCGATGCGACGGCCGAACCGGTGAACACGGCCGCGCCCTAGCGCGTATCCCTCCGCAACCGACGTGAGGACCAGGCGATGACGAACGCTTCACAGTATCCGGCGAACGCTCCGCGGTTTCCCGCGATGCACGCCCTGCCCGACGGCGAGGCCGAACTGTCCCTGGTCGTGCGCCTCCCCTGGGAGGACGTGGCGCGCCTCGGTCAGGAGGCGGGGCGGCTGGCCGCGCAGACACAGCGGCCTGTGACGCTGGACGAGGCGGTGAGCCACCGGCTGCGCTCCGCCCGGCCCACCGCCACGCACGCCCGGCCGGCGGAGGCCCCGGCCGCCAACTCCGCCGTCTCCGCCCTGCCGAGGATCAGCGGAACCGCCTAGGGGTCACCCCGGCTGACCCTGCCGTACCTTCGCCGTCGCCTTGCGCGCCGCCACCAGTACCGGGTCCCAGACGGGGGAGAAGGGCGGGGCGTATCCCAGGTCCAGGGCCGTCATCTGCTCGACGGTCAGCCGGGCCGTGAGGGCGACGGCCGCGATGTCCACGCGTTTGCCGGCGCCCTCGCGGCCGACAATCTGCACGCCGAGCAGCCGGCCGGTGCCGCGCTCGGCGAGCATCTTGACCGTCATCGGGGAGGCGCCCGGGTAGTACCCGGCCCGGCTGGTGGACTCGATGGTGACCGCCTCGTAGCGCAGCCCCACCCGGTCCGCGTCCTTCTCGCGCAGCCCGGTACGCGCGATCTCCAGGTCGCAGACCTTGCTGACGGCCGTGCCCACCACCCCCGGGAACGTGGCGTACCCGCCACCGGCGTTGGTGCCGATGACCTGCCCGTGCTTGTTGGCGTGCGTGCCGAGCGGAACGTACTGCTCCTGCCCGGAGACCAGGTTCAGCACCTCCACGCAGTCGCCGCCCGCCCAGATGTTCCGGTGCCCGCGCACCCGCATCGCCAGGTCGGTGAGCAGCCCGCCGTGCGCGCCCACCGGCAGGCCCGCCGACCGGGCCAGGGAGGTCTCCGGGCGGACGCCGATCCCGAGGATCACCAGGTCGGCCGGGTACTCGGCGTCCTTCGTGCGCACCGCGCGGACCCGGCCGTCGTCGCCGGTCGGCAGCTCCGTCACCTCGGCGTCGCTCACCATGGTGATGCCGAGGCCCTCCATCGCCCGGCGCACCAGCCGGCCCATGTCCGGGTCGAGCGTCGCCATCGGCTCGCTGCCCCGGTTGACGACGGTCACCTCGTAGCCCCGGTGGATCAGCGCCTCGGCCATCTCCACCCCGATGTAGCCGGCGCCGACGACCACCGCGCGCCGGCCGTCCGTGCGGGCCAGCGTGTCGAGCAGCGCCTGCCCGTCGTCCAGGGTCTGCACGCCGTGCACCCCGGGGGCGTCCACGCCGGGCAGGTCCGGGCGGACCGGACGCGCCCCGGTGGCGATGACGAGCCGGTCGTACGGCGTCCAGGACTCGGCCCCGGTGTCCACCGCACGCGCCCGCACCCGCTGCCCGGCCACGTCGATCCCGGTCACCTCGGTGCGCAGCCGCAGGTCGATCCCGCGCTCCCGGTGCTCCTCGGGCGTACGGGCGATCAGCTCGTCCGGCCCGGAGACCTCGCCGCCCACCCAGTAGGGGATGCCGCACGCCGAGTAGGAGGTGAAGTGGCCGCGTTCGAAGGCCACGATCTCCAGCTCCCCGGGTTTCCGCAGCCGGCGTGCCTGGGATGCCGCGGACATGCCCGCGGCGTCACCACCGATCACGACCAGCCGTTCCGTACCGTCCCGCCCGCCACTCTTGGTCATGGGAACACGCTACGGGGCCCCGGTACTTCAGTCCTGGTCCGGCTGCCCGGAGTCGGCCGGCACCGGGCGGGCCGCCGGCAGCGGGCCGAGCGCGGTCATCGCCGGCCCGGGCTCCGCGCGGCGGCGAGGGCCAGGAACGGCAGGGCCGCGCCGAGCACGTCCACGATGCCCGGCCCGTTCGTCGCCGGCCGCCCCGGACACCGGCTTCTCGGACAGCGACAGGGTGATGGTGGCGAGGCTGCGGTCCTTCAGGGACGCCTGCCGGGCCGGCAGTGCCTCCAGGTCGGCCTGACGCTCGCTCAACTGCCCTTCCAGCGCGACGACATCACCGAGCTTCGTCGCCCGGTCCATCAGCGCGCGGATCCGGTCGACGCCGGCCCGCTGCGACGTGACGCGGCTGCCGACATTCACCATCTGGTCGGTGACGTCCTGCGCCTCGACCGTGCGCTCGATCAACGTGCCGGTCGGCGTCCCGGCTGACCGAGTCCGGAGTGAGCCGGGGCGTGCCGGGCTTTCCCCTGGCGGCGCCGCCCGCCCCGCACCCGGTGAGCGCCAGGGAGGCGGCGAGCAGGACTTCGGCCAGCCTGCGGACGGACGGCGCCGATCGTACGGTGCGTGGTGTGCTCATGGGTGATCCCCCCCCCGGACTCGTAACGCATGACGCATGACGAATGCCGCCCCTACGACGGCGGGGCGTGCCCGGACGTTCGACCCGCCCGGCCCCTAAGCGGTCACGGCCCGGACTCGGAGCGGACACCGGGCGCGGACGACCCGGGACCTGTGGCCCTGGCGGGAGCGCCGCGGGGGTCTGAGAGAGTGGGGCTCATGAGCACCACGGGTACGGGTACGGGCACGGACACCGGGCATGTCGTCGTCATCGGAGCCGGCATCGCCGGCTTGGCCGCGGCCCACCGGCTGCTGGGGCGCGGCGCGCGGGTGACCGTGCTGGAGGCCGCCGAGCGGGTCGGCGGCAAGCTGCTGTCCGGTGAGATCGCCGGTGTGCGCGTCGACCTCGGTGCCGAGTCGATGCTCGCCCGCCGCCCCGAGGCCGTCACCCTGGCCCGCGAGACCGGCCTCGGCGAGCGGCTCCAGCCGCCGGCCACCGCGACCGCCGCCCTGTGGACCCGGGGCGCGCTGCGGCCCATGCCCAAGGGCCATGTGATGGGCGTCCCCGGCACCGCCGCCGCCCTGTCCGGGGTGCTCTCCGCCGAGGGCGTCGCCCGTATCGAGCGCGACGCGGACCTGCCGCGCACCGAGGTCGGCGACGACGTGGCCGTGGGGGAGTACGTGGCGGCCCGGCTCGGCCGCGAGGTCGTGGACCGCCTGGTCGAACCCCTGCTCGGCGGGGTGTACGCGGGCGACGCCTACCGCATCTCCATGCGCTCGGCCGTCCCCCAGCTCTTCCAGACCGCCCGCGCCCACGCCTCCCTCACCGAGGGCGTCCGGGAGATCCAGGCCAAGGCCGCCGCGGGCCGGCCGACGGGCCCCGTCTTCACCGGCATCGACGGCGGTGTCGGCACCCTGCCGCTCGCGGTCGCCGACTCCGTCCGGGCCCGCGGCGGCGAGATCCGCACCGGCACCCCCGTGACCGGGCTGCGCCGCGAGGCCGCCGGCGGCTGGCGGATCACCACCGCCGAGCGCGTACTGCACGCCGACGCCGTGATCCTCGCCGTACCGGCCCCGGCCGCCGCGCGGCTGCTGCGCGCCGAGACCCCGGCCGCCGCGGCCGAACTGGCCGCAGTCGAGTACGCGTCCATGGCCCTGGTCACCCTCGCCTACCGGCGTGCCGACGTGCGGCTGCCCGAGGGCAGCGGCTTCCTGGTGCCGCCCGTCGACGGCCGCACCATCAAGGCGTCCACCTTCGCCTCGCAGAAGTGGGGCTGGATCGCCGCGCAGGACCCCGGCGTGGTCGTCCTGCGCACCTCCGTCGGCCGGCACGGCGAGACGGAGATCCTCGGCCGCGACGACACCGGCCTGGTCGAGGTCTCCCGGCACGACCTGCGCGAGGCCACCGGCCTGGACGCCGTACCGCTTCGGACCCGGGTCACCCGCTGGACCGACGGCCTGCCCCAGTACCCGGTCGGCCACCACGCGCGCGTGGCCCGCATCCGCGCGCACGTGGCGCGGCTGTCCGGCCTCGCGGTGTGCGGCGCGCAGTACGACGGCGTCGGCATCCCGGCCTGCGTCGCGAGCGCGAACGCGGCGGTGGACGGGCTGGCCGGCGACCGGTCGGCGGCCGACGACCTGATGGCCCACCCGGTGCAGAGCCTCCACGGCGGAGCGGGAGAATAGGGAACATGAGTGACGACGCCACCACCGAGCCCGGCAGGATCCCGAACAAGGGCAAGCTGGCCAAGGACCTCAACGAGGTCATCCGCTACACCCTCTGGTCCGTCTTCAGACTGAAGGACGCGCTGCCGGAGGACCGCGCGGGCTACGCCGACGAGGTCCAGGAGCTGTTCGACCAGCTCGCCGCCAAGGACGTCAAGATCCGCGGCACCTACGACCTGTCCGGCCTGCGCGCCGACGCGGACCTGATGATCTGGTGGCACGCGGAGACCAGCGACCAGCTCCAGGAGGCGTACAACCTCTTCCGCCGCACCCGGCTCGGCCGCGCGCTGGAGCCCGTGTGGTCGAACATGGCGCTGCACCGCCCCGCCGAGTTCAACCGCTCGCACATCCCGGCGTTCCTCGCCGACGAGACGCCCCGGAACTACGTGAGCGTCTACCCCTTCGTGCGCTCCTACGACTGGTACCTGCTGCCCGACGAGGACCGCCGCCGCATGCTCGCCGACCACGGCAAGATGGCCCGCGGCTTCCCGGACGTGCGCGCCAACACGGTCGCCTCGTTCTCCCTCGGCGACTACGAGTGGATCCTCGCCTTCGAGGCCGACGAGCTGTACCGCATCGTCGACCTCATGCGCCACCTGCGCGGCTCCGAGGCCCGGATGCACGTCCGCGAGGAGGTCCCGTTCTACACGGGCCGCCGCAAGGACGTCGCGGAACTGGTCGCCGGGCTCGCCTGATCACCGGGCTCGCCTGATCACCGGGCAGGGCGGTCAGCCCTTGACCGCCTTGCCCTTGAGGGTGTCCCTAGGGATGCGGTCCCCGGAGGTGCCGGGTGCCGGGGTGTCGGGGGCCGGCTCCCGGCGCGGTGCGCAGGACGTGTGCCGGGCCGGGAGGCGGCCCCCCAGCAGATACGCCTCCAGGTGGCCGTTGACGCACTGGTTGGGGCCGCCGCCGATGCCGTGCGTGCCCGCGTCCCGCTCGGTCACCAGCACCGAGCCCGCCAGCCGCCGGTTCATCTCCAGCGCCCCCGCGTACGGCGCCGCCGCGTCCCGTTCGGCCGCCAGGATCAGCACCCCGGGCAGCTCACCCGGCCCGGTGCGCACGTCGAGCGGCCGCTGCCGGGGCGCCGGCCAGTAGGCGCACGGCAGGTTCGCCCACGCGTTGTCCCACGTCTCGAAGGGCGCGACCCGGGCCAGCCGGGTGTTGTCGCGGTCCCACACCTCCCACTCCGTGGGCCACGCCGCGTCGTTGCACTCGACGGCCGTGTACACCGCGCTGCCGTTCTCCGCCTCGGCGGCCGACTCCGGGTTCGGCGAGGCCAGCGCGACCAGCGGCCCCGGATCGCCGCGCAGATACGCCGACAGCGCCGCGGCCCGGCTCGGCCAGAAGTCGTCGTAGTACCCGGCGGTCAGGAACGCGTTCTGCAACTGCCCCGGCCCGACCTTGCCGCCCGCCGCCTTCCCGGCCAGCCGCTCCCGCGCGGTGTCGTAACTCCGCTGCACCGCCGCCGGGTTGGTCCCGAGCCGGTACACGTCGTCGTGCCGGGCGATCCACTCCCGGAAGTCCGCCCAGCGCTCCTCGAACGCGGCCGACTGGTCGAGGTTGCTGCGGTACCAGACCTTCTCCGGGTCCGGGTTCACCGCCGCGTCCAGCACCATGCGCCGCAGATGCGAGGGGAACATCGCCGCGTACAGCGCGCCGAAGTAGGTGCCGTACGACGCCCCCATGAACGTCAGCCGGTCCTCGCCCAGCGCGGCCCGCAGCACGTCCAGGTCGCGGGCGTTGTTCAGCGAGGTGTAGTGCCGCAGCGCGCTGCCCGAGCGCTCGGCGCAGCCGCGGGCGTACGCCTTCGCCCGTGCGATCCGCTCCCGCTTGTACTCCTCCGAGGGATGCGTCGGGGCCGCGCTGGGTCCCTTGAAGAACCCCTTCGGGTCCTCGCAGGACAGCGGCGCCGACCGGCCCACCCCACGCGGGGCGTAGCCGACGAGGTCGTACGCGGCGGCGATCCGCTGCCACCGCGGGATGCCGGCGGCCAGCGGAAAGTACATGCTGGAGCCCCCGGGGCCGCCCGGGTTGTAGACGAGGGCGCCCTGCCGGGGCACCTTCCGCTTGCTGTTGTGCGGGTCCTTCTGGGTGGCGCGGGCGCGGCTGACGGTCAGCCGGAGCTGCCTGCCGTCGGGGTGCGCGTAGTCCAGCGGGACGGTCACCGTGCCGCACCGCACGCTGTCCGGCGTCCCCGGCACCTCGGCGGCGGGGCAGTCCCCGAAGTCGATGCCGGCCGACCGGGCGCGGGCCACGGCCACGGCGGCGCCGCGCAGTTCGGCCATGCCGGGCGCCTCGGACGTGCGGCGCCCGGCGGGAGCGCCGCCCGCCGGAGCCGCGGCCAGCGTGGTCAGCAGCAAGGACCCGGCGGCCGAGTACAGCGCGGCGGAGTAGAGGGCGGCAGCTCTCATCGCGTATCCCTTCGGTGTGCGGCGGCGCCGGCATGGCTGCCAGGGCCCGCCGACAACAGAAGGGATGTTTCGGACGGCCGTCGGTGAAGGCAAGCACCGCCCGGCCGGTGTCGGCGCGAGTGCTCCCGATGCGCCCCTCGTGCCCCGGGGGCGCCCCTACCCCCGCCAGAGCCGCTCTCGGTGGTCGCGGTGGTCGCGGTCGTCTCGGTGGTCTCGGTGGGCGAAAGCCGCGCGCAGGTCCGGCTCACCGACTGCCCGGATGCCGCGCACGGCGACGGAGGTGAGGAAGGACCGCTCGTCACCGGCCCCGGCCGTCCCGCCCCCGAGCGTGCCCAGTAGCCGCTGCCCGGCGGGCGAGGCCCAACGCGAGTACGGGTGCGCCTCGAAGCGGGCGAGCGCGAGGCAGCTCAGCGACAGCAGCAGCGGCAGGGCGAACCAGAGCCCGACCAGCAGCCGAGGCGTCCCCGTCCCGTCGGGCAGCAGCAGCGCGGTGATCCCGAGCAGCACCACGACGACCGCGACGGCCCGTACCCGCCGCACCGCGGACCCTACGTCGGCCCCGCCGCCCTCCGGCACCGCGAGGCCCGCGCGCACCAGCCGGTCGGCCAGTCGCCGTACCGCCTCCGCACCGGCCGTCCGGGCCCGTACGGGGGCGATCCGGGACTGCCCCTCCGGCCCGATGGCCCCTATGACGGACTCCTCCAACTCGTCGCGCCCGTCCGGGTCCACCACGGTGGCCCAGCCGGTGTGCGCGAGCAGCAGCCGCCGCTGCCGGGCCATCGACACCAGCGTCACGTCGGCGACCCGGGCCGGACCGCCGGACAGGAACGCGGCCTCGTACACCGTCAGACCGCGCGCCTCGTCCGGTGCCGGACCGGCGCTCTCGACGGTGGCCGCGCGGACGGCCGCCAGGCACAGCCGGGTGCACGCGACACCGGCGAACGCCCAGGCCAGAAGCAGCAGGAGGAGCCAGAACATGCCGCGTTTCTATGCCACCGGCGCGGCCGGGCGCCATGCCCTGTTCACGATCCGGACACAGCGTCGCCGGTATGTGACGTTCCGTTTCCCGCGCAGGTCAGGACCCGGCCGGCCGCGGCACCGGGCCGGCGGTGGCGGGCGGCGGGGAGTACGACGCGGTCGGCGAGGGCGCGACGGGAACTGCGGCGCCCGGATCGACGGCGGGCGGCGTCGGCACGGGGGAGGGGGAGGCGGCGAGATCGCGGGAGAGCGCGCCGAAGTCGACGTACCCCGTCGCCTCCAGGATCTTGATGTGGTCGAGCACGGTCGCGTTGGCGTCGTCGGCCAGATCCCGCACCAGGGAGTTCTGGGTGCCGGCCCGGACCTGGGCGACCAGTGAGAAGACGCGGCCGTGCGCCAGCCGCAGGATCCCGGCGAAGTCCCGGTCGAACTCCTGCCCCTGCGCCGCCCGCAGCGTGCCGAGCCACTCCCGCTGCTGCTGGTTGGGCTCGTTGGCCAGCCGGACGCCGAGCTGCGCCGCGACGGTGCGGACGTGCGCGTCCAGGGAGGTGTGCCCGTCGACCAGATGCCGCCCCGCCGTCCGCACGGCGCCCGTGGTCCCCTTCCGCTCCGCCAACTCCCCGGCGGGCAGCTCCCACAGCCCCGCGAGGCGCACCTTGCCGATGAAGTCCCGGTCCTGCGCCGACAACGGCCCGTACGGCGTCGTCACGGTCCGCGCACTCAGCGTGTTCACCTGACCCACGCCCTGCCGGTCGGCGTACGACCACACCGGGAAGACCAGCGCCGCGAGGGTCGCCGCCAGCCCGACGACGATGAGCCCGGTCCCACTGAATATGCCTCGGCCCTTGATCGGGGGTCGCGATCGCATGGCGCCTCCTGTACGGCACCGCACGCCGGGGGTGCAGGTGGGGTGGGTGCGGTTTGGCATATTACTGCGAAGGCGCACATTCCAGAGACCGGGCGAGGGAGGGGTGGGGGTGCTGAGACTGCTGGGCTTCTTCGACGACTTCGGCTACTCCGGCGAACTGGCGGCGGGACCGCTGCTCGCCCAGGTACAGGCCTCCGGCGAACCGGACGAGGCGAGGATGGTGGAGTACCTGGACACTGGCCACCACCTCACGCACTTCATGGCGGCCGGGGTCGACGTCCTCAGCGGCGAGGCCCACCGGCACACGTCCGGCTGCTCGTCACTCGTCACCGACGGCGTGTGGGTGTGGCGCGCCGACTTCGCCCACTACCTGGAGACCTACCACGTGCCGCTGCCCGCCGCCTTCGCCGCCCGCGTGCGGGGGCTGGGCTACCGGATGCCGCCACTGGTGGGCGCACGCTTCGCGCCGCTGTACGACGAGATCCTCGCCGGGTTCGGCATGACCGGGGCCGCCATCCCGTGGGACGCGGAGTCGGTCCGGTATCCCGGGCCGCGAACGGTGCCGACCCGTGCGGAGTTCATCGCGCGGGCCCGCGGGGAACGACCGGCCGGCCCCTGGGGCAAGCCACCGCGCAAGCCGCGCGGTCGCAAGCGATGATCCAGGCTCCGGCCGGGAAACGAATGGAGCGGGCGCGGCCGGGACGGCCGACGCCCCTGCCGGCCACCGCTCAACTCCTCCCCAGCAGCACCCGCCGCGCCGCGCGGGCCACCCGCCCCTTTGCCGGCCCCTGGGACCTGGGCGCGGGGCCCGCCCGGTCGAGCCACCACTCCCGCAACGCGTGCCGCGCCTCCGCGTCGTGCGGCAGGTCCGCCCGGAGCAGGTGGCCGGCGAAGTCGAGCGCGTCCAGCCGGTAGCCGCCGCTCATCGGCCGGCCCTGGGCGTACTCCAGGAACGCCGGCCGGTACCCGGCCCCGAGGATCACCGGCAGCTCCGGAGCCACCTTCCCCACGACGTCCGCCCGCTTGGCCGCGAGTGCCCGCGCCTGTACGCCCATCCGCACCCGGTCGAATCCCTCCGGCACCGGAGTGCCGGCCACCAGCGCCGACAGCACGGCGGCCTGGGCCACCCCGACCCGCTCCCGAACGCCCTCTCTGCCACGGCTCCCCCGCTCGCCCCGCACCACAGTGGCCGTAGACACAAGACCCCCCTGGGCTCTTGCCTCCCCCTCCTCCACCGCACCCCGAATGGCGGCCAACTCCTTCTCCAGCTCACCCGGTTCGGGGAAGTTGTCGTCCCGCTCCAACAGGACGCCCGGCGGTGTCACGCGGGAGGCGAGGTCGGTGAGGAGGGCGAGCACGGAGGACGGGACGGGGTGGGCGTGACTGTCGTGCCAGACGCCGTCGCGCTCGACGCCGCCCGCGACATGGACGTAGGCGATCGCCTCAAGCGGCAGTTCGGACAGCGCCCGCGCCGGGTCCTCACCCCGGTTGACGTGGTTGGTGTGCAGGTTGGCCACGTCGATGAGCAGCCGTACGCCGGTCCGCTCCACCAGCTCGGCGAGGAACTGCCCCTCCGTCAGCTCCTCACCGGGCCAGGAGAACAGCGCGGCGATGTTCTCGACCGCCAACGGCACCGGCAGGACGTCCTGGACGATACGGACGTTCTCGCACAGGACGTCCAGCGCGTCCCAGGTACGCGGCACCGGCAGCAGATGGCCGGCCTCCAGCGCCGGGGAGGCGGTGAGCGGGCCGCCCGCCCGGACGAACGCGATGTGCTCGGTGACCAGGGGAGCGCCGAGGGCCTCCACCCGCTCGGCGAGCGCCGCCAGCCGCCCTTCGTCGGGCCGCTCGGCGCCGCCGAGGCCGAGGGAGACACCGTGCGGGATCACGGTCACGCCGCGCTCGCGCAGCCGCAGCAGCGACTCGGGCACGTGACCGGGGCAGACGTTCTCCGCCACGACCTCCACCCAGTCGATGCCGGGCATGCGCTCCACGGCGTCCGCGATCTCCGGCCGCCAGCCGATCCCCGTCCCCAGTCGCCGCATGCCGCCTCCCCCTCCTCGGTGCCCTCGTGCTCGCGCGTCGAGTGACGGGGATATGGCCCCTGGCCGCGTCTCCCAACCCTCCGCCCCGCCCCCTCAGAGCAACATTTGAGGTTGACCGGTCCGGGGGCGCCGGTAGGCTCGATCACATGACTGCCGGGTCGGCCATGGGCCACACACCAGTAGGGCACCCGGCCTCGACATGAGCGCGCGGCGGGTCAGGGCCCCGCCACCTCTCCTCGTCTTCGAGCAACGCGACCCGTCACCGAAACCTGGAGATCAACTCACCTCATGCAGCACACCCAGAATCCCAGCGGCCCCTCACCCGCCCCGGCGCCTTCGGTCCTCCTGAACCACACCGTCGTCTACGCCGCCGACCGGAACCTGTCGGCCGAGTTCATCGCCACGGTCCTCGGCCTGGAAGTCAGCGCCCCCTTCGGCCCGTTCCTGCCGGTCGACCTGGGCAACGGCGTCACCCTCGACTACTACGAGATGCGCGACGAGCCGATACAGACCCAGCACTACGCGTTCCTCGTCCCCGACGACAGCTTCGACACCATGCTGACCCGCCTGGACACACTCGGCGTCACCTACTACGCCGACCCCCACCACTCCGAACCCCACCGCGTCAACCGCCTCTTCGGCGGCCGGGGCGCGTACTTCGCGGACCCGTCGGGCCACAACATGGAGATCATGACACGACCGTACGCACGGCCGTGATCACACCGGACGCTGTCAGAACCGGCGACATCACCAAGCTGCCGCCATCCCCGGGATCCTCACCGGGCGGGCGTCGCCTCCGACGCCCGCCCGTGCGCCCGGACTTCGCCCATGGCATGACTCAGCGGTGACTCACGACTGGCCGCCGGAGCCGGGATCGCCGGACCGCTGATGCAGCTACTGCTGGAGTCCGCCGCTACCCGGTACACCGAGCCGGATGCTTGGACCCATTTGATGCTTCGTGTGCCGGAGGACTCGTAGGCTTCGAGGGTGATTGAGACCATCGTGTTCGATGTCGGCGAGACGATCACTCGTGACGATCGCTACTGGGCGGCCTGGGCCGACTGGCTGGAAGTGCCCCGCCACACCTTGTCCGCTCTGGTCGGCGCCGTCGTCGCGCAGGGCCAGGACAACGCGGAAGCCCTGAGGCTCGTGCGCCCCGGCATCGACGTAGCGGCGGAGTACCGGGCGCGGGAGGCGGCCGGCCGCGGTGAGTACCTGGACGAGGCCGACCTGTACGACGATGTCCGCCCGGCGTTCAGTGCCCTGCGGCAGGCAGGAGTCCGGATCGTCGTCGCAGGCAACCAGACCGCCAACGCCGGCCAGTTGTTGCGGGCTCTCGACTTGCCCGCGGACCTGATCGCCACCTCGGGGGAGTGGGGCGCGGCCAAGCCGCAACCAGAGTTCTTCCACAGGGTCGTCCAAGTCTCCGAGGCTCCGGCCGATCGGACTCTCTACGTGGGCGATCATCCCGCCAACGACGTGCATCCGGCGAAGGCGGCCGGGCTCCGCACAGCGCATCTGCGGCGCGGTCCGTGGGGCAACCTGTGGGCCGACGCCCCGGAAACGGTTGCCGCGGCGGACTGGCGCATCAACGGTCTCATGGACCTCGTCGCCCTCGTCCGCTGACATGAGGCAAGCGGCCTTGCCGAGTTGGTAAGGCCGTTTCCCGCACACGCGGTGTCCCTCGCGAGTGCCGTCTGGCCAAGGTGCCCGAACGGAGGCAGTATGCCCGTGATCGCTGATCGGGGAGTGGGCCGACGAATCGCGTACTACCGAAGCGTCGTCCGCCCCAAGCTGACACAACAGCAGCTGGCTGACGCTGCCTGCGTCGCGCTCGGCACCATCCGCAAGATCGAGCGTGGTGAGCGTGGTGTCACCGACGACACCTTGCAGGCCATCGCGGACGCGCTCGGCGTCGATCCGGCTCGACTGCGACACGACCGCGGCCCCGCTCATTCCCTGGCCCGGGAGGGCCTCCCGGCGTTGTCCGCAGCCATCGCCGCGTACGACTGCCCGGAGGATGGTCGAGTACGTCCAATGGCCGACCTGCGAGCTGCAGCGGACGCGGCCGAGCGCTGGCGCCTCGGTGCGCAGTACACGCGCATCGTCCGCGACATCCCCGAACTGCTCGCCGAACTGGCCCGCGCTCTGGACCTGGCGAGGGGCGTCGAGCAGGCTGAACTGGGTGGTCTTCTTGTCAGTGCGTACCGCTCGGCCGACGCGGCCGCCTACAAGCTCGGGGCGCACGACCTGTCGGCCCGGCTGGTCGAACTCATGCGATGGGCCGCCGGTGAGGCCGATGATCCATTACTGTCAGCCTCTGTCGCATATGTCCGGACCGAGACGTTCTTCGCCGCACATGCACACGCCGCCGGGCTGCGGGCCTTGCAACAGGCCATCGACACGACTCCGGCGCCTGACACAGTGGTGGGACGCGCCATCCTCGGGTCGCTACACATGAGAGCCGCGGTCATCGCCGGACGAGCGAGAGACGCGGACGCTGCCACCGGGCACATCGTGGCCGCGGAGCGACTTGCCCACGCCGTTGAGGAGGGCGTCTATTACGGCACTGCCTTCGGCCCCGACTCCGTTCGTATCCACCGGGTGTCCGTTGCGGTCAGCCTCGGAGATGACCACGTAGGAGATGCCCTGGACGTGTCGCATGAGTGGAAACCGCCGGCCGACCTGCCCGCCGAGCGACGGTCCGGCTTCTATATCGAGCTGGCACGGGCACAGTTGTGGGCCGGGCTGGCCGATGGTGCGTTCGAGTCCCTGAAGGCCGCCCGGAAGATCGCCCCTCAGCACACCCGAGACCACCCGTGGGTGCGGCAGGACGCATCCACACTGCGGCGGCTGAGGCGAGCCGACTCCGAAACACTGACCTCGTTCGCCGAGTGGTGCGCCGCTACCTGAGCGCTCCTGAGGTCGGAGCTACCCCTGACCGGGGTACTTCCGACGTTACCTCGACCTCACCATGTGTGTACGCGCACTCCCAAGCGCTATGCGAGACCCGGCGACCGCAGTCACGGTCCCGGGCATGACCACGCTCAGACCGACCAGGGAGCGTCGAGACGATGACCCGTACTGCCCCGCACAGAGCCCGTGCACGAGACGCCGCGATGACGATCAAGGTGTATACGGTGACGCAAGAGGGCGTCGTCACCGCGCCGCGCACCACCGTGACCGTCACCCGCAGTTACACCGATCAGCCCGCGCCGATGAGCACCGTGCTGCCGCCGTGCGCGTGTCCGCAGCACCGTAAGGGTGAGGAGGCCCGATGACGGGCATCGCCCAGGCTTCCGTCGTCACCAGCCTGGTGGACACCGACACGATGCGCGGCAGTATCGCCCTGCTGCTCCCGCACGACGCGGTGCAGCCGCCCACCGGAGAAGAGTTGGCGACTCTGACCACGGGCCTGCGCGGGCACGTAATGTCCCTGATTCCGCAGGTCGAGCGACTGGCCGCCCAACTGCCCGAAGACGACGTGCCCCGGTACTGCGCGAAGGCCTGCATCGACGCGGCCCGGGGCAAGTTGGCCTCCCACATCGGCACCGGATCAGGCACGGAGGTCGCCTACGCCAGGAGACTGGCCCGCGTACTCGGTGCCCTGTGCGACCACTATGAGGCGCTCACGGCGCAGCGCGTGTGCGTGGCTTGTGGGCGGGAGATCCGGGCGACGGACATCACCGTCCCCTACGACCGGGTCAGCGCCTCGGGCGGCACCATCACGAGCCCTGTCCACGCCGCGTGCGCCCCGCGCCCGTACCTCGCCCGCTGAGCGGCATTCCGAACGAGGGCCCTGCGCCGTCAGGGGCGGGGTCAAGCAACACACGACATCTCACACGACATCTCATGGGAAGGAGAGTTCATGACCGCCACTCTCGACCACCCCGCCGGAACACGGACAAGTGATCCGAAGGAACTCCTCAACGCCGTCGCTCCGCACATCACGGAGCTGACCATCAACGTCTTCGACTCCGGCCTGACCCTGTGGGACCGGGAGGTCGCGCTGTTACTGCGGGACCACACCATGGTCCGGGACATGGCCGAGCGGATCCTCGCCAACGCCGTCATGTACACCGTCGGTTGCATCGAGCATCCCGAAGTGCACCTCGGCGTCGGCAAACTGGTCGACATCGGTGTCCACCAGTTGATCCTCGACACCCCTGTCTGGTTCGGGATCTGCCGTCTCTACAACGCAGGCGCCTACAAGCATCACGCGCCGTTCATCCAGCGTCGCCGCGACGGGCTCTGCCTGCGCACCGCCGACTTCCTGAAGTCGATCGGCTTCGACATCGATGAAGAGTTGTGGGCCATCGACGGCACGGACTGCTCGCCGTGCGACAACAAGGTGCCCGACAGTCACTGATCCCCGTGACAATCGCCCCCGCCCGCACGTTCACTCGTGCAGGGCGGGGGCTCCGACACATCGACGCACGCGAGGAGACACCGTGCCCGTACCCCACGACATCGCCGCAGAGACCGAACTGTGGGACACCTACGCCGAGTCCGCCTTCAAGGACGACGCCGAGCCCGCGTTCGGCTGGACCCAGTACGCCGGTCACGGCCCCGGGCCGGAACTGCTCGGTGCGCCGGGGCGCGTGCTGGAGATCGGATGCGGTACGGGACGGGCGCTCGCGCGTCTCGCGGGTCAGGGGGTCGAGGCGTACGGCGTCGACCTGTCCCCGGTCATGGTGAAGAAGGCCAGGGAGCGGTGGGCGGCCGGCGGGGCCGTCTTCGTGTGCGGTGAGGTGCTGGAGTGGCTGGGCGCGTGCACGGAGACCTTCGACGCCGTGTACTCCGTCTTCGGCGCCGCCTGGTTCGCCGATCCTGGGCGGCTGTTTCCGCTGGTGCGGAGGCGGCTGAAACCCGGTGGGGTGTTCGTGTTCTCGCAGCCGCCGGCGATTCCCGGGGCGTACGGGCCGCAGGGCATGTACAAGGGCGGGTTCGCGGGAAAGGCCATGTTCACGTACCGCTACAGCTACCGTCCGGCCGTGTGGGAGCGGCTTCTCGCCGGCGCCGGGTTCGTGGCCGCCGAGGCTCGGGTTCTCGATGCTCCGACGCCGGGGCACATCGGTACGTTGATCGTTCGTGCCGAGGTGTGAGGCAGCGGCTCGCGAATATGCCAACCGCATCTTGCGGAACCCGGGTTCCGGGAGCACGCTGCTGCTGTACCGCCCGCCCCGCCGCGTTCGAAGGTCCGGAAGCCTCCCCGTGTGCGGCGGGGCCCGCGGACCGGCCGTTACTCGCGCAGGGCCGGGTGGTCCGCCACCACCGTGCAGGAACCCGGGGCGATCTCCGTGAAGCCGGCATCGCGGACCACCGGGAGGCCGCTGGTCGTCAGGGTGGGCCAGGTGGACGGGGGCGCGGTGCGGACCGTGAGGGGGAAGCCGGAGGTCTGCCAGGCCGTGCGGTCCGGCTCCGGCAGGGCCCACCAGGCGAGTTGGGCGGCGTGGCCCGTCTGGGCCATCGTCTTGCCGGCCGACATGCCGAGGTCGGGGTTGAGCCAGAGGACGGGGTGGGCGGGGTCGGCCGGGGTCGGCGGCTCCGGGTCGTCCAGTTGCGTGCCCGAGACCTGAAGCTTCGCCAGGTCCTTGGGCCAGCCGTCCAGCGGGATCGGCGGGAAGACCCGCACCTCGGCCGATTTGCCGGTCACCGTGATGCCCGGCAGCGCCTCGGCCCGCCGCCACTCGGCACCCCGGGCGCGCCGCACCACCTTGCGGATACGGGCGTCCTCCCAGTTCCGCACCGCCTCCGCCCACTCCCCGTCGCCGAGGGCCCGCTCGTCGGCGAGCAGCAGCAGTACGGCACGGGCGGCCGTCTCCAGCGCGTCGGTACGGGCGGGCGGCGCGTCCCGCTCGATGCGGACGACGAGCGGCAGCACGTACTGCGGGGCCTCGTCACGCACGGTGCGCTCGGTCGGGAAGAGGCTGTCGGCGGGGGCGGCGGCGTCGTTCACGGTAGCCCAGCTTAAGAAGCAGACAGCGGGCTCATCAACGCGGCCCGGGTGAGTGGGGGGAACCTGTCGCCGGTCTGGGGCATCTTGATCAGTCGGGGGACCGGGGGAGAAGGGGAATCATGCGGCAAGAGGTGCGGCTGACCGCCGTAGGGCGTCGTTACGGGCTGCGCGGGCCCTGGGTGCTGCGTGGCGTGGATCTCGGTGTCGGTCCCGGGACGCTGGTCCGGGTGGACGGGGCGAACGGCAGCGGGAAGTCCACCCTGCTGCGGCTGCTGGCCCGGCTGGACGCGCCCAGTGAGGGGCGGATCAGCGGGCGGCCGCGGACGGCGTACGTGCCGGAGCGGTTTCCGGCCGCCCTGCCGTTCACGCCCCTCGGGTACCTGGCTCACCTCGGCGCCGTCCACGGACTGCCGCGCGAGGCCGCCGCGCGGGCCGCCAAGACCTGGCTGGAGCGGTTCGGCGCGGAGGCCTACGGGCGGACGCCGATGGCGCGGCTGTCCAAGGGCAGCAGCCAGAAGGTCGCCGTCGCGCAGGCCCTCGTCGGCGACCCGGAGCTGCTGGTGCTGGACGAGGCGTGGACCGGGCTCGACGCCCCCGCGCGGGCCGAACTGGAACGGGCCGTGGCCGAGCGGACCGCCGCCGGGGGAGCCGTGGTGTTCGTGGACCATGATCCGCGCCGGCTCGCCGGGATGCCCGACGCCACCTGCACCGTGACCGGCGGGCGGCTCGAACGCCGTACCGGCGGTCATGGCGCGGCGGTGGCCGGGCCGCTCACCGTCGTCACCGTGCAAGGGGCGACGGGGAGTCAACTGCCGTCCCACGTCAGTGAAGTGGTCGTGTCGGGTGCGGAGATCGGGGGCGGCCGGCACCGGCTCGTCGTGCCCGCCTCCCGTTCCGACGTGCTGCTGCGCGCCCTGCTCACCGCCGCCCCGCCCTGGCATGTGGTCGGCGTCGTGCCGGCCGCCGACGACTCCGGGAACCGCTCATGACCGCGCTCCTGCGCTACCAGTCCGACCTGCTCCTGCGCTCCCAGCGCTGGCTGCCCCCGGTCATCCTCTACGCCGTCTTCCTGTGCGTCGGGGTGCGGAGCGGTGAGCCCGTCCTGGACTCGCTCGGGTACACGGCCGCCGCGCTGCTGCCGGTGGCCGCCTGGCTGACGCGGATCTGCGTCACGGGCGAACCGGCCGCCGCTCGCGCCTGTGTCGCCGCCGCCCGCGGCCCCGCCCGGGCCCAGCTGGCCGGACTGCTGACGGCCCTGTTCGCCGCCGCGCTGCTCGGCACCGCCGCGACCGTCGTGGTGGCGCTGATCAGCGATCCCGCGAGCAACGGCCACCGGGTGCACGTGGCGCCGTGGCGGGCCACCGCGTCGGGGCTGCCGGCCGCCCTCGCCTGCGCGCTGCTCGGCGCGGCCGTCGGCGCGCTCACCTGCCGGCCCGTGCTGCGCTCCACCGGCCGGGCGGTGCCGGCCATGTTGCTCGGCGCGCTGCTGGCCCTGGTCGTGGCCGGGTCGCCGGCGCAGGCCGCGGTCAGCGGTCTGGTCACCGGCTCGCGGACCGGGAGGGCGCCGGTGCCGGTGCTGCCGCTGGTGGCGGCCGCCCTGGTCGCGGCCGCCGCCTTCGCGGTCTCCGCCCGGCTGGCCTCCCGCCGCGCACCCTGAGCCGGTGGGTCAGGACTCGTCCGGCGTGACGCTCAGTGCTTGGCGCCGCTCTGGCCGATCAGCTCGGAGACCTTCACGAACCGGTATCCCCGCTTGCGCAGCTCCGGTACGACCGACCGTACGACCCGCTCCGTCGTGGGGGCGGCGCTGCGCGTGCAGTGCATGACGACCACCGAGCCGGGCTTCACCCCGTCCAGTACCTGCCGGACCACCGCGTCGGCGTCCGTGGCGAAGGCGTCACCGCTGACCACGTCCCACTGCACGGCCGTCACGCCGAGCCCGGACAGGGCGCGCAGGGCCTGCTGGTCATAGCAGCCGCCGGGAAAGCGGAAGTACGGCATCGGCTTCGGCACGCCGGCCTTGCGCAGGGAGTCGTAGGCCCGCTGGACGTCGTCACGCATCCGGTCCGCGCCGACCGTCGGCAGGCCGTAGCAGTCGGCGGTGAACGCGTAGTGGCTGTAGGAGTGGTTGGCGACCTCGAACTGCGGGTCTTTTCCGAGGGCTCGCGCCTGCGCCGGGTACTGGTCGGCCCAGCGGCCGGTCATGAACACGGTCGCCGGCACCTTCAGCGTGCGCAGCGTGGCGATGAGGTCCGGGTTGTCGAAGTGCTCGCCGTCGGCGGCCCGGGGGCCCTCGTCGGCGGTCATGTCGGCGTCGAAGGTGAGCGCGACCGTCTTGCCCAGGGTGCGGGGGCCGTGCTCGAAGACGGGGGTCAGGCCGCCCGGGCCCGGGGTGAGTACGGGCGGGCGGGTGGCGGTGGGGGAGGCGGAGACGGGGGATCTGGAGGGGGCATGGGAGCTCGTGGTGCCCGCGGTACCGCAGGCGGTGAGGGCCGCGCCCAGGGCGCAGACGGCGGTGATACGGCGTGCTAGTGGGATCACCGTACGAACGTAGGGCTGGATGTCGGTTTGTATGGTGATATGTGCATCGGCGCGGCCAGGAAGGTCACCCGCGCGGACGCCGGACCACCCCGCACCGGACCCGAGCGCCCCGTCTCACTCCAGCTCGTGCCGCTCCAGCGGCTTGACCGCCGGGCCCTGGAGCACCGAGCCGTCGACGTCGAAGCGCGAGCCGTGGCAGGGGCACTCCCACGCCTTCTCGGCGTCGTTGAAGGCGACCAGGCAGCCCAGGTGGGTGCAGCGCGCGGAGACGGCGTGCAGCGCGCCCGCGTCGTCGCGGTGTACGGCCAGCCGCTCGCCGTCGGCCTTGACCACCGCGCCCTCACCGGGTGCCAGCTCGTCCACCCCGGCCGGCCGCTTCAGCCGGTCGCCGACGAAGTGCCGGGCCACCTCGGCCTGGTTCTTCAGCAGCGACGGCGCCTCCCGGACCACCGACTTCAGCCGACGTGGGTCGTACAGCGCGTGCCAGGCGCAGTCGCGGCCCGTGATCAGGGCGGTCAGGAGCAGCCCGGACATGATGCCGCCGCTCAGGCCCCAGCCGTTGAAGCCGGTGGCGACATAGGTGTGCCGGGCGCCGGGGTGGAAGGGGCCCACCATCGGGACGGTGTCGCTGGACTCGTTGTCCTGCGTCGCCCAGGCCTGGTCCAGGCGGACCCCCGGGAAGTGCTGCTCGGCCCAGGCGGTGAGCCGGTCGAAGCCGGCCCGCACCTCGCCGGTGCCCGGCGTGAAGTGCTCCCCGGTGACCACGAGCAGCCGCTGCCCGTCGGCGCCGTACGGCGCGGTCCGTACCGAGCGGGTGTTCTCCTCCGGGGTGATGTACATGCCCTCCGGGTCCGGGCCGTCGCCCAGCGGCCCGGCGACGACCAGTTCCCGGCGCGGGGACAGCCGGGCGAACAGCAGGGCGCGGTCGAAGACCGGGTAGTGGGTGGCGATCACCACGTCCCGGGCGGTCACGGTGGCGCCCGACTCGGTGGTCAGCCGGCACGGCTCGCCCTCCGACAGGCCGACGACCCGCGTCTCCTCGTACACCCGCCCGCCGTGCGCCAGCAGGTCGGCGGTGAGCGCCCGCAGGTACTTCACCGGGTGGAACTGCGCCTGCCCGGTCACCCGCACCGCGCCCGCCACCGGGAACGGCAGCCCCGTCTCGGTCGTGAACGACGCCGGCAGCCCCGCCTCCCGGGCGGCCTTTGCCTCCGCCCG
Source organism: Streptomyces pyxinicus (assembly GCF_024753135.1). GTDB lineage: Bacteria > Actinomycetota > Actinomycetes > Streptomycetales > Streptomycetaceae > Streptomyces > Streptomyces pyxinicus. The sequence goes on along the minus strand of NZ_JANUGP010000008.1, from coordinate 112,398 downwards.
CAGCTCGTCGGCCCGCTCCGGGTCCCGTACGAACGTGTAGGCGTCCCTCGTCTCCCACTCGCAGTCGATGCCCAGCCCGGCCACCAGCCCCGCCGCGTGCTCGATCGCCTCCGACTGGGAACGCGCGTACAGCCGGGCGCCCTCGGGACCCCGGGTACGGCGCAGCCGGTCGTAGACCAGGGTGTGCTGGGCGGTCAGCTTGGCGGTGGTGTAGCCGGTGACGCCGGCCGCCACCCGCCCGGCCTCCAGCACCACCACCCGCAGCCCGGTCCGGGCCAGCTCGTGGGCGGTGCTGAGACCGGCGATGCCGGCGCCGACGACGGCCACGTCGGCGTCGGTGTCCTCGGTCAGGGCGGGATGGGACGGCCCGGGGGCGGTCCGCAGCCAGTACGAATCGGTGACCTTCCGCTGCTCGCGCATGGCCGCCGGGTACCCAGCCCGGCCGCCCTCACGTCTCCTTCAGCAGCCGCTCACGGCACTCGGCGACGTCGTAGCCCGGCTCCGGGTACCGCGGGTCCAGGTCCCGCAGGTGCTCCAGCAGCAGCCGGGCGACCGCCCAGTTCCGGTACCACCTGCGGTCCGCCGGGACGAGGTACCAGGGCGCCCGCGCGGTGCCGCAGTGTTGCAGGGCCTGTTCGTAGGCCTCCTGGTAGGCGGGCCACAGGGCGCGGTCCTCGATGTCGGAGGGGTCGAACTTCCAGTGCTTGTCGGGGCGGTCGAGCCGGCGCAGCAGCCGGCGCTTCTGCTCCTTCCGGGAGAGGTGCAGGAAGCACTTGACGACGGTCACGCCGTCCTCCGCCAGCTCCCGTTCGAAGTCGTTGATCAAGCCGTAGCGGCTGCCGACCTCGGCCGGGCGGGCCAGGTGGCGGACCCGGGCGACGAGGACGTCCTCGTAGTGGGACCGGTCGAAGATGCCGATCTCGCCCGGCTCGGGCAGCGCGCGCCGCACCCGCCACAGGAAGTCGTGGGCGCGCTCCTCCTCGGTGGGCGGCTTGAACGCCCTGACCCGGGAGCCCACCGGGTTGAGCCCGCCGATCACGTGCTTGACCGTGCCGCCCTTGCCGCTGGTGTCCATCCCCTGGAGCACCAGCAGCACCCGGCGCCGGTCGCCCGCGGTGGCCGCCGCCCACAGCCGCTCCTGCAGCTCCGCCAGGTCCGAGGCCATCCGGGCGGAGTCGGCGAGGCCGACCTGCTTGCCGCCGGGGGCGCCCGGCGTGTCCCGGGTGCCGTGGGCGGCCAGGTCGACCGGGCTCCCGTCGGTGGGGAGGCGGAGCGATCCCCGGAGGTCGTCGAGATCTCCGGCATCTCCGGTACCGCGCCTCGCCTTCTTCCCGGCCTTCTCAGGCTTCCCGGTCTTCTGGGCCTTGCCGGGCTTCCCCGCCTTGCCGGGCTTCCCCGCCTTCCCGGTCCTGCCGCCCTCGCTCGCCTTCGCTTCCCTCGTCGTCTTCTTCGCCACGGGCGCCCCTTCTCCTTCGGACCCTGCGTCGGTGGCGGCCGCCGTTCAGCCCGAGCGCGATCCACCGTCGCCGTTCGGTCCCGAGTGCCCCGCGTGTGGCTCCAGGAACGGCGGGCCGCTCGCCTCGCCGGTGCCCTGAGCCGGGCCCGGAGCGGGAGCCTGGCCCGGTCCCTGGTTGCCCCGCTCCAGGAAGTGCAGCAGCTCCACCGGGATCGGCAGGACCAGCGTGGAGTTCTTCTCGGCCGCCACCGCCATCACCGTCTGGAGCAGCCGCAGCTGGAGGGCGGTCGGGGTGTCCGACATCTGCTGGGCGGCCTCGGCCAGCTTCCTGGACGCCTGGAGTTCCGCGTCGGCGTTGATGATCCGGGCCCGGCGCTCCCGGTCGGCCTCGGCCTGGCGGGCCATCGAGCGCTTCATGGTGTCCGGCAGGGAGACGTCCTTGATCTCCACCCGGTCCACCTGGATGCCCCAGCCGATGGCCGGGCTGTCGATCATCAGCTCCAGGCCCTGGTTGAGCTTCTCCCGGTTGGAGAGCAGGTCGTCCAGGTCGCTCTTGCCGATGATCGAGCGCAGTGAGGTCTGGGCCATCTGCGAGACCGCGAACCGGTAGTCCTCGACCTTCACGAGCGCGTTCGCCGCGTCGACGACCCGGAAGTAGACGACCGCGTCCACGCGCACGGTGACGTTGTCGCGGGTGATGCCCTCCTGGGCGGGCACCGGCAGCGTCACGATCTGCATGTTGACCTTCTGGAGCCGGTCCACGAAGGGGATGACCAGGGTCAGGCCGGGCGAGCGCACCTCACCGGCGAGCCGGCCCAGCCGGAACAGCACGCCCCGTTCGTACTGCTTGACCACACGTGCCGCCATCGCCAGATAGACGACGCCCACCGAAGCACATGCCGCGGCGGCGCCCAGTGCGTCCTGGAGCATGGTGACCTCCTCGAAGGAGAGGTCGGGCATTTCGTCCGCTGCTGCAACGATATGCCCGGTCCGGGGGCGGAGGCCACGGCCGTACGGCCCCGCCCCCGCCCCCGTCCTTCGACGGGCGCCGTCACACCCGGGAGGGCTTCGCCACCGGCTCCGCAAGCCGCACCGGCTCCGTCACCCGCACCGGCTCCGTGCCCGCCGCGCTGTGGCGCTCCGCCCAGTTCTCCAGGGCGGTGCGGCAGGCGTGGTCGAGATGGTGCAGACCGGTGAGATCGAGGCTGACGGGGCGGTCCTGGGGAAGGGACTCCAGGCTGTCCAGGATCTTCGGCAGCCGCAGGAAGGTCGCGTTCCCCGACAGATACGCCGTCACCGGCCCGGCGCCCTTGTCGACGATCTCCAGCCGGATGTGCGAGGCCTCCCACGCCGTCTTGACCACGGCCAGCGCCAGGCCGATCAGCACGCCCTCGAACATGCTGACGGCCACGATCGAGAGCGCGGTGACCGACAGGACCAGCGCCTCGCCCCGGTGCTCGCGCCACAGCACGGCCAGCGTCCGGACCGGCACCAGCTTGGCGCCCGAGTAGATCAGGACGCCGGCGAGCGCCGGGACGGGTATGTAGGCGAGGACGCCCGGCAGCAGTGCCGCGAAGAGCAACAGCCACACGCCGTGCAGTACCCGGGAGGCCTTGGTGCGGGCGCCCGCCTGGACGTTGGCCGCGCTGCGCACGATCACCGCGGTCATCGGCAGCGCGCCCAGCAGCCCGCACACCGTGTTGCCCGCGCCCTGGGCGATCAGCTCCTGGTCGTACCGGGTGCGGGGACCGGAGTGCAGCCGGTCCACGGCCGCCGCGCTGAACAGGGACTCGGCCGACGCGATCAGCGTGAAGGCGAGGACCGTGCCGAGGACGCCGACTCCGGCCAGCTCGCCGAGGGCGCTCAGCGGGGGCGGCTGGACGGAGCCGAGCAGGCCCTTCACCTCGACCGTGGCGACCGGCAGGTCCAGCGCGAACACCGCCAGCATGGCGAGGCCGACCGCCGCGAGCGGGGCGGGCACCGCGCGCAGCCGCGCCGGGGTGTGCTTCCACAGCAGCAGCACCGCGACGGTGCCCGCGCAGACCGCGAGCGAGATCAGGGCCGGGCCCTCGCCGGCGGCGTCCCAGAAGGCCCCCGGCAGCCCGGCGATCTTGCCGAGCCCGGAGTCGGGGGCCTTGGCGGCCAGCGCCGGGTAGAGCTGGCCGGCGATCAGGATCAGCCCGATGCCGGCCAGCATGCCCTCGACGACGGACACCGAGATGGCGCGGAAGTACCGGCCCAGCCGCAGGACGCCCATGCCCACCTGGAGCAGGCCCGCGGCGAGCACGATGGCGCCGAGCACGGGCAGGCCGTACGCCTGGACCGCCTCGAAGACGAGCACGGTCATGCCGGCCGCGGGACCGGACACCTGGAGGCTGCTGCCGCGCATCAGCCCGGTGACGATGCCGCCCACGATGCCGGTGACCAGGCCGAGTTCGGCGGGCACCCCGGAGGCGACGGCCACGCCCACGCACAGCGGGAGCGCCACCAGGAACACGACGAGGGAGGCGGCGAAGTCCTGCCTCAGATGCGGGAACCTCGCGGACGGGGGATGGGATATGGAGGTGCGGTCGCTGGTCATCGGCGCGCTCACAGGGACTCGAAGGTGTCGGTGTCCGGGCGGTGCGTCCGTACGGCGCCGGTGTGCACCTCGTAGTACCAGCCGTGCAGGCCGAGCCGGCCCTCGGCCAGCCGTCGCTCCACGCACGGGTACGAGCGCAGCCGCAGCAGCTGCGTCAGGACGTGGCTCTGCACGCCCTCGGCGACCTCCGGGTCCTCGGCCGCGCCGGCCGGGCGCGGGGTGGCGTGCGCCAGCCAGTCGCGGACGGCGGGTACGGCGGTCAGGTCGTCGCCGCGCACCAGGGCGCCGACGGCGCCGCAGTGCGAGTGCCCGCAGACCACGATGTCGCGTACGCCGAGCACCTCCACGGCGTACTCGATGGTGGCGGCCTCGCTGGTGGGGTGCTGCGAGGCGTGCGGCGGGACGATGTTGCCGGCGGTGCGCAGCTCGAAGAGCTGGCCGGGGCGGGCGCCGGTGATCAGGGCGGGGACGACCCGGGAGTCGGAGCAGGTGATGAAGAGGACCTCGGGTGTCTGGCCCGCGGCGAGGCCGGCGAACTCCTCAGGGCGCTGTCCGAACGTACGGGCGTTGTCGATGAGGGGCTGCATGTGTGTATTCCTCCTGGCGCGCCGCGGTGGCGCGTCGGACGTGCACGGCATGTGGGGGTGAGGCGCGAGCGGCCCGGCTCCTCGGCCGGGTCGCGGGGCTCCTCGGGGCAGCGGTGGGTAGGAAGCCGGCGGCGGTGGCCGGTGCGGCTTCAGTGGCCGGGGATGTGCGTCTCAGCGGCCGGGGATGTGCTGCCCCGGCGGCTGGGGAGGTGCGGTCTCGGCACCGGAGGATCTCAGCAGCGGAAGACCTGGAGCGCTGCCGGTGTACCGGTTCTGGAGAGTCTCGGGGCGTGCTGCCACGGCGCGTCGGAGGGCTCCGACGCGGCCGCCTCGGCCGCCCGGCCGGTTATCAGGGGGTGTTCCTGCGCCCAGCCGGAGGCCGAGCCGCGCTGCCGGTCGCGTACGTGCGGGACGCTCGCGGGCTCACCTGTGCGGCCCGGGGCGCGGAACGTCTCCGCTCCGTCGCGGACCGGTGTCGCCGGAACGGTGAGTCCGGGCTCGGCCTTGGCCACTGCCTGACCGAAAGTGTGCGCGGAAGCGAAGGGTCCCGCGGGAGTGAAGAGCTGGAGTGCGAGCACGGCCAGGGCGACCGCGGCGAGCGCGAGCCGGCACGTCGTACCTCGGAACATGCGCCCCCCTTCGCCCTGTTCGTCTCTCTGGTGCACACCAAGCACTGGTCAACGGATGGTCAAGAAACACGTTAACCCTGCAAAGTCCTTTGCAGGGTTAACTGCGCGTTAAGCGCGTGAGGAAGCGTGGAAATGGCGGGTCGCGTGGCGTGAACTCGCCCGTCAGGCCTGGACCAACCCCTTGGCGTCGCGGGCCAGCGCGGTGAGCCGGGATATCGCGCGGAAGTACTTCTTGCGGTAACCGCCGTTCAGCATCTCCTCGCTGAACAGCCGGTCGAACGGCAGCCCCGAGGCGAGCACCGGGACCTCCCGGTCGTAGAGCCGGTCGGCGAGCACCACCAGGCGCAGCGCGGTCGACTGGTCCGGCACCGGCGCCACCCCGGTGACGCACACCGCCTTGAGCCCGTCGGTCAGCGCGCCGTACCGGCTCGGGTGCACCTTGGCCAGGTGGTCGAGGAGGCGCGTGAACTCGTCCAGCGAGGCGCCCTCGGTGGCGTACGCCGCCTTGGTCACCTCCTCGTCGGTGAACGGCGCCGGCGCCTCGGGCAGGCCCCGGTGGCGGTAGTCCTCGCCGTCGATGCGCAGGGCCCGGAAGTGGGCCGACAGACCCTGGATCTCGCGCAGGAAGTCGGCGGCGGCGAACCGGCCCTCGCCCAGCTTGCCGGGCAGCGTGTTGGAGGTCGCCGCGAGCGCCACGCCCGCCTCGACCAGCTTGCCGAGCAGCGTCGACACCAGGACGGTGTCGCCCGGGTCGTCCAGCTCGAACTCGTCGATGCACAGCAGCCGGTGGCCGCTCAGCGTGCGCACGGTCTGCTGGAAGCCGAGCGCGCCCACCAGGTTGGTCAGCTCCACGAAGGTGCCGAACGCCTTGAGCGCGGGCTCGGCCGGGGTGGCGTGCCACAGCGAGGCGAGCAGGTGGGTCTTGCCGACGCCGTAGCCGCCGTCCAGGTACACCCCGCGCGGCCCGGCCGGGGTCTTCGGCGCCCGGCTCCGGCCGAGGCCGAGGAAGCCGCGCCGGCCCGAGCCGGAGGCGTGCGCCCCGCCGAGCCCGGCGGCGAAGCCCTCCAGCACCCGGACCGCCTCGGTCTGGCTGGGCTGGTTCGGGTCCGGGAGGTAGGTGGCGAAGCGGACCGAGTCGAAACGCGGCGGCGGCACCATCTCGGCGACCAGCCGCTCGGCGGGTACGCGCGGCTCGCGGGCGCACAGGGACAGGGGGCCCGCGCCGGCCGCGGGGCCGGATCCGGGGGCGGAGGTGGAGGACGACACGGTCACCCATGCTAAGCGCCGTGTCAGACTGCACGAATGCGACACCTGTTCCCTGTGACCGACGAAACAGCAGCCCAGGCCCCCGGCGGGGACACGGAGGCGGCGGGGGTGGACGGGGTCGCCGGGGCCGACGCCCGCACCGGCCGCGAGTGGGCCCTCGCCGAGCTGGCCGCCGCCTACGCCTATCCCGCCCGGGTGTCCGGACCGGCGCGGCCGTGGCTGCGGGCCAACATGGTCTCCTCGCTGGACGGCGCCGCCCAGCACGAGGGGCACTCCCAGCCCATCTCCAGCGCCGCCGACATGCGTATCTTCGGCACGCTGCGGGCATTGGCGGATGTCGTCGTGGTGGGTGCGGAAACGGTACGGCAGGAGGGGTACCGCCCGGCCAGGGCCCGGGCGGAGTTCGCGGCCGCCCGTCAGGCGGCGGGGCAGGGGCCGGCCCCCGCCGTCGCCGTCGTCACCGCGAGCCTGGAGCTGGACTTCTCGCTGCCGCTGTTCACCTCGCCGCTGGTCCCGACCCTGGTGCTCACCGGGGCCGCCGCGGCGCCCGAGCGGATCGCCGCCGCCGAGCAGGCCGGTGCCCGGGTGGTGATCGCCGGCGAGGGGACGGGCGTCGAACCCGCCCGCCTGGTCGGCGCCCTCGCCGAACTGGGCCACACCCGGCTGCTCACCGAGGGCGGCCCCCGGCTGCTCGGCCAGCTGATCGCCGCCGAGGTGCTGGACGAGCTGTGCCTGACCGTCTCGCCGACGCTCACGGCGGGGGACGCGCAGCGGATCGCCGGGGGACCGTCGGTCGCCGTGCCGCGCCGGTTCGGGCTCGTCTCGCTGCTGGAGGAGGACGGATTTCTATTCGGCAGGTACCGGCGCTCCTGAGATCTCCGGAATCTTTCGTTCCGGTTAGCGTCCGGCGGGCAGACTAAGTCCGGCAGTACCCGTGCGATCACGGGGAAGGATGGTTTCCGCAAGGGCCCGGACCGGGCCCACAGAGGAGAAGAGGCGTTTGGTGTTCACAAGCGTTCTGATGATCGAGAAGGCCCTCACGTCCGCCGACGTGGAGTTCGTCACCACCTTGCACGGAGAAGAGCCGGTGGCGTTCCACGTGCTGCTCCAGCCGCGCGGCGACCAGGCGGACCGCCTGCTGCGGGCCATCGACGACATCGCGCTTGGCGAACTCGACGACGCCGTGCGCGAAGGGGAGACACCGGAGGGTGACGACGCCCGCGGCGTGGGCCGGCAGGCGCTGGACGTCTCGCTCCAGGCGCTGCGCTCCTCGGGCAGCCGCGCGGAGGGCCGGCTGGTCGAGGACCACCCGCTGGACGCGCTGAAGACCCTGGTGGCCGAGGTCGGCGCGGACGAGGTGATCGTGCTGACCGACCCGCACTACGTGGAGGAGTTCTTCCACCGCGACTGGGCCTCCCGGGCCCGGCACAAGGTCGGGGTGCCGGTGCTCAAGCTGTTCTCGCACAGCAAGGCCTGACCGGCGCGGCGGCCGTGGCCCTCCCTGCGGGGAGCCGGGGACGCGAGCGCATAGGCTAGGGCGCGCTCAGCCCCGTACCGGAAACCCTGGGAGAAACGCATGGCACCCGGCCTTCCTGCCGCCATGGACCGACCGCACTTCATCGGCATCGGCGGCGCCGGGATGTCGGGCATCGCCAAGATCCTGGCCCAGCGCGGCGCCCGGGTGGCCGGCAGCGACGCCCGGGAATCGGCGACCGCCGAGGCGCTGCGGGCGCTCGGCGTGACCGTGCGCATCGGGCACGACGCCGGGTACCTCGCCGACGACGCGAGCTGTGTCGTCGTCTCCTCGGCGATCCGCCAGGACAACCCGGAGCTGGCCCGCGCCGCCGAGCTGGGCGTCCCGGTGGTGCACCGCTCCGACGCGCTCGCCGCGCTGATGGCGGGGCTGCGCCCGATCGCCGTGGCCGGTACCCACGGCAAGACCACCACCACCTCCATGCTGGCGGTCTCGCTCGGCGCGCTGGGCCTGGAGCCGTCGTACGCGATCGGCGGCGACCTGGACGCGCCCGGCTCCAACGCGCTGCACGGCGCGGGCGACATCTTCGTCGCCGAGGCGGACGAGAGCGACCGCAGCTTCCACAAGTACGCGCCCGAGGTCGCCATCATCCTCAACGTGGAGCTGGACCACCACGCCAACTACGCGTCCATGGACGAGATCCACGAGTCGTTCGAGACCTTCGTCGGCCGGATCACGGAGGGCGGCACGCTGGTGGTCTCCGCCGACCAGGAGGGCGCCCGGGAGCTGACCCGCCGGGTCCGGGGGAGCGCGGTGCGCGTGGTGACGTACGGCGAGGCGGCGGACGCCGACGTGCGGGTGCTGTCCGTGGTGCCGCAGGGCCTGAAGAGCGAGGTGACCGTCGTGCTGGACGGGCGGGAGCTGACCTTCGCGGTCTCGGTGCCCGGCCGCCACTACGCGCTCAACGCCGTCGCCGCGCTCACCGCCGGTGCCGCCCTCGGCGTCCCGGCCGCCGAGCTGGCCCCGGCGATCGCCGCGTACACCGGGGTCAAGCGCCGCCTGCAGCTCAAGGGCGAGGCCGCGGGCGTGCAGGTGATCGACTCCTACGCGCACCACCCGACCGAGATGACCGCCGACCTGGAGGCCATGCGCGCCGCCGCCGGCGACTCCCGGATCCTCGTCGTCTTCCAGCCGCACCTGTTCTCCCGCACCCAGGAGCTGGGCAAGGAGATGGGGCAGGCCCTCGCCCTCGCCGACGCCTCCGTGGTGCTCGACATCTACCCGGCCCGCGAGGACCCGATCCCCGGGGTGACCAGCGAGCTGATCATCGAGGCCGCGCGCGCCGCGGGCGCCGACGTCACCGCCGTACATGACAAGGCCGAGATCCCGGCCGTGATCGCGGGAATGGCGAAGCCCGGCGATCTCGTTCTCACCATGGGCGCGGGCGACGTGACCGACCTGGGCCCGCTGATCCTGGACCGTTTGTCGCAGTAAGGGGCTGACGCTCATGTCGTACGACGTCGAGAAGCCGGACGAGCAGTGGCGCGCGGAGCTGAACCCGGCCGAGTACGCCGTGCTGCGCCAGGCCGGCACCGAACCGGCCTTCACCGGTGAGTACACCGACACCGAGACCAAGGGCGTGTACTCCTGTCGCGCCTGCGGTGCCGACCTGTTCACCTCCGACACCAAGTTCGAGTCGCACTGCGGCTGGCCGTCCTTCTACGACCCGAAGGACACCGACGCCGTGGAGCTGATCCAGGACCGCTCGCACGGGATGGTCCGCACCGAGGTGCGCTGCGCCCGCTGCGGCTCCCACCTCGGGCACGTGTTCGAGGGGGAGGGGTATCCGACCCCGACCGACCAGCGGTACTGCATCAACTCGATCTCCCTGCGGCTCGACCCCGAGGAGGGCTGAGCCGGCCGGCGCGGGCCGGGGCCGGTGTGACCGGTGCCCGGCCCGCTCCGGTTTGAGACGCTGTGAGGGTGTGGGGTGTGGCGCGCTGGATCCTGTCCCGCCGCGGGCCGGAGCCCTTTGACGGTGACGGCCGCGCGGACGGCCGGGCCGAGGAGGCGGAGGAGCCCGGGGTGCGGCTCGGCGCGCTGCGGGAGGTGCTGGCCGGTATCGGCACCACCCTGGACGAGGCGGCGACCTGCGCCGAGCTGACCCGCGCGGCGGTCCGGCTCGCCGGTGGCACCGCCGCCGTCCTGCGCCGGACCGGGACCGCCGTCTCGGGGCACGAGGCTGCCTCCGGGTACGAGGCCGTCGCCGGGGACCCCGGCGTGCTGCCCGACGCCCGCTGGGCCGCCGCCGTCGCCCGGGAGGCGGCCGTCGCGGCGGCCGGCAAGGGACCCGAGCCCTGGTCCGAGCACGCGGCCGGGACCGCCCTGTACCTGCCGCTGGTCGGCGGGACGGACGTGTCCGGCGCCCTGGTGTGGGCCCGGGACGGTCGGCCGCCGCGCCGGGCGGAGGCCGAACTGCTCGCCCTGCTCGCCGAGCGCGCCGCCGCCCACATCCGCGACGCCCGCGCCTACGACGAGGTCAGCCGCACCGCCGGCGACCTCCAGCGGGCCCTGCTCGCCGCGCCCGGCCGCCCGCACCCCAACCTGGACGTCGCCCTGCGCTATCTGCCCGTCGGCGGCAACGCCCTGGTCGGCGGCGACTGGTGCGAGACCGTACGGCTGCACTTCGGCCGGACCCTGCTGGTGGTCGGCGACGTGATGGGGCACGGCCTGGAGGCCGCCGTCGACATGAGCGCCTACCGCTCCTCGCTGCGCTACATCGCCGCCTCCGAACTGCCCCCGCACCGGGTGCTGCGCCAGCTCGACGAGATCGCCTCCACCGAGGAGGACCGCAGACCCGCCACCTGTCTGCTGGCCCGGGTCGACCCCGGCCGGCATCAGGTGACGCTGTCCAGCGCCGGACACCTGCCGCCCGTGCTCATCACCGCCGAGGGCGAGGCCGCGCTGCTGCCGGTGCCCGTCGGACCGCCGCTCGGCACCGGACTGGGCGGCTACGAGTCGGCCACCCACACGCTCGCGCCCGGCCAGACGCTCGTGCTCTTCACCGACGGACTCGTGGAACACCGGGGCGAGGACATCGACCGCTCCCTCGCCCGGCTGGCCGCGCTCCGCTTCCCCGGCGGCGCCGGCGTGGACGAGGTGCTGGAGACCATCGTCGACCGGCTCCAGGCCCGGCGGGCCGAGGACGACGTCGCGGTGCTCGCGGCCCGGCCGCACCCGCGCCGCGACGACGCGCCGGCCGAGGAATGAGGCCTCCGTCGTCTCCCGCCAAAGTGCTGAAACACTCGCCGTCTAGACTCTCCCCGCAGTGGCCGGCGCAGGAACGACCGTGGCCGGAAGCAGGCGGACCTCTGCCAAACCCGAAGGGTATTCGGCGTTTTGATACGGATAGACTCAGTCACCAAGCGGTACCCGGACGGCACGGTCGCGGTCGACCGGCTGTCGCTGGACATACCGGACCGCGCGATCACCGTCCTCGTCGGGCCCTCGGGCTGCGGCAAGACGACGACCCTGCGGATGATCAACCGGATGGTGGAGCCCAGCGAGGGCGGCATCCTCCTCGACGGCAAGGACATCCGGCAGCAGCCGGTCAACACCCTGCGCCGCTCGATGGGTTACGTCATCCAGAACGCCGGGCTCTTCCAGCACCGCACCATCCTCGACAACATCGCCACCGTGCCCCGGCTGCTCGGCCGGCCCAAGCAGCAGGCACGCGCCCGGGCCGCCGAACTGATGGAACGCGTCGGCCTCGACACCGCCCTGGCCAAGCGCTACCCCTACCAGCTCTCCGGCGGCCAGCAGCAGCGCGTCGGCGTGGCCCGCGCCCTCGCCGCCGACCCGCCGGTCCTGCTGATGGACGAGCCGTTCTCCGCCGTCGACCCGGTGGTCCGCAAGGGACTCCAGGACGAACTCCTGCGCATCCAGAGCGAACTGGGCAAGACCATCGTCTTCGTCACCCACGACATCGACGAGGCCATCAAGCTCGGCACCATGGTCGCCGTGCTGCGCACCGGCGGCCGGCTCGCCCAGTTCGCGCCGCCCGCCGAACTGCTCAGCGCACCCGCCGACCCCTTCGTCGAGGACTTCCTCGGCGCCGACCGCGGCATCCGCCGGCTCTCCTTCTTCCCCACCACGGAACTGGAGTTGCAGACCGCGCCGGTGGTCGCCGTCGACGCCGGCGCCGAACAGCTCGCCTCCCGCGCCGGCGCCCCCTACCTCCTCGTCACCGACCTGGACGGCAGGCCGCTCGGCTGGAGCGAGCCGGACCGGCTCACCGCCGGCGCCGTCGACACGGACCGACTCCTGCCGTACGGGCGCCCGTTCGTGCCCGGCACCGACTCGCTGCGCACCGCGCTCGACGGCGCCGTGCTCTCGCCGACCGGGTGGGCCGTCGCCGTGGACGGCGAGGGGCGCGCCGTCGGCGTCGTCTCCCAGCAGGTCATCGGCGAGGCCATCCGGACCGCCCACAGCCGCGTCGCGGAGCAGGCCGCCGAGCATGCCGCCGGACAGGCCGAGGTGAAGGCCGGGTGATGAACGGCTTCTTCGACCTCCCGAGCGACCTCCAGCACAGCTACCTCGGCCTCGTCGGCCTGCATCTGCGCGAGGCCCTGCTGCCGGTGCTGGCCGGGCTGCTGCTCTCGCTGCCCATCGCCCAGCTCTGCGTGCGCTTCCGCTGGGTCTACCCGCCCGTCCTCGGCCTCACCACCGTGCTCTACGCCATCCCCTCGCTGGCCTTCTTCGTGGTCCTCATCGACTACTTCGGGCAGAGCGAGACCACCGTGATGATCCCGCTGGCGCTCTACAGCCTCGTGGTGCTCGTCCCGGCGATCGTGGACGGCGTCCGCTCGGTGCCGCCCGAAACGCTGGCCGCCGCGCAGGCCATGGGCTTCGGCGCGGTCCGCCGCTACTTCCAGGTGCAGCTCCCCATCGCCGTACCGGCCATCATCGCCGGCCTGCGGGTGGCGACCGTGTCCAGCATCTCGCTGGTCAGCGTCGGCATGCTGATCGGCAACCAGGGAGCGCTCGGCAACATGCTGTACGACGCGCAGATCTACCACCGTCCCGTCCTCGCCGTGAACGCGGTCCTGACCATCGCCGTGCTCGGCCTGCTCGCCGACGCCGCGCTGGTCCTGGTCCGCCTGCTGCTCACGCCGTGGATGCCGAGGAAGGGCGCCGCCCGGTGAACGTCCTGGACTTCGCACACGCCTTCTTCAGCGACACCGCCCACTGGCACGGGTACGACGGCATCCCCACCCGGTTCGCCGAGCACGTCCGGTACTCGCTGGAGGCGCTGCTCATCGCCGCCGCGATCGGGCTGCCCGTCGGCCTGCTCACCGGCCACTACGGCCGGGGCGGCAACACCCTCGCGCTGCTGGCCACCGCCGGCCGGGCCCTGCCCAGCTTCGGCCTGCTGGTCCTGATGTTCATCTGGATCGGCTTCGGCCTGCTGCCGGTGATGATCCCGCTGGTGGTGCTCGCCGTCCCGCCCATCCTGGTCACCACCTACGAGGCGATCCGCTCCGTCGACCCCTCACCCGTGGACGCGGCCCGGGGCATGGGCATGCCCGAGACCCGGGTGCTGCTCCAGGTGGAGGTGCCGGTCGCGCTCCCGCTGATCCTCAGCGGCCTGCGCACGGCGGCCATCCAGATCGTCTCCACGGCCACCATCGCCGCCTACGTCAGCCTCGGCGGACTCGGCCGCTACATCATCGACGGGCTCTACCAGAAGGACTACGAGAAGGTCGTGGGCGGCGCCACCCTGGTCGCCGGCCTCGCCCTCGTGACCCTCGCCATCTTCTGGGCGGCGGCCCGGCTCACCGTGTCCCCGGGGGTACGGCGCGGCACCTGAGGGCGCTCACCCCTCGGTGCGGGCCAGCGCCAGCTCCAGTACGACGAGCAGCGCGTCCCGCACCGAGCCCCGCTCCCGGGCGTCGAACACCGTGACCGGCACGCCCTCGGAGACGTCCAGCGCCCAGCGGACCTCCTCCAGCGTGTGCTCGACCCTCCCGTCGAAGGCGTTGACGGCGACGGCGAACGGGATGCCCCGGTGCTCGAAGTAGTCGACGGCCGCGTAGCAGTCGTCGAGGCGCCGGGTGTCGACGATGACCAGCCCGCCGACCGCGCCCTCCACGATGTCGTCCCACATGAACCCGAACCGCTCCTGCCCGGGGGTGCCGAACAGGTACAGCTTCAGCGTCGGGTCGATGGTGAGACAGCCGAAGTCCATCGCCACGGTCGTCGTGGTCTTGCGCGGGGTGTGCGTGAGGTCGTCCACCCCGGCCGCGACCTCGGTGATGGACGCCTCCGTGGTCAGCGGCTCGATCTCCGAGATCGCGCCGACGGCGGTGGTCTTGCCCACGCCGAAGCCGCCCGCGATCACCATCTTCACCGGCAGCGGCGGCCGGACCGCACCGGGCGCGGCGGCGCCCCGGACCAGCGGTTCAGTCGGAGTCACTCGATACCCCTTCGGAGTCGGGGATGGCCCGGAGGCCATCGATGAGCCTGCGCAGGACGGACGCGTCGTGCGTGGCGTCGGTGTCCGGCACGTACACCGCGAGCCGGCCGGCCTCGCGCAGGTCCTCGGCCAGCACACGGACCACGTTGAGGTGCAGCCGCAGCCGGGCCGCGAGTTCCGCGAGGGACTGCGGCAGCCGGCACGCGGCGACGATGTCGTACTGCTCGAAGGAGAGCCGGCCGAGCGCGGCGAGACCGGCGGCGGTCGCCACCACCTGGGTCTCCACCGGCATCGCCCGGCCGGAACCGCCGTCCGCCACCCGGCCGGCGGTGACCAGGAACGGCCGTACGGCGGAGGCGGGTCCGACCGGTTCCGGGTCCGCGACCGGGGCGCTGTCCGTACCGGCGTCCGCCATGGGTACGGTCTCCTCCTCAGCGCGCCGACGCCGCGCCGACGCTGTTCTTCAGCTCCAGCACGAGCTGCGGGCTGAGCGCGGCGCCCGCGCGGTTGGCGAACAGGGTCATCTCGTAGGCGATGTTGCCGAGCTTGGCCTCCTTGTCGGTGACGACGCCGAGCACGGCGCCGCTGCCGATCGCGGAGACGAGCACATGGCCGCCCTCCAGGTCGATGATGACCTTGTTCAGGCCGCCCAGGCCGTAGTTGCCGGAAGCGCCCGCGGCCAGGCTGGTGATCCCGGAGACGATGGCCGCGAGCCGCTCGGAGTCGGCGGGCTCGCGCAGTTCCGACACGGCGATCAGCAGACCGTCGGAGGACACCGCGATCGCGTCGACGACGCCCGCGGTCTCGGTCGCGAAACGGTTCAGCAGCCAGGTGAAGTCGGCCGCGGCCGCCTTGAGATCGCCCGGCGTGCCGCCCGTCGGATTGTCACCTGTCGACGTGCTCACTGCTCGGCTCCTTCCGGAAGGTGGTTCTGGTCGTGGGGCGGGGTGCCCGCCCGCTGTGCTCCCGCGGCGGGGGTGCCGGGGGCGGGGTGGCCGCGTGGCAGGTCGGTGTCCGTGGCGGTGGCGGGCGCGTCCGGGCGGGCGAGGCTGACCGTGTCGCTGTCCCGCTGGGCGCGGGCCACGGCGGCCTCGAACTCCTCCAGGGCGTCCCGCTCGGCCTCGGCGTCCCGGGCGGGCACGGCGGCCGGCGCGGTGGGCGCGGCACCGGTGGTGGTCCGCAGCGTGGCGCCCCGCACCCGGCGGCGCAGGGGGCGGGCGGCGTCGGTGCCGGGCTCGGTGGGGGCGGCCGGAGTGGCTGGTGCCGCGTCGGCCGTCGGCGTGTGCTCCGGGCCGGGCTCCGGATCGCGGCGCGGGATCCGGCGGGGGAGCGGGCCGGTGCCCTCGGCGACGGTGGCGCGTGCCGGGGCCGGGGCCGGGGACGACGGGACCCGGGCCGGTACGGCGGCCGGCTTCGGCTCGGTCACCGGCGCCGGGGCGAGCAGCAGGGACGGCGGCAGGGACACCTCCGCCGTCACACCGCCGCCCGGGGTACGGGTCAGCTCGACGGCCGTCTCCCAGCGGCGGGCCAGCGCGCCCACCACGAACAGGCCCAGCACCTTGGTCGGCACCAGGTCCAGGCGCTCCCGGCGGATCAACCGGGCGTTCTCCTCGGCCAGCCGCTCGGTGCTCATGCCCAGACCGTGGTCGGTGACCACCACGTGCGCGCCCTCGGCCCCCGAGCGGACGGTGACCTCGACGGGGCTGCCCTCCGGTGAGAACGACACCGCGTTCTCCAGGAGTTCGGCGATCATCAGCGTGAGGTCGCCGATGACGTCGGGCGCGACCAGGGCGTCCGCCGCCGCGTACAGCCGTACCCGCTGATAGCCCTCGATCTGCCCGAGCGCGGCCCGGACGACGTTGGACAGCGCGGTCGGCTCTCCGTCCAGCACGCTCTCGCGGATGCCGGCCAGCAGCATCAGGCTGTCGGCGTTGCGGCGCAGTCGTACGGCGATGTGGTCGATGGAGTACAGCCGCTCCAGCAGCGCGGGATCGGTCTCACCCCGCTCCACGGCGTCGATCAGGGCGAGTTGACGTGCCGTCAGATTGCTGACCCGGCGGCCCACGTTGCCGAACATCTCGGCGGTGTTGCGCCGGCTGAGCACCTGGCGTTCCAGCAGCCCGGCGGCGGTGGTCTGCACCTGGTTGAACGCCTCCGCCAGCTCGCCGATCTCGTCGCGGGCGGTGACCGGCATGTCCCGCAGCCGGGGCGGCCCGTCGTCCTCGGCGTCGTCGTCGGCGACCCGGGCCAGTTCGCGTCCGGCCACCTCGGCGACCGCGCGCGCCGCCCCGGTGAGCGCCTGCACGGGCCGGATCACCGATCGGCGCACCAGCAGCACGAAGGCGATCCACAGCGCGAAGGCGACCAGCGCGCCGCCCAGCAGCAGACCGGCCCGCCAGCGGGCGGAGACGGCCGCGTCGTCGGCGCGGTCGGCGATCCGCCCGATCAGCGAGGTGGTGGTCGCCAGTCGGTGGCGGGCCTGTTCGGCGTAGGCGGGATAGTCGTCCAGCGCGCTCTGCACCGCCTGCCGGATCTCGTCCGGGTGCTCCGACTGGAGGCGGCCCACGTCGACCTGGAGCGCCGCGAAGGACTCGGCGATCCGGCGCTGTGCCGGGGAGTGCTCGATGCCGGCGAGTCGCTCGGCCTGCTCCTCGGTGGCGAACCGGCCGAAGCGGGCGGCCTGGTGGGTGTAGAGGTCGTAGGCGCCGACCGCGTTGGTGAACTCGATCAGCGCGTTGGTGTCCCCGGTGGTGGCCGCGAACACGTTGGTCTCGAAGGTGCCGTGGGCGGCGTCCGCGCGCAGCAGCGAGTCGAGCAGGTTGCCGGTGAAGGTGGCGGCGAGGTCGCCGTCGCGGTCGAGTCCGAGGCCGTCGATCAGTCCCTGCGCCGCGTTCGTGTACGCCGGGTCGATGTTGTCGGCGGGCAGGTACGACTGCTGCACCGTGCTGCGCAGGCTGCCCAGGCCCTCGATGTCGCGCAGCGCCCGCGCCTCGTTGTCGGGCAGCCGGTCGCCGAAGGCCGCGCGCACCTTCGTCACCTGGGCGTCGACCGCCTTCTGCGCCGCGCGGTAGGCGGCGGTGGCGGGGTGCGCGTCGCCGGACTCGTAGCGCGCGGAGAGCAGGATCGCCTGCTGGTGCTCGGCCTCCACCCGGTCCACCAGCCGGGCCACCTGGGCGCTGTTCCGCACCAGCCGGGCCGCCGAGTCGGCGCTCGACGACTGCCGGACCTGGTCGGTGAACAGGTACGACAGCAGGGCGGCGATCACCGCGAGCGGGATGCCGACCAGCAGGTTGAGTTTGCGCCGGAAGGGCCAGCGGTCGGCGAAACCCCGTGCTCCGCCCCGTACGGGGGCGTGCCGGACTGGCGCGTCCACCTGGTTCGTGGACACCGGGCCTCCTTCATGGGTGTCTCGCGGGGGGCCTCGGCCCCCCGTCAACCGCCTGCGTCACGACACCGAAGCGGGCCCCGTACACCGCTGTGGCCGATCTCGACGCGGCCGAGACTACAGGCCACTTGAGGGGTCCATGAGCGCTCCTTTCATCAAGAATCCGTTACAAAGGGACCTCCGGGCGCGCACAACTGACCACAGATCGAGTCCAATCGGTGACCTGCCGCACTTGACTGACCGAGAACCGGCTGGATTGGATCAGTACGTGACTTCGACAACCCACATCAGCAGGTCCATCCGGAAGAACCGAGGCGCGGCGGCGATCGCCCTCGCGGCGGCGACGGCTCTGCTGGCGGGCTGTTCCTCCAGTGACGACAAGTCGGACAACCCCCTGAACGAGCCGAAGGCGAGCGGTGACAGCGTTGTCGTCGGCTCGAACAACTTCGCCGAGAGCACCCTGCTCGCCGACATCTACGGCGAGGCGCTCAAGGCCAAGGGCATCAAGGTCACCTACAAGCCGAACATCGGCAGCCGCGAGACCACGTACGGCCTGCTCAAGAACGGCTCCATCTCGGTGCTGCCCGAGTACAACGGCGCCCTGCTCGCCTACCTCGACCAGAAGGCGGCGCCCAAGACCGTCGAGGACACCACGGCGGCCATCGAGGCCAAGCTCGACTCCAAGCTGACCCTGCTGAAGCCCTCGGCGGCGGAGGACAAGGACTCGGTCACCGTCAACGCGGCCACCGCGAAGAAGTACGGCCTCACCACCAAGTCCTCGATCGCCGACCTCAAGGACATCGCCAAGGACCTGGTCATCGGCGCCTCGCCGGAGTTCCAGACCAGGCAGCAGGGGCTCGTCGGCCTGAAGTCCGTCTACGGCCTGGAGTTCAAGTCCTTCAAGGCGCTGGACGCCGGCGGCCCGCTCACCCAGGCCGCGCTGAAGAAGGACGCGGTGCAGGTCGCCGACGTCTTCTCCACGGACCCGACCATCGCCAAGGAGAAGTTCGTCGTCCTCCAGGACCCGAAGAACCTCTTCGGCTTCGAGAACGTCCAGCCGCTCGCCTACAAGGGCGCGTTGAACGACACCGGAGTCGCCGCGCTCAACGCCGTCTCGGCCAAGCTCGACACCGAGGCGCTGCTGAAGCTGGCCACCGAGGTGCAGGCCGACAACAAGGACCCGCTGGACGTGGCCAAGACCTGGCTGAAGTCCGCCGGCCTCGACTGACGCGCCGCCGGCGACGGCCATGGAACCGACGACGTGGGTGCCCCCGGAACCGGGGGACACCCACGTCGCGCGGGTCGTCCTCGACGGTACGGGCCTCTCCCTGGCCGGGCTGGTCCGGCTGACCGACGCTCTGGCCGAACCGGCCGTCGACCCGCGCGCGCTCGACCGGGTCCGCCGCGCCCGCGCGACGGCCGACCGGCTCGCCGCCACCGGCCGCTGGTACGGCCGCGGTACCGGCGTCGGCGCGCAGCGCTCGGTGGCCGTGGACGCGGGCGAGGAGACCGCGCACGGGCTGCGCCTGCTGCGCAGCCACGCGGGCGGCGCGGGCCGTCCGCTGCCCGCCCGCACAGTCCGCGCGATGCTCGCCATACGCGCCAACCAGCTCCTCGCCGCCGGCTCCGGCATCCACCCCTCCTTCATCACCGCCCTCACCGACGCCCTCCGGCTCCGGGTCCACCCCGCCGTCCACGAGTACGGCGCCGTCGGCACCGGCGACCTGACGGCACTGGCCCAGACGGGGCTGACGCTGCTGGGGGAGCGGCCCTGGCTCGGATCCGGGCGAGGGGGGTCGGGCGGGGCGGCGGGTTGTCCGGGCGGCGACGCGTGGGGGGCGCCGGACGCGGGTGGTGCCGAACAGGTGGGGGACGGCCGTGGCGAAGGCGCCGGTGCGCAACGGATGCCCCGGCAGCTGACCTGGGGTCCCGAGGGGGTCGCCCGGCAGGCGCCGACCGCGACCGCGACCGCGGCCCCGGCCCCGGCCCCGACTCCGGTTCAGGGCAGCAACGACATTCCGCCCCCGTCCGCCGGTGACCTGCCCGCTCCGGTCACCCCCCGGCCCGGGGACGCCCTCGCGCTGCTCAGCAGCAACGCCCTCACGCTCGGGCAGGCCGCGCTCGCCGGGCATGAGGTGGAGCGGCTGCTGCGGGCCACCCATGCCGTGGCCGCGCTGTCCCTCGCCGCCGTGTCCGGCTCGCCGGAGGCGTACGCCGAGCCGGTGCACGCGCTACGGCCCTATCCCGGGCCCGCCCGCGCCGCCGCCGAGGTACGGCGGCTGCTCGGCCTGCCCGACCGGCCCTCCGCACAAGGGCGCCGGATCCAGGACCCGTTCGGCTTCCGGGCGTTCCCGCAGGTGCACGGCGCCGCCCTGGAGGCCTCGGACGCCCTGCGCCGGATCGTCGAGACCGAGATCAACTGCCCGTCCGAGAACCCCGTCCTCACCCCCGACGGCCACCTCTACCACCACGGCGGCTTCTTCGCCGTCCACCTCGCCCTCGCCCTCGACGCCCTGAACCTGGCCCTGCTGAAGACGGCCCAGCTCTCCGCGGCCCGGCTGTCCGCGCTGTACCGCACCGACCTCACCGGTCTGCCCGCCTTCCTCGCGACGGGCCCCGCGGGCAGTTCCGGCGCGATGATCCTGGAGTACACCGCCAACTCCGCGCTCGCGGAACTGCGCGCCGCGGCCGCCGCCCCGGCCTCTGCCGGGCACGCCGTGCTCTCCCAGGGCCTTGAGGAGGCCGCCGGCTTCGCCGGGCAGGCGGCGCGCGGCACCGAACGCGCCACCGCCGCCTACGCCACCGTCCTCGCCTGCGAACTCGTCGCCGCCGTACGGGCGTTGCGGCTGCACCCGGCGCCGCCGGCGGTAGCGGCCTTCGGCCTCGCCGCCGCCGTACTGCCCTCGGGGACCGAGGACCGGCCGCTCACCGCGGACATCGCCACGGCGACCGGACTGCTGCGGAGCCTCGCGGACCTGTGACGCCGCCGGGGGCGGAGGCGCGGTGCGCCCCCGCCCCGGCCGGACCTCAGAGGTCGAACTCGTGCGGCGGCAGGTCCAGCGCGAAGCACGCCTCGCGCACCACCGCCTGCTCCGTCTTGTCGAAGTCCCCGTCCGCACCGCCGATCACGATGCCGATCTGAACGACGGCACGCGCCTCGGCGGGCTTCTTCTTCGCCTTGGCGATCTCCTGGAGCACGCTCACCTTGCCGAAGGCGAAGTCGGCCGTCAGCTTGTCCAGATTCGCCTCGAAGCGGCGCCGCAGGTCGTCCGCCGGGAAGTTCCCCAACACCTCGTTCGTCGCGATGAGCTGGGCCACCCGCTGCCGCTCCGCCGGATCGACCGTGCCGTCGGCGGCGGCCACGAGCGCGCACATCGCCATGCTCGCGTCCCGGAACGCCCCGCTCTTCAGGTCGTTCTTCTTCGCCACCAACTGCGTCTGCATCTGCGACGCCGAGTCCTTGATGCGGTCCCACAGGGCCATGCGCACTCCTCGAATCACCGGCCGGGCAGCCCCACGGCACCCGACCGCAACTTCTACAGCACCGTAGAAACTAGCGGGACCGCCGAGAAGTTCCGTCCGCCCTAGACTGAATCCCCGACACAGACGAACCACAGTGACGACGCGACGGAGGACGGCGACAGTGGCGACAGCGCCCGGCACCGGCTACCAGGACCCCTCCGCCGAGGTGCTCGCCGAGGCGGCCGCCGCCTTCGGACTGCTCGCCTCGCCCGCCCGGCTGCACATCGTGTGGGCGCTCGTCCAGGGCGAGAGCGACGTCACGGGCCTCGCCGCACGGGTCGGCGGCGCCCTGCCCGCCGTCAGCCAGCACCTGACCAAGCTCAAGCTCGCCGGCCTGGTCCGCTCCCGCCGCGAGGGCCGCCGCCAGGTCTACTTCGTCGACACCGCCGAACAGGCCGCCGTCGTCGAGGTCGTACGCCTCCTGGTCGGCCACCTCGCCGAACGCGACGCGCCCGCCGCCGTCCCGGCACGCCGCCTCCGTGGCCTCTGAGCCCGTGACCGACACCGCTCTGCGGGTGCTGCGCCGCCTGGAGACCGGTCCCCGCGGACTCACCGAGGCCGAGGCCGCCGCCCGGCTAGCCGCCGTCGGGGAGAACATCCCGCCCCGGTCGCGCGCCCTGTCCTGGCCGGCCCGCTGGCTGCGCGCCCTGCGCGACCCGTTCACCGCCGTGCTGCTCACCCTCGGCCTGGTCTCGGCGTTCGTCGCCTCCTGGGGTACCGCCGCCGTGATCCTCGCCCTCGTCGCCGTCAGCTGTGTGCTGCGGGCCACCGGCGAGCGCCGCGCCGACCGCTCCCTCGCGACCCTGCGCCACCTGGTCGCCGGCACGGCCACCGTGCTGCGCCGCCCCGACGACACCGCCGATCCCCGGGTCCGGGAACTGCCGGTGACCGACCTGGTGCCCGGCGACGTCGTCCGGCTCGCCCCCGGCGACCTCGTCCCCGCCGACATCCGCCTGCTCAGGTCGCGTGGGCTGACGGTCAGTCAGGCCGTCTTCACCGGAGAGTCCTCGCCCGTCTCCAAGGCCGCCGCCGACCTGCCCGAGCCGCGCGCCGAGGACCATCTGTGCTTCCAGGGCAGCGTGGTGACGGCGGGCACCGCCACCGCGGTCGTCGTCCACACCGGGGCGCGCACCCGGTTCGCCGCCGCGCACCCGGTGCCGGACCACCGGGTGCCGAGCGCCTTCGACCGGTCCGTGCACGGCATCGCCCGGGTCCTGGTGCGCTTCATGCTCCTGACCCCGCCGCTCGTGCTGATGGCCGGTGCCGTGCTGCGCGGCCGGGGCCTGGAGACGCTGCCGTTCGCCGTCGCCGTGGCCGTCGGACTCACCCCCGAGATGCTGCCGGTCATCGTCACCACCTGCCTGGCCCGGGGCGCCGCCGGCCTGGCCCGCACGCGGCAGGTCGTCGTACGCCGGCTGCCCGCGCTGCACGACCTCGGCGCCGTCGACGTGCTCTGCGTGGACAAGACCGGCACCCTCACCCAGGACCGGCCCGTCGCCGCCCGCTCCCTCGGACCCGACGGCCACGACGACCCGGAGGCGCTGCACTGGGCCGCCGTCGCCGCCTGGTGGACCCTGCACCTCGCCGAACTGCCCACCCCGGACGCCCTCGACGCGGCACTCCTGGACGCCGCGGGGCCGACCGGCGAGGAGTACGACGGCCTGGCCGCCCTGCCCGTCGAACCCGGCCGGCGCCTGGCCACCACCCTCGTCGCCGACCCGCTCGGCGGCCGGCGGCTGCTGATCACCAAGGGCGCAGCCGAGGACGTACTCGACCGCTGCGACCTGCCCGGCGGCGAGCGGCGGCGGCTGCTCGCCCGCGCCGGACGTGAGGCCGCGGCCGGCCGGCGGGTCCTGGCCGTCGCCGCCACCGAACTCCCGCACCACCCGCTGTATCCGGGCCCGGGCGCCACCGGCCCCCGGGCCAGCCTCCTCACCCCCGCCGACGAACACGGCCTCACCTTCCGCGGACTGGTCACCTTCCACGACGAACCCGCCCCCGGCGCCGCCGAGTCGCTGCGCGCGCTCACCGCTCTCGGCATCACCGTGCACGTCCTCACCGGCGACCACCCCGGCACCGCCGCCCGCGTCTGCCGGGACCTGGGCCTGGAACCGGGCGAGGTGCGCACCGCGGCGGACGGCACCGGACCCCTGCCGGCCGGCGCCACGACCGTCGTCGCCCGCTGCACCCCCCGGGACAAGGCGGACCTCGTCACCGCACTGCGCGCCGCCGGCCACACCGTGGGCTTCCTCGGCGACGGCGTCAACGACGTGCCCGCGCTGCTCGCCGCCGACGTCGGCCTCGCGCCCAGGGGAGCGGTGCCGGTGGCCCGGGAGAGCGCCGACGTGGTGCTCGCCGCGAAGGACCTCACCGCGATCGGCCACGCCGTCGTCGCGGGCCGCCGCGGCAGCGCCAACATCGCCTCCTACCTCCGCGTCACGCTCTCCTCCAACCTCGGCAACGTCCTCGCGATGCTCGCCGCCGCGCTGCTGCTGCCCTTCCTGCCGATGCTCCCGGTCCAGGTACTCGCCCAGAACCTGTGCTTCGACGCCGCCCAGCTCGCCTTCGCCCACGACCGCCCCGGCGCGCCCGCGCTGCGCCGGCCGACGGTACTGCGGCCCCCCGCCCTGCTCCGGTTCATCACCGCGTTCGGCGTCCTCAACGCCGTCGCCGACCTCGCCACCTTCGCCGTCCTCGCCCTCGCCCTGCGCGGTCCCGACGCGCTGGACGACCAGGCCGTGTTCCACTCCGCCTGGTTCACCGAGAACCTGCTCACCCAAGCCCTGGTGATGCTGCTCCTGCGCGGCGGCCGGCACCTCGCCGAGGGCGGGCGGCCGGGCCCGGTCGGCTGGTCCGCCGCCCTCCTCGCCGCCGTGGGACTCGCGCTGCCGCCCAGCCCGCTCGGCGCCGCGCTCGGCATGACCGCGCTGCCCGCCGGCTACCACCTGCTGCTCACCGCCGTCCTCGGCGTCTACGCCGTGACTCTGGTCCTGGCCAGGCGCCGCCACGACCGGCGAGGCACCGGGCGGACGGACGGCCACGCGGACGGCGGCACCACGGGTTGTACAGTTGCGCAAAGCGGCAAGCTTCATCGGTGAAATGTGAGACAAAGGAGGGGCGGTCATGCTCCGCAACGGACTCGAACCCTGGCACCTGCTGGTCGTCGCGATCGTGTTCCTCTTGCTCTTCGGCTCCAAGCGGCTCCCGGACACCGCCCGCGCGCTGGGCAGGTCCCTGCGCATCCTCAAGAGCGAGACGAAGGCCATGAAGGACGAGGAGCCGGCGCCCAAGCCGCCGGCGACCGCGAGCTGATCACGAGCCCGGTCCTCAGGCCACCGGCTCCACCCGGTCGGCCACGCCCGGGTCCGCCGCCGCCCGCTCGGCACGCGCCTGCCTGCGGCGCTCGCGGCGGCTGACGCGGGGTTCCTGGTCCGGGAGCCAGCCGAAGGCGAGGCAGCTTCCGACGGCGCCGAGGAGGAGGCCGATGAAGAAGCCCCCCAGGTTGGACGTCAGCCAGGTGCCCAGGGTGACCAGGATGCCGGTGACGGAGTAGAAGAGCCGCTGCGAGGGGTTGAACAGGATCAGCAGCCCCAGCAGCAGCATCAGCGTCGGCAGCAGATAACCGGCCAGGCCCTGCATGCCGATGTGCATGACGACCTTCAGCGAGGCCTTCTCGGTCAGCAGGATCTCGCCGCCGCCCAGGGCGAGCAGCAGCCCGCCCCAGAACGGCCGGCGGGCCCGCCACGCGCGGAAGGCGGCCCTCGGTCCCCGACGGGCGCGGTCCGGCACGGCGATCAGCAACCCGAGCTGCTGAAGCCGAGCTTGAGGCCGGGCAGCTTGAACACACCCGCCGTGGTCGCGTAGTTGGTCTGCCGCAGGTTGGCGATGTGCACGGTGTCGGCCTGCTGGCTGAAGACGCCGAGCGGGCCCTTCACGCCCGCCTTGGACAGCGTGCTCGCGTCGTTGCCGATCTCGATGTTGTCGAACGCCGCGTCACCGGACAGCTCGGTCGAGTCGGTCGTCAGGTCGGTCGCGCTCACCTTCGTCTTGCCGCCGCCCGCGCGGATCAGCAGGTTGGTGCCGCCGAGGTCGACGCTCTGGCACAGGTGGTCCAGCGTGGCGTTCTTGATCGCGGAGGTGACGACGAGCACCTGGCCGCCGCTGTCCCCCGCGTTGGGACTGCCGTCCGCCATGTTGTCGAGGGCGCCGAACTGCTCGAAACCGGTGCCGGTCAGGTCGGTCGCGGTGACGGTGAACGGCATGCCGGAGATGGCGAACTGCACACCCAGCGCGCCTTGGGCGGTGAGGACGGCGAGGCCGGCCGCGACGAGCGTGGCGGGCACCGCCATCACGGCGGCCCGGCGGGCCCGGACCCGTCCGCGTCGCTCACCGCCGCCGCTCCCGGTGTCGCTCGGTGACGCGGACGGCGAACTGTGGTCGTCGGGGTTCTCGGGGGTGTTGCCGGTGGACGGGACGTGCGGGGACGAGGCCATGTCTGCTCCCATGGGCACGGATCAATGCGGGTTGGGCTTCAGTGGCGCGGTGTCCTGGCGCGGACAGCGGCTGCCGCGTACGCCTCCTCACACTCCCGGCGGGAGCAAGGGCTTTCTCGTTACGCGGCGGTAGCCTTCCAGGAAGTTACCGCCGGTTACATTGAAGGGTCAAGGGAGTTGTGGAAAAAGCGTGTCGGATGTGCGCGGCCCACGGCCTGGAGCAATAACTGGCGCTCTCTGTATTGACGTTGACAGAGCATCAGGTCTACAACTTCCCCTGTTTCCCTGGATCCGTGGCGCCGGATCCGCCGAGCGGCAGCTGCCGCGTTCCCGGCCCCGTCACGGCAACCGCTCACCCCGCACATGGCAAACGCTCACCCCGCACACGGCAACCGCCCACGCCGTACCCGGCCTTCGCACCTGCCGGAACCGGCGATCACGCGCGCCGCCGCGGGCCCGTCGCGTACGGAGAAGGCGCGACGGACCCGCGGCGGCGGCACTCCCGGGGGCATTCCCTGGAGCACTCCGCGAGCACTCCAGGAGCGCTCCAGGAGGAACCAGCCATCCCACACGGCACGGCACCTCGTCCGAAACCCCACTTCAGGAAAGAGGCACCCGCATGCGCAAGCGCTCTCTGGCGGCTCTCGCCGGCACCGTCACCGCCCTCGCCCTCGCGGCGGCCGGACCGGCCTCGGCCGCCGGCGCCGTCCTCACCACCGGCAGTGCCGGCGGCACCGCCGTGGCCGTCGGCGACACCCTCACCGCACCCCTGGCCTCCGGCACCACCGCCACCTTCTACTCCAGCGCGACCGGCACCAGCGGCGTCAAGTGCACGTCCTCGCAGTTCACCGCGAAGGTCACCGCCAACCCCACCGCACCCGGCACGGCCACCGAGTCCGTCACCGCGCACACCTTCGACAGCAGCACCTGCACCAGCAACGTCACCGGCGTCCTCGGTGTCAACGGCATCACCATCGACAACCTGCCCTACTCGGCGACCGTCGCCTCCGACGGCACCCTCAAGGTCTCGCCCCCCAGCGGCTCCGTCGTCCAGGCCACGGTCAAACTGCGCACCCTGCTGGGCACGGTCACCTGCGTCTACCAGGCGGCCGGGCTGACCGGCAAGGCGGACAACGCCGACAGCAGCATCACCTTCACCAACCAGCAGTTCGCGAAGAGCTCCGGCTCCTCGCTGTGCTTCGCCAACGGCTTCTTCACCGCCAAGTACGCGCCGGTCACCGACGCGGGTGTCCACGTCTTCGTCAACTGACCTTTTCCCGTACCGAGATCACCGCCTTCGCAGGCGGAGCAGCACAAAGGCGGCGCCCCCGGTGAGCACCAGCACCGCGGGGGCGCCGCCGTCCGTCGTACCGCCGGGTCGTGACCGGGCATCGTCAGGACCAGCCGGAACGTGCCCGCGTGCGCCATCGTCGAGGCGTACGTCATCGTCAGCCGGCCACCGGGTATCAGCCGGGTCGCCGGCCAGGCGCCCCGGGCGAGGCCGAGGCCGCGGTAGGCCGGAAGGCAGCCGCCGCACAGCCGGCCGAACGGCGCCGGCGCCGCTCGGCGGCGAGCAGGCGTAGACCCTGCTGGCCGAATCCGCCGGTGTGCCGTGCGCCCGAGCGGATCCCGCCGCCCACGACACGACCGGCGGCGGCGCCGCCGTGAGGGCCGAGGCGAGCCGCCCGCGGAGGGTCGTCCGAATCATCAGGGACATCTCCTCGCCCTGCGCGGGGCGGGAGTTCGCGGTCCCCAGTAAGGCCACCGGTCACCTGCCTGTTCAGCTAGTCCGGGGGCCCTGGGGCAGGGGGCGTGAAGTCACCGACTGGTACGGCCGTTTCGCGCCGGGTGTGCGACCCCGTTGAGGAGGCGGCCGTCGGCCTCGTATGGTGGCGATCATGGGTGCGGTGACGACCGGTCGGCGAACGCTGCGAACGGCCGGGCGGCGGCGGCCGGAACGGTCGATTTCCCAGGGAGACGGGGGCCGTCGGGGCCCTGGCGCGCGGTGCGTGACTGACACGTGTCGAGCTGCGGACGGGCGCACCCGACTCCCCGCGCCACCCGGTGAGTTATCGTGTGTGACGGGCTGGAAACAAACCGCACGCCCCGTTCGTTCAATGTGCAAGAAAGGGTCATCCGATGGCGAGGCAGTTACGCGCTGAGCAGACCCGGGCCACGATCATCACGGCGGCGGCCGACCTGTTCGACCGGCAGGGCTACGAGGCCACGAGCCTGAGCGACATCGTCGCGCACGCGAAGGTCACCAAGGGCGCGCTGTACTTCCACTTCGCCGCCAAGGAGGACCTGGCGCACGCCATCCTGGAACTCCAGGCCCAGGTCGCCCAGCAACTCGTGGCCGAGGTCGAGAGCCGTGGCTACTCCTCGCTGGAAGCCCTGATGCGCACCACCTTCGGGATCGCCCGGCTCGCCGTGCAGGACCCCGTACCGCGCGCCGGGCTGCGCCTGGTCAGCGCCGACATCGCCGTACGGCCGCCGCTGCGGCACCCGTTCACCGTGTGGCTGGACTTCTTCACCCGCAAGGTCGCCGGAGCCGTCCGGGAGTCCGATGTGCACGGCGACCTCGACGCCGCCGCCATCGCGCACTCCCTCGTCTGCTTCTTCGTCGGCACCCGCGTCGCCGGCCGCTCCATCGAACCGGTCGGGCGCCTGCCGCGCCGGGTCGCCGAGGTGTGGCACCTGATGATCCGCGGCATGGTCCCGGTGCACCGCCGCCCCCGCTACGTCACCCTGGCGACGCAGCTGGAGCGGGAGATCAGAGTCCCCTGAGGCGCGGGGTACGGTGGCGGACATGCCCGACCTCCCCACCGCGCCCGTGCTCCTCGGCGGCGAACCCGGCTCGTTCCCGCACAGCGTGCTGGCCGAACGGCACCCCGCGATCATCGAGCGGGTCCGCGGGGCGTTCCCCTACGGCCCCGCGCAGCACCGGGCGCTGGACGCGCTGCTGGCGAACTGCGCCGAGGGCGCCGTCGAGCCGCTTCCCGCCGACGCCCCGGACCGGGACCGCTGGCTGGAGTGGGACCTGGCCGAGCACACCGGGCGGTCCTGGTACGACGTGCCGTGGCTGTGGTCCGAGAGCTGGTTCTACCGCCGACTGCTCGACGCGGTCGGCTGGTTCGGGCCCGGCGCCTGGCGGGGTGTCGACCCCTTCCGGCCCTTCAAGCGGGCCGAGCTGGACGCCCCGGAGACCGATGCCGAACTGGCCGCGCTCGACGGCCTGCGGGAGCTGCCGGAGGAGGAGCGGGGCCGCGCCCTGCTGCACGGCTCCCTGTGGGGCAACCGCGCCGACCTCGGCTTCCGCATCTCCGCCGCCGGTGCCGAGGCCCACGGCCCGGCGCCCGCGCTGGTCGCCGACGACAGCGAGGCCCTGTGGTCGCTGCTGCCGCCCGGCGGGACGGGCACGCTGGTGCTGGTGGCGGACAACGCCGGCCGCGAACTCGTCCCCGACCTGCTCCTGATCGCCCACCTCCTCGCCGAGGGCCGGATCGCGCGGGCGGTGCTGCACGTCAAGCCGTACCCCTACTACGTCTCCGACGCCACCACCGCCGACGTGGTCGACGCCCTGCACCGGCTGCGGGCGGCGCCGGGCGCGGCCGGCGCGTACGGCGGCGCGCTGTGGGCGGCCCTGGCCGACGGCCGGATCGACGTCCGCGCCCATCCCTTCTCCTGTGCCCCGCTGCCGTACTCGCGGATGCCCGCGGACCTGCGCGCCGAGTTCGCCGCGGCGACCCTGACCGTCCTCAAGGGCGACCTCAACTACCGGCGCCTGGTGGGCGACCGGCTGTGGCCGCCGACCACGCCCTTCCAGCGGGTCACGGACTACTTCCCCGGGCCGGTCGCCGCGCTGCGCACCCTCAAGTCCGACGTCATCACCGGCCTGTCCGCCGACACCGAGGCCGCGCTGGTGGCGGCCGAGGACCAGCGGTGGCGGACGAACGGCACCCATGCCCTGATCCAGGTCTCCTGACCGACCGGCCCCGGTGACGAAGCCTTGGGGCGCGGGGCGCGGCACCGGACAGGCCCGAAAGTCCCGCGTTCCGGGCGCGGTTCACGCGATGGTGTGATCATGTGCGGCGCCGTGGATGGGCCTTCGGGGGCGCGGGTAGGGCCCGGCCATGACCCAGCCGTTCGAACTCCCGCACTTCTACATGCCGTATCCCGCGCGGCTCAACCCCCACCTGGACGAGGCACGCGCCCACTCGACCGCGTGGGCCCGCGAGATGGGCATGCTGGAAGGCTCCGGGATCTGGGAGCAGGCCGACCTGGAGGCGCATGACTACGGTCTGCTGTGCGCCTACACCCACCCCGACTGCGACGGACCCGCCCTCTCCCTCGTCACCGACTGGTACGTGTGGGTGTTCTTCTTCGACGACCACTTCCTCGACATGTTCAAGCGCACCCCGGACCGCGCCGCCGGAAAGGCCCACCTGGACCGGCTCCCGCTGTTCATGCCGCTCGACCCCGCGACGCCGGTGCCGGAACCGGAGAACCCGGTCGAGGCCGGCCTGAAGGACCTGTGGGCGCGCACCGTGCCCGCGATGTCCGTGGACTGGCGGCGCCGCTTCTCCGTCGCCACCGAGCACCTGCTCAACGAGTCGATGTGGGAGCTGTCCAACATCAACGAGGGGCGGATCGCCAACCCCGTCGAGTACATCGAGATGCGCCGCAAGGTGGGCGGCGCCCCCTGGTCGGCGGGTCTCGTGGAGTACGCGACCGCCGAGGTGCCCGCCTCCGTCGCCCGCACCCGCCCGCTGCGCGTCCTGATGGAGACGTTCTCCGACGCCGTCCACCTGCGCAACGACCTGTTCTCCTACCAGCGGGAGGTGGAGGACGAGGGTGAGAACAGCAACGGCGTGCTCGTCCTGGAGAAGTTCTTCGGCTGCACCACCCAGGAGGCCGCCGACACCGTCAACGACATCCTCACCTCACGCCTGCACCAGTTCGAGCACACCGCGCTGACCGAGGTGCCGGCCGTCGCCCTGGAGAACGGTCTCGCGCCCGACCAGGTCGCCGCCGTCGCCGCCTACACCAAGGGCCTCCAGGA
Organism: Streptomyces pyxinicus; assembly: GCF_024753135.1. Classification (GTDB taxonomy): domain Bacteria; phylum Actinomycetota; class Actinomycetes; order Streptomycetales; family Streptomycetaceae; genus Streptomyces; species Streptomyces pyxinicus. The sequence continues at coordinate 81,468 of NZ_JANUGP010000008.1, read as the reverse complement.
CTGGCAGTCCGGCGGCCACGAGTGGCACATGCGCTCCAGCCGCTACATGAACAAGGGCGCCCGCCGGACCTCGCCGTGGCAGCTCCCGACCGGGCGCGGCACCTCGGCCGCCGACATCGGCGCCCTGCTCGCCTCGGCGGCCCAGGACCGGCTGCGCGCCTACTCCCACGTGCCCTACCAGAAGGTCGGCCCGGCGATCCTGCCCGAGTTCCACATGCCCTACCGGCTGGAGCTGAGCCCCCACCTCGACCGCGCCCGCCGGACCCTCCTCACCTGGACGCACGAGGTCGGCATGCTGGAGGAGGGCGTCTGGGACGAGGACAAGCTGCGCGCCTACGACCTCGCGCTGTGCTCCGCGGGCCTGGACCCGGACGCCACCCCCGAGGCCCTCGACCTCAGCGCCCAGTGGCTCGCCTTCGGCACCTACGGCGACGACTACTACCCGCTGGTCTACGGCCACCGGCGCGACCTGGCCGCCGCCCGCCTCACCACGGCCCGGCTGTCGGCCTGCATGCCCGTCGAGGGGCCGCCCACGATCGTGCCCGGCGACGCCATGGAACGCTCGCTGATCGACCTGTGGGCCCGCACCACCGCCGACATGACGCCCGACCAGCGCCGCACCCTCAAGGCCGCCGTCGACACGATGACCGAGAGCTGGGTGTGGGAGCTGTCCAACCAGCTCCAGAACCGCGTCCCCGACCCGGTCGACTACCTGGAGATGCGGCGCTCCACCTTCGGCTCCGACCTCACCCTGAGCCTGTGCCGGATGGGCCACGGCCCCGCCGTCCCACCGGAGGTGTACCGCAGCGGCCCGGTGCGCTCCCTGGAGAACGCGGCCATCGACTACGCCTGCCTCCTCAACGACATCTTCTCGTACCAGAAGGAGATCGAGTACGAGGGCGAGATGCACAACGCCATCCTGGTCGTGCAGACCTTCTTCGGGGTCGACTACCCGACCGCCCTCGGTGTCGTACACGACCTGACGACCCAGCGCATGCGCCAGTTCGAACACGTCATCGCCCACGAACTACCCGTCCTCTACGACGACTTCGCCCTGACGGAGGCAGGCCGAGCAGCCATGGACGGCTACGTCCTCGACCTCCAGAACTGGCTGGCCGGCATCCTCAACTGGCACAGCAACGTCGACCGCTACCGAGACGAATGGCTCAGCACCCGAGCCCACGGCTTCCTACCCGACCGCACCCCGGCCCTCCTGGTCCGGCCGGCGGGCTGACACCCACTCCGCGTGTTCGTGGCGGGCCGGTGCGTCCCCTCCGCACCCCGGCCTGCCACGTCGGCCCATGGCTACCCTCCGCCACGCTTCGGCCAGTCTCACTCGTTCGTGTCTTGTCGGGGCCCGGTGTGACGGGTAGAGCACCAGGGGGAGGCGAGGGAGCCAGGAAGCGGAGGCGAGCGAAGCATGGAACAGACGGTGTTGCGGCCCAGGTCCATGCCCGGTCAGGACCGGTGTGGTCCCGGGACCCCCGCGGTGGTCCGCCGGCGGCGTGCCGTGTCCCGGAAACCCGCTGGTGACCGGTGGCGCCCCGGGCGATGATGGCAGCATGGCCAGGCCCCTCTTCCTCACCCGCGCCGGAGGCCCGTATGACCGGTAACGCGTCCGCGCCCTTCACCGCCGCCGACTACCGGGCCCGGATGGAGCGCGCCGCCCGCTCCGCCGCCGACGCCGGCCTCGCGGGGCTGCTCGTGGCGCCCGGCCCCGACATGGTCTGGCTGACCGGGTACACGCCCACCGCCGTCACCGAGCGGCTCACCCTGCTCGTCCTCACCCCCGGCCACGACCCCGTGCTCGTCGTGCCCACCTTGGAGGCACCCGACGCCGAGCAGGCGACCGGCGCCGGTGTGCTGACCCTGCGCGACTGGACCGACGGCAAGGATCCGTACGCCGTCACCGGGGCCCTCCTCGACGCCGGCGGCCGGTTCGGCATCAGCGACAACACCTGGGCGATGCACCTCCTCGGCCTCCAGCGCACCCTGCCCGACAGCTCCTACGCGGCCCTCACCGACGCGCTGCCCATGCTCCGCGCGGTCAAGGACGCCGCGGAACTGGAGCTGCTGGCAGCCGCCGGCGCGGCGGCGGACGCCACGTTCGAGGAGATCCGGAAGCTGCCCTTCGCCGGCCGCCGCGAGTCCGACGTCGGCGGCGACCTCGCCGACCTGCTGCGCCGCTTCGGGCACTCCCAGGTCGACTTCACCATCGTCGGCTCCGGGCCCAACGGCGCCAACCCGCACCACGAGGTCGGCGACCGCGTCATCGAGCGGGGCGACATGGTCGTCCTCGACTTCGGCGGCCTGAAGGACGGCTACGGCTCCGACACCACCCGCACCGTGCACGTCGGCGAGCCGACCGAGGAGGAGCGCCGCGTCCACGACATCGTGCGCGCCGCCCAGGAGGCCGGTTTCCGGGCCGTCCGGCCGGGCGCGGCCTGCCAGGACGTCGACCGCGCCGCCCGCGCGGTCATCACCGACGCCGGCTACGGCGCCTACTTCATCCACCGCACCGGGCACGGCATCGGCGTCACCACGCACGAACCGCCGTACATGATCGAGGGCGAGGAACAGCCCCTGGTGCCCGGCATGTGCTTCTCGGTGGAGCCCGGCATCTATCTGCCCGGCCGGTTCGGGGTGCGCATCGAGGACATCGTCACCGTGACGGCGGACGGCGGACGGCGGTTCAACGACACCACGCGTGAGATGGTCATAGTGGACTGAGCCCCAGGAGACACCCCTCGACGACACCCGGAACGGCACACGCGCTACCCATGACCCAGGCACCGACACCCACCGCGGACACCGTCCGGCGACTGGTCCGCTCCCTGCTCAAGAACGGCACGGACGACACGGACGCCTCGAACGGCGGCGGACCCGAGGTGCGGCCCGTCCGCGCGGGCCACGCGTACACCTGGTGGGTCGGCGACCGCCATGTGCTGCGCCTCGCCCCCGACCGCGACGCCTCCGTGCCGCGCCGCCGGGAGCTGCGGCTGCGGGACCTGGTGCGCCCCCACGTGCCCGTCACCGTCCCGGTCAGCGTCGCGCACGGCGACTGGGCGCCCGGCCTCGCCTGCACCCTCGACGCCCTGGTGCCGGGCGGCACCGCCGAGGAGCACGACGTGTCCGCCGTCGGCGAGGCCGACCTCGCCGGGCTGCTCACCGGGCTGCGCGCCGTCCCGGTCCGGCAGGCCGAGACCATCGGCGTGCCCCGCACCGCCCCGCGCTCCCTGGAGGCGCTGCGCCGGATGGCCGTGCACGCGGCCGAACGGCTCGCCGCCGCCGACGAGTTCGACGCCGCCCGGCTCCAGCAGCTCACCCCGGCCGGCGCGACCCAGCTCGCCGCGCAGCCCGGCCACGCCGTGCTCACCCACCACGCCCTCGTCGGCGAGCACGTGGTGGTCAGCGCGGACGGGCGGGTGCGCGGGGTCCTGGACTGGACGGAGGCGGCCGTCGGCGACCCCGCCGAGGACATCGCCCGGCTCGCCGTCGCCGTCGGCTCCCCGGCGGCCGGCCGCGCCGCCACCCTGGCCGGCTACGGCCCCCGCCCCTGCCTGCGCGGCCTGTGGCTCGCCCGCTGCGACACCGTCATGCACCTCACCGCTCACCTGGAGGGCCGCGCGACCGGCCGCGCGGCCCTGCCGCGCACCCGGCTGGAGCGGGCCTGGGAGCCGATCCTGCTGGAGCGCGTGACCGACTTCCAGGACCCCGACCCGGAGCCGTGAAGGCCGTAAGGCCGCAACAGCCGTAATGGCCTTCCGGCCGCTCAGGGCTGCGTGAGGATCACACAGGACTCGCCCGGGACCTGGAGCAGGCCGTCGGCGCCCGGGGCCGTCACCGGCTCCCAGGCCGCCAGGACCTGCGCGCGGCCGGTGCCCAGCGGGATCGCGGCCGCCTCCTTGCCCAAGTTCACCGCCACCCGCAGGTCACCGCGCCGGAAGGCCAGCCAGCGCGCCTCCTCGTCGTAGGCCGTCCTGGTGTCGGCGAGGTCGGGATCGGTCAGGTCGGGCTGTTCGTGCCGCAGCGCGATCAGCCGCCGGTACCAGGCCAGCACGCGCGCGTGCGGCTCGCGTTCGGGCTCCGACCAGTCCAGGCACGACCGGTCCCGGGTCGCCGGGTCCTGCGGGTCCGGTACGTCCTCCTCGGCCCACCCGTGCTCCGCGAACTCCCGCCGCCGGCCCCGCCGTACCGCTGCGGCCAGCTCGGGATCGGTGTGGTCGGTGAAGAACTGCCAGGGCGTGCCGGCGGCCCACTCCTCGCCCATGAACAGCATCGGGGTGAAGGGCGCGGTCAGCGTGAGCGTCGCCGCGCAGGCCAGCAGCCCGGGGGAGAGGCGGGCGGCGAGCCGGTCGCCCTGGGCGCGGTTGCCGACCTGGTCGTGGGTCTGGCTGTAGCCCAGCAGCCGGTGCCCGGCCACCCGCGCCCGGTCCAGCGGACGGCCGTGGTGCCGGCCGCGGAAGCTGGAGTACGTGCCGTCGTGGAAGTAGCCGCCGGTGAGCGTCTTGGCGAGGGCGGCGAACGGGGAGCGCGCGAAGTCGGCGTAGTAGCCCTGGGACTCGCCGGTCAGCGCGGTGTGCAGGGCGTGGTGGAAGTCGTCGTTCCACTGCGCGTGCAGCCCGAGACCGTTCTCCGCGCGGGGGGTGATGAAACGCGGGTTGTTCAGGTCGGACTCGGCGACCAGGAACAGCGGCCGGTCCAGTTCCTCGGCGAGGCCGTCCACCGCCGCCGACAGCTCTTCGAGGAAGTGCCGCGCGCGGGTGTCCCACAGCGCGTGCACCGCGTCCAGGCGCAGCCCGTCGATCCGGTAGTCCCGCAGCCACGCCAGCGCGCTGCCGAGCAGGAACGCGCGCACCTCGTCCGAGCCGGGCGCGTCCAGGTTCACGGCCGAGCCCCACGGCGTGTGGTGCGTGTCGGTGAAGTACGGCCCGAACAGGGGCAGATAGTTGCCGGAGGGCCCCAGGTGGTTGTGGACGACGTCCAGGACGACACCCAGACCGAGTTCGTGCGCCCGGTCGACGAACCGCTTCAGTGCCTCGGGGCCGCCGTACGGCTCGTGCACGGCCCACAGCGACACCCCCTCGTACCCCCAGCCGTGCCGCCCCGGGAACGGGCAAAGCGGCATCAACTCCACGTGTGTAATGCCCAGTTCCACCAGGTGCTCCAGCCGGGCCGCCGCCGCGTCCAGGGTGCCCTCGTCCGTGTACGTGCCCACGTGCAGCTCGTACAGCACCGCGCCCGGCAGCCCGCGCCCGTGCCACCGCGCCCGCCACGTGTACCGCTCGTGCTCCACGACGGCGCTCAGGCCGTCCGGGCCGTCCGGCTGGCGGCGCGAGCGCGGATCGGGCAGCACCGGACCGTCGTCCAGCGCGAACCCGTACCGGGTCCCGTCCTCCGCCTGAGCCGAACCGGTCCACCAGCCGGTCCGGTCGGGATCGCGCGCCAACGCGCGCGTGGCGCCCGCGCACTGGAGCGTCACTCGGTCTGCCTGCGGTGCCCACACCTCGAACTGCACGGACGGTTCCCCTTCGTCTGTCCACCGTGTTGTCCCGCGGCTCCATCGTGCCGCCCCGGCGATCAATACGCCCTCGAATCCACTGTTTCCCGCCGGGTGTCGCGGAAGTACCCGTACCCGGGCATCGATTTCCGCGTTTCTGGACACTCGGGGTTCACTGACCGACAATCACCTGCGTGACGTCGTCCTTCGAGTTCTCCCTCTACCCCGCGCGGCTGTCCGACGCGGAGCGCGACAAGGCGCTGCAGGCGCTGCGTGACGGCGTCGCCCTGGGCAGGCTGTCGCACGACACCTTCGTGCGCCGCATGGAACTGGCGCTCGTGGCGCGCCGCTCCGACGAACTGGCCGCGCTCGTCGCCGACCTGCCCCGGGAGAACCGCTTCTCCCGTGCGGTGTTCGGCGGCGTCGAGGCCGTCTCCGGGTTCACGGTACGACTGCGCCGGGCCTGGCAGGCCGAGCGGTTGCCCAAGCTGCTGCTGCCGCATCCGGCGCACACCCGGCCGCTGCGGATCGGCCGGGACCCGGTGAGCGGGCTGCGGCTGAACCACGAGACGGTCTCGCGGGCGCACGCCGAACTCAGCAACCAGGGCGGCCTGTGGGTGCTCAAGGACCTCGGCTCCACCAACGGCACCACCGTGAACGGCCGCCGGGTGATCGGCTCGGTCGTCGTGCGCGAGGGCGACCAGGTCGCCTTCGGCCGGGTGGCGTTCCGGCTCGCGGTGAGCTAGCCGGGCGCGCGGGTTCCGCCCCGTTCGGGTGAGCCGTACTGCGGAACGCGGGCCGCGGTGCCGATGCAAGAGGCATGACTCTCCTCACCCGAGCGGCAGCGGCGGCCGGTGCCCTGCTGGCCGCCGCCGGTCTCCTCACCGCGAGCCCGGCCCACGCGGCGTCCCGGGACGCCTTCCCGGGCAACTGGCTCTACCTGACGGTCACCAAGGGCGACGCCCGGTCCAGCGACACGCGCGGCACCCTGCTGCTGTGCGACCCGCCGCAGGGACACGCGCGCGCCGCCGAGGCCTGCGCCGAACTCGGCGCCGCGCACGGTGACATCGGGCGCGTCCCGGTGCGCAGCGGCTTCTGCACCATGATCTGGGCGCCAGTCACCGTCCGCGCGCGCGGTCAGTGGGAAGGACGGCCGGTGAAGTTCCAGGAGACGTACTCCAGCCACTGTGTGATGCGCGCCCGCACCGGCTCGGTCTTCGCCCTCGACGGCTGAGCGAGCCCCTCGACGGGCCTCACGCGGCCTGTTCCCGGGCCTGCTGGGCCGCCACCAGCACGGTCCGGGACTGGTGCTCCGCCTGGTGCTCCAACGGCACCCAGCGGGCCCGGAAACGCGTCGCGAACGCGTCACACCAGGAGGCGACGAGCTGCTCCAGCCGGGGCGCGGCACGGTCGTCGGCCTCCCGCAGCACCCGGAGCAGCATCGCCGCCGCCCGCAGCGGCAGCCGCCGGCCGAAGGCGTCCACGCTGCCGACGTAGGCCATCGTCGTGCCGGCCGGAGCCGTGTGCGTCCAGTCCTCGGCGAGGCCCGGTATCAGCTCCAGCGCCCAGCGCGACGCCCGCAGCAGCGGACCGTCCGCGCCGTGCAGCCGGGGCAGTGCCTCGACGAGGATCCGCTCCACCTCCAGCGAGTCCCGCAGCAGCCGCCGGGCCAGCCGGCGCAGCGCCGCCTCCGGTGCCGGGTGCGGCGCCGGATCGTCCACCAGGTCGCTCGCCCACATCGGCACCTCCACCACGGCCGTCAGACCGCCGTAGCGGTGCGCGTGGTACCAGGTGCTGTGCCGGGCGTCGTCCGGCATGCTCGGGAAGGCGAGACCCGACTCGGGGCCCGGCATCACATGCACCCCGGGCCCGGAGGCCGGCCAGCCCGCCGCGTCCGAGGCGCCGGTCTCCACCGGGATGTGCAGCTCCGCCGCCGACTTGGCGAACGGCTCGGCCAGACCCGGCACGTCCCGCGTCAACTGCACCCAGCTACCGCCCAGATCGGTGCCGTGCAGGGTCACCTGGAGGTAGGGCCGCACCTCGTCGATCACCCGGGTCAGGGCTCGGGTCTCGGGCGGCAGCCGGTCGGGGGGCAGCACGGACGGCGACCACTCCGGCTGCTCCGCGCCCGTCGGCCGGTAGAACCCGAGGTGGTAGTCGAGCAGGCTGCGCGGCGCGGGCGTCACGTGCAGACTCGCCCCGTCCGGGTCCGCGCACAACAGGAAGTGCCAGGAGGCGTCCGCCCGCAACTCCCGCTCCGCGAGCACCTTTTCGGCCAGCACTCGCACGGTGGAGCCGCCCGCCGGCTCGTTGGCGTGCGCGCCCGCGACCACCAGCACCGCCCGCCGGGCGTGCCCCACCGACAGCAGGTGCAGGGGCCTTCCCGCGCGCGAGCGGCCCACCTGCCGCAGCGTGCACAGCCCGGGTTCGCGAGCCGCCAACGCCTCCGCGAGGGCGACCAGTTCGGGAACGCTTGGGTAGCGCAGCTCCGGCAGGAGACTCACCCCCGACTGGTTTCCGCCCGGCTTCGCCCTCCAAGTCCCGCACGCGATGGGTGAACTGTCAAGCATGGGGCGGCGCCCTGCCCGGGGCGCCCGGGCGCACGACCCGGCGGGCCGGGAGAGCGCCGCGCCCCAGGGTCCTCACCGCTGGCACGCGACCGCGTCCCACCCGGGCCACCGGCCTCGGCCGGGACGCCTGCTCAGTCCTCCCCGACCGGCCCGGCGACCTGTCGGGGAGGTCCGTCGCGCCCGGCGCCGGTGGCCTCCCGGCCCTCGGTGAGCGCGTCCGCCTGCCGGCCGGGGCGCCGGTTGCGGGGCCGTCTGCTCAGCCTCTGCGACCCGCTCCAGTGGGACCAGCGGTGACCTGCCAGGAGGTCTCGCGCGCCCGGCGCCGGGGAAATCCCGGTTCCCGGGTGAGCGTGTCGGCCTGCCGGCCGGGGTGTCGGTTGCGGGGCCGTCTGCTCAGGCTCCGCGACCTGCTCCGGTGGGACCAGCGGTGACCTGCCAGGAGGTCTCGCGTGCCCGGCGCCGGGGAAATCCCGGCTCCCGGGTGAGCGTGTCGGCCTGCCGGTCGGGGTGTCGGTTGCGGGGCCGTCTGCTCAGGCTCCGCGACCTGCTCCAGTGGGACCAGCGGCGACCTGCCAGGAGGTCTCGCGCGCCCGGCGTCGGGGAAATCCCGGTTCCCGGGTGAGCGTGTCGGCCTGCCGGCCGGGGTGCCGGTCCCGGGTCCGCGGCCGTTCGGCTCTCGGTGATCCCGTTTCAGCAGCGCCACCGGCGACCTGTCAAGGAGGTCTGTCGCCCGCGAACGCCGGTGGCCCCTCGGCTGCCGGTTGAGCACGTCTGACGCCTCCGCCCGGACCACCCGCCTCGGACGAGAGCATCCCTCAACCCTCCGCGACCCGCTCCAGCAGCACGACCGGCGACCCGTCGAAGAGGTCCGCCACCCGCGCGGTGCCGGTGAACTCCCGGCCCCCGGCGAGCGCGTCCGCCCACCGCCCCGGCGGCAGCGACAGCCGGGTGTCCCGCCAGCCGCCCGACTCCGTGAGCCGTAGCGACAGCCGGGTGACCGCCGTGACCACCTCGCCCGAGCGGGCGAACGCCAGGCAGTGCTCGGCCGCGGGGCCGTCGGCGGTCAGCGGCTCGTAGGAGGCCGCCGTGCCGAAGGCGGCGGGGCGCCGGGCGCGCAGCCGCAGCGCGGCCGACGTCAGCGCGGCCTTCTCGCCGGCCGACGGTGGCGGGAAGGCCGCCGGCCGCCGGTTGTCCGGGTCCACCAGTGCCCGGTACTCGTCCTCCGTGCCCTGGTACACGTCCGGCACCCCGGGCATCGTCAGGTGGACCAGCGCGGTGCCGAGGACGTTGGCCCGCACGTGCGGGTCCAGGGCCTTGCGGAAGGCGGCCACGCGCTCGCCGGGCGGCCCGCAGGGCCCGGCCGTCAGGAAGGCCGCCACCGCCTCCTCGTACGGCGGCTCCTGCTCCGTCCAGCTCGTGTACATGCCCGCCTCGCGCACATGCTTCAGCAGCGCCTCGTGGACCCGCTCCTCCGCCGCCGGGCCGAGCCCGAACACCGTCTGCCAGGCCGCCCAGGCCAACTGCCCGTCCGGCACGGTCTCCCCGGGCCGGGTCACCTCGGCCAGCAGCCGGGCCCAGCGGTCCGGGCACTCGGTGAGCACGGCCAGCGCCGCGCGCACGTCGGCGCTGCGCTTGGTGTCGTGCGTGGAGACCACCGTGCCGCCGGCCGGCCAGTCGCGCTGCACGCGCGCGCAGTACGCGTGGAAGTCCGCCACGGCGACCCCCGGGTGCCCCGGATCGCCGCCCACCTCGTTCGCCGAGAGCAGCGGCACGTAGCGGTAGAACGCCGTGTCCTCGACCGACTTGGCGCGCAGCGCGGACGCGGTCTGCGCGAACCGGGCGCGGAACTCCGCCAGGCCGGTGCCCTCCTCGACCGGCCCGGGGGGTTCGACCAGCAGCCGGCGTACGACGTCCACCGCGGCGGCCTCCTCGGGCACCACGAAGGCCAGCCGGGCCTCCGCGGCGGCCTCCTCGGTGACCACGGTGCCCGCGTCACCGGAGGTGTAGGGCCGGTAGACCCGCATCCGCACCAGCAGTTCCTCCAGGGCCGTGCGCAGCGCCCACGGGGCCCGGTCGCGCAGCGCGAGGTCCGGCGAGGCCGCGCACAGCCGGGCGGCGACCCGGGTGAGCCGGTCCGTCTCGGTGGCCAGCTCGTGCGTGAGCACCTTGTAGGCGGCCCGCCGCACCGTCGCGTCCCAGTTCCCGCCCCGGTCGGTCTGGGGGGCCGCGAAGTGCCGGTAGCGCGCGGCCAGCTCCCCGGCGCCCTCCCGGTCGGTGAACAGGCCGTCGACCTGGCGCAGGGCGTCGTAGCCCGTGGTGCCCGCGACCGGCCAGGAGGCCGGCAGGTGCTCGCCGTCGGCGAGGATCTTCTCCACGACCGTCCAGCGCCCGCCGGAGGCCTCGTGCAGCCGGGCGAGATAGCCGTCGGGATCGGCGAGGCCGTCCGGGTGGTCGATCCGCAGCCCGTCGACCACGCCCTCGTGCAGCAGCTGGAGGATCTTGGCGTGGGTGGCGTCGAAGACGTCCGGGTCCTCCACGCGCACCCCGATCAGCTCGGAGATGCTGAAGAACCGCCGGTAGTTCAGCTCGGTGCGGGCCAGCCGCCACCAAACCGGCCGGTACCACTGGGCATCCAGCAGCTCCGGCAGCGGCAGGTGGGCGGTGCCGGCGCGCAGCGGGAAGGCGTGGTCGTGGTAGCGCAGCACGTCCCCGTCGACCCGGAGGTGGTCCAGCTCGGAGCCGACCGGGCCGCCGAGCACCGGCAGCAGCACCCGGCCGCCCTGCGCCTCCCAGTCGATGTCGAACCAGCGCGCGTACGGCGACGCGGGCCCCTCGCGCAGCACCTCCCACAGGGCGGGGTTGTGCCGGGGCGCCATCGCCATGTGGTTCGGCACGATGTCCACGACCAGGCCGAGACCGTGCTCCCGCGCGGTGCGCGACAGCGCGCGCAAGCCGTCCTCGCCGCCCAGTTCCTCCCGCACGCGCGCGTGGTCCACCACGTCGTAGCCGTGCGCGGAGCCCGGGACGGCCTCCAAGACGGGGGACAGGTGCAGGTGCGAGACGCCGAGCGACGCCAGGTACGGCACGGCGGCCGCCGCCGCGGCGAACGGGAACGCGGGCTGGAGCTGCAGCCGGTAGGTGGACGTGGGCACGGCCGGTCCGGGAGGCTCAGAAGTCATGCAGAGCTACGTACCCACCCTGCCGTCTTTCGTGTCACCCGACCCGGTACGGAAGCCGCCGCCGGCCGGGTGACGCACCCCGCGCGCGTGCCCGCGGGAACGGACACGCGCGCGGAGCCCGGAAACCGCACCGGACCGCGCGCGAGGGGCCCAGAGACCGTCCGGAGACCTAGGCCGGCCGCTGGAGCACCGTCAGGCTGCGGTCCGGCAGGGTGAGCCGGTCGCCGGCCGTGACCTTCGCGCCTGTGCCCGGCGGCACCCCCTCCGGGCGGCCGGTGTCCACGATCACCTGCCACTGGCGGCCGTGGTCGACGGGGACCAGGAAGTCCAGCGGCTCGGGGGAGGCGTTGAACATCAGCAGGAACGAGTCGTCGGCGATCCGCTCCCCGCGCGGTCCGGGCTCGGAGATGGCGTTGCCGTTGAGGAACACCGTCAGCGCGGACGCCGGTGCCGAGTCCCAGTCCTGCTGGGCCATCTCACCGCCCTCGGGTGTGAACCAGGCGATGTCGGACAGCTCGTCGTGCGTGCCCTCCACCGGGCGGCCGTGGAAGAAGCGGCGGCGCCGGAAGACCGGGTGGTCCCGGCGCAGCCACACCATCGCCCGCGTGAACTCCAGCAGCCCGGGATCGTCCTCGGGCCAGCGCACCCAGGAGACCTCGTTGTCCTGGCAGTAGGCGTTGTTGTTGCCGCGCTGGCTGCGGGCGAACTCGTCGCCGTGACTGAGCATCGGCACGCCCTGGGACAGCATCAGCGTCGCGATGAAGTTCCGCGTCTGGCGGGCCCGGAGTCCGAGGACTGCCGGATCATCGGTGTCGCCCTCGGCACCGCAGTTCCAGGACCGGTTGTGGCTCTCGCCGTCCCGGTTGTCCTCGCCGTTGGCGTCGTTGTGCTTGTCGTTGTAGGCCACCAGGTCGTGCAGGGTGAACCCGTCGTGGCAGGTGACGAAGTTGATCGAGGCGTTCGGGCGCCGCCCGTCGTCCTGGTAGAGGTCCGAGGAGCCGGTCAGCCGGGAGGCGAACTCCGCGAGCGCGCGCGGCTCCCCCCGCCACAGGTCACGGACCGTGTCCCGGTACTTGCCGTTCCACTCCGTCCACAGCGGCGGGAAGTTGCCCACCTGGTAGCCGCCCTCGCCGACGTCCCAGGGTTCGGCGATCAGCTTCACCTGCGAGACCACCGGGTCCTGCTGCACCAGGTCGAAGAACGACGACAGCCGGTCCACCTCGTGGAACTGCCGGGCGAGCGTCGCCGCGAGGTCGAAGCGGAACCCGTCGACGTGCATCTCGGTGACCCAGTACCGCAGCGAGTCCATGATCAGCTGGAGCACGTGCGGGGACCGCATGAGCAGCGAGTTGCCGGTGCCCGTGGTGTCCATGTAGTAGCGCGGGTCGTCCGTCAGCCGGTAGTACGACGGGTTGTCGATGCCCTTGAAGGACAGCGTCGGGCCCAGGTGGTTGCCCTCGGCGGTGTGGTTGTAGACGACGTCCAGGATGACCTCGATCCCGGCCTCGTGCAGCGCCCGGACCGCCGACTTGAACTCCAGCACCTGCTGGCCGCGGTCACCCCAGGAGGCGTACGCGTTGTGCGGGGCGAAGAAGCCGATGGTGTTGTAGCCCCAGTAGTTGTTCAGGCCCATGTCGACCAGCCGGTGGTCGTTCACGAACTGGTGCACCGGCATCAGTTCGAGGGCGGTCACCCCGAGCTTGGTCAGGTGCTCGATGATCGCCGGGTGCGCGAGCGCGGCGTACGTGCCGCGCAGCTCCTCGGGGAGCCCCGGGTGGCGCATGGTGAGGCCCTTGACGTGGGCCTCGTAGATCACCGTGTGCTGGTAGTCGGTGCGCGGCGGCCGGTCGTCACCCCAGTCGAAGTACGGGTTGATCACCACCGAGGTCATGGTGTGCGGCGCCGAGTCGAGGTCGTTGCGCCGCTCGGGCTCGTCGAAGTGGTAGCCGTACACCTCCTCGCCCCACCGTATGGCGCCGCTGACCGCCTTCGCGTACGGGTCGAGCAGCAGTTTCGCCGAGTTGCAGCGCAGCCCGCGCGCGGGGTCGTACGGGCCGTGCACCCGGAACCCGTACCGCTGTCCCGGCATCACGCCCGGTAGGTACGCGTGCCGCACGAAGGCGTCGCTCTCGCGCAGTTCCACCGCCGTCTCCGAGCCGTCGTCGTGCAGCAGACACAGCTCTACTCGGTCCGCGGCCTCCGTGAAGACCGCGAAGTTGGTTCCGGCGCCGTCGTAGGTGGCGCCGAGCGGATATGCCTCTCCAGGCCAGACCTGCATGAATACGACTCTCCCAGGTGTGCGGTCCGCCTGGGGCCGCGTTGGCCCCGAGTCTCGTCCGAAAGTGACACAACCTCGCATCGCTCAACCGCCTCTTACCCAGCGACCTGAGCGCATGGCGGTTCTGATACCCGCCACGCGCCGAAACAGCGGGGCAATCACAGACTCCCGTCGACCAGCGGGAGTTGGGGGAAGATGTGCACGAGACATTCCACCGTCATCTCGGCAAGATCCTGACCGGTGCGGCCCTGGCGGCGGCGGGTACCGCCGCCGCGGTCGCGGTCACGCTGCCGGGCACGGCGGGCGCGCAGGAGACCGGCGGCGCCGCCGGCGGCACCCGGGGCGCACTGTCGGCCGGACAGGACCGGAACGCGGCGCCTCCGGGCGTCGTGGAGGGGGCGCCCAGCGAAGGGAAGCAGGGCACCGGCGGCGATCCGCTGACCGAGGACGAGACCCGGCGGGTGGCGAGGATCGCCGCGGGCGGGCAGCTTTCGGCCACCGGGCAGGACGTCGACGGGGGCCGGGGAGCGCAGCGGCTGAGCGTCGACCTCGCCGAGCCCGAGGCCGACGAGGCCGACGACCCGGACGCGCCGCGCCGGGCCGACGTGACCTTCTACGACTACCGGAACGACACCCTCGTCACCAGGACCGTGAACCTGCGGACGGGCAAGGTCGAGCACACCGGCACCCAGCACGGTGTGCAGCCGCCGCCGAGCCGCGCCGAGAACACCGAGGCGGCCCGGATCCTGATCGCCGCTCCACTGGGGGCGGGCCTCAAGGCGGACTACAAGGACGCCACCGGCAAGGCGCTGACCTCGCCGGACCAGCTGGAGCTGAGCGGCGGCATCTACCGGGCCGCCCCCGGCGCCCAGCCCGCGGTGCTCGACGCCTGCGGCGCACACCGGTGCGTACGGCTGTTCTCCAAGGTCCGCAACGGGCCCTGGATCGACACCAGGGACCTGGTGATCGACCTCAGCACCGGCAAGACCGCCGCCCTCGACCGCGGCTGACCCACCGCCCGCCCTCATCCGCACACCTTTGGCAAGGGAGCCATCTCTTCATGCCCGAAAACCACCTGCCCGGCGCGGCCCGGAACCGCGTGTCCGGCGCGATCCGGAACCGCCTGTCCGGCGCCGCCCGGCCGCACACCGCGGCCCGGACCGCGCGCAAGAGCGCGGTCGTCGGACTGTCCCTGGCCGCGCTCGCCGCCGGCGCGACCGTCGGCGCCGGCCCGGCCGCCGCGCGCCCGGCGACCGGCACCGCCGCCGCGGCCCCCGGCTGCAGCTCCGCCTACAAGATCGAGCAGAAGCTCTCCACCGGCACCACCTGGCGGATGTGCTGGCGCTACGACGGCAAGGCCGGCCTGGTCCTGGACGACGTCAGCTACCAGCCCAAGGGCGAGGCCAAGCCGATCAAGGTCCTCAACAGCGCCAGACTCGGCCAGATCCACGTCCCCTACGACGACGGCAAGCACGAGTACTACGACCTGACGGGCCAGAACTTCGGCCAGGGCCTCCAGCAGCTCTCGCCCGGCGAGTGCCCCGGCGGCACCATCAAGAGCGTCCGCGTCCCGGACGGCGACCCGGAGCACCCCAACGTCAACGGCCTGTGCACGACCACTCGTTCGCGTGGTCACGCCTACCGGATGCACGACTTCTCGCCGGACAAGGTCTACCAGCAGCAGGGCAAGGACCTGCTGGTGTACACCGTCAACCAGGTCGGCTGGTACGAGTACATCACCGAGTGGCGGTTCCAGGACGACGGCATGATCAGCATGAACGTCGGCGCCACCGGAAGCCTCTCCTTCGAGGACTACAACGCGCAGGACGGCCGCGGCTGGCCCATCGGCAAGGGCGCCAGGGACTACTCCACCAGCCACAGCCACAACGTGTTCTGGCGGCTCGACTTCGGCCTCGACGGCTCGTCGAAGAACCGGGTCGAGCAGTACGACTCGACCGTCAGCGCGCCCACCGGGCACCAGGAGGGGCCGACCGCCAAGACCACCCGCACCAAGATCACCAAGGAACTCGCGGCCGACTACAAGACCTACCGCTGGTGGCGGATGGTGAGCGCGACCGGCAAGAACAAGGACGGGCACGCCCGTTCCTACGAACTGGTTCCCGGCCCCACCACCAAGTACCCCGGCCGCCCCTTCACCAAGCACGACCTGTACGTGACCCAGTACGACAAGTGCGAGCTGTTCGCCAGCGACAACCCCGCGTGCGCCGCCGGGCACCCCAAGTCCGTCGACAAGTGGGCCAACGGCCAGAGCCTCACCCACCCGGTGGTCTGGGTGAACGTCGGCTTCCACCACATCGCGCGGGACGAGGACCAGCAGCCCATGCCGGTGCACTGGCAGGGCTTCTCCATCGCCCCCCGGGACGTCACGGCTATGAATCCGCTCACTCCGAAGGACCTGGCATGGCAGAACGGTCACTGGGAATGGCGTAGTTGAGCCCCACGGCCGGAAAACCGACCTGTCCATCCGGCTGCACCGCCGACCGTGCGCGGAGTACCCTTCCTTGATCGTTGAGACGGGGAAGGCCCGGGATCGGAAGGCGGTGCGCGGGTGGGCGCGGGAGGGCTGGAGCTGCCCCCTGGTGACGAGGGTCACGAGGGAAACTCCACAGACGTCCCGCCCGGCGCGGTGTCCCTGGCCCGCCCGATGGACGCCGGGTCCATCGGGCCGGAGCTGGACTGGGACGCCGACGCCTGGCGCGAGGTCCGCACCCGCGCCCAGCGGGCCGGCCGGGCCTACATCTGGCTGAACCTCGTCGAGCAGCGGCTGCGCGCGGTCGTGGCCGCCGTCCTGCGTCCCGTCTACGAACCCGTGCACGGTGACGACTGGGTGGTGGCCGCCGCCGGCCCGGCCGGGCAGGAGTGGGTGCAGCGCGCCGTCGCGGTGCGTGAGGTCAGCCGCCGCAAGGGCTACTTGCTCGACCCGGCCGACGACAACGTGCTCAGCTTCCTCACCCTGCCCCAGCTGCGCGAGCTGGTGGTGCAGCACTGGCCGTGCTTCGAGCCGTACTTCGACGAGCGCCGGGACCTCGAACTCGCCCTGGACGAGCTGGAGGTGACCCGCAACGTCGTCTCCCGCAACCGCGCCCTGTCCGAGGCGGTGCTCGGTCAGGCCGAGCGGGCCTCGGCCCGGCTGCTGGAGATGCTCGGCGCGGGCGGCGACGTGCCCTCCGCCCGCCGGCTGCCGGTGGACGCGGTCGAGGACCTGGTCGGCGACCGGTACGCCGACGTCGTCGCCGTCCACTCCGACCGGGTGCGGCTGATGCGGCAGTTCCCGGCCGAGGACATCTTCGGCTCCGCCCGCCGGCTGGACGCCATAGGCATCGGGCTCAACCTGCTCGTGCAGAACTTCTCCGGCCGCCGGCTGGTCCGGCTCGCCGAGTCCGGCTGCCGGGTACGGCTGCTCTTCCTCAACCCGGCCTCCAGCTCCGTCAAGCGCCGCGAGCGCGAACTCGGGATGAAGCGGGGCGAACTGAGCAGGTCGGTCGAGATGAACATCCTGCACATGCGCCGGGTGCGCTCCCGGCTGCGCGACCCGGGCGCCTTCGAGATCCAGGTGTACGACGAGACGCCCCGCTTCACCGCCTACCTGGTGGACGGCGACGGCACCGACGGCATCGCCGTGGTGCAGTCCTACCTGCGCGGTGCGCGCGGGATGGAGTCGCCGGTGCTGGTGCTGCGAGGCGGCAGCCGGCTGGTCACGCCGGGCGACGCCGGCGAGGCCGGGCTGTTCCCGACCTACCGCGAGGAGTTCGAGACGGCGTGGGCGGACTCGCGCCCGGTGTCCTGACCCGTCGCCGCCGGCAAGCGGAACGCCGGGGACCGGACTGTCAGTGCCCCGTGCGATGGTGGAGGCCACTGGGGGAAAGCACCACCGAGAAGGGGGACCGCCCATGGGCTGGCACCGGGAGCCGCTGACCGGCTTCGACCTGGAGACGACCGGGACCGATCCGCACGAGGCGCGCATCGTCACCGGCGCGGTGATCGAGGTCAGGGCCGGGGAGCCGCTGGGGCACCGGGAGTGGCTGGCCGACCCGGGCGTGGAGATCCCGGCCGACGCGGTCGCGGTACACGGCATCACCAGCGCCCACGCCACCGCCGAGGGCCGCCCGGCCGACCAGGTGGCCGACGCCATCGCAAACGTCCTGGTCTCCTCCTGGACGGCGGGCGTGCCGGTCGTCGCCTACAACGCCGCCTTCGACCTCACCCTGCTCTCCGCCGAACTGCGCCGCTACGGCCTGCCGTCGCTCGTGGACCGGCTGGGCGGCGCCCCGCCCGCGCCGGTCGTCGACCCGTACACCATCGACCGCCGGGTGGACCGCTACCGGCGCGGCAAGCGGAACCTGGAGGCGGTCTGCGCCGAGTACGGCATAGTCCTGGGCGCCGCGCACAACGCCTCGGCCGATGCCCTGGCCGCCGCGCATCTCGCCTTCGCGATAGCCGAACGCCACCCGAAGATCGCGGCCCTGCCCGTCGCGGAGCTGCACGCCCGTCAGATCGAGTGGTACGCGGCCTGGGCGGCGGACTTCCAGGACTTCCTGCGCCGCAAGGGCGAGGCGGACGCGGTGGTCGACGGGGCGTGGCCGCTGCGGCAGTCGGTGGACGAGCGGATCTGAGCCGCCCGCACCGGTCCGCGGCGGTGCTCAGAAGGGGTACCAGCGCACCGTCTCGTCGCCGTCCCGCAGCGACGCCACCCGGCGCCGGAACTCCTCCCGCGCCTTGGGGTTGGCCGGTGCGTGCTGGGCGACCCAGGCGCAGCTGGCCGTCTCCCGGGCGCCGCGCAGCACCGGGCAGCCCGCCCACTCCCGCACGTCCCAGCCGTACTCCTCGGTGAACGCGTCGTAGGCCCCGGCCGGCAGCCCGTACCGGTCGCGGGAGAGGGCCATGACCACCAGGTCGTGCTCGCGCAGGTCGGCGGAGAAGGTCTCCAGGTCGACCAGGACCGGCCCGTCCGGCCCGATGTGCACATTGCGGGGCAGCGCGTCGCCGTGGATCGGCCCCGGCGCGAGGCGTGGCGTCAGCGCGGCGGCCGCCGCGGCGAAGCCGTCCCGGCGCTCGCGCAGGTAGGCCGCGTCGGCGGGGTCGATCGCGTCGCCCGCCAGCCGCAGCCAGCGCTCGACACCGCCCAGCAGTTCGCGGGGCGGCAGCACGAAGGGGGGAGCGGGCAGTGCGTGCACCAGACGCAGCAGCCGGGCCAGGTCCCGCGGCTCGGCCGGCCGCACCGGATCGGGCAGCCGGTGCCACACGGTCACCGGGTGCCCCTGGACCAGCAGCGGCTCCGGCTCGGCCGCCCGCACCGCCGGCACGTCCGCCGCGGCGAGCCAGCCGGCGATGTCCAGTTCGCGCCGGGCCCGCTCCAGCAGCTCGGCGTCCCGGCCCACCTTCACCACCAGGCCGCCGGCGGCGAACACCGCGTTCTCGCCGAGGGCCAGCAGCCGCGCGTCCCCGGCCGCGCCGGGCAGCACCCTCGCCGCGGCCAGTACGTCCCGCGCCCGCGCCTCGTCCATCGCCGTGCCTCCGTGCCGTCCTCGCGTGCCGTCCGCGGGCCCGCCACCACCGTGGCGCGGGCCCCTCCCGGCCAGTCTCGCATCGGCACAGGTCGAGCGGTGTGCGCGGCCCCTTGACGAGGTACCGCGCCTTTACGACCATGAACACGCCAACCGGATCCGGCAAAGGGGCTGATTCCGTGACAGCAGTGGCCGAGGCGCCGCCCGCGCGCCCCGGAGCGCGCGGGCCCGCCCGCCGCCAGGGTGCCGGACCCGGCGCCTGGTTCCTGGTCCTGCCCGCGCTCGTCCCGGTCCTCGTGCTCAGCGTCGGCCCGCTGCTCTACGGCATCCTGCTCGCCTTCACCGACGCCCAGTCCGGCCGCACCACCGCCACCCGCTGGATCGGCGCGCTCAACTTCCGCGACCTGCTGCACGACACGCTGTTCTGGGAGTCGTTCCGGATCGGCCTGGTCTGGGCGGCCGGCGTCACCGTGCCCCAGTTCCTGCTGGCACTCGGCCTCGCCCTGCTGCTCGACCAGGACCTGCGGCTGCGCGGGTTCGCCCGCGCCCTCGCCATCGTGCCCTGGGCGATGCCCGAGGTGGTCGTCGGCATCATGTGGCGGCTCGTCTACCACCCCGACGTCGGCGTCCTCAACGAGACACTGCGCGACCTCGGCCTCGGCGGCGGCCGGGACTGGCTGAGCGGCCTGGCCACCGCGCTGCCCGCCGTCATCGTCGTCGGCGTCTGGGCGGGCCTGCCGCAGACCACGGTCGCCCTGCTCGCCGGACTCCAGAACGTGCCCCGCGAACTCCACGAGGCGGCGGCGGTGGACGGCGCCGGAGCCTGGCGGCGCTTCCGGGCGGTCACCTGGCCCACGCTGCGACCGGTGGCCCTCGCCATCACCGCCCTCAACCTCATCTGGAACCTCAACTCCTTCGCCCTGGTCTACGTCCTCACCAGCGGCGGACCCGGCGGCAGGACCCGGCTGCCGATGCTCTTCGCCTACGAGGAGGCCTTCCGCTACGGCCAGTTCGGCTACGCGGCGGCGATGGGCTGCGTCCTGGTCGCCGTGGTCGCGGTCCTGCTCGCGGTGTTCCTGGCCGGCCGGCTGCGGGGCGGTGCGGAGACGTGAGGGCCCGCCGCACCGCCCGCGCCGGGCAGTACGCCGCCCTGCTCGGCTACCTGCTCTTCCTCGCCTTCCCGCTGCTGTGGCTGCTGTCCACCGCGCTCAAGCCCCCGCGCGAACTGGGCAGCTTGCACCCGACCTGGATTCCGCGCCACCCCACCCTGGCCAACGTCCGCGAGGCCTTCGCCGAGCAGCCACTGGCGCACGCCGCCCTGAACTCCCTGCTGGTGGCGCTCGCCACCGCCGTCGTCGCCGTGCTGATCGCGACCCCGGCGGCGTACGCCCTGGCCCGCCGACGCACCCGGCTCACGCGGGCCGCCACCGGCTGGGTCGTGGTCAGCCAGGCGTTCCCGTTCGTGCTGGTGATCATCCCGCTGTTCCTGGTGCTGAAGAACCTGCGGCTGATCGACTCCCTGGCCGGTCTGGTGCTGGTGTACACGGTGTGGGCGCTGCCGTTCGCGCTGTGGATGCTCACCGGCCATGTCCGGTCGGTCCCGGCCGAGTTGGAGGAGGCGGCGGCCGTCGACGGGGCCGGGCGGCTGCGCACCCTGGTATCGGTGACGGCACCCCTGCTCGCGCCGGGCATCGCGGCGACGGCGCTGTTCGCGTTCGTCACCGCGTGGAACGAGTTCTTCTTCGCGCTGGTGCTGCTCAAGAGCCCCGGGAAACAGACCCTGCCGGTCGTGCTCACCCACTTCATCGGCGCCGAGGGCATGGCCGACCTCGGCCCGCTGGCCGCCGCCGCGTTCCTCGCCACCCTGCCCTCGGTGGCCGTCTTCGCCCTGGTCCAGCGGCGGATCACCAGCGGTCTGCTCGCCGGGGCGGTGAAGAGCTGATGCGCACCCGCGCCACAGCCCTCGTGGTGCTCCTGCTGCTCCTCGCGGGCTGCACGGCACCGGACCACCGGGACGGCCCGGTCACCCTGCGCTTCCAGTCCCTCGCCTGGCAGCAGGAGTCCGTCACCGCCACCAAGGACCTGGTGAAGGAGTGGAACACCACCCACCCGGACGTCAAGATCGAGTATGTCCAGGGCAGTTGGGACAGCGTCCACGACCAGCTGCTCACCGCCTTCGAGGGCGGCGAGGCACCCGACATCATCCACGACGCCTCCGACGACCTCGCCGACTTCGCCCACGGCGGCTACCTCGCCGACCTCACCGCCCTGCTGCCGGCCCGCCTGAAGGCCGGCATACCGCGCGGCACCTGGGACACGGCCACCTTCGACAACCGCGTCTACGGCGTGCCGTTCCTCCAGGAACCCCGGGTGCTGATCGCCGACTCCGCCCGGCTGCGCGCGGCGAAGGTCCGCATACCGACCCCGGAACACCCCTGGAGCTGGCCGGAGTTCCGCGAGGTCACCCGGGCGCTCAGCGGGCCCGGGCGGTACGGCGTGGCCTGGCCGCTCAAGGAGCCCGTCTCCGCCACCCTCAACCTCTCTCTGTCGGCGGGCGGCCACCTGTTCCACCGGGGCGCCGACGGCAAGGTCACCGTGCGCTTCACCGAGGCCGACGCGGTCGTGCCGCGCACCATCCACGACCAGGTCACGGTGGACCACAGCGCCCCCTCGGCCACGCTCGGCAGCGGCGGCTCGGACACCCTGCCCGGCCTCTTCGGCGGCCGGTACGCGATGGTCCCGCTGGGCTTCTCCTACCGGCAGCAGGTCGCGCAGCAGGCGCCCGAGGGGTTCCGCTGGCAGGTGCTGCCCGCCCCGGCCGGCGCCGACGGACTCACCCAGGGCGTCAGCCCGCAGACCCTGTCCGTGTCCGCCGACTGCCCGCACAAGGAGGAGGCCGCGCGGTTCCTCGACTTCCTGCTGCGGCCGAGGAACATGGTGCGCCTCGCCCTCGGCGACTGGATGCTGCCCACCGGGACCGAGGCCCTGAAGGACCCCGCCCTGCACACCGCCGAGGACGGCTGGGCGACCGGCACCGCCCTCGCCGGCCGGCTGCGTCCGGCGCCCGCGCAGTCCGTGCGCGGCTATGCCGAGTGGAAGGACAACGTGGCCACCCCGGCCTACCAGGAGTACTACAGCGGCGCGATCGGCCTGACCGAGCTGCGCGAACGCCTGGAGAAGGACGGCAACCTGGTGCTGGCCCGCTACCAGCGCTGAGCGATCCCCAGCGACCGTTGCCGGCCGCCCGCAAATCGATAGACGAGACGGTTCGTCTCGCATACGTTCATGCCATGACAGCGACCACCACCACTGCCCCCGCCCCCGCCCACATCGCCATGTTCTCCATCGCCGCCCACGGCCATGTGAACCCCAGCCTGGAGGTCATCCGTGAACTCGTCGCCCGGGGACACCGCGTCACCTACGCCATCCCGCCCGCGTTCGCCGGCAAGGTGGCCGAGACCGGGGCCCGCCCGGTGCCCTACACCTCCACCCTGCCCGGCCCCGACGCCGACCCGGAGGCATGGGGGACCACCCTGCTCGACAACGTGGAGCCGTTCCTGGCGGACGCGGTCCAGGCGCTCCCGCAGCTGATCGAGGCCTACACGGGCGACGAACCCGACCTCGTCCTGCACGACATCGCCTCCTACCCCGCCCGGGTCCTGGCCCACCGCTGGGGCGTCCCGGCGGTCTCCCTGTCCCCGAACCTCGTCGCCTGGGAGGGGTACGAGGAGGAGGTCGCCGAGCCGATGTGGGCCGAACCGAAGAGCACCGAGCGCGGACAGGCCTACTACGCCCGGTTCGCGGCCTGGCTCGCGGAGAACGGGATCACCGAGCACCCGGACCCGTTCGCCGGCCGCCCCGCCCGCTCCCTCGTGCTCATCCCCAGGGCCCTCCAGCCGCACGCCGACCGGGTGGACGAACGCGTCCACACCTTCGTCGGCGCCTGTCAGGGCGACCGGAGCGAGCAGGGCGACTGGCGGCGGCCCGCCGGGGCCGAGAAGGTCGTCCTGGTCTCCCTCGGATCGGCCTTCACCAAACAGCCCGGCTTCTACCGCGAGTGCGTCCGCGCCTTCGGCGGCCTGCCCGGCTGGCACCTGGTCCTCCAGATCGGCCGGCACGTCGACGCCGCCGACCTGGGCGCCGTACCGGACACCGTGGAAGTGCACGACTGGGTACCGCAGTTGGCCGTGCTGCGGCAGGCCGACCTGTTCGTCACGCACGCCGGCGCCGGCGGCAGCCAGGAGGGCCTGGCCACCGGCACCCCGATGATCGCCGTACCGCAGGCCGCCGACCAGTTCGGCAACGCCGACATGCTCCAGGCGCTCGGCGTCGCCCGGAAGCTGGCCACCGAGGCGGCCACCGCCGACCGGCTCCGCGCGACCGCCCTCGCCCTGGTGGACGACCCGGAGGCCGCCGCCCGGCTGACGGAGATCCGGGCCGAGATGGCCCGCGAGGGCGGCACCCCGCGCGCGGCCGACCTCGTCGAGGCCGAGCTGCCCGCTGTCCGATCCGCCGACTGAGATCCACTTTGTGATTACGAAAGCTTGTTGAACAAGTCACAGCTGCGTGTAGGAGTTGATCCGCACCCGCCGATCGGCGAGAGTTTCGCGCAGCCCGGCAAACGCCTGGCCCCGGGCCGTCGTGCCCGCCCCCACGGGGCACGACGGCCCCTCTAGGCTGGTCGGATGACGACCTACGCGGCGCTGCTGCGCGGAATCAACGTCGGCGGCAGCGGAAAGCTCCCCATGGCCGACCTGCGGGCGCTCGTCGCCGGCCTCGGCCACACCGCCGTCCGCACCCACCTCCAGAGCGGCCAGGCCGTCTTCACCACCGACCACGGCGACGAGGAGTCCCTGGCGGCCGAGTTGGCCGAGGCCGTCGAGCGGCGCTTCGGCTTCCGGCCCGGCGTGCTCGTGCGTGACCACGCCTACTTGCGGGCGGTCGCCGAGAGCTGCCCCTTCCCGGCCGCCGACCTCCAGCCCAAGCAGCTCCACGTCACCTACTTCTCCACGCCCGTCACCCCCGACCGGTACGCGGAGATCGACCAACAGTCCTACCTCCCCGAGGAGTTCCGACTCGGCGACCGCTGCCTCTACCTCTACGCCCCGGACGGCCTCGGCCGCTCCAAACTCGCCGAGGCCCTGTCCCGCCCCCGCCTCACCAAGGACCTGACCGCCACCACCCGTAACTGGAACACCGTCCTCAAACTGGTCGAGCTGACGGCTCCGGGGGTCTGACGGCAGGAGTTCCGGGCTCCCGGTTGGCCGATAATCGACGCTCCCGCGTCCCGCCCCCGCCGCACGTGTGACACATGGGCCCCCACCGGCGCAGAAGGAGTAGCCGTGGTGGTCCGACGCCACAGGGGAGCGCCGGACCACCACGGCCTATACCACGTATCGCCCGCTTCGTGGTCGAGCTCGGGGAACTCCGGGAAAAGGCCGGTGTCCGCTTCCTAGGCTGCACTGCGCGGAACTGCCGCGGTGGGTCGGACGAGGAGAACGGGCGGGCCATGGGCTTCACACGGCTGTACCTGTCTCTCCTCCCGTCGGCACCCGGTACCCGGTCAACGTGCGGCCCTCACCCGGACGGGTGGCCGTTCCCGGGCCACTCCGCACGGGTGTCGCCGCACGCCCCACGTCAAGGCCGTACCGGGCCGCACCGCGCGTTACCCCGGCATGGGTAACGTCGGCTTCCGGCCGTCCGCGCATCAGCCGCAGCGCTTCCCCCCAGCCCCCCCGACGGCCGCAGGACGCGAGCGTCCCGTGGACCAGAAGCGAGGACAGCAGACATGAGCACGTACAAATTCGGAACCAGTTCCGGTCCGGGCGGCTACGGCGGCCTCGACCTGGAGACCCTCATCGACATCGCCGACCGGCTCACCGAGATGCTGCACGCCGAGTACCCGGGACTGGTCCAGTACGGCGAGGTCATCCAGGCCGCGCTGGCCGAGTCCGCCGACGACGGCCTGCCGCCCAACCGGGGCCGGATCCGCACCTCGCTCGACACCATCAGCATCGGCGCCGGGGCCGGCACCGGCAGCCTCGCCTACACCCAGCAGCTGGTCACCGCCTTCGGCCTGTGACCGCCGGGCCGGCCCCGGTCAGGCGCCGAGGGCCGTCAGGCCGTACAGCGGCGTCTCGTCGTAGCGGCGCAGCAGCAGCCGCGCCACCTCCGGGGCCGGGCCCAGCACGTCGGCCAGCACGTCCGCCCCGGCCGCGCCGCGCGCGATGCGGTCCGGCAGGAAGCCGGGGGCCAGGACGTACGGCGCGACCGCGACCCGTTCGCAGCCGAGGGCGCGCAGCTCCCGTACCGCGTCCTCGGTGCGGGGCAGGGCGGCGGAGGCGAACGCCGGCCGCACCGCGCGCCAGCCGGTGTTCCGCCAGCGGCGCGCGAGGCCGTCGATCACCGCGACCGCCTCCGGGTCGGAGGAGCCCGCCGAGGCCAGGACCACGCCGGTCGAGGGCTTGTCGGCGGGCGTCAACCCCGCCTCGTACAGGCGCCGTTCCAGGGCCGACAGCAGCAGCGGCGAGGGACCGAGCACCTCCGCCTGCCTGATCCGCAGCCGCGCGGGCGCCTCGCGCAGCACGGCCGGGATGTCGGCCTTCGCGTGGAAGGCGCGGGTCAGCAACAGGGGCAGGGCGACCACGTTCCGGACGCCGTCGGCCGCCAGTGACTCCAACACCCCCGCCACGGACGGCACGTTGAAGTCCAGGAAGCCGGTCTCCACGCGCAGCCCGGGCCGCAGCGACCGTACCCGCTCCACCAGGGCGTGCACGGTCGCCGCGTGCCGCGGGTCGCGGCTGCCGTGGGCGATGACGAGAAGGACCGGGGCGCGCATGTCAGCCCTTCACCAGCAGACCGCGGCTGCGCAGCACCCACCGCTCCAGCGGGCTGAAGATCAGCAGGTCGATGGCGATGCCGACGAACAGGATGAGCAGGATCGCCTCGAACACCATGGCCATGTCGCTGGCGGTGCGGGCGTTCTCCAGCAACTGGCCGAGCCCTACGCCCAGATCGGGGAAGG
The DNA here is from genome assembly GCF_024753135.1 of Streptomyces pyxinicus. GTDB lineage: Bacteria > Actinomycetota > Actinomycetes > Streptomycetales > Streptomycetaceae > Streptomyces > Streptomyces pyxinicus. The sequence continues at coordinate 55,392 of NZ_JANUGP010000008.1, read as the reverse complement.
ACGCGATGATCTCGGCGGCCATCAGCGAGCGCCAGGAGAACGCCCAGCCCTGCTTCAGGCCGGCCACATAGCCGGGCAGCGCCGCCGGCAGCGTGACGTGCCAGACGCCCCGGACGCCGGTCGCGCCCATCGTGCGGCCGGCGCGCAGGAACAGCGGCGGCACCTGGTCGACGCCCGAGACCAGGCCGTTGGCGATGGACGGCACCGCGCCGAGCAGGATCACCGCGTACATCATGGAGTTGTCCAGGCCCAGCCAGATCACGGCCGGCGGCACCCAGGCCACCGACGGCAGGGACTGGAGGCCGGACAGGATCGGGCCGATGGCCGCCCGCACGAACCTCACCCGGGCCACCAGCAGACCCAGCGGGGTGCCGATGAGCAGCGCGAAGGCGAAGCCCAGCAGACCGCGCGAGACGCTGGTCCAGATGTAGCCGAGCAGGTCGCCCTTGAGCCACGCCTCCCGGAACGCGTCGCCGACGGCCGCCGGGGAGGGCAGCTTGGTGGGATCGTCGACGACCGGGTAGAGCAGGGTCCAGGCGACCAGGACCACCGCGACCGCGATGACCGGCGGCAGCACCTTGCCGGTGAGCGTCTGCCGCAGCGACGGGCGGCCGGTGGCGCCGGTCTCCAGGGCGTCCAGGCCCGCCTCGACGCTCCCGGCGTCCTCGGCGGGTGCCTGCGTCGTCTCAGTGCTGGCCATGACGGCGGATCTCCCCACGCAGTACCTCGGTGATCTCGACGGACAGTTCCGCCACGGGCGCGTCCTCGATGCGGCGCGGCTGCGGGATGTCCACCGTCCACTCGCGGGCGATCCGGCCGGGCCGGGAGGACAGCAACACGACCCGCTGGGCGAGCCGTACCGCCTCGCGCACGTTGTGCGTGACGAACAGCACCGACAGGCCGGTCTCCTGCCAGATCCGGGTCAGCTCGTCGTGCAGCACGTCCCGGGTGATGGCGTCCAGCGCCGCGAACGGCTCGTCCATCAGCAGCAGGTTGCTCTCCTGGGCGAGCGCGCGGGCCAGCGCGACCCGCTGGCGCATCCCGCCGGACAGCTCGTGGACGCGCTTGCCGTACGCGCCCCTCAGCCGGACCAGTTCGAGCAGTTCCTCGGCCTTGCCGCGCCGGTCAGACTTGGGAACGCCCCTGAGTTTCAGGGCGAGTTCGATGTTCTTGCCCGCGGTCAGCCACGGGAAGAGGGCGTGCTCCTGGAACATCAGGGCGGGGCGGCCGTCCGTGCTGATGGACCCGGCGGTCGGCCGGTCCAGGCCCGCCACCAGGTTCAGCAGCGTGGACTTGCCGCAGCCCGAGGCTCCCAGGAGGGTGACGAACTCGCCCGGGGCGACGTCGATGCTGATGTCGTCCAGCACGAGCTGCCGGCCGCCCGGCCCGGTGAAGGACTTCGAGACGTGCTCAAGGCGTGCGGCGGACTCGACGCCCGCGTCGGCCTTGGCGAGGGTCGTGGCCATGGTCGTCACCTCCTGGGAACGGATCGGTCGGCGGGGTCAGTCGGTGCCGAGACCGGCCGCGTCGACCGGCTTGGCGCCCTCGGCCTTGAGGATCTTGTTCAGGGTGGTCAGGTCGTAGATCCCGGCCAGGTTCGGCTTGTCCAGCAGACCGGCCTTGACCGCGTGCTCGGCCTCGGTGTTCAGGGTGGCGGCCAGCGGGTCGTCGGTGAACTGGATCGACTTCCACGCCGGGTCCAGCACGTCCGCGGGCAGCGCCTTGCCGGAGTCGGTCTCCAGCTGCTTGTTGGCGGCGGCCTTCGCCTCGCCCGGGTTGGCGTTGATCCACTTGTTGGACTCGACGGCGGCCTTCAGGACGGCCTCGACCGCCTTCGGGTGCTCCTTGAGGAAGGCCTGCCGCACGATGATGTTCGTGATCACGAACTTCTTGTCCGGCCACAGCGAGGACTCGTCCAGCAGCACCTTGCCGCCCTCGGCGACCAGCTTCGACGCGGTCGGCTCCGGCACCCAGGCGCCGTCGATCGAACCGGACTTGTAGGCGTCCGGCGTGATCTTGTTGTCGGTGCGGACGACCGTGACGTCACCCTTGCCGCTCTGCGCGTCGACCTTCCAGCCCTGCTCGGCCGCCCAGTTGAGGAAGGCCACGTCCTGCGTGTTGCCGAGCTGGGGCGTGGCGATCTTCTTGCCCTTGACGTCCTTCAGCGACGTGATCTTCTTCGGATTCACGACCAGCTTCACGCCGCCGGATGCCGAACCGCCGATGATCTTCAGGGACTTGCCGGCGGACTTGGTGTAGCCGTTGATCGCCGGGGACGGGCCGATCCAGCCGATGTCGATGGAGCCGGAGTTGAGCGCCTCGATCTCCGACGGCCCGGCGTTGAAGGTCGCGGTCTTGACCTCGGTGGCGCCCAACTGCTTCTGGAAGAAGCCCTTCTGCACGCCCACCAGCGCGGTGCCGTGGGTGAGGTTGGGGAAGTACCCGATCTTGACGGTGTCGAGGCCGTCGACCTTCTTCGCCCCGGCGGCGACCTTGGTGGTGTCGTCCTTCTTCGAGTCCGACCCGTAGCCGCAGGCGGCCAGGGTGAGCAGGGGCAGCGCGGCTATCACCGCGAGGGTGCGGCGGACGGCGGTTGTTGCAGGCACGGGAGGTGTTCCTCTCGGAGGCCCGGCGGTCACGGTCTCTCAGGTCGTGGCCGGGAGGTCGGCACAGGTCTTCGTCGCTTCCGGGACGACAACGGGTGGGGGGACAGGGCGCGCGAGCGGTGCGCGTACGTCAGCGCACACATCGCGCCACCCCGCCCTCTCCGCTGCCGAGGGCCCCGCTGCCGACGCGGCCGCCCTCCTTCGCGAACGTCGAGTAGAAGTCGGTGTCCATGCTCAGAAGTCCCAGCCCTCGTCGTCGGCCCGGTCCGTGACCGGCTCGGGGGAGGCGAACGACTCGCCGACCATGCCCGCGGTGAGCGTGGTGCCGTCGCTCGGGTCGATCAGGATGAAGGAGCCGGTGCGGCGCGAGTCGGCGTAGGAGTCGACGGGCAGCGGCTCGGCGGTGCGGATCTTCACCCGGCCGATGTCGTTGGCGACCAGCCGCCCCGGGTGCGGGTGCAGGGACAGGTCGTCCAGCGTGAGCCGGGACGGGATGTCCTTCACGATCGCCTTGACCGTGCGGGTGCCGTGCTTGAGCAGCACCCGGTGGCCGACGGTCAGTGGCGCGTCGGCCACATGGCAGACGGTCGCCTCCACGTCCCGCGTGGTGGGCGGCGCGTCCTTCGTCGGCACGATGAGGTCGCCGCGCGAGACGTCGATGTCGTCCTCCAGCAGGACCGTCACCGACTGCGTCGTCCACGCCACGTCCACCGGCTCGCCCAGCAGGTCGATGCCGGAGATCCGGGTCGTCCGGCCGGACGGCAGCACGGTGACCGGCTCGCCGACCCGGAAGGTGCCGGCCGCGATCTGGCCCGCGTAGCCCCGGTAGTCCGGGTGCTCGGCGGACTGCGGCCGGATCACGTACTGCACCGGCAGCCGGGCGTGGCAGTGCGCCAGGTCGTGGCTGACCGGCACGGTCTCCAGGTGCTCCAGCACCGTCGGACCGCCGTACCAGTCCATGTTCGCCGAGGGCTCCACCACGTTGTCGCCGGCCAGCGCCGAGATCGGGATCGCGGTGACCTCCGGGACGCCCAGCTCGGTCGCGTACGCCGTGAACTCCTCGGCGATCGCCGCGAACACCGGCTCCCCGTACCCGACGAGGTCCATCTTGTTGACGGCGAGGACCACGTGCGGGACGCGCAGCAGGGCCGCGATGGCCGCGTGCCGGCGGGTCTGCTCGACCACGCCGTTGCGGGCGTCCACCAAGACCACCGTCAGCTCGGCCGTCGAGGCACCGGTCACCATGTTGCGGGTGTACTGCACATGGCCGGGCGTGTCGGCGAGGATGAACCGGCGCCGGGGCGTGGCGAAGTACCGGTACGCCACGTCGATCGTGATGCCCTGCTCCCGCTCGGCGCGCAGCCCGTCGGTGAGCAGCGCGAGGTCGGGGGCGTTCTGCCCGCGGCTCGCCGAGACCCGCTCGACGGCCTCCAGCTGGTCGGCGAGGACCGACTTGGAGTCGTGCAGCAGCCGCCCCACCAGGGTGGACTTGCCGTCGTCGACGGAGCCGGCGGTGGCGAACCGCAGCAGCGTGGTGGCCGAGAGCGCCTCGGTCGTGATCGTGCTCATGGCTAGAAGTACCCCTCGCGCTTGCGGTCTTCCATCGCGGCCTCGGAGAGCTTGTCGTCGGCCCGGGTCGCGCCCCGCTCGGTGAGCCGGGAGGCGGCGATCTCGGCGATCACCGCGTCCAGCGTCGTCGCGTCGGAGTCGACGGCACCGGTGCAGGACATGTCCCCGACGGTCCGGTAGCGCACCAGCCGCCGCTCCACGCTCTCGCTCTCCCGGGGCCCGCCCCACTCGCCGGCGGTCAGCCACATGCCGGCTCGCCGGAACACCTCGCGCTCGTGGGCGAAGTAGATGTCGGGCAGCTCGATGCCCTCCCGGGCGATGTACTGCCACACGTCCAGCTCGGTCCAGTTGCTGAGCGGGAAGACCCGGACGTGCTCGCCGGGCGCGTGCCGGCCGTTGTACAGGTTCCACAGCTCGGGGCGCTGGCGGCGCGGGTCCCACTGGGAGAACTCGTCGCGCAGCGAGAACACCCGCTCCTTGGCGCGGGCCTTCTCCTCGTCCCGCCGCCCGCCGCCGAACACCGCGTCGAACCGCTCGGCCTGGATCTTCTCCGTCAGCGGCAGCGTCTGGAGCGGGTTGCGGGTGCCGTCGGGACGTTCCTTGAGCACCCCCCGGTCGATGTAGTCCTGCACGGAGGCCACGTGCAGCCGCAGCCCGTGCCGCCCGACCGCGCGGTCCCGGTACTCCAGCACCTCCGGGAAGTTGTGCCCGGTGTCCACGTGCAGCAGCGCGAAGGGGACCGCCGCCGGGGCGAACGCCTTCAGCGCCAGGTGCAGCATGACGATGGAGTCCTTGCCGCCGGAGAACAGGATCACCGGGTTCTCGAACTCGCCCGCCACCTCGCGGAAGATGTGCACCGCCTCGGACTCCAGCGCGTCCAGGTGCGAGAGCGCGTACGGGCTGTCCGTGCCGTCCGCGGCCTTGGCGGTCGCCGTCATGCCAGTCCCCTCTCGCTCAGCAGGGCGTGCACCGAGTCCGCGGACTCCCGCACGCTCTGGTGCTGCGACTCGATGCGCAGGTCGGGTGTCTCGGGCTCCTCGTACGGGTCGTCGACCCCGGTCAGCCCGGTCAGCTCGCCCGCGGCCTGCCGGGCGTACAGCCCCTTCACGTCCCGGACGCTGCACACCTCGACCGGCGTCGCCACATGGATCTCCAGGTACGGCGTGCCGTGCTCGGCGTGCCGCTCGCGCACCGCCTCCCGGCTGTCCGCGTACGGCGCGATCACCGGCACCAGCGCCGTCACGCCGTTGCGGGCGAGCAGTTCGGCGACGAAGCCGATGCGCCGCACGTTGGTGTGCCGGTCCGCCCGGGAGAAGCCCAGGCCCGCGGAGAGGAACTCGCGGATCTCGTCGCCGTCGAGCACCTCGGTCCGGCGGCCCGCCGCGCGCAGCCGGTCCGCCAGCTCGTACGCGATGGTGGTCTTGCCGGCGCTCGGCAGACCCGTGAGCCAGACGGTGGCTCCGGTCGTCACGTGGTTCTCCTGTAGGTGGTCGGTCGTCATCCGTGCAGCCCGCACTCGGTCTTGGCGCGGCCCGCCCAGCGGCCGGCGCGCGCGTCCTCGCCCTCCAGCACCCGGCGGGTGCAGGGGGCGCAGCCGACGGAGCCGTAGCCGTCCGTCAGCAACGGGTTGGTGAGCACGCCGTGTTCGGCGACGTAGGCGTCCACGTCGTCCTGGGTCCAGCGGGCGATGGGGGAGACCTTGACCTTCCGCCGCCGCTCGTCCCAGCCGACGACCGGGGTGCCCGCCCGGGTCGGGGACTCGTCGCGGCGCAGTCCGGTCGCCCAGGCCCGGTAGCCCTTCAGACCCTCCTCCAGGGGCTTGACCTTGCGCAGCGCGCAGCACAGGTCGGGGTCCCGGTCGTGCAGCCGCGGGCCGTACTCGGCGTCCTGTTCGGCGACCGTTTGCCGGGGCGTGAGCGTGATGACGTTGACGTCCATCACCGCTTCCACGGCGTCGCGGGTGCCGATGGTCTCCGGGAAGTGGTAGCCGGTGTCGAGGAACACCACGTCGACGCCCTCGCGCACCCGGGCGGCGAGGTGGGCCACCACGGCGTCCTCCATGGAGGAGGTGACGCAGAACTCCGCGCCGAAGGTGTCCATCGCCCACCGGAGGATCTCCAGCGCGGAGGCGTCCTCCAGGTCCCGGCCCGCCTGCTCGGCGAGCCGCCTCAACTCCTCGCTGTCGCACTCCTGCTGAGTCGCCGTCATGCCGGACCGTCCCCTCCGTCGTCGGCTCGCTGAAGGCCCCGGGCGAGCAGCCCGAGGAACTTCAGCTGGAAGGCGCGGTTGCACGCCGCGCATTCCCAGGCGCCGTGGCCCTGCTCGCTCGGCCTGAGGTCCTCGTCGCCGCAGTAGGGGCAGTAGAAGGGTGCCGCGCGCTCGCTCACGACAGCGCCTCCTCGGAGGCCCGGGTGGTCCAGGTCGCGAACCGCTCGCCGTCCTCACGCTCGTCCTGGTACCGCTTGAGGACCCGCTCCACGTAGTCGGGCAGCTCCTCCGAGGTGACCTTCAGACCGCGCACCTTGCGGCCGAAGCCCGCCTCCAGGCCGAGCGCGCCGCCCAGGTGCACCTGGAAGCCCTCGACCTGGTTGCCGTCCTTATCCATCACCAGCTGGCCCTTGAGACCGATGTCCGCGACCTGGATCCGGGCGCAGGCGTTCGGGCAGCCGTTGATGTTGATGGTGATCGGCTCGTCGAAGTCCGGGACACGGCGCTCCAGTTCGTCGATCAGCGAGATGCCGCGTGCCTTCGTCTCGACGATCGCGAGCTTGCAGTACTCGATGCCGGTGCAGGCCATGGTGCCGCGCCGGAACGGGGACGGGGTGACCGTGAGGTCCAGCGACTCCAGGCCGGCCACCAGCGACTCGACCTGGGCCTCCTCGACGTCCAGCACGATCATCTTCTGCTCGACGGTGGTACGGACCCGGCCGGACCCGTGCGCCTCGGCCACCTCGGCGATCTTCGCCAGGGTGGTGCCGTCCACCCGGCCGACGCGCGGCGCGAAACCGACGTAGAAGCGGCCGTCGCGCTGCCGGTGCACACCGACGTGGTCGCGCCAGCGCTCCACCGGCTGCGCGGGCGCCGGTCCGTCGACCAGCTTCCGCTTCAGGTACTCGTCCTCCAGCACCTGCCGGAACCTCTCCGCGCCCCAGTCGGCGACCAGGAACTTCAGCCGGGCCCGGGTGCGCAGCCGCCGGTAGCCGTGGTCGCGGAAGATGCCGATGACACCCTCGTAGACGTCCGCGACCTCGTCCAGCGGCACCCAGGCGCCGAGCCGGACGCCGATCTTGGGGTTGGTGGACAGGCCGCCGCCCACCCACAGGTCGAAGCCGGGGCCGTGCTCCGGGTGCTCGACGCCCACGAACGCGATGTCGTTGATCTCGTGCGCCACGTCCAGCAGCGGCGAGCCGGAGACCGCGGACTTGAACTTGCGGGGCAGGTTCGAGAAGTCGGGGTTGCCGATGACGCGCCGGTGGATCTCGTCGACGGCCGGGGTGCCGTCGATGATCTCGTCCTCGGCGATACCGGCGACGGGGGAGCCGAGGATCACGCGGGGCGTGTCACCGCAGGCCTCGGTGGTGGACAGGCCGACCGCCTCAAGGCGCTCCCAGATCGCGGGCACGTCCTCGATCCGGATCCAGTGCAGCTGGATGTTCTGCCGGTCGGTGATGTCGGCGGTGCCGCGCGCGAACTCCTGCGAGATCTCGCCGATCACCCGCAGCTGGCGGGTCGTCAGCCGGCCCCCGTCGATGCGGACGCGCAGCATGAAGTACTTGTCGTCCAGCTCCTCCGGCTCCAGGATCGCGGTCTTGCCGCCGTCGATCCCGGGCCGGCGCTGGGTGTAGAGGCCCCACCAGCGCATCCGGCCACGCAGGTCGTTCGGGTCGATCGAGTCGAAACCGCGCTTCGAGTAGATCGTCTCAATGCGTGTCCGCACATTGAGACCGTCGTCGTCCTTCTTGAACTGCTCGTTGCCGTTGAGCGGGGTGAAGTGCCCCGCGGCCCACTGACCCTCGCCGCGGTGCCGACTCACCTTGCGACGGGGCGCGGAGGCGGCGGGATTCTGTGGGGTGGCGGCCATGGTTCTACGTCCTTCGGGGCAGGCGGAAAGCTGCTCTGACCTGGGCATACGTCGGCATGCGGGCGGGCGTGCGCAAGAGCGGCGCGGGTGCGGGGAGAAGGGTGGTGCTGACGGGTCAGCTCGCCGGACAGATGGCGCTGGACATGCGGCCGAGGTCGACGTGCCGCCGACTCACCAAGGCGATTCCAGTTCCGGACATGACGGAAGCGTGGCACGGCGATCTGGACACAGTCCAGCTTCGTCCGTCATCCGGACATTCGTGTCCCACTATGTGGAACAGGGGTGGTGTCGCTCACACGTGCCGCGCGAGGGCTTGTCCCGGCAGGTCAGACCGGGTATGCGCCGGGCCACGGACCCGGGGCCGGGGTGTCCGGCTCCAGCTCGACCTTGGTGTCGAACAGCGCGAAGCCGCGCCGCTGGTAATTGGCCATCGCGAACGCGCCGTCCTTGCTGCACGTGTGCAGCCATACCCGCTTGGTCGGCGTCCGTCCCGGCAGGCGCTCGGCCAGATCCCAGGCGCGGGCCGTGCCGTACGCCAGCAGGTGGCCGCCGATCCGCCGGCCCCGGAAGGCCGGGAGCAGCCCGAAGTAGACGATCTCGACCGCGCCCTCGTCCTGCGCCTCCAGCTCCACGTAGCCGGCCGGGGTCCCGCGGTCGTAGGCCACCCAGGTCTCCACGCCGGGCCGGTCCAGATGCTCCAGCCAGCGTGCGTGCGTCCAGCCCAGCCGGTCGGTCCAGCGGATGTCGCCGCCGACCGAGGCGTACAGGAACCGGCTGAACTCGGGCGAGGGGACCTCGGCGCGGACGATCCGGACGTCGCCCTCGGGCGCGGCGGCGGCCAGGAGGTCGGCCGGTGACGTCTGCTCCAGGGACCAGGTGGTGACGTGGACGCTGCTCATGCGGGCCAGGGAACCATCCCGCCGCCGGATCTGTCGATCGGCCCGGTCACCCGGGCGGGGTCACCGCACCGAGCGGTCCAGGCGGGCCAGCGGCAGGGTGAAGAGCATCCGGTCCGACAGGGACCACACCTCGCCCCTCTCCTGCCAGTAGGAGAGGGAGCCCGCTCCCTCGGCCCAGCAGCGGTGCGTGCCGTCCGCCCCGCAGTGCGCGGCCCGCGCCTCCTTGCCGTCCAGCCGCCACAGGGCGCCGTGCCCGTCCCGCGAGCCGGGCAGTCGTCCCACATACCAGGACGGCCCGAGGGAGAGCACCCCGCGGATGCCGGATGCCCCGGTCCGGTAGGCCCGCACCGCGTCCGCCCGGCCCGCCGGGTCCGTGGCGAGCAGTCCGCCGCGCGCCGGGTCGGAGCTGAACGCGTACCGCCACAGCCGCGCCTTGCGGTCGCTGCCCGGCTCCGTCCACTCCGCGGCGACCAGGCTGTCGGGCGCCGTGCTCCGGTCCAGGGCGAGCGCACCGGGACAGGGCGGCCCGGACGCCGTACACCGACCGGAGGCGAAGCGGTACGAGCCGACCTCCGGCAGCACGAACCGGTAGCCGTCGGCGGACCAGCCGCCGGGCACCCGGCCGATCGCCGAGCCGTCGGCCGTGGTGCGCTGGATGCGGTCGAGGTCGAAGACGTGCAGCGCCTCGGAGCCGCCGGTGTCCGTGCTGACCAGCAGCTTGTCCTGGTACCAGACCATCCCGGAGATCCCGGAGGTCAGCCCCCGGTAGTCCCGGCCGCCGTCGACCGGCACCACCAGCAGCACCCAGCGGTAGGAGAGGTGGTCCGGGTCGTCGGCGTCCGTGAAGGCGACCCGGGCGAGACCGCGCTCGGCGGAGCGCCCGGCGGCGGTGGTGTGACGCCAGCCGGCCAGCACGACCCGGTGCTGCCCCCAGGCGCCGTCGTCGTCGGCGTCACCCGAGGTGGTCACCGCGGCAGGCCGCCAGGCGGTGGACCCGGCGTCGGCCCGGTCCCAGCAGTAGGCCCGGGTGGTGTCGGGGGTGGTGGGCAGCGTGGCGCGGTCACCGGCCGGGCAGCCGGCGCCCTCGCCCATCGTGCGGTCCGTGCTCGCCAGGACGGCGTCCACGCCCACCGGGCGGCCCATCGCGGCGGAGAGCCGGTCCAGGGTGGCCGCCGGCGCGAGCTGCTCGCGCAGTCCGAGCGGGCGGGTGTCCGCCGGGGAGGACAGCGGTTTGAGCGCCCCCGGGCCCTTGGCGACGTCCGCCTGGGACACGCTGATCAGGGTGGCCGCCGCGGTGAGCGCCAGCGCGGTCCCGGTCAGGGCCGCGCGCAGCGCCGCGCCCCGGCGGCGCCTGCGGTGTCTGCCGCGATGTCTCATGTCTCCTCCCGAGTGGGCCAACTGCGCCTGATGGTCGTCGCGTTGACCGAGGAGCAGGTGGGGAGGCCCGGGAGGGATGCTACGGCAGTAACGGGCCGCGTAGGGCGAAGACCCCGCAAATACGCGGAAGACACACTCATGGGACCGCTCCCGCCGCCGCGCGCCGGCGTGCCAGGGCCGGAGCCGTCGACTGGGGCAGCAGGTCACGCGGGTCGTCCGGGAGTACCACCTCGACCTCCGCGTTCTCGTGGAAGCGATAGGGCCGATGCCGCAGAACATCCCCCAGATACCGCCGGATACGTGACATCTCCGCGCGTACGGTGACCGTCCTGGACGGATCGCCGAACAGATCCTCCGCCAGGCCCGCCGCCCCTCGCCCGGACGGGTGTTCGGCGAGCAGGTACAGCAACTCCGCGTGCCGTGGACTCAGTTCCCGGGACCAGGAACCGGCCGGGCTCTCGACGGTCAGTTCACACCGGCCCGGCCGGGCCAGGTCCAGCACGACCCGGGAGCCCGCGCCGGCCGGCACGTCGTCCTCGGCCCGCAGCAGCCAGCCTCCGGCCAGCGGCTCCACCGCGCACGAACCGGGCACCGGCAGCCACCGGCGGCCCGGGGACAGCGACTTGGGCAGCGCGACCCGCCGCACGTACGGCATCCCCGACACCGCCACCGTCCAGCCGTCCCGGTCCACCACCAGCGCCCGCCCGTCCAGCCGGGCCAGCACCGGCGCCGCCACCGCCCGCAGCCGGTCGAGCGAGGCCGCGTGCAGCTCCCGCAGCCGCGCCTCGGCCAGCTTGGCCACCGACTCCACCCAGGCCAGCGTGGCCGGATGCATGGTCTCCAGCGGCCCGCTGACGTCCACGACACCGAGCAGCCGCCCGTCCCGGGGGTCGGTGATCGGGGCGCCGGTGCACGTCCACGAGGTCTGCGAGCGGACGAAGTGCTCACCGCCGAACACCTGCACGGGCCGCCGTACGACCGCCGGGGTGCCCACGCCGTTGGTGCCGACGACGTCCTCCCGCCAGTCGGCCCCGAGTTGGAACCCGAGGCCGTCCGCCTTGCGCAGCACCGGCCGTGATCCCTCCCGCCACAGCACGCGCCCCTCGGCGTCCGCGACGACCATGATGTGGTGCGCGACGTCCGCGACCGAAAGCAGACCCTCGCGCAGCACCGGCAGCACCTGCCGCAGCGGCGACCGCGCCCGCCGGTACCGGACTTCGTCCTCCGACAGCACCCCCGACCTGCGGTCCCGCTCCGGGTCGAGACCGCTGCGCAGCATCCGCTCCCAGGACTGTCCGATCACCGGCCGGGGCGCGATCCGCGCACGTCGCCCGGCGAGCGTGGCCTCGCGCACCTCGCTGAGCACCCGCGCCGCCTGTGCCGCGTCCACGGCGGCCAGACGCGCCACGTTCATCGGCGGGTTCACCAGGGGGGTCCTTCCGGGAGGGGGCTTCGGACTCACACGTCAAGCCGTCCCGACGGCGGTTTCCGGTCCGGCTGCGCCCCCCATACTGCCGGTCCGGGCAGGCCGGAGGCACCCACTCCGCACACGGGCACCGCCGAGTTGCAACCCCTTGCAACCCTGGTGATCCGCCGTGCGGCGGCAGAGACTTGACCGTGGCGTCACTCCCGGGTGGCGTCAGCGGCCCCCAAGGCCCAAGGCGCGAGTGGTGCCGTGTCGGCGCGGCACCACTCCCGCCGGTACCCGCGCCGGCTCGCGGTGCGGAGCGCCGGACGCGTTGCGCCCACTACCGGCTTCGGAGCGCGCGCTCGGTCCACCACTGGCTTCAGACGGCCGGGGCGCTGTGCCCACCACCGGCTCCAGAGCGCGGGGCGTTCTCTGCCTACCACCGGCTTCGGAGTGCCGGGCGCGCTCGGTTTACCAGTGGCTTCAGACGGCCGGGGTGCTGTGCCCACCATCGGCTCCAGAGCGCGGGGCGTTCTCTGCCTACCACCGGCTTCGGAGTGCCGGGCGCGCTCGGTCCACCACCGGCTTCAGACCGTTGGCCGCGCTCGGTCCACCACCGGCTTCAGGTCCAAGCCCGCCGGCAGCGTGCCGAAGGTCGCCCCGTGGTCGCCGCCCAGCCGGGAGGCGCAGAAGGCGTCCGCGACCTCCGGGGGTGCGTGCCGGACCAGCAGGGAGCCCTGGAGAACCAGCGCCAGGCGCTCGGCCAGGCGGCGGGCGCGCGTCTCGATGCCGTCGAGATCGGCGAGTTCGGCGAACAGGTCCTTCACGGCACGGTCCAGGCGGTGGTCGCCGCCGTGCGCCCGGCCGATCTCCGTGAGACAGGCGTCCAGCGCGGCCGGCTCCCGCCGCAACGCCCGCAGCGCGTCGAGCGCCTGGACGTTGCCGGCGCCCTCCCAGACGGAGTTCAGCGGCGACTCGCGCACCAGCCGGGGGAGCCCGGACTCCTCGACGTACCCGTTGCCGCCCAGGCACTCGGCGGCCTCGACGACGAGCGGCGCGCACCGCTTGGTGATCCAGAACTTCGCCACCGGCACCGCGAGCCGCAGGAAGGCCCGCTCCCGCTCGCCGCCGTCGTCGTAGGCGGCGGCGAGCCGCAGCGCGAGGGCCGTCGCGGCCTCGGACTCCAGCGCCAGGTCGGCGAGCACGTTGCGCATCAGCGGCTTGTCGGCCAGTTTCCCGCCGAACGCCTCGCGGTAGGTGGCGTGGTGGACCGCCTGCGCGACCGCCTGCCGCATCAGCCCAGCGGAACCGAGCGCGCAGTCCAGCCGGGTCGCGGAGACCATGCCGATGATGGTCCGCACCCCGCGCCCCTCCTCGCCGACCCAGCGCGCCCAGGTGCCGTCGAACTCGACCTCGGCGGAGGCGTTGGACCGGTTGCCCAGCTTGTCCTTCAGCCGCTGGAGGCGGAAGACGTTCCGGGTGCCGTCGGCCAGCACCCGGGGCACCAGGAAGCAGGTGAGCCCGCCGGGGGCCTGCGCCAGCACCAGGAAGCCGTCCGACATGGGTGCCGAGCAGAACCACTTGTGCCCGGTCAGCGCATAGGTGCCCGCCTCGGCCAGCGGCAGCGCCTCGGTGGTGTTGGCGCGGACGTCGCTGCCGCCCTGCTTCTCGGTCATGCCCATCCCGAACACCGCCCCGGGCTTCTGCCCCGGGGGCCGCAGCGCCCGGTCGTAGACCGTGGACGTCAGCCGCGGCTCCCACTCGGCGGCCAGCTCCGGATCGGCGCGCAGCGCGGGCACGGCCGCGTGGGTCATCGACAGCGGACAGCAGTTGCCCGCCTCGACCTGCGTCCACACCAGGAATCCGGCGGCCCGGCGCACATGCCCGGACGGCCGGGTCCAGGCGCCGGTCAGGCCCGCCGAGACACCCTTGCCGAGCAGCCGGTGCCAGGCCGGATGGAAGTCGACCTCGTCGATCCGGTGGCCGTAGCGGTCGTGGGTGCGCAGCCGGGGCGGGTTCTCGTCCGCCTGGTCCGCCCACTCCTGGAGCTGGGCGGAGCCGGCCGCCCGGCCGAGCGCGGACAGCTCGCCGCGCACCTCGTCCAGCTCGTCCGGCCCGGTGTACCGCTCGACCGCGTCGACGAGCGCCCGGTCCGCCGCGAACACGTCGTATCCGGACAGCGGGGGCGGCTGGTTCGTCACGGAGTGGGTGGGGGTGCCTGCCATGATGCGAACCTACCCGGGACGGCGGCGGTGATGGCCTCCAGAGTGGCACAGCGCCCCCGGTGAGCGCCCCCAGCCGGGGCGGTCCGGGCTCCGGCGGGCGGGTGCCCGCCCCGAAAGGTGAGGGGTGCCCGGTGCTGCGGATACCTTTGGGTCGTGCAGGCAGCAAGTGAATCCCCCCATCGGCCCTCCGGGCGACTCCACCGGGCCAGAGCCCTCTACCGGAACGTCTCCAAACGCAGGACGGCCTGGCTTCTGCTGAAGGACACCGTCAACTCCTGCATGGAGTACCGCATCCTGGGGCTGGCGGCCGAGGCGGCGTTCTTCACGCTGCTGTCCGTGCCGCCCCTGCTGCTGAGCCTGATCGGCCTGCTCGGCTACGTCGACGACTGGACGGGCGCCGACACCATCCACAGCCTGGAGACCAACCTGCTGGAGGCGTCCCGCACGGTCCTGTCCGACCGGGGCGTCAAGGAGATCGCCGAGCCGATCCTGCACGACGTGATGCGGGGCGGCCGGCCCGACGTCATCTCCATCGGCTTCCTGTTCGCCCTGTGGTCCGGCTCGCGCGCGGTGAACGTCTTCATCGACACGATCACCGTGATGTACGGCCTCGACGGCGTCCGGGGCATCGTCAAGACCCGGGTGATGTCGTTCCTGCTGTTCATCGTGGCCCTGCTGATCGGCTCGGTCGCGCTGCCGCTGATGGTGGCCGGTCCGGACGCGGTGGTCCGGGTCGTGCCCTGGTCGGAGACGGTCGTCCAGGTCCTGTACTGGCCGGTCGTGATCGTGCTGTCCATCGCCTTCCTGACGACGCTCTACCACGTCTCGGTGCCGGTGCGCTCACCGTGGATCGAGGACGTGCCGGGCGCGCTGGTGGCCCTCGCCATGTGGGTGCTGGGCAGCTTCCTGCTGCGCATCTACCTCACCCACACCATCGAGGGCGCCACGATCTACGGCTCGCTGGCCGCCGCCGTCGCCGTACTGCTGTGGATCGGGGTGTCCGCGTTCGCCGTGCTCGTCGGCGCGGCGGTGAACGCCGCGATCGACCGGGTCTGGCCCGCCGCCGCGACGGCCGCCGCCCGCGAGGCCAACGACCGGGTCCGCGAGGCACAGGTCGCCGAGTACGTCGCCTGGGCCGCTGCCGCCGCCCGCGAGTCCGGCCCCGACGACCCCGATGACCCGGACATGCCGTCGGAGTTCCCGGAACGCTGGTCCCGCTTCCTGCCCCCGGAGGACGTGACGGCCCGGCTGCGCACCCACGGCAGACCGCCGGCCCACCCGCACAAGGCGAACGGCGGCGGGCCGGGACCCGGCGCCGGTCCGGGCCGGGGCGAGGGGCCGGGGGAGCGGGGTTAGGGCCGTACGGCCGGCGGGCCGGGGCGGCCGGTGCCGGGCGCCGGCCGGGCCGTCGCGAGGTGTTCCACCAGGACGAACGTGACGCTGATCAGCAGTGACCAGGCGCCGAACTTGGTCAGCGGTACCGGCTGCCAGCCGGTGAGCTGCTGCGGGTAGCTCCAGGCGCCGGCCCAGGTGGCGGCGTTCTCGGCGACCCAGAGGAAGAAGCCGATCAGCACGAAGGAGACCGCCAGGGGCATGCGGTAGCGGTGGGCGCCGACGCTGAAGCCGACCCAGGTGCCGGCGGTCGCGGCGATCATCGCCAGCGCCAGCGGCCAGCGCAGGTCCGGCATCCAGTGATGGGTGAAGAAGTTGACGTAGACGGCGGCGGCGACCGTGGTCGTGGCGGCGGCGCGGTAGCGGGTGAACCGCAGCCGGAACAGCCGTCTGGCCCGGCAGACGTAGCTCGCGACCGCCGCGTACATGAAGCCGCCGTACAGCGGCACCCCGCCGATCTTGGTGAGCGCGTCCTCCGGGTAGCTCCAGGAGCCGAGGCGGACCTTGACCAGTTCGAACAGCAGACCGAGCACATGGCAGACGGCGATGACGGCGGTGTCCCGCCGGGTCTCCCAGCCGGCCCTGCGGGCGACGAGCGTGAGCAGCACCCCGTACAGGAGCACCAGGTCGTAGCGGGCCACCGGCAGCGGGGGCAGCAGCCGGGAGCCGGCGATGCCCGCGAGCAGGGCCACGGCGAAGGCGCAGCACCGGACCTGTAGCAGCCCGAACCGCACCAGTTGGTTCACGGCATGACGGACACTCCTCGGCATACGACGCCACCCCCTCCTTCACGCGCCGGCGAGGGTCCCGATCCTAGGGGTGGGATTGAACGCGTTCAAATACCCCGTGCGGGAGTCAGTGGAAGGTCACCGGTCCGTTCGGCGTCTCCAGGGTGAAGGAGAGGGCGGCCGGGCCCGGCGCCAGGCGCAGTCCGGTGTCCAGGGCGGCCAGGGGAGCGCGCACCTCCGCCGGGTCGGGCAGCGTGGCCGACACCTCCAGGAGGGCGGTGTACGGCAGACCGGAGGCGGCGGGGTGCGGGGAGCCGCCCCAGTCGATGAGGAACGGGACGAGACCGGAGGGGTGGGCGTGACCGGTGCCGGTCAGCCGCCAGCGCAGCAGGGTGCCGTCCGGGGTACGGCGGCTCATCGGCCGCGCCGGGCCCGGATCGTGGCCCCGCGCGCGGGCCGGCGCGATCGCCGCGTCCAGGTCGGGGGGACTGATCGCCCAGGTCACCGTGCGCGGCCCGGTCAGCAGGTCGACGCCGAACGGCCGCGGCCCCTTCGGCGGGGGCTGCTCGGGGTCCGGGCCGATGATCTCCAGGTAGCTCCGGCCGCCCAGGGCCACCAGGTGGTTGCGTGTCCCAAGCCCAGGTGCGCCCCACCGGGTGCGGGGCAGACGCCGGTGCGACGGGTGAACTCGGCGACGGTCGCGGCCAAGTCGGGGGTGGTGAGGACGAGATGGTCGAGCAGCGGCGGAACGGGCCTCATTCCGCGCGGGAGGTTACGCGAAAGGGGCGCGGGTGCGATACGGCCGTGCGACACGATGGACCCATGATCCGGACCCGCCGTGCGCCGCCGCTGCTCCTGCTGTCCTGCGTCCTGCTGTTGGCGGGTTGCGGCACGGAGTGGGCGGACACCGGTGCCGGGGCACCGTCGGTGTCGGCGGTCGCGTCATCGGCGCCGGGGGCCGAGTCGTCGGCGTCAGGGGCCACGCCCTCGGCGCCAGGGGCCGCGTCGGCACCCTCGGGGGATGCGGGGTTGTCCACGCCGACGCCCTCGACCGCCGCGCCCGGCAGGGCCGAACTGGAGAGCCGCATCAGGGCCTTGGGGATCGCGCCCGAGCTGGTCCGGGTCACTCACGCGCCCGGCTTCACACCGGCCCAGCAGTCCGTCGGGGCCAACGGGGACGACGGCTTCTCCGTGGCGTACCGGGCCGAGGACGGAGCCGTGCCGCACCGCTACGCCGACCGTCCCGCCTTCGCCGGACACCACGCCCACCAGGTGACGCGGGGCGACTGCGTGGTGTGGCTCAGCGGCGAGCACGTGTCCGACGGCATCCTCCGCGCGGCGCTCGCCGCCGTCCACCGCCCCTCGACCGCCGAACCGGCCGCCCTGCTGCCCTCGTCCGCCCCCGCCGCCGTCCCCACCGGCCCGGTGCGGCGCGGGGACCTCCCCGCCCAGGGGGACGGGGAACCGGACAACCGTGTGCGCGTGCGCGGTTGACCACGCGGCCGCCCGGGACACTGGCGCACCATGACACCACGACTGCTGATCCACACCCGCACCGCCGACTACCGGCACGACTCGATCCCCGAGGCCGTCGAAGCCCTGTGCGGACTACGGGAGTTCACCGTCGAGCACACCGAGGACCCGGCTGCCCTGGAGCGTTCCCTCGACGGTTTCGCGGCCGTCGTCCTCCTCTCCACCAGCGGAGAGGTGCTGACCCCGGCCGGACGGGAGCGGCTCGCGGCGTACGTCGAGGGCGGCGGGGGCTTCGCCGGCGTGCACGCGGCGGCCTGCGCCGAGTACGGGTGGCCGTACTACGGCGAACTGCTCGGCGCCCGCTTCGACCGGCACCCCGAGTTCCAGCCGGGTACGGCCCTCGTGGCGGACCCGGACCATCCCGCCACCCGGCATCTGCCGGCCGCCTGGCACGTCACCGGCGAGTGGTACGACTTCCGGTCCCCCCCCGCGCGCGGGTGCGGGTGCTGCTGCGGGCCGACGAGACGACGTACCGGGGCGGCACGATGGGAGCCGACCGCCCCCTCGCCCGGTGCCGCCGACAGGGAACCGGACGGGTGTTCTCCACGGCCCTCGGACACGCGACAGCGGCCTACCGCGACCCGGACTTCCTAGCCCACCTCGCCGGCGGCACCGGCTGGGCCGCCGGGCACCGCATGTGACGTTTCTGCGGTGAAACCGCTCCGCCATTGGAGTGAGTAAAGCTGGCGTAGTAGGCAGGTCACGTGCGTATCTAGTGTTGCTCTTGTCTTGGCAAAGGGCGTCGAGACGCGGTGGCCCCCTCCGGCCCCGCGCCACCCACCCACAGAGGAGCCGGACCTTGTCCTACGGTAAAAAGCTGCGCGAGCGCATCGCCGGGCCCGGGACCACACCACTGATCGGCGTGTACGACATGTACTCGGCGTCGATCGCGGCCAAGCACTACGACGGGATGTTCGTCTCGGGCTTCGGCTTCGCGGCCTCGTACTACGGGCTGCCGGACATCGGATTCATCGCCTGGCCCGACATGGTGGCCTTCGTCCAGCGGCTGCGCGGCGCGTTCCCGCACCACCACCTGCTGGTCGACATCGACGACGGCTATGTGGACCCCGAGGTCGCCTGCCACGTCGTCGAGGGACTGGAGCGCATCGGCGCCTCGGGCGTGATCCTGGAGGACCAGAAGCGACCCCGCCGCTGCGGCCACGCCGACGGCAAGCAGGTGCTGCCGCTTGAGGAGTACCTGGAGAAGCTGGACAAGGTCCTGGAGACCCGTACGGACCTGGTGGTCGTCGCCCGCACCGACGCCACGGACGAGCACGACATCCTGCACCGCGCCGAGCGGCTGGCGGCGACGGACGCGGACGTCGTGCTGGTCGACGGGGTGCGCAGCGTCGAGTGGATCCGGCGCATCCGCGAGGTCGTCGGCAGCAAGCCGCTGCTGTTCAACCAGATCGCCGGCGGCAAGTCCCCCCGCCTCTCCCTCGGGGAACTGTCCGACCTCGGCGTCGACGTGGCCATCTACAGCACCCCGTGCCTGTTCGCCGCGCACCAGGCGATGGACAGCGCGCTCTTCGGCCTGAAGGCGGCCGACGGCCGGCTGCCGGAGGTGGACCCGGCGAGCGGCGTCGGCGTCGCGACCTCCACCAGCCTGCTGGAGCGCAACATCGCCCGCGAACGGCGCACCCCCGAGGGCGTGGGCGTGTGACCGCTGCCCTGCCCCGGCTCGCGCTGGCGACAGCGTCCGCCGCGGCGGTCCTCGGCGCGGTCGCCGGGCCGGCGGCGGCGTCGGGGAGCCTGATCACGGTGATCGACAACTCCTCCGCCGACTCCATCCTGGAGGTCGACCGCGCGGCCAACCTCCAGACCGGCAGCGGCACGGCGGGCAGTGACCACGACGGCAGCGCCGTGGACGTGGTCGAGGCGCTCGTCGGGTCCGAGAACCGGAACGACGAGGACTGACCGACCGGCGACGGAACGGGCGGACGGTACGACGGCCGGGCATCCCCTACGGGAGCTGCCCGGCCGTTCTCGTCCACCTCCACACCCTCGAAACGATCTCGTGCCACGGAGCGTCACCATCAAGCCCCTGAACGGGCGCGTCTTTAGGGCCCTTTCCTCGTGACCTCCGCCAACCGGTATCCGCACGGGAGTAGTTCGCCGAGCAGAGGCACCCTGTGACACCACGTAGCCGAGGTCCACCGAACGGCCCCGTACGAGCCGCGTGCGCGGGAATACCTCCACGCACTGTGCTGCTCTGGTGGGAACGGCGCGTCGGCGCGGCGAGAACCGCGCGCGGGCGCGCGAACGCGGCGAAGGGCTGGTGGCGATGACGGCAGACCAGACGGGCCCCGTGGTCGGAACGCCCCACGGGGCCGTACGCGGCCGGTACGAGCAGGGCGTCGCGGTGTTCCGGGGCATCCCCTACGGCGCACCGCCCTTCGGACCCCGGCGGTTCCGTCCGCCCGCGCCGCCCGAGCCCTGGGAGGGAGTGCGGGACGCGGGCGCGTTCGGACCGACCGCGCCGAAACCGCCGTACTCCGAGGCGTTCGCCCACTACCTGTCCGACCCGGAGATCCCCGGGGACGACTGCCTCAACCTCAACGTCTGGACCCCCGAGCCGGGACCCGGCGCCCGCCTCCCGGTCCTGCTCTGGCTGCACGGCGGCGCCCTGACCAGGGGCTCCTCGGCCATGCCGGTGTACGACGGCGGTTCCTTCGCGCGCGACGGGGTGGTCTGCGTCTCGGTCAACTACCGGCTGGGTGTCGAGGGCTACGGACTGTTCCCGGACGCGCCCGCCAACCCGGGCCTGCGGGACCAGCTCGCCGCGCTGCGCTGGGTGCACGAGTCCATCGCCGCGTTCGGAGGTGACCCGGACCGCATCACCCTGGGCGGGCAGTCGGCGGGCGCGATCAGCGTCGGCGCCCTGCTCGCCGCGCCGCAGTCACAGGGGCTGGTCCGGCGGGCGGTGCTCCAGAGCGGCGCGCCGGAGGCCTCGGACCGGGACAAGGTGCGGCGCGTGGTGCGCCGGATGGCCGCCCGGCTGCGGATCCCGGCCACGGCGGAGGCCTTCGCGGCCGTCGACCGGGACCTGCTGCTGAGCGCCCAGGCCGAGGTGGGCCGGTTCAGCAGCCCGGTGCTGGGCGGACCCGCGTTCGGGATCGTCGTCGACGGCGACCTCGTGCCCCGCGACCCGCTGGCGGCGCTCCGGTCCGGCGAGGCCGCTGCCGACGTGAACCTGCTGATGGGCTGGACCCGGGACGAGTACCGGCTGTGGCTGGTGCCCGGCGGGCTGCTGGAGCGCGTCGACCGGCTCGGTCCGGTCGCGCTGGCCGGCGCCATGGCCCGCTGCCACGCCGGCCACGAGGTGCCGCGCGGCTACCGGCTGCTGCGTCCCGACGCGGGCGCCGCCGAGATCGTCGGCCAGATGGTCACCGACCACCTGCTGCGTCTCCCGCTGCACCGCCTGGCCGACGCCCGGCCCGGCACCAGCCACCTCTACGAGTTCGCCTGGCCCTCGAACCTGCCCGGCCTCGGCGCCTGTCACGCCCTGGAACTGGGCTTCGTCTTCGACACCGGGGACGTGCCCGAGTCCCGCCTCCTCGCCGGCGAGGGCGCCCCGCAGGAGCTGTCCGACGCCCTGCACGGCGCCTGGGTCCGCTTCGCGACCACGGGCGACCCCGGCTGGGAACCCTGGGACGCCACCCACCCGGTCCGCGTCTTCGGCACCGCCCCACCCCACACCACCCCCGGCCCCCGAGACGCCGACCTCTCCCTCTGGACCACCCCCCACCCCACCAGCCCCGTAAGGGGCGCGGGGAACGGCGCGAGCAACCCCGAACAACCCGCACATGCCCACGGCGGGAAGGCCCCATAAGGGGCGCGGGGAACTGCGCGAACGACCACCGCCAACCCGCACATGCCCACGGCGGGAGGGCCCCGTAAGGGGCGCGGGGAACGGCGCGAGCAACCCCGAACAACCCGCACATGCCCACGGCGGGAAGGCCCCATAAGGGGCGCGGGGAACTGCGCGAACGACCACCGCCAACCCGCAGGTGCTCACGGTCGAGGCCCCGCAGGGAAGCGCGAAGGACCACCGCCAACCCGCACATGCCCACGGTCAAAGCCCCGCAGGACCCGTCACAGCGCCCCCGCCCCCCCCACCCCCGCCGCGATCCCCGAGACAACCCCCGGCCCCACCCGACAGCACCCCCCGATCAACCGCGCCCCCGCCGCCCGCCAGGCCCGCACCTGCTCCACCCCGAACGTCGTGCCCCCGCTCCACGCCCGCGCCCCCGCGTCCCACACCTCGCCGCTGTTGGGATAGACCACCACCGGCTTGCCGGTCACCCGCGCGGCGATCTCCACCGCCGGCCCGACGTCCGCCGGCGCGCAGCAGTTCACCCCCACCGCGAGCACCTCGTCCACGTCGGCCGCGAGGGCGAACGCGTCCTCCAGCGGCTGCCCGGCCCGGGTCCGGGGACCGTCCACGGTGTACGACAACCAGGCCGGCACCCCCACCCCCCGCACCGCCCGCAGCAACGCGCCGGCCTCCTCGGTGTCCGGCACCGTCTCCAGCGCGAGGACGTCGGGACCGCCAGCGGCCAGCGCCTCGATCCGCGGCCGGTGGAAACGTTCCAGCTCGGCCACCGAGAGCCCGTACCGCCCCCGGTACTCGGACCCGTCGGCCAGCATCGCCCCGTAGGGCCCCACGGAGGCCGCCACCCACAGTGGCCGGGCCACGCCCGCGTCCCGCGCCCGCCGGGCCGCGTCCCGGGCGAGGTCCACGCTCAGCGCGAGCAGCCGCGCGGCCTCCGCCCGGCCGACGCCCCGCTTCGCGAAGCCCTCGAAGGTGGCCTGGTAGCTCGCGGTGATCGCCACGCTCGCCCCGGCGAGGAAGTACGCGAGGTGCGCCTCGGTGATCGCCTCGGGCCGCTCGGCGAGCAGCCGCGCCGACCACAGCTCGTCACTCAGGTCGTGCCCGGCCGACTCCAACTGGTTGGACAGGCCGCCGTCGAGCACCACGGTCTTGGTGGCGAGGGCGTCGGCGAGGAGGGGAGTGGGGTCACCGTTCATGTCACGACGCTAGTCCACGCCGCGCCCCACCCGGCCGCCCCGTCCACCAGGTGAGCACCGATCGCCTCGCCCTCTGGAAAGCGCTTGCCCTCTCGCGCTACCGTCGTGCCCGTGCACCTGCCCGCCGAGGACCGGGAGTCCAGCCCGTACACCGGCTACACCCGCGCCCACTGGGAAGCCGCCGCCGACGCGCTGCTCGCCGCCGTCGCGCCGTACGCCACCCCCGACCGCGCCCTCTACCACCTGCCCGGCGACCACGTCAGCCACTCCGGCCGCCTCTGCGACGGTCTGGAGGGCTTCGCCCGCACCCTGCTGCTGGCCGCCTTCCGGCGGGACCCGACCACACTCGGCCGGTACGCCGAAGGACTCGCCGCCGGACCGCGCGGGGTCTGGCCGGTCGTCGAGAGCCGCACCCAGCCCCTGGTGGAGGCCGCCTCGATCGCCCTCGCCCTGCGGCTGACCCGGCCGCTGCTCTGGGACCGCTTGGACGACGCCGTACGCGAGCGGACGGCCGACTGGCTCGCGGACGCCCTGGACGCCGAAGCCTGGCCGAACAACTGGGAGTTGTTCCCCGTGACCGTCGGCGGCTTCCTCGCGGACGTCGGCCACCGGCCTGAGGCCGCGCGCGAGGCCGTCGCCCGTGGTCTGGAGCGCATCGAACGCTGGTACGTCGGCGACGGCTGGTACACCGACGGCGACGGCCGCACGTTCGACCACTACAACGGCTGGGCCCTGCACCTCTACCCGCCCCTGCACGCCTGGCTCACCGGCGACGACGCCCTCCTGGCCCACTACGGCCGACGACTCTCCCGCCATCTGGACGACTGCGCACGGCTGTTCGGCGGCGACGGCGCCCCCCTGCACCAGGGCCGCTCCCTCACCTACCGCTTCGCGACGGCCGCCCCGCTCTGGCTCGGCGCCCTGACCGGACACACCCCCCTGTCACCGGGCGCGACCCGGCGCCTGGCCTCCGGCGCCCTGCGGTACTTCCTCGACGGCGGCGCCGTGGACGAGCGGGGCCTGCTCCCGCTCGGCTGGCTGGGCCCCGACACCTCGCTGGTGCAGAGCTACTCGGGCCCGGCCTCCCCCTACTGGGCGAGCAAGGGCTTCCTCGGCCTGCTGCTGCCCGCCGACCACGAGGTGTGGACGGCACGGGAGGAGGCCGCCCCGGTCGAGCGCGCCGACGCGGTACGACCGCTTCCCGGACCCAACTGGCTGCTCCAGTCCACCCGTTCGGACGGGATCGTACGGGTGCACAACCACGGCAGCGAGGACGTCCGCTACGACCCCTACTACACCCGCCTCGCCTACTCGACCGCGACCGCCCCGGCGGCGGCCCCCGACAACAGCGTGAGCGTCGGCGGCGACGCGAGCCGCACCGCGCTCGAACCGCTCGGCACCGGCGCGGGCTGGATCGCCTCCCGGCACACCGTGCGCGCCGGGGTCACCGTGACCAGCCTCGTGCTCGCCGAGGGCGCGGTGGAGGTACGGGCCCACCTCGTCACCGGGGCCCCGGCCGGCACACCGGTACGGATCACGGGATGGGCCGCGCGAGAGGGGCAGCGGTCCGAACTCGCCCCCGTGCACGCCCTGTCGGAGGAACTGGAGGGAGAGACCGGCGACGACGCCACCCTGTTCGTGGCCCTCGCGCGCCTGACCGCCGACCCCGCTCCCCGGCCCTTCCCGGACCTCGTCGGGGTCGAGGTCCGGGAAGGCCCCGAGGTGCACGTCCACTGGGCATCGGGGGCGGCGGCCCGGTTCCGGTTCACCCCCACGGAGGGGGAGCCGGAGGGGAAGCCGGTGTGGACGGTGACGGCGGCCGACACCGAGGCGTCCCCGGTCTAACGGGCCGGTGTGACCGCCGCTTTCCGGTGCGGCTGGGCGAGGAGCGTGTCGGCGAGCGCGTCCGCGAAGGCGGCCGGATGGTCCAGGGTGCCGAGATGGCCGCCCGGGAACTCGGCGAACGCGCCGCCCAGCCGCTCGGCGAGCAGATGTGCCGTGGTGTGCAGCGGGCCGCCGCGCGAGTCGGTGCCGGCGGCGACCGTGAGCCGGCCCGGGGGAGCGGTGAAGTCGGGGGCGTGGGCGGAGAAGGGGCGCAGGACATGGGCGAGGAAGACACCCATCGGGGTCGCCGACTCACCCTCGGCGGGCGGCCGTCTGGGGCCGTCCAACTGCGCGATCAACTCGGCCCGGCGCTCCGCCCCGTTCGGCAGCAGCGTCACACAGGGCGGTTCATGCGCCACCACGTGCGCCGGCCGTCCCGGGTGCCGGGCAAGCAGGTCCAGGGCCGCGATGCCCCCGGAACTGGTGCCGAACACGTACGCCGGCTCGCCGGCCGGGAGCACGTCGGCCAGCACCCGTTGCGCGCCCTCGCTCCAGTCGGCCACCCGCTGGTCGGCGACCGGGGAGCCGAGCCGGCCGTGGGCGAGGCCGAGCGGGTCGTACGTCACCACGGTGAAGCTCTCGGCCAGCCGCTCGGTCAGCGGTCCGAGCCCCATCGGGTGCCCGGCACCGCCGGGCAGGACCAGCAGGACGGGTCCGCCGCCCGTGACGTCGTAGGTGAGGGGGAGGAGGTGGTCGGTCATCGGTCTTCCGTCTTCTCGTCGGCGGGGCCGGTCCCGGCGGTCTCCCGGGGCCAGTGCGTGAGGGCCAGGTGCAGCGCCTCGACCGCCTTGTCCCAGGACAGCCGTACGTCCCGGTCGGCCCCGAAGCCGCCGGCGGACTCCAGGACGCAGTAGCCGTGGAAGGTGCCGCGCAGCAGCCGGACGGCGTCGGTCAGGTCGGGTTCCGCCAGACCGTAGCCGCGCAACATGCCGTAGGTGATCTCGGCGGTACGGCGCATCGCGGGGGCGTCCGCGATCAGGGACTGGTCGATACGGATCTGCGTGGCCGTGTAACGGCCGGGGTGTTCCAGGGCGTAGGCGCGGTAGGCGCCCGCGAAGGCGGTCAGGGCGTCCCGGCCCGCGCGCCCGGCGACGGCCACGGCGATCCGGTCGATCAGCTCGCCGCCCGCGTGCAGCGCGAGCCGGGCCCGCAGGTCGTCGAGGTTCCGGACGTGCGCGTACAGGCTCGCGTCCTTCACGCCGAACCGCCGGGCCAGCGCGGACAGGGTGAGTCCGTCGAACCCGGCCTCGTCGGCCAGCTCGGCCGCCGCCGCGACCAGTCGGTCGGTGTTCAGACCCGCTCGGGCCACGGGTGACCTCCTCCCTCCGAGCCCTATCCTAGAGCCCCTAGGTTTTCACCTAGGTATACCAGGAAACGGCTTCGGCGGGTGTCGGCTGCCGGTCAGCCCGTAAGGGCGGGTGGGCCCGTAGGGGTGGTAGGGCCCGTTGGGGTGGTCGGGAGCGGGGAGAAGACGAGCGAGAACCCGGCCGGCTCGGCCCGTAGGTGGTATGGGGGGAGCGGGCCCGGGCCGCAGGACTGGGAGCCGATGCCGTGCAGGGCGTGGTCCAGGTGGAGCCAGACCGTGTCGCCGGGGGACAGGTCGGTGCGGTGGGTGGCGGCGTCGAGCTGTTCCGTGGTCCAGCGGCGGGCGGTGAGGGAGAACACCGGGTCGCCCTCGATGCGCAGACCGCCCAGTTCCGCCCAGCGCACACCCGCGCGGGCGCCGTTCTCCTGGGGGCGCACGTAGGGGGTCTGGAGGTCGTCCACGGTCGACTGCCAGCGGCCCAGCTCGGCGGCGGCCCCGGTGTCCGGGTAGGCCTCGCCCGGACCGCCGCCGAACCACTCGACACGGTCGGCCGAGGACAGCCCGATGCGGATACCCAGCCGGGGCAGCGGCACCGTCCAGTCGCCCTCCGGGGCTACGGACACGGTCAGGCGCAGCCGCTGTCCGTCCGAGGTCCAGCGGTACACCGTGCGCAGGCCCAGGTCGGAGGCGGCCGGGGCCACCCGGGTACGGACCGTGAGCGCGTGGTCGGTGTGTTCCACCGCGTCCAGGCGGTGCCGTACGCGGTGCAGGCCGAGCCTGCGCCACAGCGGGCCAAAGCGCCGCTCTGGCTGCCAGGCGGCGCCGTCGTCGTTGTCGGTGGTGGCCCGCCACACGTCCAGGCGCGGCGCGACGACGGCCACCCCGCCGATCGCGGTCAGCGCGCCGGTGCGCGCGTCGAAGGTGCCGGGGCCGAGTACGAGAACGCCGTCACCGTGGGGTGTGGGGCGGGCCGTGGGGGTGAGGTACGGCGGCCGGGTTTCCGACACCGGGATCTGGCCCCAGGCGACCACATGGCCCTCCGGTGCCCAAGGGGTGTCGGAGGCGAGTACCGCCCGGACCGTCCAGAGGGCCTCGCCGGCCGGTGCGTCCGGCGGTGGCGCGGGCAGGTCGAGGCCGGCCGACTCGCGCGGTGCCAGGGCGGGCAGCGGCAGGGTGCCGGACGCCACCGTCTCCCCGTCCACCTGGTACGCCCAGGTCAGCCGCAGCGCCGACAGGTCGGCGAAGTCGTACTTGTTGGTGACGCGGACGGAGCCGTCGGTCCCGGTGATCGCCACCGGCTCGATGACCTTCTTGAACTCGGTCAGGCCGGGGGAGGGGCGGCGGTCCGGGAAGAGCAGGCCGTCGCAGACGAAGTTGCCGTCGTGCAGCTCCTCGCCGAAGTCGCCGCCGTAGGCGAAGCCCAGTTCCGGGTGGGCGATGCCGTGGTCGATCCACTCCCAGACGAAACCGCCCTGGAGTCGCGCGTGCGCCTCGAACAGCCGCTGGTAGTCGGCGAGTCCGCCGGGCCCGTTGCCCATCGCGTGGGCGTACTCGCAGAGCAGGAAGGGGAGTTCGCGGCACTTGCGGGTGCCACCGTCCAGGCCTCGGCCGATCCGTTCGACCTCGGCGTGGTCGGCGTACATCCGGGAGTGGACGTCGGTGTCCCGGCAGGTGTGGTCGCCCTCGTAGTGGACGAGCCGGGAGGGGTCGCGGCCGTGGATCCACTCGGCCATGGCGGTCAGGCCCCGGCCGGTGCCCGCCTCGTTGCCGAGCGACCAGAGGACGACCGACGGATGGTTCTTGTCCCGCTCGACCGTGCGGGCCGCGCGGTCCAGCAGGGCCGGGGTCCAGCGGTCGTCGTCCACGGGGTTGTCGCGCCAGCCCTGCTCGGTGAAGCCGTGTGTCTCCAGGTCGCACTCGTCGATCACCCACAGCCCGTACTCGTCGCACAGGTCGAGGAAGTCGGGGTGCGGGGGGTAGTGGGAGGTGCGGACCGCGTTGACGTTGTGCCGCTTCATCAGCAGCACGTCCTCGCGCATGGTCTCCAGGTCCAGCGCGCGGCCCCGCTCCGGGTGCCACTCGTGCCGGTTGACGCCCTTGAAGAGCACCGGTGTTCCGTTCACCGTGATCAGGCCGTCGGACAGCTTCACGGTACGGAAGCCGACGCGCAACGGCACCCGCTCGCCCTCCGTGGCCAACAGGCCGTCGTACAGGTGCGGTTCCTCCGCCGACCAGGGTGTCACCGGCACCGTCACCGGCTCCCCGGTGGGCACGTCGATGCCGAGGGCGGGGACGGTGACCCGGCCGGCCACGTCGGAGTCGACGCGCAGGGTGCCGGTGCCGTCGCGGTGGTCGTAGGAGGCGTGCACGAAGAAGTCCCGGGCGCAGCCTCGCGGTTGGTGCAGCAGGGTGACGTCCCGGAAGATGCCCGGCAGCCACCACTGGTCCTGGTCCTCCAGATAGGAACCGGCCGACCACTGGTGCACCCGCACCGCCAGCACGTTGCCGGCCGGCCGCAGCAGCGGGCCGACCGCGAACTCGTGCGGCAGCCGGGAGCCCTTGAACTCGCCCAGGCAGGTGCCGTTCAGCCAGACGCGGGCGCAGGACTCGACCCCGTCGAAGCGCAGTACGGCGCCGCAGCCGTCGTCGTCCGGTACCGGCCAGTCGCCGGGCAGGTCGAAGACGCGCAGGTGGTCGCCGGTCGGGTTCTCGGTCGGGACGCGCGGCGGGTCCACCGGGAACGGGTAGCGGTGGTTGGTGTAGATCGGCGAGCCGTGGCCCTGGAGCACCCAGTGGCCCGGGACCGTCAACTCCGCCCAGCCGTCGGTGTCGTGACCGGGCTCGGCGAAGGAGTCGTCCTCGGCGTCGGCGGTGTCCGACAGCCGGAAGCGCCAGCTGCCGTTCAGGGAGAGGGACTTGGCGTCGGAGGACGTGTACCGGGCGCGGGGCGGCAGCGTCCCGGAACCGGGCGAGACGTCCTCGACATAGGCGGTGGCGGTGGCTTCGGCTGCGGCTGTGCGCATGGTCGTCGGTCTCCTGGCTCGGCGCGAGTGGACGTACGACGTGTTCTCACGCGGTCGGCGCGGTTCGGCTTCTCGTGGGGGCGGCACGTCTGGCGGCGGTGCCCGATCCCAGCGCCCCTTCCAGCGCGAACGTCGCCGCGCCCAGGGACACCGGGTCGGTCGGTATCGGGGAGAGCACGATCTCGGTGGCCTCCAGAGGGCGGCGCAGAGCGTGTGGGGCGGCGGCCCGGCGGACTCCGTCCAGAAGGGGTTCGCCCAGGCGGGCGGCGACCCAGCTGCTGAGCACCACCACCTCGCGGTTCAGGAGGTTGACCAGGCCGGCGATGCCCGCACCCAGCCGGCGGGCGGTCTCCTCGACCGCCTGGAGCGCCACCGCGTCACCCGCCGCGACCCCGTCGGCGAGTGCGCCGATGGTCGCCGTCTGGTCGTCGGGACGCAACAGAGGTGACTCGGGGGCGAGTTCGCGCAGGGTCCGCATGATGCCGGGCGCGCCGGTGTACGCCTCCACGCAGCCGTGTCCGCCGCAGTGGCACGGCCGCCCGGCCGGCACGAGCGTGGTGTGCCCCCATTCGCCGGCGCTGTTGCTGATCCCCCGGTGCAGCCCGCCGCCGAGCGTGAGGCCGACGCCGACCCCGGTGCCCAGGTTGACCACCACGGCGTCCTCGCGCCCGCGCGCCGCCCCGAACCACAGCTCGGCCACCGTGCAGGCCCGCAACGGGTTGTCCAGGTACAGGGGGTAGGGGATGTGCTCGGCCGGCAGATCGAGCAGCGGTACGTCGTGCCGGCCCAGGTTGGGCGCGTACGCGGCGACCCCGGCCTCCCGGTCCACCTGGCCCGGCACGCTCACCCCGACGCCGAGCACCCGGGCCGCCCCCGCCCCGGCCCGGACCACCACCGAGGCGACGACGGCGGCGACCCGGCCGGCCACGCGCAGCGGGTCGGTGCCGCCCGGCCGCAACTCCTCGTCGGCGCGGGCCAGCACGATCAACACCAGGTCGAACAGCTCGACATGGACGTACGTCTCCGCGATGTCGACACCGATCAGCGCGCCTCCGGACGCGTCGACGGCGACCAGCCCCCCGGGGCGGGCCCCCGGCGGAGTCCTCGTACCCGACCTCGGTGATCAACCGGAGGTCCAGCAGCTCACCGACGAGCGTGGCGACCGTGGCCAGGCTGAGCCCGGTGGCCTGCGCCAGCTCCTGCCGCGAGACCGGGCACGCGGCGATGATCCGGTGCGGCACCTCGTAGCGGTTCGCGGTGCGGATGTCGCGAGACGTGCGCTTCACGCGGCTGCCTTCCCGGCAAGGGGTTGGGAAAGGGGTCGTAGGAAGTGGGGCGGCTCTGTCGTGACCTCAGTTCCTCATGAGTTCCCGCACGAACGCGTTGGCGAACTTGCCGTCCGGATCGAGCGAGTCGGCGAGTGACCGGAAATCGGGCAGGCGGGGGTAGCGCGACCGGACGACGGCCGCCGGTATCGCGTACACCTTCCCCCAGTGCGGGCGCGGGTCGAAGGGCGCCAGCGCCTCCTCCAGCGGGCGCACGGCCGCGTGTACGGCCTTTTCGTCGCGCACCCAGGTGAAGTGCAGGGCGACGGAGTCACGGGCGTGGGCCGGGCTGAGCCACTGCGGATCGGCGGCGACGGTGCGCACCTCGCAGGTCTGGAGGGGGCCGGCGATCGTGTGCCGGACCGCGTCGACGGCCCGCAGCGCGTCCACGGCCGCCGCCCGGGGCAGCAGGTACTCGGACTGGATCTCCGCGCCGCTGCTCGGCGTGAACTCGGCCCGGAAATGCGGCAGTCGCTGATGCCAGGGCCCGGGCACCCCCAGCTGCTCGGTGCAGTTGACGGCGGGCAGGCCCGGTACCGGATGCACCGGGGCCGTCGCGGGTGCCGCCCACGGGAAGTCCACCGCCGGCCGGTCGGTGCGCCGCTTGACCCACACCTGCCGGAAGCCCGGCTCCCGCCAGTCGGTGAACAGGCTCACGCTGTACCCGGCCGCCGCCACGGCACCGAAGTCGATTCCCTCCAGCGGAAGTTCGCCGTACACCTGCTGTGCCACCTCGAACGCCGGCTCCAGGCCGAGGGTCAGCGCGGTGACGACCCCGAGCGCGCCCAGCGAGGTCACGGCCCCGTCGAAGCGCGCGTCGTCCCGGGCGATCGTCACCGTCGAGCCGTCCGCGACGACCAGCTCCACCTCCCGTACCGCCGACGCCAGCGGACCGTTGCCCACCCCCGAACCGTGCGTACCGGTCGCCACCGAACCGGCCACCGAGATGTGGGGCAGCGAGGCGAGGTTGGCGAGTGCCAGGCCGCGCGCGTGGACGGCGGCGGCCAGTTCGGCGTACCGGACCCCGCCCGCCACCCGGACCGTGCGCGCGGCCGTGTCGACCTCGATCACCGGAGGCAGACCGGCGGTCGACAGCAGGACACCGTCCGGGCCCGGATCGGCGATGCGGTTGAAGGAGTGCCCGCTGCCCAGCACCCGCACCGCCGTGCTGCCCGACACCAGGGCCCGCAGCGCGTCGAGGGTGCCCGGCCGCTGGTACTCCTTCACCGTGTAGGTGATGCTGCGGGCCCAGTTGGCCGCCGTGTCCGTCATGGGCGCCGTACCTCCCCGAGAGTGCGTGTCCGTTGACCCTCTCATCCGCGGCGACCTACCGTAGAGACCGCTTGCTGTCCGTCGGGGACCGCTTGCCGCCCGAGCGCCACCGAGCCGGAAGGTCCGTAGTTGCCCCAGCGCCCGCACGCCGTATTCGCCCTGGCCGCCCAGAACGTCCCCTACCTCTTCCCGCCGGACCTGCTCGCCCGGCTGGGCGCGGCCGTGGACATCGACCCCGCGCTCGTGGCACAGGACCTCACCGAGCCCGGCGTCCGCGAGGCGCTGGCCCGCACGGAGATCCTCGTCACCGGCTGGGGCTGCCCGCGCCTGGACCCGGCTTTCCTGGACGCGGCACCCCGGCTGCGGGCCGTGCTGCACGCGGCGGGCTCGGTCAAGGGCTTCACCACCCCCGAGGTGTGGCGGCGCGGCATCACCGTCTCCTCGGCCGCCGACGCCAATGCCCTGCCGGTGGCCGAGTACACGCTCGCGATGATCCTGCTCACCGGCAAGGACGTCCTCTCCTTCCGCCAACTCCTGCGCACCCGGCGCACCTTCCCCTACGGGGAGATCATCCCCGGCATCGGCAACCACGGCCGCCGTGTCGGCGTCGTCGGCGCCTCCAGGACCGGCCGCCGGGTGATCGAGCTACTGCGCCCGCACGACTTCGCCGTCACCCTCGCCGACCCCTACGTGGACGAGGCGGAGGCCGCCCGGCTCGGTGCCCGGCTGCTGCCGCTGGACGAGCTGCTGCGCACCTCCGACATCGTCACCCTGCACGCCCCGCACACCCCAGAGACCGAGCGTCTCCTCGGCGCCCGGGAACTCGCCCTGATGCCCATCGGCTCCGTGCTGCTCAACACCGCGCGCGGCGCCCTGGTCGACCACGCGGCGCTGACGGAGGAGCTGCGCTCGGGGCGGCTCAGGGCAGTCCTCGACGTCACCGACCCGGAGCCACTGCCCGCCGACTCCCCGCTGTTCGACCTGCCCAACGCCTTCGTCACCCCACACCTGGCCGGCTCCCAGGGCAACGAGGTGGCCCGGCTCGGCCGCACGGTCGTGGAGGAGGCGGAACGCCTCGCGGCGGGCCGGGAACTCCTGCACACCGTCGCCCTCGCGGACCTCGAACGGGCGGCGTGAGGGTGGGCGGCTGCCCCCTGCCAATGCCGGTGCCGGTGCCGGTGTCGGTCGGGGGCTGAGTCCGAGCTTTTTGGCGTCGGTCCCGGTGTCGGGCGATGCCGGCCCCGGGTCGGCCCGAGCCACCGACGGAGTCCGAAGACCTCGGGGAGGACCGGGCGTCGGGTGGTGTCGGCCCCCCCGCCCATGTGAGCCGCCGGTTGTACCCGACGGTCCGTGGGGGGCCTCGCGTTGGCGTGAGCCGCCGGCTGTACCGGACGGTCTGTGCGTCGGGTCGGGTCAGACCCCCGTCGGCGCCAGTCGCCGGCTCAGCCCGAGAACCTCGGCCACGATCCGCGCGTCCGTGCTCCCCCGGTAAGCCGGGACAGGTCGGCCCTCCGGACCGATGAGCAGGCCGGTGTCGCCGTCCAGCGCCGGGTCGGTCGCGGCCGTCACGGAGGGGCGGGCGGCCACGGACGCCGGGCCCGCGGTGGAGCGTGCGAAGCGGCGGCGGACCAGCGGCCACAGCAGCCGCAGCCCGGGCGACACGATCCGCGGCGAGGTCAGGGTGCCGTCGGTCATCGCGGTCGCCGCACCGCCCGGGTCGGCCGCGAACACCCCGACGCCGCTGCCGCGCAGCCGCTCGGCCAGGTCGAACGTGTAGGCGAGGTGGGCCAGCTTGGCCCGGCCGTACCAGTGGAAGCCGTAGTAGCCGCCCGGCGGCTCGACGGCGGCGAAGGTGCGCCGGGCGAGCTGGACCGAACCGGAGGTGACGTTCACGATCCGGCTCGGAGCCCCCTCCCGGAGGCGGTCCAGCAGCAGTTCGGTCAGCAGGTAGGGGGAGAGGTGGTTGACCGCGAAGGACGCCTCGATCCCGTCGGCCGTCCGCTGCCGCCGCGCGAACATCCCGCCCACGTTGTTCACCAGCACCGCCAGCGGCCCCTCGTCGGCCAGCCGCGCGGCCAGCGTCCGTACGGCACCGAGCGAGGCCAGGTCGGCCGCGACGAACCGGGGCTGCTCCCCGGTCGCCACCGCCGCGATCTCCTCCACCGCGCGGGCACCCCGCCCGGCGTCGCGTCCCACCACAGTGACCGTCAGTCCCCGCGCCGCCAGTCCCTTCGCGGTCTCCAGCCCGATGCCGCCGGTCCCCGCAGTCACTACCGCCCGCCGCTCCACGCGCCCGCCCTCCGTCGTACCGCCCATGACGCAACCGGATGACTATCCGTTTGCCTGCGGGCACGCTAGCACGACCGGATACCTATCCGTTTACGGAAGTCGGCTCGGTCCAGGGCGAAAGGGCGGGTGTCTGGCGTGGGGGCCCCGGGGGGCTAGCGCGGAGGACGCAGGCCTTCGAGGAGGACGTCGAGATAGATGCCGGTGCGTACGGGGTCGCCGGGGCCGGAACGCAGCGCGTGCTCGATGCCGCAGAGCAGTCGGCGCAGGTCGTCGGCCCGCAGGTCGCGCCGGATGGCGCCGGCGAGGCGGGCGCGGTCGAGCAGCTCGGCCACGGCCCCGTCCAGCTCGGCCTTCAGCGCCGAGGTCCGTGCCTCGGCGTCGCTCGCGGATTCCAGGACCGCGGCGAACCCGGAGTCCTCCAGGGCCCGGTCGAGAGTGAAGCGCAGCAGCCGGTGCAGGCCCGCCAGGGCGTCCTCCTCGGCGGCGGCGGCTTCCGCCTCCTCGACCAGCTCGCGGAAGCGCTCGGCCGACAGGGCCTCGCGCAGCGCGTGCCGGTTGGGGAAGTGCCGGTAGACGGTGCCCACGCCGACGCCGGCCAGCCGGGCGATGGTGTTCAGCTGGAGCGAGTCGTCGCCGGCGGCCAGTTGCTCGCGGGCGACCCGCAACACCCGGGCCCGGTTCCGGGCGGCGTCCGCCCGCAGCGCGGGGCCCTGCTCGGCTTTCGGTGTCACCGGGCCAGCATAAATGGGGAGGTGCGGGGCGGACCCTGCCCGGTCGGCCGGAGCCTGTTCGGGCGGCGTCGACCGGCGGGTGTGGAGGGTGTGTTGTTCGTCTCGCGCCCCGCTCCTCGTTCCCGTAGGGTCGCGGTGCCATCGCGACCGGGCGGCCGGCGCGGTCCCGGCGTGGGGCCGTCGTGGGGCCGCCGGACGTGCCGCGGCTCAACTCTCGGGAGTGTGCATGTCAGGACGGTTCGACGCGACGGCGGAGATCGACCGGCCGATCGAGGCGGTGTTCGACTACCTCGCCGACGGACGCAACGACCCCCAGTTCAGCCCCCGTGTCCTGCGGATCGACCGGGAGCCGGACGGCCCCACCGCCGTCGGCACGGTCTTCCGCAGCACCGTCAAGGACGCCGGTATGAAGAGCGCCCGCGAGTTCCGCATCACCGAACTCCAGGCTCCGGTGCGCATCCGCTGGGCCGAGATCTCGAAGAACAGCGTGACCGCGCGCGAGGGCGGCTACGACCTGGAGCCGCTGGGCGACGGCCGCACCCGGGTCCGCCTCCACAACGTCCTGGAGGGCCACGGCCTGGGCAGACTCCTCGTCGGCCTGGCCCTCGCCGCCAACCGCAAGGACGCCGACGCCTTCGGTGCCCGGATCAAGGCGGCGGCCGAGGCGGCCATCCCACCCGCCTGACCCATCTCTGCCGGGCACTCCCGACATTTCCGACTGATCGGACACGTTCCACCGGACCCGGTACCGCCCGGCCGCAGGCGGGGGCTTACGGTGAGAGGCGAACGCCTGAGCCGGGAGGAGACAGACGGATGGGCAGTCGCACCGCGCTGGTCGAGGATCTGATGGAGCGCTTCCCGCATGTGCCGCGGGAAGCGGTCTTCAAGGAGGACCTGCTCCGGGGAGGTGTCGCCTTCGACCCGTCCGCCCTCAGTGACAACGAGAACGGCGAGGTCAAGCCGAAGTCGTACTTCATCTTCTCCTTCGACCACGGCACCCTGCCCGAGCTGGGCGAAGCCGCCCTCAGGCGCCCCCCGGAGGAGATCATCCTCACGGGCGGCCCGTACGACCTGAGGCGTACCGTCGTCTCCGTACGGGTGAACCCCGCCTCTCCCTACCGGGTCGCCGCCGATGACGCGGGCATGCTCGGCCTCTACCTCGACGGCAAGCGGATCGCCGACGTGGGCGTGCCGCCGATGCCCGAGTACTACCGGCACAAGCTCGCCAACGGGAAGTCCGTCATGGAGGTGGCGCCCACCATCCAGTGGGGCTACCTCATCTACCTGACCGTCTTCCGGGTCTGCCAGTACTTCGGCGCCAAGGAGGAGTGCCAGTACTGCGACATCAACCACAACTGGCGCCAGCACAAGGCGGCCGGGCGGCCGTACACGGGCGTGAAGGACGTCGAGGAGATCCTGGAGGCCCTGGAGATCATCGACCGCTACGACACGGCGAAGGCGTCCACCGCCTACACCCTCACCGGCGGCGCGATCACCAAGACCGTCGGCGGCCGGGACGAGGCCGACTTCTACGGCCACTACGCCAAGGCCATCGAGGAGCGCTTCCCCGGCCGCTGGATCGGCAAGGTCGTCGCGCAGGCGCTGCCCAAGCCGGACGTGCAGCGGTTCAAGGACTACGGCGTCCAGATCTACCACCCCAACTTCGAGGTGTGGGACCGGCGGCTGTTCGAGCTGTACTGCCCCGGCAAGGAGCGGTACGTCGGCCGGGACGAGTGGCACAAGCGGATCCTGGACTCCGCCGACGTGTTCGGCGCCCGCAACGTGATCCCCAACTTCGTGGCGGGCGTGGAGATGGCCGAGCCGTTCGGCTTCACCACGGTCGACGAGGCCATCGCCTCCACCACCGAGGGCCTGCGCTTCTTCATGTCGCACGGCATCACGCCCCGCTTCACCACCTGGTGCCCGGAGCCCACCACGCCGCTCGGCAAGGCCAACCCGCAGGGCGCGCCGCTGGAGTACCACATCCGTCTGCTGGAGGCCTATCGCGCCACCATGGACGAGTTCGGGCTCGCCTCGCCCCCCGGCTACGGCCTGCCCGGACCCGGTCGCGCGGTGTTCTCCGTCAGCTCCTTCATGGACAGCCTGCCGGCCGGCGCGCCGGTCGCGGACGAGCGGGAGGCGGCGGCCGAGGTGTGACCGCCACGGTCGGTGACCGGATGTGAACAGCGCGCTTGTCAGTGGCGGCGGGGACGTGAAAAGGTCGGTGCCCTGCCCGAGGTTCCGTACAACTCCCTACCTGCCTGCGGTGAGTTGACCTCGCTCGTGGACGCGGGAGTTCCATGCCCGACCTGCCCGGCCCCCAGGACGCCTCCGAGACCGTGCTGTTCTCGGAGGCATGGGACGCGGTGCTCTCCTATGCCGACCTGTGCACCTCCGGTTCGCTGACGGCCCATCAGCTGGCGACCGAGGCGTTCACGCGCGGCATGCGCGAGGTCCGAGCCGCCGCCCGCGTCCCTACGCGCGGTGCGGGCCGTCGGGCGCCACGGCTCCCGTTGATCCCGGCGCTGCTCACCGCCGTACGCGACACCGCCGTCCGCTGGGAGGCCGACGGGCAGGGCCAGCGGCTCGACCCCGACCTGCGCCTGTGGCTCAACTCCCCGCAGGCGGCGAGGTTTTCCGGGCTTCCCCTGCAACGGCCGGTCGCCCTGCGCGGGCTGCGCGATCTCCCGGAGGCCGACGCCTCTCTGCTGTGGCTGGCCGAGGCCGAGGCGCTGCCGCTGTCCGCCGTGGCCCGCCGCCTCGGCCTGGACCCGGCTGCCGTCGCCGACGAACTCGACCAGGTCCGCGCCCTGTTCCGGGACCGCTGCCACCGCGCCCACCTGGACAGCCCGCTGGACCCCGAGTGCCGAAGCTACGCCGGGCTGCTGGACGCCGTCACCCGCGCGCCCGGCACCCGGACGCCCGACGACCTCTCCCGGCACCTCGCCACCTGCCCGCGCTGCGCCGAGGCCGCCGCCTGCCTGCGCCCGGGCGGCGGCCTGCCCGCCGCGCTGGCCGGCGGAGTCGTCGGCTGGGGCGGCCTGGCCTACCTGGAGCGCCGCCGCCGCGCCGCCGAGGCCCGCCTCGGCCCGGCCGCCGTGCCGGAGACCGCGCGGCCGGCGGACGACGCGGGCCGCGGCAGGGTCGTACGGCGCGGCCTGCTCGCCACCGCCGTCCTGCTGTCGGCACTGGCGCTCGGCGCGTCCCTCATGCCGTTCGGCGAGTCCGCGGCCGACGACACGACCGCCGCCCTCGAAGGCCGCCGCCCCGTCACCGGCCCCTACCTGCTCGGGCCCACCACCCGCGCCCCGAAGCCGACCCGTACCCACGCGCCCACTCCCACCGCGACCGTCACCCAGACCGCACCCGAACGCGAGAAACCCGCCCCGGAACCCCAGGACGCCTCCGCCACCCCCGCGGCCACGAAGGCACCGGCCTGTCGGGTCGACTACGCCGTCGACAGCCAGTGGGCCCAGGGCTTCCAGGCGACGGTCACCGTCACCACCGACCGGCCGCTCACCGGCTGGCGGTTGTCCTGGACCTTCCGCGACGGCCAGCGACTCGGCCGCACGTGGGACGCCGCCGCCGGCCAGGACGGCTCCCGGGCCACCGCCACCGCCCTCGGCTACAACAAGTCCGTCACCGCCCACACCGGCCTGACCTTCGGCTTCCTCGGCACCTGGCAGGACGCCAACCGCACACCCCGGGACTTCACCCTCAACGGGACTCCCTGCACGGTGGGATGAGCCGGCGGGAGTCCGCCGGGAGGCGTGTTGACGCGCCGCACACGCATCCGGTTTCACGCAGCTGCCTCCGCGCGGCTACGTCGGCGAACGACGAACGCGGTTCAGGGCTCCTCGGTGGCGACCCGGATGGTCGTGACGTCCATGTCGGCGGCATCGGGGACGACCATCCCGGCCTCCACGCCGCCGCGCAGGTAGCGGAGCACCTCCGTGGTGAGCCGCTCGCCGGGCAGGGCGGCGGGGATCCCGGGCGGGTACGGGGCGAGCATCTCGGCGCAGACCCGGCCGGCCGCCTTTTCCCACGGCACCTGTTCGGATCGGCCGAAGAAGGCGTCGCGCGGCAGCATGACTTGTTCCAGACGCAGTGCGGCCGGGTCCGGTACCTCCACGCGCCGGGCCGGCCGCAGCCGGTCCGCGTGCCGGGCGGCGTCCTCCAGCGCGGCTACCAGGACGTCCGCGGTGTCGCGGTTGTCGGCGTGGGTGAGCTGGGCGCTGCTGCGCCGGTGGTCGGACAGGCGCAGGTTGACGTGGTGGTGCTCGCGGATCCAGTCGGCGACCGCGTAGCCCGTGGTACCGAGTGCGCTGATGTCCACGATGACCTGGAGCGGGTCGAGGTCGGCGGCGCGTCCCGGGCCGCAGAAGTCGTCGTGGCCGTGCACCCGCGGGCCGTCGGCGGCGGTGATACGCGCGCGGGTCTCGCGGGCGAGGGTGAGGGCGTCGCCGAACAGCGCGTGACCGCGTTCCACCATCTGCCGGCGCCGGCCGTCGACTGCCGCGTACATCAGCACGGACGGGCTGGTGGTGCCCAGGAGGTCCGCGCGCTGTTTCAGTACCTCGGGCTCGATGAGGTTGCCCTGGAGGTGGAAGACGGAGCCCTGTTCGAGGCCGGAGCCCGTCTTGTGGACGCAGGTGACGCAGATGTCGGCACCCGCGTCCATCGCCCAGGCGGGCAGGTCCGGGTGGAAGGGCAGATGGGCGCCCCATGCCTCGTCGACGATCAGTGGCAGGCCGTGTTCATGGCAGACCTGGACGATGCCGGCGAGGTCGGAGCAGGTGCCGTACGGGGTGGGCGCGGTGACCAGGGCGCCGCGCGCGTCCGGGTGTTCGGCCAAGGCGGCGCGGAAGGCGTCGGCGGACGGCGGATGAGCGAGGTGCAGTCCCGGGTCCCACTGCGGGTCGACCCAGATCGGCACGATCCCCGCCAGGATCAGACCGGAGACCACGGACTTGTGGGCGTCCCGCCCGATGATCAGCTTCTCGTGCGGCCCCGCCACGGACAGCATGGCGGCCTTGACGGACAGGGAACTGCCGCAGGTGGAGAAGGAAGAAGGTGTGCTCAGCGCTGACGGCGTCGGCCATCAGCGGGAGAAGTCGGGCCAGAACGTCGTGAGGCCGTGCCGTTTGGCGGTCTCCCGGGAGTTCACGGACTCCGTGGTCCCGTCGATTTCGGCCTGCTCACGTATCGGCTGGGCGGTGACTTCCTCGAAGACGGCCGCGGATGGCTTCCGTCCGACCCCTTGTGTGGAGAGGAGCGGGTGTTCGATGTCCCACCGGACGAGCGGTGGCTTCCGGAGGGGCGTCAGAAGCACCCTTCGGCGACCAGGGCGGTGTATGCGGCGGCCACGGCCTGGTGGTGACAGCGCGCTCCCCAGGCGACGGCCCGGGGGCGGCATCCGGTACTGCTGCGGCCAGGCTTCGGACTCGGCCCGCCCCTCCGCTCGATCGACGCGTCCGAGCAGGGGCAGGCAGGCTCTGGTCTGTCTCCACGAGGCAGCGACGGAATGATGCGCACGTGGCTTCGACCGCGCCTGTGGGTGTCCGAACCCGAACGCTGATGACGCGCTACCGCTGGGGGAGCATGGCCAGGGCCTGGGAGCGCTGTGCGACGAGGCCGTCGTAGGTGCCGTCCCGCTCGGCCCAGCGGTGCATGAGGACGCCCTTGACGAGGATTTCGTGAGGGGTGGGATCCGCCGAGAGCAGGTTCATGACCTCGGTGGCGAAGTCGTCGAGCGGCAGTGCGTGCGGGTTGACCTTCTCCTGGCCCGCTGTGGCGACGGCCGGGGGGACGAGTTCGACGACGCCGACGCCGGTGCCGTCGAGTTGCGCGCGCAGTGCCTCGGAGTAGGCGTGCACCGCGGCCTTGGACGCGGCGTAGCTGGGCATGGGCGGGAACGGCAGGAAGGCGATGCCGGAGGTGACGGTGATGAAGGTGCCGGTACCCCGCCGGACCAGGTGCGGGGTGAAAGCGTCGATGACCCGGATCGTGCCGAGCAGGTTGGTGTCGATCGTCGTCCGTGCCGCCTCGAAGTGCGCGGGGTCGCGCAGATCCTCCAGGAGCATGACGCCCGACATCGTCACCACCGTGTCCAGCTCGGGGTAGCGGGCGAGTACGGCGTCACGGGCAGCCGCGACCGAGGAACTGTCCGTGACGTCGATGCTGATCGTGCCGAAACCCTCCCCGGCGAGTTCCGACAGGGCCTTCGGGCTGCGGCCGGCCACGGCCACGGTGCTGCCCGCCGCGGCGAACCTCCGGGCCAGCTCCCGCCCGATACCCGAGGTGCCGCCGACGACGAGAACGGTACGGCTGGAGAGATCCACGAGATCTTCCCTTCAGTGCAGGGCGCCGACGGCGTGTGTACCCGCGGCGCGGCCAGTGCGGTCCGCTGTCCTTCTCGGACAGCGCAAGCACAGTCTCGACGCCCTCCGCCGGGTGCGGCAGGGCCCGCATCTTGCCTGGTCCTGCCAGGACCCCCGGTGAGACCG
This sequence comes from Streptomyces pyxinicus, assembly GCF_024753135.1. Classification (GTDB taxonomy): domain Bacteria; phylum Actinomycetota; class Actinomycetes; order Streptomycetales; family Streptomycetaceae; genus Streptomyces; species Streptomyces pyxinicus. The sequence continues at coordinate 14,207 of NZ_JANUGP010000008.1, read as the reverse complement.
CTGCACCGCATTACGGTGTCGGTATGACAGACGAGGAATCCGGCAACCGGCTCGGCAGCTATCTCCGTGCCCGGCGTGAGCTGGTCTCGCCGGCTCACGTGGGGCTTGCGCCGGGCGGCAAACGCCGCGTGCCGGGCCTGCGCCGTGAGGAAGTCGCCCTGCTCGCCGGAATCAGCCCCGACTACTACCTGCGCCTGGAACGGGGCCGGGACAAGAACCCCTCACCCCAGGTCCTCGAATCACTCGCGCGCGTCCTCCAGCTCGACGACGTCGAGCGGACCTATCTGCTCGGCCTGACGGCCGCACGCCCCAGGGCACCGCGCCGCAAGCGGCCCGAGCATGTGCCGGCCCGGGTGCACGAGCTGCTTGCCCACCTGCAGATCCCCGCGTTCGTCGAAGGCCGCGCGTTCGACGTTCTGGCGTCCAATCCCATGGCCCTCGCGCTCTCCCCCCGCCTGCGGCCCGGTGAGAACCGGCTTCGTTCTCTCCTCCTCGACCCCGAGGAACAAGCCTTCCACCAGGACTGGCCGCAAGCCACCGCCGATTTCGTCGCGGCCCTCCGGACCACCATCGGAGACGACACCGACGACCCCCGGTTCGTCGAACTCGTCGGAGAACTCTCCCTGTCCAGCCAGCGGTTCCGTACCCTGTGGGCCCGCCATGACGTCCGCACCCTCGACGGAGGCACCACCACCGTCCACCACCCCGTCGTCGGCGAACTCTGCCTCCACCGGGACAAACTCCCCGTCGGCGATGTCATCCTCGTCGTCTACTACCCCGACAAGGACAGCGACAGCGACGAGAAGCTGCGACTCCTCGCCTCAGTCGCGCACACCGAGGCCGTCGGTACAGCACACCGCGGACCGGCGGACGCGCCCCGCCCCGATACACCTTGATGACCACACGTCGTCCCCGGCACCGCAACCAGAACGCCCGCGTCCTGTCGCACTGGCCGCGCCGCCCGCGGCCCTTCACACGGCGACCGGCAACCACGCGGACAACAAATGTGGCGTACGAGAGCACGGCGCGTTCCGCCCCAGGGAACAACTCGCAGGTAGCAACTGTGCTGTACAGACAGCCGGACAGAGAGGAACGCGATGGGTACCGAGGGCTCTGTGGGTCATGCGAACCAGGGTCAGAGCGCACGGGTGTTGACCGTGTCCGACCTTCCCGAGCCCCCAGGACTCCCGCTACTGGGTCATGTGCCGGCGCTGGTCCGCGGTCCGGCCATGCACCGGGTGCTGTACGCGTGGCGGGAGAGTTACGGACCGACCTTCCGCATACGTCTGGGCCGTACCACCGCGGTGGTCATATCGTCGCCGGACATCATCGCCACGATGCTGCGCGAGCGGCCGGAGACCTTCCGCCGCGCCCGGGCCATGTCCGAGCTGATCAAAGAGATCGGCGGGCACGGACTGTTCGACGCCGAGGGCGACGAATGGCGGCGGCTCAGACCGCTCGCGATACGGGGGCTGAAGACGGCGTATCTGCGGAATGCCTTCGACACGATCACCCGGTCGGCCGCTCGGCTGCGGGACCAGTGGATGGCGGCTGCGACAGGCGAACGCATCCCGGTCCTGGACGACCTCATGCGCTACACCCTGGAGGTGGCGGTCGGCCTGACCATGGGCCATGACCTTGACGCCATCGGTCGTCGCGACGAGCCCGGGCCGCACCAGCAGCTCTCGCTCGTGCTCGACACCCTGACCCGGCGCATGAACAGTCCGCTTCCCTACTGGCGATGGGTGCGTCTGCCGGCCGACCGGCGAACCGAGGCCGCGGTCACCCAGCTCAGTGAGCTGATCAAAGAGCGCTACGCCGACGCGGAACAACGGGTGAGGACCGGCAAGCAGCCGGACAACTACGTGGAATCACTGGCTGAGGCCTGCCTGCGGAACGGCGATCGCATCAGCGAACAGGACGTGACCGGAAGCGTCCTCAACATGATCGTCGCCGGTGAGGACACCACCGCCGCGACCGCGGCGTGGGCGATGCACTATCTCGCGACACACCCTCAAGTACAGGAGCGCGTACGGGCCGAGGCCGCAGAGGTTCTGGGACGTGACCACTACCCTGCTGACACGACCGCTCTGTCCCGTTTGACGTACGCCGAAGCGGTGGTGAACGAGGTCATCCGTCTGCGGCCGGCATCTCCGTTCTTGATGATGGAGACCACGACGGACACCACGGTCACCGATGGCAGGACGGAGCTGCGAATCGACCGCGGCACCGTTCTCGTCCCGCTGCTGACCTACGGATCGGACAGCGACCCGGAAAGATTCCCCGACCCCGGCGTGTTCGACCCGGACCGATGGTTGTCCGCTGCGGCCCGGCAGCCCTCGCACGCACAGGGCTTTCTTCCCTTCGGCAGTGGTCCACGCTTTTGCCCGGGCCGAAATCTGGCGCTCATGGAAAGCACCCTGATCGTCTCCATGGCATGCCACAACTTCGTGATCGACCCCGACACTTCTGCCGGTCCGGTCGGCGAACGGGTGACCTTCGCGGTGCTCCCCACTCGTCTCGGTGTCCGGCTGAGCCCCATACCGGCCCCGGCGCGGTGATCCGTCGTCGGGGCGGTCCCGGTGGGGGACTTGCCGGTGCCGTAATTCGATGGCGCTCGCCCGAGTGCCTCTCTAGGCTGACCACTGCTTCATACGGCGACCGCAGGTCGCCATTGTCTGCTCTGTGAGGAATGGGAGGTGTGACCGATGGCTGTCACTGTGCCGGGCGCTGCCCGCATCCAGGAACTCCTCAAGTCCACCTCCGTGGCCACCGGCTGATCCGACCGCGCGACCGACGCGCCCGCCCGGGGCCACCCTGTGAAGGGTCTCCCTTGACTTCCTCCTCTGCTGTGCACTCCACGCTGACCCGCTACGGCTGGGACGCCGCCTGGGCCGACGCGTTCACCCCCTACGCGGCCGAAGGGCTGCTCCCCGGGCGGGTCGTCCGGGTCGACCGCGGCCAGTGCGACGTCGTCACCGCCGGCGGTGTGCTGCGCGCCGACACCGCCTTCGTCACCCCGCACGACCCGCTGCGGGTCGTCTGCACCGGCGACTGGGTCGCCCTCGAAGCCGGCGGAAACCCCCGCTATGTGCGCGCGTACCTGCCGCGCCGCACGTCCTTCGTGCGTTCCACCTCCTCCAAGCGGTCCGAGGGGCAGATCCTCGCCGCCAACGTCGACCACGCCGTGGTCGCCGTGTCCCTCGCCGTCGAACTCGACCTCGGCCGGGTCGAACGCTTCCTCGCCCTCGCCTGGGAGTCCGGCGCCCAGCCGGTCGTCGTCCTCACCAAGGCCGACCTCGTGCCGGACCCGGTGACCCTCGCCCACCTCGTCCAGGACGTGGAGACCAGCGCGCCCGGCGTCCCGGTGCTCACGGTCAGCGCCCTGCACGGTGACGGGCTCGACACCCTCGTCGCGCTCGTCGGCTCCGGGACCAGCGTGCTGCTCGGGCAGTCCGGCGCGGGCAAGTCCACGCTGGCCAACGCGCTCGTCGGCACGGACGTCATGGACGTGCGGGCCGCCCGGGACGTCGACGGCAAGGGACGGCACACCACGACCACCCGCAACCTGCTCGCCCTGCCCACCGGGGGTGTGCTCATCGACACCCCCGGGCTACGGGGCGTCGGCCTCTTCGACGCCGAGGCCGGGGTCGGCCAGGTGTTCGCCGAGATCGAGGAACTCGCCGAGCGCTGCCGCTTCCACGACTGCGGCCACGACAGCGAGCCGGGCTGCGCGGTGCGCTCTGCCGTCGAGGACGGCGAACTGCCGGTGCGCCGGCTGGAGAGCTACCGCAAGCTGGTCCGCGAGAACCAGTGGATCACGGCCAAGACCGACGCCCGGCTCCGCTCGGAGCTCAAACGGGACTGGAAGCGCAGGAACGCCGAGGGGAGGGCGGCGCTGCGGGCGAAGCGGGGGCACGAGCGCTGACGGCACCTTGATCGCGCGGTCCCCTGGGGGCACAGGGGACCGCACGCGCGTTCAGGCTTCCTCAAGTCCCCAGCTGTGCACCCGGCGTGGATGGACGCGGATCACCTCCTCGCTCAGCCGGTCTCCCAAGTCGTGCGGGCCGACGAGGAGTTCCGCCTCGCCGCGGATGTCGACGCCCCGCACCCGCCAGGGCCGGACGCTCGCGATGTCGTCCACCACCAGCGCGACCTTCGGGTTCTCCCGGAGGTTGCGCCACTTCTTCGTGGTGCCCATGGCGTAGCCGCCGATCAGGATCGTGCCCTCCTCCTGGAGGACGAAGCCGACGGGGTTCGCCTGCGGCTGCCCCTGCGGATCTACGGTGGCCATCCTGCCGAGCCGCTGCGTGACCAGGTACGCGCGCTCGGCCTCACTGAATCCGGTCATGACGGCAGCCAAGCACGCCCGGCCGCCCCGCACATCGGCTGCCGGTCCCACGACAGTGTCTCAGGACCGCCGGACCGACCCCTGGTTGCGCCGAGCGGGTGGACCCTTGTCGATTTTGCCGGGCCCCGGTCCCGCCGTGTGACACGGTCGCCTGCGACGGGCCACGGGGAAGGGCGGGCGTGCACATGGTCAAGATCGGACGGGCCCTGGTGGTCCTGCTGCTGGCGCTGCCGGCCGGCACGGCGGCACCGGCCGTCGCCGGACCGGCCCAGGCCGTCGCCGGACCGGCGCACCGGCCCTGGACCGGCAGCTGGGAGACCTCGCCCTCGGGCACCACACGCGCCCTGCCCGGCGCCGCCGTCCGCAACGTCGTCCACCTCAGCGTCGGCGGCAGCGCCGTGCGGATCCGGCTCGGCAACCGGCTCGGCACCGCGCCCCTGAACGTCGGCGCGCTCACCGTCGCGCTGCGCCGCGCCGCCGGCCCCGACGCCGTGCCCGGCACCGTGCGCACCGCCACCTTCCGGGGCGCCCGGACCGTCACCGTGCCGCCCGGCGAGGACACCGTCTCCGACCCGGTGCCGCTGCCCGTGCCGGCCGCCGCCGACCTGCTCGTCACCGTCTACACCCCCGGCGACAGCGGCCCCGCCTCCTACCACCGCACCGCCCTGCAGACCAGCTACCTCGCACCGGCCGGCGCCGGCCGGGCCGCCGACGAGCGCGGCACCGCGTACCCGAAGCGGATCAGCAGCTGGTACTACGTCACCGGCGTCGACGTGCGCGGAGACGCCCGGGGCAGCGTCGTCGCGTTCGGCGACTCCCTCACCGACGGCACCGGCTCCACCCCCGACACCAACCACCGCTGGCCCGACCGGCTGGCCGAGCGGCTGCGCGCCCACCGGTTCGGCGTCCTCAACGCCGGGATCGCCGGCAACCGCCTGCTGCTGGAGGGCACCGGCCCGAGCGGGCTGACCCGACTGGACGTGGACGCCCTGGACCGGGACGGGGTGCGCGCCCTGGTCGTCTTCGAGGGCATCAACGACATCAAGGCGACACCGGCGGGCGGTGAGGTCGCCGCCTACCTCGACGGCTACCGGGGCCTGGTCGCCCGCGCCCACGCCCGCGGCATCCGGGTCGTCGGCCTCACGCTCACCCCCTACGGGGGCTACCGCGCCCACACGGACGCCGGGGAGGTCGTACGGCAGCGGGTCAACGACCTCATTCGCACCGCAGGCGTCTTCGACGCGGTCGCCGACGCGGACGCCGCCGTGCGCGACCCGGCCGACGCCGCCCGCATCCGGCCGGACTACGACCCCGGCGACCACCTGCACTTCAACGACGCCGGCATGGCCGTCATCGCCGACACCGTCCGCCGGGCACTGGCCCGGCACCTGGGCATCGGCGGCTGAGCGGCGCTCAGGCGGCCAGCACCGCCCCCAGCCACGCGCCCGCGACCAGCAGACACGCGAGCAGTTCCGCCAGCACACTCGACCCGCCCGAGCGCATCGCCGTACGCAGGGCGGTCATCGCCTCGCCGCGCGTACCGAGCCGAAGCCGCTCGTGCAGGTAGATCCCCGCCAGGAAACCGGGCACCGCGCCCACCACCGGCAGCAGCACGAACCCGAGAACGGCGCCGACGCCCGCGTACACCGCCATCCTCGGCGTGGCGCCGCTGCGCCGCAGCCGGCGCGGCGGCAGCGCCCGGCGCACCACCAGCGACAGCAGCAGGACCGCGGTGGCACCCACCAGAACGCCCCACGCCACCGGCCGCGGGTCCTGCACCGCCCACCACAGCACCGCGGCCCACACCAGCCACGACCCCGGCACCCCCGGCACCAGCACCCCGCACAGGCCGAGCGCGAGCACCGTGCCGGCCGGCAGCAGCTGCCACACTCCCATCTGCCCAGGGTGCCGGACCCTCGGCGAAGCCGCAGGTCAGCGAGGACGGCGGGGCAGCTACCTGGCCACCCAGCCGCGCTCGAAAGCGTGCCAGCCCAGTTGCAGCCGGGTCGTCACCCCCGCCAGCTCCATCAGCCGACGCACCCGGCGCTGCACGGTCCGCAGCCCCAGGTCCAGCTGCTTGGCCACGCTCACGTCGGTCAGCCCGGCCAGCAGCAGCGACAGCACCTCCAGGTCGGTGGCGTCCGGGCCGTCCGGCCGCTCCTCGGCCACCCCCGAGGCGCCGAGCCGCAGCGGCAGCGCGTCCCGCCACACCGACTCGAACAGCCCGGCCAGCAGCTCCAGCAGCCCGCTGGCGTGCACCACCAGCGCGGCCGGCTCCGCCGTGCGCGAGGTCAGCGGCACCATCGCCAGCGAGCGGTCGGCCACCACCAGCTTCGTCGGCACCCGGTCCACCACCCGGACCTCTTCCTCCCGGCCGAGCGCCGCCGTCAGCTCGGTCATCCCGTGCGGGAGATCCAGTACGGCACGCTCCACCACCACCCGGTAGCGGACCCCGCGCCCGGCGGCCTGTTCCTCGGCGTCGTTCTCCATGCCGGAGACGACCACCGGGTTGCCGGTGACCAGCGCGCACACCTCCTCGGCCGCGCCCAGCTGGAGTTGCAGGAAGCGCTGGGCGACCGCCGGGGCGCCGGTCACCACCTCCACCAGGTCGTGCACCGCCGGCTCGGCCGCCGCCGCCCGGTACTCCTCCGCGAGCAGCACCGCCGCCAGCTCCGCCTTCTCCAGCTCGTGCCGCTGCCGGGTGAGCAGCGCGCCGAGCGCCACTCCGGGCGGGGCCGCCACCCAGCGGCCCGGCCGCGCCGAGGACTGGGCCGCGAGCCCTCGCCGTTCCAGGCGGCGCAGCGCGCGTTCGGTGTCCTGCTCGGCCAGCGTCAGGCGCCGGGCCAGATCGGCCACTTCGGCAGCGCCGACGGACACCAGTGCCCGGTACGCCGCCTCGTGCGTCTCGTCCAGGCCTATCGCTGCCAGCATCGACGTACGTCCCTCTCCCGTGCCTCGGCCATCCGAAACGGCCACCGTGGCGGAAAACAGCCACGGCGTGAACCCGCCGCCGGACATCATCGCCGGATCCGTGGGGACTCTGCCAAGGTGGCAGCACCGGAAGACGCGCGGTCGTACCCACGGTCCCCATACGTGTCCCGGAAGCCAAGCCGCGATCCGGCCATTCGCCCGGCGCCGAGAGGTGCCCCGGCCGGCCGCCGCAGACGTCGCCGGGCGGTCCTCCCGTGGGGGGTGGGGCCGCCCGGCGGCCACTACCCGGGCGCCGTACGGCAGTTCGAAGTGGCCTCATTTTCCCGATGCCCCGTTTCCGCGTGGCCCGTGCGGTGACAATGCAGGGCATGAGCCAGCAGGGGGGAAGGCCCGCCCGTCCCGAGGACGACTGGTGGGGACAGCTGTACGACGACTCCACCCCGGACACGGGCCCCACACCCGCCCCGGACACCCTGGACGACCGCTTCGCCTCGGCACGGAACACGGTGACGGGGCGCCCGCACGGGTCGGCGGGGGGTGGCGGGGGCTCCGAGGGCCCGGGCGCCGCACCGCCACCGCCGGTTCCGGCACCCCGGGCGCCCTCCCTGAGGGAGGCGAAGCCCGGCCCGCCGGAACCCCCGCTCCCCGCTCTGCGCCCGGCACAACCTCCCCCTCCGCCCTGGCCGCCCGTGCCCACGGTGCCACCTCGTGCCGATGCTGCGGGGGCCGCGCGGGGGGCGGGTGGTGACGACGGCGTCGCCGACGCGGTGGGGGCCGGCGGACCCGGGGGAGACGACGGGGTTGACCCCTACGGGACAGGCGGGGTCGAGGACCTGGCCGACTCGGGCGGGAGCGCCGGCACCGAGCCGGGCGGGGTCGGCCCTTCCGGGGTGGCCGGGGCCGATGCGCTGGCCGACTTCCCCGGGGCCATGGCGGCGCCCGCCGACCCGCGCGGGGCAGCGGCTCCCGACGATCCGCCGGGGGCGGCGAGCCGCGCCGACCGGCCCGAGAACACCCCTCCCTCCCCCCCGCCCGAGAACACCCCTCCCTCCGCCCCGCCCGAGAACACCGCTCCTTCCGCCCGGCCCGGAGCCTGGGCCGCTGCCGGTCCGGCCGCGTCCTCACCTCCCGCCGCTGGGGCTGACAGCGCGGCGCCCGCCGACCCGCGTACGGCAGGGGTGTCCGGCCCCGGTCGACCGGTCGGTGGGGTTGCCTGGTCCGCTGCGGCCGGTACGTCGGGCGGCGGGTCCGGGCTGCCGTCGCGGCGGCGCGGGGCCGAAGCGGCGCGCGGCGAAGTGGCGTCTCCGGATCCCGGATCGCCGCGAGATGCCGCAGGCGGGGCTTCCGCGCCGGAGGGGGGCGTCGACTACGTCGGCTCCGGGCCGCCCACATACGACCCCGAGCCCACCGCGCTGCCGGCCGCCGACCCGGACGGGCTCGGGGACTTGGTGTCGGACACCGTGCTGGAGGGGGCCCGGTACGGGGCGTGCGCCGTGCGGGCGGTGTCGTTGCGGGGGGACTCGGGGCGGTACCGGGGGGAGCCGCGGCGGGACGCGTTGCTCGTCGCGCGGTTCGGCAGCGGGGACCACGCCCTGGTGCTGGTCGCGATGGCCACCGGCGCCCGCGCCGCGTCCGGTGCCCATCTCGCGGCGGCCGAGGCGTGCCGCTGGATCGGGCAGGCCGTGGGCCGCAGCCACCAGCGGCTCGGCGAGGACATCCGGGCGGGCCGGCGCGGCGAGCTGAAGTCCGGCCTGCACCGGCTGACCGACCGCAGCCTCGGCCGGCTCCGGGCCACGGCCGACGAACGGGGCGTCGACCCGGAGCAGTACGGCGCGAGCCTGCGCTGCCTGCTGCTGCCCGCCGACCCCGACTGCCGTACCCGGGTGTTCTTCGGGGTCGGTGAGGGCGGCCTGTTCCGGCTGCGGGACGGCGTCTGGCAGGACATCGAACCGCAGCCGGTGCCCGCGGAGCCCGGCGGCGCCCCCGTCGTCGGATTCGGCTCACCGCCCGCCGAGACCCCCGAGGGCGACCGGCTCACCCTCGACCTCGGCATCCCGGCCCCGCCGAGACCCTTCGAACCGGCGCCCGCGCCACCCCGCGAGCCGTTCCGCTTCCGCGCCTCGCTAGCCCGCCCGGGTGACGCGCTGGTGATGTGCACGCCGGGCCTGGCCGACCCGCTGCGCGGCGAGCCCGCCCTCTGCGCCTACCTGGCCCGCCGCTGGTCCGGCCGTACCCCGCCCGGCCTCGCGGCCTTCCTCGCCGACGCCCAGGTGCGGGTCAAGGGCTACGCCGACGACCGTACGGCGGCGGCCGTGTGGGAGGCGTAACCGCGGCCCCTGTGGATTGATGGAACGGGAGGGCCGTACCGGGCCCCTCCCGGGACACCGAAGGGGCAGACGCGCGCCATGGCCAGACAGAACGTAGCCGAGCAGTTCGTCGACATCCTCGTCCGCGCGGGCGTGCGCCGGCTGTACGGCGTCGTCGGCGACAGCCTCAACCCGGTCGTGGACGCCGTCCGCCGCACCCCCGCGATCGACTGGGTGCACGTGCGCCACGAGGAGACCGCCGCCTTCGCGGCCAGTGCCGAGGCGCAGCTCACCGGGAAGCTGGCGGCCTGCGCGGGCTCCTGCGGCCCGGGCAACCTGCACCTGATCAACGGCCTGTACGACGCCCATCGTTCCATGGCCCCGGTGCTCGCCCTGGCCTCCCAGATCCCGTCCAGCGAGATCGGGCTCGGCTTCTTCCAGGAGACCCACCCCGACCGCCTCTTCCAGGAGTGCAGCCACTACAGCGAGCTGATCTCCAGCCCGAAACAGATGCCCCGGCTGCTCCAGACCGCCATCCAGCACGCGGTGGGCCGAAGCGGCGTCAGCGTGGTCTCCCTGCCCGGCGACATCGCCGCCGAACCCGCCCCCAAGGAAGCCGCGCGGAGTGCCCTCGTCACCTCCCGGCCCACCGTCCGGCCCGGCGACGCCGAGATCGACCGGCTCGCGGCCATGATCGACGCGGCCGGCAAGGTCACCCTGTTCTGCGGCGCGGGCACCGCCGGCGCCCACGCCGAGGTCATGCGGTTCGCGGAGAAGATCAAGTCCCCGGTGGGGCACGCCCTGCGCGGCAAGGAATGGATTCAGTACGACAATCCCTTCGACGTCGGGATGAGCGGGCTGCTCGGCTACGGTGCCGCCTACGAGGCCACCCACGAGTGCGACCTGCTGATCCTGCTCGGCACCGACTTCCCGTACAACGCCTTCCTGCCCGACGACGTGCAGATCGCCCAGATCGACGTACGGCCCGAGGTGCTCGGCCGCCGCTCCCGGCTCGACCTCGCGGTGTGGGGCGACGTGCGCGAGACGCTGCGCTGTCTGATCCCGCGCGTGACGGAGAAGTCCAACCGGCGCTTCCTGGACCGGATGCTGAAGAAACACGCCGACGCGCTGGAGGGCGTGGTCAAGGCGTACACCCGCAAGGTCGACAAGCACGTCCCGATCCACCCCGAGTACGTGGCCGCCGTACTCGACGAAGTCGCCGACGACGACGCGGTGTTCACGGTCGACACCGGCATGTGCAACGTCTGGGCCGCGCGGTACGTCTCGCCCAACGGCCGCCGCAGGGTCATCGGTTCGTTCTCCCACGGCTCGATGGCGAACGCGCTGCCGATGGCGATCGGCGCCCAGTTCACCGACCGGCGCCGACAGGTGGTCGCCATGTCCGGCGACGGCGGGTTCGCCATGCTGATGGGCGACTTCCTGACCCTCGTGCAGTACGACCTGCCGGTCAAGGTCGTGCTGTTCAACAACTCCTCCCTCGGCATGGTCGAGTTGGAGATGCTGGTCGCCGGCCTGCCCTCGTACGGCACCACCAACACCAACCCCGACTTCGCCGCCGTCGCCCGGGCCTGCGGTGCCCACGGGGTGCGGGTGGAGAAGCCGAAGCAGCTCGCCGGCGCCCTCAAGGAGGCGTTCCGGCACAAGGGACCGGCCCTGGTGGACATCGTCACCGACCCCAACGCGCTGTCCATCCCGCCGAAGATCAGCGCGGAGATGGTCACCGGGTTCGCCCTGTCCGCCTCCAAGATCGTCCTGGACGGCGGAGTGGGCCGCATGCTCCAGATGGCCCGCTCCAACCTCCGCAACGTGCCCCGCCCTTAGGGGCCTTGTGGCTCAGCCGGTCAGGGGCACCCAGCGGCGCCGGCCGCCGTCGGAGCCGTACCAGTAGTGGGGGAGGCCCTTGATGGCGCTGGTGCGGAAGGGACCCCCGTGGTCGTCGATACGGACGGTCCCGGTGCGGCCCTGGCTGGACCAGTCCAGCTCCAGGTACCAGCGGCAGTCGCAGCCGTCGGTGGTGGCCCGCACCAGCAACTCCTCGGGGTCCTTCGCCGAGACGCGGTAGGGGAGGGAGACGGGGTGCTCCGCGGTGCCGGGGTCGGCGGGCGCCGGCCGGGCGATCGGGCGGTCCTTGTCGAGGTTCACGGCGAAGTAGCGGGGGCTCATGCCGCCGCCGCACCCCTGCGCCATCGAATAGGCGGTGCCCTGCGCGGGTGCCGTACGGCCGACGACCCGCACCCGCAGCGCCTCCAGCACCACGGCCGCGTCGGACCGGCCCTGCACCGTGATCCGCACGTCCGTCTCCCGCCCGTGCACCGCGCCCTGCGTCGCCGCCCAGACCCCGGCGTCCTGCGGAGCGGGCGGCGGGGGCACGCTGCCGGGCTCCTTGGCGATGACGTAGTCATGGTCGCAGCCCAGCCGCCACACCTGGGAGTCGACACTCACGGCGAGCGGCGGCCCGGACCGGGGTTCCGGTCTCGTGGTGCGCGGAGTGGCCGAGGGAGAACCCGACGGCTTTCCGGACGCCGAGGAGGAGGGGGAGGGCGGTGCCGTACGGCGGCCGGGGGAGCGGCTCTGCCGGCCGGACGGGCTCAGAGCGGTGCCGGACACGGCCGCCCTCGACGGTCCGCCGCCGGTCGGCGCGTCCCGCCCGTCGTGCAGCGCGGCCGAGACGCCGCCCCACGCCGCCACCAGTACGACCGCCGTCCCGACACCTACGACCCAGCGCCGCCGGGCCCATCCGAACCGAGCCCCTGCCACACCGGCGTCCGCCTCCGCCGCCGGTGGCCGGTCCCCCGTACCGTCGGCCGGACTCGCGCTCCGCTGACGCGCGGCCAGGGCCCGGAGCCAGTGGTGGTGCAGGGTCACGCGTTCGTCCGGGGTCGCTCCGCAGAACGCCGCCAGACGTTCCACGGGGGCGTAGTCCTGGGGCACCGCGTCGCCCGCGCAGTAGCGGTGCAGGGTCGAGGTGTTCATGCCGACCCGGCGGGCCAGGGAGCTGTAGCTGCGCTCCGTGCGGTCCTTCAACTGCCGCAAAAGTGCGGCGAACTCCCTGACGTCGTCGTGCTCCGCCGACATCGTGCCCCGTCTCCCGATAGCCGTCCCACCCGGGACACGCATCCCAGGCACTCCCTGTACCTGCACGTCAAACGGGGTGGGATGGTTCCAGGTCCGGCAGACGTTGCGGGCGTCTCCCGGGACTGCCGATGCTCATCGGGCAACACAGCGACAACAGGCAGCACAGCAACACCGACCGCACGTACCACTCACCGGAAACGGGGAACCACAGATGAACTGCACCGCCCGCACCCGCCGCCGCGCCGCCGGCACCGCCGTCCTCGCCCTCGCCCTCGGGCTCGGCGTCACCGCCCAGGCCGCCGCGGGCGGCCCCCGCACGGTCAGCGGCAAGCCGGCCGACCCGATCACCCGCGTCGCCGACTTCTACGGCGCCTACATCGACGCCCAGAGCGACCCGGACCACGGCGGCCGGCTCGCCGCCGAACTGCGCGCGCAGTACATCGACGCCGACTACCTCAAGCAGCTGAAGAAGTGGGAGGACGGCAACCACGCCGACGGCGTCCTGCGGGCGCAGAACGTCCCCGTCGCGTGGAAGGTCACCGACAACGGCACCGCCGACCACACCGAGGCCGGCATCACGCTGACGTGGGGCGGCGGCGAGACCACCAAGCTCGTCGTCGACATGACCCGCGGCAGCCACAAGATCCTCCACATCGGAACGAAGGGGATCGACGGAACGAAGGGGATCGAGGGCAAGTAAACCTCCCTCGGCAGGGGCGGATTTCGGCCAGTTTCACGACCCGTGACGATGTGCCGACCGCCCGTGCCGGGCGCCGCCGCGCCGCCCTCCCGGGGCGCATGTGGCGCCCAGCGATGGTCCGGGGCCCCGCGGCACGGGGGTCCGGGGGGTTCCGGGCCACAGCACGCCGAAGGACGACCGTGGCCGAACCGCCGGTCATGCGGCATATGCGATGACTGCCCGTGAGCCCGCTGGGCAAGCATGCCCCCGTGAACGTGTTCGACCAGGAGGGGCAGGGCGGGCGGCGTGCGGGCGGGGGTCATGAAGAGGCAGGCGCGAGGGGGCGGTCCCGCGGTCATCGGGGCGTCCCCGGCGGTCACGGGGGAAGCGACCGACACGGGGGAAGAGACCGACACCATCACGGAAGACGCGTACCGGCTGCGGCGCAGGCTGGGCCGGGCCGATCTCAAGGCGGTGCCGGAGGCCCGCCGGGAGTTACGCGAGTTACTGCGGCACTGGGGCAGGCCCGGCCGCTCGGAGATAGCCGAACTGCTCACCAGCGAACTGGTCACCAACGCGCTCGTGCACACCGACGACGACGCCGTGCTGACGGCGGTCCTCGAACCGGGTGGACTCCGGGTGGAGGTCCGGGACTTCGTGGCCCGCAGACCCGAGCTGCAGGCCCCGGACGCCCGTGAGGACACCCACGGCCGGGGCCTGGTGCTGGTGCAGTCCCTCGCGGACTCCTGGGGCGTACGGCCGCACGGCGTGGGCAAGTCGGTGTGGTTCCAGCTCGGGGCCGAGGCGGCCTGAGTCACGGCGACCGACGTACGGAAACGGGGCG
>NZ_JANUGP010000079.1 GCF_024753135.1 Streptomyces pyxinicus | reverse complement strand
TGGTGTCGAGGGCCCGGTCGAGGGATTCCTTGCTGTAGTCCACGTCACCGCCGTAGACACCGGATTCGGCGATGTCGCCCCAGCCCTTCTTCTCGACGTCCTCCTCGGAGGCGTACGGATTGCCGACGGCCGCGTTGGCGACGACCTTGAAGCTGCCCTCCACGTACTGCTCGGTCTCGAAGTACGTCCCCGCGGACAGCCCCGTCTTCACGGCGAACCCGTTGCCCTCGCTGATCAGGGACCGCACCCCCCACTCCCAGCGCTCGCAAAAGGACGTGAACTCCCCCGTCAGCCCCTCGTGGCCCAGTTCGAGACCCGACAGGGCGAGGCCGGAGAAGCCGCGCCCGGCGTCGGCCTCACCGACCATGCCCAGCTCCTTCAGCTCGCCCAGCGCCTCGGTCAGCCCCTTGGCGATCAGGTCGAGGCCCTGCGTCTTCAGGTCTTTGCCGTCACCGCTCATGCCGTGCCCCCCGTGTCGGCGTCAGCCTCGAAGTCCAGTGCCGCCTTGT
>NZ_JANUGP010000078.1 GCF_024753135.1 Streptomyces pyxinicus | reverse complement strand
TCCCGCTACCCGGTCTCCGAGATCCTGGCCAAGACCCCGGCCATCCCCGCGCACTGCCAGTGGGGCATCTTCCTGCGCAACCACGACGAGCTGACCCTCGAAATGGTCACCGACGAAGAGCGCGACTACATGTGGGCCGAGTACGCGAAAGACCCGCGGATGCGCGCCAACATCGGCATCCGCCGGCGCCTGGCCCCGCTGCTCGACAACGACCGCAACCAGATCGAGCTGTTCACCGCCCTGCTGCTCTCCCTACCGGGATCACCGATCCTCTACTACGGCGACGAGATCGGCATGGGCGACAACATCTGGCTCGGCGACCGCGACGCCGTACGCACCCCCATGCAGTGGACACCCGACCGCAACGCCGGCTTCTCGTCCTGCGACCCGGGACGCCTGTCCCTGCCGACGATCATGGACCCGGTCCACGGCTACCAGGTCACCAACGTCGAAGCCTCCATGTCCTCCCCGTCCAGCCTGCTGCACTGGACCCGCCGCATGATCGAGATCCGCAAGCAGAACCCCGCCTTCGGACTCGGCACCTACAACGAACTCCCGTCCTCCAACCCGGCGGTCCT
>NZ_JANUGP010000077.1 GCF_024753135.1 Streptomyces pyxinicus | reverse complement strand
CTCCCGCCGGACGGCCATGAAGATGCGCGGCATGACGGGGAAGTGGAACGCCATGTGGCACTCGTCGCCGCCGGAGGAGTAGTCCCCGAAGTAGTCGACGACGTCCTCGGGCCACTGGTTGGCCTCCGCCAGCAGCACCGTGTCCGGATACTGCGCGTCGATCTCCTTGCGGACCCGCTTCAGGAACTGGTGGGTCGCGGGCAGGTTCTCGCAGTTGGTGCCCTCCTGCTGGTACAGGTACGGCACCGCGTCCAGCCGGAACCCGTCGATGCCGAGATCCAGCCAGAACTTCAGCGCGGAGATCATCTCCTCCTGCACGGCCGGGTTCTCGTAGTTGAGGTCCGGCTGGTGCGAGAAGAAGCGATGCCAGTAGTACTGCTTGCGTACGGGGTCGTACGTCCAGTTGGACGCCTCGGTGTCCACGAAGATGATGCGGGCGTCCTGGTACTGCTTGTCGTCGTCGGCCCAGACGTAGTAGTCGCCGTACGGACCGTCCGGGTCGCGCCTGGACTCCTGGAACCACGGGTGCTGGTCGCTGGTGTGGTTCATGACGAAGTCGATGATCACGCGCATGCCGCGCTGGTGCGCGGCGTCCACGAACTCCACGAAGTCGGCGAGGTCGCCGAACTCGGGCAGCACCGCGGTGTAGTCGGAGACGTCGTAACCGCCGTCCCTGAGG
>NZ_JANUGP010000076.1 GCF_024753135.1 Streptomyces pyxinicus | reverse complement strand
TTCCCGCCGGACGGCCATGAAGATGCGGGGCATGACGGGGAAGTGGAACGCCATGTGGCACTCGTCGCCGCCGGAGGAGTAGTCGCCGAAGTAGTCGACGACGTCCTCGGGCCACTGGTTGGCCTCCGCCAGCAGCACGGTGTCCGGGTACTGCGCGTCGATCTCGCTGCGGACCCGCTTGAGGAAGGCGTGCGTGGCGGGCAGGTTCTCGCAGTTGGTGCCCTCTTCGGCGTACAGGTAGGGGACCGCGTCCAGCCGGTACCCGTCGATACCGAGGTCCAGCCAGAACTTCAGGGCGGCCAGGATCTCCTCCTGCACCGCCGGGTTCTCGTAGTTGAGGTCCGGCTGGTGCGAGAAGAAGCGGTGGAAGTAGTACTGGCCGCGCACCGGGTCGTGGGTCCAGTTGGACGCCTCGGTGTCCACGAAGATGATCCGGGCGTCCTGGTACTGCTTGTCGTCGTCGGCCCACATGTAGTAGTCGCCGTAGGGGCCGTCGGGGTTCTTGCGGGACTCCTGGAACCACGGGTGCTGGTCGCTGGTGTGGTTCATGACGAAGTCGATGATCACGCGCATGCCGCGCTGGTGCGCGGCGTCCACGAACTCCACGAAGTCGGCGAGGTCGCCAAACTCGGGCAGCACCGCGGTGTAGTCGGAGACGTCGTAACCGCCGTCCTTCAGC
>NZ_JANUGP010000075.1 GCF_024753135.1 Streptomyces pyxinicus | reverse complement strand
TGCATCTGCGAGACACCCAGCCGCTCACCGATCTGCGCCTGCGTCAGCTCCTCCACGAACCGCAGATGCAGGATCAGCCGGTCCCGCTCCCCCAGCTCCGCGATCATCGGCGCCAACGCGTGGAAATCCTCCACCAGCTCCAGCGCCTGGTCCTGCGTCCCCAGGAAATCCTGAAGCGCGCTCTCCCCGTCCTCACTCCCACCGATCGCCGCGTCCAGCGAAGCCGAGTTGTAGCCGTTCGACGCCAGCCGCGCCTCGACCACCTCCTCCTCCGACAGACACATCAGCTCCGACAGCTCCCGCACCGTCGGCGTCCGCCCCAGCCGGCTGCGCAACTCCTCCGTCGCCCGCGCCAACTGCACCCGCGCCTCCTGAAGACGCCGCGGCACATGCACCGCCCACGACGTGTCCCGGAAGAACCGCTTGATCTCCCCCACGATGTACGGCACCGCGAACGACGTGAACTCCACCTCCCGCGTCAGCTCGAAACGGTCGATCGCCTTGATCAGACCGATCATGCCGACCTGGACGATGTCCTCCATCTCCTCCGCACCACGACTACGGAACCGCGCCGCCGCGAACCGCACCAGAGACATGTTCATCTCGATCAACGTGTTCCGCGCGTACTGGAACTCCGCCGAACCCTCCTCCAGCACCGCCAGCTGATCGAAGAACACCTTCGACAACTCACGCGCGTCCCTCGGCGCCACCCGCGAAGGATCGGCGACCTCGGGCAACTCGGACA
>NZ_JANUGP010000074.1 GCF_024753135.1 Streptomyces pyxinicus | reverse complement strand
GCGCCCAGCCAGTGCTGGACCAGGAAGGTGCCGTGGAAGCCGACGAACAGCGTCCAGAAGGTGATCTTGCCCAGGCGCTCGTCCAGCATCTTGCCGGTCATCTTCGGCCACCAGAAGTGGAAGCCGGCGAACATCGCGAAGACGACGGTGCCGAAGACCACGTAGTGGAAGTGGGCCACCACGAAGTACGAGTCCGAGACGTGGAAGTCCATCGGCGGCGCGGCCAGGATGACACCGGTCAGACCACCGAAGGTGAAGGTGATCAGGAAGCCGACCGCCCACAGCATCGGGGTCTCGAAGGACAGGCTGCCGCGCCACATGGTGCCGATCCAGTTGAAGAACTTCACACCGGTCGGGACCGCGATCAGGAAGGTCATGAAGGAGAAGAACGGCAGCAGCACACCGCCGGTGACGTACATGTGGTGCGCCCACACGGTCACGGACAGGCCGGCGATCGCGATGGTCGCCGCGATCAGGCCCATGTAGCCGAACATCGGCTTGCGGGAGAAGACCGGGATGACCTCGGAGATGATGCCGAAGAACGGCAGCGCGATGATGTACACCTCTGGATGGCCGAAGAACCAGAAGAGGTGTTGCCACAGCAGTGCTCCGCCGTTGGCCGCGTCGAAGACGTGTGCCCCGAATTTTCGGTCCGCCTCCAGGGCGAACAGCGCGGCGGCCAGCACCGGGAAGGCCAGCAGGACCAGCACGGCGGTCAGCAGCACGTTCCACACGAAGATCGGCATGCGGAACATGGTCATGCCGGGCGCGCGCATGCAGATGATCGTGGTGATGAAGTTGACCGCGCCGAGGAT
>NZ_JANUGP010000073.1 GCF_024753135.1 Streptomyces pyxinicus | reverse complement strand
GGCTCAGGAAGCGGGCGCGGTGGTTCTGGTCGTGCCGCCGAAGACTCGGTGCTCCTGAAGGCCGGGCTCCCTCGTCTCCCCGCTCGGCGCCGAATATACCGTCATGAAGGTTTACCGGCCGCCTGTGCGGTGTCGGCCGGTAGTGCCGGCTCGGGCGGCGCGGTGGGCTCGGCCGCGCGCAGCGCGGTGGCGACGATGATCCACAGCTCCTCGATCCGGCCCTTGGCGGGCAGGTCGCGCTGCGGGACGGGCAGGTGCTGGAAGCCCAGGACCAGGGAGAGCAGCAGCTGCGCGACGGATTCGGGTGAGCAGCGCAGCAGGATCTCGCCGTTCGCCTGGGCCCGCCGGGTGTGGGCGACCAGGAAGTCCCAGACCTCGGTCAGCAGCGGTCCGCCCTGGAGCACGTCTCCGGGCAGCTCCGAGGCGAGCCGGAAGGCGGCCCGCACCCGGACGTCCGCCCAGAGCCGCCCCGCCAGGGAGACGGTGAGTATGCGCAGTGCCTTCAGTGGCGCGAGCCCCGCGCACTCGATCTCGGTCAGCAGCCCGGCCCAGACCGTGGCCCCGTGCTGTACCAGGGTGTGGGCCAGGTCCTCCTTGGAGGAGAAGTGGCCGTACAGCGCGCCCTTGGTGAGGCCGGTGTGCGCGATGACACCGCCCAGGGTCGTGCGCGCGTAGCCCAGCGAGACGAACTCCTCCGCGGCGGCGTCGAGAATCGCCTCGTAGGTACGCCGGGCGCGTTCCTGCTTCACCATGCCGAGGCCCCCCAATCGCCTCATCTTCTCCAGTGCAGAAAAAAATACCATCTCAAAGGTATGTTTCCATCCCCTCCGGCGCCGGTCGTCCGGACCTGGCCGGT
>NZ_JANUGP010000072.1 GCF_024753135.1 Streptomyces pyxinicus | reverse complement strand
ACCGACACACCCGGTGTCGCACAGGCCGTAGCGCATGTCCGCGAGGACCAGCAGCTGGTGGCGTACGTCGTGCAGGCGCCGGGCGGTGTCCCGGACCCGGGCGCGCTGCGGGCCCACGCCGCCTCGCGGCTCCCGGAGTACATGGTGCCCGGTGCCTTCGTGACGCTGGACGCCCTGCCGCTGACCGCCAACGGCAAGCTCGACCGCCGTGCCCTGCCCGCGCCGCCGCGGGCCGAGACCGGCGTGTCGCGTGCGCCGCGCAACGCGCGCGAAGAGGTGGTCGCCGGTGTCCTCGCCGCCGTGCTGGAACGGACGTCGGTCGGTGTGGAGGACGACTTCTTCGCCCTCGGCGGACACTCGCTGCTGGCGGCCCGCGCGGTGAGCCGGCTGCGTTCCGCGCTGGGTGTGGAATGTGCGGTACGTGATCTGTTCGAGGCGCGTACGGTGGCGGCGCTCGCGGCCCGGCTGACCGAGCGGTCGGCTTCCGGGCGGCCCGCGCTGACACGGGCGCCCGAACGGCCGGCGCTGCTGCCGCTGTCGTACGCCCAGCGTCGGCTGTGGCTGATCGACAGCGTGCGAGGGCCGGGTACGACGTACAACGTGCCCCTCGCGGTGCGGCTGCGTGGTCCGGTGGACGCGGGGGCCCTGGGGGCGGCCCTCGCGGACGTGGTGGCGCGGCACGAGGTGCTGCGCACGGTGTTCACGGAGGTGGACGGGGAGCCGTACCAGCGCGTTCTGGCACCGCAGGAGTGCCGGGTGCCGTTCGTGGTCCGGCGGGTGGCCGGGGAGCGGCTGGCGGAGGAGGCCGTCACCGAGGGCGGGCACACCTTCGACCTGGCGCGCGAGATCCCGCTGCGGGCCGCGTTGCTGACCGCGGCGGAGGACGACCATGTG
>NZ_JANUGP010000071.1 GCF_024753135.1 Streptomyces pyxinicus | reverse complement strand
CTAGGGTCTGTTGCGAAAGTAGATCTTGTTCGTTGATGATCACGTGCTGTGGGACGTGGGGATCTGACGAACGGCCAGTGGGCCCGGCTTGAGCCGTTGCTGCCGCGGGGCATCAAGCCGGGCCGGCCGCAGGTGTGGACGAGGCGGCAGCTGATAGACGGCATACGGTGGCGGACCCGGGCCGGTGCTCCGTGGCGGGACGTGCCCGAACGTTATGGGCCGTGGGACCGGGCCTATGACCTGTTCCGGCGCTGGCAGCGGGACGGTACCTGGGCGAGGATCCTCACTCAGCTCCAGGCCGAGGCGGACGCGAAGGGCCTGATCACCTGGGACGTGAACGTCGACTCCACGGTCTGCCGGGCCCATCAGCACGCCGCCGGGGCGGTGAAAAGGGGGACCTGCAGAAGGAGCCGCCCGGCGGGGTCTTCGTCGAGCCGGCCGACCACGGTCTCGGACGGTCCCGCGGCGGACTGAGCAGCAAAATCCATCTCGCGGTTGAGCAGGGGCAGAAGCCCTTGTCGGTGGTGATCACGGCAGGGCAGCGGGGTGACTCCCCGCAGTTCGAGCCGGTCCTGGAGGCCATCTGGGTCCCTCGCCTGGGGCCCGGCAGGCCGCGCAAGCGCCCGGACAGGGTCCGGGCCGACAAGGCGTACGACTCGCGCGGCAATCGCTCCTACCTGCGCAGACGCGGGATCAAGGCCACCATCCCGGTGCCGGCGGACCGGGTCCGCAACCGCCTCAAGCGCGGATCGCACGGCGGGCGGCCGCCGAAGTTCGACAAGGACGACTACAAGCAGCGGCACGCGGTCGAGTGCGGGATCAACCGGCTCAAGCGCCACCGGGCCGTCGCCACAAGGTACGACAAACTCGCCGTCCGCTACGAAGCGACCGTGCTGGTCGCAGCGATCAACGAGTGGCTGTGACCAGCACTTTCACAACAGACCCTAGG
>NZ_JANUGP010000070.1 GCF_024753135.1 Streptomyces pyxinicus | reverse complement strand
CCGAACTTCTCCGCGACCGCGTCCGCCAGCACCAGCGCGACCATCGCCTCGGCCACGATCCCGGCCGCCGGCACCGCCGACACGTCGGACCGCTGGTGATGGGCCTGCGCCGCCTCACCCGTGGCCACATCGACCGTCCGAAGGGCACGCGGCACCGTCGCGATCGGCTTCATCGCGGCGCGGACCCGGAGCAGCTCACCCGTGGTCAGACCGCCCTCGGTCCCGCCCGAGCGGCCGGAGACCCGCCGGATGCCCTCGCCGGTGCCGACGATCTCGTCGTGCGCCCTCGACCCCGGCACCCGCGCCAGCTCGAAACCGTCCCCGACCTCGACACCCTTGATCGCCTGGATACCCATCAGGGCACCGGCCAGCCGGGCGTCCAGCCTGCGGTCCCAGTGCACATGCGAGCCCAGGCCCACCGGCACACCGTAGGCCAGCACCTCGACCACACCACCGAGCGTGTCACCGTCCTTGTGCGCCTGGTCGACCTCCGCGACCATCGCCTCGGAGGTGCCCGCGTCCAGGCAGCGCAGCGGGTCCGCGTCCAGCCGCTCCACATCGGCCGGCACCGGATACACACCCCGCGGCGCCTTCACGGAGCACAGCTCCACGACATGGCTGACGATCTCGATGCCGGCCGTCTCCTTCAGATACGACCGCGCCACCGCCCCCAGCGCCACCCGGGCCGCCGTCTCCCGGGCCGAGGCGCGCTCCAGGACCGGCCGGGCCTCGTCGAAACCGTACTTCTGCATCCCCGCCAGGTCCGCGTGACCCGGCCGCGGCCGGGTCAGCGGCGCGTTACGCGCCAGACCCGCCAGGATCTCCCCGTCCACCGGGTCGGCCGCCATGACCTGCTCCCACTTCGGCCACTCGGTGTTGCCCACCATGACCGCCACCGGGGAACCCAGCGTCAGACCGTGCCGGACCCCGCCCAGGAACGTGACCTCGTCGCGCTCGAACTTCATCCGCGCACCACGGCCGTACCCGAGCCGCCGCCGTGCCAGGTGGTCCGCCACCCTCTCCGTGGTGATCGGCACGCCGGCGGGAAGACCCTCCAGCGTCGCGACCAGTGCCGGACCGTGGGACTCCCCCGCGGTCAGCCAACGCAGCCTGCTCA
>NZ_JANUGP010000007.1 GCF_024753135.1 Streptomyces pyxinicus | reverse complement strand
ACTCGTCGAGTACGTCGAATACCCCCGCGACGTCCACCCCTACCTGGTCGCCACCCAGGCCCACCCCGAACTGCGCTCCCGCCCTACCCGCCCCCACCCCCTCTTCGCGGGCCTGGTCAAGGCCGCCGTCGAGCGGAAGATCGCGCAGTAGCACGAGAGCGGTACGGTGGCCGGGGCGCGCGCGTTCGCAGCGAGCGCGCCCCGGCCACTGGTGCACGTGTGGAGGGAACAGGGCACATGACGATCAAGGACACCGCCGAGGAGTGGGAGATCCGCGCGAGCGCGACCCCGTTCACCGGCAACAAGACCTCCGTCCGCACCGACGACGTGGTCATGCCCGACGGCTCGGTGGCCCGCCGTGACTACCAGGTCCACCCCGGCTCCGTCGCCGTCCTCGCCCTGGACGAGGAGGACCGGGTCCTGCTGATCAACCAGTACCGCCACCCGGTGCGGCACAAGCTGTGGGAGATCCCGGCCGGCCTGCTCGACGTGCCCGGGGAGAACCCGCTGCATGCCGCCCAGCGCGAGCTGTACGAGGAGGCGCACGTCAAGGCCGAGGACTGGCGGGTGCTGACCGACGTCTACACCACGCCCGGCGGCTGCGACGAGGCCGTACGGATCTTCCTCGCCCGGGACCTGTCCGAGGCGGAGGGCGAGCGCTTCGCGGCCGAGCACGAGGAGACCGACATGCAGCACGCGCGCGTGCCGGTCGACGAGCTGGTGCGCCGGGTGCTCGCCGGCGACGTGCACAACAACTGCCTGGTCGTCGGCGTCCTGTCGCTGGTCGCCGCCCGCGGCGGCGACGGTCTGGACGCGCTGCGCCCGGCCGACGCGCCCTGGCCGGCGCGCCCCTTCAGCTCCTGACAGCTCTTGACCCACCCGGTCCCGTATTGGTGTGACCATCGCCTGATCCGATCGGGGGACGTGTCCGCCGCGCTCCTCACGGAACGTCGCAGAGCGTGAACTAGGCTCAGCGAACGCCCGTACCGGAAGATCCGGCGGGCTCGCACGTGCGGTGGGACGGGAGTGTGGCCCGTGACGGATCAGGCGGTGGACACAGACGACCTGCGGCTGTCCGCGAACCCGGCCGCGGACGGCCCCTTCCTGGGGCGCACCCGGGAGCTGAAGGAACTGCGCGCCGACATCGAGCGCGCGGGACTCGACACCCTCTCCGGCCGCAAGGCGCCCCGCGCGCGCGTGCTGCTCATCGCCGGCCGCCCCGGCTCGGGCCGCACCGCGCTCGCCGGTGAACTCGCCCGCCAGGTCGCCGAACGCTACCCGGACGGCGTCCTGCGGGCCCGGCTCAGCGACCCAGACGGCCGCCCGGTCCCGCTGGAGCGCACCGCCCGCGGCCTGCTCGCCGCGCTGGACCTGCCCGCCCCGGCCGGAGCCGCCGAGGACGACCTGACCGAGGCCCTGCGCACCGCGCTCGCCGGCCGCCGGGTGCTGCTCGTGCTGGACGACGCGACCGGTGCCGACCAGGTCGACGCGCTGCTCCCGGAGGCCCCCGACAGCCTGGTGGTCGCCGTGTCCGGGGGCCCGCTCACCGGGATCTCCGACGTCCGCCCCTGCACCCTGGGCGGTCTCGACACCAAGTCCGCGGTGGAGCTGCTCACCACGTTCACCGGCTCGGTCCGCGTCACCGTGGACCCGCGCTCCGCCGAGAGCCTGGTCGAGGCCTGCCAGGGGCACCCGGCCGCCCTCGTGCTGGCCGGCGGCTGGCTCGCCGCCCGCCCCCAGGCCGCCGTCTCCGACCTGGCCAAGCGGCTGCACACCGGCTTCGACGACGGCGCCGACGGCACCCCGCTCACCCGCGTCCTGAAGCTGGTCTACGCCGAGCTGCCCGGCCCGGCCGCCCGGACCCTGCGGCTGCTCTCCCTCGCCCCGGCCGGCCTGGTCGACCCGCACACCGCCTCCTCGCTGGCCGGCTGCTCGCCCGACGCCGCCCGCGCGACCCTGGAGGAGCTGGCTGGCCTCGGCCTGCTGCGCGAGACCGGTTCCGGACTGCCCGAGTACACGGTCCCCGCCTGCCTGCACCCGCTGCTGCGCGCCCTGGCCGAGAGCCACGAACGGCCGGCCGAACTCCAGCTGGCCCGGGCCCGGATGCTGGAGCGCACGGTCCGGCTGCTCCAGGCCTGCCGGGCGATCACCGAGACGGACAGCCCGGGGGCGCGCGAGAAGCTGAGCGCGATGCCCCGCGAGGTGCGCTTCCCGAGCCCGCGGGCCGCCGCCGAGTGGCTGCGCGCGCGCCGGCCCGCCCTGCTGGCCTGCGCCCGGCTCGCGGTGGCCGACGGCGAGCTGGACACCCTCGCGCGCCGGCTGCTGTCCCAGCTGGTCCGGGCGATCGTGGCGCACGAGGGCACCCAGGCCGCCGCCCCCGACCTGTACGGCGTGCACGGCCTGGTCCTGGACGTCGCCGACCGGCGCGGCCTGCCCCGGGAGCGGGCCGCCGCCCTGCTGAACCTCGGCGACCTGGACGCGGGCACCGGCCGCACCCGGGACGCGCTGGCCCGCTACCGCGCCGCCCTGGAGGCCGGACGCCGGGCGAACGACCCGTACGCGACCGGCCGCGCGATGGAATCCGTAGGCGGCGCCTACCAGGAGCTGGGGGACTACGACCGGGCCGCCGACTGGTTCGGCCGGGCGCTGGCCGAGCGGCTGGCCCGGGGCGAGCGCGAGCAGGCCGCCCGGCTCTACGGCCGCATCGCCACCACGCACACCTACGCGGGCCGCTACGGCGAGGCGCTCAGGAACTGGCGGGCGGCCGTCGCCGGGTACCGCAAGGGCGGCGATGTGGCCGCCCACGCGCGGGCGTTGAGCGAACTGGCCCGGGTGCAGGAGTACGCCGGCCGGCCCGAGGAGTCGCTGCGCACCTGCCAGGAGGCGGTGGAGTGGGCGCGGCGCGCGGAGGACGCGCGTCTTCAGGCCGCGTTGCAGCTGCGGCTGGCCGACACCCTGGAGCGCCTCGGCGACCCCGCCGCGGCCCAGCTGCACCGCGCGGCGGCCGGGCGCATGCTGGAGGCGGAGCCGGGGAACGGCGACGACCAGCGGGAAAGCGCAGAGATCGCCTGCGAAATCCGTAGTGCATCCGACGAAGATTGATGCAATGGAAGGCTAGACAGCCGCAACACCTTCATTAAACTGGCTCTGCCGCGTGTCCCTGCGGTGTCTCCCGGTATGCCATGGCATGTCTGGGTACGTCTGTAATGCACCCCCATACCCTCTGAGCCAAGGACCGTGATCGACGTGAAGGTCGGCATCCCCCGCGAGGTCAAGAACAACGAGTTCCGGGTGGCCATCACCCCCGCCGGCGTGCACGAGCTGGTGCGCAACGGCCACCAGGTCGTCATCGAGCGGGGCGCCGGCCTCGGCTCCTCCATCACGGACGCGGAGTACGTCGCCGCCGGTGCCGGTCTGCTCGACACCGCCGACGAGGTGTGGGCCGCCGCCGACCTGCTGCTCAAGGTCAAGGAGCCCATCGCGGAGGAGTACCACCGCCTCCGCAAGGACCAGATCCTCTTCACCTACCTGCACCTGGCCGCCTCCAAGGAGTGCACGGACGCGCTCATCGGCTCCGGCACCACGGCCATCGCCTACGAGACCGTCGAGCTGCCGAGCCGCGCGCTGCCGCTGCTCGCCCCGATGTCCGAGGTCGCGGGCCGGCTGGCCCCGCAGGTCGGCGCCTACCACCTGATGCGCGCGGCCGGCGGCCGTGGCGTGCTGCCGGGCGGCGTCCCGGGCGTGACCCCGGCCAAGGCCGTCGTCATCGGCGGCGGTGTCTCCGGCTGGAACGCCACCCAGGTCGCCGTCGGCATGGGCTTCGAGGTGACGCTGCTCGACCGCGACATCAACAAGCTGCGCGAGGCCGACAAGATCTTCGGCACCAAGGTCAAGGCGATCATGTCCAACGCCTTCGAGCTGGAGAAGGCCGTCCTGGACGCCGACCTCGTCATCGGCGCGGTCCTCATCCCGGGCGCCAAGGCCCCGAAGCTGGTCACCAACGAGCTGGTGGCCCGCATGAAGCCGGGAAGTGTCCTTGTCGACATCGCGATCGACCAGGGCGGCTGCTTCGAGGACTCCCGTCCCACCACGCACGCCGAGCCGACCTTCGAGGTCCACAACTCGGTCTTCTACTGCGTCGCCAACATGCCGGGCGGTGTGCCGAACACCTCCACCAACGCGCTCACCAACGCGACGATGCCGTACATCGTCTCGCTCGCCAACAACGGCTGGGTGGAGGCGCTGCGCCGCGACCCCGCGCTCGCCAAGGGCCTCAACACCCATGACGGCAAGGTCGTCTACAAGGAGGTCGCCGAGGCGCACGGCCTGGAGCACATCGAGCTGGCCTCGCTGCTGGCCTGACCGCCGTAATCTGGCGGGCCGCCAAGTCGCCTTACGGCAAAAGTTGATTCGTCAACACGACACGTCAACATCGCGCACCCGGCCGGACCTTGTCGACAAGGTCCGGCCGGATGTGTGTATGGTCACTTTGCGGCTCTCGGTCAACTCGCCTCGAACGTAACCCTTCGACCGATTCGCACACCGGTGAAACCTGCTGTGCGACGGCCGTACGCCCTTGACAGCCAGATGTTTCATTGCCGACACATCCTGCCGGGTCCGGCGGATTGTGTTGCTGCGGACCGCCGACACGCCATAGAGTCGCCAACCGTCGGCATGGTGCCACGCTGACCTTGTCTAGAAGTTCCCTGGTCACCAAGGAGGTAAGACGACTTGTGAATGAGTCGACATTTTCTCCCGGGGGTGGTCACCCAGGAATGCCGGTCCGGGGCCGGGGTCCCGCGGGATCCGAGGCTGTCGGCTCCGTCGCTGTGCGCACCTTCGCAGCCCATCAGAGTTCCGGTCCGCACAAGGCCGGGACAGCACACCAGAGCATGGATGGCCATCACGTGAACGCCATGGCCGGCGACGGAAGTGGCGCGCCCCACAACCATCTCGCCGACTACGACGAACTGCCCGAGGGGCACTTCTACGACCCCGACGCCGAGTACGAGCCCGATCCGGAGTACGCGGCCACGCTCGCGCCCGACGCGGCCCGCCAGCGCCGTGAGCGCGTCGGTCCGACCGGACGCCCGCTGCCGTACTTCCCGATCCCGGGCCCGCTGACCGACCACGGCCCCGCGAAGATCATCGCGATGTGCAACCAGAAGGGCGGCGTCGGCAAGACGACGTCGACCATCAACCTGGGTGCCGCGCTCGCGGAGTACGGCCGGCGCGTGCTGCTCGTGGACTTCGACCCGCAGGGCGCGCTGTCGGTCGGTCTCGGCGTCAACCCCATGGAACTCGACCTGACGGTCTACAACCTGCTCATGGAGCGGGGCATGTCCGCCGACGAGGTCCTGCTGAAGACCGCGGTCCCCAACATGGACCTGCTGCCCTCCAACATCGACCTGTCGGCCGCCGAGGTCCAGCTGGTCTCCGAGGTCGCGCGCGAGTCGACGCTGCAGCGGGCGCTGAAGCCGCTGATGGACGACTACGACTACATCGTGATCGACTGCCAGCCCTCGCTCGGTCTGCTCACCGTCAACGCGCTCACCGCGGCGCACAAGGTGATCGTGCCGCTGGAGTGCGAGTTCTTCGCGCTGCGCGGTGTGGCCCTGCTGACCGAGACCATCGAGAAGGTCCAGGAGCGGCTCAACCCCGAGCTGGAGCTGGACGGCATCCTCGCCACGATGTACGACTCCCGCACGGTGCACAGTCGCGAGGTGCTGGCCCGGGTGGTCGAGGCGTTCGACGACCACGTCTACCACACGGTCATCGGCCGCACGGTCCGCTTCCCGGAGACCACGGTCGCCGGTGAGCCGATCACCACGTACGCGTCCAACTCCGTCGGTGCCGCCGCCTATCGCCAGCTCGCCAGGGAGGTGCTCGCCCGGTGTCACGCCGAGTGAGTCTGCCGGGGGCCGACGAACTCTTCCGTACGACAGGGGGGACGGCGCTGCAGCCGTCGACTCCTCGGCGTGGAGCGGGCGGTGAGGCCCGGGTGCCGGCTCCCGCCGGGGAGAGCGACGAGACGGCCGCCGCCGAGGACGCGCCGCACTCCGTGCCGGCCCAGGACGGGGACGGAGCGGGCGCGGAGCACGCGGCGGCCGACGCGGAGTCCGCGGACGCCGGCGAGTCCCGTACCCGGCCCGCGCGCCGGTCGGCGACGCCGGAGGACGCCGCAGCGGACGCCCAGCCGCGCAAGCGGGGCCGGGGCTCCGGCCGGCGGCCGAGCGGGCGCGAGCGGCACGACGAGAAGATCACCGTGTACGTCTCCGCCGAGGAACTGATGGACCTGGAGCACGCGCGCCTGGTCCTGCGCGGTGAGCACGGCCTCGCCGTCGACCGCGGCCGGATCGTCCGCGAGGCCGTCGCGGTCGTCCTGGCCGACCTGGAGTCCCGCGGGGACGCGAGCATCCTCGTACGACGGCTGCGGGGGCGGTAGGGGTAGCCTGCGAAGGCCATGACCTCGCCCGACCCCTCCGCCACCAACACCGGCCGCCGACGCGCGCTGGGCCGCGGGCCCGGCGTTCCCGCGCCCGATCCCGCACAGGCGGTCACGGGGCCGACAGAAGCGGCCACGGAGGCCCCGCAGGCGGCCGCCGGGGGCGCTGAACATGCCGCAGCAGTAGCAGTGGCGGAACCGGTTGCGGGGGCAGCGGAGCCCGCGGCTGGGGGCGCGGAGCCTGTCGTGGAGGTCACGGAGCCTGCCGTCTGGGGCGCGAAGTCCGCTGTACGGGCCGCAGAGTCTGCCGGCGAGGCCGCGAATTCCGCCGCAGGCGTCGCGGAACCGGTCATGCCGGTCGCGGAGGTCGCGGAGCCCCTGAGGGACGCGGAAGTCGCTGAACTCGTCGAGGACGTAGCGGGGCCCGCCGTAGGGAGCGCGGGGCCTGCCGGCGAGGTCGCATTTTCCGCCGGGGGCGTCGCACAATCGGTCACGGAGCCCGTAAGGGGCGCGGAACCTGCCGAGGACGTGGCGAAGCCCGTCGCTTGGGGCGCGGAGCCGGTCGTCGAGGCGGCGATTTCCGTCGCAGCCGTCGCGGAACCGGTTGCGGAACCCGCAAGGGGCGCGGAACCCGTCGCGGAGGCTGTGAAGCCCGCCGCAGGCGTCGCGGAGGTCGGCGACCCCGTTGCCGGGGGCACAGTGCCCATCGGTCTCGCTGAGGCAGCCGCCGTAGCCCCCGAAAGCCCAGGCGACGGTGTCTTCAAGGTGCGGCTCTCCAACTTCGAGGGGCCGTTCGACCTGTTGCTCCAGCTGATCTCCAAGCACAAGCTGGACGTCACCGAGGTCGCGCTGTCCAAGGTGACCGATGAGTTCATGGCGCACATCCGGGCCATGGGGCCTGACTGGGACCTGGACCAGACGACCGAGTTCCTCGTCGTGGCGGCGACGCTGCTCGATCTGAAGGCGGCCAGGCTGCTGCCCGCCGCCGAGGTGGAGGACGAGGCCGATCTGGCGCTGCTGGAGGCGCGGGACCTGCTCTTCGCGCGGCTGTTGCAGTACCGGGCGTACAAAGAGATCGCCGATATCCTCAACGCGCGGATGGACGAGGAGGCCCGCCGCCATCCCCGTACCGTCGGCCTGGAGCCCGCGCACGCGGAGCTGCTGCCCGAGGTCGTCATCAGCATCGGCCCCGAGGGTTTCGCCCGGCTCGCGGTGAAGGCGATGCAGCCCCGGCCCGAGCCGCGGGTCTACGTCGACCACATCCACGCCCCGCTGGTCAGCGTGCAGGAGCAGGCCCGGATCGTGGTGGCGCGGGTGCGGGAGCTGGGCGTGGTCGGTTTCCGGACGCTGGTCGAGGACACCGAGGACACCCTGACCGTCGTCGCCCGCTTCCTCGCCCTGCTGGAGCTGTACCGCGAGAAGGCCGTCGCCCTGGACCAGGAGACCGCCCTCGGAGAGCTGACCGTGCGCTGGACGGGCGGGGACGCGGACGCGGCGCCGAGGGTCACCGACGAGTTCGACCGGCCGCCCGAGCCGTCCGAGCCGTCCGAGCCGTTCAAGGAGGAGAGCAGGACGTGAGCGAGACCACCCGGGTCCCGGCCGGGGCCGAGGACGTCGCCGGACTGGAGCTGAAGCCGGCGCTGGAGGCGATGCTCATGGTCGTGGACGAACCCGCGACCGAGGAGCACCTGGCGCGGATCCTGGAGCGCCCCCGGCGGCAGATCGCGGACGCCCTGCGCGAACTGGCCGACGACTACACCGTCCAGGGCCGCGGCTTCGAGCTGCGCTTCGTCGCGGGCGGCTGGCGTTTCTCCACCCGCGCCGCCTACGCCCCCGCCGTGGAGCGGCTGGTCCTGGACGGGCAGACGGCCCGCCTCACCCAGGCGGCACTGGAGACCCTCGCGGTGGTCGCCTACCGCCAGCCGGTCAGCCGCAGCCGGGTCTCCGCCGTACGCGGAGTGAACTGCGACGGTGTGATGCGCACCCTCCTCCAGCGCGGTCTGGTCGAGGAGGCGGGCGCGGAACCCGAAACAGGTGCGATCCTGTACAGGACGACGAACTACTTCCTGGAGCGGATGGGCCTGCGCGGCCTGGACGAACTTCCGGAGCTGGCGCCCTTCCTCCCCGAGGCGGAGGCGATCGAGGCGGAGACCCAGGAGGGAGTCCCGTCGTTCGACCCGGACGCGCCCGACGCGACCGGCGGTCAGGACGCAGACGACTAAGACGGAAACCTTGATGCGAAGCAGCGGCAGCGGCAGGAACAGCGAACGCGGTAACTCCCGCGGCGCCGGCAACAACCGGGACGACCGGCAGGGGCAGGGCCGCCCCCGCAAGCCCCGGCCCGAGGAGCGCCGCTACGACGTCGGCCCCGGCGCCTCCCCGGACGGCCCCAAGTCCGGACGCGGCGGCTCGGCCCGCGGTGGCGCCAAGGGCGGCCCGAAGCAGGGCCAGCAGAGCCGGCAGGGCGGCCGTACGGCCCCGGCGCGGTCGCGTGAGTTCGAGGCGCGGGCCGAGGAGCGCAACCGGGAGCGGTACGCGGGCAAGAAGGACGTGAAGCCGCCCAAGACCTTCCCGGGCGCCGAGCAGGAGGGCGAGCGGCTCCAGAAGGTCCTCGCCCGCGCCGGCTACGGCTCCCGGCGGGCCTGCGAGGAGCTGATCGAGCAGGCCCGGGTGGAGATCAACGGCGAGATCGTGCTGGAGCAGGGCCGCCGGGTGGACCCGGAGAAGGACGAGGTCAAGGTCGACGGCCTGACCGTGGCGACCCAGTCGTACCAGTTCTTCTCGCTGAACAAGCCCGCCGGTGTCGTCTCCACCATGGAGGACCCGGAAGGCCGGCAGTGCCTCGGGGACTACGTCACCAACCGGGAGACCCGGCTCTTCCACGTCGGCCGGCTGGACACCGAGACCGAGGGCGTCATCCTGCTCACCAACCACGGTGAGCTGGCGCACCGCCTCACGCACCCGAAGTACGGCGTGAAGAAGACCTACCTCGCGCACATCGTCGGCCCGATCCCGCGCGACCTCGGCAAGCGCCTGAAGGACGGCATCCAGCTGGAGGACGGCTACGCCCGTGCCGACCACTTCCGGGTGGTGGAGCAGACCGGCAAGAACTACCTGGTCGAGGTGACCCTGCACGAGGGCCGCAAGCACATCGTGCGCCGGATGCTGGCCGAGGCCGGCTTCCCCGTCGACAAGCTGGTGCGCACCGCCTTCGGCCCGATCACCCTGGGCGACCAGAAGTCCGGCTGGCTGCGCCGCCTGTCGAACACCGAGGTCGGCATGCTGATGCAGGAAGTCGATCTGTAGGCGCGCCTTGCGTCTCCTCACCGTTCCCCTTTATTGTCACGATGACGATAAAGGGGGACGGTGTTGCACATGCCGAAGCAGCCGGCGACCGGGGCGCTTCTCGGGCTCGCCCTCGGGGACGCCCTCGGCTTTCCGACCGAGTTCGACGACGTACCCTCGATCCTCGCCACGTGCGGTCCCTGGCGGGAGATGGAGCTGCCCCGGCGGGCCCTCGTCTCCGACGACACCCAGATGACCCTCGCGCTCGGCCGGGCGCTTGACACCGCTTCGCGGCGCGGCCGGCTCACGCCCGAACGGCTGGAGCGGCCCCTGCGCCGGGAGTTCGTGGACTGGTACCACTCGCCGGACAACAACCGCGCCCCCGGCCGCACCTGCCTCACCGCCTGCGCCCTGCTGACGGAGGAGGCCCGGCCCTGGCAGGACGCGAGCCAGGTCGGCTCCAAGGGCTGCGGCGCCAACATGCGCGTCGCGCCGATCGGTCTGGTCCCCGGCCTGAGCGACGAACAGCGCGCCGGCGCAGCCCAGTTGCAGTCCGCCCTCACCCACGGCCACCCCACCGCGCTGGCCGCCTCCGACCTCACCGCGCACGCCGTCCAGCTGCTCGCCCGGGGCACCGACCCGGCCGGACTCGTCGGCCGCCTGCGCTCCTACGCCCTCGACCGCCGCACCTGCTACGACCACACCTGGCTCGGCGACCTGTGGACCCGCTCCCAGGACCCCGGCCCCGAGCACTTCATCGCGCGCGGCTGGGACGAGTGTCTGGCGATCCTCGACCGCCTCCGGCACGCCGTGCGGACCGTCTCCCCGGAGACCGACCCCTGCCTGGCCACCGGCGCGGGCTGGGTCGCCGAGGAGGCCCTCGCCACCGGCCTGCTGTGCTTCCTGCTCTTCCCGGACCAGCCCGTCACCGCCCTGCGCCGGGCCGCCTGCACCTCCGGCGACTCCGACTCCATCGCCTGCCTCACCGGCGCCTTCGCGGGCGCCTGGCTGGGCGCGGACGCCTGGCCCGCCGACTGGACCGAGCGCGTCGAGCACCGGGACGACCTGTCGGCACTGGGCACACTCTGGGACGCTTAGGAGGCCCCTGGTCGAAGACCTCGGCATCGGCCTGCGCGAGTTCGACCGGCGAACTCAAGTTGCTGCTCCCCACGTTCCGGGTCCTGCTCACCGGCGAGGTGCGGGCCCAGTCGCCCACCCTGCTGGACCTGGTGGACGCGCCCGGCTGCCTGCCCGAGCTGACAGCCGCCGAGGCCGAGCGCGAGCACGGCACCGCCACCGTGGACCACGAGCGCGCGGAGGCCGACGTGGAGCGGCCGCACACCGCGCTGGACGAGGCGCGGGCGACGTCAGCCCTGCCCGACGCGGCCACCGCCCAGGACGCCCCGCACGACCGGGTCGTACGACTTCGCCTGGAGCGCTGAGGCGCGGCGCGCCCGGTACAGGAAGTCCGCCACGCGCGCGTGGTCCGGCTCCGGCGTCAGCGGGGTGCGGGCCAGCGCCGTGTCCGTCTCGGCCGCGAGCCGGGCCATGCGCGTCTCCACCTCCGCCCAGGACACCTCGCCCCGCTTCACCGCGAGCAGCGGCTCGCGCCACTCGCCCACGTCGAGGCACAGCTCCCCGGTGCGCAGCAGGTCGCGGGCGGACATCAGCAGCCGCAGCAGGTGCATCGCGTGCTTCCAGCGCGGGGCGCCCGTCGTCCGGACGTCCGCGTCCAGCTTGCGGCGCTGGCCGAGGGCGTAGCGGGTGAAGGTGCCGTACACCTGCCGGGACAGGAACGCGCCGCGCAGGGACAGCAGTTCGCGGCCGGTGTCGTCCAGGTGCTCCACCAGCGGGGAGTGCAGGCATTCCAGGATGTTCGGGTTGCCGCGCAGCGCCAGTTCGCAGAACCGCTCCAGCTCCCAGGAGAACCGCTCCTCGCCCGGCCCCTCGACATGGGTGGGCGGCTTCTCGAAGCGCCAGTACAGGGCCGTGGGGGCGAGGAACACGCCCCGCCGGTCGGTGTCGCTCGCCTCGGTGGCCAGACCGAAGGCCCGTGACCCCATGACACAGGAGTAGATCGTGTGGTCGCGCACCAGGTGCTCGGGGGTCGACGGGGTTTCGGGCCTCATGGCGGGAGCGTACGCGGGCGCTCAGGACAGGTGGATCGAATTTCCCATCACCATGATCGACTCGGTGTCCAGCGGCCGGGTCGCCGGACCGTGGGAGACCGAGCCGTCGGAGATGTCGAACCGGCTGCCGTGACACGGGCAGACGATGGCGCCGTCCGCCACCTCGGCCACCGTGCAGCCCTGGTGCGTGCAGGTCGCCGAGAACGCCTTGAACTGGCCCTTCGCCGGCTGGGTGACCACGACCTTCTGCTCCTTGAAGACCTTGCCGCCGCCCTCCGGGATCTCGCTGGTGGCCGCGAGCGCCTGCCCGCCGGCGGCGGCGGGGGACGATGAGACGGGTGCGGGGGAGGACGCGGACGCCGGGGCCGACGCGTCGGCGGCCTGGGAGGCGGACGCGTCGCCGCCGCTCTTGCCGGTGCCGCAGCCCGCGGCGCCCAGGGCGAGCGCGGCGGTACCCGTCGCGAGGACCGTGCGCCGCGTGGTGTCGGATCTCATGCCATCACTTCTCATGCCGTTACTCCGAGGGTGCGAGGGGGAGAAACCGGAAAATACCGACATCTTCCCACCAAGGGTGAACAAGTCACCGGAATCCGGACCCGTCCGTCACCGGGTCGGCCCCCCGCCTCCGCCGTCTCAGCGACCGGGCGCCGTGCGCCGGGTCCGCGCGGGCTGACTAGGCTGGGCGCACAGCGACACACACGTCAGTCAGCGAGGAGCAGCGCCGTGGCGGTACGAGCGGTCCGGGGGGCCGTCCAACTGGAGCGGGACGAGGCCGGGCACATGGACGAGCAGGTCGGTGCCCTGCTCACCGCCCTCCTGGAGCGCAACGCGCTCACCGCGGACGACCTGATCAGCGTCTGGTTCACGGCCACCCCCGACCTGCACAGCGACTTCCCGGCCGCCGCCGCCCGCAAGCTCG
The DNA here is from genome assembly GCF_024753135.1 of Streptomyces pyxinicus. Lineage (GTDB taxonomy): Bacteria > Actinomycetota > Actinomycetes > Streptomycetales > Streptomycetaceae > Streptomyces > Streptomyces pyxinicus. The sequence continues at coordinate 294,574 of NZ_JANUGP010000007.1, read as the reverse complement.
GCATCGTCGACGTCCCCCTCATCTGCGCCCAGGAACTCGACATCGAGGGCGCCATGCCCCGCGTCGTCCGGGTCCTCGCGCACATCGAGTCGGACCGGCCCCGCGCCGAGATCGCCCACGTCTACCTGGGCGCCGCGGCGGCCCTGCGCAAGGACATCGCCCAGTGAGAACCGCACTCGTCGTCGGCACCGGTCTGATCGGCACCTCCGCCGCCCTCGCCCTGGCCCAGCGCGGCGTCACCGTCCACCTCGCCGACCACGACCCCCAGCAGGCCCGTACGGCCGCCGCGCTGGGCGCCGGCACCGACGAGGCTCCCGAGGGCCCGGTGGACCTGGCCATCGTCGCCGCGCCGCCCGCGCACGTGGCCGGCGTCCTCGCCGACGCCATGCGCCGGGGCGTGGCCCGCGGCTACCTGGACGTGGCCAGCGTCAAGGGCGGCCCCCGCCGCGAGCTGGAGGCCCTCGGCCTGGACCTCGCCGCCTACATCGGCACGCACCCCATGTCCGGCCGCGAGAAGTCCGGCCCGCTGGCCGCCACCGGCGACCTGTTCGAGGGCCGCCCCTGGGTGCTCACCCCCACCCGGGACACCGACACCGAGGTGCTCAACCTCGCCCTGGAACTGGTCTCGCACTGCCGGGCCGTCCCCGTCGTCATGGACGCCGACGCCCACGACCGCGCCGTAGCCCTCGTCTCCCACATGCCGCACCTGGTCTCCAGCATGGTCGCCGCCCGCCTGGAGCACGCCGAGGAGACCGCCGTACGGCTGTGCGGGCAGGGCATCCGGGACGTGACCCGGATCGCCGCCTCCGACCCCGGCATGTGGATCGACATCCTCTCCGCCAACCCGGGCCCGGTCGCCGACCTGCTCTCCGACGTCGCCGCCGATCTGGACGACACGGTCCGCGCCCTGCGCGCCCTGCAGTCCTCCGACGACGACAAGCGGCGCGCCGGCAGCACCGGCGTCGAGGCCATGCTGCGCCGCGGGAACGCCGGCCAGGTGCGGGTGCCCGGCAAGCACGGCAGCGCGCCCCGGGCGTACGAGACCGTCGTCGTGCTCATCGACGACCAGCCCGGCCAGCTCGCCCGCATCTTCGCCGACGCGGGGCAGGCCGGCGTCAACATCGAGGACGTCCGCATCGAGCACGCCACCGGGCAGCAGGCCGGCCTGGTCCAGCTCATGGTCGAGCCGAGGGCCGCGGCGGGCCTGCGCGAGGCGCTGCGCGAGCGGGGCTGGGCGCTGCGGCAGTAGCGCGCCCCGGACGGTGCGTCCGGGTCCGGGCGGACGGTGCGTCGGGGGCCGGGTGGACGGTGCGTCGGGGTCCGGGCGGACCAAGGGTCCCGGCCTGGGCGGAGTGTGCGTCCGGACGAGTGACCCGCGCCCGGTAACCTTGTGCGGGGCGCTCTCGCTCCCCGCACCCCGCCCACACCGCACCAGGAAGGTGTCCCCCCGTGGAAAACGGCGCCGCCCCGACCGCCAAGCCCGTGATCGTCGCGATCGACGGTCCCTCCGGCACGGGCAAGTCGAGCACGTCGAAGGCCGTCGCCGCGCAGCTCGGCCTCAGCTACCTGGACACCGGTGCGCAGTACCGGGCGATCACCTGGTGGATGGTGACCAACGGCATCGACCTGGAGGACCCGACCGCCATCGCGGCCGTCGCGGGCAAGCCGGAGATCGTCTCCGGCACCGACCCGGCCGCCCCGGCCATCACGGTCGACGGCGTCGACGTGGCCGGCCCGATCCGCACCCAGGAGGTCACCTCCCAGGTCAGCGCGGTCAGCGCGGTGCCCGAGGTGCGCACCCGGATCACCGAGCTGCAGCGCTCGCTGGCCGCCGGCGCCGAGCGGGGCATCGTGGTCGAGGGGCGCGACATCGGGACGACCGTGCTGCCGGACGCCGACCTGAAGGTCTTCCTCACCGCCTCCCCGGAGGCCCGCGCGGCCCGCCGCAGCGGCGAGCTGAAGAACGCCGACGTGCACGCCACCCGCGAGGCCCTGATCAAGCGGGACGCCGCCGACTCCAGCCGCAAGACCTCCCCGCTCGCCAAGGCCGGCGACGCGGTCGAGGTGGACACCACCGAACTCACCCTCGCCCAGGTCATCGAGTGCGTCGTCACCCTGGTCGAGGAGAAGCGGGCCGGGAAGTGACCCAGCCGTCCGCTCCCGCGGAGCGGCTGCCTTCGGAGCGCGGCGCCGAGGTCGGCCGGCGCATCGGCGTCGGCCTGATGTACGGGCTGTGGAAGCCGCGCGTGCTCGGCGCCTGGAAGGTGCCGGCGACCGGGCCGGTGATCTTCGCCGTGAACCACTCCCACAACATCGACGGTCCGATGGTGATGGGCGTGGCCCCCCGGCCGACGCACTTCCTGATCAAGCGGGAGGCGTTCGTCGGACCGCTGAACCCCTTCCTGACCGGCATCGGCCAGCTCAAGGTGGACCGCGCCGCCGCCGACCGCACCGCCATCACCCGGGCCCTCGGCGTGCTCCGGGCCGGGGGAGTGCTGGGCATCTTCCCGGAGGGCACCCGGGGCGAGGGCGACTTCGCCTCCCTGCGGGCCGGCCTCGCCTACTTCGCGGTGCGGGGCGGGGCGCCGATCGTGCCCGTCGCCGTCCTGGGAAGCGCGGGGCGGCCCGGCCGGCTGGTCAAGGCGCTGCCCCCGCTGCGCTCCCGCGTCGACGTCGTCTTCGGCGACCCCTTCGACGCCGGCGACGGCAGCGGACGGCGCACCCGCAAGGCGCTGGACGAGGCCACCGAACGCATCCAGAAGCAGCTCACCGGCCACCTGGAAAACGCCAGGCGCCTGACCGGGCGCTAGGCGACACTTGAGTAGTGGATCAGCCGATCTCGGGCGGATCCACCGATCACCACGATGAACGACGAGGTACGGACTTCATGAACGACGACATCCAGCCCGACGGCTCGGCCGAGCACGAGTACGAGCACGGGGCTCTCGGCGACGCCGAGTACGCGCAGTTCATGGAGCTCGCCGCCGAAGAGGGCTTCGACATCGAGGACGTCGAGGGCGCCATCGAGGCGGCGGGCCACGGCCCGCTGCCCGTGCTCGCCGTCGTCGGCCGTCCCAATGTCGGCAAGTCGACCCTGGTGAACCGGATCATCGGCCGCCGCGAGGCCGTGGTCGAGGACAAGCCCGGCGTCACCCGCGACCGCGTCACCTACGAGGCCGAGTGGGCGGGCCGCCGCTTCAAGGTCGTCGACACCGGCGGCTGGGAGCAGGACGTCCTCGGCATCGACGCCTCCGTGGCCGCCCAGGCCGAGTACGCGATCGAGGCGGCCGACGCCGTCGTCTTCGTCGTGGACGCCAAGGTCGGCGCGACCGACACCGACGAAGCGGTCGTTCGGCTGCTGCGCAAGGCCGGCAAGCCGGTCGTGCTGTGCGCCAACAAGGTCGACGGCCCGAGCGGCGAGGCCGACGCCTCCTACCTGTGGAGCCTGGGCCTCGGCGAGCCGCACCCGGTCTCCGCGCTGCACGGCCGGGGTACCGGCGACATGCTGGACGCCGTCCTGGAGGCGCTGCCCGAGGCGCCCGAGCAGTCCTTCGGCACCGCCGTCGGCGGCCCCCGCCGGATCGCCCTGATCGGCCGCCCGAACGTCGGCAAGTCCTCGCTGCTGAACAAGGTGGCCGGCGAGGAGCGCGTCGTCGTCAACGAAATGGCGGGCACCACCCGCGACCCGGTCGACGAGCTGATCGAACTCGGCGGCATCACCTGGAAGTTCGTGGACACCGCCGGCATCCGCAAGCGCGTCCACCTCCAGCAGGGCGCCGACTACTACGCCTCCCTGCGCACCGCGGCGGCGGTGGAGAAGGCCGAGGTGGCGGTCGTCCTCATCGACGCCTCGGAGAGCATCTCCGTCCAGGACCAGCGGATCATCACCATGGCCGTCGACGCGGGCCGGGCGCTGGTCATCGCCTACAACAAGTGGGACACCCTGGACGAGGAGCGCCGCTACTACCTGGAGCGGGAGATCGAGACCGAGCTGGGCCAGGTCGCCTGGGCGCCCCGGGTCAACGTCTCTGCGCAGACCGGCCGGCACATGGAGAAGCTGGTCCCGGCGATCGAGACCGCCCTCGCCGGCTGGGAGACCCGCGTCCCCACCGGCCGCCTCAACGCCTTCCTGGGCGAGCTGGTCGCGGCCCACCCGCACCCGGTGCGCGGCGGCAAGCAGCCCCGCATCCTGTTCGGCACCCAGGCCGGCACCAAGCCCCCGCGCTTCGTGCTTTTCGCCTCCGGCTTCATCGAGGCGGGCTACCGGCGCTTCATCGAGCGCCGGCTGCGCGAGGAGTTCGGCTTCGAGGGCACCCCGATCCACATCTCGGTGCGGGTGCGCGAGAAGCGCGGCGCCAAGAAGAAGTGACGGCCGCGCGGTAAGGGTCGTACGACACGAAGGGCGGCCCCTGGTGAGTCAGGGGCCGCCCTTCGCACGTCCGCCGCTACGCCCCCCGGCGCGGCCCCGGCGGCAGCGCCGCCGGCACGTGCCGCATCCCGGTGTCCTGCTGCGCCCGCCCGAGCGTGCCGATCCGCTGCCACTGCGACGGGGCGGGGGAGGAGGGCGCCGGGGGCTGGGACGACTGCTGCCGCGCGCTGTACGCCCCGGCGCTGTAGGCGCTGTACGAACTGCTGAACGAGCCCGCCCGGGGCCCCGCGTACGACCCCAGACCGTCCGGCAGGTCGCCGAAGGCGCTGAACCTCAGCCCCTCCTCGCCGCTGCGGTCGCCCGGCAGCGTGCGGAAGGCCTTGACCCACTCCGCGTAGAGCGAGTCGTAGATCGGCGTGGCCGAGGGCCCGCCGCCCTCCTGCCCCGTCCGCGCGGACGGGACGGCGACGAAGGAGGGGCGACGGGGAGGGGGAGCGTCGTATGCGTGCACGTATGTCCAAACGACCGGGACCGCGAAGGGATGCGGTCCCGGTCGTTCGGCGGGGGGCTCAGGTGCCCGCGAGCGGCAGCGCCGCGGCGACGAGCCGGCCCTCCGCCGCGGCCTTGTCGAGGGAGAGCCGCAGCAGGTCCTCGCGGGGCTGGCGGCCGATCGAGCCCACCGGCGCCGCGTACAGCAGCACCTGCTGGTGCTTGTTGGCCGCGGCCCGCCAGCCGTCGGTGACGTGGAGCGGCTGGTGCGCCTGCCACCAGGCGACCGGCTGCCCGCCACCCGGGCCCGGCTGGAGCACCGCGTGCAGCTGGCCCATGGCGAGCAGCACCGACCAGCCGTGCAGCACCGGCGGTACCGAGGACAGCCCGGCCACCGGCAGATAGCCCTGCTCGACGAGCAGCGGGAGGAAGTCGTCGCCGGGGCCGGTGGTGCCCGGGCGCACGATCGGCGAGGTCGGCTCCACCACGAGCGCGGGGTGCAACTCGCCCTCGATCAGCACCAGTCCGCTGGTCACGCCGAGCACCGCCTGCTCGGGCACGGCCTTCCGCGGCTCGGCGGGGGCGGCGAAGTCGCCGCCGGTGCCGCCGATGGAGCGGACGGCGCCCTGCAACTGCTCCTCGGTGACCTGGACGACCTGCGAGGGCAGGCAGCCGGCGTGGGCGAAGGCGAGGACGGCGGTCTCGTCGCCGACGAACAGGACGGTGCTGGTGCGCTCCTGCTCGGAGTCGCCCGGGGTGCGACAGGACGTGCAGTCGTAACTGCCCGGGGCGTTCTCTCCGGCGAGCAGCCGGTCGGCTTCTTCGTCGCCGATCTCGGCGCGTACGGCGTCGCTGACGTCGAGCATGCGCGGCACGGTGGCTCCCTCGGGATGCGGTGCTGGGTCCGGCCGGGTGGCTCCCGGCCGATGAGCCCTGGGGTTCCGGGCTCATGAAGAAGACAACGGGCGTCCTGTGGTGGTGGTCACGCCCCGAGTCCAACCGGTTATCAACGACCGCCGCGCAGCGTCACCACTGGTACGGAACCGGACACTCACCGTCAACTCCACCCTTGGTCAAGGGACTTGGGTGAGTGAAGTGGGTCACAGGCCCCCGTGCGTGATGGTCGACAAATCGGGAAATCAGCGCATGAATCAGGTGTCCGGAAATCGACGCTACCCCTGGTAACCCGCAACTGGCCTCGCCTAACGGGCCGTTGGTTGATTCCCACCGCCCGACCTCCCTAGATTCTTCCGCCGTGTGCAACGAGCACCGCTCGGGTACGTCCGCCACCCGGCACCGGCAGAGCACGACGGCCGGTACCGGCGGCGCGGACGGGGCGGGCGCGAGGAACCGCGGTCCTGCGCGGCGAGACGCGCTCCGCCCGGGGGAGCCCGGGTTCGTGGAGAGGGAACCACATGACCGAGTGTGCCGATACCAGCCGCACCACCGCCCGTACCGACAGCGCCCGCAAGGGCCGTACGACGGCAGCGCTCGCCGGGGCCGCCCTGCTGGCCCCGCTGGGACTGCTCGCCGCGACCGGCAACGCCGCCGCCGCGGACAACGGAGTGTGGGACCGCATCGCCCAGTGCGAGAGCGGCGGCAACTGGCACATCAACACCGGCAACGGCTACTACGGCGGGCTCCAGTTCTCCGCCGGCACCTGGCGCGCGTACGGTGGCACCGCCTACGCCCCGACGGCCGACCAGGCCTCCAGAAGCGCCCAGATCGCCGTCGCCAGCAAGGTCCAGGGCGCCCAGGGCTGGGGCGCCTGGCCCGTCTGCTCCGGCCGCGCGGGAGCCACGGGCACCGCACCGGCCGCCTCCGGAGCGGGTACGGCGGCTCGGCAGGCCGCTCCGCAGAAGTCCCCGACCCGCGAGTCCGTGCCGAGCGCGGTACCGGAGCGCCCGGCCGGCCACACCAACCGGAGTGCCTCCCGCGGCACCGGTGACTACACCGTCCGCGAGGGCGACACGCTCAGCGTCATCGCCGCCCGGCACGGGACCACCTGGCAGCGGGTCTACGCCGCCAACCGTGCCGTCATCGGCACGGACCCGGACGTGATCGTGCCGGGCCAGCGCCTGGCGCTCTGAGCACGGGCGCTCTGAGTACGGGCGCTCTCAGCACGAAGCACTGACGGCCGGGAAGCCGTCGCCCTGCGCGGGCGGCGGCTTCCCGGCTCAGTCCTTTGCCTGATGGGCCTTCGGCTCCGGCTGCGGGATCTGGGCCGCGTACTGGGGATGGTGCAGGTCGAACGCCGGGGACTCCGAGCGGATCCGGGGCAGGGTCACGAAGTTGTGCCGCGGCGGGGGACAGGAGGTCGCCCACTCCAGCGAACGCCCCCAGCCCCACGGGTCGTCGGTGTCGACCTTCTCGCCGTACCGGGCGGTCTTCCAGACGTTGTAGAGGAACGGCAGCGTCGACAGGCCGAGCAGGAACGCGCCGATGGACGACACCGTGTTCAGCGCGGTGAAACCGTCCGCCGCCAGGTAGTCGGCGTACCGGCGGGGCATGCCCTCCGCGCCCAGCCAGTGCTGCACCAGGAACGTGGTGTGGAAGCCGGTGAACAGCGTCCAGAACTGGATCTTCCCGAGCCGCTCGTCCAGCATCTTCCCGGTGAACTTGGGCCACCAGAAGGAGAAGCCGCCGAAGACCGCGAAGACGACCGTGCCGAAGACGACGTAGTGGAAGTGCGCGACCACGAAGTAGGAGTCGGTGACGTGGAAGTCCAGCGGCGGCGAGGCCAGGATCACCCCGGTCAGCCCGCCGAACAGGAACGTCACCAGGAAGCCCGCCGCCCACAGCATCGGCGTCTCGAAGGACAGCGAGCCCTTGATCATCGTGCCGGTCCAGTTGAAGAACTTCACGCCGGTCGGCACCGCGATCAGGAACGACATGAACGAGAAGAACGGCAGCAGCACCGCGCCGGTCGCGAACATGTGGTGCGCCCACACCACGATCGACAGCCCGGTGATCGCCATGGTCGCGCCGACCAGCGTCAGATAGCCGAAGATCGGCTTGCGGCTGAAGACCGGGATGATCTCCGTGATGATCCCGAAGAACGGCAGCGCGATGATGTACACCTCGGGGTGCCCGAAGAACCAGAACAGGTGCTGCCACAGCAGCGCCCCGCCGTTGGCCGCCTCGAACACCCGCGAGCCGAACCGCCGGTCGGCCTCCAGCACCAGCAGCGCCGCCGCCAGCACCGGGAAGGCCAGCAGCACCAGGATCGACGTGAAGAGGGTGTTCCAGGTGAAGATCGGCATCCGGAACATCGTCATGCCCGGCGCCCGCATCCCGATGATCGTGGTGATGAAGTTGACCGCGCCGAGGATCGTCCCGAAGCCGGAGAGCGCCAGGCCCATGATCCACAGGTCGGGGCCGAGGCCGGGGGAGTGCTGGGTGTCGTTGAGCGGCGCGTAGGCGAACCAGCCGAAGGCGGCCGGCCCCTCCGGCAGCAGCAGCGAGCCCAGCACGATCAGGCCGCCGAACGCGAACAGCCAGTACGACAGCATGTTCAGCCGCGGGAAGGCCACGTCCGGCGCGCCGATCTGCAGGGGCATCAGCTCGTTGGCGAAGCCCGCGAAGCTCGGCGTCGCGAACAGCAGCAGCATGATCGTGCCGTGCAGGGTGAAGAGCTGGTTGTACTGGTCGTTGGTCAGCAACTGGAGCCCGGGCCGGGCCAGCTCGGCGCGCATCAGCAGCGCCATGACCCCGGCGGCCAGGAAGAACCCGAACCCGGTGATCAGGTACAGGTGCCCGATCTTCTTGTGGTCGGTGGTGGTGAGCCAGTCCACGACCACCCGGCCGACCCGGCGCTCGCGCCCCGGTCCTGCCGCCGCCCGTACGGTGTCGGTCCCCATCGCTCGCCCCTTCGCATCGCCGCGCCCGGGCAGGCGGCGTACGGCGGTTGTGTGCCGAATCCGTGAAAATTCCGCTGCGGCGTCAGCGTCCGGGCGGACGCTGCGGATTGCCGGGGGAATCGCGCCGCGGACCCGCCCCGATCCCCACTGCGGCACTTTCCGACGGGTAATTCGCCCAGGTGCCGCGACACGCGAGAATTCCGCTCGATTACCCCGGTGAGCCGTACGGAAACCCCCGTTCGTGTGACGGAGTTCGAGGGAAACGAGTCCCCGGACGGCTGTGACAGAAGTGTGACCGGAAGCGGACGCGTCTCTTACCCGGGCCTCTTACCCGGCGGTGCACCGGCCGCCGTGCCCGGCTTCCGTCACCGGGGCGGGCGGCCTAGCGTGGGCGGCATGGCACCGCATCCCGCTCCGCCTCAGGAGCCCCAGGACAGTCCGGACGGGTACGTCGGTCTCGACGTCGCGCACGCCGAGCGGCTCGCGCGCGAGCGGGGGTGGCCGACGGTACGGCCGCTGCCGCCGGACGCGATCATCACCATGGAGTACCGGGCCGGGCGGCTCAACTTCGAGGTACGCGACGGCCGGGTGGCCCGCGCCTGGAAGGGCTGACGCACCGGCCCCGGGGCGGGCGGATCGGCTGTGCGTACCGGATCCGCCCGCCCCGGGGCCGTGAACCGCCGGTCAGCCGCCGGTCAGCGGGCGGGCCGACTGGGCCGTACCGCGCGGCAGCCGGTCGGCGTGCGGCGGGCGGCGGCTGCCGGCCGGGGTGACCGGGGTGCGCTCGGAGCGGGTCGTGTGCGGCCCTGGGGCCAGGTGCACCGAGCCCCGGGAGGCGCGCGTGGAGGAGACCGGTTCGCGCACCGGTGTCTTCTCGGCGGCGGCGTGCGGCCTGAGCACCACCGGCGTGACCGGGACGGCCGGTTCGCGCACCGACAGCCTGCGACGGGCGCGCCAGAGGTCGCGCAGGTCGAAGATCCAGCCCTCCGTGCGGGCGATCAACGGCTCGAACCAGGGCAGGGCCAGCAGGATCAGCAGACCGGCGGCCCAGCCCAGCAGCACGTCGCTCAGCCAGTGCGTACCGAGGTAGACGGTGGTGAGGCCGACGCCGAGCGAGGTGACCGCGGACAGTGCCGACAGCCAGCGCCGGGCGCGGGGGGTGGAGGCCAGATACGCCAGGATGCCCCAGGTCACCACCGCGTTGGCGGTGTGGCCGCTGGGAAATATATCGCCGCCCAGACCCATCTCGTTCGAGCCGATCACGGTCGCGTAGTGCGGACCGAGCCGCCCCATGCCGAGCTTGGCGGCGCCGACCGTGATGTTCAGCAGCAGCAGCGAGGTGGCCAGGGTGAGCAGCGGGCGCAGGGTGTGCTGCCGCCAGGAGCGCCAGCCGAGCCAGGCCGCGACCATCACGGCGGTGGGGCCGCGCTGGCCGAGCACCACGTAGTAGTCGAGGAAGGCGTGGATCTGCGGCCACTGCTGGTACGGCCGGAAGAACATGACCTGCCAGTCGAGCCGCACCAGCCAGGAGGTGATGACGACGGCCCACACGATCGCGAGGTAGAAAGCCAGGGTCGCGGTGAACAGAACGACCCGGTGCCGGCTCATCCTCGGCACATCGATGTGGGCCGGTCGTTCCGGCTCACGGTCCAGTCTGGCGAACACCCGGTCCAGACGCCGGGTGAGGTTTCGTTCGGTACGCACCCAATCGACGTTACAGCGAGTGAGCTGTGGTCCCGGTCGAAACAGCGGCTTTGTGATGACGATGTGATGTGGGAAACCTCTCAAGGGCGGTACGAATTCACGCCATTCCGCAATCCTGTGAGGCCACTCTCTTCAATTCCTTTGATCATGCCGGGTGTTGTTTATATGGCGCTTATGAATGCGTTAACCCGGCAGGCGTGCGGAATTCCCCCGGCCGTCATCGGGCGCCGAAGCCGATCATGGCGGGCCGGAGCCGTTCAGCCAGAACGCCCCGTAGACCGCCGAGGCGACCGCCCATCCCGCTGTCACCAGCGCCGATCGGGAGGTGCGGAGCCGGGCGAGGGCCACGGCGAGCGGCAGCAGCACCGGGAAGGCGGGCAGCAGCAGCCGGGGCTTGGAGCCGAAGTAGCTCGACGCGCACAGCGCGAGGGCCAGGACGACTCCCGTGTACACCAGCAGGGCGACCGGCTGCCGCTGCCGGATCCCGGTGACGTACAGCCAGAGGAGCAGGGCCACCGCGACGATCAGGCCGGCGCCGGCCAGGGCGGACGGGAGTGACGTGAACTCGGCGGCCACGAAACGGGCGAAGGCGTACCCGCCGTCGAACCCGTTGCGCCATCCCGCCTGGACGTCCAGATAGCCGAGCGGTCCCCGCCCGGTGCGGTGTCCGACCCAGAGGACGTAACCGGCGGCACCGAGGGGCGCGAGCGTCATGCCGAGCGCCCGGCGCCAATGGGGGGCGCCCGGCCGCTCGGCCGCGCCCCACGGCCCCGGTGCGCTCCCGGCGCGCGCGCATCGCTCCCGCGCCGGGGCGTGACCGTCGATCCGTGCGCCGTGCGCGGTGGGCGCGCTGCGCGCTCGCCCGAAGGAGACCGCGCCCGCGACCCACACCGCCGCGACCACCGCCGCCCCGACCGGCCGGGTCAGCCCCGCGAGCGCCGCCAGCGCACCCGCGCTCACCCAGCGCCCGGTCAGCACCGCGTACAGCGCCCACGCCGCGAGCGCCGTGAACAAGGACTCGCTGTACGCCATCGACTGCACGATCCCGACCGGCAGCACGGCCCACAGCAGCACCGCGCACACCCCGGCCCGGGACCCGTACACGTGCTCGGCGACCGCGAAGATCCCCGCGGCGGCGGCCAGGGAGGCGAGCAGGGCGACGGCGAACCCGGCGTCCGCGTACGACAGCGGCGTCAGGGCGTGCAGCCCCCGCTCCAGCCACGGCAGCAGCGGGAAGAACGCGAGGTTGGAGTGGACGTCGCCGTTCGGCAGCCGCACCTCGTAGCCGTACCCCAGCTCGGCGACCCGGGTGTACCAGAGCGCGTCCCAGCGCGCGGTCAGCAGCGTGTGCGCGCTCTTGCCGTGCGCGGCGCTCCAGACCACCAGCACCAGCAGCCCCAGCGCCCGCACCGCCGCATAGCCCAGCAGGGCCGGTGCCGCCCGGCGTACGAGGGGGGCGCGGGCGCCGGGCGCGCGCGTGTCGAGATCCGTCACCTGCCCGATTATCGACACCACCCGGAACCGGACCGACCGCCGGGTCGTGGTCAAGAGGGGACGGCGTGGCGTACGCCACACGGGTTCCGTCACGCGTGTGAGAGGTCCGCCACGTGACCGCGCGGTGAACTCGCGTACGCTGACGAGTCACCCGCGAGGGTTCGCGCGGGCCGGGGACACCGCTCCTCCCCGGCCGTACGACAGGGAGTCCCCACCCCGTCGCTCCGCCCTCCGCGAGGGATCATCTGGGAGGTACGTACATGTCCGGGACGACCACGGCTGCCGCTCGGCCTGGCCGTCGGGCGGCCGGGGCCGGTGCGAGCCGCTGGGTCGTGCTCGTCGTCCTCTGTGTCAGCCTGCTGCTCGTCGCCCTCGACGCGACCGTGCTGCACGTGGCGGTCCCCGCCGTCACCGAGGACCTCAGGCCCGGCGCCATCGAACTGCTCTGGATCGTCGACGTCTACCCGCTGGTCTGCGCCTCGCTGCTGATCCTCTTCGGCACGCTCGGCGACCGCGTCGGCCGCAGACGCGTCCTGCTGCTCGGCTACGCCCTCTTCGGCGTCGCCTCTGCCGTGGCCGCCTTCGCGCCCAGCGCCCAGACGCTCATCATGGCCCGCGCGCTGCTCGGCGTCGGCGGCGCCATGATCATGCCCGCGACCCTGTCGATCCTGCGCCAGGTCTTCCCCGACCGGCGCGAACGCGCCCTCGCCATCGGCATCTGGAGCGCGGTCGCCGCCGTCGGCGCGGCGGTCGGCCCGCTGCTCGGCGGCTTCCTGCTGGAGCACTTCTGGTGGGGCTCGGTCTTCCTGGTCAACATCCCGCTGATGCTGGTCAGTCTGCCCGTCGGCCGGATGCTGCTGCCCGAGTCCCGGGGCGACACCGCCGGCCCCTGGGACGTGACCGGCGCCCTGATGGCCGCCGCCGGGCTCTTCGGCGTGGTCCTCGGCGTGAAGCGCCTCGGCGGCGGCGAGGCGGTGGCGAGCCCCTTCACCGTGCTGCCGCTGCTGGCCGGCGCCGCCCTGCTCGTCCTCTTCGTCCGGCGCCAGCGCGGTCTGGCCCACCCGCTGGTGGACCTGCGCATGTTCCGCCGGCCCGCGTTCAGCACCTCCGTGGGCTGCATCGTGCTGGCCATGCTCGCGCTGGTCGGCCTGGAGCTGATCGCCGCCCAGTACCTGCAACTGGTGCTCGGGCTCTCGCCGCTCCAGACCGGCCTGCGGCTGCTGCCGCTGACCGTCGCCGCGATGGCGGCCGGCCTCGCGGGCGCCCGGCTGCTGCGCCGGTTCGGGCCGCGCCGGATGGTGTGCGCCGGCTTCTGTCTGACGGCCGTCGCGGTGCTGATCCTGACCGCGATGGGCGGCACCGACGACACCGGCCTGCTGCTGGGCGGCTTCGTGCTGCTCGGCTTCGGCCTGGAGACCACGCTCTTCGGCGCCTACGAGTCGATGCTCAGCGAGGCCCCGGAGGGCCAGGCCGGCGGCGCGGCGGCGATCGGCGAGACCTCGTACCAGCTCGGCGCCGGCATCGGCATCGCCCTGCTGGGCAGCGTGATGAACGCGGCCTACACCCCCGGACTGCGCGCGGTGCCCGGCGTCCCGCACCCCGCCTCGGACGCGGCGGGCCACTCGCTCGGCGAGGCCTACGAGGTCGCGGCCCGGCTCGGCGGCTCCACCGGGGCCGCGCTGCGCCGGGCGGCCCGGGACTCCTTCGTGCACGGGCTGCATGTGACGCTGCTGGTCAGCGCCGGCCTGCTGCTGCTCGGCGCGGTCATGGCGCTGCGCCTGCCGCGGATCATGCAGTGCGGCCCGGAGCCGGCGGCCGCCGAGGTGGAGCTGCCCGCGCCGCGCGGGGCGGAGACACCGGCCGGCCAGCCGAGGGTCACCGCCTGACCTCCTCTGGACGTACGGGACACTGCACCGTAACGTCGGCGTCGGCGTCGTAACTAGCGCTGCTAGTTTTGCCTGGCCGAGGCCGTGTCCGCGCCCGTGCCTGTGTCCGTGTCTGTGTTCGGAGGGTGTCCCCATGTCCGCGTCCGCGAAGCCGCCCCCGTTCGATGCCGCCGACCCGCTCGGGATTGACGACTTGCTGGACGCCGAGGACCTGGCGATCCGGGCCACCGTGCGCGGCTGGGCGGCCGACCGGGTGCTGCCGTACGTCGCCGACTGGTACGAGAAGGGGGAGCTGCCGGGGATCAGGGAACTCGCCCGGGAACTCGGGTCGATCGGCGCCCTCGGCATGTCCCTGACCGGGTACGGCTGCGCCGGCGCGAGCGCGGTGCAGTACGGGCTGGCCTGCCTGGAGCTGGAGGCGGCCGACTCCGGCATCCGCTCCCTGGTCTCCGTGCAGGGCTCCCTCGCCATGTACGCGATTCACCGGTTCGGCAGCGAGGAGCAGAAGCGGGAGTGGCTGCCGCGCATGGCCGCCGGCGAGGTGATCGGCTGCTTCGGCCTGACCGAGCCCGACCACGGCTCCGACCCCGCCGCCATGCGCACGTACGCCAAGCGGGACGGCGGCGACTGGGTGCTGAACGGCCGCAAGATGTGGATCACCAACGGCTCGGTCGCCGGGGTCGCCGTCGTCTGGGCGCGGACGGAGGAGGGCATCCGGGGCTTCGCCGTACCCACCGGCACCCCGGGTTTCTCGGCGCCGGAGATCAAGCACAAGTGGTCCCTGCGCGCCTCCGTCACCAGCGAACTGGTCCTGGACGACGTACGGCTGCCGGCGGACGCCGTCCTGCCGGAGGTCACCGGGCTGCGCGGGCCGCTCAGCTGTCTGTCCCACGCCCGCTACGGCATCGTCTGGGGCGCGATGGGCGCCGCGCGCAGCAGCTTCGAGGCGGCGGTGGAGTACGCGAAGACGCGGGAGCAGTTCGGCCGGCCCATCGGGGGCTTCCAGCTCACCCAGGCCAAGCTCGCCGACATGGCGGTGGAACTGCACAAGGGGATCCTGCTCGCCCACCATCTGGGGCGGCGGATGGACGCCGGCCGCCTGCGTCCCGAGCAGGTCAGCTTCGGCAAGCTCAACAACGTCCGCGAGGCCATCGAGATCTGCCGTACGGCGCGCACGATCCTCGGCGCCAACGGGATCTCCCTCGAATACCCCGTCATGCGGCACGCGACCAACCTGGAGTCGGTGCTCACCTACGAGGGCACCGTCGAGATGCACCAACTGGTGCTGGGCAAGGCGCTCACCGGTCTCGACGCCTTCCGGTGAGCCCCCGGGCGGGCAGGGCCGGCATGCGGCCCTGCCTCAGCTCTGGTTGAAGAAACCGTCCTCGCGGCGCGCGGCCGGCTCCCCGCTGATGATCTCCGTGTTCGCGGGCGTGAGCAGGAAGACCCGGTTGGCGACCCGCTCGATGGTGCCCCGCAGGCCGAAGGTGAGCCCGGCCGCGAAGTCCACCACGCGCTTGGCGTCGGCGGGCTCCATCGCGGTCAGGTTCACCACCACCGGGACGCCGTCCCGGAACAGCTCGCCGATGGCGCGGGCGTCCCGGAAGCTGTCCGGGGTGACCGTGCCGATCCGGCGGCCCTTGTCCTCGGCCGTGTCCGTGGCCACCTTGACCCGGGGGTCCGTGACCCAGGCGGCCTCCCTGGACTCGGTGCCCTCGGAGTAGTCGTCGTCGTAGTAGCGCTCGTCATCGTTGTCGTCGACGAGGCCGAGCCACGCACTCGCCTTGCGTACCGATCCCATGGACGCCTCCTCTCACAGCTGTCCTTCTTGCTTTCCGCATCCCTATGGTCATCCATGATGCGGACGGCGTGCCAAGTGGATAGACGCCGTGCGGGGGGTTTGTGACGGTACTGGTGCACAGCGGATGCGTCGAGAGTCCTTGTGCCCCAAGGGTCGTGATCCATACGGCTGCTGACTGTGAGTGAAATATGATTGTCGGCGGCAGACGGGTGACGCACGGTGCGTCCGGGTGTACGGGGGATCACCTTGTTCGGAATCGTCAGACCATGTTCCCACCGCCTGGGAGGGCGGCTCAAGGCCCAGTGGATGGCGCATTTGTGCGGGCTGTGCCTCGCGCTGCGGCACGACCACGGACAGTTCGCTCGTATCGTGACGAACTACGACGGCCTGCTCATATCGGTTCTGACGGAGGCTCAGGCCGGCGTGGTCGCCGGGTCCCGGCGCACCGCCGGGCCGTGCGCGCTGCGTGGTCTGCGGACCGCGTCCGTCGCGCAGGGTGAGGGCGCCCGGCTGGCCGCCGCCGTCTCGCTGGTGCTCGCCTCGGCGAAGGTGCGTGACCATGTCGCCGACCGGGACGGCCTGCTGGCCCGCCGGCCGGTCGCCGCGGCGGCGCGCCGGGTGGCGGCGGGCTGGGGCCGCGCGGGGGCGCACGGCGGCGCGGCGGTCGGCTTCGACACCGGGGTGCTGGTGGACGCCGTGGACCGGCAGCTCGGCATCGAGACGCTCGCCGGGCCCGGCACCCCGCTCCTGACGGTCACCGAACCGACCGAGACCGCGACCGGCGCCGCCTTCGCGCACACCGCGGTGCTGGCCGGGCGGCCGGGCAACGCGGAGCCGCTGGCGGAGGCGGGGCGGCTGTTCGGGCGGCTCGCGCATCTGCTGGACGCCGTGGAGGACCAGCACGCCGACGGTCTGTCGGGCGCCTGGAACCCGCTCACCGCGACCGGTACGTCCCGCGCGGAGGCCCGCCGGCTCGCCGACGACGCCCTGCGCGGGATCCGATTGGCGCTGCGGGAGGCCGAGTTCACCGACGGGCGGCTCGCGCATCTGCTGCTCGCGCACGAGCTGGGGCGGTCGGTGGACCGGGCGTTCGGGCAGGGGCCGGCCTGCGCGGCACACCAGCCGGGGCCTGGCGGGCGCCCTGGTGCCGACCAGCCGCTCTTCCCGCCCGCCATGCCCGGCCCCAAGCCCCTTTCGCCGCGCGGCTTCCTGGCCGGCTGCGGGATGTTCGCCCTGCTGTGCTGCAGCTGCCAGATGTGCTGCGCGGGGGAGTACGAGGGTCCCTGGTCCCGGAAGAAGCGGGAGGGCTGCTGCCGGGACTGCGACTGCGACTGCCCGTGCGACGGGTGCGACGGGTGCGGGTGCGACTGCTGTTGCCCGTGTGACGGGTGCTGATTCGGGGGCGCCCGGTGCGTGGCCGGGTGCGGGTGCGTCGTGGCCGGTCGCGCAGTTCCCCGCGTCCCTTCGGGGCTCGGGCTAGTTCTTCAGTTCGGGTGGGCTGATACGGGACTTCTTGATGGCCGAGCCCTTGGTGCCCCACTTTTCGAGGATCTTGTCGTAGGTGCCGTCGGTGAGGAGTTTGTTGACCGCCGCCTGGAAGGCGGGGGCCAGCTTGGTGCCCTTCTTGAAGGCGAAGCCGACGTCGAGGCGGTGGAACTCGTTGAGGAACTTCAGGCCCTGCTGCTGGGCGACGGCGTACCGCAGGCCGTTGATCGTGGACATCACGATGTCGCTGCGGCCCTGCTGGAGCGAGGACCAGATGGCGCCGGGCTCCGCGTAGGTCTGCACCTGGTACGCCTTCTCGCCCGCGTCCGTGCACAGGTGCTTGCCGGCCTCCAGCGTGGCCTCGAAGGTCGTGCCGGCGCCGGTCGCCACGTTCAGACCGCACAGCTGCTTCAGGTCGGTGACCTTGGAGAGCTTGCTGTCCTCGCGGGTGGCGAAGCCCTGGCCGTCGTTGATGTAGGTGACGAAGTCGATGGTCTTGCGGCGCTCGTCGGTGACACCGAAGTTGCTCGCGCCGAAGTCGTACTTGCCGCTGTCCAGGGCCGGCAGGATCGCCTCGAAGCTCGCCTGCTCCACCTTCAGCTTCAGCCCGAGGACGTTGGCGACCGCCTTGGTGAAGTCGACGTCCTGGCCGGTCAGCGTGGTGCCGTCGGCGAGGTAGGTGGTGCCGGGCGGCGTGCCGCCGACACTGATGGCGACGGTCAGGCGCGAGGTGCCGGCGGGCAGCAGCCTCGCGATCGACGCGTCCTCCTTCTCGGCGGAGACGACGTCCGTGGTGGGCACGTCGTCCGACGTGGCCGCCACACCGGAGGCGTGCGTCCCGCCCGTACCACCCGAGCCGGAGCCGCAGGCGGTCAGGAGCAGCGCGGCCGAAGTGATCACGGCATAGGGCATGAAATGGCGAAAGGCAGGCGTACGCATCGGGTGGCGGTCTCCTGAAGCGGGAAAGGGCAACGCGGGGCGCGAGGGGAGGGGTGCGCGTGTGAAGGCCTGGCGAGGAAGGCCGAGAAAGAAGGAGAACGCGGGGGCGCCTGCCTGTCGGCGGGCGCGCGCAGGGGGTCAGCTCAACAGGAAGAGGACCACACGCGACCGAAGTCGATGTGGGAGCGGGTGACCAGCCACTGCTGTGGACGCATGGGCCAAGTGGAACAGGCATCCGGTTCCCCGTCAACCGACCTGAGACGTACCGCTCACAGTATGGACAGCCTTGACAGTGGAGGTGAGCGCACCCGTACTCTCGGTGTACGGCCCTGCTGAGGGGCTCGGCCGTGTCCGCGCCGCAGAGCGCGCCCCGTGTGAAGGCACCACCCGCTTTTGACGCTCGACGTCACGGAGCCTTCGCATGTCATCCGACACCCTTGCCAAGATCCCCACCGCGGCGGACACGCCCGAGCCCGCGGACGCCCCGCGGATCGTGCCGCAGCGCCGGTACGGGCAGTGGGCCGCCGCCGTCGTGGTCCTCGTCCTGCTCGGCCTCGCCGTCAATTCCGTCCTGCGCAACAAGGCGTTCCAGTGGGACGTCGTCGCCGACTACTTCACCACCGACTCCGTGCTGCGCGGCCTGTGGCTCACCCTGTGGCTGACCGCGGTCGTGATGGTCCTCGGCTTCGCCCTCGGCACCCTGCTCGCCGCCTTCCGGCTCTCCGCCAACCCGGTGCTGCGCGCGGTCGGTTGGGGGTACGTCTGGCTGTTCCGGTCGATCCCGATCCTGGTGCAGCTGCTGCTGTGGTTCAACATCGGAGCGCTCTACCCGCAGGTGCTCGGCGTCAAGACGGTCGACCTGCTCAGCCCGGTCGCCGTCGCCATCGTCGGCCTCACCCTGCACGAGGCCGCCTACGCCGCCGAGGTCGTGCGCGGCGGCATCCTCTCCGTGGACCGCGGCCAGATCGAGGCCGCCCAGGCGCTGGGCCTGAGCCGGTGGCGGCGGTGGCGGCGGATCGTGCTGCCGCAGGCGATGCGCGCCATCGTGCCGCCGGCCGCCAACATGCTGATCGGCACCCTCAAGGGCACCTCGATCGTCAGCGTCATCGCCGTCAACGACCTGCTGTTCTCCGCCCAGTTGATCTACCACCGCACCTACCAGGTGATCCCGTTGCTGATGGTGGCCACCCTTTGGTACGCGGTCGTCACCTCGGTCCTGGGCATCGGCCAGTACTACGTCGAGAAGCACTACGCGCGCGGCACGGAGAACGCCCGATGAGACCACAGCTGGTGATCGTCGGAGCCGGGCCGCGGGGGACCGGCGTCCTGGAGCGCATCGCCGCCAACGCCCCCGAGCTGTACGCCGGGACGGGCCTGGACATCCACTTCGTCGACCCCCACCCGCCCGGCGGCGGACGCATCTGGCGCGAGGAACAGTCGCCGCTGCTGTGGATGAACTCGCACGCCGAGGACGTCACCATGTTCACCGACGAGACGGTGCCCATGGACGGCCCGGTACGTGAGGGCCCCACCCTGCACGAGTGGGCCGCGCTGGCCGGCCGCACCTTCGCCGACCGGCAGCTCCAGGGCCGCTATCTGCGCTGGGTGTACGACCGGGCCCGCGCCGACCTGCCGCCCGGCGTCACCGTCCACCACCACCGGCGGCGCGCCCTGCGGATCAGCGGCCCCCGCGAGGGCCGCCAGCAGGTCTGGCTGGAGGGCGGGACGCGTCCGCTCCTCGCCGACCTGGTCATCCTGGCCCTCGGTCACCTCGACGCCGAACTCGACACCGACCAGGCCGCGTTGGCCGCGTACGCCGCCGAGCACGACCTGCTGCACCTGCCGCCCGACTTCACCGCCGACAGCGACCTGTCCGCGCTGCGGCCCGGCGAGCCCGTGCTGGTACGGGGCTTCGGGCTGGCCTTCGTGGACCTGATGGTGCTGCTCACCGAGGGCCGCGGCGGACGGTACGACGGCGACACCTACCTCCCCTCGGGCCGGGAGCCGGTGCTGTACGTCGGCTCGCGGCGCGGGGTGCCGTACCACGCGAAGATCGGGTACGACTGGACCGGCGAGCGGCCCCCGCTGCCCCGCTTCCTCGGGCCCGCCGAGATCGAGGAACTGCGCGCCCGGCCGGGCGGGTTCGAGTTCCGGCGCGACGTGTGGCCGCTGGTGGAGAAGGAGCTGGGCTTCGCCCACTACCACCGGCTGTTCACCGCCCACCCGGAGCGCACGGCCATGGCCTGGGCCGACTTCGAGGAGAAGTACGCGCTCGCCGCCGGCCCCGCCGAGACCCGGGCGCTGGTCGCCGCCGCCGTACCCGACCCGGCCGACCGGCTCGACCTCGCCGCGCTCGACCACCCCCTCGACGGCACGTGCTACCCCTCCCACGAGGCCTTCCAGGAGGGACTGCGCCAGTACGTCGAGGACGATTTGAGCCGACGGCACGACCCCGCGCACAGCGCCGACCTGGGCGTCTTCCTCGGGCTGCTCTCCGTCTACGGGCAGTTGGTCCGGCTCGGGAACACCGGGCCCTGGTGGCACGGGTTCTTCAGCTACCTCGCCTCCGGGCCGCCCGGACCCCGGCTGCGGCAGCTGCTCGCGCTGTCCCGGGCCGGGCTGCTCCGCTTCGTCGGCGCCGGCATGACGGTCACCGCCGCGGACGGGGTGTTCCGGGCCGGGAGCCCCACCGTGCCCGGCTTCGCCGTCGAGGCGCGGGCGCTGGTCGAGGCCCGGCTGCCCGAGCCCACCCTCGGCCGGGCCCGTGACAGCCTGCTGCGCGAACTGCACGCCGACGGCGCCGCCGAGACCCCCGACGGCCTGCTGCGGGTCGACCCCGTCGACGGCCGGATCCTGGACGGCGCCGGCCGCCCGCACCCCCGGCGCTTCGCCCTCGGCCCCTACACCGACGCCCGCACCCCCGGCGCCTTCACCCGCCCGCGCACCGGCGGGGCCGCCTTCCGGCAGAACGACGCCACCGCCAGGACGGTGCTGGCCCTCCTGCGCGACCTGGCCGGCCGCGCCGCCGCCTGACCGCCCGCCCGTCTCCCCGCGAATCCGCAAAGGAACCCATGCGATGACCGTCATGGTCGACATCAGGTCCGTGCACAAGAGCTTCGGAGCGCTCCAGGTCCTCAACGGCATCGACCTCCAGGTGCGGGCCGGCGAGGTCACCGTCGTGCTCGGGCCCTCCGGCTCCGGCAAGTCCACCCTGCTGCGCACCATCAACCACCTGGAGAAGGTGGACCGGGGCCGGATCAGCGTGGACGGGGCGCTGGTGGGCTACCGGCGCGCCGGTAACAGGCTGTACGAGCTGCCCGAGCGGGAGGTGCTGCGCCGGCGCACCCGGATCGGGTTCGTCTTCCAGAACTTCCACCTCTTCCCGCACCTCACCGTCGTGGAGAACGTCATCGAGGCACCGGTCTCCGCGCTGAAGCGGCCCCGGAAGGAAGCGGTGGAGAGCGCCCACCGGCTGCTGGAGCGGGTCGGCCTCGCCGACAAGGCCACGGCGTACCCGAGGCAGTTGTCCGGCGGGCAGCAGCAACGTGTCGCGATCGCGCGGGCGCTCGCCCTGGAGCCCCGGCTGCTGCTGTTCGACGAGCCGACCTCCGCGCTCGACCCCGAACTGGTCGGCGAGGTCCTCGACGTCATCCGGGACCTGGCCGGGCAGGGCACCACGATGATCGTCGTCACGCACGAGATCGCCTTCGCCCGGGAGGTGGCCGACACCGTCGTCTTCATGGCCGACGGCCGGATCGTGGAACAGGGGCCGCCCGGCGAGGTACTGGAACGGCCGCGGCACGAGCGCACCCGGGCCTTCCTGTCCAAGGTGCTGTGAGGGTGGCCGCCGCCCACGGCCGCGGACTGCTGCACCTCGCCGCCGCCGTCGACCTGCCGGGCGCCCTGGACGCCGGCCCCTACGCCGAACTGGTCAAGCTGGCCGAACACGGCGGCCTGGACTTCGTGACGCTGGACGACTCCTTCGCGCGCCCCGGGCCCGACGCGCTCGGCGTGCTGTCCCGGGTGGCGCCCGGCACCCGGCGGATCGGGCTGGTGCCCACCGTGACCACCACCCACACCGAGCCCTTCCAGGTGCAGGCCGCCGTGGCCACCCTGGACTGGGTCAGCCGGGGCCGGGCCGGCTGGCGGATCGAGGTGTCCACCACCGAGGGCGAGGCCCGCCTGTTCGGACGCCGGCACGCGGCCCCGGCCGAGACGGTGTGGCAGGAGGCCGGCGAGGTCGCCGACGTCGCCGCACGGCTGTGGGACAGCTGGGAGGACGACGCCGTGTACCGGGAGCCGGCCGGCGGCCGGTACCTGGACCGGGACCGGCTGCACCACGTCGGCTTCACCGGGAGCGCCTTCTCGGTACGAGGCCCCTCGACCCTGCCCCGGCCGCCCCAAGGTCACCCCGTCCGCGTGGTCGACGCCACCGACGGTCCCGCCCGCGCCGTCGCCGCCCGGTACGCCGACGTCGCCCTGGTCCGCGCCGCGAGCCCCGACCGGGCCGCCGCCGCGCGCGAGCAACTGCGCGACGCGGCGGCGGGGTTCGGGCGCCGGCCGGAATCGCTGCTGGTGCTGGTGAGCCTGCTGGTCGACCTCGGCGACGGCGAGCACGCGGCCGAACCCGGGCACGGCGGCGGCGGCCCGCGGCCCACCGTGCAGGGCCCGCTGTACCGGGGCGGCCCCGTCGACCTCGCGGAACTCATCGCCGGCTGGCACGCCGACGGCGCCACCGACGGCTTCCACCTGGTCCCGGTCGCTCCGCGCCGCGACCTGGAGCGACTGGTCAACGGCACGGTGGCGCTGCTCCAGCACCGCGGCCTGTTCCGCACCTTCTACCCGGGCAGCACCCTGCGCGAGCACCTGGGCCTGGCCCGCCCCGCAGGCCGGTACACGGTGACCGGGGGAACGTCATGACCGTACGACGGCGGATGCATCTCGCGGCCGTGTTCCCAGGCACCGACGACACCACCGGATGGCCGGGGCCGCCCGGTGACGCGCGGCTCGCCTTCCCGGCCCTGGAACGGCTCGCCCGGATCGCCGAGCGCGGCCTGTTCGACTTCCTGCTGCTGGACGAGGGGCAGCGGCTGCCCGAGCACCGGGGCCGCGTCCACGACCTGGAGCCGGCGGGCCGGCCCGAACCGGTGGCCGCGCTCAACGCCCTCGCCGACGTCACCACCCGGCTCGGGCTGGCCGCCACCGTGGGCGCCGGCTTCGCCGAGCCGTACGAACTCGCCCGCCGGATCGCCACCCTCGACCAGCTCAGCGCGGGCCGGGCGGCCTGGCGGGTGGCGACCGGGGGCGATCCGCGGGCCGGCGAGAACTTCCGGGGCGGCGCCCGTCCCGAACACCCCGCGCGCACCGCCGAACTCGTCGCCGCCGTCCGGCTGCTGTGGGACTCCTGGTCGCCCGAGGGGACACCCCGGCCGTTCGCCCACCAGGGCCGGCACTTCGACATCGCGGGCGAGTTCGGGCTGCCCCGCTCACCGCAGGGGCGTCCGGTGCTGATCCAGGCGGGGGAGTCGGAGGCGGCGCGGGAGCTGGCCGCGGCCTCGGCCGACGTGTTCCTCACCCGGCACGGCTCACCGGAGGCGGCCCGCTTCCGCTACCGCTACGTCACCCAGCGGCTCGCCGCGTACGGCAGGACGCCGGCCGACCTGAGGATCATGCCCACCGTCACCGTCGTCCTCGGCGACACCGACGCCGAGGCGCAGGAGCGGGCCGCCGACATCCGACGGCAGCGGGTCACCCCGCACTACACGCGGTACGCGCTGGAGCGCCTGTGGGGGCGGGACCTGTCCGGGCACGATCCCGACGGCCCGCTCCCCGAGGCCGCGCCGCGCGGCCGGGACGGCGAGACCCTGGCGCTCGTCGAACGCTGGCGGGCGCTGGCGGCCGAGAAGGGACTGTCCAGCCGGGAGACCGTGATCGAGGCGAGCGGCCGGCAGTCCTTCGTCGGCAGCCCCGAGACGGTCGCCGCCGCCCTGCACACCCGGGTCCGCGAGGGCGCCGCCGACGGCTTCGTCCTCGCCGCCCGGCTCACCGCCGACGGACTCGCGGAGTTCGCGGACCGGGTGGTGCCGTTGCTCCAGGAACGCGGCGCGTTCCGCACGGAGTATGAAGGCACCACCCTTCGCTCCCACCTCGCGCTGTCCCACCGGGCGGCGGGAAGCCGACCGCACAGGAGAGGAAACACGGCATGACGACCGACGCACCCGACGCGTGGAAGCGCTGGCACGAGCGGCGCGAGGAGGCGGTCGCCGCCCCCTACGGGCCGCTCGCCCTGACCGCCACGCACTGGGTCGAGGACCATCCGGACGGACGGCTTCCGGACATTCCCGGGAACTGGGTGGCGGACGACACGGGAGTCGTCCTCACCGCGGGCGGGGAGGACGGCCTGAGCGTGGACGGCCGGCCGTTCACCGGGGAGGTCCACCTCACCGCCGACCCCGGCCCGGAAGCCGAGGCGCGCGTCGCGCTCGGCGCGAAGCGGCTGTTCGTCCTGGTCCGCGAGGGCGTCTGGGGCGTACGGGTCTACGACCCCGACGCCCCGGCCCGGTCCGCCTTCCGGGGCATCGGGGCGACCCCCTACGGGGCGCGCTGGTCGGTGCCGGGGCGCTTCACGCCGTACGACGGCACGCGCACCGTGCGGGTCGGCAACGCGGACGGCCGGGAACGCGGGCTCGCCCTCGCCGGGGAACTCGCCTTCACGCTGGCCGGACGGGAGCGGACCCTCCAGGTCGCGCGGCAGGGCGACGGGCGGCTGTGGGCGGTGTTCGCCGACGCCACCAGCGGCGACACCAGCTTCCGGTTCCGCTTCCTGTACCCGCCGGAGCCGGACACCGAGGGCCGGACCACCGTCGATCTCAACCGCGCCCAGCTCCCGCCCTGCGCCTTCGCCGACCACTTCGTCTGCCCCTTCCCGCCGCCCGGCAACACGCTGGACGTGGCGGTCGAGGCGGGGGAGCGTGCGCTGAACCGACGTCAGTAGGGTTACCCGGTGCGCGCGTCGGGGGCGCGCGCAACCGCGGGGATGTAAAGGTGGTTCAAAATCCAACGGCCGAAAGGCACCCTTGTGCCGACCGGCCGTTCGGCCGAATACTCCCCCACAGCGCTTGTCAGGGGCATGAGGTTCGGAATCCGGCCAGCCCCCTGGCTGCGACTCACGGGCCCCGACCCCACGCGGGCCCCCGAATTCCCTTGGAGGGAACGAAACGTGAGCTTCAAGCGCACCACTCCCCGCAGCGGTATCGCCAGACGGACCCGGCTGACCGCCGTGGCCACCGGTTTCCTGGCCGCGGCCGCGTTCGCCGTCCCCACCGCGAACGCCGTCGACACCCCCCAGTTCAGCGCCGCCCAGCTCACCCAGGCGAGCGACTCCATCCGCCAGGCCGACATCCCCGGCACGGCCTGGTCGGTGGACAGCAAGTCGAACCGCGTCGCCCTCACCGTCGACAGCAGGGTCTCCGAGGCCCAGATCGCCAAGATCAAGGAGCGGGCCGGCGGCACCGCGGACGCCCTCGTCGTCAAGCACACCGCCGGCAGGTTCAGCAAGCTGATCTCGGGCGGCGACGCCATCTACGCCAGCGGCTGGCGCTGCTCGCTGGGCTTCAACGTCCAGGACAACAGCGGCAACTACTACTTCCTGACCGCCGGCCACTGCACCGACGGCGCGGGCACCTGGTGGTCGAACTCCGGGCACACCACCACCCTCGGCACCACGGCCGGCTCCAGCTTCCCGGGCAACGACTACGGCCTCGTGCGCTACACCAACAGCTCGGTGACCAAGTCGGGCTCGGTGGGCAGCCAGGACATCGCCGGCGCGGCCACGCCCTCCGTGGGCACGACCGTCTACCGCCGCGGCTCCACCACCGGTACGCACAGCGGCCGGGTCACCGCGCTCAACGCGACGGTCAACTACGGCGGCGGTGACGTCGTCTCCGGTCTGATCCAGACCACCGTCTGCGCCGAGCCCGGCGACTCCGGCGGCCCGCTGTACGGCGGCAGTACGGCCTACGGGCTGACCTCGGGCGGCAGCGGCGACTGCTCCTCCGGCGGTACGACGTTCTTCCAGCCGGTCACCGAGGCGCTGAGCGCCTACGGGGTGCACGTCTTCTGACGGCCCCTCCCCTCCGCTCCACCGCTGCACCCTTCCGCTCCACCGAGCCCCCGTACGCCACGGCGCGTGCGGGGGCTCTTGGTGTGCCCGGGGCGCAAGAGACGGTTTTCGGCCAGGGCGGACGGTGACGGTCCGCTTACCGGTTACTCGCACGTAGTGTTTGCTGAGCGAATTCCCCCCCTGGAGGAGGCGCGTTGCCGGCGGCCGGGGCGCGCGGACCCGCTCCGTGCGCGCGTCCTGAAGTCGACCTTGTGTGCTCCCTGTGCGGTTCGGAAGAGTGGGCGCCCGTCAACCAGCCTTCCGGCCCGTCAGGTCCCCACAACCTGCCCGGCCGACCCCCCACAGGAGGACGTGAGTTGAAGCACCGACGGATAGCAGGGCGGCGTACCGCCCTGGCCGGAGCGGGCGTTGCCGCCCTGCTCGCAGCGGGCGTCACCTTGCAGAACGCGAACGCCAGCGAACCCGTGAAGTCCACCCCCGAGCCCCGGACCCTGTCCGCCCCGGCGGCCGGAAAGCTCGCCTCCCGGCTCGGCGACGACCTGGGCGCCGGCACGGCGGGCAGCTACTACGACGCCAAGGCCCGGCGCCTCGTCGTCAACGTGCTCGACAAGGCCGCGGCCAGGACCGTCGAGGCGGCCGGGGCCAAGGCCAGAATCGTCGCCCACTCCCTCGCCGACCTCGGCTCCGCGCGGGCGACGCTGAAGAAGGACGCGACCATCCCGGGCACCTCCTGGGCGATCGACCCGGTCGGCGACAGGGTCGTGGTCACCGCCGACCGGACCGTCTCCGGCGCCGCCTTGGCCAAGCTGGGCAAGGTGGTCGAGGGGCTCGGCGGCAAGGCCGAGCTGAAGCGGTCGAAGGGGGAGTTCAAGCCCTTCATCGCCGGCGGCGACGCGATCAACGGCTCGGGCGGGCGCTGCTCGCTCGGCTTCAACGTGGTCAAGGGCGGGCAGCCGTACTTCCTGACCGCGGGCCACTGCACGGCGGACATCTCCACCTGGACGGACTCCGACGGCAAGGAGATCGGGCGGAACGCGGAGTCCCACTTCCCGGGCACCGACTACGGCCTGGTGAAGTACACGGCCGAGGTGGACCACCCGAGCGAGGTCGACCTGTACAACGGCTCCGCCCAGCAGATCACCGGCGCCGCCGAGGCCACCGTGGGCATGAAGGTGACCCGCAGCGGCTCGACCACCCAGGTGCACGACGGCACGGTCACCGGTCTGAACGCCACCGTGAACTACTCCGAGGGCACGGTCAGCGGACTGATCCAGACCGACGTGTGCGCCGAGCCCGGCGACAGCGGCGGTCCGCTCTTCTCCGGGGACAAGGCGATCGGCCTGACCTCCGGCGGCAGCGGGGACTGCACCTCCGGCGGGGAGACCTTCTTCCAGCCGGTCACCGCGGCCCTGTCGGGGACGGGCACCGAGATCGGCTGACCCGGCGGCGTCCTTCCGGCGCGGCCTCTCACTCCGGGTTTCCGGGGTGAGAGGCCGCGCTTTCCGGTGTTTGCGCAGGTGGGAGGCGCCCGAACGCTAGTCGTACACACGTTCGAGAATGAGGGTATGGTGGGTGAGGAAGTAGGGAACTGATGTTCGAAGAGTGATGTTCGAGAGCTGTTCGGGGCTCACGAGTGCGGGAGGTGGGTGTGCCGGGGTTCGCGCATCTGCACACCGCCTCCGGGTTCTCCCTGAGGTACGGGGCCTCCCACCCGGAGCGGCTGGCCGAGCGCGCCTTCGAGCGGGGCATGGACGCCCTCGCCCTCACCGACCGCGACACCCTCGCCGGCACGGTCCGCTTCGCCAAGGCCTGCGCCGCGGCGGGCGTCCGCCCGCTGTTCGGGGTGGACCTGGCGGTCGGGACGGCGGAGGCCGCCCGAGGCCGGGGCCGGCTCGGGGGTCTGCCCGCCGGACGGCCGGAAGTGGTCGGTCAGGCCGGGCGGGTCGCCCAGGCCGGCTCCGTCACCGGGCCCGGCGCCTGGGAGCGGCGGCGCACTCCGGTGCGGGGCGGCGCCTTCCTCGACGAGTCGGCGCCCCGGGTCACCTTCCTCGCCCGGGACGGCGCCCGGGGCTGGGCCGGTCTGTGCCGGCTCGTCACCGCCGCCCACGCGGACGGCGCCGGCACCCCGCTGCTGCCCTGGTCCGCCCAGCCGGGCGAGGGCCTGATCGTCCTGCTCGGCCCCGCCTCCGACGTGGGCCGCGCGCTCGCCGAGGGCCGACCCGACCGGGCCGCCACCCTGCTCGCCCCCTGGCGCGAGGTCTACGGCGACGCGCTGCGCCTGGAGGCTGTCTGGCACGGCC
Organism: Streptomyces pyxinicus; assembly: GCF_024753135.1. Classification (GTDB taxonomy): domain Bacteria; phylum Actinomycetota; class Actinomycetes; order Streptomycetales; family Streptomycetaceae; genus Streptomyces; species Streptomyces pyxinicus. The sequence goes on along the minus strand of NZ_JANUGP010000007.1, from coordinate 266,125 downwards.
GCACCGGCACCGGGTCCGGCTCCCTGCGGCTCGCCGCCCGCACCGTCGGCTTCGCCGCCGAGCAGCGGATACGGCCCGTGCTGAGCAACGCCGTCCGCTACGCCGACCCCGGCCAGGGCCCGGTCGCCGACGTGCTGGACGCCGCCCGGCGCCTGGTGCCGATCGACCCGCGCCGGGAGCCGGACCCGGGCGAGGCCTGGCTGAAGGACGCGCGGACCATGCTCCGGGCGGCCGAACGGGTGGTGGAGGCGGCCGGCTACCGGCGCGACACCGCCCTCCGGCTGCTGGAGCAGACCGGGGCCACCGCGGCCGAGTGCCGGGTCGACCCCGAGGACGACCTCGGCATCGGCACCGTCCACTTCCCCGAACCGCACCTCGTCGGCGCCGGCCGGCGCACCGCCCAGCGCGCCCTCGCCTCGCGGGCGGCGGCGGGCATGGTCCGGCTCGGCCTCGGCGGCCGGCGCGCCTACTGGGAGCGGATGCACGACGAACTGGACGTCATCGCCTTCCACGGTTTCGCCTCCTACTTCCTCACCGTCGCCCAAGTGGTGGACGACGTACGGGAGATGGGCATCCGGGTGGCGGCGCGCGGTTCCGGCGCCGGGTCGCTCGTCAACCATCTGCTCGGGATCGCGCACGCCGACCCCGTCGAGCACGGGCTGCTGATGGAGCGCTTCCTGTCCAAGGAGCGGGTGGTGCTGCCCGACATCGACATCGACGTGGAGTCCGCGCGCCGCCTGGAGGTGTACCGGGCGATCATCGCCAGGTTCGGCGAGGAGCGGGTCGCCACCGTCGCCATGCCGGAGACCTACCGGGTCCGGCACGCGATCCGGGACGTGGGCGCCGCCCTGTCCATGGACCCGGCCGAGATCGACCGGGTCGCCAAGTCCTTCCCGCACATCCGGGCCCGCGACGCCCGCGCGGCCCTCGGTGAACTGCCCGAGCTGAAGCGGCTGGCGGGGGAGCGGGAGCGGTACGGCAGGCTCTGGGAACTGGTCGAGGCGCTGGACGCGCTGCCGCGCGGGGTCGCCATGCACCCGTGCGGGGTGCTGCTCTCCGACGCCTCCCTGCTCGCCCGGACGCCGGTGGTGCCGACCAGCGGCGAGGGGCTGCCGATGGCGCAGTTCGACAAGGAGGACGTGGAGGACCTCGGGCTGCTCAAGCTGGACGTGCTGGGCGTGCGGATGCAGTCGGCGATGGCGCACGCGGTCGCCGAGGTGCGGCGGGCGATGGGTGAGCGGATCGACCTGGACGCGCTCACGCCGGACGACCCGGCGACGTACGGGCTGGTGCGCTCCACCGAGACGCTCGGCTGCTTCCAGATCGAGTCGCCGGGCCAGCGGGACCTGATCGGGCGGCTCCAGCCGAGCACCTTCGACGACCTGGTGGTCGACATCTCGCTGTTCCGGCCCGGTCCGGTCGCCGCCGACATGGTGCGGCCGTTCATCGAGGCCCGGCACGGGCGGGCGCCGGTGCGCTATCCGCACCCCGACCTGGAGGGGCCGCTGAAGGGGACGTACGGGGTCGTCGTCTTCCACGAGCAGATCATCGACATCGTCGCGATCATGACCGGCTGCGGCCGGGGCGAGGCCGACCGGGTCCGGCGCGGGCTGTCCGACCCGGAGTCGCAGGCCCGTATCAAGGTCTGGTTCGCCCAGCACACGGCGGCCCGGGGATACGGCGCGGAGACGATCCAGCGGACCTGGGAGATCGTGGAGGCCTTCGGCTCCTACGGCTTCTGCAAGGCGCACGCGGTCGCCTTCGCGGTGCCGACCTACCAGTCGGCGTGGCTGAAGACGCACCACCCCGCCGCCTTCTACGCCGGACTGCTCACGCACGACCCCGGGATGTACCCCAAGCGGCTGCTGCTGGCGGACGCCCGGCGGCGCGGGGTGCCCATCCTGCCGCTGGACGTCAACGCCTCCGGGGTCGCACACAGGGTCGAACTGGTGTCTGAATCACCCCGGGTGTGGGGGCTCCGGCTCGCCCTCTCCGACGTGCACGACATCAGCGAGGCCGAGGCGGCGCGGATCGAGGCCGGCCGGCCCTACTCCTCCCTGCTGGACTTCTGGGAGCGGGCCCGGCCGAGCCGCCCGCTCGCCGGCCGGCTGGCCCAGGTGGGCGCGCTGGACGCGTTCGGCGCCAACCGGCGCGACCTGCAACTGCACCTGACCGAGCTGCACCGGGGCGCCCGGGGCGGCGGCGGGGGCCAACTCCCGCTGGCCGGAGGGCGGAAGACGGCACCGGCCGGACTGCCCGACCTGTCGCCGGCGGAACGGCTCAGCGCCGAGCTGGGCGTGCTCTCCATGGACGCCTCGCGCAATCTGATGGACGACCACCGGGAGTTCCTCCGGGAGCTGGGCGTGGTCTCGGCGCGCCGGCTGCGCGAGACGCGGCACGGCGAGACCGTGCTGGTGGCGGGCGCCAAGGCGGCCACCCAGACGCCGCCGATCCGTTCCGGCAAGCGGGTCATCTTCTCCACGCTGGACGACGGGAGCGGCCTGGTCGACCTGGCCTTCTTCGACGACTCCCACGACGCCTGCGCGCACACCGTCTTCCACTCCTGGCTGCTGCTGGTGCGCGGTGTGGTGCAGCGGCGCGGCCCGCGCAGCCTGAGTGTGGTGGGCTCCGCCGCCTGGAACCTCGCCGATCTGGCCGAACTGCGCGCCGAGGGCGGCCTCGACCAGGTCGCCGCCCGGCTCGCCGAACCGCTCGGCGGCGCGGGGGACACCGGCGACACCGGGGGTGCCGGGGGCGGACCGCCGGCGGACGGCGACGGCCCGGCCCGGGCCCGGCTCGCCGGCTCCGAGGGACGGCCCGCCCCGGCCGGCTCCGCGGCCCGGGACCCGATGGCGGACCGGACGATCCGCATGCCCACGGGCTACGAGATGCACCCCTGGGCCGATCTGCGCCCGGCGGGACAGGAGGCCGCGCAAGGGCCCGCGGCGATGAGGAAGTTGTGGCACCAGAGTCCGGGGAGTGCGGGATGACCATCCTCTGCGTATGTTTCCAGCTGCCGTCGGCGCACGAGGCGGCCCTGCCGGGGCTGCTCGGGCTGCTGGAGGAGTTCACACCGGTGGTGGAGGCGCTGCCGCCCGACGGAGCGCTGGCCGATCTCCGGGGCGCCGAGCGGTACTTCGGGCGCACCGCCGGGGAACTGGCCTCGGTGATCCGGGTCCGGGCCCTCGCCCGGTACGGCGTCGACTGCGCGATCGGCGCCGGCCCGGGCCCGATGTCGGCCCGCGTGGCCCTGCGCGACGCCCGGCCCGGGGTGACCCGCGCCGCGCCCGAAGCACCCGACGCCCTCGCGGAGTTCCTCGCCGGCCGGCCGGTGGCCGTCCTGCCCGGCGTCGGGGCGGCGACCGCCCGCACCCTGGGCGAGTACGGCCTGGACACCCTCGGCCTGGTCGCCGCCGCGCCGCTGTCCACGCTCCAGCGGCTGATCGGCGCGCGGGCGGGCCGCGACCTGCGCGAGAAGGCCGCCGGAATCGACCGGAGCCGGGTCGTCCCGAACGGCGTCTCCCGCTCCCTGCTCGCCGAACGCGTCTTCGACGTGGACGAGTTGGACCCCGAACGGCATCGCAGGGCGCTGCTGTCGGCCGCCGAGGAGATCGGCGCCCGGCTGCGCGCGATCGGGAAGGTCTGCCGCACCCTGACCCTCACCGTGCGCTACGCCGACCGTTCCTCGACCGTGCGCACCCGCACCCTGAAGGAGCCGACCGCGCGCTCGGCGGCCCTGACCGAGGCGGCCTACGGCGGTTACGGGGCGCTCGGCCTCCAGCGCGCCCGGGTCCGCGCGCTCACCCTGCGCGCCGAGGGCCTGACCCCCGCCGACCAGGCCTCCCACCAGCTCACCTTCGACCCCGTGGACGAGAAGGTCCGCCGCATCGAGGAGGTCGCGGACCGCGCGCGAGCGAAGTTCGGGCCACGAGCGGTGATGCCGGGGACACTCGCGGCCTGATCCCTTCCCGCACCGCTCAGTTGGCCCACGGCGGGGTGAGCCGGGTGCCGTCGGCCAGCTCCGCCGCCAGGCCGACGGAGGTGGTGACCCAGGAGATCGCGGTGTGGTCGGCGGTGTTCTCCACGCCCAGCGTGGCACCGGCGTTGACGATCACCGTGTCCCCGGCCGGCGACCTGACGCAGCGCATCCAGGACGGGGTGGTGGCGCGCGGCTTCGCGGATGTGCGGCCCGCCCACGGCTTCGCCTTCGCCCGGCTCGCCCCCGACGGGGCCGGTGTCACCGAACTCGCCGCGCACCTCGGTGTCACCAAACAGGCGGCGAGCCAGTTGGTGGACGAGATCGTACGCAAGGGGTACGCCGAGCGGCGGCCGCGTCCCGGGGACGCGCGGGCCAAGTTGATCGTGCTGACCGAGCGGGGGCGGGCCTGCACCCGGGCGGCGGAAGCGGCTGCCGCCGAGGTGGTCGGGGGATGGGTCGAACTGCTGGGCGAGGGTGAGGTGCGCGCGTTGCGGGAACGTCTGGCGCGCCTCGCGCCCTACGGTCCGATCAGGCCCGCTTGGTGACGGATCGTCAGCCGGCATGGTGCGCGATGGTTGACGCCGGAAGTTTTTACTGACGCGTAACTTCACACCTGCGCTACTCGCCCGTAACTTGACGAGTGAACAGCATCCTCGTGATCCGGATCACAGGGTTAGGCCGTCGTACCTCCCTTGAGCCGCAAGGAGATCACCCGATGCTGCCCTGGAAGCGAGTGCTCAGACCCCTCGCCGCGCTGCTCCTCACCGCCGCCGTCGCCACCCTCCCCGCCGCCACCGCCCACGCCGCCACCGCGCCGAGCAGCGGCTGGAACGACTTCTCCTGCAAGCCCTCCACCGCCCACCCCCACCCCGTCGTCCTGGTCCACGGCACCCTGGGCAACTCGGTCGACAACTGGATCTCGCTGGCCCCCTACCTCAAGGACCGCGGGTACTGCGTCTACTCCCTCGACTACGGGCAGTTGACCGGCGTACCGCTCTTCCACGGACTCGGCCCCATCGACACGTCGGCCGAGCAGCTCTCCGCCTACGTCGACAAGGTGCTCGCCGCCACCGGCGCCACGGAGACCGACCTCGTCGGGCACTCCCAGGGCGGCATGATGCCCCGCTACTACCTGAAGTTCCTCGGCGGCGCCGCCAAGGTGAACGCGCTCGTCGGCATCGCCCCCGACAACCACGGCGCCACCCTCAGCGGCCTGACCAACCTGCTGCCGTACTTCCCCGGCGCCGAGGACCTGGTCAAGGCCACCACCCCGGGCCTCGCCGACCAGATCCCCGGTTCCGCCTTCCTCACCAAGCTCAACGCGGGCGGCGACACCGTCCCCGGCGTGCGCTACACCGTGATCGCCACCAAGTACGACGAGGTGGCCACACCCTGGCAGAGCCAATACCTCAGCGGCTCCGGCGTCCGCAACGTCCTGCTCCAGGACCTGTGCCCGCTCGACCTCTCCGAACACGTGGCGATCGGACTCTTCGACCGCATCGCCTTCCACGAGGTCGCCAACGCGCTCGACCCGGCCCACGCCACCGCCACCACCTGCGCGTCGGCCTTCAGCTGACCCGCGCCGGGTCCTGTCCGGCCTGAGCCGCCGGACAGGACCCGGAACCCTCAGCGGCGGTGCGTGCCGGCCGCGCGCCGCCGCACCGACAGGAACAGCGCCGCCGAACCCACCGCCAGCGCCGCCGCGCCGCCGACCGCGAGGTACGACGTGCTCGCGGACCCGCCGGTCTCGGCGAGGTCCGCCGCGGCACCGGCCGCCTTCGGCTGGTTGGCGGCGGCGGGGACGGCCGGTGCGGACGGCTCGGCGGAGGTGCTCGCGTCGTCGTCGCCGTGCCCGTGGTGCTCGATCGTCGACTTGCCGGCACCGGCGGCGATCTGCGCGTCGGAGGGCGCCGAGGCGGTCGGGGCGGGCGCCGCGCCCGCACCGGAGGCACCCCCGCCGAAGTCCACGTCCGAGCAGGAGTAGAACGCCTCCGGGCTGTCCGAGCGCTGCCAGACCGCGTACAGCAGCTGCCGGCCCGAGCGCTTGGGGAGCGATCCGGAGAACGTGTAGAAACCGCCCGACGCGACCGGGTCGGTGACCGTCGCCACCGGGTGCTCCAGGTCCAGCTCGGACCAGGCGAGCGGCTTGGCGGGATCGTACCCGGGCTTGGTCAGGTACACCTTGAAGGTGCCCTTGTGCGGGGCGGTGACCCGGTACCGGAAGGTGTACGCGCCGCTGCGCACCGTCGTCGCCGGCCAGTCGGCGCGCGCCAGGTCGAGGCCCTTGAACTCCTCGCTGTTCGCGCTGCACAGCTTGCCGTCCGGGATCAGCTGCCGGTGCCGCCCGGCCGCGTCACCGATCCGGATGCCGTTCCAGTCGTACAGCGCCTGCGCGCCGCCCGCCGCCACGGCCGCCCGGCACGCGGCCGAGTCGGGGCTCTCGGGCCCCTCGGCATAGCACTGCGAGACCCGGCTGACCGGGTCGCCCATGGTGCCGTGCGCGGCGGCGGGGGCGGTGGCGAGCGCGGTCAGGGCGAGCGGCGCCAGACCGAGCACGGCGACGGCGGCGGCCTTCTGGCGGGCGCGAGCGGGCATGGGAATTCCTCCGAGCGGTCCGTGGGGGTTGCTGATCCCGTGAGGGTGGATCCGAAGCTAGCCCCGGAAGACCGGGAAATCGCCTGCTGAAGGCGGGTGGAGGTGATCCTTAGGCTCCCCTTAAGGGGGCGCTCAGGCTGCGCTCAGACAGCCGGGGTGCGGGACTCGTCAGCCGTCCGGCCACCAGGTGCGGGCGATGTCCTCGCGCACCTCGGGACGGCCCGCGGGGCGGTCCTCCGCCTCGTCGCGGACCCGGCGGCCGTCCGTCCTCTTCAGGGGCTTCTGCACGGTGGTGCGGCGCATGGCTGCCTCCTTCAGTGCCCACCGGGTTCCGCGTTGTCACGGAGGTAGACGCTTTCGGCGAGGGTTCCTCATCGGTGCCGGTCTGTCAGTGGCGGCTGTCACGTCCGCGTTGTCAGTGGCGGGTGTCACTCTGGGGGCATGACGGGCATGACGGGCATGACGAGCGAGGGCGACCCCGGAGTTGCTTCTGTCCCGAACGTGGACTGGGATGCACAAGCCGCCGATTTCGACGCGGAACCGGACCACGGACTGCTCGACCCCGAGGTCCGGGCGGCCTGGGCGGCGAGACTCCGGGCCTGGCTGCCCGAGCACCCCGCCGACCTGCTCGACCTCGGCTGCGGCACCGGCAGCCTGTCGCTCCTCGCCGCCGAGCAGGGACACCGTGTGACCGGTGTCGACCTGTCCCCGGCGATGGTCGAGCGGGCCCGCGCCAAGCTGGCCGGGTCCGGGGCGCGGGTGCTGTGCGGTCCCGCCGACGCCCCGCCGGTCGGCGCCGAGCGCTTCGACGTGCTGCTCGTCCGCCATGTGCTGTGGGCGCTCCCCGACCCGGCCCGGGTGCTGCGGAACTGGCGGGAGCTGCTGCGTCCCGGTGGCCGGTTCGTGCTATTCGAGGGCGTCTGGGGCACCCTGCACCCCGTCGGGGTCCCCGCTGCCCGGCTCGCCGGCCTGCTGGCGCCGCTGGCGGCCGGGGTGCGCGTGGAGCATCTGTCCGGTGACTCCCCGCTGTGGGGCAAGGACGTGACCGATGAGCGGTACGCGGTCGTCGCCACCGTGTGAGTCAGCCCAGCAGCTCCGCGAAGCCGCCCCCGCGGGCCAGCCTCTCCAGCTCGTCGAGGGCGGCCACGGCGGCAGCGGCGGCCTCGGGGTCCCGCTCCACGAGGCCGCTCGCGGCGAACTCGTCCTCGTCCAGCCGCCGTACGTCGATGCCGTCGGCGGAGCGCCACAGGTCCAGGTCGAGATCCTCCACGACCAGCTCCGCCCCCGAGATCATCGCGGGCCGCGTGACATCGCAGTACCAGCCCTTGAGGGCGCCGTCCGCCGCGCGGACCTCCTTGACGGCGTACCAGCGGTCCCGCCAGTAGTACTCCGTGAACACATCACCCCGCTCGAAGCGGACGAAGCCGAAGTCACGGGCCTCGTCACCCGCCCAGGGCGCGCGTACGACGACCCGGGTGCCGTCGTCGCCGAGCAGCGCGGCCCGGTAACGGATCTTCGTGCGGCCCGCCTTGACCAGGAGGACCTCCCAGCGGGCGGCCTCGTCAGCCGAGTTCGCGGACATGGCGCACCTCCGTGGCACAGATCTCGTATCCGAGCCTCTTGTTGATCGCGATCATCGGTTCGTTGCCGGTGTCGTTGCCCGTGAACGCCTCGGCGAAGCCGGCCGCGCGGGCCCGGTGCAGCGAGTGCGTCTTCGCCAGCTTGGCGAGGCCGCGACCCCGGAACGCACGCGCGGTGCCGGTCATCGCGGTGCTGTAGCGCCGGGTGCCGGGGTCGGTGTAGGCCACGCTGAAGGCGACCGGACGGCCCGCCACACACGCGGCCACCGTCAGGTCGAGGTCCAGCAGCGGATGCCGCCAGGACTGCTCCAGCCAGGCCTCGTAGTCCGTGAGCGTGAAGTCGACGTCGCCCGGTTCGTCCCGCGTCGTCTCCGCGTCCAGATCGAACAGCGGGCGCGGGTCGGCCGCGAAGTCCCGGCCCGTGCGCAGCTCGACGTCCGCCGGGACCTCCGGCACCGGCGGCAGGGTGCCGTGCGCCAGGTCGAGACGGAGGAAGTGGGCCGAGCGGCTGCCCCGATAGCCGTGCCGCTCGGCGAAGGCGCGGTTGCCCGGCTCGTCCAGCACCCAGCTCAGCAGCCGGGTCGTCCCCAGCGCGGCGAGGCGCTCCTCGGCCGTCCGCACCAGCAGCCCGCCGGCGCCGCGCCCGGTCCGGTCCGGCCGCACATAGACGTTGACCAGGCCCTGCCCCGGCTCGGTGCTGTCATGGGCCAGGTGCACCTGGGCCGTGCCGATCACCTCGCCGTCCTCCTCCGCGACCAGCGGGCGGTAGTGCGCGTCGGGATGCGTGTGCAGCGCGTTGTGCCGCACCGAGTCCGAGGTGAAGAGGATGTACGGAAGGGCGAGCCGGCGGACCCGGGCGAAGCCCTCGGCGTCGGCCGGCACATCGGGGCGCAGGTCGCGCACGATCACTGTCATGGGGAGGAACCGTACGGCGGGAGGTGCCGGGGATGCCCCTCATTTTCCGGCGGGTGCGGGAGAATCGCCCCGTGAGCCTGAAGATCCGCATCGATGACAGCGCGCCTCCGTACGAGCAGGTACGGGCGCGGATTTCCGAGCAGGCGCGGTCCGGGGCCCTGCCCGTGGGCTACCGGCTGCCGACCGTGCGGGGGCTGGCCGAGTCCCTGGGGCTCGCGGTGAACACCGTCGCCAAGGCCTACCGCGCGCTGGAGGTCGACGGGGTGATCGAGACGCGGGGGCGCAACGGCACCTTCGTGGCCGCCGCCGGCTCGGCCGCGGAACGGGAGGCGTCGCTGGCCGCGCAGGTGTACGCCGAGCGGGTACGCCGGCTCGGACTGCCGGAGGCGGCGGCCCTCACCGCCGTACGGGACGCCCTGCGGGCCACCTACGGGAACTAGCAAGCCCCCTACGGGCACCAGCCGGCCCCCTACGGGACCTGATCGCCCCCTACGGGATCTGGTCGGCCCCTTACGGGAGCTAGCCGGCCCCCTACGGGAACCAGGGGATCACCCGTGGGTGGTCACCGCCCCCGGGGTCCGTGTCACCCTCAGGCCCGCCCGGCGTGCCGCTCGTGCGAAGGTCACCGCGTCCGCCACCGCCGCCCCGCCGGGGTCGTTGTTGAAGTAGGCGTACACGTCCGCCGCGTCCGGCCAGGTGGTGGCGATGCGGTCGGTCCAGGTCTCCAGGCAGCGGCGGCCGTAGCGCGGCCAGGGCCGGGCGCGCCCCTGGTGGAAGCGGACGTACCCCCAGTCGGCGGTCCGCCACAGCGGGGTGACCGGGCGGGCCAGGACGTCCGCCCAGCACAGCGCGGCGCCCCGGGACTCCAGGACCCGCCGGACCTCCGCCGTCCACCAGGACGCGTGCCGGGGCTCCACCGCCACCCGGGTGCCGGCCGGGAAGCGGGCCAGGCAGGCGTCCAGCAGGGGCGGGTCCGCGCGCAGGGTGGGCGGGAGCTGGAGCAGGACCGGGCCGAGCCGGTCGCCGAGGCCCGCCGCGTGGCTCATCAGCCGGTAGACCGGCTCCCCGGGGTCCTTCAGCCGCTTGATGTGGGTGAGGAAACGGCTCGCCTTCACCGCCACCACGAAGCCCGCCGGCACCCGCTCCCGCCAGGCCGCGAAGTTCTCGCGCGTGGGCAGCCGGTAGAACGCGTTGTTCAGCTCCACCGTCGCGAACAGCCGCGTGTACTCCTCCAGCCACAGCCGCGCCGGCACACCGGCCGGATAGACGAGGTCCCGCCAGTCCTTGTACTGCCAGCCCGAGGTGCCGACGAACACGGTCATGCCACCATCAGAACACCGGACGCCTACAGATACAGTCCGGCGTCCGCGCCCTCCCGCGCGCCCGGCACGGACGTCGGTGTCGTGCCCCGGCGCAGCGCGTACAGCTCGGCCAGGGTGGCGCCCTCCCGGCCGACGCCCTCCTCGGTGCCCAGCCAGTTCACCGCCTCGGCGCGGGTCAGCGGGCCGACCTCGATCCGGGCCAGGCAGCGGCCGGGGCGGACCACGGCCGGGTGCAGCCGCTCCAAGTCCTCGTTGGTGGTGACGCCCACCAGGACGTTGCGGCCCTGGCCGAGCAGGCCGTCGGTGAGGTTCAGCAGCCGGGACAGGGCCTGGCCGGCGGTGTGCCGGGCCTCGCCGCGGATCAGCTCGTCGCAGTCCTCCAGCAGCAGCAGCCGCCAGCGGCCCTTGCCGGCACCGTCGTCCTCGCCGATCGCGATGTCCATCAGATAGCCGACGTCGGAGAACAGCCGTTCGGGGTCGAGCACGCAGTCCACCTGGCACCAGTCCCGCCAGGACCGGGCCAGGGTGCGCAGCGCGGAGGTCTTGCCGGTGCCCGGCGGACCGTGCAGAAGCAGCAGCCGGCCCGCGATGTCCTCCGGGGTCGTCTTCATCAGCCGGTCCATCGCGTCCGCCACCGGCCCGGTGTAGTTGGGCCGCACCTCCTCCCAGGTGCCCGCGGAGATCTGCCGGGTGGTGCGGTGCGGACCGCGCCTGGGGGAGACGTACCAGAAGCCCATCGCCACGTTCTCGGGCTGGGGTTCGGGCTCGTCGGCGGCGCCGTCCGTCGCCTGGTCCAGAATCCGCTGGGCCAGTTCGGCGCTGGTCGCCGTCACGGTGACGTCCGCGCCCCGGCTCCAGCGGGAGACCAGCAGCGTCCAGCCCTCGCCCTCGGCCAGGGTCGCGCTGCGGTCCTCGTCGCGGGCGACCCGGAGCACCTGGGCGCCGTCCGGCAGCAGCGTCGCACCGGAGCGCACCCGGTCGATGTTCACCGCGTGCGAGTACGGCTGCTCGCCCGTCGCGAAGCGGCCGAGGAACAGCGCGTCGACGACGTCGGACGGCGAGTCGGAGTCGTCGACGTGGAGCCGGATCGGCAGAGCGTCGTGCGGGTTGGCAGACATGCCGCCATGATCCGGCACGGATGCCCTCCGCGCACGGCATTTCCGCCGCTTGTTCCGCATGTTCCCCAACGGTTCCGGGTCTCGCCGAGTGCCGCCCGCCGCCGGGCGCGCGCCGTTACTGTGTCCCCGATGCGACGTCATGGGTGGGACGTGTGGCCCCGGCGGTGGCGGCTGACCGCCCTGCTCGGGGTGGCCGCGGTCGCGCTGGCGCTGGCCGTGACCCTGCTCGCGGCGCCGTCCGGGGGCCCCGGCACGGCCGGCACCACCCGCGACGGCGACAAGGTGCACGGCACCCCCGCCGCGCCCACCGGGGCCCCGCGGCCCGACGTCGGCTGGGGCTTCACGCACACCCAGTACAGCGCCGACCAGGGCGGGGCGGCCGCCACCCGGCGGGCCGAGCGGCTGCTCGGACAGGGCGGCGGGCTGGCGCAGAACCAGCACATCATGGGCTGGGGCGCCGACAACCCCGAACCGGTGCGGGGACACTACGACTTCGGCGCCCTGGACCGCCGTATCGACTTCATGCGCGCCTCCGGGGCCACCCCGGTCATCACCCTGTGCTGCTCCCCGGACTGGATGAAGGGCGGGGAGGCAGGCGCCACCGACTGGTCGGGGAGCGCCCTGGAGACCGCGCCCACCCCCGCCCACTACCAGGACTTCGCTGACCTCGCCGCGACCGTCGCCCGGCGCTACCCGGACGTCCGGCACTTCGTCGTCTGGAACGAGTTCAAGGGCTTCTGGAACGACGCCCGCTCCCGCTGGGACTACGAGGGCTACACCCGGATGTACAACCTCGTCTACCGGGCGCTGAAGAAGGTCGACAAGGACATCATGGTCGGCGGCCCCTACCTCTCCATGGACAGCGTCGACCCGCGCGACCCGGACGCCTCCGGCGAACTGCGCGGCCCCTGGGGCGCCATGGACCAGCGGGTCCTGGACGCCTTCGGCTACTGGAACGCCCACAAGGCGGGCGCCGACTTCACCGTGGTCGACGGCTCCAGCTACACCCGCGACGACGACCTGCTCCCGGACGAGTTCGCGGCCACCGGCAAGTTCACCGCCGTCGGCGCGTGGGTGCGGCGCCGGACCCACGGCCTGCCGCTGTGGTGGGCCGAGTACTACGTCGAACCCGGCGACGGCGACGACGAGCGCACCGGCTGGTCCGAGCCGCACCGGCTGGCCGTCCAGGCCGCCGGGATGATCGCCATGGCCGAGGGCGGCGCCTCCTCCGGCTTCTACTGGAACCCGGAGAAGAGGACCGGCACCTGCCCCGGCTGCCTGTGGACGCCGACCGAGAACCCGGACGGCGGCCGGGAACTGCCCCTGTACGGCCTGGTCTCGCACTTCGCCCGGGCCTTCCCGCCCGGCACCGCCCGCACCTCCGTGCCCGTCGCCCCGGAGGACCGCGCCGACGTCCGCGTCCTGGCCACCGCCCGCACGGTCCTGGTGGTCAACACCCGCGATCACGCGGTCAGCGCGCGGGTCGACGGCAGACGGCTCGACCTGCGCGCCTACGACGTGCGCTGGCTCGACCGCTGAGCCGGCCCCCGACCCTCACTTCATCGTCAGGAACCGCAGCACCAGCGAGGCCAGCACCACCGCCAGCAGCGGCAGCGAGAACCAGAACCCGCCCTGCACCAGCCGCAGTCGGCGGACGCTCGGCCGCCCCGCCACCCGCACCACCTCGCGCGCGCCCAGCAGCACGATCAGCGCGACGGCGGCCAGCGCGCCCACCACCGACCACGGCGTCCACGTCACCCGCGGCCCGGCCGGCCCCGGATCGGGCTCCGGCACCGCCCCCGCCGGCCGCTCCCGCAGCGCGTACACGGCGACGTCCGCGTTGGCGTAGGCCTTCGTCAGCTCCCGCCTGCGGTCCAGGTTCGCGAGCAGCCGGGGACCCCAGTCCGCCGGATAACCCGCGTCCAGTCGCAGATACGTCTCCTGGCTCCGGTTGACCATCAGGTACGCGTTCGGGCCGGCGTCCCGGAGCGCCTTCACCAGCCCGGACACCAGCGCCGGGTCGGGCGGCGCGAGCGTCGGCACGTAGCCGACCCGCTCCATGTCCCGCCCGCCCCACGGCAGCGCCGGAGTCACGTCGTTCACCGTGTCATCGCTCAGCCACAGCAGCCGTACGGTCGGCCGGTCGTGGGCGTACACCCAGTCCATGGCCGCGACCTCGCCCGGCCGGACCCGCTCGAACGGCTCGTTGCCCCAGCGGGCCACCAGGAAGCCGCCCATCAGCAGCAGCCCGGCGAGCAGCGCGGCCACCGGAGCCGCGGTCAGCCGCCGGCCCGCCGCGCGGGCATGGGTGCGCGGGAACAGCGCGAGCCCGCCGAGCAGGGCCGCGCCCGGCACCGCGAACATGAATACGCGCAGCGCCATCTCACCGCCGTACGACTGCATGCCGAACCCGAGGAACGGCACGAAGGCGAGGATCAGCAGGGAGCGCTCGCGGTACCCGGCGCGGCGCCGCCGCCACCAGCCCCAGCAGGCCAGGCCCAGGACCGAGCCGGCCAGCAGCACCCGGGTGTAGAGCACCAGCTTGTGCGTCGGACTCCCGCCCTGGATACGGCCGGAGACCGAGGAGGAGACGTTGCCGCCGATCCCGCCGACCCCGCCGAAGAGGTCGTCGAAGTGCCCCGACCAGTACGGCTCGGCCATGAAGCCCAGCCACACCGCGACCAGCACCGCGAACAGCAGTGGCAGACCGCGCAGTTCGCACCGGCCGCACAGCACCAGGGCGGCCAGCACGCCGAGCATCACGAACGGGGTCAGCTGGTGCGCCGGGACGCTCGCCGCGTACAAGCCCATCAACACGAGGAGCAGTACGACGCGTTGCCGCCGATCGGCGGGGAGCACCTCGGCCTCGCCGGGGCGCCGGGCGCCCCACAGCACGCGCGGCGGGCGGAACCAGACCAGCAGGATCGCCGCGAACGCCAGGTACAGCAGATAGGTGAAGCCCTGCGGGGAGAAGTAGTCCTGGCCGACCCAGCCGCTCAGCGCGAAGATCCAGACGCCGGTCCACTTCGCCCGCCAGCTCGCCCGCAGCGACCGGGTGAGCAGCAATACCGGCGCCAGATAGGCGAGTTGGATGGCGGTCGGCCACCAGCGGATGACCTCCGTGAAGTCGGTGACCCCGCAGGCCCGGCCGGCGAACGCGGCCACCGCGAAGAAGCCGGGCCAGCTCCAGCGGGCGTCCAGGTCCGGTACGGCCGAGCCGGTGCGGTCGATGTAGTCGAGGAACCCCAGGTGCTGCCAGGCCGTCGGGAACCTGGGCACGGTCTCGATCACCGCGGGCAGCGCGTGCAGCGACACCACCGTCGCCAGCATGGTGACCAGCAGCAGCGCCCGGTGCTCGCGGCGCCGCCGGAGCAGCGCGGCGAACACGGTGACCAGCAGCGCGGCACCCACCAGCGTCGGCACCGGCAGCACGGACACCAGACCGAGCCCGCCCATCCGGTCCAGGTCGGCCTCGCCGAGCCGCAGGGCGGGCACCCAGTACAGCAGCAGCGCGGCGGCCAGCAGACAGGCGAGGGCGACACCGGAACGGGAGGGCGCGAGCCACCTCCCGGGCGGGCGCGGGGCCGGCGGGTCGGGATCCGCGGGGGCGACCGGGCCCGGCGAGACCTCCACCGACGGCCCCGGGACGCCCGGCCCCGGGCGGATGTCCGGGCGGCGCTCGACATGGTCGAAGTCGATCCGCACCCCGAGGGCCAGGGTGTCGGAGTCCCGCGCCCAGGACGGCCGCCGCCCCCCGCCCGGGGACGCGACCGGCATCTCACGGGTCGCCCCGAGGTCGGCGAGGTCCCCGTCCGGCGCCGCCGCGTCGGGGCCGGGGGGCGGCGCCGAGCGCAGGGTCCGCCACAGCTTCGGCGCGGCGATCGCCACGATCACCGCGAGACTGGAGATCTCGGCGACGCCCGCGCCGGTCAGCCCCATCCGGGGCAGGAGCAGCAGCGTCAGGCCCAGCACCAGCACGCACAACAGGCCCTGCATCCAAGCGAGTCCGGCGGTCCGGGACTGCGCGCGCAGCACCGCGAAACAGGTCTCCATCACCACGCGCAGCACCGCGCCGGCCGCGAACCAGCGCAGCAGCGGGGTCGCCGCGTCCGCGTAGCCGTCCCCGAAGACGCCCAGGATCCAGGGCGCGCCGACGAACAGCACGGCCGCGACCGGCAGCATGATCCGGGCCATCCGTTTCAGCGCCGCGCGGGTGTTGGCGGCCAGCCGCGCCGGGTCGTGCGAGCCCTCGACGGTCAGGGAGGCGCCCATGTTGATGGCGAGCAGGTTGGTGGTGCCGCCGATGGTGGTGGTGATGTAGAAGTAGGCGTTCTCCTCGGAGCTGACCTGCGCGGCGATGATCACCGGCACCAGGTAGACCACGGCCAGCGAGAACAGCGAGCCGGTGTAGTCGCCGGCCAGGAACCTGCCGATCTCCCTCGGCGAGGCCGGCCGGGCACGGCCCGCGGTCGCCGCGATGTGCCGGGGCACCAGCCGGCGGAACACCAGCCAGCCCAGCGGCAGCACCGAGGTGGCGATCGCCGCCACCCAGGACACGAAGACACCGGCCACCGGGACGGCGACGGCGAGCGCGACGAGCAGCGCCAGCTTCACCGCCGAGAACACGGTGTTGCCGACCGGCACCCAGGGCGCGCTGCGCAGTCCGGTCAGCACCCCGTCCTGGAGGGTGAGCAGGTTCCAGCCGACGACGGCCACGACGAAGCCGAGCCCGGGCAGCGGCCCGTGCAGGAACCGGTACGACGGCCCCCACACGTCCAGCGTCAGCAGGAACACCCCGGCGGCCACCGCCACGATCAGCGAACTGCCCGCGTAGGTACGCAGGATGAGCCGCCCGGTGCGCTCCCCGGAGACCGGGATGAAGCGGGCCAGGGCGCCGGTCAGGGTCACCGCGGTCAGCCCGGCGAGCAGCTTCATCGCGGCGATGGCGGCCGAGCCCTGGCCGACCGCCGACTCGGAGTAGTACCGCGCGGCGGCCAGCCAGAAGCCGAGTCCCAGGACGGCGGAGATGCCGGTGTTGAGCATCAGCGCGTAGGCGTTGCGGAACAGCGGGCTGCCGCCGGCGGACCCGGCGGCGCCCGGCAGCCGCAGCCGGCGCCGGCTCGTCGCGGGCGCCTCGGCCGCAGGTGCGGCGGATGCGGCGGGCTCGGTCGTGGTGGTCGTGGTGGTCGTGTCAGACACGGGAACGGCTGGCCTTCCGGCGGACCTGGCGGGCTCTGCGGACGAGGGCGTACCCCTGGGTCAGGGCACGGTCCCGGGCGAAGACGCGGGCGACGGCGCGGCCCTGGAGCAGCCGCGCGAACTCCTCGGCGCCGGTGCCGCGGCGGACGGTGACCCGGCGCAGCGCGTACGGCCCCTGGCAGCGCCGGGCCAGGGCGTTGCCGACGGCGAGCGCCTGGCCGTACCCGGCGCCGCGCACGGCCTGACGGACCCGACGGCTGGAGTACCCGTACGGATAGGCGAAAGACCGTGGGCGGGACCCGACTTCACCGGTGACGATCTCCGTGCAGCGCTCCAGCTCGGCGCGCAGCGCGTCGTCGCCGAGTTGGTCGAGCTGCGGGTGGGTGTGGCTGTGGCCGCCGATCTCCACGCCGGCCGCGGCCAGTTCGCGCACCTGCGCCCAGTCGAGCATGGCGTCGAGGCCGCCGCCGGTGTCGTACCCGCCGCGGATCCAGCCGGTGGTGACGAACAGCGTGGCCGGGAAGCCGTGTTCGGCGAGCACGGGCAGCGCGTACCGGTGCACGCCCTCGTAACCGTCGTCGAAGGTGATCAGCACCGGCCGCTCCGGCAACGGCCGGCCCGAGCGCCAGCACGCGGCGAGCACGGCGGTGGTGACCGGGGTCAGCCCCAGCTCACCGATGAGCGCCAACTGCCGGGCGAACGCCTCCGGCGCGACCGACAGAGCCCGGGTGGCGTGGCTGGGCACGGCCGCGACGGAGTGGTACATCAGGACGGGCACGGGCGACTCGGTCACGGGCGTTCCCCTCGCTCCGGGCGGTCTCCTCCGTCCGAACGCCCTCCTCCCTCCGAACGCCCCCTGTTGTCCGGACTCTCCCCGCGATCCGCGCGAGTCCCGGCCCACCCGGCCGCGAACCCGGTAGCCCCCCGCCGAACCCGGGCGCTGCCCACCAGGTAGCCGCCCGCCGCCGTGAGGACCCCGGCGACGATCGCGCCCGCGCGGCCGGCCCCGCCCGGGCGGCCGAGCAGGCTGTCCCTGAGGCCCCGGGCGATGCCGGCCGGCAACACCCGGGTGGTGTAGCGGCGTTCGGACTCCAGGCCCTTGGCGGCACCGACGCTGTGGGCGACCAGGGCCTTGGAGAGGCCCTCCGCGTAGGCGCGGGTGCGGAAGTAGGCGAAGTGCTCGCGTGGGGCCGGGACCCGGTGGTGGATGACCGCGCGGTCGTCGATGAGCAGCACGGCGTCGGGGCGGGCCCGGGTGAGGCGGATGCACAGTTCCGTCTCCTCGCAGCCCAGCGGGCGCCGGTCGCCGTCGCGGCCGATGCCGGTGGCGAAGCCGCCCGCCGCCTCGAACGCGGCCCGCCGGAAGGAGGCGTTGCCGCCCAGCACGTTGCGCACCCGCACCCGGCCCGGCGGCAGCCCCCGGTAGGTGCAGCCCACCACCCAGTCGAACTCCTCGGGGAACCAGACGGGCCGCCGGCCGGACGCCCAGACCGGCTCGGTCCGGCCGCCGACCGCCCAGACGCGCGGGTCGGCGTACCCCTCGGCGAAGCGGCGCAGCCAGTCCCGCTCGGCCACGGCGTCGTCGTCCAGGAAGGCGATCACCTCGCCGCGCGAGGCGGCGATGCCGGTGTTGCGCCCGGCCGACAGACCGCGCGGACCCGCGTTGGCCAGCACCCGGACGCCTTCGGTCTCCTCGAACTCGCGGTCCAGCCGGTCCCGCAGCGCCGGATTGTGGTCCACGACCAGGAGCGTCTCCAGCGCCGGGTACGACTGCGCGCGCACCGAGGCGACCGCCGCGAGGACGTCCGCCCAGCGTTCCCCGGTGTACGCGCAGATCACGACGGAGATGCCGGGATCGGTCACGACACCTCTCCCGGTCCGGTGGGCGCCAGCGGCGAGCGCCGCGGGCGCGGACGTCTGCGCAGCTCCCGCCGGTTGGAGCGCTCCCGCAGGATCACCCGGAGCACCCGCAGCCCGTCCCGTACGGCCCGCAGGTTGCTGGTGCCGTGGATGCGCAGGTACTCGTGGCTCGGGATCTCCTGGACCTTCAGCCCCGCCTTGACCACTCTGATGTTCATCAGCGTCTCGACCTCGAAGCCGGTGCAGTCCAGCTCGATCTTGTCCAGGCAGCGCCGCCAGAAGGCGTTGTAGCCGTAGCACAGGTCCGTGTACCGGGCGCCGAACTTGCGGTTGACCACCGTGCACAGCGCCCAGTTGCCGAGCTTGCGGACGAACGTCATGTCGTCGGTGCCACCGCCGTTGGCGAAGCGCGACCCCTTGGCGAAGTCGGCGCCGGAGACCAGCGCGGAGACGTAGGACACGATCTCGTCGCCGTCCGCCGAGCCGTCCGCGTCGACCATCACGATGATGTCGCCGGCGCACGCCTCGAACCCGGTGATCAGCGCGTCCCCCTTGCCCTTGCCGCGCTGTTCGACGACCTTGACGTCCGGCCGCAGCGACCGGGCCACCTCGACCGTGTCGTCCGTGGAGTTGCCGTCCACGAGCACGACCTCGTGGATCCAGTCGGGAAGCGTCTTGAAGACGTAGGGCAGGTTCGCCGCCTCGTTCATGGCGGGGATCACCACGCTCACCGGCGGTGTGATCGCCAGATGCGAGGAGATGAACCGGAAGTCCGCGGCGATCGAAGGCGCCTGGGCGACCAAAGGTTCCTGGGTGACCAAAGGTTCCTGGGCGACCGAAGGATCTTGGCCCGCACCGGGCGGGCGCAGAACGGAACTCATGGGCTTTCTTTCCCTCTCGTCCGGTGGGCCGCCCGCCCCCGGGCGGCCCGGCTGAGTGTCCGGTTCGAAAGGGGGGTATCCCGTCCCCACGGCACGGCGGATCGCCCTCCGTGCGTGTGGACGAGCTGGCAAAGCTGGCCGGACCGCCGGAACAGACGGCGGCCGGTCGCGCGGCACGGCCCGGAGACGCTCATGGTCACCGGGCACGACACCCCCCTACCGCGCCCCACGCCGGAGACACCGCGGCCCTGAACCCTCCCCTGGAGCCGTCTTCGGCGCCCCGGCGCGAGTGAGATGTAGACGGTATTGACGGTGGAACCCGAAAGGCAAGACCTGGAAGGCTGCCCCACTTTTTCGTTGGTTTGGGCGTTAGACAACTTTGGCCTACGTTGGTCACTCCTGTGGGTGTTTTCCGGAAATTCCCTCCCGGATCAGGACCGGCAGCGCGAGAGCCGCGCTGAGCACGCCGACCGCCACCACGCCGCCGGTGACCGACCAGCGGTGCACGGCCAGCATCCCCTGGGCGACCAGCATGTCGAGGGCCACCGCGCCCGCGAGGGCGGACAGCACCCGGCCGAGGGGGTCGAGGCCGCGCAGCGCGGCACCGATCGCCGTGGCCGGCGCGGCGAGCAGGAAGAACAGCGCGGCCGGTCCGCGCAGGGCGGTGCCGGTGTCGGTGAGCGCGAGCAGCGCGCCGACCGCCGCGACGGCGGTGGCGGCGCCCGCGAGCAGCGCCGAAGGTGCCTTGGTGTGCGAGCTCCGCATGGCCGACTTTGCCCCCCGACGCGCCGGATGCCGGGCTTCAATGTGGCGCAGCCGGTGCGGGACCGTCAAGACGACGATGCCGCGTCGCACACCTGTGCCCCCGAAGACGCGGAGGCCTTCGGGGGCACGGGTACGGGCGCCGGTCGCGCCACCGGTCGCCGTCCTTACGGGACGATCTTCAGGAGCTTGTTCGGGGAGCCGCTGCCCGGACCGGTGACCTTGCCGGAGGTGGCGCCGTTCACCAGAGCCGTGGCCACCTGGGCCGGGGTGGCCGAGGTGTGGCCCGCCAGATAGACCGCCGCCGCGCCCGCCACGTGCGGGGTCGCCATCGAGGTGCCGGAGATGGTGTTGGTCGCGGTGTCGCTGGTGTTCCAGCCGGCCGTGATCGAGGAGCCGGGCGCGAACAGGTCGAGCGCGGGGCCGTAGTTGGAGTAGCTCGCCCGGGCGTCGGCGTTGGTGGTGGCGCCGACCGTGATGGCCTCGGTGACCCGGGCGGGGGAGTAGGAGGAGGCGTTGGCGTTGCTGTTGCCGGCCGCGATGGCGTAGGTGACACCGCTGGCTATGGAGTTGCGCACGGCGGTGTCCAGTGTGCTGGAGGCGCCGCCGCCGAGCGAGAGGTTGGCGACCGAGGGGCCGCTGTGGTGGGCGGTCACCCAGTCCACGCCGGCGATGACCCCGGCCGTCGTACCGGAACCGTTGTTGTCGAGCACGCGGACGGCGACGATCTTCGCCTTCTTGGCCACCCCGTAGGTGGAGCCGGCGATGGTGGTGGCCACATGGGTGCCGTGGCCGTTGCCGTCCTGGGCGGTGGTGTCGTTGTCCACCTCGTCGTAGCCGTAGGAGGCACGGCCGCTGATCTGGGTATGGGTGATGCGCACGCCCGTGTCGATGACGTACGCCGTCACCCCGCCGCCCGCGCTGTCCGGGTAGGTGTAGGTACCGGACAGCGGCAGGTTGGCCTGGTCGATGCGGTCCAGGCCCCAGGGGGCGTTGGACTGCGTGGTGTCGGTCAGGTGGACGCGCTGGTCCTGCTCGACCGAGGCCACCGCGGGGTCGGCGGCGAGTCTCGCGGCCTGGCGCTCGGTCAGCTGGGCGGTGTAGCCGTCCAGGGCGGCGTGGAAGGTCTTCCTCACCGTGCCGCCGTACCGCTTGACCAGGTCCTTGCCGGTGGTGGAGGCGGCCGTGAAGCCGGCCGTCTTCTTCAGGGTGACGAGGTAGCTGCCGTCGACGGCGGTGGGGGAGCCCGCGGCCAGTACCGTGCCGGTGGCCTGGGCGGCCTGGGCGGGCAGGGCGGTGAGCCCGCCGACGAGGGCGGCGGCGGCGACGGCGGTGGCCGCGGCGGTGCGCGACTTCTTCGAACGCAGGTGTGCCATTGCGGGGGAGTCCTCCTCCTGGCGACGCGCGCCCAGGGTGCGGCGCGCACGTGGGGGGTGCGCGCGGGACCGCGCACACGGCCCTGGAGCCTCGCGTTCCACTCCGGGGTCGGGTAAAGGCTCGGTGCGACTCGGGCCAGGAACAAGGCAATTGGTGAGGCGTCAACACATCTGACATGCACACGCAATACATGAGCAGTGAACGTCTCGGGTTGATCCTGTTCAGACCACAAAAGTCTCGGCGTGAGCACTTCCCGTCAACACGCGTAGTTGCTACGAAAGTTGGGGCAGAGATCCTGCTAAAGGGAGGTTCCATGAGACGTTCCCGACTTACCGGATTCGTGACCTCATTCCTTCTCGCCGCCGGCCTCGGTCTCACCGGGGCCGCATCGGCGCAGGCCGGCACCACGGCCGCGGCCGGCGGCTATGTGGCCCTCGGCGACTCCTACTCCTCCGGCGTGGGCTCCGGCAGCTACATCAGCTCCAGCGGCGACTGCGACCGCAGCACCAAGGCGTACCCGTACCTGTGGAACGCCGCCCACAGCCCCTCCTCGTTCGCCTTCAACGCCTGCTCGGGCGCGAAGACGGACGACGTGCTCGCGGGCCAGCTCGGCTCGCTGAACTCCGCCACCTCGCTGGTCTCCATCACCATCGGCGGCAACGACGCCGGGTTCGCAGACGTCATGACGACCTGTGTGCTCCAGTCCGACAGCGCCTGCATCTCCAAGATCAACACGGCGCGGTCGTACGTCGCCAACACGCTCCCCGGCAAGCTGGACACCGTCTACGACGCGATCCGCGCCAAGGCCCCGTCCGCCAAGGTCGTCGTCATCGGCTACCCCCGCTTCTACCTGCTCGGCCAGACCTGCCTGGGCCTGTCCGAGACCAAGCGGTCCGCCATCAACGACGCCTCCGACTACCTCAACGCCACCGTCAAGACCCGCGCCGGCGCCCACAGCTTCGTCTTCGGCGATGTCCGCACCACGTTCTCCGGCCACGAGATCTGCTCCGCCAACTCGTGGCTGCACAGCGTCAACTGGCTCGACATCGGCGAGTCCTACCACCCCACCGCGGCCGGCCAGTCCGGCGGCTACCTCCCCGTGCTCACGAACGCGGCCTGACCCCGAACGGGCTCGCCCGTCGGGGTGAACTCCCCGGCGAAGCCGCACCCGAACCGGAACCCGGCGCCGAGCCCGAGGCCGATGCGGAGGCCCCGTCCGACGGGGTCTCCGCCGTCGTGCACGTCACCGAGAACGGCACCGGGTCCGAGATGACCCGCACCGGTGACCGCACCTCCACACCGACCGTGTTCCCGGCCGTGTCCGAACGGGCCGTCACGGCCACCCGCGCCTGCTTCTTCCGGCCGCCGCCCGCCGGGAAGGACAGGGTGCGCCACCCCGGGCCCGGCACCGAACCGTGCGCCAGGATTCACCGGTAGCGCACCTCGGCGGGCAGCCGCCCCACCGTGAACGTCGCCGTGAACACCGGGGCCCGCGCGGCCGGCGGCGGACACGTCCCGGCGTACGCCGTGTGCGCGCCGGTCAGCGTGACGTGTACGGACTGCGCGGGCGCACCACTCGACGGGGTGCCGGTGTCCCGCGTCCCGCTCGAAGGCGCCCCGCTCCCGCCGTCCCGGGCCGAGGGGTGCGCCCCGCCGGTCGCCGCCGCCGAACTCGCCCCGCCGTCGCTCCCGTCACCGCCCCGGCTCTGGTTCACCAGCGCGTACGTCAGCGCCGCGAGCGCCACCACGACCGCCAGCACCCCCGCGCCCAGGACCAGGCCGGCCCGCCGGTCGCGCTCCGGGCGCGGGCCCGGTTCGGCGGCCGTCGTCGCCGGGTCCGGATACCCGATGGCCTCACCCGCGGGCGGCATGGTCGTCGGGGCGTACGACGAGCGGGCCGGGCCGCTGTCGTCCCGTACCGTGCCGCCCGCCGCGACCAGTCGCAGCTCCCGCTCCGCGCGCTCGGTGGGCAGCCGCTCGGCCGGGTCCTTGCGCAGCAGCCCGGCGATCACCGGCGCCAGCGGCCCGGCCCGGGGGCGGCAACTCCTCGTCCACCACGGCCCGCAGGGTGCTCAGCGGGGTGTCCTGCCGGAACGGCGAGGCCCCCCTCCACCGCCGCGTACAGCAGCACGCCCAGCGACCACAGGTCCGACTCCGGACCCAGGACGCGCCCCAACGCCCGCTCCGGGGCGAGGAATTCGGGAGAGTGGGCGGGGCGGGCGGATTGGTCCGGCGTGAAGAAACGGGAAGAAGACTTCGCGTCCCCTGTGACCCGCGTTTCCGGCCCGCCGATCCGTACCTCCTCGGGGAGGTCCTTACCTCCTCGGGGAGGTGTGTGCGGTGCGGATACGCGGTGCGCGAGGGAGAACCGGCTGTGGCCACGGAGACGGCGCCCGGGTGGCGGCCGACGAGCTGATGGCGCTCGTGGCGGGCGGCGACCACCGGGCGTTCGAGGAGCTGTACCGGCTGGTGTCCGAGCCGGTCTTCGGGCTGGTACGCCGGGTGGTGCGCGACCCCGCCCAGTCCGAGGAGGTCACCCAGGAGGTGCTGCTCGAACTGTGGCGCTCCGCCGCCCGCTTCGACCCCGCCCGGGGCAGCGCCCTGTCCTGGATCCTCACCGTGGCGCACCGCCGCGCCGTCGACCGGGTGCGCAGCGCCCGCGCGGCCGGCGAGCGCGAGCAGCGGGAGGCGCTGCGGGCCGGGGAACGCGACTTCGACCAGGTCGCCGAGGAGGTGGAGGCCGGTCTCGAACGCGAGTGGGTGCGCCGCTGCCTGCACCGGCTCACCGCGCTCCAGCGCCAGTCGGTGACCCTCGCCTACTACGACGGGTACACCTACCGCGAGGTCGCCGAGCGGCTGTCGCTGCCGCTCGGCACCGTCAAGACACGGATGCGCGACGGGCTCACCCGGCTGCGCGACTGCCTGGGAGGGGCCGCATGAGCATCCTCCGGGGACTCCTGCGGCGCACGGACCCGCACTCCCTGGCCGCCCCCTACGCGCTGGACGCTCTGGTACCCGGCGAGCGGCGCCGCTTCGAGAAGCACCTGCGGGGCTGCGCGCGCTGCGCCGCCGAGACGCGGGACCTGGCCGAGGACGCGGTACGGCTCGCCTGGTCCACGGCGGCCCCGGCGCCCGCCGCCCTGCGGGAACGGGTGCTGGCCGCCGTCCGCACCACCCCGCAGGAGCAGGCGCCCGGGCAGGAGCGCGCCACCCGGCTGCCGCCGCACGTCTGGGGCACCCAACCGCCGCCCGGCCGCGCCCGCGCGCCCCGGCGCCCCCTGTTCGCGCCGTTCGCCACGGCCACCGCCACCGCGGCCCTGGTGGTCGCCTCCCTCTTCGCGGTCCAGGCGCACCGCACCGCGGACCGGCTCGCCGCCGAGCAGGCCGGGGCACGTGAGATCGCCCACGTTCTCGCCGCGCCCGACGCCCGCGCCGCCGGTGCCGAGGACGCCCGGGGCCGCCGTATCGGAGTGATCGCTTCCGCGTCGCGCGGGGAGGCCGTCGTCACCCTGCGCGGGTACGGCACCCCGTCCGGCGGGCGGGTTCACCAGCTCTGGCTCGTGCGCCCCGGGGCGCGAGCGCGCTCCCTGGGCCTCCTCGCGGGTGACACGCCCTTGCTCACGAAGGGCCTGGAGAAGTCCTCGTCGTCACTCGCAGTGACCGTCGAGCCTGGCGGCGGATCAGTGCGACCCACCAGCCAGCCGGTTGTTCAACTCACCCTGAAATCGGTTGGATTCGGAGAGTAGTCAACGAGGAATGGTCAACCGCCTTACGGGGAAGGTGAATCCTGTGGCCGGGATACACGCGTGCCTCACTGGGGCGATAGGGTTAGCCTGCCCGGGCCGGGTGGACTCGTACGGGTGGGGAGTGACATGGAGCAGATAGCAGTGCGCAGCAGGGCCAGGGTCCCTGCGATCACCTGCGGGAGCAGCGCGACCAGTTCGCGTCTGGACCGCCATCTCTCGGTACTGGGAGGCCCCGCCATACCGCAGCGGGAGACGGTCGAGGCAACGTCGCTGATGCGTGAGCTGACCGCGCGGAACGCGCACCAGCGCAGTGACCGGGGCCGCCGGGTCAGCCGGGTCTCGCTCTTCGCGCCGCTGCGCCGGCTGCGCCGCTCGCTGTTCGGCGGCCACTAGGGCCGACCGGCCGGGCGCGCACCCAGCGCTCGGCGAGCCCCGCACCGGCCGTCGCTCCCGAGCGAACCGGCACCGAACCGGCACCCCCGGGAAACCCGCCCGGGGTGTCCGCGCCCGGACGCCTCAGGGCGCCCACCGCCTCGGAGCGCCACACCGCCTCAGACCGCCACGCCGTCCCGGCGCAGCGCCGCGATCTCCGCGTCCGTCATCCCCACGGCACGCAGCAGCGTCTCGGTGTGCTGCCCGAGGGCGGGCACCTCACCCATCCGCGCCTCGTCCCCGCCCGGCAGCGTGATCGGTGGCAGCAGCGCCCGCAGCGGCCCGACCGGCGAGCCCACCTCGCGCCACCGGTCCCGGGCCGCGAGCTGCGGATGCTCCGCCAGCTCGTGCAGGTCCCGCAGCCGGGCGCACGCGATGCCCGCCTTCTCCAGCCGGGCCAGCGCCTCGTCCGCGTCCAGCGCCCCGAGCGCCCGGGCCACCAGCGCGTCCGTCCGCCCCCGGTGCGCGACCCGCGCCGCGTTCGTCGCATAGTCCGGGTCGGCCCCCAACTCCGGTCGCCCTATGACCTGTTCGGCCAGCCGCCGCCACTCCCGGTCGTTCTGCACCGACAGCAGCACCTGCCCGCCGTCCGCCGTCGGATAGGCGTCGTAGGGCGCGATGACGGCGTGCGCGAGGCCGGTGCGCGCCGGGGGCTCACCTCCGTGCAGCGCGTGGTGCAGCGGATGCCCCAGCCACTCGGCCAGCGCCTCCAGCATGGACACCTCCACCGGACCGCCTCGCCCGGTCGTCCCGCGCCGCACCAGCGCCGCGAGCACGCCCGAGAACGCGTACATCGCCGCCGCGATGTCGGCCGCCGGGATCCCGGCCTTCACCGGCTGCTCCGGCGTCCCGGTCACCGACACCAGCCCCGCCTCGCACTGCACGAGCATGTCGTACGCCCGCTTGTCCGCGTACGGCCCCGAGCCGCCGTACCCCGAGATGTCCACGGCGATCAGCCGGGGGTGCGCGGCGCACAGCGTGGCCGCGTCCAGACCGAGCCGGGCCGCCGCCCCGTGGGCGAGGTTCTGCACGAACACGTCGGCGTCCGCGATCAGCCGCCGTACGACGTCCAGGCCGCGCGGGTCCTTCAGATCCACGGCCAGGGACTCCTTGCCCCGGTTGCACCACACGAAGTGCGAGGCGAGACCGCGCGCCGCCGTGTCGTACCCGCGGGCGAAGTCACCGCCGTCGACCCGCTCCACCTTGACGACCCGGGCACCCAGGTCGGCGAGCTGCCGAGTCGCGAAGGGCGCGGAGACGGCCTGTTCGACGGCGACGACGGTGATGCCCTCCAGGGGCAGCGGCTGCTGGTCCATGCCCCGGATCATGACCCCTGGACGGCGGCCTTGTCAGCAGGCCGCCATCACTCCCCGCGCGCATACCGGCGCACGGCGAGCGGCAGGAAGAGGGCGGTCAGGGCGAGGCTCCAGCCGAGCGCCCCCGCGACCGGGTGGGCCACCGGCCAGGCGGCGCCCTCCGGCACCGGCGCGTTGCCGAAGAGGTCCCGCGGGGCCGTCGTCACCGCGCTGACCGGGTTCCACTCGGCGAGCGTGCGCAGCCGGCCCGGCATGCCGTCCGTCGGGATGTACGCGTTCGACAGCAGCGGCAGCACGCAGGAGGCCAAGCTGGAGCTGGTCGCCCTGCTGAACGGCGTCGTGACCATCTACGTCCGCAACGAACTCGACACGGCCGAGCGGGCCCGCGCCCTGCCCTGATCGGAGGACGAGGGGAACGCCGTGCGCATCGTCTGCCTCGGCGGTCGGATCGTCTCCGGCGCCTACCCGAGGATGGCGGCGGCGTTCCAGGAGGACGCCGGCCCGATCGACCTGGAGACGGTGTTATCACGGGCGCTGGCCCGCGTGCTGGACGGGTTCGGCCCCGGGTAGCCAGGGGGCCCTGCTCAGAGCAGGGCGAACTGTCCCTCCGGGCCCTCCTCGGGGTGGTCGAGGACCGTGGCGGGGTGGCGGGCCCAGGCCGGAGGCGGCAGGACGCCCGCCGCGCGCAGGCCGGTCGCCGTGACCGTGGCGGTGATCCTCAACCCGGCCCGCAACGGGCGCAGTTCGGCCAGCAGGGACAGCACCGTCACCAGCTCAAGCAGCTCCGAGGTCCAGGCCTGCGGCCAGACCGGCGGGCGGATCGCGGCGAGGGTGCCCGGTTCCGCCGGGGCCGTGCGTGCCGCGAACCAGGCCTCCAGGACCGGGACTCCGGCCACCTGGTGGTCCCAGGCACCCGGCGGGACCGGGGAGACCCGGCCCTCGTCCAGGTGCAGGGTCTCCTCCTCGCGGTCGTAGCGCAGGGCCCCCGGGCGGCTCGGCAGGGGAGCGCGCACGTAGGGGCGGCGGCCGCCCGGCAGTTTGGGGCGCTCCCCGTCGCGGCGCATCAGCCACAGCGCCCGGCGGCCGACGTCGACACCGGCCGCCCACTCGCCGGGGTCGTCGGTGAGCGGCACGGTGTGGTCCGGGCGGACCGCCGCCAGGATCCAGGCCAGCACATCCGGTGCCGTGGGCCGCTCGCCGAGCCGGTCCGCGAGGTGGTCCACCAGGCCGGGCGCCAGGTTCGGCTCCGCGCCGCCCGGGCGCCGGTACAGCGGGCGGACCCGGCCGGTGCGCAGCAGGGGGACGTGGGACGTCGCCAGCAGCGGGGTGTCGTCGTCGGGCGTCTCCACCGTGAACACCTGGTGCGCGTCCGCCACCCGCCACAGCTCCGGCCGGGCCGCGTCCAGCAGCCGGTGGTCGGGGATCAGCCACTGCTCGTCGAAGGGCGCCGCCAGCACCCGTACGGGTTCCGCGCACGGCCCCTCGGCGCGCGCCAGCCGCTCGGTGCCGGCGGCCCGGCCCGGCAGCTGGCCGACGGCCGAGTGCACCGTCCGGGCCCGGGTCGGCTCGAACAGGGCCTCCCGGCCCGGTCCCTCGGCCTTCAGCAGGGCGTCCCAACGGGCCCTGAGACAGGCCGGGTCGGGTGCCGTCGGCCAGGCGCGGCCCGGCCGCGGCGGTGCGACGGACCACGGCATGAGGTCCGCCAGCGGCGGAGCGTCGTCGTGCGGCACGCAGGGCATCGTACGACCTGACCGGCGCCCGGGGATCAGGTCGCGTCCAGCGTGACCGTGAACGAGAAGCGGTCGCCCCGGTAGTGGATCACCGCCACGTCCAGCACCCGCCCCGCCGCGTCGTACGTCACCCCCGTGTAGTGCAGGATCGGGCTGAGCAGCGGCACCCGCAGCAGCCGCGCGGTCTCCGGGTCCGCGAGCCGCGCCTCCACGGTGTCCGTGATCCGGCTGATGTCCGCCTTGACGACGTCCCGCAGCACCTTCGTCATCGGCCAGCGCACCAGGTCGTCCGGGTCGATCCGCGCGGCCAGTTCGGGACGCACGTGGTTGACGGCGTGGTTGGTCGGCTCACCGGTCTTCTCGTCACCGCGCAGCCGGTGGTACGTCGCCACCTCCGCGAGGTCCGGGAAGTACTCGGCGACCGCCGCCGGCACCGGCCCGCGCCCGCTTTCCAGCAGCTCGGTCGTCATCCCGGACTGCTGGGCCACGATCGCGTCGACCGAGCCCAGCAGCCGCACCGGGCTGCCGCGCCGTGCCCCGGGCTCGATGAAGGTGCCGCGCCGCCGGTGCCGGCTGATCAGCCCCTCGTCCTCCAGCTCCTTCAGCGCCTGCCGCATGGTCAGCACGCTGACGCCGTAGTGCCCGGCGAGCTGCTCCTCGGTGGGCAGGCGCAACGGGTCCCGGGGCGAGCGGCCGAGTATCGAGGCGCGCAGCGACTGCGAGACCTGATACCAGAGCGGCAGCTTGCGGTTCAGGACGATCGAGTCCGGGGCGAAGGAGGTCACACCGCTATCCGTACCGTTCGCGGCCCGGTCAGCGCAACGGACGGAAGTGCCGCTCCAGGCCCTGCCACACGTCGTCGTAGCGGTGCTGGAGATGGCCGGCGCCGGCCGCGTCCGGGGTGAGCGTCAGCGGCCAGCGGGTCTCGAACATGAACGCCAGCCCGTCGTCGATCTTCTGCGGCCGCAGTTCGGCGGCGCTCGCCCGGTCGAAGGTCTCCCGGTCCGGGCCGTGCGCGGACATCATGTTGTGCAGGGAGCCGCCGCCGGGCACGAAGCCCTCCGCCTTGGCGTCGTAGGCGCCCTCGATCAGGCCCATGTACTCGCTCATCACGTTCCGGTGGAAGTACGGCGGCCGGAAGGTGTCCTCGCCCACCAGCCAGCGCGGCGCGAACACCACGAAGTCCACCCCGGCCAGCCCCGGCGTGTCCGAGGGGGAGGTCAGCACGGTGAACACGGACGGGTCGGGGTGGTCGTAGGAGATGGTGCCGAGCACGTTGAACCGGCGCAGGTCGTAGACGTACGGCACGTGGTTGCCGTGCCAGGCGACCACGTCGAGCGGGGAGTGGTCGTAGGTCGCCGTCCAGAGGTTGCCGCAGAACTTGTTGACCACCTCCACCGGCCCCTCCACGTCTTCGTACGCGGCGACCGGCGCCCGGAAGTCCCGTGCGTTGGCGAGGCCGTTGGCGCCGATCGGGCCGAGGTCGGGCAGCTGGAGGGGCGCCCCGTAGTTCTCGCACACGTAACCCCGGGCGGACTCGTCCAGCAGCTCCACCCGGAAGCGCACCCCACGCGGGACGAGCGCCACATGCGCGGGCTCCACGTGCAGGCGCCCGAACTCGGTGTGCAGCAGCAGCCCGCCGTGCTCCGGCACGATCAGCAGCTCGCCGTCGGCGTCCGAGAAGACGCGCTCCATCGAGGCGTTGGCGTGGTACAGGTGCACGGCCATGCCGGCCCGCTGCGTCGCGTCGCCGTTGCCGCCCAGCGTCCACAGGCCCGCCAGGAAGTCGGTGCCGGCCGGCGGTGCGGGCAGCGGGTTCCAGCGCAGCCGGTTCGGGTCCGGCACGGTCTCGGTGAACGGGGCCGTGCGCAGCGCGCCGTTGCCGGTGCGGGTGAAGGCCGGGTGCGCGGCGGACGGCCTGATCCGGTACAGCCAGGAGCGGCGGTTGTGGGCGCGCGGCTCGGTGAACGCCGTACCGCTCAACTGCTCCGCGTACAGCCCGAGCGGTGCGCGCTGGGGCGAGTTGCGGCCCTCGGGCAGGGCGCCCGGCAGTGCCTCGGAGGCATGTTCGTTGCCGAACCCGGTCAGATACGACAGCCCCTCGGCGGTCTTGCGTACGTCCCCGCTCATGCGCGCTCCCTTGCGATCCCGATTCCTCTGTATCACCGTAGGAATCGGGAGGGCGGCGCGCAAGGGGGAGCCGCGTCATACGTCCGAGGGACGAGGAGAACCAGACTTCAGGGGGATCCGGTCGCCGAAGCCGTGGCCTAGTCTCCGAACCATGCCCAGGACACCCAGGAAGCGCAGAGCGCTCGTCGCCCTCGCGGCCTGCGTGCTGCTGCCGTTCACGGCGGCCGGCTGCCAGTCAGGCGAGGCGCAGGAGCGCGGCGGCACACCCTCCGCCACCCCCTCCCCGGCCGGCACGATCCTCGACGGCACGGACGACACCGGCCGCAATCTGCGCGAGGTCGCCGCCAAGGGCGCGCCCCGGGTCGCCGTCGAGGTCACCCCGGACACCGCCGGCGGCTGGGACGTCCGGCTGACCTTCCACCGCTTCCGCTGCTCAGCGCCCGGCACCGGGCAGCGGGTCGTGCCCGGCCGCGGACTCGCCCACCTCTTCGTCGACGGCCACCAGGTCGCCCGGCTGCGCACGACCGCCTTCCACCTGCCCGACCGGCTGGTGCCCCGCGGCACGCACCACGTCACCGCCCGCCTGTACGCCGACGACGGCACGGTGTGGGCGGTACGCGGCAGACCCGTGCAGAGCACCGCCGACATCACGGTGTCCGGCGCGGATGCCGGGCCGGCGGAGGGCACCGGCCAGGCCGGCAGTACGCGGGAACCCACGGAGACCACCACCACGGTCGTCGTCCGGGACTGAACACCGGGCCCGCCGCATCCCGTACCGATGGGCGAGGTTCACCCGACGGCGGCGGAGAGGCATCATGAAACCCGTGCCCCACGCGACCCCCCTCCGCCGCACCCCCGTACAGCGACGCAGCGCCGAACGGCTCACCCGCATCCTCGACGCCTGCGCCCAACTGCTGGACGAGGTCGGCTACGAAGCGCTGAGCACCCGCGCGGTCGCCCTGCGCGCCGGCGTGCCCATCGGCTCGGTCTACCGGTTCTTCGGCAACAAGCGGCAGATGGCCGACGCCCTCGCCCAGCGCAACCTGGAGCGGTACACCGCCAGCGTCACCGAACGCCTGAAGGGCGTCCACCAGGGCGACTGGCGGGCGGCGATGGACGCCGTACTGGACGAGTACCTGGCCATGAAGCGCACCGCTCCCGGTTTCTCCCTGGTCGACTTCGGCAACCAGATACCGGTCGGTGTCCGCCAGACCGAGCCCAACACCCTGGTCGCCGACCGGCTCACCGCGATGGTCTCGGGCTACCTCGACCGGGCCCCCGACGACGAACTGCGCCGCGCCTTCCTGGTCGCCGTGGAGAGCGCCGACACCCTCGTCCAACTCGCCTTCCGGCTGGACCCGCAGGGTGACGAGGCGATCATCGCCGAGACGCGGACGCTGCTGCGCGCCTACCTCGGACGCCTGCTGGACTGACCGCCCACCGACCGGCGGCCCGCCGTTGACCTGGACTTTCGCGCTTATTGCTCGCACGTCGACATCTTGTTAACGCCGGACGACGGCACCTAACGTCAACGCACCGCCGACCCCCAGGTGGATGTTCAAGGGCGAACGTTAGGTGTCCACTCATGCTGACCATCCTCGGCTTCGCCATGATCGCGACCTTCCTGGTCCTGATCATGCTGAAGAAGATGTCGCCGATCGCGGCGCTCGTGCTGATCCCCGCGCTGTTCTGCGTGTTCGTCGGCAAGGGTGCCCACCTCGGTGACTACGTCCTCGACGGCGTCACCGACCTCGCGCCCACCGCGGCGATGCTCATGTTCGCGATCGTCTACTTCGGCGTGATGATCGACGTCGGCCTGTTCGACCCGGTCGTGCGGGGCATCCTGCGGTTCTGCCGGGCCGACCCGCTGCGCATCGTCGTCGGCACCGCGGTCCTCGCCGCCATCGTCTCCCTGGACGGCGACGGCTCCACCACCTTCATGATCACCGTCTCGGCGATGTACCCGCTGTACAAGCGGCTGAAGATGAGCCTGGTCGTGATGACCGGCGTCGCCGCCATGGCCAACGGCGTGATGAACACCCTGCCCTGGGGCGGCCCGACCGCCCGCGCCGCGACCGCGCTGAAACTGGACGCCTCCGACGTCTTCGTCCCGATGATCCCGGCACTGGCGGCCGGCCTGGTGTTCGTCCTCGCCCTCTCCTATGTCCTCGGCCGCCGTGAGCGGCGGCGGCTCGGCGTGCTCACGCTGGACGAGGTGCTGGTGGAGGAGAAGGAGACCACCCTGGTCGGCGCCGGTTCCGGGGGCCCGGACGCCGTGACGGCCCCCGCGGGTTCCGGCGGCCCGGGCGGCGGGGCGGAGCCGTCGTCCGAGGAGCCCGCCGGGGAGCGCTTGCCGCACGACCTCGCCGGGGAGCGCTTGCCGCAGGAGCCCGCCGCCGAGCGCTTGCCGCAGGAGTCCGCCGGGGAGCGCTTGCCGCGGGAGCCCGCCGAGGAGGGCTTCCAGGGTCTCGCCCCCGACCGCCCCACCCTGCGCCCCCGGCTGTACTGGTTCAACGCGCTGCTCACCGTCGTCCTGCTGACCGCCATGATCATGGAGTGGCTGCCGATCCCGGTGCTGTTCCTGCTCGGCGCCGCGCTCGTGCTCACCGTCAACTTCCCGCACATGCCGGACCAGAAGGCCCGGATCGCCGCCCACGCCGACAACGTCCTGAACGTCTCCGGCATGGTCTTCGCCGCGGCCGTCTTCACCGGCGTCCTCCAGGGCACCGGCATGGTCGACCACATGGCCGACTGGCTGGTCACCAACATCCCCGACGGCATGGGCCCGCACATGGCCCTGGTCACCGGCGTGCTGAGCATCCCGCTCACGTACTTCATGTCCAACGACGGCTTCTACTTCGGCATCCTGCCGGTGCTCGCCGAGGCCGGCCACGCGCACGGCGTCTCCTCGCTGGAGATCGCCCGCGCCTCGATCGTCGGCCAGCCGCTGCACATGTCGAGCCCGCTGGTCCCGGCCGTGTACGTGCTGGTCGGCATGGCCAAGGTGGAGTTCGGCGACCACACCCGGTTCGTGGTCAAGTGGGCCGCGCTGACCTCCCTGGTGGTGCTCGGCGCGGGCGTCCTGTTCGGCGTCATCTGAAACCTCGTCAAGCTCATCAACCTCGTCAACTCCGTCAACCTCGTCGTCCGAAACCCTCGTCGCGAAGGAGACCCGGCCTCATGACGCCCGGTGGGAACCGCGGCTGGCTGCTCCGCCTCGTCATCGCCTTCGGCTGCGCGCAGGGGGCGGTGTCGATGGCCCGGCCCGCCGTCTCCTACCGGGCGCTCGCGCTGGGCGCCGACGAGCGCGCGGTCGGGGTCATCGCCGGTGTCTACGCGCTGCTGCCCCTGTTCGCCGCCGTCCCCCTCGGCCGCCGTACCGACCACGGCCGCTGCGCGCCCCTACTGCCCGTGGGTGTGGTGCTCCTCTCCGGGGGCTGTGCGCTCAGCGGGGTGGCCGACTCCCTCGCGGCGATGGCCCTGTGGAGCGGTGTGATGGGCCTCGGCCACCTCTGCTTCGTGATCGGCGCCCAGTCCCTGGTGGCCCGCCAGTCCGCGCCGCGCGAACAGGACCGCAACTTCGGCCACTTCACCATCGGCGCCTCCCTCGGCCAACTGGTCGGCCCGATCGCCGCCGGTGCCCTGATCGGCCGTCCCGACCTGGCCGGCAGCAGCGCGCTCGCCCTCGTGGTGGCGGGCGCGGGCGGGGCGGTCGCCCTCACCTCCCTGTGGCGGATCGAGGACCGCCAGGCCGTCAACTCCCCTCGAAGCGAGGGCGCTCGGGTGCCGGTCGGCGGCATCCTGCGCGCCCGGGGTGTACCGGCGGGCATGCTGATCAGCCTGTCCGTGCTGTCCGCCACCGACATCCTCACCGCCTACCTCCCGGTGGTCGGCGACCACCGCGGCATCTCCCCGTCGGCGGTCGGCGTCCTGCTCAGCCTGCGCGCCGGGGCCACCATCGCCTGCCGGCTGGTCCTCACCCCGCTGCTGCGGCTGCTCGGCCGTCCGGTACTGCTCACCGTGACCTGCCTGCCGGCCGCCGTGCTCTGCGCGGGCGTCGCCCTCCCGGTGCCGGTGTGGGCGCTCGGCCTGATGCTGGTCGTCCTCGGCTTCTGCCTCGGGGTCGGGCAGCCGCTGTCGATGACGACCGTCGTGCAGGCGGCGCCCGCGAACGCCCGTTCGACCGCGCTGGCCCTGCGGCTGACGGGCAACCGGCTCGGACAGGTCGCCGCCCCGGCCACCGCCGGCCTGGTCGCCGGTGTGGCGGGCGTGGCCGCGCCGTTCGTCCTGCTCGGGGTCCTGTTGCTGCTGTCGTCGGGGGTGGCGCTGCGCTCGCCCGGGCGGCCCGGGCGGCCCGGGGGTGCCTCGCGGGAGGCGGCCGGGGATGCCCCGGAGGAGGCCAAGGGAGATGCCCCGAGGGAGGCCATGGGAGATGCCCCAGAGGCGGCCATGGGGGATGCCCCCGAGGAGGCCGTCCGGGAGCGGTCAGGACCGCCGCCCGGATTGCGCCGCACGAGCGATATCTGACGGCGCGCCGGGCGTCGCTGCCGGGGGTCGCGCGACTGATGACGCACAGTCCAGGCGAAAGAGCGATTTGTATGAAAATCGTCTGAACGCGGAGGATTGCTCATGCCCACCCTGACACTCCCACGTGCCGTCGGTGCCCGCGCGGGCGCCACCGTCGTCCTCACCGCCCTCGCCGCGGCGGGCGCGTCCTGGGTGGCTGCGCCGACCGCGGTGGCCCAAGGAGAGAACGGCGACATCCGCATCCACCGTGAGGGCGTGCCCTTCGGTGTCTCCAAGGACGACCCGGTGGTCTGCCGCTTCTACCTCGACGCGGTGAACTTCGACATCCTGCCGACCATCGCCTACACGATCACCCCGCAGCCCCCGCTGCCCACCGCGGCCACCGTGTCCGGCACCATCCAGCTCGCCGGCGGCGCCGGACACACCGACCCGCTCGGGCTCGCCGACGGCCAGTACCGGCTCACCTGGATCGTGGCCGGCGCGCCCAAGGAGAAGGTGTTCCGGATCAACTGCCACGACGGCAAGCAGGACGGCAACCCCGGACCCGGCGGCCAGATCGAGGACCACCAGCAGAACAACGGCGCCTGGGGGCAGAACGACCAGAACGGCCCGAAGGGCGGTGTGCACGCGGGCGGCGGCGGTCTCGTCGACACCGCGGCGGCCTACTCGCCGGTGGCCGCCGCCGCGGCGGTCGGACTCGTCGCCGTCTGCGGTGCCGTGTACTTCCGGCTGATCCGCCGCCGGCCCCATGGCGCCGCGTAGGCGCCGACGCAGGCCCTGGCACCGGACCCGCGCCTTCCGCCTCACCAGGACGGCCCTGCTCGTGGTCGTCCTGGTGACGATGGTGCACCGCTGCGGTCCGGACGGCACCCCGGCCGGCCAGGGCGCCGCGACGGCCGCCGGGGCGGACTCCGACCGCGCGGACGGCCGCGGTCGGTCCGGGCCCCCGCCCCGCCCGCTGCCCCGGTCCCGGCCCACGACCCTGCGCATCCCCTCCCTCGGGATCGACGCCCCGGTCATCGGCCTCCAGCTCGACCCCGACCGCCGGTTGGGCACCCCGCCCGTCGACAAGCCGAAGCTGGTCGGCTGGTACGAGGGCGGCGCCACCCCGGGCGAGAGCGGCACCGCCATCGCCGTCGGCCACCGGGACACCACCACCGGGCGCGCCGTGTTCGCCGGACTCGCCTCGGTCGAACCCGGCAAGGAGATCGAGGCCGGGCGGGTGGACGGCCGTACCGCCGTCTACACCGTGGACCGGGTGCAGGTCTTCGACAAGACCGGCTTCCCGGACAAGGAGGTCTACGGCACCTCCAAGCGCCCGGAGCTGCGGGTCATCACCTGCGGCGGCCTCTTCAGCCGGCGGACCGGCTACACCAGCAACGTGGTGGTCTTCGCCCATCTGACGGCGACCAGGTGACCGAGTGACGGCGCTGTCGCTGTGAGGGAGGGCGCGGGCCGGGTGCCCGCGCCCTCCCTCCCGGCATGCGCGGCTCGGCACTGTCCGGCCCGGCACGTCTGGCGCACGAAAACTGACATCGCTAGTTTGTGTGCCGGACGACGCGGCCCCGCCGGGAGGAAGCAGCAGCATGAAGGCATACGACGGCCTCTACATCGACGGTGCCTGGCGCCCCGCCGCGAGCACCGACACCATCGAGGTCGTGAACCCGGCCGACGAGCGGGTCATCGCGCGGGTCCCGGCGGCCGGCCCCGGGGACGTCGACACCGCCGTACGCGCCGCGCGCGCCGCCCTGCCCGGCTGGGCCGCCACGCCCCCGGCCGAGCGCGCCGCCCGGCTGGCCGCGCTGCGCGACGCCCTCGCGGCCCGCAAGGACGAGATCGCCGAGACGGTCACCGCCGAACTCGGCTCTCCGCTCGCCTTCTCCCAAGCCGTGCACGCCGCCGTCCCGATCGCGGTGGCCGGCTCCTACGCCGAACTCGCGGCCGGCCACGCCTTCGAGGAGAAGGTCGGCAACTCCACCGTCCTGCACGAGCCGGTGGGCGTGGTCGGCGCGATCACCCCCTGGAACTACCCGCTGCACCAGATCGTCGCCAAGGCCGCCCCCGCGCTCGCCGCCGGCTGCACCGTGGTCCTCAAGCCCGCCGAGAACACCCCGCTGACCGCCCGGCTGTTCGCGGAGGCCATACATGAAGTGGGCCTGCCGGCCGGGGTGTTCAACCTGGTCACCGGTCTCGGACCGGTCGCCGGGCAGGCCCTCGCCGAGCACCCGGACGTGGACCTCGTCTCCTTCACCGGCTCCACCGCCGTCGGCCGGCGCATCGGCGCGGTGGCGGGCGGCGCCGTGAAGAGGGTCGCCCTCGAACTGGGCGGCAAGTCCGCCAACGTCATCCTGCCGAGCGCCGACCTGGCTCACGCCGTGCACGTCGGCGTCGCCAACGTGATGTCCAACTCCGGCCAGACATGCAGCGCCTGGACCCGGATGCTGGTCCACCGCGACCGCTACGACGAGGCGGTGGACCTCGCCGCCGCTGCCGCCGCCAAGTACGCCGACCGCATCGGACCGTTGGTCAGCGCCGCGCAGCGGGACCGGGTGCGCGGCCACATCGAGAAGGGCCTCGCCGAGGGCGCCCGCCTGGTCGCCGGTGGCCCCGAATCCCCCCGCGCGCAGGGCTACTTCGTGTCGCCCACCGTCCTCGCCGACGTCACCCCCGAGATGACCGTCGCGCAGGAGGAGATCTTCGGCCCGGTCCTGTCCGTGCTGCGCTACGAGGACGAGGAGGACGCCCTGCGCATCGCCAACGGCACGGTCTACGGCCTCGCGGGCGCCGTCTGGGCCGGCGAGGAGGCCGAGGCGGTGGCCTTCGCCCGCCGGATGGACACCGGCCAGGTCGACATCAACGGCGGCCGGTTCAACCCCCGCGCGCCCTTCGGCGGCTACAAGCAGTCCGGCGTCGGCCGCGAACTCGGCGCGCACGGCCTCGCCGAGTACCTCCAGACCAAGTCCCTCCAGTTCTGAGACCATATCCGCCCGCTGCCAAGGGAGTTCCGCCCGCATGGCCGTACGAGCCGCCGTCCTGCCCGCCATCGGCGCCCCGCTGGAGATCCTCGCCGTCGAGCTGCCCGCACCGGGCCCCGGCCAGGTCCGGGTCCGCCTCGCCGCCGCCGGCGTCTGCCACTCCGACCTGTCCCTGTCCAACGGCACCATGCGCGTCCCGGTCCCCGCGATCCTCGGCCACGAGGGCGCCGGCACGGTCGTCGCGGTGGGCGAGGGCGTCACCCACGTCGCGCCCGGCGCCCCGGTCGTCCTCAACTGGGCGCCCTCTTGCGGCACTTGTCACGCCTGCGGGCTCGGTGAGGTCTGGCTGTGCGCCGACGCGCTCACCGGCGCAGCCCGCGTGCACGCCCGCACCGCCGACGGCACCGAACTGCACCCCGGGCTGAACGTCGCCGCGTTCGCCGAGGAGACGGTGATCCCCGCGTCCTGCGCGCTGCCGTTGCCGCCCGGCATCCCGCTCACCGATGCCGCCCTCCTCGGCTGCGCCGTCCTCACCGGCTACGGCGCGGTCCACCACGCCGCCCGGGTACGCGCCGGCGAGACGGTCGCCGTGTTCGGCGCGGGCGGCGTCGGCCTCGCCACCCTCCAGTCGGCGCGGATCGCGGGCGCCTCCCGGATCATCGCCGTGGACGTCTCACCGGAGAAGGAGGACCTCGCCCGCGCGGCCGGCGCCACGGACTACCTCCTCGCCTCCGACACCACCGCCCGCGAGATCCGCGCCCTCACCGGCAGGCAGGGCGTCGACGTCGCCATCGAGTGCGTCGGCCGCGCCGTCACCATCCGCGCCGCCTGGGACGCCACCCGCCGGGGCGGCCGGACCACCGTCGTCGGCATCGGCGGCAAGGACCAGGAGGTCACCTTCAACGCCCTGGAGATCTTCCACTGGGGCCGCACCCTCTCCGGCTGCGTCTACGGCAACTCCGACCCGGCCCGCGACCTGCCCGTACTCGCCGACCACGTCCGCGAGGGCCGCCTGGACCTCTCGGCACTGGTCACCGACCACATCTCCCTGGATGACATCCCGACCGCCTTCGACACCATGCTCGCGGGCAAGGGCGGCCGGGCCCTGGTCGTCTTCTGAGCCCCCGCGGCCGCCCTGCTCCGCCCCCTGCCGAAACCGCCCCCGCCCCCCAGCGGCTCTGCCCCCTAAACGCCCTGCCCCGCCCGCCCGTACTGCTGCGCAAGCCCCTCCAGCAGCGCCGACAGCCCCGCCTCGAAGGCCCGCTCGTCGATCTTCTCCTGCTGCTCGGCGAGCAGATGGGCCTGCCCGAGGTGGGGATAGTCGGCGGGGTCGTACGCGCTCGCGTCGTCCACGAAGCCCCCGGCGAACGAGCCGAGCGCGGAGCCCATGATGAAGTACCGCATCAGCGCGCCGATCGAGGTGGCCTGCGCCGGCGGCCAGCCCGCGTCGACCATCGCGCCGTACACCGCGTCCGCGAGCCGGAGGGCGGCCGGGCGGCGGCCGGGCCCCCGGGCCAGCACCGGGACGATGTTCGGGTGGGCGCGCAGCGCGGCCCGGTAGGAGACCGCCCAGTCGTGCAGCGCGGTCCGCCAGTCCCGGCCGCCGTCGAACATCGACAGGTCGACCAGCGCGCTCACCGAGTCCGCGACCGCCTCCAGGATCTCGTCCTTGGTGCGGAAGTGGTTGTAGAGCGAGGGCCCGCTCACCCCCAGCTCGGCGGCGAGCCGGCGCGTGGAGAGTGCCGCCAGGCCCTCGCGGTCCACGAGTTCCCGGGCCGTCTCGACGATCCGGTCGGTGCTGAGCAGGGGCTTGCGCGGTCGGGCCATGGCGCACATAGTAGGGTCCCGAACTGAAACTAGCAGTGCTAATTTAAATGTACGGCTTTCAAAGACGTACCGCTGCCAAGAACCGTCCGTGTGGGGTGATCACGTGGTGAACCTGGGTCTCAGCGAGGAACAGGCGGCCGTACGACGGCTCGCCCGGGACTTCGTGACGCGCGAGATCGCCCCGCACGTGATCGCCTGGGACCGCGCCGAGGAGGTCGACCGGGGCATCGTGAGAAAGCTCGGCGAGGTCGGCTTCCTCGGGCTGACGGTCCCCGAGGAGTACGGCGGCTCGGGCGGCGACCACCTGTCGTACTGCCTGGTCACCGAGGAACTGGGCCGAGGCGACTCCTCCGTGCGTGGCATCGTCTCCGTCTCGCTCGGCCTCGTCGCCAAGACCATCGCCGCCTGGGGGAGCGAGGAGCAGAAGCGGCGGTGGCTGCCGGGGCTGACGTCCGGCGCGTACGTCGGCTGCTTCGGCCTCACCGAACCGGGCACCGGCTCCGACGCCGGCAACCTCACCACCCGGGCCGTACGCGACGGCGACGACTACGTCCTCGACGGCACCAAGATGTTCATCACCAACGGCACCTGGGCCGATGTGGTGCTGCTCTTCGCCCGCTCCACCGACGCCCCCGGCCACCAGGGCGTGACCGCCTTCCTGGTGCCCGCCGACACCCCCGGCCTGACCCGCCGTACCGTCCACGGCAAGCTCGGGCTGCGCGGCCAGGCCACCGCCGAACTGGTCCTGGAGGGCGTGCGGATACCCGCCTCGGCGATGCTCGGCGAGGAGGGCAAGGGCTTCTCGGTCGCCATGTCCGCGCTCGCCAAGGGCCGGATGTCGGTGGCCGCCGGCTGCGTCGGCATCGCCCAGGCCGCGCTCGACGCCGCCGTCGGCTACGCGGGGGAGCGCGAGCAGTTCGGCAAGCCCATCGCCCGCCACCAGCTGGTGCAGGAGCTGATCAGCGACATCGCCGTCGACGTGGACGCGGCCCGGCTGCTGACCTGGCGGGTCGCCGACCTGATCGACCGGGGCGAACCCTTCGCCGTGGAGTCCTCCAAGGCCAAACTGTTCGCCTCCGAGGCGGCCGTGCGCGCCGCGAACAACGCGCTCCAGGTCTTCGGCGGCTACGGCTACATCGACGAGTACCCCGTCGGCAAACTCCTGCGTGACGCCCGCGTGATGACCCTCTACGAGGGCACCAGCCAGATCCAGAAACTGCTCATCGGCCGCTCCCTGACCGGGGTTTCGGCGTTCTGAGTACCCCGTCTGAGTACCCGCGCGGATGTGCGGCGCGCTCCGGCGGCGGATGCTCGGTGCCATGAGTGAGACACCGGTCAAGCAGCAGAGCACGGCCGCCTTCTACGGCCAGTCCGTCGCCTCCTTCGCGGTCGCCATGGCCGCCGCCGCCATCGGCATCTACCGGCTGGACGCCAACGCCTGGGTGCGGGCCTTCCTCGCCATCGCCGTCCTCTACCTCGTCACCTCCGCCTTCACCCTCGCCAAGGTGATCCGGGACCGGCAGGAGGCCGGCCAGATCGTCAGCCGCGTCGACCAGGCCCGGCTGGAGAAGCTGCTGGCCGAGCACGACCCCTTCGAAAAAACCCCTGAGCGGCCACACTAAGCGCTCGCTCACCGTCGGCGGTATGGTGGTGCCTCTGTCAAGTGGTGCTTCTGTCACCGAGAGGGGCCGAGCGAGCGATGAGTACGGCGGAGGAGACGACCGGCGGCGAAGTGGAGCCGTGGGAACAGGTCACCCCTGACGCGGCCCGGCGGCTGCTGGTCGCCGCCGTGGAGGCCTTCGCCGAGCGCGGCTACCACGCGACGACCACCCGCGACATCGCCGGCCGGGCCGGGATGAGCCCGGCCGCGCTCTACATCCACTACAAGACCAAGGAAGAGCTGCTCCACCGGATCAGCCGGATCGGG
Organism: Streptomyces pyxinicus; assembly: GCF_024753135.1. Lineage (GTDB taxonomy): Bacteria > Actinomycetota > Actinomycetes > Streptomycetales > Streptomycetaceae > Streptomyces > Streptomyces pyxinicus. The sequence continues at coordinate 223,927 of NZ_JANUGP010000007.1, read as the reverse complement.
CACGACAAGGCGCTCGACATCCTGCGCACGGCCGCCCGCCGCGAGGGCACCGCCCGGGAGCGGCTGGCCGACGCCGTCAGCTCCTTCGTCCGCTGGCACGCCGGGCGGCGCACCACCGCGCGGGTCGTGCAGTACGAGCTGGACGCGCTCGGCCCCGAGTCCCGCGCGGAGATCGTCGCGCTGCGCCGGCAGGTGGACGCCGAGGTGCGCGGGATCATCGAGGACGGCGTCGCGGCCGGCGAGTTCGACGTGCCCGACGTGAAGGGCACCACGCTCGCGGTGCTGTCACTCTGCATCGACGTGGCCCGCTGGTTCGACGTCAACGGCCCGCGCACCCCCGAGCAGGTCGGCGAACTCTATGCCGGCCTGGTGCTGCGGATGGTGGGCGCGCGCTGAGACGCGCCCGCGCTCTGACGTATCAGAGGTAGTAGCGGGAGACCGACTCCGCGACGCACACCGGCTTGTCGCCGCCCTCGCGCTCCACGGTGAAGGCGACGGCGACCTGGACACCGCCGGTGACGTCCTCGACACCGGTGACGGTCGCGGTGGCGCGCAGCCGGGAGCCGACCGGGACGGGGGCGGGGAAGCGGACCTTGTTGGTGCCGTAGTTCACGCCCATGCGCACGCCCTCGACCCGGATCAGCTGCGGGCCGAACAGCGGGAGCAGGGACAGCGTGAGGTAACCGTGCGCGATGGTCGTCCCGAACGGGCCCTGGGCCGCCTTCTCCGGGTCGACGTGGATCCACTGGTGGTCCCCGGTGGCCTCGGCGAACAGGTCGATCCGCTTCTGGTCGACCTCCAGCCAGTCGGTGTAGCCCAGCTGCTCGCCGACCGCCGCCTTCAGCTCGTCGGGGGAGGTGAAGGTCCTCGGTTCTGCCATGTTCCCGGCCTCTCGCTCGCGTCTCTAAGCAACTGCTTAGCATGGTCGGGCGGGAGGGCGATGTCAACGGATGGCACGGGTGAGCGGATCGGTAGGCTCTGAGGAGTGCCCCAGATCCCCGAGAAGATCCACGAGCTGACCGTCGGCCAGCTCTCCGCGCGCAGCGGCGCCGCCGTTTCCGCCCTGCACTTCTACGAGTCCAAGGGCCTGATCAGCAGCAGGCGCACCACCGGCAACCAGCGCCGCTACACCCGTGACACCCTGCGCCGGGTCGCCTTCGTCCGGGCGGCCCAACGGGTCGGCATCCCGCTGGCCACGGTCCGCGAGGCCCTCGCGGAACTCCCCGAGGAGCGGACCCCGACCCGCGAGGACTGGGCCCGCCTCTCCGAGAAGTGGCGCTCCGAACTCGACGAACGCATCCGCCGCCTCAACCGACTCCGTGACCACCTCACCGACTGCATCGGCTGCGGCTGCCTCTCCCTGGCTACCTGCGTCCTCTCCAACCCCGACGACGCCACGGGCGCCCGCCTGACAGGCTCCCGCTTGCTGCCCGAGGGCCACTGAGGGCTGCGGGGCTCGGGCGGCGGGGTTCTGCCTGGTTCCGGCAGCGGTCCCGCCGCGAGCATGGACAAGGGCACCGCCCGCAAGACCGAGCGGGACGGCAGGGACGGAGGGGATCCCACAGCTGGCCACGTCCTTCGCGAACAAGAGGCAAGCGGATCAGCCGCTGGTAGAGTCGCGATCTTCGGCCGGCGGCGACGCCGTGCGCGGAGTACCGACGGGACCGAACTCCCTTGCGCTCACCCGCACTCACCGCGGCCCTCGCGGATATCGACACCGTCTTCGCCGGCTGCGTGAGCCCCGGCGAGAGCGGCTGTGGCCGCTGTCACCTCCCCGAGGAGGTCGCCTATCTGCGCACGCCGGACGTATCCGTCCCGGTGGACGTGGTCGAGATGTTCATGAGAGAGGTCTCCGACCACTTCGACGACAACGCGGCGGCCATGCGCCGCCTGCTTCCCCCGGCGGCACGCGCGCTGGCCGACGGCGCCTTCGACCGCCTCGGCTGGGAGGCGCAGGGCCTGCACCAGGTCGACTGGCGCTCCTGGCCCGCCGAGCAGGCCTCGGCCGTGGAGAACTTCGTGTTCGCCTGGTGGCAGGAGACCCTGGCCACCCCCGAGCCGCCGTACCCCGTCGCCGACGTCTTCGAGACCTGCACCGGCATCCTCTCCACGATGACCCCCCTGCTCGACCGGTGGCCCTCGGCTCCCGTCGCCGACGCCCACCTCGTCAGCTGTGCGGACTCCTGGCTCTACGACCTCCAGTGCGACGACTGGCCGTTCTCCTGGTGGCACGCCGACCAGGACGCCGGTGTCGCCGAACTCCAGGCGTGGTTCGCCCGGCACGCCGCGCCCCGGCTGCGCGCACGGGGCGAGCACGACCTGGCCAAGCGGGCGGAGCTGGTAGGGCTGCCCGATCCCCTCCGGTGGGACGACCCCTACTGGGCCAGCGCCTGAGCGACCAGCTCGGCGTTGGAGGCGGCCCGGCGGCCGTCCGGCAGCAGCAGGGTGTCCTCCACGCCGATACGGGTGTCCAGGCCCAGCCGGCCGGCCAGCCGCAGCACCGGCCAGGTGCCGCCCTCCTCGCCGTGCAGCAGCACCGGGCGGCCGAACGCCCGGCCCAGCTCGGCCAGCAGCGCCCACGCGGACTCCTCGGCGGTCGCCGGGTCCGGGTCGGTCACCTCGGCCAGCACCCTGAGCACCCGGGGCCCCAAGGGGGAGGCCCCGAAGCGGGCCGCGCCGTCCGTGCCCGACCAGATGCCCGCCTCCACACCGACGCCCATCTCCAGCAGCTCGGCGGCGATCGCCTCGGCGCCCTCCTCGTGCCAGTTGACCGAGGCGAAGTCGGGCCGCACCGCCCAACCGCGCACCCGCGCCAGCCGGTCGGCCGGATCGGGTTCGGCCCACGCGCCCGTGGTCACCCCGACGGGGACCCGCACCCGGGCGCGCACGGCCTCCAGCACCGGCGCCAGCACGCGCGGGGAGAGACTGTCCTCCCCGCACGGGTTCTTCGGATGGACGTGGACCGAGGTGGCACCGGCCGCGACCGCTTCGGCCGCCGCCCGCGCCAACTCACCCGGGGACGTCGGAACCGCCGCGCCGTCCGCTGCCGAACGCCGCCCGTTGAGACAGACCTGCACCATCCCTCGATGGTGCCAGCCCGCACCGCCCCACGGCCATGAGCCATGAGCCAGGAGCCACAAGCCCCCGAGCGGCCCACGCCCCGAGCCCTCAAGCCCCCGCAGCCCGAAGCGCACCCCCAGTCCGAAACGCGCCCCCAGCCACAGCCGCGCGCCCCCAGACACAGTCACGCGCGCCTCTCGCGCACCCCCTCCCACCAGCCCCGCACGGGCCCGTCACGCCGACATGAGCAACCGTTCCCGCCGAGCGAACGCCAGCGCCCGGTCCGTCAGCACCGGACGCGGGACCAGGATTCCGCAGTCCGCGCAGACCGGGCCGGAGGACGGATCGTGGTCCAGGCCGTACCGCCAGACCAGGTGCTCGCCGGCGCAGACCGGGCAGCAGGAGCCCGGGGCCCGCTCCAGGGCGGCGATCAGCCGGCGCAGGACCTCGGCGAGCGGCGCCCTCGGGTGCACGCGCGGGTCGTCGCACCAGGCGACCCCGAAACCGCCCCAGGTCATCCGGTGCCAGTCGTCCACACTGCCCGGCCGCCGCAGCCCGTCGTGCTTCTCCTTCCTGCGCCGCTCGGTGAACTCCGTCTCGTACGCCTGCCAGACCGAGCGGGCCTCCTCCAACTCCTCCAGCGCGGCCACGAGCCGCGCCGGTTCGGGGGAGCGGTCCTCGGGGCCGAACCCCGCCCGGGAGCACAGATGGTCCCAGGTCGCCCGATGCCCGTAAGGGGCGAACTTCTCAAGGCACTTGCGCAGTGAGTACCGCCGCAGTGCCAGGTCACAGCCCGGATCGCGTACCTGTCTCGCCAGACTCCGGAAACCTGCCATCGCCCTGCACCTCCGTCACACCTGCACCTGTACTCCGGTCACTTCGGCTTCGTCGCGCGGACGTCGTCGAGTAGACGTATCGACAGGCGAATCGGCTCCATCTCTTCTCGGGTCGTCCTGGGTCACGCTTCTTGAAAAGTGACGCATGTTCACCTTTTAACGTGGGGATACCGGCGGTAACGTTCGCGCACCCTTGTCCTAGGAGCTGCCATGCAACGGCGAACCCCACGTAACGCCTTCGACAGAGTGAGAACGTCCCGCAGACTCTTCGGGTTCCTGAAGACGGCGTCGGTATGCGTACTGATAACCGGTCTTCTCGTCCCGCTCACCCAGACGGCCGCGTCGGCGGCCGGCACCGCCGCCTCCAACGACTACTGCGGCGGCCAGTGTTCGGACATCCTGCCGCCCGGTGAGAACGGCAACGCCACCCTCGCGCAGATCCTCCTCAACCAGGCCTTCGGCACCCAGCCCGCGCACGCCGAGGACCAGCTCGGCCCGTACGCCAACCTCGCCACCGGCTACCCGGCCCTGACCGACGCGAAGATCAACACCTTCTTCAACGACGCCTCCTTCGGCGTCCCCGCCGACCAGATCGCCTCCACCGAGAAGCCCGGCGGGCGCTCCGACGTCACCATCGTCCGCGACAAGAAGACCGGTGTGCCCCACATCACCGGCACCACCCGCTACGGCACCGAGTACGGCGCCGGATACGCCGCCGGCGAGGACCGGCTGTGGCTGATGGACGTCTTCCGGCACGTGGGCCGCGGCCAGCTCACCGGCTTCGCCGGCGGCGCCGCCGCCAACCAGGGCCTGGAGCAGCAGTTCTACCGCAACGCCCCCTACACCGAGGCCGACCTCCAGGCGCAGATCGACAACGCCGTGGCGAACAGCGGCGACCGGGGCGCGCAGGCCCTCGCTGACGTCAAGGCCTACCTGGACGGCATCAACGCCTACATCGACGCCTCCGACAGCGGCCGCTACTTCCCCGGCGAGTACGACCTGACCGGGCACAAGGACGCCATCACCAACGCCGGCACCATCGAGCACTTCAAGGTGACCGACCTGGTGGCGCTCGCCTCCGTGATCGGCTCGCTGTTCGGCTCCGGCGGGGGCGGCGAGGTCGACAACGCCCTGTCCCTGATCGCCGCCCAGTCCAAGTACGGCGTCGAGGAGGGCACCAGGGTCTGGGAGTCCTTCCGTGAGCGCAACGACCCCGAGGCGGCCCTCACCGTGCACGACGGGCAGAGCTTCCCCTACGCCACCAAGCCCGCCGACGCCCAGGGCGAGGCCCTGCCCGACGCGGGCAGCGTGACCCAGGAACCCCTCGTCTACGACCGCACCGGCAGCGCGGCCACCGCCGCCGCCAAGGGCATGTCCACCTCGGCGGCCAAGGCCACCCTCGGCTCGGCCAGGCGCGGCATGTCCAACGCCCTGGTGGTCAGCGGCAAGCACACCGCGAGCGGCCACCCCATCGCCGTCTTCGGACCGCAGACCGGCTACTTCGCGCCGCAGCTGCTGATGCTCCAGGAGATCCAGGGCCCCGGCCTCAGCGCGCGCGGCGCCTCCTTCGCGGGCCTGAGCATGTACGTCGAACTCGGCCGCGGCCAGGACTACTCGTGGAGCGCCACCACGTCCGGCCAGGACATCATCGACACCTACGCCGTCGAACTGTGCCAGGACGACTACCACTACCTGTACCGCGGCACCTGCACGGCCATGGACAAGGTCGAGCAGAAGAACTCCTGGAAGCCCACCCTGGCCGACGGCACGGCGGCCGGTTCGTACACCATGCGGGTGTGGCGCACCAAGTACGGGCCGGTGCAGTACCGGGCCACCGTCGGCGGCAAGAAGGTCGCCTACACCACCCTGCGCTCCTCGTACCTGCACGAGGCCGACTCCATCATCGGCTTCCAGATGCTCAACGACCCCGACTACGTCAAGGGCCCGGCGGACTTCCAGCGGGCGGCGCAGCACATCAACTTCACCTTCAACTGGTTCTACGCCGACTCCCAGCACACCGCCTACTACAACAGCGGCGACAACCCGGTCCGGGCGACCGGCGTCGACGCCGAGTTCCCCGTCTGGGCGCGGCCGGCGTACGAGTGGAAGAACTGGAACGGGGACGGCAACACCGCCGACTACACCCCGCCCGCCGCGCACCCCAACTCCGTCGACCAGGACTACTACATCTCCTGGAACAACAAGCAGGCCCAGGACTACACCACCGCGTCCTGGGGCGACGGCTCGGTGCACCGCGGCGACCTGCTGGACGACCGGGTCAAGAAGCTCGTCGCGGCCGGCGGCGTGACCCGTACCAAGCTGGTGCAGGCCATGTCGGACGCGGCCGTCGCCGACCTGCGCGCCGAGGACGTGCTGCCCGAACTGCTGAAGGTGGTCGACTCGGCGGCGGTGACCGACCCCACGGCCGCCGCCGCGGTGAGCAAGCTCCAGGCGTGGGTCAGCTCGGGCGCCAAGCGCACGGAGACCTCGGCCGGCTCCAAGACCTACGCGAACGCCGACGCCGTCCGCATCCTGGACGCCTGGTGGCCGCTGCTCGTCAAGGCCGAGTTCGAGCCGGGTCTCGGCACCGACCTCTACACCGCCCTCACCCACAACCTGCCGGTCGACGAGGCACCCTCCGCCGGTCACGGCCCGACCGGCTCGCACGCCGGAAGCTCCTTCCAGTACGGCTGGTGGAGCTATGTCGACAAGGACATACGGGCGGTGCTCGGCGAGAACGTCCAGGGCGGGCTCGCGCACACCTACTGCGGCGGCGGGAGCCTCACCGCCTGCCGTGACACCCTGATCAGCACCCTCAAGCAGGCGGCCGGACTGACCGCCGCCCAGGTCTACCCGGGCGACGACCAGTGCTCCGCCGGCGACCAGTGGTGCGCCGACTCGATCGCCCAGCGCACCCTGGGCGGCATCAAGCACGGCAAGATCAGCTGGCAGAACCGGCCGACCTTCCAGCAGGTCGTGGAGTACACCTCGCACCGCTGAGGCGACCGATGAGGTGACCGCCGGCGGACACCGGCGTGACACCGGCGGCGGGCCGTCCGGCACGGCCCGCCGCCCCGCGCCTCACCGGTACAGCAGGTACTCCTTCCGGACCCGCCGGAACGCGTCCAGCTCCGCCCGCCAGGCGCCGGTCACCTCGTCGGTGCCGGCGCCCGCGTCGATCATCGTGCGCACCCGCGTGGAGCCGGTGAGTTTGTCGATCCAGTCGTCCGAGCGCCACGCGAAGCCGTCCCACACCTCGCGGGCGGTCACCAGCAGCGCGATCCCGGTGCGTACGGGGTCGAAGGCCGCCCGGTCGTGCACATGGACCTGCACCCCGCCGACCGTCTTCCCCGCGAACTTGGAGAAGGTGGGCGCGAAGTACGCCTCCCGGAACCGGACCCCGGGCAGCCCCAGCCCGTTCGTGGCGGCGGCCCAGCGCCCGTCGATCCCCTCGGCGCCGAGCAGTTCGAAGGGCCGGGTGGTGCCCCGCCCCTCGGAGAGGTTGGTGCCCTCGAACATGCCGGTGCCCGCGTACACCAGCGCCGTGTCCGCGGTGGGCATGTTCGGGCTCGGCGGCACCCACGGCAGCCCCGAGGCGTCGTGGAAGTCGCCGCGCCGCCAGCCGGTCATCAGTACGGTGTCCAGCTCGGCCGGCGTGCCCAGGAACTCCCCGTTGAACAGCCGGGCCAGCTCGGCGACCGTCATCCCGTGCGCCTGCGCGATCGGCTGCCGGCCGACGAAGGTGGCGAACTCCTTGTGCAGCACGGGCCCTTGGGCCGCGCGTCCGGTCACCGGGTTCGGCCGGTCCAGGACGACGAAGCGCTTGCCCGCGAGCGCCGCCGCCTCCATGCAGTCGTACAGCGTCCAGATGTAGGTGTAGAAGCGGGCGCCCACGTCCTGGATGTCGAAGACGACCGTGTCGACTCCGGCGGCGGTGAACACGTCGGCCAGCGGACGGCCGCTCTTGAGGTAGGTGTCGTAGACCGGCAGCCCGGTCGCCGGATCGTCGTAGCGGCCCTCGGAGCCGCCGGCCTGGGCGGTGCCGCGGAAGCCGTGCTCCGGGCCGAAGACCGCCGTCAGCCGGACCCGGGAGTCGCGGTGCATGACGTCGACGATGTGCGCGGAGTCCCGGGTGACGCCGGTCGGGTTGGTGACGACACCCACCCGGTCGCCCGCCAGCAGGGCGTAGCCGTCGGCCGCGAGCCGCTCGAAGCCGGTGCGCGGTCCCGTGCGCGGTGCCGCGCGGTGCCGGGGCTGCGGAGCCGCCGCCAGGGCGGAGGTGGCGAGCACACTGCGTCGGGACAGGTCCATGGATGCCTCCGATGGGGGGAAGGTGCCGTGCGTGACCCGGGCGCGCCCGCGCTGAGGCGCCCCTTGAACGTTGGTGCGGTCGGCCTTCCTTTACACATACCGACTGGTTAGTCTGTCGGGGCTGAGCCGAGTCGCGTCGTGTCGACGTCGCGTCGACGCCGTGTCGAAGGAGACCGATGGTGGAAGCCGTGCGGGATGCGGGAGTGGTCGTCACCGGGGCCGGAGGCGGGATCGGGGCCGCGCTGGCCCGCCGGTTCGCCGCCGAGGGCGCCCGGGTCGTGGTGAACGACCTGGACGCCGAGAAGGCCAAGGCGGTGGCGGCGGAGATCGGCGGGACCGCCGTACCGGGCGACGCCTCCGCGATCGTCGCCGAGGCCCGCGACGCGCTCGGCGGCACCGTCGACGTCTACTGCGCCAACGCGGGCGTCGCCTTCGAGGACGGCGGCACCGGCGGACCGCTGGACGAGCGGTCCTGGGCCCTGTCCTGGGACGTCAACGTGATGGCCCACGTCCGCGCCGCCCACGAGCTGCTGCCCGGCTGGCTGGAGCGTGGCAGCGGCCGGTTCGTGTCCACCGTGTCCGCCGCCGGCCTGCTCACCATGATCGGCGCCCCCTCCTACAGCGTCACCAAGCACGGCGCGCTGGCCTTCGCCGAGTGGCTGTCCCTCACCTACCGCCACCGGGGCGTCAACGTGCACGCCATCTGCCCGCAGGGCGTGCGCACCGACATGCTCGCCGCCACCGGCAGCGCGGGCGACCTGGTGCTCCAGCCCACCGCCATCGAACCCGAGGCCGTCGCGGACGCCCTCCTCAAGGGCATCGAGCAGGACCGCTTCCTGATCCTGCCGCACCCGGAGGTCGCCGAGTTCTACGAGGCACGGGCCGCCACCCCCGACCGCTGGCTGGCCGGCATGAACCACCTCCAGCGGAAGTGGGAGCAGGCCCGGTGACCGCCGCCCCCGCCCGCTACGCCGACAAGCCCTGGCTCGCCCTCCTCGACGACGCCCAGCGCGCCCCCGTCGCCCCCGCCGACTCCCTCGTGCACGCCCTGCGCCGCGCCGTCGCCGAGGCACCCGGGCGGACCTTCCTCGCCTACTTCGACGGCCGGCTGACCTACCGCGAGGTGGACGAGCTGAGCGACTCCGTCGCCGCCCACCTCGCCGCGCGCGGACTGGAGCCCGGCGACCGGGTGGCCGTACTGCTCCAGAACTCGCCGCACTTCGTGCTCGCCGTGCTCGGCGCCTGGAAGGCCGGGGCGACCGTCGTCCCCGTCAACCCCATGTACAAGTCGGCCGAGGTCGCCCACGTCCTGCGCGACGCGGAGCCGGCCGCGCTGGTCTGCTCCGACCGGGCCTGGGAGTCGTACCTCAGGGACACCGCGGCCGGCTCCCCGGTGCGGACCGTGCTCACCGCCTGCGAGCGCGACCTCCAGACCCGCGACGACCCCCGGGTGCTGTCCTTCGCACGGCTGCCCGAGGCGCCCGACGCCGACGACCTCGTGACCGTCGCCCGCCGGGGCGGCACCGCACCCGGGGGCCGCGCCCCGCGCCCGGACGACATCGCGCTGATCAGCTACACCTCGGGCACCAGCGGCACCCCCAAGGGCGCCACCAACACCCACCGCAACATCATGTACAACGCCGAACGGCAGCGCACCGGACTGCGACTGCCCGAGGCACCCGTCTACTACGCGCTCGCGCCCCTGTTCCACATCACCGGCATGGTCTGCGAGTTCGGCGCCTGCCTGAACAGCACCGGCACGCTGGTGCTGACCTACCGCTTCGCGGCCGGTGTCGTCCTGGACGCCTTCGCCGAGCACCGGCCGCACTACACGGTCGGCCCCTCCACCGCGTTCATGGCCCTGGCCGCCCACCCGGACGTCACCCCGGACCACTTCGCCTCCTTCCGGGCCGTCTCCTCCGGCGGCGCCCCGCTGCCGCCCGCCCTCGTGGAGAAGTTCCGGGCGGGCTTCGGGCCGTACATCCGCAACGGCTACGGCCTCACCGAGTGCACCGCCCCCTGCGCCTCCGTACCGCCCCATCTGGAGGCCCCGGTCGACCCGCGCTCCGGCACGCTGGCCGTCGGGGTGCCCGGTCCGGACACGGTGGTGCGGATCGTGGACGACACCGGCGCCGAGGTGCCGTTCGGCGAGCAGGGCGAGATCGTCGTCGGCGGACCGCAGGTCGTCCCCGGCTACTGGCGGCGCCCCGACGCCACCGCCGAGACCTTCCCCGGCGGCGAACTGCGCACCGGCGACATCGGGTTCATGGACGAGCACGGCTGGCTGTACGTCGTCGACCGCAAGAAGGACATGATCAACGCGTCCGGTTTCAAGGTGTGGCCGCGCGAGGTCGAGGACGTCCTCTACACCCACCCGGCGGTCCGCGAGGCCGCCGTCGTCGGCGTCCCCGACGGCTACCGCGGCGAGACCGTCCGCGCCTACATCAGCCTCCGCCCGGGCGCGGCGGCGGACCCGGACGAACTCGCGGTGTACTGCGAGGAGAGACTGGCCGCCTACAAATACCCGCGCCAGGTGGAGATCCTGCCCGACCTGCCGAAGACGGCGAGTGGCAAGATCCTCCGACGGGAACTGCGTTCCCGCGCGCACGACGACAACGACGCCGGTCAGTAGGCGACGAGGAAAGGCAGGTGGCGGCTGTGCCCAGGACCACGGACAAGGACGGCACGCCCGTCCCGCAGCGGCTGCTGGCCGCCGCCACCCGGCTCTTCGCCGAGCAGGGCTACGACCGCACCTCCGTGCAGGAGATCGTGGAGGCGGCCGGCGTCACCAAGGGGGCGCTGTACCACTACTTCGGCTCCAAGGACGACCTGCTGCATGAGGTGTACGCCCGCATGCTGCGTGTCCAGCAGGAGCGGCTCGACGCGCTCGCCGACGCCGACGAGCCGGTGGAGAAGCGGCTGCGGGCGGCGGCGGCCGACGTCGTCGTCACCACCATCGAGCACCTCGACGACGCGATGATCTTCTTCCGGTCCATGCACCACCTCAGCCCGGAGAAGAACAAGCAGGTCCGCGCCGAGCGCCGCCGCTACCACGAACGCTTCCGCGCCCTGATCGAGGAGGGCCAGCAGGCCGGTGTCTTCGCCACGGCCACCCCGGCCGACCTGGTCGTGGACTACCACTTCGGCTCGGTCCACCACCTGTCGACCTGGTACCGCCCCGACGGCCCCCTCACCCCCCAGGAGGTGGCCGACCACCTCGCCGACCTCCTCCTGCGGGCACTGCGCCCCTGAGGGCACCGGCTCCTACCTCAGACGTACTTCTTCAGCTCCCGGCGCGCCAGCGACCGCTGGTGCACCTCGTCCGGACCGTCGGCCAGCATCAGGGTGCGGGCGCTCGCGTACAGCTCGGCCAGCGGGAAGTCCTGGCTCACCCCGCCCGCGCCGTGCAGCTGGATCGCCCGGTCCAGGATGCCGACCACCGCGCGCGGGGTGGCGATCTTGATGGCCTGGATCTCGGTGTGCGCGCCCCGGTTGCCGACGGTGTCCATCAGCCAGGCCGTCTTGAGTACCAGCAGCCGCAACTGCTCGACGGTGACCCGGGCGTCCGCGATCCACTCCTGCACCACGCCCTGCCGGGCCAGCGGCTTGCCGAACGCGGTACGGGAGACCGCGCGCCGGCACATCAGCTCGATCGCCCGCTCGGCCATGCCGATCAGCCGCATGCAGTGGTGGATGCGTCCCGGGCCGAGCCGGGCCTGGGCGATGGCGAAGCCGCCGCCCTCCTCACCGACCAGGTTCGCGACCGGCACCCGCGCGCGGTCGAAGACGACCTCCGCGTGCCCGCCGTGCGAGTGGTCCGCGTAGCCGAAGACGTGCATGGCGCGCTTCACCGTGACGCCCGGGGTGTCGCGCGGCACCAGCACCATGGACTGCTGACGGCGGATGTCCGGGCCGTCCGGGTCGGTCTTGCCCATCACGATGAAGATCGCGCAGTCCGGGTTCATCGCCCCGGAGATGTACCACTTGCGGCCGGTGATGACGTACTCGTCGCCGTCCCGCTCGATCCGCGTGGTGATGTTGGTGGCGTCCGAGGAGGCCACCTCCGGCTCGGTCATCGCGAACGCCGAGCGGATCTCACCCGCCAGCAGCGGCTCCAGCCACTGCTTCTTCTGCCGCTCGTCACCGAACTGCGCCAGCACCTCCATGTTCCCCGTGTCGGGCGCGGCGCAGTTCGTCGCGGGCGGCGCCAGGTGCGGGGAGCGGCCGGTGATCTCGGCGAGCGGCGCGTACTGGAGGTTGGTCAGCCCGGCGCCGTACTCGGCGTCCGGCAGGAACAGGTTCCACAGGCCCTGCCGGCGCGCCTCCGCCTTCAGCTCCCTCGCCACGGCCGGGGTGTCCCAGGGCGAGGCCAGCGCGGCCCGCTGCTCCTCGGCGACCGGCTCGGCCGGGTACACGTACTCGTCCATGAAGGCCAGCAGCCTGGCCCGCAGTTCCTCGGTGCGCGCGTCGAACGCGAAGTCCATGGGGCTCAGCCTTCCTGGAGGGTGGTCAGTCCGTGGTCGATGAAGACGGGTACGAGTTCGCCGATGCGGTCGAAGCCGCGCCCGACCGTCTGGCCCAGCGTGTACCGGTAGTGGATGCCCTCCAGGATCACGGCGAGCTTGAACCAGGCGAACGCCGTGTACCAGGAGACCTGGGAGACGTCGCGCCCCGAACGCGCGGCGTACCGCTCGATCAGCTCGCGTGGGGCGGGATGGCCCGGTGCCTCGGCGGTGGTGGAGACGGGAGAGGTGGGCATGCCGAGCGATTGGCTGTACATCACCAGCAGGCCGAGGTCGGTGAGCGGGTCGCCGAGGGTGGACATCTCCCAGTCGAGGATCGCGTTGATCCGGTCGTCCTCACCGATCAGCACGTTGTCGAGCCGGTAGTCGCCGTGCACCACGGTCGCGGCGGGGGAGGGCGGCAGGTCCCGGCCGAGCGCCGCGTGCAGCTCGTCGATGCCGGGCAGCTCGCGGTCGCGGGAGGCGTCGAGCTGCTTGCCCCAGCGGCGCAGTTGCCGGTCGAGGAACCCCTCCGGGCGGCCGAAGTCAGCGAGGCCCACCTCGGCGGGGTCCACCGCGTGCAGCTCGACCAGCGTGTCCACCAGCGACAGCACCGCGTCCCGGGTGCGCTCCGGGCCGAGCGGGACGAGCTGATCGGCGGTGCGGTACGGGGTGCCCTCGACGAACTCCATCACGTAGAACGGCGCCCCGAGCACCTCCTCGTCCTCGCACAGCAGCACCGGCCGGGGGACCGGTACGGAGGTGGGGTGCAGGGCGCTGATCACCCGGTGCTCGCGCCTCATGTCGTGCGCGGTGGCCAGGACATGGCCGAGCGGAGGGCGCCGTACGACCCAGCGGCCGGTGCCGTCGGAGACCGCGTAGGTGAGGTTGGACCGTCCGCCCTCGATCAGCCGGCCGCTCAGGGGGCCGGCGACCAGCCCGGGGCGTTCCCGGTCGAGCAGGGCGCGCAGCCGGTCCAGGTCGAGGCCGGGCGGGTGGTCGGCGCTCATACATCACTCCTACGAACGGGTGAACACGACGCCCCTCATGATGCCGACCGGTCGGTATGTCGTCCAGTGGGTGACGCGAACGCGACCGGAAACGTGACCGGGGCCACCCCGGCCGGCCGCCCCTGGGGGAGCCGGCCGGTGCGTTCCGGGCGGGTCAGTGGTCGTCCCAGTGGTCCCCGTGCTCGGCGTGCCGGTGCCCGTCGTGCAGATAGTCGACGTGGTCGCCGTGCGGCACCCACGCGTGCCCGCACTCGTCGTGGTGCACGTGCTCGTGACCCTCGTGCGCGCTGTGCCCGGCCGGCTCGCACTCGTCCCAGTGGCCGCCGTGCTCCCGGTGCAGATGACCGTCGTGCGCGTAGTCGACGTGGTCGCCGTGCGGGACGGCGGTGTGCCCGCAGTCGGGGCCGTGGCGGTGTGTCCCGTGGTCCGTGTGTTCCTGGTGCGGGGCGGTCATGGTGCTCACCTTCGGGGTACGGGGAGTTGGCACGCGGAGTTGACGACGCACAGGCTGCCACGCGAAAGGGATGTATCGGGGCACCCTGGTTGCGTGGCGGTCGCGTACCCGCGAGGTCTCGCCGATCCGCTCGCCCCCGAGGGCCGTCACCATGGCGTGGTCGGACGCCCGGGACCCGACGGCCTAGCCTGCGGCTCCCGCCGCGCGTACCTCGGCGAGCGCCTGTCGTGCCAGCGGGCCGAAGCCCTCGCCGTTGCCGGCGTCGATCCACTGGTCGAAGGCGATCTCCCAGGTGAGCGTGCCCAGTTGCGCGGCCACGCGCGCGGTCAGGTCCGGGACTCCCCGGTGCCTGAGGGCCTCGATCATCGAGGCGGTGAGGCCGATCCGTTTCAGGGCTTCGCGTTCCCGCAGTTCCGTATGGGCGTTCAGCACGGCCTGGCGCCGGCGGCTGAAGTCGCGGTGGTCGGCGGTGAAGAACGTCCGGCCGAGCGCGTCGAGGGCCTCCGCCACCGTGTCGAGCGGCCCGGCCCCCGGCGGCGCCGAGGCGATCCCCTCGACGAGCAGGCCGGCCACCGTACCCCCGCCGAAGAGCACCTCGCGCTTGTCCGGGAAGTGCCGGAAGAACGTGCTCTTGGTGAGCCCCGCGCGCTCCGCTATCTCGATCACGGTCGTGTTCTCGTAGCCGTTCTCCTCGAAGAGGTCGAGGGCGGCGGCAGCGAGTCGTCCTGGTGCGTCGGGTTGCCAGCGAGCCATGCGAACAGTGTACGGGACTTGGTCCCATCGCTTGCTGTAGGGTCGATGAGACCAAGTCCCATCACTGGCCAGGAGAGGTCATCGATGAGTAAAGCTGTGCGTTACGAGCGGTTCGGCGGTCCGGAAGTACTCGAAGTGCGGGACATACCCGAGCCGCACGCCGCGCCGGACGAGGTGCGCGTCCGGGTCACCGCGGCCGGGCTGAATCCGATGGACTGGCAGATCACCACGCAGCCCGACATGGCGGCGCGGTTCGGCATCACCCTGCCGGCCGGATTCGGCAGCGACTTCGCGGGAGTGGTGGACGAGGTCGGCGCCGAAGCGACGGGATTCGCGGTCGGCGACCGGGTGTACGGGGCCGCGATCGGCCGCTCCGTCGCCGATTTCGTGCTGGTCGAGACACCCGCGCCGAATCTGTGGCACACCCCGGAGGGCATCGCCGACGAGGTGGCGGCCACGCTTCCGGTGTCCGGCCTGACGGCCTCCGCCGCGCTCGCCGCGATCGGGCTCCGCGCCGGGGACACCGTCCTGATCGGTGGAGCGGCGGGCGGCGTAGGCATCTTCGCCGTGCAGCTGGCGAAGCTCGCCGGCGCCCGGGTGCTCGGCACCGCCTCCGAGGGCACGTTCGGATTCCTGCGCGGGCTCGGCGCCGAACCCGTGGCGTACGGCCCCGGCCTGGCGGACCGGGTGCGGGCCCTGGCCCCCGAGGGGATCACCACCGCCGCCGACCTGTTCGGAAGGGAGGCGGCCGAGACCGCGCTCAAGCTCGGCGTGGCACCCGACCGCGTCACCGTCGTGGCCGACGGCCCCGCCCCGCCGCCCGGTGTGCACAAGGCGGGCGCCGTCGACGCGGGTCCGGGCGCCATGGAGCGGATCGCCGAATTGATCAACTCCGGCGAGATCACGGTGCCGATCGCGGCGACCTACCCGGTCGAGCGGATCCGGGAAGCCGTGACCACGCAGGCCGAGAGGCACGCGCACGGCAAGATCGTGATCGCGCTGTGAACCGGCGCACGGGGGACTCGGCGGACGCCGCTCCAGCCGCCTCAAGGGTTTCCGCGGGATAACCCCTGGCCACCACGGATCCGGGTCGCTCGGGCGGTCACACCACCAGTACGGCCGCGCACACCGCCAGTGCCACCGCGCACAGCACCGCCGCCGTCGCCCGCCGGGCGGCCAGTGCCGGCGGCGGGGACCCGGCGGACAGCACCCGGATCCGGCCATGCGCCAGGCCCAGGAAGCACAGCCACAGCAGACAGCACAGCGCGGCCATGGTCACCCCGAGGGCCGACCCGTCGCGCAGTGCCGTCCGCACCGCGAGCACCGCGGCCACGACCGCCGACAGCGTCGTACGCCGCCACGCCAGCCGGGTCCGCTCGGGCTGGAGCCCGGGGTCCCGCCCGGCGCGCTGGAGCTCCGGGTCCCGCCCGGCCCGCTGGAGCCCCGGGTCCCGCCCGGCGCTCACTTCTCCCATCCGGCCAGCACCACGACCACCATCGCCACCGCCACCACCGCGACGACCACGCCCAGCAGCGCCGGGAACCGGGACGCCGGCAGGTCCTCGCCGCGCCGGATCGCCCGCTCGCAGCGCACCCAGTGGTTCACCGCGCGCAGCGCGCACAGCACCCCGGCCGCCAGCAGCGCGAGCGCGAGACCGGCCCGCCACGCCCAGCGCAGGTCCGGCAGGAACTGGTCCACCGCGAACCCGCCGCCGATCAGCGCCAGGGCCGTCCGCAGCCAGGCGAGAAAGGTGCGCTCGTTGGCCAGCGAGAACCGGTAGTCGGGCGTGTCGCCCTCGTCCCGCACCCGCTCCGGCGCGAACCACAGCCGGACGTTGTCCACGAATCCGCTCACGCCGCCGACCCTACCGGCGCCTCACCGCCCGGCCCGGAACGCCCGCAGCCGCTCGTACGCGGCCAGCCCGTCCGGCACCCACTCCCAGCTGCCGAGCCGCCGCTCGACCTCGTCCTCGGGCAGAAAGTCGTACCACTGGACCTCCTCCGCCTGAGGCCGTACCGGCAGCTCGCAGCGCACCTCGTAGACCGCGGACCACCAGGTGCGCCCGGCGCCGTCGTCGTACAGGAACTTGAAGAGGAACTCCGGCCGGGGCAGGCCGGACACGCCCAGCTCCTCCTCGGCCTCGCGCAGGGCGGCCTCGTCGTAGGACTCGCCCGCCCCGACGACCCCGCCGACGAACATGTCGTACAGGGCCGGGAAGACCAGCTTGGTGGCCGTGCGCCGGTGCACGAAGAGCCGGCCGGAGGCGTCCCTGACCTCGATGAACGCGCACCGGTGGCGCAGCCCGCGGGCGTAGGCCTCGCCGCGCGGATACCGCGCGATCACCCGGTCGTGCTCGTCGACGATGTCGAGGATCTCGTGTGCGGGGTCGTGTGCGGGGTCGTGTGCGGGGTCGTGTGCGGGGTCGGCTGGGTTCATGCCGTCATCCAAGCAGGCGGCGCCTCAGCGGCCGGTCCAGGACCCCGGGCCGGGGCTCAGCGGCGTTGCAGGTCCCGGGCCGGGGGCTCGGACTCCGCGCCGCCGCAGGGCATCGCCGGGTGCATCCCGAGCAGCACGATGCCCGCGACCACGGCCGCGAGTCCGGCCGCCTCCCAGGCCAGCGCCCCGGTGTCGGTGCGCAGCCGGTCGCCGAGGAAACCCACCCCGCACAGGATCCCGGCGAGCGGCTCGGCGGCGGTGAGCGCGGGCAGCGACATGCGCAGCGGCGCCGTCTCGAACGCGCTCTGCACCAGGACCAGACCGGTGACCCCGCAGGCCAGCACGCCGTACGGCTGCCAGCTGGTCAGCAGCCCGGTGAGCCCGTCGGCGCCGAAGAGCGTGCCGCTCACCCGGGTCAGCGCGTCCTGCACGCCGTAGAGCAGCCCGGCGGCGGTGGCCAGCAGGACCGGGCCCCAGCTCAGCCGGGAACGCTTGCCGTACGCCGTGAGCAGCAGCGCCACCCCCACCATCGCGCCGACGATCAGCCAGTGCCGCAGCGGGTCGGCGACGGCGCTGCCCCCGCGCGGCTCACCCGCCAGGATGAACGCGCTCACCCCGCCCGCGAGCAGCAGCAGACCGGCCCAGCCCTGACGGCCGAGCGGCTGTCTGGTCCGATACCGCGACAGGGCCAGCGCGAACAGCAGGTTGGTCGCCAGCAGCGGTTCGACCAGGGAGATCTCCCCCTTGCCGAGGGCGATCGCGCCGAGCACCATGCCGGCGATCATCAGCCCGAGGCCGCCCAGCCAGCGCGGCACGCGCATCAGGTCGAGCAGCAGCCGGAAGGACAGGAAGTCGCTCAGCGGCGCCCGCTGCGCGGCGTCCTGCTGGAGCACGAACCCGAAGCCCAGACAGCAGGCCGCGCTGACGGCGAGAAGGAGAACCAGAACGGACACGCTGCGTACCTCGATCATCCGGCCGGACCACGGACGCGCAGTGGCCGACTGTAGTGCTCCGGGGACGGCATTGACCCGGAGAGTACCCGGAACCGGCCGGTTGTCCCGGTCACGCCGCCACCGGGCGGCCGGCCGGGGGACCGTCCCGCCATGGTGGGTGCCCGGTGCGTCCCCCGCCATGGCGTACGCCACAGGGCCCGCCGGAGAGGTGCCCGGGCCGACCTGGAGTCACCTCAAGTGCCGCTTCCTCCAAGGCAGTTGAATCCAGTAACATCACCGTTCCGCTTGACGCGACCCTTGGCTCAGGGTTGGCTGTGCGTGATCGGTCGATGACAGCCCGAAAACAGGAAGACCCGCGGTGACCTCACTCCCGCCTCTGCTCGGCGCGCGCCGCGCCCCCGCGGAACGACCCGGCGGCACCACCCCGCACGACCCGGAGGCCCTGGACGACACGTCCGGCGAAGCCCCCGGCGACGTGCGCGAGGGCATCGCCGACAACGCCGCAGGCGACGTCCTCGACGACGCTCTGGACGACACCGAACTGCGCGCCGCCCGCAGCGCGTTGGCCCAGGGCAGACACCAGGCCGCCCGCTCCCTGCTGCTCCGTACGGGTGACGACTGGGACCGCCGCGGCCACCGGCTCACGGTCCTCGCCGCCCGGCCCCACGCCGCCGCCCGGGCCCGGCAGTGGTCAGCCGCCGAGCCCGAATCCGCCGACGCCGCCGCCCTGTACGCCCTCGCCCAGGTACGGCGCGCCCTGCACGGCGAGGAGGATCCGGACCTCGCCCGGGCGGCCTGCGCCACGGCGGCCGCTCGCGCCCCCGCCGACCCCACCCCCTGGCTCGGCCTGCTCCAGCTCGCCCGGGACCTCGGCACCGACCAGGAGGTGCTCGGCGTCTTCGCCGAGGTGCGCCACCGCCACCCCGAGCACCATCACGCCCACCATCTGCTGGTCGCCCGGCTCGCCGAGCGCCCCGCCGGCCGCCGTCCCGAGTCCCACGAGGTGTACGACCTCGCCGAGCTGGCCGCCGCCCGCGCCCCCGCCGACTCCCCGCTGGCCGTCCTGCCGGTCGTCGCCTACGCCGAGCGCCACCGCGTCCTCGCCGCCGCCGGCCTCGCCCCCGCGGACCCGGCCGCCGGCGGCCACTGGACCGGCCCCCGCGCCCGCCGGATGCTGCGCGCCGCCTTCGACTGGTGGCTGGAGTGGGAGCACGACGACCACCCCCGACGCCACCTCGACCTCAACCACCTCGCCTTCGCCCTGTGCCGCGCGGGCCGCCACGCCGAGGCCGCCGCCCTCTTCCGGCGCATCGGCGAACACGTCACCCCGGCACCCTGGTCGTACACGCACGACGACCCGCCGGCCGCCTTCCGCGCCGCCCGCGCCCGCGCGCTGGGGGAGGAGTGCCCCACGAGATCCGGCGGCGAGTGATGACGGAAGTCTTACCGCGCGCCCCATTTCCTGGCCCCGCCAGCTCCCGGGTGCTCGAATGGGACCGTGAACGCTGAACGACCCGAGGACCCGGGACAGTCCGAGGACCCGGAGCGACCCAAGGAACCGGAGCGACCCAAGGAACCGGAGCGACCCAAGGAACCGGAACGATCCGACGACCCGGAGCGACCCAAGGAACCGGAACGATCCGAGGACCCGGGAGGCCGCCCGATCGGCCGCCGTGTCTTCCTCGGCACCCTCGGCCTCGGCGCGCTCGGCCTGGTCACCGCGCCCGTGGTCCAGCGCGGCCTCGAAGGCTTCCTGGGCGCGGTCGCCGGCGAGGACCCCACGGGCCTGACCGGACTGCTGCCCAACGGCGGCGGCTTCCGCTACTACTCGGTCGCCGCCTCCGTCCCGCACCGCACCGCCGCCGACTACCGTCTCACCGTGGACGGCCTGGTCGACCGCCCGCGCGGCTACGGCCTCGCCGACCTGCGCGCCCTGCGGCAGACCCGGCTGGTCCGGGACGTCCAGTGCGTCACCGGCTGGCGGGTGCCCGGCACCCCCTTCGAGGGCGTCCGCCTCGCCGACCTGCTCGACGCCGCCGGGGTCCGCTCCTCCGCGAAGGCCGTCCGCTTCACCTGCTTCGACGGCACCTACAGCGAGAGCCTCACCCTGGAGCAGGCCCGGCGCCCGGACGTCCTGGTCGCCCTGCGCATGCAGGACAAGGACATCGGCCACGACCACGGCGGCCCGGTCCGCCTCTACGTCGCCCCCATGTACTTCTACAAGTCCGCGAAATGGCTGTCCGGCATCACCGTCACCGACCGGGTGCGGCCCGGCTACTGGGAGAACCTGGGCTACGACGTCGACGCCTGGGTCGGCCGCTCGAACGGACGGTCCGATGACCCCACCGGCTGAGACCCCGGCCCCGCCGGACGCCCGGATCCGCCGGTTCAGCCCGGCCGAACGGTGGGTGCACCGGCTGACGGCCGCGCTGATGGGCGTCTGCGTGCTGACGGCGGCCGTCCTCTACATCCCGCAGCTCGCGGTCCTGGTCGGCCGCCGGGACCTGGTCGTCCGGGTCCACGAACTGGCCGGCGTCGCTCTGCCGGTGCCGGTGCTGCTGGGCCTGGCCTCCCGCGCCTTCCGGGCCGATCTGCGTTTCCTCAACCGCTTCGGCCCGCACGACCGGCTCTGGCTGCGCGCCGCACTGGTCCGCGACAAGCGCCGTTCCTCGCGCCCCGCGGGCAAGTTCAACGCCGGGCAGAAGGTCTACGCCGCCTGGATCGCCGGCGCGAGCCTGGTGATGCTGGGCACGGGCCTGCTGATGTGGTTCACCCACCTGACCCCGCTGGTGTGGCGCACCTCGGCCACCTTCGTCCACGACTGGCTGGCCCTCACCATCGGCGTCGTCCTGGCCGGCCACATCGGCATGGCCCTGGCCGACCCGGAGTCCCGCAGGGGCCTGCGCACGGGGACGGTGTCGCGACAGTGGGCGAAGCGGGAACACCCCCTGTGGCGCCCCTAGGGAAGCCCTCCCCAGGGGCGCCGCGGGCGTCGTACGTGCCCTCGCCCCGCTAGATCACCAGCGACAGCAGCAGCACCAGACCGCCGGCGACCACCGAGATGATCGTCTCCATCACCGACCAGGTCTTCACGGTCTGCCCGACACTCAGCCCGAAGTACTCCTTCACCAACCAGAAACCGGCGTCGTTGACATGGCTGAAGAAGAGCGAGCCGGCGCCGATGGCGAGGACCAGCAGGGCGGTATGGGTGGTCGACATGTCGGCCGCGAGCGGGGCCACCAGACCGGCCGCCGAGACAGTCGCCACCGTCGCCGAACCGGTCGCCAGCCGGATCGCCACCGCGATCAGCCAGGCCAGCAGCAGCGCGGGGATCGACCAGTCCTTGGAGATGTCCAGGATCATCCGGCCCACACCGGAGTCGATCAGCGTCTGCTTGAAACCGCCGCCCGCACCGACGATCAGCAGGATGCCGGCGATCGGCATCAGGCCCTTCTCGACGGTCTGCTGCAACCGGTCCCGGGTGAATCCGGCGGGCCGGCCCAGTGTGAAGAAGCCGACCAGGACCGCCGCGAGCAGCGCGATCAGCGGGGAGCCGATCACGTCGAAGACCCGCTGCGTGGAGTTCGCGGGGTCGTCCACGACGATGTCCACCAGGGCCTTCGCCAGCATCAGCACCACCGGCAGCAGCATCGTGGCGAGCGTCGCGCCGAAGCGCGGGCGGCGCTCCAGCTGCTCCGAGGCACGCTGCGGCACCATCCGGTCCGGCGCCGGGACGTCCACCCAGCGGGCGGCGACCTTGGAGAACAGCGGACCGGCGATGATCACCGTCGGGATGGCGACCAGGATGCCGAGCGCGAGCGTCACGCCCAGGTTGGCGTGCACCGCGTCGATCGCGACCAGCGGGCCGGGGTGCGGCGGGATCAGGCCGTGCATCACGGACAGTCCGGCCAGCGCCGGGATGCCGATGCGCATCACGGAGTAGTTGCCGCGCTTGGCGACCATGAGCACCACCGGGATCAGCAGCACGATGCCGACCTCGAAGAACAGCGGCAGACCGATCACGGAGGCGATCAGCACCATCGCCCAGGGCATGGTGCGCCCGCTCGCCTTCGCCAGGATCGTGTCCACGATCTCGTCGGCGCCCCCGGAGTCGGCGAGCAGCTTGCCCAGGATCGCCCCGAGCGCGATCAGGACGCCGACGCCGGCCACCGTGGCGCCGAGCCCGGTGGTGAAGCTGGTGATGACCTTGTCCAGCGGGGCGCCGGCGACCGCGCCGAGCACCAGGGAGCCGATGGTCAGGGCCAGGAAGGCATGGAGCTTGAACTTCGTGATGAGCAGGACGATCACGGCGATGCCCACCAGGACGGCGATGCCCAGCTGGGCGTGTCCGGCGGAGGTGATCGGCGGAGGCGCGTCCGCTGCCAGCATCTCGACGCTGAGTCTGGTCACGGGGGTTCCCTTGCGGTTACGGGGGACGGGGGTGCGGGCCACCCGGATGCGGTGTTATCCGGGTGCGGTGCTACACGGGGTGCTACACGGATGCGGAGGGAAGCGCGTCCAGCGCCCGGACGGCGCGTTCGGTGATCTCCTCGGGGCTGCCGGCGACGTCCACGGCGACTCCCGCCTCGTCCGCCGCCAGCGGCTGGAGCGTGGCGAACTGGGAGTCCAGCAGCGCGGTCGGCATGAAGTGCCCCTGCCGCTGCCGCATCCGGTCCCCGATCAGCTTCCGGTCACCGGTCAGGTGCACGAACACCACACCGGGGGCGACCGACCTGAGCCGGTCGCGGTAGGCCCGCTTCAGCGCCGAGCTGCTGACCACCCCGCCGAGCCCGGCCCGCCCGTGCGCCCAGTGTCCGATGGCGTCGAGCCATGGCCAGCGGTCGCTGTCGTCGAGCGGGACACCGGCCGACATCTTGTCGATGTTGGCCCGCGGATGGAAGTCGTCGCCCTCGGCGTACGGGACGCCCAGTCGCGCGGCGAGCAAGGGACCGATCGTGGTCTTGCCCGTCCCCGCGACGCCCATCACGACGACGACCTGGGGGGTACGCATCTCTGCCTCGCTGTCTTCCTCGACATCCGACGCCACGGCGGCGTCGCCACACTGAAACCCATTAGGTACGACGAATTCAAGAGTCTGTGACATATAAGTCTGACTTTTTGGCTCTGTGATCCAGGCCGTACGCTGAGTGCATGAGCACACCGGGCCGAGGGCTGCACGGACGCGTACTGGACACCCTCGGACCCGCGATCACAGCGGGCGAGTACCCTCCCGGCAGCGTTCTGCGCACCGACGAACTCGCCCAGCACTTCGAGGTGTCACGCTCCGTGATGCGTGAGGCGGTCCGGGTCCTCGAATCCATGCACCTGGTCGAATCCCGCCGCCGCGTCGGCGTCACCGTCCGCCCCAAGGCCGAGTGGAACGTCTACGACCCGCAGGTCATCCGCTGGCGCCTGGCCGGCGCCGACCGCCCCCACCAGCTGCGCTCCCTGACCGTGCTGCGCTCCGCCGTCGAACCGGTCGCCGCGGGACTCGCCGCCCGGAACGCCACCGCCGACCAGTGCGCCGAACTCACCGAGTGCGCGCTCGGCATGGTCGCCAACTCGCGCGGCCACCGGCTGGACAAGTACCTGGTCCACGACATGGCCTTCCACCGGGTCATCCTCACCGCCTCGGGCAACGAGATGTTCGCCCGCCTCGGCGACGTCGTCGCGGAGGTCCTGGCCGGCCGCACCCACCACGAGGTCATGTTCGAGGACCCCGACCCCGCCGCCGTCACCCTGCACGTCCGGGTCGCCGAGGCCGTCCGCGCCCGCGACGCGGCCCGTGCCGAGGAACTGACCCGGGAGATCACCACGGGCGCCCTCCAGGAACTCGACATCCTGGCACCGTGACAGGGGTCTGAGGGGTCTGAAGACCGACGCACCTCAGTCCAGAAGACCGACGCACCTCAGCCCCGTCAGTCCAGGAAGTCCCCGTCCACGTACACCCACG
Organism: Streptomyces pyxinicus; assembly: GCF_024753135.1. GTDB lineage: Bacteria > Actinomycetota > Actinomycetes > Streptomycetales > Streptomycetaceae > Streptomyces > Streptomyces pyxinicus. The sequence continues at coordinate 199,659 of NZ_JANUGP010000007.1, read as the reverse complement.
CCCCGCCCACCCGCTCGAACCGGCTGCGCTCCACCAGCTCACCACCCCGGTACGAGGCCCGGAACGTCACCGTGCCCGCCGCGTGGAACGCCGAACCGTCCGCGCTCTCCAGGATCTCCAGCCCCGTCCACCGCGTGCCGGGGTCCAGCTCCAGCCGCTCCGGCCGGGTCCGCGGATGCCAGGTCCGCAGCAGATACCCGGCGTCCCCCTTCACGAACGCGCAGTACCGCGACCGCATCAACAGCTCGGCGCTCGGCGCGCTCGCCGCGCCCGAGTGGAACCGGCCGCAGCAGGCGTCGTAGGTCGCAGGGAGTCCGCAGGGGCAGGTACGCGAGGTCATGGGCCCCATTCTGCCCGTGGCAGGACGGGCGCCCGCCGCCGCCCGGGTGCACAGTGGAAGGGCCGTACCGACGCGCCCCGCCGGACGACCCGCGCGACGCCGGGAGGAGAGACGGACGATGACCCGACCCCTGAGCAGCCGTCCGCCGGCCGTCAAGGAATGGCGGCTGAACCTCTACCTGTCCGAGCGCGACCCGGACACCACCGCCCGGATCGTCCTCGACACCGGCGACAACGTCCTGGAGAGCTGCGCCGAGGCCCGCCGCAGCCCCTACGACTCCGACAACCCCGACATCGGCGACGAACTCGCCGCCGGCCGCGCCCTCATCGCCATGGGCCGCACCCTCCTGCGCGCCGCCGCCGGCGACATGAAAGCCACCGGCGCCACCGAGACCGACGGCCCCTCACCGCTGTGGCTCACCCGCGAGTGACCACACCGGGGACGGAGCAGGAGGGCTAGTTCAGTGCCTGCGAGGGCCTGCCGGCGTTCTTCGGCGTGCGAAGCGCCATGTACAGGGCCACGCCCCAGCCGATGATCGATCCGCCCAGGAAGACGTTGATGACCAGAATCAGCCATCGGTCCTTGGCGCCCCGCGTGAAAGCCAGGTACGACGGCAGCAGGTAGAGCAGGGCCAGCACAATCACGACTGCCATGGTCAGCAGGATCTTCACGGTGCGCTCCAAAGACAGCGGACAGACTGGCGCCACCCTACCGGGACGGCGAAGTGCTCAGCCGGGCACGTCACTTCACGCGTGGCCGCCCGCAGGTTCGCCGGGAAATGTGAGGAAGCTGTCAGGCGGACATGAGCGACCGGTCAGCGCGCCCGCTTTCTCTCCTGCCATTCCCGGCAGGCTGCCTATCCTCGTTCGCGTGTGCGCACATGTGATGGTTGCCGAGGACGATGAGAAACAGGCGCGGCTCGCGCGCGTCTACCTGGAGAGCGAGGGGCATCACGTCGTGGTCGTCCCGGACGGCCGGGACGCGCTGGAACACATCCGGCGGACCACGCCCGACCTGCTCGTCCTCGACGTGATGATGCCGCGCGTGGACGGCCTGGACGTGCTCCGCATCCTCCGTTCGTCGAACGAGGACCTGCCCGTCCTCATGCTCACCGCGCGGTCGACCGAGGACGATCTGCTCCTCGGCCTCGACCTCGGCGCCGATGACTACCTCACCAAGCCCTACAGCCCGCGCGAACTCGTCGCCCGCGTGCGGACACTGCTGCGCCGGACGGCACGGCGGCACCAAGCCGGCCCCTCGTCCGTGCTGTCCGTCGGCGCGGTCACCGTCGACCCGGTCCGTCATCTGGTGACCGTGGAAGGGCGGCCGGTCGAGTGCACGCCGGGGGAGTTCCGGCTGCTCGCCGCGCTGGCGGACCAGCCGGAAAGGGTGTTCAGCCGCCAGCAGTTGCTGCAGGAACTGCACGGCATCGACCGGTTCGTCTCCACCCGCACCGTGGACGCGCACGTCGTGAACCTGCGCAAGAAGATCGAGACGTCTCCGGGCCGGCCGTCCCGGCTGCTCACGGTGTACGGCGTCGGCTACAAGCTCACCGCGGGCCTTGACCGTGCGTAGGGGCCGGGACGAGGGCGCCGGAGGCTGGAGGGCCGCCGGCCCGCTGCGGCGCAGGGGCCTGCTCATGCGGATGCTGGCCGTCACGGTGCTGGTCGCCGCCTGCTCGGTCGCCGCCACCGCCTGGATCGCGGTCCGGACGACCTCCGGCGCCATTGACAAGCAACAGGGTCAGGTCCTCGCCGACGACACCCTGCTGCTGGACACCCTGACCGGTTACGCGGCCACCCACCGGACCTGGGACGGCGTACGGCCCGTGATCCGTGACCTCGCCCGGAAGACCCACCGCCGGATCGCCCTCACCACGCAGGGCGGCACCCCCGTGTCGGACAGCGCACCCCGGCCCGGCGGGCTGCCCGGCCGGGCCTGGGCCGTCATCGACCCGCTGTCCGTCAACCGCGCCGATCCCATCGACCCGCGCGCCACCGGCCCGTTCCGGCTCACCGCCGCCGAGGAACGCACGCTGGACGCCTACGCGACCCGCCAGGTCGGCTGCTTGCGCGAGCAGGGGGTGGAGGCCACCGTGGTCACCACGCCGAGCGGACGCCCCGAGGTCCGCACCTTCACCGGCTCGGACGACCAGCGGGCCACGGCCTGCGACGGCTCCCAGCTGGCAGAGCCCACGCCGACCGAGCGGGCCGCACTGCACGATCTCGACGCACGGGTCGCCGAGTGCCTCAAGGACACCGGGCTGAACGGCGTCCAGGTGGCACCGGACTTCACCTGGCGTCTCGTCGCCGCCGAGGCGTCCCCCCGCAGGCAGGGCGCAGAGCGGCGGGTCCCGGCCTGCATCACCCAAGGACGCCGGGCGCTGCTCAAGTCGAGCGTGGCACCGCCGGCCCAGCTCTTCGTCGGTCCCGAAGGCCCGGCCACCCAGAGGTTCCATCTCTCCGGCACCGGCATCGCCCAGGTCGCGGGCGCCGCGGGACTCGTCCTTGCCCTGGCCGTCGGCGTCAGCGTGCTCGCCGCCACCAGGCTGGCCCGGCCGCTGCGGGCGCTGACGGACGCGGCCCAGCGCATGAGAGACGGCGGCAGCGCCCTGGTCCCGGTCACCACCGGCGACGAGATCGGGCAGCTCACGAGGACGTTCAACGACATGGCCGTCCACCGCGACCGCCTGGAGAGACAGCGCCGCGTCATGGTCGGCGACGTGGCGCACGAACTGCGCACCCCGCTGAGCAACATCCGGGGCTGGGTGGAGGCGGCTCAGGACGGCCACGTACCGGCCGACGAAGACCTGCTCGCCTCGCTGCACGAGGAGGCCGTCCTGCTCCAGCACGTCATCGACGACCTGCAGGACCTGGCCGCGGCCGACGCGGGCGAACTGCGCACGCATCCCGAGCAGCTCGACGTGGCCGAGCTGGCGCACCAGGCGGGCTCCGCCTACCGGGCCCGCGCCGAGGCGGCGGGCGTGCGGATCACCGTCGAAGCGTCGCGGGAACACTGGATCGAGGGCGATCCGGTACGGCTCCGGCAGATCGTGGGCAACCTGCTCTCCAACGCGATCCGGCACACTCCGGCCGACGGCTCGGTGGAACTACGGGTCACGGCCGCCGGCGACCTGACGGTGATCGAGGTCGCGGACACCGGGACGGGCATCGCCGCCGAGGACCTGCCCCACGTGTTCGACAGGTTCTGGCGTGCGGAGAAATCCCGTAACCGCACTACCGGCGGCAGCGGACTGGGGCTGGCGATCGTCCGGAAACTGATGGAAGCGCACGGCGGCACCGTCTCGGTCGACAGCACCGTCGGGGCGGGGACGACGTTCACCCTGAGACTCCCCAACTGACCACATGAGGGGCGGCTGGAACTGTGCGGGTCGAGGCCCACAAGATCCTGACAGGACCCGCATAACGCTCTGCCAGCATGCGCCGCATGAGACTTCACACGCGCGGCCTCCTGCTGACCGGCATCATGACCGCCGGGGCTCTGGGGCTGGCCGTCCCCGCCGCGGCCGCCGGCGCGCCCGTCGCCGAACTCCTCACGGACCAGCCGAAGGCCGCCGGACCCGACCTGCTCTTCCTGCCGAACATCGACGACGACGCGGGTGTCTGCCGCTCCCGCGCCCGCACACTGGTCGACCAGGCCGTGGACCGGGAGGACGCCAATGACGAGGCGTTCGACAAGAAGCGCGCGGAGCTGGAGGACGAACCCGACCGCGCGAAAGCCGAAGCGGAATGGGCCGAGCTGATCCGCACCCACCGCTGGGAGCAGAACAAGACCGACCGCGACCTGGCGGCCTGCAACGACGCCGCGGACGACGTGGTCAACGGCAGCGACGACGAAGCCGACCTCAGTCGCTTCCGCACCCGGGCCTGGCCCGAAGCCCCCGCCTCCGCGAGCGCCCGCGTCACCGTCCCCGCACGCGACGCGGACCGGATACGGCTGTTCGTCCACCGGCCCGGCGGTTCCGCACCGCGCGGCTGGGAGGCCGTCGGCCCGGAAACCCGGCTCACCGCACAGGAGCTGCGGCGCGGCGTGGAGTTCGGCGTGGAGGGCCGCGACGTGGTCAGGGACGCCGCCGGGTGGCAGGGCCGTACCAGCGTCACCCTGGCCGTGACCGCGGACGGCACCGGTTCCTCGGCCGTCCTGAAACTGCGTCAGGCCCCCGTGCTGACCCAGCTGAACACCGCTCCCGTCCAGGAGGTGCTGCGGGCCGGAACCGACGACGGCGACACCTACGGGGAGGCGTTCACGAAGGAACTGGACGCCGCGCTGCCCGCCGGCGGAGTGCGCCGTCCCTCCCGTGTCCTCGACACGAAGGGAGACGCCTGGGCCCAGGACATCTTCGAACCGGGCTACGTCTCCGTCCCCGGCCGGGACGGCCGCCCGCACGGCATGCGCGTCCTGATCACCTCGGTCAACGACGACCGGCGCGTCGCCACGCGGACCGCCTTCACCGAACTCGCCGGACACGACGTAGCGGCCGTCCACATCGGCCACGTGCCCGACGTCGACGAGAACAGCAGCTACGACTCGATGGGCAATCTGGAGACGGTACCGCCGAGCCCCGGCAACCCGCACGGCCGCATCGTCATCGGCGGTGACGGGACCGCCCCCGGCAAGAACGGTCCCGCGCCCGAGATGCTCGCCTTCCTGCGGGCCCAGGGCACGCAGGACCCGGTCTCCCTCGACACCTCGTGGCTGACCGTCGGCCACGTCGACGAGTTCGTCCAGTTCCTGCCGGCACCCGGAAGCCGACTGGGCTGGCGCGCCGTGGTCGCCGACCCGCGGGCCGGCCTCGCCCTCCTGCGCGACGTGCGGAAGAAGGGCCACGGCTCGGACCCGCTGCACGGCGGACTGCCCAAGCTGGAGTGGCCGTACGACGGACGGATCGACCAGCGCAGCGTCGACGCCTTCCTCGGCGACGCCCAGTTCACCGGCACCAACGAACGAGCCGCCGAACGCATCGACGCCAACCTCGCCGTACTCAAGGCGAAAACGGGCCTGACGGACGCCGAGATCGTCCGGGTCCCCGCCCTGTACACCGCCCGGTCCCTGGACTACGCCGTTCTGGAGACCGAGATCCGCGGTATGAAGGACGGCCCGGAGAAGGACGCCAAGCAGAAGCAGCTGGCGGCGATGCGGGACGCCGTCGCCGAGATCCCCGGCACCGTCAACGGCCTCGTGCTGAACGGCGGGCACTACGTCGCCCCCAAGCCCTACGGCCCGGTCGTGGACGGCAAGGACGTCTTCGCCGAGGCCATCACCGCCGCCTTCCACGCCACCGGATACCGGGTGAGCTACGTGGACGACCTCATCAGCACACACGTCAGCGAGGGCGAGATCCACTGCGCCACCAACACCCTCCGCGACGTCTCCGGCCCCGAAGCCCGCTGGTGGCGGAAGCACTGAGCGTGCGCGCCCGCACCGGATCCCCGACGGCGTACACCGCCACCCCCGCCAACCCCCCTTGGAGCATTGACGTGAAACACAGGACAAGAACCTCCGCCCGCCTCCGGCACCGCGCGTGCCGGGGTGCCGTGGCCGCCGCCACCGTGCTGGTGGTGTCCGCCGGAGGAGCCGCCCAGGCCGACGCGCCCCGCCACACCGCGGCACACGAGGGCCGTTACGCGGTGGGAGTCGTCGGCTACGACCTCGGCTCGAAGGCCTACACCCTGCCGGGAACCGGCGAACCCGTGGAGATGGCCGCGACCGTCCACTACCCGAAGGCCTCTCACGACGAGGCGCGCCACCCACTGGTCCTCCTGCTCCACGGCCTGCACGAGACGTGCGCCGACCGGCAGGCGGCGACGGCGCGGGACGCGGCCGAGAAGGCCGCCGACTGGGACGCCTACAACGCGGCCGACCGGAAGCTGTACAGCTGGCCGTGCGCACCGGGCATACGGCCGCTCGCCAACAACCGCGGCTACGACTACCTGGCCCGCGACCTGGCGGCGCAGGGCTTCGTCGTGGTGTCCGTGAGCGCCAACGGCATCAACGCCTCGTCCGCCAGCGGCGACGAGAACGCCTCCACCCGCGCCGATCTCCTCAACCGCCACCTTGCCCTGTGGCAGCGACTCGACGCGACCGGCAAGGGCGGACTGAGCGGCCACTTCGTCGACCCCGCCACCGGCAAGCCGGCACATGTCGACTTCCGCCACCGCGTCGACATGAGCCGGGTCGGCACCCTGGGCCACTCACGGGGAGGCGCCGGGGTGACCTGGCAGGCCGCCGACGCCCACAAGAACAAGTGGCCCACGGGTGTGAAGGTCAAGGCGGTGCTGGCCCTGGCGCCCGCCTACAACGTCATGACCGAGGACATGGCCGCCTACCGCATCGACAGCACACCGCTGGCCGTGCTCCGTGGCACCTGCGACGGACAGGTCGGCGAGGAAGTCTTCTCCTTCGCCGACGACGCGACCGCCCACAGCACGGCCGACCACTACGGCTACGCCGTACCCGGCGCCAACCACAACTTCTTCAACACCCGATGGTCGCCGGACAGCGGTGAAGTGGCCGCGTGGGACGACGCGAAGCACTTCCCGGACCGGCCGGGCAGGTGCGGCGACCGCAGCGCCGCCACCCCCTCCGACGCACAGCTCACCGAGCCGCAGGAGCGGAAAGTCCTGCGCGTCTTCGCCGGCGCCTACTTCCGCAAGTACCTGATGGGCGGAACGAGCAACCCGAAAAACAGAAAAACCCCAGATCAACTGGGGTCTCTGCTGGTGTCCGAGGGGGGACTTGAACCCCCACGCCCGATAAAGGGCACTAGCACCTCAAGCTAGCGCGTCTGCCATTCCGCCACCCGGACCAGGTGTCTGTCGTGCGAGTCTTTCCCTCGGCGGGGTTTTCCTCGCGGCGACGAAGGAAACATTACCAGGCTTTCCGGGGTGGCTGATCACCCCCCGTCCCCGGCACCGGCCCGGCGTGAACGGCCTGTGACGGGCCGGGACCCGTCTTGGGCCACGGGCCGGGGCGGAGAGAGGATGAGGAGACCAGCGGCGGTACGGCCCCGGTACGAGTACGGAAGCGGGGCCGTACCGCGTACGGCACGTAGGACAGCGGAGGGAAGCAGCGTGAGCGACACGGACACGGCCAGGAGCGTCACCGGCGAGGACGAGGTCGTGGACCTCTGCCGCGACCTGATCCGGTTCGACACCAGCAACTACGGCGACCACTCCGGACCCGGCGAGCGCAAGGCCGCCGAGTGGGTCGCCGAGAAGCTCGCCGAGGTCGGGCTCGAACCCGAGATCTTCGAGTCCCACCCCGGCCGCGCCTCCACGGTGGCCCGCATCGAGGGCGAGGACCCGTCCCGGCCCGCGCTGCTCATCCACGGCCACCTGGACGTCGTACCGGCCAACGCCGACGACTGGACCCACCACCCCTTCTCCGGCGAGATCGCCGACGGGTGCGTGTGGGGGCGGGGTGCCGTCGACATGAAGGACATGGACGCCATGACGCTCGCCGTCGTGCGCGACCGGCTGCGCAGCGGGCGCCGGCCCCCGCGCGACATCGTCGTGGCCTTCCTCGCCGACGAGGAGGCGGGCGGCACCTGGGGCGCCCGCCACCTGGTCGACAACCACCCCGGGCTGTTCGAGGGGGTCACCGAGGCGATCAGCGAGGTCGGCGGCTTCTCCTTCACCGTCAGTGAGGAGCGGCGGCTCTACCTGATCCAGACGGCCGAGAAGGGCATGCACTGGATGAAGCTGACCGTGGCCGGCACCGCCGGGCACGGCTCGATGATCCACCGCGACAACGCCATCACCGAGCTGTCCGAGGCCGTCGCCCGGGTCGGCCGGCACAAGTTCCCGGTGCGGGTCACCAAGACCACCCGGGCCTTCCTCGACGAACTGGGCGACGCGCTCGGCACCCCGCTCGACCCCGAGGACATGGAGTCCACACTCGCCCGGCTCGGCGGCATCGCCAAGCTGATCGGCGCGACCCTCAGCAACACCGCCAACCCCACCCAGCTCAACGCCGGCTACAAGGTCAACGTGATCCCGGGCGAGGCCACCGCGCACATCGACGGGCGCTTCCTGCCCGGCCACGAGGAGGAGTTCCTCACTGACCTCGACCGGCTGCTCGGCCCCCATGTGCGCCGCGAGGACGTGCACGCCGACAAGGCCGTCGAGACCACCTTCGACGGCGCCCTCGTCGCGGCCATGCAGTCCGCGCTGCTCGCCGAGGACCCCGCCGCCAAGGCCATCCCCTACATGCTGTCCGGCGGCACCGACGCCAAGTCCTTCGACGACCTCGGCATCCGCGGCTTCGGCTTCGCCCCGCTGAAGCTGCCGCCCGAGCTGGACTTCGCCGGCATGTTCCACGGCGTGGACGAGCGGGTCCCGGTCGACGGGCTCCGGTTCGGCGTGCGGGTCCTGGACCGCTTCATCGACGCGTCCTGACCTGCCGGAGCCGGGTAATCGGGCGTCCGTACGAGACCCACCGGGACGGGTGAATCCGACCATAAGCTCGTAGCTCCATTACTCCCTCCTCGTTACAGCTGACGTGATCCCCGCACCTTGGGATCGCATTGCCAACTAGGAGGAACAATGATCAAGAAGGTCGTCGCCGCCGCGGCTGTCACCGGTGGACTGGTTCTCGCGGGCGCGGGTCTGGCCGTCGCCGACTCCGGCGCCCAGGGTGCCGCCGTCGGTTCCCCCGGCGTCGTCTCCGGCAACGTCGTCCAGGTGCCCGTGCACGTCCCGGTGAACGTGTGCGGCAACACGATCAACGTGATCGGGCTCCTGAACCCCGCCTTCGGCAACACCTGCGTCAACAACTGACGCCGGCTCCCCGAGGGGCGTCTTTTACGAGCCGTCGGCCCCGGAGCGCGCGCCATGCGCTCCGGGGCCGACCGGCCTTTCCGGATCGAAATCCGGACCGAAGGACCGAAGGATCGAAGGCAGGGGGGAACTCAGCATGCGACAGGGCACCCGTAAGGGTCTGATGACCATGGCCGCGGCGACCGGCGTGATCGCCGCCGCGAGCGGCTACGCACACGCCGACTCGGGCGCGGCCGGCAGCGCCGCCGGCTCACCCGGCGTACTGTCCGGCAACACCGTGCAGGCACCGGTGCACGTGCCGGTGAACGTCTGCGGCAACACCGTCGACGTCGTCGGACTGCTCAACCCGGCGGCCGGCAATAAGTGCGCCAACGACTCCGGGAGTCACGGGCACACCGGCGGCTCCGGCTCGGGCTCCGGTGGCGCGCACGCCGGCGGCCACACCGGGGGCTCGCCGGGCGTCGGCTCCGGCAACACCGTGCAGGTGCCGGTCGACGTCCCGGTGAACGTGTGCGGCAACAGCGTCGACGTCATCGGCGTCGGCAACCCCGCCACGGGCAACGACTGCGCCAACGGCGGGCACGGCGGCGGACACCACACCCAGCCGCCCGGCCACGGCCACGGCAACCCGCCGAGCACGCCGGGGCACCCCGGGCATCCGGGTCACCCCGGTCAGCCGAGCAATCCGGGCACCCCGGGCACTCCCGGCAAGCCCGGCACCGGCGGTACCGACACCCCGCCGGCCAAGGGCGGCGGCCACCCGTCAGGCGGTTCATCCCATGGCGGAACGACCCAGGTCAGGGCGGCGGGCGGCGGCTCGGACAGCTCCGTGAGCACCGAGCGGCAGCTCGCCCACACCGGCAGCGAACTGCCGCTGGGCCTCGCGCTGCCGGCCGGCGCGGGCGCGCTGCTCGCGGGCGCGGTGCTGTACCGCAAGGCGCGGGCAGCCGCGTAAGGAGACGGAAGCGGGCCCCGCCGTCTCGGCGGGGCCCGCTTCCGGTCATGCGTCCCGTCCGGCGGGGCTCACCACGTGGCACGCACCTGGCGGATGATCCGCCGCCGCAACCGCACCCTGCGGCTGCCGTCGCGCAGCAGGCTCAGTCGGTCCAACTCCCAGTGTCCGTACTCGGCATGGTCCGTCAGCAGACGTGTGGCGTCCTTGCGGGACACCCCGCGAGGCACATACACGTCGACAAATTCGTATTCCGGCATCGCATCTATTGTGCGGGCTGGTGCCCGGTACGGATAGCGTCTGCACTATGTCTGATGCTGCGCAGCCCACCGCTGCCGAGGTACGCGCCGCCGCCGAGGCGGTCAAGACCGCGCTCGACCGTCATCTCGCGGCGGTCGAACGCAGGTCGGGAGAGGACGACCCGGCCGTCTCCGAGGCCTTCAACGAGCTGGCCGCTGCCGCCGAGGCGTACGACGAGCTGCTCTACGACCGCTACGACGAGGTGACCCCCTTCGAGATCCCGGGTGCCGAGGACGTGCTCCCGCCGTACACGGGCCCCGAGGAGCCGAACGCGATCAGCGTGCTGATCCGCCGCGACTACACCGTGGCCGAACCCCAGCGGCTGCGGGCCCAGGCCCAGCGGGTCGAGGCCGCGGAGGAGTACGAGGAACTGGGCGGCGACGCGGACGGGGCGGCCGGCACGGTCCCCGGCGCGCTCGGCATCCTCTTCGGCGAGTTCGAACCCGACGAAATCGCCTCCCGGCACAAGGAGTTCGGCCTGGAGGAGGGCGACTCCACACTCTGGGTCACCGCGGCGGACGAGGCCCCCGAGGCCGGGGAGTGGCTGGAGGCGCCGTTCGAGCACGCCGACTCGCAGCAGTTGGTGTGCCGGTTCGACGTCAGCGCGGTCTTCGACGACGAGGACGACGACGCCGATCCCGCCGACTCCGACGGGGACGAGGAGGACGACCTCGATTTCGTCGGCGACGAGGACGAGGAACTGGAACCGCTCGACACCGAGAAGTGAAACCGGCGCCGGCGGTGCCGTACGGCCCGGGGCCGGCACGGCACCGCCGCCGCGGGGAACCTCAGCCCGCCGCCGGCACCTGCGTCCGTAGCAGGGCCTGAAGCCGGGTCGTGCGCGGCTTGGCCGGCACCTGGGCCACCGCCTCGGGCAGCGCCTGCTCCACACCGTGCACCACGGACAGGTGCCGTTCCGCCCGGCCGAACGCCGTGTACACCCACGGCCTGCTGAGCGCCTGCGCGGCGTCGCCCGGCAGCACCACGACCACCGCGGGCCAGCGCGCGCCCACCGCCTGGTGCGCGGTCAGCGCCCAGCCGTGCCGCACCTGGCCCTCCACCCGCTCGCGGGGTACGACCACGGCCTCGCCCGCGCACGTCAGATGCAGCCCGTCGGCGTCGGCCCGCACCACCACGCCCGGCACCGAGCGGCCCGGGGCGGGGGAGTGGACGATCCGGTCGCCCGGGTCGAAGCCGCCGAAGCGTCCCGGTCCGGGGTTGAGGCGTTCCTTCAGGGCGGTGTTGAGCGCGCGGGTGCCCACGGCGCCGCCATGACCGGGGGTGATCACCACGGTCTGCTCGGCCGGGACCTCGATCGCCCGCGGCACCGAGTCCGCGACGAGCTGCACGGTGCGGTGCACGGCCTCGCCCGCGTCCCGCACCGGGACGATCACGATCTCCTTGCCCGGCGCCGCCACCTGGTTCAGCTCGCCGACGCCGATCCCCGAGACCAGCTCGCCGAGCGGGCCGGGGTCAGGGGTCCGGGAGGCGACCTGGGGGCAGGCGCGGGCGGCCAGGAGGTCGGCGAAGACCCGGCCGGGCCCGGCCGACCACAGCGTCGCCGGGTCGCCGCCGAGCACCAGCCGGGCGCCGTCCGGCAGCGACTCCACCAGCATCGCGGCGCCCTCCACATCGAGCTGGGGGGCGTCCAGGACGATCAGCAGGTCCAGTGCCAGCGCACCTTCCGCGTCCCGGCCGGGGCCCTCGGCACCGGACAGCAGCCCGGCCACCGTGCCCACGCCACCCTCCGCCGCCGCGCCCGGCAACGCGGCCAGGCGGTCCCGGCCGTCCGGCGTGTGGCAGACGGCGAAGGCCCGCAGACCCGCGGAGCGGGCGGCACCGAGCAGCGCGGCAGGCTCCGCACGGGCCGCCTCGCCACCGGTGTGCAGCACCAGGCCGTGCCCGGCGACCGCGCGGACCAGCTCGGCCGCCCCGCCGGTCACCTTGGCGGCCGCCGTCCGCCAGGCCTCCTGGGTCTCCTCCGTCTCCTCGGCGAGCGAGTTGACCAGCCGGGCCAGGCCGTCGGCGAGGCTCTCCTCCGCCAGCGCGTACCGCTCCAGGCCGACGAGGACCCGGACCGGGCGCTCCGCCTCGCCGTCCTCGCCGTCCTCGGCGTCCTCCACCTGCGGAGCGGGTGCGCCGGGCTCGTCCAAGGCGTCCTGGAACACCAGCGCGTCGCCCTCCGCGAGGGCGCTCTGCACCGCCGCGTCCGGGTCCGGCACGCCCTGCCGGCCCAGGGCCGTGACGAGCGCGGTCAGTTCCAGGGCGGTGTGGCCCGCCACGGCGGCCTGCTCCAGCAGCCGGCCGGTGAGGGCACGGCCGCGCCGCTCGTCGTCCGGGCCCGACTCCGCTCCGAGCAGCGCCCGCGCGAAGCCGTCGGCCTGCTCGGGCCGCACCCCGCCGATCCGGAGCAGCCGCCAGGGGTCCTCCCGGAGCGCCTCGGCCGCGCCCTCGCCCAGGGCGGCGGCCACCTGCGGGGCCAGCGCGTCGGGCGCGCCGCCCTCGGTCAGCACCTGGCGCACGGCCCCCACGGTCTCCGGCGCGGGGGCGGCGGGGGTGACGGGGGCGGGGGCCAGCTGCGGTGGGCGCGCCGGCTCCGGGGTCGGGCGGCGCGGGGCGGGTGCCGGCTCGGCGAACACGGTGGCCGCCGGCTTGGCGCCGCCCTCCACGGCCCGCACGGCGGCGAGCAGGTCGGCGGCCGTGCCGCTCAGCTTGGCGCCGCTCTCGATCGGGTCCTTCTTCTCGGCCTTGCGCCGCGCGATCCGCTCCCGCTCCACCCGCTGGGCGGCCAACTCGGCCTCGGCCTCGGACGGCCCGGGAGCACCACCCTCGGCACCGTCCGTAGCCTCAGCACCGCCCGCAGCGCCCTCGGTACCGTCCGCACCGCCCCCGTCCGCGGCCTCCACACTCCCGTCCGTCCCCGAGTCACCGCCCTCCCCGACGCTCTCCCCGGAGGCGGACGCGGCCTCCGGGACCTCCGGTGTCCCCGGCCCGGCGTTCTCCGTGGTCTCCGGCTCCGTGCTCACAGCGTGCTCCAGTCGTGATCGGGATAGCGGTGCACGGGCGCCGACACATCGTCCAGCGCCCGGCAGATCTCATCGGGAAGACTAAGCGCCTCCACTGACAACGCCGCCGTGAGCTGCTGCGCGTTGCGCGCGCCGACGATCGGCGCGGTGACGCCCGGCCGGTCCCGGACCCAGGCGAGGGCCACCTGGAGCGGGGTGACGGCGAGCCCGTCGGCGGCGGTGGTGACCGCGTCCACGATGCGGGTCGCCGTGTCGTCCAGGTAGGGCTCGACGAAGGGCGCGAGGTGTTCGGAGGCGCCGCGCGAGTCCGGGGGAGTGGTGTGCCGGTACTTCCCGGTCAGCACGCCCCGCCCCAGCGGCGAGGAGGGCAGCAGCCCCACGCCCAGGTCGAGGGCGGCCGGCAGCACCTCGCGCTCCACACCCCGCTGGAGCAGCGAGTACTCCAGCTGCGTGCTGGCCAGCCGGGTGCGCGTGCCCGGCGCCGCGAGCTGCCAGGTGGCCGCCTTCGCGAGCTGCCAGCCGCAGAAGTTGGCCACGCCCGCGTACCGCGCCCGGCCGCTGGCGACCGCCAGGTCGAGGGCCTGGAGCGTCTCCTCCAGAGGCGTGCCGGGGTCGTAGACGTGCACGTGCCACACGTCGACGTGGTCGGTGCCCAGGCGCTCCAGGGAGGCGTCCAGCGCGGCCAGCAGATGGCCCCGGGAGCCGTCGCAGCGGCGGTCGGGATCGGCGACGCTGCCGGCCTTCGTGGAGATCACCAGGTCCCGGCGCGGCACCAGTCCGTCGACGAGTCGGCCGAGCAGGTACTCCGACTCCCCGTCGCCGTACACGTCGGCGGTGTCGACGAGGGTGCCGCCGGCCTCCCAGAACGTCTTCAGCATGTCCGCGGCGTCGTGCTCGTCGGTGTCCCGGCCCCAGGTGAGGGTGCCGAGCCCGATGCGGGACACGCGCAGGCCGGTACGGCCGAGATGCCTCTGCTCCATGCGGGCGAGATTACTGGCCAGAACCTGTGCCGTGGGTTGCCTGTGGATAACCCCGGCCGCCCGGATCCCGGCCCCCGCCTGCCCCGATCCCGGCCCCCGCCCGCCCTGCCGCCGGCCCCGTCCGCGCGCTAAGGTCACCCGCACAGGGACGTTACTCATGGGTAAGGGGAATCGGCCATGCAGCTCGGGATCAACCTCGGCTACTGGGGTGCCGGAATGGACGGGGACAATCTGGCCGTGGCCCAGGAGGCCGACCGGCTCGGGTTCGCCGTGTGCTGGGCCGCCGAGGCCTACGGATCGGACGCGGCCACCGTGCTCAGCTGGGTCGCCGCCCAGACCGAGCGCATCGACGTCGGCTCGGCCATCTTCCAGATCCCGGCCCGGCAGCCCGCGATGACCGCGATGACGGCGGCCACCCTGGACTCCCTGTCCGGCGGCCGGTTCCGGCTCGGCCTCGGCGTCTCCGGACCGCAGGTCTCCGAGGGCTGGTACGGCGTCACGTTCGACAAGCCGCTGGCCCGCACGCGCGAGTACGTGGAGATCGTCCGCAAGGCGATGACCCGCGAACGGCTGACGTACGAGGGCGCGCACTGGACGCTGCCGCTGCCCGGCGGCCCCGGCAAGCCGATCAAGCTGACCGTCCACCCGCAGCGCGAGCACATCCCGCTCTACATCGCGGCGATCGGCCCCAAGAACCTGGAGCAGACCGGCGAGATCGCCGACGGCGCCCTGCTGATCTTCCCGGCCGCCGAGCACCTGGAGGAGACCACCCTCAAGCACCTGCGCGCGGGCCGCGAGAAGGCGGGCAGGACCCTCGACGGCTTCGACGTGTGCCCGACCCTGCCGCTCGCCGTCGGCGACGACAAGGACGTGGCCCGCCTCGCCGACACCTTTCGCCCCTACACCGCGCTCTACGTCGGCGGCATGGGCAGTGCCAAGCAGAACTTCTACAACCAGCTCGCCCAGCGCATGGGATACGAGAAGGAAGCCGCCGAGATCCAGCAGAAGTACCTGTCCGGGGACAAGCAGGGCGCCGCCGCCGCGGTCCCGCAGGACCTCATCGACAAGACCACGCTGCTCGGCTCCGTCGACCGCATCGCCGACCGGATGAAGGCCTACGCCGCCGCCGGCGTCACCACCCTGAGCCTGGCGCCGGCCGGCTTCACCCTGGAGGAGCGGCTCGCCTCCCTGCGCGCCGGCAGCGAGGCCCTGGAGCGCGCCGGACTGGCGTGAGCGGCCGACCGTAGGAGAAGTTCCGCGGCCGTGGTGGGGGCTCGGGGGGTCTTCCCCGCCACGGCCGTCACAGGGAACAACGCGCCGGACGCCGCCCGGTTACGACCCGCGCGGGTCCTTCTTTCGGCCGAACGCGCCCGCACCCCTGGTGCGGCCCCCTCCGCGGAGAGGCGGCCGCCATGCTTTCGGCCACGAACCGGTTCCGGAAGATCCTCGCCCACGACGAGGACCACCACCTCGCCCACACCCACGAGGAACCGCCGCGCCCGGCCACCGCCGGACGCGGCAGCACGTCTGAGCCGCCCCTGCCGAGATCACAGCCAGCCGCGCCGCTTGAACAGCCGGTACAGCAGCACCTCCAGCGCGGCCATCGCCACGATCACCACCGGGTACGACCACAGCCAGTGCAGCTCGGGCATGTGGTCGAAGTTCATGCCGTAGATCCCCGCGATCATCGTCGGGACCGCCGCCATCGCCGCCCACGCCGAGATCTTCCGCATGTCGTCGTTCTGCCGCACGCTCATCTGCGCCAGATGCGCCGACAGGATGTCCGACACCAGGCGGTCCAGGCCGTCCACCGACTCGTTCACCCGCATCAGGTGGTCGCTGACGTCCCGGAAGAACGGCCGCGCCTCGTCGTGCACGAACGGCACCTCGCCGCCGAGCTGCCCGGTCCCCGCCAGCCGGGCCATCGGCACCGCCAGCGGCCCGGTGGCCCGGCGGAAACGCAGCACCTGCCGCTTGAACGTGTAGATCCGCGACGCGGTGTGCCGCGAGCCGCCGGTCTCCGGCTGGAACACCTCCGCCTCCAGCTCCTCCAGATCCGTCTGCAGCTCCGTCGCCACCTCCAGATAGTGGTCGACCACCGCGTCCGCGATCGCGTACAGCACCGAGGTGGGGCCCTTGTCCAGCATCTCGGGCTCCTTCTCCAGCCGGTGCCGCACGGCAGCCAGCGGCGAACCCTCACCGTGCCGGACGGTCACCACGAAGCAGTCCCCGATGAACACCATGATCTCGCCGCTGGAGACGGCGTCGCTCTCCGGCTCGTACACCACCGGCTTGAGCACCAGGAACAGCGAGTCGTCGTACACCTCGAGCTTGGGCCGCTGATGGGCCTTGAGGGCGTCCTCCACGGCCAGCGGATGCAACCCGAACTCGCGGGTGACCAGGTCGAACTCCCGCTCCGACGGCTCGTGCAGCCCGATCCACACGAAGCCGCCCGCCGCCCGCGCCTCCGCCAGCGCGTCGGACAGGTCCTCCGGGCCCTCGCTGCGCTGCCCGTGCCGGTAGATGGCGCAGTCCACGATCACGCGGCCCACTCTCCCTTCGCCCGCCCGCCACCGCACGGTGGCGAACACCTACCCTTGCCGCATGCCCACGTTGATCCTCGTAAGGCACGGACGTTCCACCGCCAACACCTCCGGCCTGCTCGCCGGCTGGACGCCCGGCGTCGCCCTGGACGAGCGCGGCACCGCCCAGGCCGCCGCCCTGCCCGGCCGGCTCGCCGCCCTGCCGCTCGCCGAGGTCGTCACCAGCCCGCTCCAGCGCTGCCAGGAGACCGTACGCCCCCTCCTCGACGCCCGCCCGGAGCTGCGCGTCCACACCGACGAACGCATCGGGGAGTGCCACTACGGCGACTGGTCCGGCCGCAAGCTCGCCGAGCTGAAGGACGAACCGCTGATGGAGGTCGTCCAGGCCCATCCGTCGGCCGCCGCCTTCCCCGGCGGCGAGTCGATGCGGGCCATGCAGACCCGCGCCGCAGAGGCCGTCCGCGAGTGGAACGCGCGGATCGAGCGCGACCACGGCGCCGACGCCGTCTACCTGATGTGCTCCCACGGCGACATCATCAAGTCCCTCGTCGCCGACGCCCTCGGGCTGCACCTCGACCTCTTCCAGCGGGTCTCCGTGGAGCCGTGCTCCGTCACCGCGATCCGCTACACCCGGCTGCGGCCCTACCTCGTCCGCCTCGGCGACACCGGCGACTTCGCCTCCCTCGTCCCGCGCGAGGAGACCGGCGAAGGTGACGCACCGGTCGGGGGCGGTGCGGGCGCACCGTGATCGTCGCGCGCAGTAGGGTGAAGCGGTCCGCACCGCCGCGAGCCCGTACCGCCCGCATCGCCCACACCCTCGATTCCACTGGAGACAGGACGTGTCCCGTCAGGTGTTCCTCTACGACCAGCCGGACCGCTTCGTGGCCGGCACGGTCGGACTGCCCGGACGCCGTACCTTCTTCCTCCAGGCCACCGCAGGCCCCCGGGTGACCAGCGTGGCCCTGGAGAAGACCCAGGTCGCCGCACTCGCCGAGCGTATGGACGAACTCCTCGACGAGGTCGTACGGCGCAGCGGCGGCAGCGCCGCCGTGCCCGCCATGGCGCCCTCCGAGATCGCCGACAGCGCCCCGCTGGAATCCCCCGTCGAGGAGGAGTTCCGCGTCGGCACCATGGCCCTGGCCTGGGACGGCGAGGACCAGCGCATGATCGTCGAGGCACAGGCCCTCGTCGAACTGGACGCCGACACCGAGGAGGACCTCGCCGAGGCCGAGGAGCGGCTGCTCCAGGACGAGGAGAACGGGCCCCCGATGCTGCGGGTCCGGCTGACCGGCGCGCAGGCCCGGGCCTTCGCCAAGCGCGCCCTGGACGTCGTCAACGCCGGGCGGCCGCCGTGCCCGCTGTGCAGCCTCCCGCTCGACCCGGAAGGACACGTATGTCCGCGCCAGAACGGATACCGCCGCGGAGCGTGACCGCCACCGACGCGGACCTCGTCGACCTGGTCGCACGGGGTGAGCTGACCGTGCGCGGCCGGATCCGCGAGGCGTCCAACGCCGCCCTGTTCTGCACCGTCGCGCTGGACGGCCGGGAAGCCTCCTGCGTCTACAAGCCGGTGGCCGGCGAACGCCCCCTGTGGGACTTCCCCGACGGCACCCTCGCGGGCCGCGAGGTGGCCGCCTACGAGGTCTCCGAGGCCACCGGCTGGGGACTCGTCCCGCCGACCGTGCTGCGCGACGGCCCCTACGGCGAGGGCATGTGCCAGCTGTGGATCGACGTCGACGCCGAGGCCGAACTGCTCGCCCTGGTCGACGGCGAGGAACCCGAGCCCGGCTGGAAGGCGATCGGCCTCGCCGAGGTCGGCGAGGACCGCACCGCGCTGCTCGTGCACGCCGACGACGAACGGCTGCGCCGGCTCGCCGTCCTGGACGCCGTCGTCAACAACGCCGACCGCAAGGGCGGCCACCTGCTGCCCACCGCCGACGGCCGGCTCTACGGCATCGACCACGGCGTCACCTTCAACGTCGACGACAAGCTGCGCACCCTGCTGTGGGGCTGGGCCGGCGAACCCCTCACCCCGGAGGCCACCGACGTCCTCAAGGGCCTCAGAGACGCCCTCAGCGGGCCGCTGGGCGACCGGCTGGCCCCGCACCTCACCGTGGCCGAGATCGCCGCCACGCGCGCGCGGGTGGACGCCCTGCTCACCACGGGCCTTCACCCCGAGCCGAGCGGCGAGTGGCCCGCCATCCCCTGGCCCCCCGTCTGACCCCCGCGCCCTCCCTGCCACACCGGCGCCCGGAGACGCAAGAACG
The DNA here is from genome assembly GCF_024753135.1 of Streptomyces pyxinicus. GTDB lineage: Bacteria > Actinomycetota > Actinomycetes > Streptomycetales > Streptomycetaceae > Streptomyces > Streptomyces pyxinicus. The sequence continues at coordinate 180,453 of NZ_JANUGP010000007.1, read as the reverse complement.
CCCCGTCGGCCATCCGTCCGATCCCGTTCGTCTGCGCGGCTCGGCGCCGGGTTAGGCTCATGTACATGCATGCCTGGCCCGCTTCCGAGGTCCCCGCCCTGCCTGGTCAGGGCCGCGACCTGAGGATCCACGACACCGCGACCGGCGGCCTCGTCACCCTCGACCCCGGTCCCGTCGCCCGTATCTACGTCTGCGGCATCACCCCGTACGACGCGACCCACCTGGGTCACGCGGCGACCTACAACGCGTTCGACCTCGTGCAGCGCGTGTGGCTCGACACCAAGCGGCAGGTCCACTACGTCCAGAACGTCACCGACGTCGACGACCCGCTGCTGGAGCGCGCGGACCGGGACGGCGTCGACTGGGTCGCCCTCGCCGAGCAGGAGACCGCCCTCTTCCGCGAGGACATGACCGCCCTGCGGATGCTCCCGCCCCGGCACTACATCGGCGCCGTCGAGGCGATACCCGGCATCGTCCCGCTGGTGGAGCGGCTGCGTGACCTCGGCGCCGCCTACGAGCTGGAGGGCGACGTCTACTTCTCCGTCGAGTCCGACCCGCACTTCGGCGAGGTCTCGGGCCTCGACGCCGCCGCCATGCGGCTGCTGTCCGCCGAGCGCGGCGGCGACCCGGACCGCCCGGGCAAGAAGAACCCGCTCGACCCGATGCTGTGGATGGCCGCCCGCGACGGCGAGCCCAGCTGGGACGGCGGCTCCCTCGGCCGGGGCCGGCCCGGCTGGCACATCGAGTGCGTCGCCATCGCCCTCGACCACCTCGGCATGGGCTTCGACGTCCAGGGCGGCGGCTCCGACCTCGCCTTCCCGCACCACGAGATGGGCGCCTCGCACGCCCAGGTGCTCACCGGCGAGTTCCCCATGGCCAAGGCGTACGTGCACGCCGGCATGGTCGGCCTGGACGGCGAGAAGATGTCCAAGTCCAGGGGCAACCTGGTCTTCGTCTCCACCCTGCGCCGCGACGGCGTCGACCCGGCCGCGATCCGGCTCGCGCTGCTCGCCCACCACTACCGCACCGACTGGGAGTGGACCGACCAGGTGCTCCAGGACGCCGTGGCGCGCCTGGACCGCTGGCGCGCGGCCGTCTCCCGGCCCGACGGGCCGTCCGCCGACGCGCTCGTCGAGGAGATCCGCGCGGCGCTCGCGAACGACCTGGACGCCCCCACCGCGCTGACCGCCGTGGACCGCTGGGCCGCACGGCAGACGGCCGAGGGCGGCACCGACACCGGCGCCCCGGGCCTGGTCAGCCGGGCCGTGGACGCACTGCTGGGCGTGGCCCTCTAAAGCGGGCGCGTGGCCCTCTAGAGCGGGCGAGCACACGAGAGGGGCGGTTCCCCGGCCGGGGAACCGCCCCTCCCACACGCACCGCTCAGTCCTGCGAGCCGTCGCCCTCGTCCTCGTCGCCGTCGCCCTCCCTCGGACCGCCGGAGGTGTCCGGCCTGGGCGGACGGTTGCGCCCGGCCGGACCCGCGGGACCGGCCGGGCTGTCCCGCAGGAACGAACCGCCCTCCCCGCCGTCCGCCGTCGCGTGGCCGCCCGGCGCGGGCGGGCCCACGTCCCGGCGCCGCAGATACCGCTCGAACTCGCGAGCGATCGCCTCACCCGAGGCCTCCGGCAGCTCCGCCGTGTCCCGGGCCTCCTCCAGCGTCTGCACGTACTCGGCGACCTCGCTGTCCTCGGCGGCCAGCTGGTCCACGCCCACCTGCCAGGCCCGCGCGTCCTCCGGCAGCTCACCCTGCGGGATCCGCAGGTCCAGCAGGTCCTCCAGACGGTTCAGCAGCGCCAGGGTGGCCTTCGGGTTGGGCGGCTGCGACACGTAGTGCGGGACGGCCGCCCACAGCGACACCGCCGGCACCCCGGCGTGCGTACAGGCCTCCTGGAGCACCCCGACAATGCCGGTCGGCCCCTCGTACTTCGTCTCCTCCAGGTCCATCCGCTCGGCCAGATCCGGATCGGACGTCACCCCGCTGACCGGCACCGGACGCGTGTGCGGGGTGTCACCGAGCAGGGCGCCCAGGACGACCACCAGCTCCACGCCCAGCTCGTGCGCGAAACCGAGCAGTTCGTTGCAGAACGACCGCCAGCGCATGGACGGTTCGATCCCGCGCACCAGCACCAAGTCGCGGGGCTTGTCACCGCCGACGCGGACCACGGACAGCCGGGTCGTCGGCCATGTGATCTTGCGCACGCCGCCGTCCATGAAGACCGTGGGGCGGTTCACCTGGAAGTCGTAGTAGTCCTCGGCGTCCAGCGCCGCGAACACCTCGCCCTTCCATTCGCGTTCCAGATGCGCGACCGCCGTGGAGGCGGCGTCACCGGCATCGTTCCAGCCCTCGAACGCGGCCACCATGACTGGGTCGATCAGCTCGGGAACCCCCTCCAGCTCGATCACCCAGTGCCTCCTTCCGACGTGCCCTCGCTTGACTCACCAACCTTACGGCGTCCGGCGGGGGCGCCCGCAGCCCGTTGCCGGGGCAGTGAACGGATCACTGCCCCGATCCCCGCCGGTGAACACCCCCGGCAGCCGCCGCGGCCACGACCAGGCGTGACGCCGCCTCACCTGCGGGCCAGCTCCAACTCCAGCAGCCACTCGACCACTTCGGTGTGATGCCGGGCCCGCACCGGATCCTCCCCCCACGCGTACAGCCCGTGCCCCGCGACCACCACCGCCGGCATCCGCGGGTTCCGGGCGGCCTCCAGACGGTCACCCAGTTCCGCCATGTCCTGGCTGTTGGCGATGACCGGCAGCACCACCTCCACGTCGTGCGCGGGCTGTCCCACCCCCTTGAGCATCTCCAGATCCCGGAACACGATCCCGCCCGGCTCCCGGCGGCCCATCGCCACCGACGCCACGGTGTGCACGTGCACCACCGCGCCCGCGCCGGTCAGCGCGGCCACGCGCGCGTGCAGCGCGGCCTCCGCCGACGGCCTGCCGCCCTGCACGGCCGCCCCCCGCCCATCGACCAGCACCACGTCCTCGGCCGTCAGCTCACCCTTGTCCAGCCCGCTCCCGGTCACCGCGAGCCGCAGCGGGTCACGCGACAGCACCAGGGACAGGTTCCCGGAGGTGCCCCGCATCCAGCCGAGCGAGGCGAACCGCGCCGACTCGGCGGCGAGCACCGCCCCCGCCTCCCGCAGGCCCGCCGTCACCGGCCGCCCCCGCCCACCCTGATCCCGGCGAACGTGCCCGCCTCGGGATGGTCCCCGACACCCACCGCGTAGTACGGCTCCCCGGGCCGCCGTACCCCGACCGTGTGCCAGCCCGCCGCCCGCGCCGCGTCCAGCTCACCCCGGCGGTCGGACAGGAACACCAGCCGGTCCGGCGCCGCACCCGCCGCCGAGGCGATACGGCGGTACGACGCCGGCTCCAGCTTGGGACCGGCGTTCTCCGTGTCGTACAGCCCCGCGAGCAGCGGCAGCAGATCGCCCTCGGGCGTCGCGGAGAACCACGCCCGCTGCGCCGCCACCGACCCGGAGGAGTACACGTACAGGCGCACCCCGGCCGCGTGCCAGGCGCGCAGCGCCGGGACGACGTCGGCGTAGAAGTGCGCGACCAGGTCGCCGCGCGCGAAGCCCTCGGACCAGACGACGCCCTGGAGGACCTTCAGCGGGGCCGCCTTGCGGTCCTCGTCCAGCCAGGCGTTCAGCGTCTTCTCGATCCGGGCGGCGTCGGCGTCCGGCTCGCCCGTCAGCTCGCGCACCCCCGCCATCGCCCGGGCCACCTCGGGCTCGCCGGCCCGCTCGGTGAGCAGCGCCGCGAACCGGGAGCGCGCGTAGGGGTAGAGGACGTCCACCACGAAGGCCGTCGCACTCGTGGTGCCCTCGATGTCGAGCACCACCGCGTCCGCGTCCACCCGCGGGCTCACACCGTGCCCCCGTCCCGCCGGTGACCGGCGGCGAGGCTGTCGAAGTCCGGGAAGCGGGAGGAGATCGCCGAACCGGTGAAGTTGCCGATCCAGCCGTCCTCCTCGTGGAAGAAGCGGATCGCCGTGAACGACGGCCGGGTGCCCATGTCGAACCAGTGGGTGGTGCCGCGCGGCACGCCCAGCAGGTCGCCCCGCTCGCACAGCACCGCGTGCACCTCGGCGCCGACGTGCAGGTAGAAGACGCCGGAACCGGAGACGAAGAAGCGGACCTCGTCATCGTCGTCGTGGGTGTGCTCCTGGAGGAACTTCTCCCGGGCGGCCTTGGCCCGCACCGGGTACTCCGGGTCGTCGCCCGGGTGCAGGCCGAGCACGTCGACGGTGGTGAAGCCCTCCTCGGCGCTCAGCCGGTCGATCTGCGGGCGGTAGGCGGCCGACACGCGCTCGCCGTCGGCGTCGTGGGGCAGGTCCTCGCGGACCGGCCACTGCTCGTAGCGCACCCCGAGCGGCTTGAGGGCCGCCGCGATCTCGGCAGGGTCACAGGTCCGGCGGAGCACGGTGGCGGGGCCGCTGTCGGGCCAGCTCGTCAGTAAGGTCATGCCCCCGAGACAAGCACCGGAGGGACCGCTTCGGAAGGGGGCGTACCCGGTGCCGCGAGCCGCGAGGGGGGCGGCTCCCGAACGGGAACCGCCCCCCTCGAAGGGACCGCGCCTACTTCTTGTCGAGCAGGTCCTGCACCTTGCCGCGCACCTCGTCCGTGGCGAGGCCGCGGATCGTCAGCGTCGTACGGCGGCGCAGCACGTCGTCCGCCGTCTCGGCCCACTCGTGGTCGCGGGCCCACACGACCTGCGCCCAGATCTCCGGGGCGTCCGGGTGGACGCGCCCGGCCAGCTCCGGGTGCTCGTTCGCCAGACGGGCGATGTCGAACGCCAGGGAGCCGTAGTGGGTGGCCAGGTGCTTGGCGGTGTCGGCGGCCATGCGCGGACCCGGCGCCGGGTTGTCCACCAGCAGCCGGTGCGCGACCGCGCGCGGGTTGGCGACACCGGGCAGCGGCAGCTTCTTCGGCAGCGAGGCGATCGGCTCGAAGTCGTCGCCGAGCGGGTGGCCCGGCAGCGCCTCCAGCTTCTTCATGATCGTGCGGCCGATGTGGCGGAACGTGGTCCACTTGCCGCCCGCGACGGACAGCATGCCGCCCGTGCCCTCGGTGACCACCGTCTCGCGCTTGGCCTTCGCGGTGTCGCCGGGGCCGCCCGGCAGCACCCGCAGACCGGCGAACGCGTAGGTGATCAGGTCCCGCTGGAGCTGCTGGTCCCGGACGGAGAACGCGGCCTCGTCCAGGATCTGGGCTATGTCCTTGTCGTTGACGGACACGTCCGCCGGGTCGCCCTCGTACTCCTCGTCGGTGGTGCCGAGCAGCAGCATGTCCTCCCAGGGGAGGGCGAAGGTGATGCGGTACTTGTCGATCGGGGTGGCCAGCGCGGCCTTCCACGGCGCGGTCCGCTTCAGGACCAGGTGCGCGCCCTTCGACAGCCGGATCGACGGCGCCGCGTCCGGGTCCTCCAGCCGGCGCAGGTGGTCCACCCACGGCCCGGTCGCGTTCAGCACCAGGCGGGCGCTGACCCCGAACTCGTCACCGGACATCCGGTCCTTCAGCTCGGCACCGGTCACCCGGCCCCGGGTGAAGCGCAGCCCGGTCACCTCGGCGTGGTTGAGCACGACGGCGCCCGCCTCGACGGCCGCGCGGACCGTCATCAGCGCCATCCGCGCGTCGTTCATCTGGTCGTCGCCGTACACGGCCACGGCCTTCAGGTTCTCGGTGCGCAGCTCGGGCACGTCCTGCGCCGCCTTGGCCGGCGAGAGCAGGTGGCCCACGCCGTCGCCGAACGCGGACAGCGCGGAGTAGGCGAAGACGCCCGCGCCGAGCTTCGCCGCGCCGTGCGGGCCGCCCTTGTACACGGGGAGGTAGAAGGTGAGCGGGTTCGCCAGGTGGGGGGCCACCTGGCGGGAGACCGCACGGCGCTCGAAGTGGTTCTCCGCCACCAGCTTCACCGCGCCGGTCTGCAGGTAGCGCAGACCGCCGTGGAGCAGTTTGGAGGAGGCGGAGGAGGTGGCGCCGGCGAAGTCGCCGGCGTCGACCAGGGCCACCCTGAGGCCGGACTGCGCGGCGTGCCAGGCGGTGGAGATGCCCAGGATGCCGCCGCCGATCACAAGGAGGTCGTACGACGCCTTGGAGAGCTGCTCCCTGGTCTCGGCCCGGCTCGGGTTGGAGCCGGAGGCCGGGTGCGTGCCCAGGGCAGGTACGGACTGCAGGGTGGACTGACTGGTCATGTCGGGTACTTACTCCTCGTCAGAGCGGTCTGTGCGGTGTATGACCGCTCAGCTCTCGTCCTCGTCGAGCCAGCCCATGGTCCGCTCGACGGCCTTGAGCCAGTTCTTGTATTCACGGTCGCGGGTGGCCGCGTCCATGCGGGGGGTCCATTCGGCGGCCCGGCGCCAGTTGGCGCGCAGTTCGTCGGTGCTGGACCAGAAGCCGACGGCGAGGCCGGCGGCGTAGGCGGCGCCGAGGCAGGTGGTCTCGGCGACCATCGGGCGCACCACCGGCGCGTCGAGCACGTCGGCGAGCGTCTGCATCAGCAGGTTGTTGGCGGTCATGCCGCCGTCGACCTTCAGCGCCACCAGCTCGTCGCCGGAGTCCTTCACCATGGCGTCGGCGATCTCCCGCGTCTGCCAGGCGGTGGCTTCCAGGACGGCGCGGGCCAGGTGCGCCTTGGTGACGTACCGGGTCAGGCCGGCGATCACACCGCGGGCGTCGGAGCGCCAGTGCGGGGCGAACAGGCCGGAGAACGCCGGGACGAAGTAGGCACCGCCGTTGTCCTCGACGGAGAGCGCGAGCGTCTCGATCTCGGCGGCGGTGGAGACCAGGCCCATCTGGTCGCGCATCCACTGCACCAGGGAGCCCGTGACGGCGATCGAGCCCTCCAGGGCGTACACCGTCGGCTCGTCACCGATCTTGTAGCCGACCGTGGTCAGCAGGCCGGCGTAGGAGTTGATGATCTTCTCGCCGGTGTTCATCACCATGAAGGTGCCGGTGCCGTAGGTGGACTTGGTCTCGCCCTCGGAGAAACAGGTCTGGCCGAACAGGGCCGCCTGCTGGTCGCCGAGCGCGGAGGCGACCGGGATGCCGCCGAGCAGGTCGCCCAGCTTGCCCCCGGTGATCTCGCCGTACACCTCGGCGGAGGAGCGGATCTCCGGCAGCATCGCGAGCGGGACGCCGATGGACTCGGCGATCTTCGCGTCCCACCGCATGGTGTGCAGGTTCATCAGCATGGTGCGGGAGGCGTTGGTGACGTCGGTGACGTGCTCGCCGCCGTTGACGCCGCCGGTCAGGTTCCAGATGACCCAGGAGTCCATGGTGCCGAAAAGGATGTCGCCGGCCTCGGCGCGCTCGCGCAGCCCGTCGACGTTGTCCAGCAGCCAGCGCGCCTTGGGGCCGGCGAAGTAGGAGGCCAGCGGCAGGCCGGTCTCGCGGCGGAAGCGGTCCTGGCCGACGTTGCGGCCCAGCTCCCGGCACAGGGCGTCGGTGCGGGTGTCCTGCCAGACGATGGCGTTGTGGACGGGCTCACCGGTGTTCTTGTCCCACAGCACGGTGGTCTCGCGCTGGTTGGTGATGCCGATGGCCTTGATGTCGTCGCGGGTGATGCCGGCCTTCTCGATGGCCCCGGCGACGACCTCCTGGACGTTGGTCCAGATCTCGTTGGCGTTGTGCTCGACCCAGCCCGGCTTGGGGAAGATCTGCTCGTGCTCCTTCTGGTCGACGGAGACGATCCGGCCGTCCCGGTCGAAGACGATGCAGCGCGAGGAGGTCGTGCCCTGGTCGATCGCGGCGATGAAGGGGCCTGCGGTGTGGGCGTCGGTCACTGTGTGCTCCTGAATCCTTGTGTGGGGCCTGTACGTACGGCGCGTGTGCGACTCGGTGCCTGCGAAGCGGTTTCTCAGGCGAATGCGACGTTGTAGATGCCTGCCGCGATGGCGCCGCCGATCAGCGGACCGACCACCGGGATCCAGGCGTAGCTCCAGTCGGAGCCACCCTTGTTGGGCAGGGGCAGCAGGGCGTGCACGATGCGCGGACCCAGGTCACGGGCGGGGTTGATGGCGTAGCCCGTGGGGCCGCCGAGCGAGAGGCCGATGGAGACGACGACCAGCGCGGTGATCAGGCCGCCGAGGACGCCCAGGCCGTTGCCCTTGTCGTTGAGGCCCTGCGTGAGGACCGCGAGGATCAGCACCACCGTGCCGACGATCTCCGTGGCCAGGTTCTGCACCACGTTCCGGATCTCCGGACCGGTGGAGAAGATGCCGAGCACCGGGCCCGCGGCCTGCTCCTGCGCCTCCACGGCCTTGGCCGTGGTGTCCTGCGCGCCCGGCCCGCCGACGATCTCCCGGTCGGTCAGGTGCGCCTGGAACTGCCCGTAGTACGCCACCCAGACGAGCGTCGCGCCGATCATCGCGCCGAGCAGCTGGCCGGCGAAGTAGGTCGGGACGTTCGTCCAGGTGCCGTCCTTGATGGCCAGGGCGACGGTGACGGCCGGGTTGAGGTGGGCCCCGGAGAGCGGTCCGGAGATGTAGACGGCCGTCATGACGGCGAAGCCCCACCCGAAGGCGATGGCGAGCCAGCCGGCGCCTCGGGCCTTGGAGGCCTTGAGCGTGACGGCGGCGCAGACGCCACCGCCGAGCAGAATGAGTATGGCGGTACCGATGGTCTCGCCGATGAAGATGTCGGAGCTGGACACCCGCGACTCCTTTGTCCTTCGTCCAGGGGTAGCCGAACCCCGGGTCCCTCCGGGGATCTGGCGCCCTCAGGGGGGTGAGAGCGATCTGCTGGCCCTTGGCGTTGTCACACTCTAACGCGTATTGCCGGTAGGTGTTCGACAATGCCGACCGATGGACGGGAGTCTTGCTTCGGCGTTACGCGTGCGTCAAGAGTTCTGCTATCGAAAGTGCGATCGTTATTGATCGCTACCGGTTATCGCTCTTCAGGTGTCGACATACCTTCTCGCCCTGTATGTCCGTATATGCCGGTGTAGGGCAACTTCAGGGTAGATCGAAGACCGGAACGCCGCCCGGCGTCCCGGTCCTCCCAAGGGTTTCGGCGCGCGTGCGCTCAGAAGCGGCCCGCGCTCAGAAGCGGCCCGCGCCCAGATCCCTGGACACGGCACGCGCGCAGTCCCGCACGGCGGCGATCAGCTCCGGACGCAGCTCGCCCTCCCGGCACAGCCGCTCCACCGCCCCCGTGATGCCGACCGCGCCCACCGGCATCCGGCGCCGGTCGTGGATCGGGGCGGCGACCGACGCCACCCCCTCCCAGGTCTCCTCCACGTCCGCCGCGTACCCGCGCGCGCGGGTGAGGTCGAGCAGGTGCTCGAAGTCCCCGGGATCGCACACCGTCCGGTCCGTGAACGGCTTGCGGTCCGCCTCCAGCGCCTCGCTGTGCGCCACCGGGTCGTAGGCCGACAGCACCTTGCCGAGCGCCGTCGAGTGCAGCGGCTGCATGGCCCCGATCTCCAGCACCTGCCGGCTGTCGTCTGGCCGGAACACGTGGTGCACGATCAGCACGCCCTGCTGGTGCAGCACCCCCAGGTAGACGCTCTCCCCGCTGGCACGGGCCAGGTCGTCCGTCCACACCAGCGCCCGCGCCCGCAGCTCGTGCACGTCCAGGTAGGTGGTGCCCAGGCGCAGCAGCTCCGCGCCCAGCTGGTAGCGGCCCGAGGTGTCGTCCTGCTCCACGAACCCCTCCTGCTGGAGGGTGCGCAGGATGCCGTGGGCGGTGCCCTTGGCGAGGCCGAGCGAGGACGCGATGTCGGACAGGCCGAGCCGCCGCTCGCCGCCCGCGAGCAGCCGCAGCATCGCGGCCGCCCGTTCGAGCGACTGGATGTTCCGTGCCATCGCCGTCCTGCCTCCGTCCCTTCGACCGCCGCCGCACGCCGGTCGATTCCGCCCCGGGCGACGGGCGCTACGGCCCACCCGTGTACGTCTCTTACCGCTGTTCGGCAATGTCGAACACTACCGTTCCCTGTCGACCGCCCGCCAATGGTCGGACGACACCAGTTCCCTCACTCGTGGCTCCACCGCGGCCCCGGAGCCATCCGAGTCCGCCCCGTGGACGCCGCTGCCCATCCAAGCCGACTCCCGGCTACTCTGGCGCCGTGCGGCATTCCCGCTGGCAGGGAATCCGCATAGCCGACAGCCGTCGCATCCCAGGGAGCCCCTTCATGGCCTCGTCGCCAACGTCCCCCTCCGCCGACAGCCGGACCCGCGCGTCCGCGCTCCGAGAAGCGCTCGCCACCCGCGTGGTGGTCGCCGACGGAGCCATGGGCACCATGCTCCAGGCGCAGGAGCCCACCCTCGACGACTTCCAGCAGCTCGAAGGCTGCAACGAGATCCTCAACCTGACCCGCCCCGACATCGTCCGCTCCGTCCACGAGGCGTACTACGCCGTGGGCGTCGACTGCGTCGAGACCAACACCTTCGGGGCCAACCACTCCGCCCTCGGCGAGTACGACATCCCCGACCGGGTGCACGAACTCTCCGAGGCCGGCGCCCGCGTGGCCCGCGAGGTCGCCGACGAGTTCACCGCCCGGGACGGCCGCCCCCGCTGGGTCCTCGGCTCCATCGGCCCCGGCACCAAGCTCCCCACCCTCGGCCACGCCCCCTACACCACCCTCCGCGACGCCTACCAGCGCAACGCCGAGGGCCTGGTCACCGGCGGTGCCGACGCGCTGCTCGTGGAGACCACCCAGGACCTCCTGCAGACCAAGGCCACCGTGCTCGGCGCCCGGCGCGGCCTCGACGCCCTCGGCCTGGACCTGCCGGTGATCGTCTCGGTGACCGTGGAGACCACCGGCACCATGCTGCTCGGCTCCGAGATCGGCGCCGCCCTCACCGCGCTGGAACCGCTCGGCATCGACATGATCGGCCTGAACTGCGCCACCGGCCCGGCCGAGATGAGCGAGCACCTGCGCTACCTCGCCCGCACCGCCCGCGTCCCGCTGTCCTGCATGCCGAACGCCGGTCTGCCGGTCCTCGGCCGGGACGGCGCCCACTACCCGCTCACCGCGCCCGAGCTGGCCGACGCGCAGGAGACCTTCGTCCACGAGTACGGCCTCTCCCTCGTCGGCGGCTGCTGCGGCACCACCCCCGAGCACCTGCGCCAGGTCGTCGAACGCGTCCGGGACCTGACCCCGCCCGCGCGCGACCCGCACCCCGAGCCGGGTGCCGCCTCCCTCTACCAGAGCGTGCCCTTCCGGCAGGACACCGCCTACCTGGCCATCGGCGAGCGCACCAACGCCAACGGCTCCAAGAAGTTCCGCGAGGCCATGCTGGAAGGCCGCTGGGACGACTGCGTGGAACTGGCCCGCGAGCAGATCCGCGAGGGCGCGCACATGCTCGACCTGTGCGTGGACTACGTCGGCCGCGACGGCGTCGCCGACATGGACGAACTCGCCGGCCGCTTCGCCACCGCCTCCACCCTGCCGATCGTGCTGGACTCCACCGAGGTCGACGTCCTCCAGGCCGGCCTGGAGAAGCTCGGCGGCCGCGCGGTCATCAACTCGGTCAACTACGAGGACGGCGACGGCCCCGACTCCCGGTTCGCGAAGGTCACGAAGCTGGCGCGGGAGCACGGCGCCGCACTGATCGCGCTGACCATCGACGAGGAGGGCCAGGCCCGCACCCCGCGGAAGAAGGTCGAGATCGCCGAACGCCTCATCGAGGACCTGACCGGGAACTGGGGCATCCGCGAGGACGACATCCTCATCGACACCCTGACCTTCACCATCTGCACCGGCCAGGAGGAGTCCCGCAAGGACGGCATCGCCACCATCGAGGCCATCCGCGACCTCAAGCGGCGCCACCCGGCCGTGCAGACCACCCTCGGCCTGTCGAACATCTCCTTCGGCCTGAACCCCGCCGCCCGCATCCTGCTGAACTCCGTCTTCCTGGACGAATGCGTCAAGGCGGGCCTGGACTCGGCCATCGTCCACGCCTCCAAGATCCTCCCCATCGCCCGCTTCGACGAGGAGCAGGTGCGCACCGCCCTCGACCTGATCTACGACCGCCGCGCCGAGGGCTACGACCCGCTGCAGAAGCTGATGGCCCTGTTCGAGGGCGCCACCGCCAAGTCGTTGAAGGCCGGCAAGGCCGAGGAACTGGCCGCGCTGCCACTGGAGGAGCGCCTCAAGCGGCGCATCATCGACGGCGAACGCAACGGCCTGGAAGCCGACCTGGACACGGCCCTCGAAGACCGGCCCGCCCTCGACATCGTCAACGAGACCCTGCTGGACGGCATGAAGGTCGTCGGCGAACTGTTCGGCTCCGGCCAGATGCAGCTGCCGTTCGTCCTGCAGTCCGCCGAGGTCATGAAGGCCGCCGTCGCCCACCTCGAACCGCACATGGAGAAGTCCGACGCCGACGGCAAGGGCACCATCGTGCTCGCCACCGTCCGCGGCGACGTCCACGACATCGGCAAGAACCTCGTCGACATCATCCTGTCCAACAACGGCTACAACGTCGTCAACCTGGGCATCAAGCAGCCCGTCTCCGCGATCCTCGAAGCCGCCGAGGAACACCGCGCCGACGTCATCGGCATGTCCGGGCTGCTGGTGAAGTCCACCGTCATCATGAAGGAGAACCTGGAGGAGCTGAACCAGCGCGGCCTCGCCGCCCGGTTCCCCGTCATCCTCGGCGGCGCCGCCCTCACCCGCGCCTACGTCGAACAGGACCTCCACGAGATCTACGGCGGCGAGGTCCGCTACGCCCGCGACGCCTTCGAAGGCCTGCGCCTCATGGACGCCCTCATCGGCGTCAAGCGCGGCGTCCCCGGCGCCCAGCTGCCCGAACTCAAACAGCGCCGGGTCCGCGCGACGGCCACCGCCCAGGCCGAGGAACGCCCCGAGGAAGGACACGTCCGCTCCGACGTCGCCACCGACAACCCGGTGCCCGCCCCGCCCTTCTGGGAGACCCGGATCGTCAAGGGCATCCAGCTCAAGGAGTACGCCTCCTGGCTGGACGAGGGCGCCCTGTTCAAGGGCCAGTGGGGCCTCAAGCAGGCCCGCACCGGCGAGGGACCGACCTACGAGGAACTGGTCGAGACCGAGGGCCGGCCCCGGCTGCGCGGCCTGCTGGACCGGCTCCAGACCGAGAACCTCCTCGAAGCCGCCGTCGTCTACGGCTACTTCCCCTGCGTCTCCAAGGACGACGACCTCATCGTCCTGGACGAACGCGGCAACGAACGCACCCGGTTCACCTTCCCCCGCCAGCGCCGCGGCCGCCGGCTGTGCCTCGCCGACTTCTTCCGCCCCGAGGAATCGGGGGAGACCGACGTCGTCGGCTTCCAGGTCGTCACCGTCGGCTCCCGCATCGGCGAGGAGACCGCCAAGCTCTTCGAGGCCAACGCCTACCGCGACTACCTCGAACTGCACGGCCTGTCCGTCCAGTTGGCCGAAGCCCTCGCCGAGTACTGGCACGCCCGCGTCCGCTCCGAACTCGGCTTCGCCGGCGAGGACCCGGCCGACATCGAGGACATGTTCGCCCTGAAGTACCGGGGCGCCCGCTTCTCCCTCGGCTACGGCGCCTGCCCCGACCTGGAGGACCGCGCCAAGATCGCCGACCTGCTGCAGCCCGAGCGGATCGGCGTCCACCTCTCCGAGGAGTTCCAGCTCCACCCCGAGCAGTCCACCGACGCCATCGTGATCCACCACCCCGAGGCCAAGTACTTCAACGCCCGCTGAGCACCCCCACCCGGACCCCCGGACCACACACGAGGCACTTCGCGCCGCCACGTCGTACACTGGTCGGTCCACCGCAGGCCGGTTCCCCGCACGGGAACCGGCCTGATCGTCCCTCAAGGAGGTGCGCCCGGATGACCAGCACGGTCCCCGCGCTCGGAACCCGTTCGGCCGAAGGATCCGCCCTGCAAGCGGTCCTCCTCGACATGGACGGCACCCTGGTGGACACCGAGGGCTTCTGGTGGGACGTCGAGGTGGAGGTCTTCGCCACCCTCGGCCACACCCTCGACGACTCCTGGCGGCACGTCGTCGTCGGCGGCCCCATGACCCGCAGCGCCGGCTTCCTCATCGAGGCCACCGGCGCCGACATCACCCTCACCGAACTGTCGGTGCTGCTCAACGACGGTTTCGAGGAGCGCATCGGCGCCGCCCTGCCCCTGATGCCCGGCGCCGCCCGGCTGCTCGCCGAACTCCACGAGCACGCCATCCCCACCGCCCTGGTCTCCGCCTCCCACCGGCGCATCATCGACCGCGTCCTGACCGTCCTAGGACCCCACCACTTCGGCCTGTCCGTGGCCGGCGACGAGGTCACCCGCACCAAGCCGTTCCCCGACCCCTACCTGCTCGCCGCGGCCCAGCTGGGAGCGGATCCGGCCAGATGCGCCGTCATCGAGGACACCGCGACCGGCGTCGCCGCCGCCGAGGCGGCCGGCTGCCACGTGGTCGCCGTCCCCTCCATCGCCCCCATCACACCCGCCGAGCGGCGCACCGTCGTGGACTCCCTCGAACACGTCGACGTGGCATTTCTGCGCGGCCTGATGACGGAAATGCGCTAGCCGTTCACCCAGCGTGCGAAGCCGAATGCCGAGCACCGGACAGATATCCGCACAACGCCCGGCAGGGGAATTGCCGACCGGCCGCCCGGCCGAAATTCCCCCCGCCCCCGCACCGTACACATGTGACGTTCCCCACGCGAAGCCCCCTCGACAACACCGGCCGACTGTGCTGAACCCGCCCCGACCCACCGGGCCGCCCGGCCCTTGTGTCCCGATTGGTGGGAAGCTGCACTAATCCTGCCGCTGGCGGGCTTTCGGTGCGTCCGCGGCCGGTTCCACTGCGTGATGAGGGGTCAACTCACGCGGCAGTGAACCTTCCAGCGGGCGCGGACTAATCTCATCGCGAGAACATCGCCGAGAACCCCCGTGATCCGCCCGCACCACCCCTGCATGCCGGGTACACGGACCCGAACAGCTCTGGAGAAACTCCCGCATGAACCGCAAGACTTTGGTGCTGCCGGCGGTAGCCGGCCTGCTCACGCCGGTTCTCGCCGCGTGCGGCGGATCCGACAGCGGGAGCAAGGGCGGGGACGCCATCGTCGTCGGTACCACGGACCAGTTCACCGCCACCTCGGACGCCCCCGCGCCACTCGACCCGGCCTACGCCTACGACGTCGGCACCTGGAACATCCTGCGCCAGACCGTGCAGACCCTGATGACCCAGCCCAAGGGCGAGGGCGACCCCGTCCCCGACGCCGCCGAGAGCTGCGCCTTCACCGACAGCGGCAACGAGCGCTACGCCTGCAAGCTGCGCGAGGGCCTCAAGTTCGCCAGCGGCGACCCGGTGACCGCCAAGGACGTCAAGTACTCCATCGAGCGTGCGCTGCGCATCAACGCGGACAGCGGTGTCTCCGCCCTGCTGAACACCCTCGACACCGTCGAGACCCAGGGCGAGCGCGAGGTCATCTTCCACCTGAAGACCGCCGACGCCACCTTCCCCTACAAGCTGTCCACTCCGGTCGCGGGCATCGTCAACCCGAAGGACTACCAGAAGGACAAGCTGCGCGACGGCTTCGACCTCGACGGCTCCGGCCCCTACACCTTCCAGGCCGACGTCAAGAACAACGCCATCACCACCGCCACCTTCACCAAGAACCCCTCCTACAAGGGCAGCGTGACGGTGAACAACGAGAAGGTCGAACTCCGCGCCTTCAGCGACGCCGACGCGATGGGCACCGCCATCGACAAGGGCGACATCGACGTGATGACCCGCACCATGTCGCCCTCCCAGATCCAGAAGCTGGACACCGGCAGCGACGGCAAGGTCGACCTCGTCGACATGCCCGGCCTGGAAATCCGCTACCTGGCCTTCAACACCGACGCCCCCACCGTGAAGACCAAGGCCGTCCGCCAGGCGATGGCCCAGGTCATCAACCGCGGCGAACTCGTCTCCAAGGTCTACGGCACCCAGGCCGAGCCGCTCTACTCGCTCGTCCCGGCCACCGTCACCGGACACTCCAACTCGTTCTTCAACAAGTACGGCAACCCCAGCGTCGACAAGGCCAAGACCTTCCTGTCCAAGGCCGGCATCACCACCCCCGTCAAGCTGACCCTGCACTACACGACCGACCACTACGGCTCCGCCACCAAGCAGGAGTTCCAGGTCCTCCAGAAGCAGCTCAACGACAGCGGCCTGTTCGACGTCTCCATCCAGGGCCACCCCTGGTCCACCTTCCGCCCCGCCGAGCGCAAGGGCCAGTACGACGTCTACGGCATGGGCTGGTTCCCCGACTTCCCCGACGCGGACAACTTCCTCGCGCCCTTCCTCGACAAGAACAACTTCCTCGGCTCGCCCTACAGCAACAGCACCATCCAGCGCAGCCTCATCCCGCAGTCCCGCCGCGAGGCCGACCGGCTCAGCGCCACCAACAGCCTCACCGAGATCCAGGACATCGTCGCCGAGGACGTCCCCGTCCTGCCGCTGTGGCAGGGCAAGCAGTACGTCGCCGCCCGCGACGACATCACCGGCGTCTCCTACGCCCTCAACTCCTCCTCCACGCTCCAGCTGTGGGAGCTGAGCCGCGGCGTCGGCGACTGACCCCGGCACCGGCCGCACCGACGCCACACGAAAGGGCGCCCCTCACCACTCGGGAGGGGCGCCCTTCGCGTCGTACCACAGGCCGCTACTGCGCGCCCGGCCGCACCAGACCGCTCTCGTACGCGTACACCGCCGCCTGCACCCGGTCCCGCAGCCCCAGCTTCGTCAGCACATGACCCACATGCGTCTTCACCGTCGTCTCGCTCACGAACAGATCCGCCGCGATCTCCGCGTTCGACAGCCCCCGCGCCACCAGCTTCAGCACCTCCACCTCACGGTCGGTCAGCGTGTGCAGGGTGTTCGGCACCGGCTCCTCACCCGAGGGCAGATGCGTGGCGTACTTGTCCAGCAGCCGGCGCGTGATGCTCGGCGCCAGCATCGCCTCCCCGGCCGCCACCACCCGGATCGCCTGCACCAGCTCGTCGGCCGGCGCGTCCTTCAGCAGAAAACCGCTCGCCCCGGCCCGCAGCGCCTCCACCACGTACTCGTCCAGATCGAACGTGGTCAGCACCAGCACCTTCGCCGGACCGTCCCGCCCCGGACCACTGATCTGCCGGGTCGCCTCGACACCGTCCATCCGCGGCATCCGGATGTCCATCAGCACGACATCCGGCTGCAAGGCCCGCACCTGATCCAGGGCCCCCAGCCCGTCGCCGGCCTCACCGACGACCGCGATGTCCTGCTCGGCCTCCAGAATCATCCGGAAACCGGTACGCAGCAGTGGCTGGTCGTCGACCAGTAGGACACGGATGGCCACAGGACACTCCTTATACCTAGTCCGGCCCCATTCTGCCCTGCGCCCCCGCTCAGCCGACAGCGGCTCCCGACCCCTCGACCGGCAGGACCGGCAGCGGATACGGCGGGGGAGTGCCCCCGAACTCCGGGCAGTGCGCCTGGTGATCGCACCAGCCGCACAGCTTCGTCGGCCGAGGCCGCCACTCACCCGTCCGCGTCGCCCGCACGATCGCCTCCCACAACGCGTGCAGCTTCCGCTCCACCCGCTCCAGATCCGCCACCACCGGGTCGTACGTCAGCACATCACCACTGCCCAGATACACCAGCTGCAACCGGCGCGGCACCACCCGCTTCAACCGCCACACCACCAGCGCGTAGAACTTCATCTGGAACAGCGCGCCCTCCGCGTACTCCGGCCGGGGCGCCTTGCCCGTCTTGTAGTCGACGATCCGCACCTCACCGGTCGGCGCCACGTCCACCCGGTCGATGATCCCGCGCAGCCGCAGCCCCGAATCCAGCTCCGCCTCCACGAACAGCTCCCGCTCGGCCGGCTCCAGCCGCGCCGGATCCTCCAGCGTGAACCAGCGCTCCACCAGCTGCTCCGCCTCCCGCAGCCAGCCCGCCAGCCGCTCACCCTCCGGATCGTCGGCGAACAGCTCGCCCACCTCCGGCCGGCTCTCCAGCAGCCGGTCCCACTGCCCCGGCACCAACGCCCTGGCCGCCGGCGCCGTCCGCTCCCCGGCCGGCGCGTCGAACAACCGCTCCAGCACCGCGTGCACCAGCGTGCCCCGCGTCGCCGCCGCACTCGGCTTCTCCGGCAACCGGTCGATCACCCGGAACCGGTACAGCAACGGACACTGCATGAAGTCACCGGCCCGCGACGGCGACAACGAGGACGGCGCCGCGGCCGGCCGGACCCCCTCCCGGCCCCGCCCCGCCGCCGAGGAATCCGGCGCCGCCTCCCGCGACACCGGGTGCGGCAGAGCCACCCCGTCCGGCTGCGCGGGCCCGCCGGGTACGGCGCCCGCCTCCTCGATGCTGCTGTCCATGCCCACAGACCTTACGGCCCACCACTGACAGTCACCCAGCCGCCGCCCGCGTCCGCCGGGCCACGACGGGGCGAACACAGAGGGTGCCGGGGCGGAACGTGCCACCACGGCCGCATACCATCGACCAGAGACCCTTCCGCCCGCCAGGCGCGGAAGACGCTTCGAACGAGGGGACACCGTGGACGTGAGCGGCGGGAACGGGCAGCCGGGGTCCGGCGACGACAAGCCGGCCGAACACCCCGCAGGCCCCACGCCCCCGGCCGGCCGGCCCACCGGCCCCGAGGCACCCGGCCGGGAACAGCCCCACACCCCGAGCGCCGGCCACCCCGCCGACACCCACGACAGCACCCCCACCGACCCCCACGACCACCGCTCCCTCGCCCACTCCGGCATCGCCAAGGGCGAACCCCCGCAGCCCCGCCCCAAGGAACCCGGCGGCGGCATCCTCATGGGCCGGCCCTTCGGCGTCCCCGTCTACGTGGCACCCAGCTGGTTCCTCGTCGCCGCCCTCATCACCTGGGTCTTCGGCGGACAGCTCGACCGCGTCCTGCCCGAGCTCGGCGCCGCCCGCTACCTCGTCTCCCTCTTCTTCGCCGTCGCCTTCTACGCCTCCGTCCTGGTCCACGAACTCGCCCACACCCTCGCCGCCATCCGCTTCGAACTCCCCGTCCGCCGCATCCAGCTCCAGTTCTTCGGCGGCGTCTCCGAGATCGAGAAGGAAGCCGAGACCCCCGGCCGCGAATTCGTCCTCGCCTTCGTCGGCCCCCTGCTCTCCCTCGTCCTCGCCGGCCTGTTCTACCTCGCCATGAAACCCGTCGAACCCGGCACCGTCCCCGGCGTCCTCCTCGCCGGCCTCATGGTCTCCAACCTCATCGTCGCCATCTTCAACCTGCTCCCCGGCCTGCCCCTCGACGGCGGCCGCATGCTCCGCGCCGTCGTCTGGAAACTCACCGGCAAACCCATGAGCGGCACCGTCGCCGCCGCCTGGGTCGGCCGCGCCCTCGCCGTCACCGTCCTCATCGGCCTGCCCCTCCTCAACTCCTCCAGCACCTTCGGCAACGGCGGCCAGGACACCGGCGGCATGGACACCGTCACCGACGCGCTGCTCGCCGCCATCCTCGCCGCGATCATCTGGACCGGCGCCGGCAACAGCCTGCGCATGGCCCGCCTGCGCGAACACCTCCCCGAACTGCACGCCCGCACCCTCACCCGACGCGCCGTACCCGTCGAGACCGACACCCCCCTCTCCGAGGCCCTGCGCCGCGCCAACGCCGCCGGCGCCCGCGCCCTCGTCGTCGTCGACGCCGACGGCCACCCCCTCTCCCTCGTCCGCGAAGCCGCCATCGTCGGCGTCCCCGAACACCGCCGCCCCTGGATCGCCGTCAGCGGCCTCGCCCAGGACCTCACCGACGGCATGCGCGTCTCCGCCGAACTCTCCGGCGAAGACCTCCTCGACACCCTGCGCGCCACCCCCGCCACCGAATACCTCGTCGTCGAGGAGACCGGCGAGATCTACGGCGTCCTCTCCGCCGCCGACGTCGAACGCGCCTTCGTCAAGGCCATGGCCCGCCCCACCGCCTGAACGCCCCCGCCGAGCGGCCCTCGCCGTGGTCGGCGCCCCCCGCAAAGGCCGGTAGGCTGTTCACATGTCCGAACCGACCGGTGCCGCCCGCAGGCGCGGGCCTTTCAAGGTCGGGGACCAGGTACAGCTGACCGACCCCAAGGGCCGCCACTACACGTTCACGCTCGAAGCCGGGAAGAACTTCCACACCCACAAGGGCTCCTTCCCGCACGACGAACTGATCGGCGCTCCCGAGGGCAGCGTTGTCCGCACCACCGGCAACGTCGCCTACCTCGCGCTGCGCCCCCTGCTCCCCGACTACGTCCTGTCCATGCCCCGCGGGGCAGCCGTCGTCTACCCCAAGGACGCCGGACAGATCCTCGCCTTCGCCGACATCTTCCCCGGCGCACGCGTCGTCGAGGCAGGCGTCGGCTCCGGCTCCCTCAGCAGCTTCCTGCTGCGGGCTATCGGCGACCAGGGCATGCTGCACTCCTACGAGCGCCGCGAGGACTTCGCCGACATCGCCCGGCAGAACATCGAACGCTACTTCGGCGGCCCCCACCCCGCCTGGCAGCTCACCGTCGGCGACCTCCAGGACAACCTGTCCGACACCGACGTCGACCGCGTCATCCTCGACATGCTCGCCCCCTGGGAATGCCTGGAGGCCGTCTCCAAGGCCCTCGTCCCCGGCGGCATCCTGTGCTGCTACGTGGCCACCACCACCCAGCTCGCCCGGACCGTGGAGTCCATCCGCGAGATCGGCTGCTTCAACGAGCCGACCGCCTGGGAGAACATGATCCGCAACTGGCACATCGAGGGCCTCGCCGTCCGCCCCGACCACCGGATGATCGGCCACACCGGCTTCCTCCTCACCGCCCGCCGCCTCGCCGACGGCGTCGAGCCCCCCATGCGCCGCCGCCGCCCCGCCAAGGGCGCCTACGGCGAGGACTACGCCGGCCCCAACGCCGACGGCGGCACCGGCCGCTGACCCGGCCCCGCCTGCACAACGCACCGGCGCCGTGCCCAGGTTCCCGCCCACCACGGGAACTCGGGCACGGCGCCCACGCGTTGACCGGACACACCCACCACCCCCGGTCCGCTGCCCGCGGAAAGGCCGCACCCCGCCGTTCCCCCGCCCCGTGACATGTGGCACCATGCTGGCCACCCCACCGGCACAGCCCTCACAGGAGACACTCCTAGTGCAGCCATCCGCCGTCCCGGAGCTCGCCCACACCCGGACCCGGCCCATCCACTGGGTCGCCACCGCCACGGCCCTCGCCGGCGTCGTCGCCCTCTCCACCCTCGCCCAGCCCGGACCGGCCACCGCCGCCCAGCCCGCCACCGGCACCAAGACCGCCGCCGCGGCACCCCCCGCCACCACCGGCGTCGCCTTCCCCCTCACCTGCGGCACCGTCAAAGCCGTCGTCACGAAGAAGGCCACCGGCGACCTCGACGGCGACGGGCGCCCCGAAACCGTCGCCGTCGTCCACTGCGACGCCCCCATGGGCACCCCACCCGACGGCGTCTACGTCCTCACCCGCGCCGCCGGCAGCGCCACACCCCGCGTCGTCGCCACCCTCGTCGACCCCAAGGACCGGGTCACCGTCACCGACTTCACCCTGCACGCCGGCACCGTCACCGCCACGCTCCTCGGCTACTCCACCGACAGCGTGCCCAGTTGCTGCCCCGACGTGAAAACCCCGGCCGCATGGACATGGAACGGACACACCTTCCTCCGCTCCACCCCGGCCGGGGCCCACAGCGTCTGAACCCGGCTCACCCCGCCTCGGGCCCGAACACCTCCACACTGTCCGAAACCCGACGCACGTGAATGCACTCCCCAGGACACTCCCTGGCCGAGTCCACCACATCCGTCAGCAACGGCAACGGCACCGGAACCGACGCCCCCGGATCCTGCAGCAGCGCCTCGTCCGCGCCCTTCACATACGCCAGCCCGTCGATGTCCAGCTCGAACACCTCAGGCGCGTACTGGGCACAGATCCCGTCGCCGGTACACAGATCCTGATCGATCCAGACCTCCAGCGCCTCCCCGCCCGGGGCCTCCTGCTGCACGGTCACCTCTCCTGCCGTCGGACCGCCCCACGACCCGGCGGCGCGAAGGCCAGCCCGGACCGCGGCAACGGCTGTTGAACACCCCCGACCCTACCTCCGCACCCCGACCCGCCCGGATCCCCCGGCCCCGGGTTTCCCACCCACCCCACCCGGGTACGAGCGACCGACCGGAAGAGGGGCACCCCACCCACCAGAACCGGCCGGCACACGCCGGACCGGAGGTGACAACCACCAGCGAAACCGTCGCTCTGCGTGACAGACGCCCGAGCGCCCACCGCCATGCCCGCAACCCGCCCCACCCACCCGCAACGGACAACTCCGGCCAGTCACGGAGGGATTTGACCACGCCATACCAGGAACAACCTGCTTTCCCCTCACGTTCAGTGGGTATCCCCTCCGTGCGAGGGAGAGCGCAGCGGGTGACCGACGACACACCTTGACAGTCTTGGTGATCTAGGGGTTTCAATCGTCACCCACCCAGGTAGGGTCTGGAAGCGTCCAGCTCCCCTTGGAGGAGGTGAGGACCGTGGCAGCCCACGACGACGACATGAACCGCGGCATCCGCCCGGGACGCGGGTCCGACGACCCGGCCGGGCAGATTGCCTACCTTGAGCAGGAGATCGCCGTCCTGCGACGCAAGCTCGCCGACTCTCCGCGACACACGAGAATTCTCGAAGAGCGGATCGTCGAGCTGCAGACAAACCTGGCCGGCGTGTCCGCCCAGAACGAACGACTGGCCAACACCCTCCGCGAGGCCCGCGACCAGATCGTGGCCCTCAAGGAAGAAGTCGACCGGCTCGCCCAGCCACCGGCCGGCTTCGGAGTGTTCCTGCAAGCCAACGAGGACGCCACCGCCGACATCTTCACCGGCGGCCGCAAACTCCGGGTGAACGTCAGCCCCAGCGTCGACCTCGACGACCTGCGCCGCGGCCAGGAAGTCATGCTCAACGAAGCACTCAACGTGGTCGAAGCCATGGAGTACGAGAGCGTCGGCGACATCGTCACCCTCAAGGAGATCCTTGAGGACGGCGAACGCGCCCTCGTCCTCGGCCACACCGACGAGGAACGCGTGGTCCGCCTCGCCGAACCCCTGCGCGGCATCACCATCCGCGCCGGCGACGCCCTCCTGCTCGAACCCCGCTCCGGATACGTCTACGAAGTCGTCCCCAAGAGCGAGGTCGAAGAACTCGTCCTCGAAGAAGTCCCCGACATCGGATACGAACAGATCGGCGGCCTCGGCAACCAGATCGAAGCCATCCGCGACGCCGTCGAGCTGCCGTACCTCTACCCCGACCTCTTCAAGGAGCACGAGCTGCGCCCGCCCAAGGGCGTCCTGCTCTACGGCCCCCCCGGCTGCGGAAAGACCCTCATCGCCAAGGCCGTCGCCAACTCACTGGCCAAAAAGGTCGCCGAGGTCACCGGCCAGGCCGCCGGCAAGAGCTTCTTCCTCAACATCAAGGGCCCCGAACTCCTCAACAAGTACGTCGGCGAGACCGAGCGACAGATCCGCCTCGTCTTCCAGCGAGCCCGCGAAAAGGCCAGCGAGGGCACCCCCGTCATCGTCTTCTTCGACGAGATGGAATCCCTCTTCCGCACCCGCGGCTCCGGCGTCAGCTCCGACGTGGAGAACACCATCGTCCCCCAGCTGCTCGCCGAGATCGACGGAGTCGAAGGCCTGCAGAACGTGGTCGTCATCGGCGCCTCCAACCGCGAGGACATGATCGACCCCGCCATCCTGCGCCCCGGCCGGCTCGACGTGAAGATCAAGATCGAGCGCCCCGACGCCGAAGCCGCCAAGGACATCTTCGGCAAGTACCTCACCGAACGCCTCCCGCTCCACTCCGACGACCTCGACGAACACAGTGGCGACAAGACCACCACCGTCCAGAGCATGATCCAGACGGCCGTGGAGCACATGTACGCCGAATCCGAGGAGAACCGCTTCCTGGAAGTCACCTACGCCAACGGCGACAAGGAAGTCCTCTACTTCAAGGACTTCAACAGCGGCGCCATGATCGAGAACATCGTCGGCCGCGCCAAGAAAATGGCGATCAAGGACTTCCTCGACAAGAGCCAGAAGGGCCTCCGCGTCTCCCACCTCCTCCAGGCCTGCGTGGACGAGTTCAAGGAGAACGAAGACCTGCCCAACACCACCAACCCCGACGACTGGGCCCGCATCTCCGGAAAGAAGGGCGAACGGATCGTCTACATCCGCACCCTCATCACCGGAAAGCAAGGCGCGGACACCGGACGCTCCATCGACACCGTGGCGAACACCGGTCAGTACCTGTAACACCAGGGCGGCTGCGGGTCCCCACACCGGGTACCCGCAGCCGTCCGCTTTTCCGGCCACGACCGGAGCAGCCAATGACGCAAATGATCTCCCCACCAGCGCAAAGGCGTTCTAGGCTCGTTCCTACCGCCGAGTCGCGCAGTGCGGGGACGGGCACCGCACACGCACCGGAGCAACAGCGGTACGCGAGCGACGCCCACGACCGAGGGTGCCGCCGGGCAAGGAGGGCCGCATGACCGTACGGCGAGTAATGGGCATCGAGACGGAGTACGGGATCTCCGTCCCCGGGCACCCCAACGCCAATGCCATGCTCACCTCGTCCCAGATCGTCAACGCCTACGCAGCGGCGATGCACCGGGCCCGCCGGGCCCGCTGGGACTTCGAGGAAGAGAACCCGCTACGCGACGCACGAGGCTTCGACCTCGCCCGCGAGTCCGCCGACGCCAGCCAGCTCACCGACGAGGACATCGGCCTCGCCAACGTCATCCTCACCAACGGCGCACGCCTCTACGTCGACCACGCCCATCCCGAATACAGCGCCCCCGAGGTCACCAACCCCCGCGACGCCGTCCTCTGGGACAAGGCCGGCGAACGCATCATGGCCGAGGCCGCAGACCGAGCCGCCCAGCTTCCCGGCGCCCAGCCCATCCACCTCTACAAGAACAACACCGACAACAAGGGCGCCTCCTACGGCACGCACGAGAACTACCTGATGAAGCGGGAGACCCCCTTCTCGGACATCGTGCGCCACCTCACGCCCTTCTTCGTCTCCCGCCAGGTCTTCGCCGGCGCCGGCCGCGTCGGCATCGGCCAGGACGGCCATGAACACGGCTTCCAGCTCAGCCAGCGCGCCGACTACTTCGAGGTCGAGGTCGGCCTGGAGACGACACTCAAACGGCCCATCATCAACACCCGGGACGAACCCCACGCCGACGCCGAGAAGTACCGCCGCCTCCATGTCATCATCGGCGACGCCAACCTCTCCGAGATCTCCACCTACCTCAAGCTCGGCACCACCGCCCTCGTCCTCTCCATGATCGAGGACGGCTTCATCGCCGTCGACCTGGCCGTCGACCAGCCCGTCCGCACCCTCCACCAGGTCTCCCACGACCCGTCCCTGCAACGCCTCGTCACCCTCCGCAGCGGCCGCACCCTCACCGCGGTCCAGCTCCAGATGGAGTACTTCGAGCTGGCCCGCAAATACGTCGAGGAACGCTACGGAGCCGACGCCGACGACCAGACCAAGGACGTCCTCAGCCGCTGGGAGGACACCCTCACCCGGCTGGAGAACGACCCCATGAGCCTCGCCGGCGAACTCGACTGGGTCGCCAAACGCGAACTCATGGAGGGCTACCGGCGCCGCGACGACCTCGACTGGGACGCCGCCCGGCTCCACCTCGTCGACCTCCAGTACGCGGACGTACGGGCCGAGAAAGGCCTCTACAACCGCCTGGCGGCCCGCGGACGCATCAAGCGGCTCCTCGACGAGACCGAGGTCGACCGGGCCCGCACCAAGCCACCGGAGGACACCCGCGCCTACTTCCGCGGCCGCTGCCTGGAGCAGTACGCCGACGACGTGGCCGCGGCCAGCTGGGACTCGGTCATCTTCGACCTCCCCGGCCGGGACTCCCTCCAGCGCGTTCCAACCCTCGAACCACTACGCGGAACGCGAAATCACGTCAAGGAGCTGCTGGACCGCTGCCGCAACGCGGAAGACCTGGTCAGGGTCCTTTCGGGCGGCTGAGCGCGACCAGTGGGTACCCGTACCGGCCCCGGGCGGACGGGGTGGAAATCCCACCGCCCGGGAATCATCGAGGTGGCCCCCGCACGTTGTGGAAACTGCGGGGCCGATGTCGGACCCGGCTTGTAGGGTCTGATCATCACCGATCGGCAGGCGAACTGAGCGGGGTGAGGGTTATGGCAACCAAGGACACCGGCGGCGGCCAGCAGAAGGCGACGCACTCCACCGACCAGGTCGAGGAGCAGACGCAGGACGCGCAGGCTTCCGAAGACCTCAAGGAACGACAGGAAAAACTGTCGGACGACGTGGACTCGGTGCTGGACGAGATTGATGATGTCCTCGAGGAAAATGCCGAGGATTTCGTGCGCTCATTCGTTCAGAAGGGTGGGCAGTAGGGCCTTTTGGCCTTCGAATCTAAGGTTCGGCTCGGGGGTGTGAGTGAGCGAGGGGCAGGAGGCGAAGCGTTGCTCGCGGTGCAAGGAGGTCAGGCCGCGAGCGGCCTTCGCTCGTAACAAGGCGGCACGCGACGGCCTGCAGGCCTATTGCCGGGAATGCTGGGCGGCGTACCACCAGGAACGCCAACTGGCCAAAGGCAGAAACGTCCGTCCGAGGGTGGAGACGCCCGAGGGGCACAAGTACTGCCGGAGCTGCGGGAAGATCAAGCCCCACCAGGACTGGCACCGCAATGCGACCGCCTCCGACGGCCTGTCCACGAGTTGCAAGGCGTGCCGCGCGGCAAGAGGGCGGGCGGGCCATCTGAAGCGCCATTACGGCCTCACGGAGAGCGAGCGCGACAAACTGATCGCCTCTCAGGGCGGCGTCTGTTGCATCTGTCTGGCGGCTCCGGCCGCACATGTGGATCACTGCCATGAGACGGGTAGGGTCCGTGGCGTACTGTGCTTCAGCTGCAATGCCGCGCTGGGGCAGTTCAAGGATCAGCCCGAGGCCATAAGGCGGGCTGCTGCATACGTGGAAGGAAACGCGTGGAAGCCAACACTCGTAGCACCGGGCGTCTACCAGCTGCCTTCCTGACGCCAGGGTCCTCCTCCTTCATGGACTTCGTCTCCGTGCACCAGCCCGAGCTGCTGCCGGGCAACCGGCAGTTGCCGCCGGTGAAGGGTGTGATCGAGGCGCCGCACGGGACGACCATCGTGGCGGCGACGTTCCCGGGCGGTGTGGTCTTGGCCGGCGACCGTCGGGCGACGATGGGGAACATGATCGCGCAGCGGGACATCGAGAAGGTGTTCCCGGCGGACGAGTACTCGGCGGTCGGCATCGCCGGCACCGCCGGTCTGGCCGTGGAGATGGTCAAGCTCTTCCAGTTGGAGCTGGAGCACTTCGAGAAGGTCGAGGGCGCTCAGCTGTCGCTGGAGGGCAAGGCGAACCGGTTGTCGACGATGATCCGGTCGAACCTGGGCATGGCGATGCAGGGTCTGGCGGTGGTCCCGCTGTTCGCGGGGTACGACCTGGACCGGGAGCGGGGCAGGATCTTCTCGTACGACGTGACGGGCGGCCGTTCCGAGGAGCACCACTTCGCGGCGACGGGTTCCGGTTCGATCTTCGCGCGTGGTGCGATGAAGAAGCTGTTCCGTGAGGATCTGACCGAGGAGCAGGCCACCACGCTGGTGGTGCAGGCGCTGTACGACGCGGCTGACGACGACTCGGCGACCGGTGGTCCCGATGTCGCCCGCCGGATCTACCCGATCATCACCGTGATCACCGAGGACGGCTTCCGCCGGCTCACGGAGGACGAGGCGTCCGGGATCGCGCGCGCGGTGCTCCAGAAGCGTCTGGAGGAGCCGGACGGCCCGCGGGCCGCTCTGCTCTGAGCGCCGGGCCGGTTGTTTTCAAGGTGATCCAGTGACCATGACAGAAAGGGACGGATAACCGGTGTCGACGCCGTTCTATGTCTCACCTCAGCAGGCCATGGCCGACCGGGCGGAGTACGCCCGTAAGGGCATCGCCCGGGGCCGCAGCCTGGTCGTGCTGCAGTATGCCGACGGCATCGTGTTCGTCGGCGAGAACCCGTCCCGTGCGCTGCACAAGTTCAGCGAGATCTATGACCGGATCGGTTTCGCGGCCGCCGGTAAGTACAACGAGTACGAGAATCTGCGGATCGGCGGTGTGCGGTATGCCGATCTGCGGGGTTACACCTATGACCGGGACGATGTGACGGCCCGCGGCCTGGCGAACGTGTACGCCCAGACGCTCGGCACGATCTTCTCCTCGGCGGCAGAGAAGCCGTACGAGGTGGAGTTGGTGGTGGCGGAGGTGGGGGAGACCCCGGAGGGTGACCAGATCTACCGGCTGCCGCATGACGGGTCGATCGTGGATGAGCACGGTTCGGTCGCGGTGGGCGGTAACGCGGAGCAGATCAGCGGTTTCCTGGATCAGCGGCACCGGGACGGGATGACGCTGGCGGAGGCGCTGAAGCTGGCGGTGCAGGCGTTGTCGCGGGACACCAACGGCGGTGAGCGGGAGATTCCCGCGGAGCGGCTTGAGGTGGCGGTGCTCGACCGGACACGTCCGCAGAAGCGGAAGTTCAAGCGTGTCGTGGGCCGTCAGCTGGCGCGGCTGCTGGCGGCGGGCGGTGCGTCGACGGAGGCGGAGAGCGCGGCGGAGGACGGTTCCGAGGAGGAGTAGTCCTGCCGGCGGTCTCGTGCCGTCGTGTCGTGTGGGTGCCCCGGCCGGGTTTCCGGTCGGGGCGCTCGGCGTTTCAGGGGCTGGGCGGGGGCGCTGTGGAGCCGCGTACGACGAGGTGGACGGGGATGTCGGTGGGGTCGGGGGTGCGGCCGTCGAGGACGGCGAGGAGGGCGTGCATGCCGTGTTCGCCGAAGAGTTCGGCGTCGAGTCGGACGGTGGTGAGTTCGGGGTCGAGGGCGGTGGCGAGGGCGAGGTCGTCGAGGCCGGTGACGGAGATGTCGTCGGGGACGCGCAGGCCGAGGCGGCGGATGGCTTTGTAGGCGCCGGCGGCGAGTTTGTCGTCGTCGCAGATGATGGCGGTGGGGCGGGGTCCCGGGGTGGTGAGGGCGGTTTCGGTGGCGGTGCGGGCGCCGTCGATGGAGATGGGGGCGGCGGCGGTGCTGAGGCGGGTGCCGGGGGTGGCGGCGAGGCGGGTGGTGAGTTCGCGGGCGCGGACGTCGAAGGTCCAGGAGGGGACGTCGGCGGCGAGGTGGAGGAGGTGGCGGTGGCCGAGGGTGAGGAGGTGGTCGGTGACCTGGCGGATGCCGTCGGCGATGTCGAGGTTGACGGTGGCGGCGCCGAGGCTGCCGTCGGGGTCGCTGTCGAGCATGACGAGGGGGAGTTGGTCGCCCCGGATGGCGGTGAGGGCGTCGGCGGCCATGGAGGAGGCGATGACGCCGTCGAGGGCGGTCTGGGCGGAGGCGAAGGGGTCGCGGGCGGGGCCGATGCCTTCGGGGGAGGGGTAGAGGACGACGCCGAAGCCGTGGTCGGCGGCGACGCGGGCGGCGCCGGTGTAGACGCCGGCGAAGAATTCGGTGGTGAGGGCGGGGACGACGAGGAGGACGGTGCGGGTGTGGCCGAGGCGGAGGTTGCGGGCGGCGAGGTTGGGCCGGTAGCCGAGGTCGCGGGCGGCTTCGCGGACGCGTTGGGCGGTGGTCTCGGAGACCCGGCCGCGCCATTTGTCGCCGAGGACGAGGGAGACGGCGGCCTGGGAGACGCCGGCCGCCTGGGCGACGTCACGGCTGGTCGGGCGCGTGCTGTTGCGTGCCACCGTGGGCGTGCTCCTTCGTCTGGACGTGTGAACAGCGCACATGGTACGTATGGGAGCGGAAGTTATACGTAAAACGTCCGGGCGCAGCGGGTCCGGTCGGTGTGCTGGAGGGCAGGCGGGTCATGGCGACGGGCTATCTGGAGATACTCCGGGCGCGGCATGCGCTGCGGCTGCTGACCGGCACTCTGGTGGGCCGGCTGCCGAATGCGACGGCGGCGATCGCGCTGGTGCTGTTCGTGCGGGCGCAGGGTGGCACGTACAGCCTGGCGGGTGCGCTGGCGGCGGTGTACGGCGTGGCGAACGCGGTGGGCCAGCCGGTGCTGGGCCGGCTGGTGGACCTGTACGGGCAGCCGCGGGTGCAGTTGCCGGCGGCGGTGCTGGCGGCGCTGGCGATGTCGGTGTTCGCGCTGTCGGGGACGGATCCGCTGCCGTTCGCCTATGCGGCGGTGGCGGCGTCGGGGCTGTTCACGCCGCCGTTGGAGGGGGGTCTGCGGGCGCTGTGGCCGTCGGTGCTGCGGCGTGAGGAGCAGGTGCATGTGGCGTACGCGATGGACGCGGTGGCGCAGGAGATCATGTTCACGGTGGGGCCGCTGCTGGTGACGCTGTGCGTGTCGCTGTGGGACGAGCGGGCGGCGCTGCTGGTGCTGAGTGCGCTGGGGGTGCTGGGCGCGCTGTCGGTGGTGGTGTCGGCGCCGTCGCGGGCGTGGCGTTCGGCGCCCCGGGAGGCGCACTGGCTGGGGGCGCTGCGGTCGCCGGGGTTGCTGGCGCTGCTGGCGGCGTTCCTGTTCGTGGGGATCGCGCTGGGGTCGATCACGGTGGCGTCGGTGTCGTACGCGGACGGTCACGGGGGTGACGCGGTGTACGGCTGGCTGATGACGGGGCTGGGTCTGGGGGCGCTGGCGGGTGGCGCGGTCTACGGTGCGCGGCGGTGGGCGGGGGCGCCGGAGCGGCGGCTGCGGGTGCTGGTGGCGTTGCTGGCGGTGTGTTACCTGCCGTTGCTGCTGACACCGGGTGTGGTGGCGATGGTGGCGTTGAGTGTGGTGTCGGGGGTGTTCCTGGCGCCGTGTATCGCGTGTGCGTTCATCATCGTGGACCGGCATGCTCCGGCGGGGACGGTCACCGAGGCTTTCTCCTGGCTGGTGACGACGTTCACGGTGGGCGCGTCGGTGGGTACGGGGCTGGCGGGGCCGGTGGTCGAGGCCGGTGGGGCGGTGTGGGGGTTCGCGCTGCCGGGTGCGGCGGGGGTGGTGTCGCTGCTGGTCCTGCTGGCCACGGGGCGGGTCCTCGCAGCTCCCGTGCGGGGTGCGGTCGTTGCGGCTTCATCGGAAACTGATCCAAATCGTGCTGCCGAACCCCGTTTCAGCGCAGGGGATCGGGCGTAATGTTCAGTCATGGACCGCCGCATTTTCGGGCTGGAGAACGAGTACGGCGTCACGTGCACGTTCAGGGGACAGCGCCGCCTGTCTCCTGACGAGGTGGCGCGGTACCTCTTCCGCCGTGTCGTGTCATGGGGCCGCAGCAGCAATGTCTTTCTGCGGAACGGCGCCCGGCTGTATCTCGACGTGGGCTCACATCCGGAATACGCGACACCCGAATGTGACAACGTGACCGAGCTGGTCACCCACGACAAGGCCGGCGAGCGCATTCTCGAAGGACTCCTGGTGGACGCGGAGCGACGCCTGCACGAGGAGGGAATCGCGGGCGACGTCTACCTTTTCAAGAACAACACGGACTCGGCGGGCAACTCCTACGGATGCCACGAGAACTATCTGGTGGCGCGGCACGGGGAGTTCTCCCGGCTGGCCGACATCCTCATCCCGTTCCTGGTGACGAGGCAGCTGCTGTGCGGTGCGGGCAAGGTGCTGCAGACGCCGCGCGGCGCGGTGTACTGCGTGAGCCAGCGCGCGGAGCACATCTGGGAGGGCGTGTCGTCGGCGACGACGCGTTCCCGGCCGATCATCAACACGCGGGACGAGCCGCACGCGGACGCGGAGCGTTACCGCCGGCTGCATGTCATCGTGGGCGACTCGAACATGTCCGAGACGACGATGCTGCTGAAGGTCGGCGCGACGGATCTGGTGCTGCGCATGATCGAGGCGGGCACGGTGATGCGGGATCTGACGCTGGAGAACCCGATCCGGGCGATCCGTGAGGTCAGCCATGACATCACGGGCCGGCGCAAGGTGCGGCTGGCCAGTGGCCGGGAGGCGTCGGCGCTGGAGGTGCAGCGCGAGTACTTCGACAAGGCCGTGGACTTCTGTGAGCGCCGGGGTATCCGTACGGGCACGGTCGCGCAGGTCCTGGAGCTGTGGGGCCGGACGCTCGACGCGATCGAGACGGAGGATCTGGACCGGATCGCGACCGAGATCGACTGGGTGATGAAGTACAAGCTCATCGAGCGGTACCGGGCGAAGCACAACATGACGATGTCGCATCCGCGGGTCGCGCAGATAGACCTCGCGTATCACGACATCCACCGTCGTCGTGGTCTGTACTACCTGCTGGAGAAGAAGGGTCAGGCGGCGCGGATCTGCAATGACTTGAAGATCTTCGAGGGCAAGTCGGTCCCGCCGCAGACGACTCGGGCGCGGTTGCGCGGTGACTTCATCCGGCGGGCGCAGGAGCAGCGCCGGGACTTCACGGTCGACTGGGTGCATCTGAAGCTCAACGACCAGGCGCAGCGCACCGTGTTGTGCAAGGACCCGTTCCGTTCGGTGGACGATCGGGTGGAGAAGCTGATCGCCGGAATGTAGGCCGGGCGCCGGAGTCAAGCGTTCGGGCGGTGAATTGCGGGAACGCCACACGGGCGTCGTACGTTTTCCGTACGGCGCCCTTCGCGCGTCGTAGAGTTGCGCGCACGCCATCCGCAAGATCGATCGATTACGAGGCTTTTCCGTGCGCCGACGCTCGCTGCTCCTCGCTGCTCTGCCCGCTGGTCTGGTCACTCTCGCCGCGTGCGGGGACGACGGGTCCGACACCGGCAAGACCGGTGTGTCGCCGTCGCCCTCGGGGTCGAGTGCGCCGCCGCCGAAGATCGTGGACGGTCCGTTGCCGGCGGTGACGGCGGGGGTGAAGTTCGGTGAGAAGCCGACGATCGCGAAGGGGTCGGGGGAGCCGTCGAAGAACCTGGCGGTGAAGACGCTGATCGCGGGCAGTGGCCGGCCGGTCGCGGAGAACGAGTTCATCCAGGCCGACTATCTGGGCCAGATCTGGGACACCGGCAAGGTCTTCGACAACTCCTACGACCGGGGCCGGCCGCTGCTGATGCAGCTCGCGCAGGGCACGATCATCGACGGCTGGCGGTATGCGCTGCTGGGGAAGAAGACGGGCAGCCGGATCGAGATCGCGGTGCCGCCGCAGTACGGCTATGGCAAGTCGGGTGAGTCGCAGGCGGGGATCAAGGGCACCGACACGCTGGTGTTCGTGATCGATCTGATCGATTCCTTCAACTCGTCGTCGTCCGCGAAGGGCAAGGCGGTGGCGCAGGGCGACGCGGCGCTGCCGAAGGTGGCGACGAACACCGACGGCAAGGTGCCGAAGGTGACGGTGCCGAAGTCGGCTCCGCCGAAGAAGCTGGTGTCGGAGTACGTCCTGGAGGGGGACGGGGCGCAGGTGAAGTCGGATCAGACGGTGCTGTGCCAGTTCCAGGGGCTGGTGTGGGACAGCGGCAAGACGTTCCAGCAGACGTATGGTTCGGGCCGGCTCAGCCAGTTCTCGATCGAGCAGATGCAGCAGGCGGTGAAGGGCCTGGCGCAGGGGCTGACGGGCAAGAAGGTGGGCAGCCGGGTGCTGGTCGTCGTTCCGCCGGAGCTGGGCTACGGCGACAACCCGCCGAGCGGGGGCGTGATCAAGAAGGGCTCGACGCTGGTGTTCACGGTGGACATCCTCGCCGCGATGTAGGGGCGGGGTGCCCGCTTGCGGGCGGGCGGGGTCCGGGGATGACAGACTGTCGGCGTTTCGTGTCGTACACCAGCAGGAGCTTTTGACGTGAGCATCGAGAAGCCCGAGATCGACTTCCCGGGTGGCGAGCCCCCGGCGGACCTGGAGATCAAGGACATCTGGGAGGGGGACGGCGAGGTCGCGCAGGCGGGTCAGACCGTCACCGTGCACTACGTGGGCGTGGCCTTCAGCACCGGCGAGGAGTTCGACGCCAGCTGGAACCGGGGTACCCCGTTCCGCTTCCCGCTGGGCGGCGGCCGGGTCATCGCGGGCTGGGACCGTGGCGTGCAGGGCATGAAGGTCGGTGGCCGCCGCCAGCTGACCATCCCGGCCCACCTGGCCTACGGCAACCAGAGCCCCACTCCGGCGATCAAGCCCGGTGAGACGCTGATCTTCGTGGTGGACCTGCTCGGAGTCTGATCTCCCCGGCTCACCACTGCGCCGTTGTCGATCGTCCGGTCGGGTGCGACCGGATCCGATCGTCCGGGGCCCACGCCTGTTCGGGCGTGGGCCCTCGGCTTTTGTCACCGCGCCGCGGAGCGGTACGGTCATCGGTCGGAAGCACCATAGGAGAAGGCGAAGGGCGTCGATGGCCATTGCCAAGGCTGAGCGGCTGATGAACCTCGCGCTGTGCCTGCTGGGGACGCGGCGGCCGCTCAGCAAGCGCGAGCTGCGGGAGTCCATCGAGGCCTACCTGGAGGCGGGCAGCGACGACTCCTTCAACCGCATGTTCGAGCGGGACAAGGACGACCTGCGCGAGCTGGGTCTGGTCATCGAGACCGTGGAGAACCTGGACGGCGAGGTCGGCTATCTCGCCCGCCGCGACAGCAACCGTCTGCCGCCCATCACGCTGGACGCCGAGGAGGCCGCCGCGCTCGGCCTGGCCGCCAAGGTCTGGCAGCAGGCCCGGCTGGCCGGGGCCGCCAGCGGCGCCCTGCAGAAGCTGCGCGCCGCCGGCCTGCCCGAGGACGTCGACCCCTACGGCGCGCACGGCGCCCTGGAGCCGCGCATCCCGGTGCACGAGGCCGCCTTCGAGCCGCTGATGCTGGCCTGCCGGGACCGCCGTCCGGTCCTGTTCGACTACCGCAAGGCCTCCGCCGTACACCCCGAGCCCCGCCATGTGGAGCCGTGGGCGCTGGAGTGCTGGCGCGGCCACTGGTACCTGGCCGGCTTCGACCGGGACCGGGGCGCGGAGCGGGTGTTCCGGCTGTCCCGGATCACCGGCAAGGTCCGCTCCCGGGGGACGGGCTTCACCGCGCCGGTACCGGACGTGGTGACCGTGCGGGAGACCGTCGCGGGCTGGGCCGGAGAGACGGCCGACCGCTCGGCGCTGATCCGGCTGCGTTCGGGCGCCGGTTACCCCCTTCGGGCGAAGGCCACGGCGGTCCGGGAACTCGGGGACGGCTGGGACGAGTTGGAGATTCCGTACGGGCACGGACTCGACGCCTGGCTGGTGGAGTTCGGGCCGGACGTGGTGGTGCTGGAGCCGGCCGAGCTGCGCGCCGACGTGGTGGACCGGCTGCGTGCCGTGGCCAAGGGCTGAGGGGGAACAGGACGGTGGCAGGCAAACCGGTCAGGACCGTGAACGCGATCGACCAGACCCGGCGGATGCTCTCGCTGGTCACATACCTGCGCGAGCGCCCCGGCGCCCGGATCGCGGACGTGGCGCGTGCCTTCGGCATCACCGAGGACGAGCTGGTCGCGGACCTGGACCTGCTGCCCATGTGCGGCACCAGTTTCCGTGGCGGCGATCTGCTGGACATCGACACCGACGGCGAGCGCATCTGGTGGCACAACCCGGCCGCGCTCGGCGAGGAGGCGGCCGAGCCGCTGCGCCTCGCGGCGGACGAGGCCACGGCCCTGCTGGTGGCCGCGCGCGCGGTCTCCACCCTGCCGGGCCTCCGGGAGGGCGACCGGCAGGCGCTGCTGCGGGCGACCGCCAAGGTGGAGACGGCGGCCGGCGAGGCGGCGGGCGCCAGCGCCCGGCTGTCGGTGACCTTCGAGTCCGAGGGCGGCGTCTTCGCCGACGTCGACCGGGCGATCTCCGAGCGCCGCCGGCTGTGGATCCGCTACTACTCCCCGGCCCGGGACGAGGTCACCGAGCGGGAGATCGACCCGATCCGCCTGGTCAGCGTCGGCCACACCTATGTGGAAGCCTGGTGCCGGCGCTCCGAGGCCCGGCGCACCTTCCGGCTGGACCGGGTCGCCGAGATCCGGATCCTCGACGAGCCGTCCGCGCCGCCGGAGATCGAGCTGCGGGACCTGTCGGAGGCGCTGGTGCAGCCGGCCGCCGAGGACCCCGAGGTCGTGATCGAGGTCGGACCCGGCGGGCGCTGGGTCGCCGAGTACTACCCGCACGACAGCGCCGACGAGCTGCCCGACGGCGGGCTGCGGATCACCCTGCGCACCCCCGACCCGGCCTCGCTCAGACGGCTGGCCCTGCGGCTGGGCCGCGACGGCCGGATCGTGTCCCCGCCGGAGCTGGCGGACAGCGCCCGCCGGGCGGCCCGCGGGGCACTGGCGGCCTACGACGTCCCGGAGGGTGCGGGGGCCGCGGCCCGGGACGCCGGTGACCGGCGGGGACGTGAGGAGCGAGCGCGGTGAGCGAGTCCCCGGTGCCCGGTGCGGGTGAGATCACGGCGGCGACCGCCTTCGCCGGGATGCGGAAGGTGGTCCCGGTGGTCTTCCGAGCGGGCTGCCCAAACTGCCGGGGCCGCTTCGAACTCGCCGCGGGCGCCCTGCGGCTCGCCATCGGCGCCAGCAGTCGTACGACGTTCTACTCCTTCACCTGCCCCGAGTGCGGAGCGGCGGTGCGCAAGCCGGCCGGGGAGCGCATCGTGGAGCTGCTCACCGGGGGCGGGGTGCGCACTCTGCGGCTGCATCCCACCGTTTAGGCTCGGCGTCATGTTCTGGCCGATGTTCGCGGTAGCCGTGGGTTTCCTGGGTCTCGTCGTGCTGGGGGTGTTCGCCGTGCGGGTGTTCCTGGAGGCGCGGCGCCTCGGGCAGCAGGTGGCGGACTCCGCGCGCCGTATCAACGGGGCGGCGGAGGATCTGGAGCGGGCGGCCGTGCGGGCCGCGACCCGCGCGGCCGACGCCGTCTGACCGTTTTCCGTGAGAACGGTGTGAGACCTGCGGCACAGCCGCTTTGCGCCGCTTCGCCCTGTCCTGTTGCCCAGGGCGACAGGTACGCTGCTGGTCGCGGCGCGCAGAACGAGGCGTGTGCCGCTGACGGGGAGTACGCACGGGGATTGCCTGCTGTTCACCCCTGAGCGTTACGATCGCTGGCAGCACGGCCGTCGGACGCGGGTCCGGCCGACCGGACAGCACCCCACCCCAGCAGCCTCGGTGAGAAGGTAAAGACTTATGTTGCGAAATCTCGGCGGAACCGAGATCGTTCTCATCCTCGTCGTCATCGTCCTGCTGTTCGGCGCGAAGAAGCTTCCGGACATGGCCCGCTCGCTGGGCAAGTCCGCCCGCATCCTGAAGAGCGAGGCGAAGGCGATGAAGGAGGACGGCGATTCCTCGACCCCGCCACCCGCCTCGAACGAGCAGCCCCCGTCCCAGCGCACCATCAAGGCGTCCCCCGGCGATGTGACCAGCTCCCGGCCGGTCAACGAGCCCACGGACACCCCCCAGCGCTGACCCACGGCCGGACCCCCTCCGGCCGGCCCGCACAAGAATGAGGACGTGGGTTGCTGAAGTCCGCCCGCAAGAAAGAGAAGGACCCAGAGGGGCGGATGCCTCTCGTGGAGCATCTTCGCGAGCTGCGCAACCGGCTCGCGAAGGCGATGCTGGCGATCACGGTCGTCTCCGTGGTGGTCGCCTTCCACAGCCAGGACCTGATGTCCTTCCTCATGCACCCGGTCCCGCGCTGCAGCAAGGGTCTGGGTGAGTCCACCGGCGGCCACTGCGCCGTCATCGCCTACACCGACCTGCTGTCGCCCTTCACCACCACGGTGAAGGTCTGCTTCATGGCCGGTGTGATCATCTCCAGCCCGGTGTGGCTGTACCAGCTCTGGGCGTTCGTCGCCCCCGGTCTGCACCGGCACGAGCGGAAGTACACCTACTGCTTCGTGGCCGCCGCCGTGCCCCTCTTCCTGGCCGGCGCCTGGCTCGCCTACACCATCCTGCCCATCAGCATGCGCGTGCTCCTCGGCATCACGCCCGAGGGCTCGGCGAACATCCTGCCGATGGACAAGGTCCTGGACTTCATCGTCCGGATGATCCTCATCTTCGGCGGCGCCTTCGAGCTGCCGCTGCTGCTGGTGATGCTCAACTTCGTGGGCCTGGTCACCGGCCGCCGGATGGCCAGCTGGTGGCGCGGTGTCGTGATGGGCGTCTTCGTCTTCGGTGCCGTGGCGACGCCCACCACTGACCCGTTCGGCATGATCGCCCTCGCCGGCCCCATCGTGGTGCTGTACTTCATCGCCGTCGGCGTGTCGATGCTCAACGACAGGCGGCGCCGCCGTAACAGCCCCGACGCGGAGCTGGACGACGACGAGGCCTCCGTGCTCGATCTGACGCCCGAGAGCGTCGGTGCCGTCGAGCCCCTCTCCGCGTCCCGCGCGCTGCCCGAGCAGGCCACCACGGACCGGGTCAACGGCTACGACGACGTCACCTGAGCCGGCGCGGCCCGAGCCGCCGCCCGCTGCCCCCGTCCTGCTGGGCGGGGGCTTTCGCGTGGGCCGGTCAACCCATGTTCGGGATAATGATCGTCCGGTTGTCGGTGGGGCCCGGTACGCTCGAAAGCACGATGACAGAGGACCTCTCACCGGCCGAGCGGTACGCGGCAGCCCGCAGGCGGGCAGCCGAGCAGGCCACCGCACTCGCGTCCTTCCGCGAGATGTACGACTTCGGCCTCGACCCCTTCCAGATCGAGGCCTGCCAGGCACTGGAGGCCGGCAAGGGCGTGCTGGTGGCCGCCCCCACCGGCTCGGGCAAGACGATCGTGGGCGAGTTCGCCGTCCACCTCGCCCTGCGGCAGGGCAAGAAGTGTTTCTACACGACCCCCATCAAGGCGCTGTCCAACCAGAAGTACGCCGACCTGTGCAGGCGCTACGGCGCGGAGCGGGTCGGTCTGCTCACCGGGGACAACAGCGTGAACTCCGACGCCCCCGTGGTCGTGATGACCACCGAGGTGCTGCGGAACATGCTGTACGCCGGCTCCCAGACCCTGCTCGGCCTCGGCCACGTGGTCATGGACGAGGTGCACTACCTCTCCGACCGCTTCCGCGGCGCCGTCTGGGAGGAAGTGATCATCCACCTGCCGGAGTCGGTCACCCTGGTGTCCCTGTCGGCGACGGTGTCCAACGCCGAGGAGTTCGGCGACTGGCTGGACACCGTGCGCGGCGACACCGAGGTGATCGTCTCCGAGCACCGGCCCGTGCCGCTGTTCCAGCACGTGCTCGCCGGGCGGCGGATGTACGACCTGTTCGAGGAGGGCGAGGGCCACAAGAAGGCCGTCAACCCCGACCTCGCGCGGCTGGCCCGGATGGAGGCCACCCGGCCGTCGTACCAGGACCGGCGGCGCGGGCGCGCGATGCGCGAGGCGGACCGGGAGCGTGAGCGCCGGCAGCGCTCGCGGGTGTGGACGCCGGGCCGCCCGGAGGTCATCGAGCGGCTCGACTCCGAGGGCCTGCTGCCCGCCATCACCTTCATCTTCAGCCGCGCCGCCTGCGAGGCCGCCGTCCAGCAGTGCCTGTACGCGGGCCTGAGGCTGAATGACGACGAGGCGCGGGGCCGGGTCCGCGCCCTGGTCGAGGAGCGCACCGCCGCCATCCCACGCGAGGACCTGCACGTCCTGGGCTACTACGAATGGCTGGAGGGCCTGGAGCGGGGCATCGCCGCCCACCACGCGGGCATGCTTCCCACCTTCAAGGAGGTCGTGGAGGAGCTGTTCGTCCGCGGTCTGGTCAAGGCGGTGTTCGCCACCGAGACCCTGGCGCTCGGCATCAACATGCCCGCCCGCTCGGTGGTGCTGGAGAAGCTCGTCAAGTGGAACGGCGAGCAGCACGCCGACATCACGCCGGGCGAGTACACCCAGCTCACCGGCCGCGCCGGGCGCCGGGGCATCGACGTCGAGGGCCACGCGGTCGTGCTCTGGCAGCGCGGTATGAGCCCCGAGCACCTCGCCGGCCTGGCCGGTACCCGCACCTATCCGCTGCGCTCCAGCTTCAAGCCGTCGTACAACATGGCGGTCAACCTGGTCGAGCAGTTCGGCCGGCACCGCTCGCGCGAGCTGCTGGAGACCTCCTTCGCCCAGTTCCAGGCCGACAAGTCGGTCGTCGGGATCTCCCGCCAGGTGCAGCGCAACGAGGAGGGCCTGGCCGGCTACAAGGCGTCCATGACCTGCCACCTCGGCGACTTCGAGGAGTACGCGCGGCTGCGCCGGGAGCTGAAGGACCGCGAGACCGAGCTGGCCCGGCAGGGTGCCGGCCAGCGCCGGGCCGAGGCGGCCGTCGCGTTGCAGAAGCTCAAACCCGGCGACGTCATCCATGTGCCGACGGGCAAGTACGCCGGGCTGGCGCTGGTCCTCGACCCGGGCCTGCCGGCCGGCCGGTCCGACGGTCACCGCTTCGACCAGCACGACGGCCCGCGCCCGCTGGTGCTGACCGCCGAGCGGCAGGTCAAGCGGCTGGCGTCGATGGACTTCCCGGTGCCGGTGGAGCCGCTGGACCGGATGCGGATCCCGAAGTCCTTCAACGCGCGCTCACCGCACTCCCGCCGGGACCTGGCGTCCGCGCTGCGTTCCAAGGCCGGGCACATCCCGCCCGAGCGGGCCCGCAAGAAGCGCTCGGCCGCCGCAGACGACCGGGAGATCGCCCGGCTGCGCACCGCCATCCGCGCCCACCCCTGCCACGGCTGCGACGACCGCGAGGACCACGCCCGCTGGGCCGAGCGCCACCACCGGCTGATCCGCGACACCTCCCAGCTGGAGCGGCGTATCGAGGGCCGCACCAACACCATCGCGCGCACCTTCGACCGCATCGTGGCCCTGCTCACCGAGCTGGACTATCTGCGCGGCGACGAGGTCACCGAGCACGGCAAGCGGCTCGCCCGGCTCTACGGCGAACTCGACCTGCTGGCCAGTGAATGCCTGCGCGAGGGCGTCTGGGAGGGTCTCGGCCCGGCCGAACTCGCGGCGTGCGTCTCGGCGTTGGTGTACGAGGCGCGGGTCGGCGACGACGCGATGGCGCCCAAGCTGCCCTCGGGCGGGGCGAAGGCGGCGCTCGGCGAGATGGTCCGCATCTGGGGCCGGCTCGACGCCCTGGAGGAGGACTTCCGGATCAACCAGACCGAGGGCGTCGGCCAGCGGGAGCCGGATCTCGGGTTCGCCTGGGCCGCGTACATGTGGGCCTCGGGCAAGGGGCTCGACGAGGTGCTGCGCGAGGCGGAGATGCCCGCCGGTGACTTCGTGCGCTGGTGCAAGCAGGTCATCGACGTGCTCGGGCAGATCTCCGCGGCGGCGCCGGGCGCGGACTCGACCGTGGCGAAGTCCGCGCGCAAGGCCGTCGACCAGCTGCTGCGGGGCGTGGTGGCCTACTCGTCGGTGGGCTGAGCGCCGGGCCGCTGCGGGACCCCTTCACTCGTCAGGGTGGAGGGGTTTCGTCTGCCCGTACGCCGTGACCGAACGTGTTCGAATAGGAGCGCTGCGTGTAAATGGTGATGAGCGTACTCCTGGTGCTGGGGCGATTTCAGGTGCTTGCCGAATATGACACGGCGATGATCCGGTCGGACTAAGCTCGCCCGCGGCGCACCGAGTTGAGACGAATTCGCGCGCCTGTTCCCAAATACCCCGGAAGACCCTGTTAGTTCATGAACCTTCCCCCCGTAAGTCCCCCCGACACCCAGCCGATCCGTCTCGGAAGGCATCCATGGTGAGTGTTCAGAAGCCTCCCGGTCGCCGTGAACGTCCCTACGCCCGCGTGTTGTTGCCGCCCCTCCTGGCGATGGCCGCGGCGAGCGCGGCGGCCACCGCGCTGGTGCCGGCGCCGGCCCGGCTCGCCGTCGGCCTGTGCGGGGCGCTGGCCGTGCTGCTGGTCCTGCTCACCGCGGCGGAGGCGGCCCGCCGCGGCCGGAGTCTGCGCGCGGCGCAGGCCGAACTCGCCCGCCAGGCCGCGCACCTGGACGAGCGGCTCGCCGCCCAGGACGAGCTCATCCACCGCTTCGCCACCGACATCATCCCCATCGGTCTGGCCCGGCTGCGGGCCGGCGAACCGCTGCGGGACGTGCTGCGCAACATCTACGACGCCGACTCCGATCTCGTCGGCCTGAGCGAGTGGTACCGCGAGATGTTCCGCGTCTCCCTGCGCGGCGCCGACCACGAGATCTCGATGCGCGACGCCACCGAGCGCTCGTATGTGAGCATCGCCCGCCGCGTCCAGGCCATCGTGCACCAACAGGCCGTGGAAATGCGGGAGATGGAGGAGGACCACGGCCGCAACCCCGAGGTCTTCGACGACCTGCTCCGCCTCGACCACGGCACCTCGCTGATCGGCCGGCTCGCCGACACCATCTCCGTGCTCGGCGGCGGCCGGCCCGGACGCCAGTGGCCGCTGCCGGTCTCCCTCTACAGCACCCTGCGCGGCGCCATGTCCCGCATCCTGGAGTACCGGCGCATCGAACTCAGCTCCATCGTCAACATCAACATCAAGGGCACCTCGGTCGAGCCGATCATCCACGCCGCCGCCGAACTGCTCGACAACGCCACCCGCTACTCGCCGCCCACGGCCAAGGTGCACGTCACCGCCTCCGAGGTGCAGGCCGGACTCGCCGTCGAGATCGAGGACGCCGGCGTCAGCCTCACCGAGGAGTCCCGCGCCCGTATCGAGCGGATGATCGAGGACGCGAAGAACG
Organism: Streptomyces pyxinicus; assembly: GCF_024753135.1. Classification (GTDB taxonomy): domain Bacteria; phylum Actinomycetota; class Actinomycetes; order Streptomycetales; family Streptomycetaceae; genus Streptomyces; species Streptomyces pyxinicus. Next base: position 137,946 of record NZ_JANUGP010000007.1, on the reverse strand, counting down.
GCGAGGACGCGCACAACCTCGGCGAGACACCGCACCTCGGCCTGGCCGTCGTCGGCCGCCTGTGCAAGCAGTTCGACATGGAGGTCTCGCTGCGCGCCTCCGCTTACGGCGGCGTCCGCGCCATCCTCGTCATCCCGCGCGTCATGACCACCACCGAGCCCGGCGTCGGCGCCGCGCACGGCATCGGCGCCACCGGCGTCCCGCAGGCCTCGCTCGGCGCCGTCGAGGGCCCCAAGCGCCCGCCGAAGATCCGCCGCCCCACCAGCCCCAAGATCCCCGCCGGGATCTCCATGGAGGACGACGTCCCCGAGGTCACCGAGTGGACCGCGGGCGGACTGCCGCAGCGCCGCAGCCGGGTGAAGATCCCGCTCGCCCAGCGGTACGCCGAGCAGGCCGCCATCGAACGCGCCGAACGCGAGGGCCGGCCCACCATCTGGTCCCGGACCAGAACCGAACCGGAACCCGAGCCGGAGATCGACCCCGAGCGCAAGAAGCTCATGGACCGCCCCGCCGGCGCCGGCATCGAGGACTTCTGGAACGGCCTGCGCCAGGGCATGCCCGAGGACGCCACCGCCGCCGAGCTGACCGACTTCACGCTCCACCCGACCAAGTACCTGCACCTGCTCAACGATTCGGACGACCCCGCCGAGGGCGCCACCGAGGCCGACGACGAGAGGGACCTCAAGTGATCCAGCAGCGAGGCAACCTGGACTGGATGCTCAAGCAGCTGAACGACGGTGTGCCGGGCATCGAGATGATCGTGGTCCTCTCCGCGGACGGCCTGCGCATCGCCCGCTACGGCGGCGACCCCGACGCCGCCGACCGGGTGGCCGCCGCCTGCGCCGGAGTGCAGAGCCTGGCCGGCGCCATCATCCAGGAGATCCCCGGCGCCGGGGAGATGAAGGTCGTCGTCTTCGAGATCGAGGGCGGCTACTTCTACCTCATGAACGCCGGCGACAACGCCTACCTCGCCGTGCTCGCCGACGTCACCTGCGAGCCCGGCCGGATGAGCGGCATGATGCGCGACCTCGTCGTCCGGATCGGCGCCCACCTCACCAGCCCGCCGCGGCGAGGCGGGCAGGCCGTATGACGCCGCCCCGCCGCAAACGCCGTCAGCAGGACCTGCCACCGCCCCCGCCGCCCCCTGGACCGGCCGGCGGCGCGAAGAAGTCCGGCAGCCCCGAACGGCTCTTCACCATCGCCGGATCCGTCGACGGCGCCCGCGCCGAACTCGACCTGGTGACCCTGATCGTGGCGCGCTCCGCGCCGGGTCCCGCCGCCTCGCCCGAGCAGGCGGCGGTGCTCCGGCTGTGCGCCGCCCCCCTGTCCGTGGCCGAACTCTCGGCCTACCTCCAGCTGCCGTTCAGCGCGATGACCGTCCTGATCACCGAGCTGATCGCGGCCGAACTGGTGCAGGCGCGCGCCCCGATCGTCCGCCAGGCGCTCCCCGACCGTTCACTCCTCGAAGCGGTGATGCATGGACTTCAACGGCTCTGACACGATCCCCGGCCCCCGTACCGAGGACCAGCTGCCGCACACGGCCCAGGCCGCGGTGAAGATCGTGATCGTGGGCGGCTTCGGCGTCGGCAAGACCACCATGGTCGGTTCCGTCAGCGAGATCAGGCCGCTGACCACCGAGGAGACCATGACGCAGGCCGGCATCGGCATCGACGACAACTACGGCTCCGACTCCAAGACCGCCACCACCGTGGCCATGGACTTCGGCCGCATCAGCATCACCGACAAGCTGGTGCTCTACCTGTTCGGCACCCCCGGCCAGGAGCGCTTCTGGTTCCTGTGGAACGGCCTGTTCGAGGGCGCTCTCGGCGCGGTCGTGCTGGTCGACACCCGGCGCCTGGAGGTCAGCTTCGACGTCATGGGCCGGCTGGAGGAGCGCGGCGTGCCCTTCGTCGTCGCCGTCAACACCTTCCCCGACGCGCCCCGTTACCCCGTCGAGGAACTGCGGACCGCGCTCGACCTGTCCCCGGACATCCCGATCCTGGACTGCGACGTACGCCGGCGGGCCTCCAGCAAGGACGTCCTGATGACCCTCACGCGCTTCCTGCACTCCCTCGCCCTGTCCGGCGCCCTCACCTGACGCCGGGCCCACCCCCACCCATCCGTTCCGGAGCGAACACCGTGACGTCTGAACCCTCGTCCCCCACCGGCACCGACCCCCTCCCCGGACCGCCGCCGGGCTGCCCGGCACACGGCCGCGGGCCCGGCGGAACGCACCGGCTCCACGGCCCCGACGCGAAGGACCTCGGCGGGCTCTACGAGCGCCTGCGCGACGAGCACGGCCCCGTGGCCCCCGTCCTGCTGCACGAGGACGTGCCGATGTGGGTGGTGCTCGGCCACGCCGAGAACCTGCAGATGGTGCGCAGCCCCTCGCAGTACACCCGCGACAGCCGGATCTGGACCCCGCTGCTGGACGGCACGGTCAAACCCGACCACCCGCTGATGCCGCACATCGCCTGGCAGCCCATCTGCTCGCACGCCGAGGGCGACGAGCACCAGCGGCTGCGGGACGCCGTCACCTCCGCCATGGCCACCATCGACCACCGCAGCGTGCGCCGGCACATCGGCCGCTCCACCCAGGCCCTGGTCAACCGCATCTGCGAGCGCGGCCGGGCCGACCTGGTCTCCCAGTTCGCCGAGCACCTGCCGATGGCGGTCATGTGCGAGATCCTCGGCATGTCCGAGGAGTACAACGAACGCATGGTGCAGGCCGCCCGCGACGCGCTCAAGGGCACCGAGACCGCCATCCAGAGCCACGCCTACGTCATGGAGGCGCTGAGCCGGCTCACCACCCGGCGGCGCGCCCGGCCCGAGGACGACTTCACCAGCCACCTCGTCACCCACCCGGCGCGGCTCACCGACGACGAGGTCCGCGAACACCTGCGGCTCGTCCTCTTCGCGGCCTACGAGGCCACCGCGAACCTGCTCGCCAACGCGCTGCGCATGGTCCTCACCGAGCCGGGCTTCCGCGCCCAGCTCAATGGCGGGCAGATGACCGTGCCGGAGGCGATCGAGCAGTCCCTGTGGAACGAGCCGCCGTTCAGCACCGTGTTCGGCTACTACGCCAAGCAGGACACCGAGCTGGGCGGACAGGCCATCCGCAAGGGCGACGGACTGCTGTTCGCCCCCGCGCCGGGCAACGTCGACCCGCGTATCCGCCCCGACCTGTCGGCCGGCATGCAGGGCAACCGGTCCCACCTGGCCTTCGGCGGCGGCCCGCACGAGTGCCCCGGCCAGGACATCGGCCGCGCCATCGCCGACGTCGGTGTCGACGCCCTGCTCACCCGGCTGCCGGACATCCGCCTCGCATGCCCGGAGGAGGATCTGCGCTGGCGCGAGTCCATCGCCGCCCGGCATCTCGTCGCCCTGCCCGTGTGCTTCGACCCGAAGCCGCAGCAGGACGTCGACCTGCCGCCCCGGCTGATGCCGGTCCCACCCACCCGCGTCGACCGCCCGGCCTACGACGACACCGCCCCCGGAGCCCTGCCGAAACCGGCCCCGGTCCCGGCTCCCGTCCCGCCCCCCACGCCCCCGCGCCCGGACACCCATCCCACGGGCTTCTGGGGACGCCTGCTGCGCTGGTGGCACGGCGACTGAGCGGGGTGCCCGGTGCGGGGCCGGCGCCCGCTGGTCAGGCAGCCCCGGCCCAGTCGGCGTACGACGACCAGGACCGCAGCTCGCGGCCGCTGCGGAAGTGGTGCCGCAGGCCCGTGACGGGGTCGGCGAAGGAGAGGTCGCGGGCGAGGAGTTGGAGCGGGCGGCGGAAGTCGTCCGGTGCGGTCGGGGGCGTCGCCTCCGGGTACAGGGGGTCGCCGAGGATCGGGACGCCGAGGGTGTTCAGGTGGACGCGGAGCTGGTGGGTCTGGCCTGTGGCCGGGACCAGGCGGTAGCGGGCCAGACCGTGCCGGTGGCCGGTGACCTCCACGTGCGTCTCGGCGTTGGGCTCGCCCTCGACCTCGCGGGCGGCCAGCACCCCGCGTTCCTTCGCGATCCTGCTGCGCACGGTCCGGGGCAGGGCGAGCGTGGGGTCGTACGGTGCGATCGCCTCGTACTCCTTGCGCACCAGCCGGTCCCGGAACAGGCTCTGGTACGCGCCGCGTTCCCCGGGGCGCACCGTGAACAGCACGAGGCCCGCCGTCAGCCGGTCGAGGCGGTGCGCGGCCGTCAGCGCCGGGATGCCGAGGTCGCGGCGCAGACGGGCGAGCGCGGTCTGGGTGACGTGCGATCCGCGCGGGGTCGTCGCCAGGAAGTGCGGCTTGTCGGCGACGACGAGGTGCTCGTCCCGGTACACGACCTCCACCGGGAACGGCACCGGCACCTCGGCGGGCAGCTCGCGGTGGAACCACACGGACATGCCCGGCCGGTAGGGCGCGTCCGGCGGCACCGCCCGGCCGTCGGCCCCGACGACGAGCCCCGCGTCGAACATCTCCTCGACCATGCCGGGACCGGCGCCCGTCAGCCGCTCCACCAGGTGCTCGCGCACCGTGGCCCACGCCCCGGCCGCGGGCAGCCGTACCCGTACGGGATCGACGCCCTCGCGCTGGGGGAGCGGGGCGGGCGGCGGCGGGGTACGGCGTCTCATCGCCATCAAGGGTACGAGGAACCCGTAGGGGTTACGGCGTCCGAAAACGGCTCGGCAGGCCCGGGGCGACCCGGCACGATACGGATCATGCCGTTTCTCACCAGCCCCGTGCTGCCTCCCGGAACCCTCGCTCTTATCCCGCAGCCCGTCCTGCCCGCCGGTGACGGCCTGGTGCTGCGCCCCTGGCGGACGGAGGACGCGCCCGCCGTGCACGCCGCCTTCCAGGACCCGCTGATGCACCAGTGGCATCTGCGGACCTGCGCCTCGGTGGGGGAGGCCGCCGACTGGATCAGCCAGTGGCAGCGGGCCTGGGCGGCGGAGACCCAGGTGCAGTGGGCCGTGGCGGAGGAGGAGTCGGGTGAACTGCGGGGCCGGGTCGCGCTCCGGCAGATCCTGCTCGACGACGGGGTGGCCGAGGTGGCGTACTGGACCGTGGCCGGGGCGCGCGGCCGGGGTGTCGCGGCGCGGGCCGCGACCGCGCTGTCCCGCTGGGCGCTGGAGGAGATCGGCTTCCACCGCCTCGAACTGCACCACTCCACCGCCAACGAGGCGTCCTGCAAGGTGGCCGCCAGAGCCGGGTTCACCCTGGAGGGCACCCGGCGCAGCGCGCTGCTGCACCCGGACGGCTGGCACGACATGCACCTGCACGCCCGCGTACACGGCGGCTGAGCCGGGGACGCGTCGGGCGTTCCGGACCCGACGGGGTCAGGCGGCCGCCGCCGCGCCGCCCTCCTGCTCGACCTCGATGCGGGCGTTCCACTCCCGCTTGGAGGCCTGCCAGCCGTCCTCGTTGTGGCCGAGGCGCCAGTATCCGGAGATGGAGAGGTCCTCGCGCGGGATCTGGAGGTCGACGCGGAGCATCCGGCGCAGTTCCTTCACGAAGGCCGCCTCGCCGTGCACGAACGCGTGCGGGCGGCCCGCCGGGAACTCCAGGGCGCGGACGGCCGCCAGCAGGGCCTCGCCGACCGGGCGGTCCCCGCGGTGCAGCCAGACGACCTCCACCTCGGTGTCGATCTTCTGCTCCTCCTCGGGGCCGGAGACCTCCACGAAAACGTGGGCGCGGGCGCCGGCCGGGAGGGTCTCCAGGGCGCGGGCGATGGCGGGCAGCGCGCTCTCGTCCCCGGCGAGCAGGTGCCAGTCGGCGGCCGGGTCGGGCGTGTAGGCGCCGCCGGGGCCCATGAAGCGGATCGTCTCGCCGGGCTGGACCCGGGCGGCCCAGGGGCCGGCCAGGCCCTCGTCGCCGTGCACGACGAAGTCGAGGGTCAGCTCGCGGTGTTCGGGGTCCCAGGCGCGCACGGTGTAGGTGCGGGTCACCGGCCACTGCTCACGGGGGAGCTCGGCGCGGATGTGCTCCAGGTCGAAGGGTTCCGGGTAGCTGACGCCCTCGGGGCCGAAGAGCAGTTTCACGTAGTGGTCGGTGCAGGTGTCCGCCGCGAAGTCGGCCAGGCCCTCGCCGCCCAGCACCACGCGCTGCATGTGCGGGGTGAGGCGTTCGGTCCGCACCACCTGCGCGGAGTGCACCTTGCGCGGCTTTCGTACCGGGCGCTCTGCCATCACGGCCTCCTGTGAATGTGGTTAGGCTTGCCTAAGTTAGCATCCCGCCCCGGTGTGGTGCCCTTTGCCGGGGCTCGAAGTGAGCCCTTTGTCGTAAAGTTCCGGCCAAAGTCATGATGACAGCGTCCCGAGCAGTCGTTGCAGGGAGCCGCCGAGCCCCCAGCGTTCGGCCAGGTCCTCCAGTGCCGCCGGATCGTGCGGGGCGCGCGGCAGGGCGGTGTCGACGTCCGGCAGCGGTACGTCCTCGGCCACCCGCACCACCTTCGGCGCGACCGCCAGGTACGGCCGGGCCTCGGTGAGCCGCCTGCGCTGCGACGGCGTCAGCTTCGCCGCCGGGTCCGCCGCGGCCGCCATGATCCCGGCGAGGTCCCCGAACTCGGCCAGCAGCTTGGCCGCGGTCTTCTCGCCGATGCCGGCCACGCCCGGCAGGCCGTCGCTCGGGTCGCCGCGCAGCAGCGCCAGATCCGCGTACCCGCGCCCGTCGACCCCATACTTCCCGCGCAGCACCGCCTCGTCGGTCAGCTGGAGCGTGCCGACGCCCTTGAGCGGGTACAGCACCCGGACCCCGCGCGCGTCGTCCACCAGCTGGTAGAGGTCGCGGTCGCCGGTGACGATGTCGACCGGGCCCCTCGCGCGTCCGGTGAAGGTGCCGATCACGTCGTCCGCCTCGTACCCGGCGACGCCCACGCGCGCGATCCCGAGCGCGTCCAGCACGTCCTCGATCACCGGCACCTGCGGGGAGAGCGTGTCCGGCACCTCCTCCTCGTCCGGTGCGCCCGCGTGCTCGGCGGCGACCCGGTGCGCCTTGTAGGTGGGGATGAGGTCGACCCGCCACTGGGGGCGCCAGTCGGCGTCCATGCAGGCCACCAGCCGGTCCGGGCGGTGGTCCCTGACCAGCCGGTCGATGAAGTCCAGCAGTCCGCGCACGGCGTTCACCGGCGTGCCGTCCGGTGCCTTCACGGAGTCCGGTACGCCGAAGTAGGCGCGGAAGTACAGCGAGGCGGTGTCGAGGAGCATGAGTCGTCCGGTCACGCTGGCATCATGCCGCACCCTGCCGACAGCCGCCGCCCGCTCCGGAACGGGTTGCGTGACGCGCATCGCCGTGAGCCCCGCCACCTTTGAGTTTGCCTCGCCTTGACCTGGGGAGGCGCGGCCACGGTACGAGGCTGTTTGCTCTTTCAACTGTTGGTTGGTCCGACCGTTGGCGGCTCTCCGTCTCCCTGTCCCTGTCCCTGTCCCCGAGACGAGAGGTCCGCGTGCGAGCGAGACTTGAGGCGGAACACCTGTTCAAGGTGTTCGGCCGACGACCCGACCAGGCGGTGTCACGGCTGCGCGAGGGCGCCGACCGGGAGGAACTGCGCGCCGACGGCACCACCGCCGCCGTGATCGACGCCTCCTTCCGGGTCGAGGCGGGTGAGATCTTCGTCGTCATGGGCCTGTCCGGCTCCGGCAAGTCCACCCTGCTGCGCATGCTCAACGGCCTGCTGGCGCCCACCGCCGGCAGCGTCCGCTACGACGGCCGGGAGCTGAGCGCGCTCACCGACCGCGCCCTGCGCGAACTGCGCTCGACGAAGATCAGCATGGTCTTCCAGCACTTCGCGCTCTTCCCGCACCGCAGCGTCCGCGACAACGCCGCCTACGGCCTGGAAGTGCAGGGCGTGCCCCGCGCCGAGCGCGAACGCCGCGCCGACGAGGCGCTCGCTCTGTGCGGCCTGGCCGGCTGGGAGAAGTCCTGGCCCGACGAGCTGTCCGGCGGCATGCAGCAGCGGGTGGGCCTGGCCCGCGCCCTGGCCACCGACGCCGACGTGCTGCTGATGGACGAGTCCTTCAGCGCCCTGGACCCGCTGATCCGCCGGGACATGCAGGACCAGCTGCTGGAACTCCAGAAGACCCTGAAGAAGACCATCGTCTTCATCACCCACGACCTCAACGAGGCGATGCGGCTCGGCGACCGCGTCGCCGTCATGCGGGACGGCCGCATCGTGCAGACCGGCACCGCCGAGGACATCCTGCTGCGCCCCGAGAGCGACTACGTGGCCTCCTTCATCCAGGACGTCGACCGCTCCCGGGTACTGACCGCGGGCGCCGTCATGGACACCGCCCCGCGCGGCGACGAGGCGGACTGCGGCTGCGAGACCGCGACGCCGGACACGCCCTTCACCGAGCTGTGCGCGATCAGCGCCCGGCTCAGCCACCCGGTCGCCGTCCTGGACCGAGGCCGGGCGCTCGTCGGCGTCGTACCCCGGCAGCGCCTGGTCGGCTTCCTCGGGGACGAACAGAGCGCGCCGACGGCGTGCGGCGGCGCGAAGAAGGTGATCGGCCGTGCCTAGGATTCCGCTCGGCGACTGGGTCGACTCCGGTGTGAACTGGCTGGTCGACCACCTCTCCTGGCTCTTCGACGCGGTCAAGGCCGTCATGGAGGGCATGTACGACGGCATCGACACCGTGCTCGCCGCCCCGCAGCCGCTGCTGATGGCCGGCATCCTCGCCGTCCTCGCCTGGTGGCTGCGCGGCCTGGCCGCCGGTGTCCTCGCCTTCGCCGGATTCGCCCTGGTCGACTCCCTCGCCCTGTGGGACCGGGCCATGTCCACGCTCGCGCTGGTGCTGGTCGCCACCGTGATCGCGCTGGTGATCTCCCTCCCGCTGGGCATCTGGGCGGCCCGCTCCCGGGCGGTCAGCGCCGCCGTACGGCCCGTCCTGGACCTGCTCCAGACCATGCCGTCGATGGTCCTGCTGATCCCGGCCATGCTCTTCTTCGGGCTCGGCACCGCGGCCGGCGTGGTCGCCACCCTGATCTTCGCGCTGGCACCCGGCGTCCGCATGACCGAGCTGGGCATCCGGCAGGTCGACGCCGACCTCGTCGAGGCCGCGGAGGCCTTCGGCACCACCCCGCGCGACATCCTCTGGCGGGTGCAGCTGCCGCTCGCGCTGCCGACCATCATGGCCGGCGTCAACCAGGTGATCATGCTGGGCCTGTCGATGGTCGTCATCGCCGGCATGGTCGGCACCGGCGGTCTCGGCGGCGCCGTCAACGAGGCCATCGGCCAGCTCGACATCGGCTACGGCTTCGAGGCGGGCGTCGGCATCGTCGTCCTCGCCATCTACCTGGACCGCGTCACCGGCGCCCTCGGCACCCAGCTCTCCCCGCTGGGCCGCAGGGCCGCCGCCAAGGCGCCGAAGCGTGTCTGGTCGTACCGGCCGCGCCCGGTGATCGCGGTGGCCGGTGTGGTGGTCCTCGCCCTCGTCGCGGGCGGACTCGGTGTCTTCGGCGGCTCCGGCACTTCAGGCGGCGCCTCCGAGGCCTCCGGCACGAACGTCGGCAAGGGCAAGGAGATCAAGATCGGCTACATCCCCTGGGACGAGGGCATCGCCTCCACCTTCCTCTGGAAGGAGATCCTGGAGGAGCGCGGCTTCGAGGTCAGCACCGCCCAGTACGCCGCCGGGCCCCTCTACACCGGGCTCGCCACCGGCCAGATCGACTTCGAGACCGACTCCTGGCTGCCCACCACGCACGCCGAGTACTGGGCGAAGTACGGCAAGCAGCTCGACGACCTCGGCAAGTGGTACGGCCCCACGTCCCTTGAGCTGTCGGTGCCGTCCTACGTGAAGGGCGTGAACTCCCTGGCCGACCTGAAGGCGCACGCCTCCGAGTTCGGCGGGAAGATCGTCGGCATCGAGCCCAGCGCGGGCGAGATGGGCCTGCTCAAGAGCAAGGTCCTCAAGGCGTACGGCCTCGACGGCACCTTCGAGGTCGTGGACGGCTCGACCCCGGCCATGCTCGCCGAGCTGAAGCGCGCCTACGCGCGAAAGCAGCCGGTCGTCGTCACCCTGTGGTCCCCGCACTGGGCCTACAGCACATACGACCTGCGGAAGCTGACCGACCCCAAGGGCGCCTGGGGCAAGGGCGACGGGGTGCACACCCTCTCCCGTAAGGGTTTCGCCGGGGACAACCCGCAGGTCGGACGCTGGCTGAAGGACTTCTCCATGACCGAGAAGCAGCTCACCGGCCTGGAGGCCCGCATCCAGCAGGCCGGCAAGGGCAAGGAGCAGGACGCCGTGCGCGCCTGGCTGCGGAAGCACCCGGGACTGGTCGACAAGTGGGCCCCGGTCGGCAAGGACAAGGCCATGAGCCAGGCGGCCGGGTGACCTGACCGGCCCGGCCGCCGCCCGAGGGGCGGGCGGCACCGTACGACGGAGGTACGGTGCCGCCCGCCCCTCGCCGCTTTCGTCGCCCCAGCGATTCGGCCAATCACGGCGCGTGAGGACCGTTGGCCCTGACCGGCGCTCCGGGCCCGGCTGGTCGGCGGATTCACACCCACGGGGGACCGGGTCCGGGACGGCCGCGCACCCCGGGGGACTGGCGTGAACAGTGAGGGTGGGGGCCCGTGGGCATGTCAGGGATGTGACAGGCACGTGAAACGGTTTGCCGAACATGCGTAGGGTGCAGAGAAGTCATCAGAAGAGGGAACCCCGCAAGGGGGCACCCGGACAGCCGCACGACGAGCGAGGGAGGGAGCCGGAGCGATGGGCGACCACAAAGAACAGCAGCCCGTGCGGGTCGGCGCGGCCGTCCGGCGCCGCCGCCGCGCCCTGGAGCTGACCCTCGCGGTCGTGGCCGAGCGCACGGGCCTTTCGGTGCCCTTCCTCAGCCAGGTCGAGAACGACAAGGCGCGCCCCAGCCGCGGCTCCCTGGAGAAGCTGGCCGACGCGCTGCGCACCACGGCCGTCGAACTCCTCGCCGCCGCCGACCCGGCCGCCAGCGTGGACGTCGTGCGTGCCGAGCAGGTCACCGAGGGCGACTTCGACCCCCGCACCCGGGCGCTGGTGCGCGGGCACCACCAGCTGCACGCCTCCGAGTTCACCGGCGACCACGACGCCGGGCGCGAGTTCCAGCACCGCAACGACGAGCTGATGTACGTCGCCGACGGCGCGGTGGAGATCGAGGCGGAGGGGCGCGCGTACCGGCTCGGGCGGGGGGACACGCTGTATCTCACCGGTGGGGTGCGGCACCGGTGGCGGGCGACGGTCCCGGACACCCGGGTGATCGTGGTGGCGGTCGCGGAGCACATCGAGGCCGTGCAGGACCGGGCCCGCTGAGGCCGGTGCGGGTCGTCTCCCTCGTGCCCTCGCTCACCGAGGCCGTCGCCGTGACCCTGCCCGGGGTGCTCGTCGGGGCCACCGACTGGTGCAGCCATCCGGTGGGGCTGGACGTCGTCCGGATCGGCGGGACCAAGAACCCGGACGTCGAGCGGATCGTCGCGCTCGGCCCCGACCTGGTCATCGCCAACGAGGAGGAGAACCGCGTCCCCGACTTCGACGCCCTGCGCGCGGCCGGCCTGGAGGTGCTGGTCACCGAGGTGCGGACGCTGCCGGACGCGCTGGCCGAGCTGGCGCGGGTGCTGACCGTGTGCGGGGCGGCCGGGCGTCCGCGCTGGCTGGACGAGGCCGCCGAGGCCTGGGCGGCGCCCCCGGCACCGGCGGGGCGGGCGACGGCGGTCGTGCCGGTCTGGCGCCGGCCCTGGATGGTGCTCGGCCGGGACACCTTCGCCGGTGACCTGCTCGCCCGCCTGGGCGTCGGCCACCTGTACGCGGGGCACGCCGAGCGTTATCCGCGCGTCCCCCTGGCGGACCTGCGGGCGGCCGGGCCCGACCTGGTGGTCCTGCCCGACGAGCCCTACCGCTTCACCGCCGACGACGGTCCCGAGGCCTTCCCGGGGCTGCCCTGCGCGCTGGTCAGCGGACGGCATCTGACCTGGTACGGCCCGTCGCTGGCCGAGGCGCCCCGGGTGCTGGCCGGGGCGCTGCGAGCAGCTCGCCGCTGAGCAGCCCGCGTACCGTGCCGCCCGCCGCCGCGAGCCAGGCCGCGACGAGCAGGGCGTACAGCGTCCAGGCGAGGGCGTCGTACAGGGCGAGTCCGGTGTGCCGGGCGAGGGCGGCGGCGCCGGTGACGCAGGTGCCAACTGGGAAGGTGAACGCCCACCAGGTCATCGCGAACCCCATGCCCCGGCGCCGGGCCCGCACCACGTGCGCGGTCGCCAGCGCCAGCCACAGCAGCGCGAACCCCATGACCGGCACCCCGTACAGCACGGCGAACACCGCGAGACCCCGGTCGTAGGGGGCCGGCACCACGCCGGGCGCGGCGTCCGCGATCAGGCCGACGGCGGTGGTGGACTGCCCGAGCGGGCCCAGCACCAGGAACAGGGTCGGCGTCAGCGCGAGCGGCAGCGGGCCCGAGGTGATCAGCCGGGCGAAGACCAGCGGCAGCGTCAGCAGGACGGCGAACAGGCTCAGCCCGAACAGCGCGAGACAGCCCAGCAGCAGGGTCTCGCGGGGCTGGCCCGGCGGCAGGTGCGGAACGAGCAGCGGGCCGAGCGCGGCCGACACCATCGGCGCGACCAGCGGCAGCAGCCACACCGGGGAGGCCTGGGCGGCGTCGGCTCGGTGCCGTACGGCCATCAGGTACGGCACCGCGACGGCCGCCGCCAGTCCGACGGCGGTACCGGCGGTGAACAGCACGGCGTCCAGCGCGACCGCGGTGTCCGTGCCGAGCAGAGGCCGCCCGGCGGTCAGGGCGCCGCCGCCCACCGCGAGCAGGGCCATGGCCAGACAGCCGTAGAAGGGCGCCATGGCCGGGTCGAGGAGGTGGGCGCGGGCCTGGTCGGCGTGCCGGGACCAGTGCAGGGACCGGGCCACCAGGAGGACGGCGAGCAGGAGCAGCGACAGCGCCCAGAGCCCTGCGAGGACGCCGCGCGGCACGATGGGTGGCCCGGGCAGCGCTGCGCCGGCCGAGCCGAGGATCGCGGTGCCCATGACGGAGGCGTACCAGTTGGGCCCGAGGTGGCGGACCCGGGCCACGGCGGGGGCGGGGGCGTCGGACAGGGGCTGGGCTGCGGTGACCATGCCCCCACCGTCTCCCCGTCTCCGGCCCCCGACCAGGGAGCCCTTCTCTATGGGGACATAAGCTGGTCTTATGAGTGAGACGGAGGGGGTGCGGGAGCGCACGGGTCCGCTGGCGCACCGGGTGCCCGATCTGGCCGCGCTGGAGCTGCTGCTCGCGGTGGCCCGGCTGGGCAGTCTGGGGGCGGCGGCGCGGGAGATGGGGATCACCCAGCCGGCCGCCAGCAGCCGCATCCGGTCCATGGAGCGGCAGTTGGGCGTGGCCCTGGTGGACCGCTCGCCGCGCGGCTCCCGGCTCACCGACGCGGGCGCCCTGGTGACGGACTGGGCCCGCCGGGTGGTGGAGGCCGCGGCGGCCTTCGACGCGGGGGCGCGGGCACTGCGGGACCGGCGCGACTCCCGGCTGCGGGTCGCGGCCAGCATGACCATCGCCGAGTACCTGCTGCCCGGCTGGCTCCTCGCCCTGCACGCCGAGCGGCCCGACACGGCCGTCTCGCTGCTCGCCGGGAACTCGGCGCGGGTCGCCGAACTCCTGCTGGGCGGCGAGGCCGACCTCGGCTTCGTGGAGGGCCTGTCGGTGCCGGCCGGCCTCGACTCCGCGGTGATCGCCCATGACCGGCTGATCGTCGTCGCCGCGCCCGGCCACCCCTGGGCCCGCCGCCGGCGGCCCCTCACGGCCGAGGAGTTGGCGGCGACCCCGCTGATCCTGCGGGAACGCGGCTCCGGCACCCGCCAGGTCCTGGACGCGGCGCTCGGTGGCCTGGCCCGCCCCCTGATCGAACTCTCCTCCACGACGGCCGTGAAGGCCTCCGCCGTCAGCGGCGCCGGCCCCTCCGTCCTCAGCGAGCTCGCGGTGACCGAGGAACTGACCACCCGCCGCCTGGTCAGCGTCCCGGTGGCCGACATCTCCCTGCGCCGCGCCCTCCGCGCGGTCTGGCCGACAGGCCACCGCCCGACGGGGCCGGCCCGGGAACTGCTGTCGTTGACGCAGGGGAGGTAGGTGAATGCGGTGGCCGGGCTCAGCATGTGCCGGTGTCCTCCGGGCCGCGTCCTTGCGTCGCCGCCTCGACCAGCCCCCGCATCACCCGCAGATCCCCGCCCATCTCCGGATGCCACTGCACGCCCAGGGCCCAGCCGTGGTCGGCCGGCAGTTCGAGGGCCTCGACGGTGCCGTCCGTCGCGTAGGCCGAGGGGATGAGGTCGGTGCCGAGGCGTTCCACCGCCTGGTGGTGGTAGGTGGGGACCGTTGTCTCGTGGGGGACGAGGCCGGCGTAGCGGGTGCCCGGTACCGGCTTCACCGGGTGGGCGCCGAAGACGCCGGTCCGTTCGGCGTGGCCGTCGAGGTGCTGGACGAGGGTGCCGCCGCGGGCGACGTTGAGGAGTTGCATGCCGCGGCAGATGCCCAGCAGCGGGACGCCGGCGGTGAGGGCCGCGTCGATCAGGGCGAGTTCCCAGGCGTCGCGTTCGGGGGCGGGCGGGCCGGTGCGGGGGGAGCGCTCGGCGCCGTAGCGGGACGGGTCGACGTCCGGGCCGCCGGCGATGACCAGCGCGTCGAGGCGGGCGATCGTCGCCGGGGCGTATGCGGGGGCGTCCGGGGGGAGCATGACGGCGAGGCCGCCGGCCCGTTGGACCAGCCGCGGGTAGCCGGCCGGCAGCAGGGCCGCGTCCAGCTCCCACACGCCCCAGCGGGCCCCGGTCTCCAGATACGTGCTCACGCCGACCAGCGGTCGTACGGTCATGCCGCCCTCCCCGGACGCAAAAGGTTTCACCGCATACCTTTGCAGAGAGTGCCCTAGATGAGGAAGCCCCGCAGCAGGGCCGCCGTGCCCGCGCAGTGCTCGCGCATCATCTCCCGCGCGCCGTCCGCGTCCCCGTCCAGCACCGCCTCCACCAGGGCGACGTGCTGGCGCTGGGAGTGCTCCAGGTTGCGCACCAGCAGCGGGATGCAGTCGAGCAGGTCGTTGACTGCGGCCCGCACCGCCGCGTACTGGGCGGTCAGCGACGGCGAGCCGCACAGCTCCGCCAGGGTGAGGTGCAACAGCGTGTCCAGGCGCCGGTAGTCGGCGAGCGGGGCCTCGTGGGTGCGGTCCAGGGCCTCCCGGAGCCGGTCCGCCTGTTCCCCGGTCAGCCCGTGCGCCGCGCACAGCCCGGCCGCGCCCACCTCCAGCACCTCCCGGAACCGCAGCACGTCCTCGACGTCCACCGCGGCGATCCGCCGGCGCAGCTCGTCCTCGCCGCCCGTGCCCGTGCGCGGGAGCACGAACGTGCCGCCGTACCGCCCGCGCCGGGCCTCCACCAGTCCCTGGTCCTGGAGCACCTTCAGGACCTCGCGCAGCGTGACCCGGCTGATCCCCAGCCGCTCCGCCAGCTCCCGCTCGGAGGGCAGCCGCTCCCCGCCCGGCACCAGCCCGAGCCGCACCACCTGAAGTATCTGCGCCAGCGCCTCCTCGAACCCGTTGCCCGCCCGCACCGGCCGCAGCACCGGCGCCAGCCGGTCGCCCGGCAGGTCGCCCACGCCGTGCGACCCGGTCGGTGACGACATTGCCGCACCCCCTTCCCAAGTAATGGTCCTGAGCAATACCTTATGGCTGCCGGCCCGGCCGAAGAAGCGCGAAGGCGCCCAAGGAGGCTCTCCCGTGGCAGACCGCACAGCCCCGCTCAGCGTCGAGGAACTGCACGCCCTCGTCGCGAGCGGTGAGATCGACACTGTCGTCCTGGCCTTCCCCGACATGCAAGGGCGACTCCAGGGAAAGCGGTTCGCGGCCCGCTTCTTCCTGGACGAGGTGCTCCACCACGGCACCGAGGGCTGCAACTACCTGCTCGCCGTCGACACCGAGATGAACACCGTCGACGGCTACGCCATGTCCTCCTGGGACCGAGGCTACGGCGACTTCGCGATGCGCCCCGACCTCGCCACCCTGCGCCGCATCCCCTGGCACCCCGGCACCGCCCTGCTCGTCGCCGACCTCGCCTGGGAGGACGGGGGCCCGGTCGCCGCCGCCCCCCGCCAGATCCTGCGCCGCCAGCTCGACCGGCTCGCCGAACTCGGCTACACCGCCCAGGTCGGCACCGAGCTGGAGTTCATCGTCTTCAAGGACAGCTACGAACAGGCCTGGGACGCCGGCTACCGCGGCCTGACCCCCGCCAACCAGTACAACATCGACTACTCCATCCTCGGCACCGGCCGCATCGAACCCCTGCTGCGCCGGCTGCGCAACGACATGGCCGGCGCCGGCCTCACCGTCGAGTCCGCCAAGGGCGAGTGCAACCCCGGGCAGCACGAGATCGTCTTCCGCTACGACGAGGCGCTCACCACCTGCGACCAGCACGCCCTGTACAAGACCGGCGCCAAGGAGATCGCCTCCCAGGAAGGCGTCTCGCTCACCTTCATGGCCAAGTACAACGAGCGCGAGGGCAACTCCTGCCACATCCACCTCTCGCTCACCGACGCCGACGGCGCCAACGCCATGGCCGGACCCGACGACATGTCCGAGGTGATGCGGCACTTCCTCGCCGGACAGCTCGCCGCCCTGCGCGACTTCTCCCTCCTGTACGCCCCGAACATCAACTCCTACAAGCGGTTCCAGCCGGGCTCCTTCGCCCCCACCGCCGTCGCCTGGGGCCAGGACAACCGCACCTGCGCCCTGCGCGTCGTCGGCCACGGCCGCTCCCTGCGCTTCGAGAACCGGCTGCCCGGCGGCGACGTCAACCCCTACCTCGCCGTCGCCGGACTGGTCGCGGCCGGCCTGTACGGCGTCGAGCACAAGCTGGAACTGCCCGACCCGTGCGCCGGCAACGCCTACACCGCCGACTACGCGCACGTCCCGACCTCCCTGCGCGAGGCCGCCGAGCTGTGGGCCGACAGCCCCATCGCCCGGGCCGCCTTCGGCGAGGAGGTCGTCGCCCACTACCGCAACATGGCGCGCGTCGAGCTGGAGGCCTTCGACGCCGCGGTCACCGACTGGGAGCTGCGCCGCTCCTTCGAACGCCTGTGAGAGGCCGTCCCGTGACAGATCCGCACCAGCTCGTCGTCCTCAACCCCGCCACGGAGGAGGTCGTCGCCACCGTCCCGGCCGCGAGCGCCGAGGACGTGGCCGAAGCCGTCACCCGGGCCGGGCGCGCCCAGACCGCGTGGGCCGCGCTCGCCCCCGCCGACCGGGCCCGGCTGCTGCGCCGCTTCGCCGACACCGTCGACGCCCACCTCGACGAACTCGCCCGCCTGGAGGTCCGCGAGGCCGGCCACACCCTCGGCAACGCCCGCTGGGAAGCCGGCAACGCCCGCGACCTGCTGCTGTACGCGGCCGGCGGCGCCGAACGCCTCCTCGGCCGGCAGATCCCGGCGCCCGGCGGCTGGGACGTCACCTTCCACGAACCCCTCGGCGTCGTCGGCGTCATCGCGCCCTGGAACTTCCCCATGCCGATCGCCGCCTGGGGCGCCTTCCCGGCGCTCGCCGCCGGCAACACGGTCGTCCTCAAACCCGCCGAGACCACCCCGCTCACCGCGCTCCGCCTCGCCGAACTCGCCCTGGAGGCCGGCCTGCCCGAGCACGTCCTCCAGGTGCTGCCCGGCCACGGCGCGGTCGCCGGACGCGCCCTGGTGGACCATCCGGACGTGGCGAAGATCGTGTTCACCGGCTCCACCCGCACCGGCCGCGAGGTCATGGAGCGCTGCGCCCGCCTGGTCAAGCCGGTCACCCTGGAACTCGGCGGCAAGAGCCCCAACGTGGTCTTCGCCGACGCCGACCTGAAGACCGCCCTCGACCCGTCCTCCTTCCTCGACAACGCCGGGCAGGACTGCTGCGCCCGCACCCGGATCCTCGTCCAGGAGACGGTGTTCGAACAGGCCCGCGAGCTGCTCGCCGACGCCCTCGCCGCCGTCGTGGTCGGCGACCCGGCTGACGAGAAGACCCAGATGGGCCCGCTGATCTCGCGCGCCCAGCTCGACCGGGTCCGCTCCCACGTCCCCGCGGACGCCCCGGCCCTGCGCGGCACCGCCCCCGACGGGCCCGGCTTCTGGTTCGCGCCGACCGTCCTGACGGGGGAGCGGCCGGACAGCCCGGCGGCCCGCGAGGAGATCTTCGGACCCGTCGCCGTCCTGCTCCCCTTCACCGACGAACAGGACGCGGTCCGGCTCGCCAACGACACCCCCTACGGGCTGTCCGGCTCCGTCTGGACCCGCGACCTCGGCCGCGCCCTGCGCGTCTCCCAGGCCGTCCGGGCCGGCAACCTGTCCGTCAACTCCCACTCCAGCGTCCGCTACTGGACCCCGTTCGGCGGCTTCAAGCAGTCCGGCCTCGGCCGGGAGCTGGGCCCCGACGCCCTGACCGCCTTCACCGAGACCAAGAACGTCTTCATCAGCACGGAGGGCCCCGCACTGTGACCGACTCCATCGTCTGCCGCCGCCTGGCCGGCCGTACCGCCGTCGTCACCGGTGCCGGCAGCGGCATCGGCCTGGCCACCGCCCGCCGGCTCGCCGCCGAGGGCGCCCACGTCGTCTGCGCCGACATCGACGAGACCGCAGGCAAGGCCGCCGCCGACGCCGTCGGCGGACTCTTCGTCAAGGTCGACGTCACCGACCCCGACCAGGTCGAGGCGCTGTTCCGGACCGCCTACGACACCTACGGCAGCGTCGACATCGCCTTCAACAACGCCGGCATCTCCCCGCCCGACGACGACTCCATCCTGGAGACCGGCCTGGACGCCTGGAAGCGGGTCCAGGAGGTCAACCTCACCTCCGTCTACCTGTGCTGCAAGGCCGCGATCCCCTACATGCGCCGCCAGGGCAAGGGGTCCATCATCAACACGGCGTCCTTCGTGGCCCGGATGGGCGCCGCCACCTCCCAGATCTCCTACACGGCCTCCAAGGGCGGCGTCCTCGCCATGTCCCGGGAACTGGGCGTGCAGTTCGCCCGCGAGGGCATCCGGGTCAACGCCCTGTGCCCCGGCCCGGTCAACACCCCGCTGCTCCAGGAGCTGTTCGCCAAGGACCCCGAGCGGGCCGCCCGCCGCCTGGTGCACATCCCGGTCGGCCGGTTCGCCGAGGCCGACGAGATCGCCGCCGCCGTCGCCTTCCTGGCCAGCGACGACTCCTCCTTCGTCAACGCCACCGACTTCCTGGTGGACGGCGGGATCTCCGGCGCGTACGTCACCCCGCTGTAGCCGCCCGAGGTGTACGGTCCCCGTCGTATGCGACGACTCCTCGTGTGGACCCTGGCAGCGGCCGCCACCCTGGCGGCCGCGCCCACCGCGACCCCCGCCGACCGGCGCCCGAACTGCCCACAGCTGTCCGGGCGTTGGTACGGCGACAACCGCGCCCGCCTGCAACAGGTCATCGACGCCCGCGGCACCTGTTCCGGGCACCGGGGCGCGGTCGCCGCCTTCGACTGGGACAACACCCTCACCAAGAACGACATCACCGACGCCACCCTGTCCTGGGCACTGCGCCACGACCGGCTGCTGAGCCCCGCCCGCTGGAAGGACACCAGCGCCTGGCTCACCGGCGCCGCCGACCGCGCCCTCACGGCCGCCTGCGGCACCGGCGCCGGCGTGCCCCTGCGCACCTCGGACAACCCGGACTGCACCGACGAGATCGTGCGGATCCGCGAGGACGGCACCACCATGAGCGGCGCCCCCGCCTTCGCGGGCCGCTGGAACCACCGGCGCACCGTCCCGCAGTACGCCTGGGTGCCGCAGCTCTTCGCCGGCCGCACCCCCGCGCAGCTTGCCTCCTACGCCCGCGCAGCCCGCACCGAGGCACTGGCCGCCCCCGTCGGCGCGACCCGGGTCCTCGGCACCCACACCGTGCCCGCCTACGTCCGCTACTACGACCAGCAGCGCGACCTCGTCCGCACCCTGCACCGCGCCGGGTTCCGGGTCTACGTCGTCTCGGCCGGCTCCGAGCCCGTCACCGAGGTCTGGTCCCGCTCCCTCGGCATCGACGCCGCCCACACCCTCGCCATCCGCTCCGTCCTGGACACCCGGGGCCGCATCACCACCCGGAACACGGGCTGCGGCGACGTGCCGGCGAGCGAGGGCGCGGCGATCCCGTACATCGACGGCAAACGCTGCTGGATCAACCAGGAGATCTACGGCGTCCAGGGCGCCGCCGCCTGGCGGAAGCAGCCCCCCGCCCGGCGGCCGGCGATCGCGGGCGGCGACGCGGACACCGACGTCACCTTCGTCGGCGACGCCACCGGCGCCCACCTCGTGCTCAACCGCAACAAACCGGAACTGATGTGCCGGGCCTACGACGACGCCGACGGCCGCTGGCTGGTCAACCCCATGTTCATCGACCCGCTGCCGCGCCGGAAGCAGCCCTACCCCTGCGCGAGCACCGCCCGCACCGCGCCCGACGGCACCCCCGGCCCGGTCCGGCGCCCCGACGGCTCGGTGGTGCCGGACCAGGCGGACACGGTGTACTGACCGGCGCCCGCGCTCACAGGAAGGTGCGGCCCTCGCCCCGGTAGGTGGGCACGGTCGCCGTCACCGCGTCCCCCTCGACCAGGTGCAGCACCTCGAACCGCTCGCACATCTCGCCCGCCTTGGCGTGCCGGAACCACACCTTGTCGCCGATCAGCAGATCGTCGGCCGGGGAGCCGAGCAGCGGGGTCTGCACCTCGCCGGGCCCCTCCTGCGGGTCGTAGGCGAGCCCCTCCGGCAGGTACGGCACCGGCAGCCGGTCGGGGCCCGGGGCGCCGGAGGCCGGATAGCCGCCGCCGAGCACGGTGACCACGCCGACACCGGGGCGCCGGACGACCGGCTGGGCGAAGAGGGCGGCCGGCCGGCCCCGGAACGACGTGTAGTTGTCGAACAGCCGCGGCACGTACAGCCCGGAACCGGCCGCGATCTCCGTCACCGCGTCCTCGGCGGCGGTGTGCTGCACACTGCCGGTGCCGCCGCCGTTGACGAACTCCAGATCCGGGGCGACCGCACGGACCGCGCGCACCGCCGCCGCCCGCCGCTCGGCCAGCTCCCGGCGCGCCGTGGCCTGCATCAGCCGGATCGCCCGGGACCTCAGCGGCCGTCCGGCCACCGCGTCCCCGACCCCGGCGATGTGCCCCTCGTACGCCATGATCCCGACCAGCCGGAAACCCGGGCGCCGGGCCACCGACCGGGCCAGCTCGGCGAGTTGGGCGGGAGAGTGCAGCGGGGACCGGCGGGCGCCGACCCGGACCCGGCCGCCGAGCAGCCGCAGCGCGGTGTCCAACTCCAGGCACACCCGCACCACTTCGCGTCCGCCGTCGCGCGCGGCGTCGATGAGGTCGAGCTGCGCCGGATCGTCCACCAGTACCGTGACGGCACCGGCCAGCTTGGGGTCGGCGGTCAGCTCGGCGAAACCGGTCCGGTCGGCCGACGGGTAGGCCAGCAGGATGTCGTCGAAGCCGGAGCGCGCGAGCCACAGCGACTCGGCCAGCGTGAACGACATGATCCCCTGGAAGCCGTCCCTGGCCAGGACGCGTTCCAGCAGCGCCCGGCAGCGCACGGACTTGCTGGCCACCCGGACCGGCTTGCCGCCGGCCCGGCGGCGCAGGTCCTCCGCGTTGGCGTCGAAGGCGTCCAGGTCCACGATCGCGAGCGGGGCGTCGAGAGGGGCGGTGGCCCGGTCGTAACGGGCCCTGTCGGCGGCGAGCGCAGTCATGACGGAAGCCTGCCAGACAGGATTACCGCAGGGTAGGGGGACGTACCGGGCAGATGCCACGGCGTCACGGACCGGTTCCGCTTCCGCCCGTGACAACCCGTAGAGTGACGCGCACGTACGGCGCGACGCGACCGGCGAGCCGGCTGAACCTGGATGCCGGCCCAGCCGTACGGGTATGCGTGCCCGGAGCGAGCTTCCGCCCGGGCGCGGCCGAGCAGCAGGACGGCCCGCGTACGGCAGACGGCCCGGGCACGAGGAAACGGGGGTGCGGTGAGCACGGAAGCACGCCGGGTCCCACCCCGCCCCCAGGTCCCGCCGCCCGCCGCCCGATTCCCCTCACCCCGCCCGGAGGACGACCCGGACGAAGAGCCGTCGGTCTTCACGCCGCGCACCCCCAGGGGACACGAGGGCCCGTCGCGCCCGACGCGGGTGCCGAGGATCGGCCAGGGCGCGGACGCGGCTCCGCCCGGCTCTACGGGGCCTGTCGGCGGCGGCGGGCGTCCGGGTTCCGGGCGGTCCCTGCCGGGGACCGGTGCGGGCAGGGCGGACGAGGGCGCGTCGGCCGGTGCCCCCGGTGCTGGTCGCAGGGCCGCCCGCGGAGGCGTGCCCGAGGCCGGGGAACCCGTCAGCCCGCCGCCTCCGCCCGCCTCGGCGCGCTTCCCCGACACCCCGCCGGGTGCGCGCGGTGCCGGCCCCTCCGGCCGCGCGGCCCCGGCCGAGACACCCGAAGAGACCACGACCCGGCTCCGCCCGATTCCCTCGGCACCATCGAGGCGTGGAGCATCAGCGCGTCCTGGTACGGGCGGCCCGGCGCCGGCCGATTCCTCGCACCCTGGTGGCGCCGCCCGCCCGGGTACCGGTGGCCCGGCGAAGACCGACGCCCGGCACCTCGATGGCGCTGCCCGCCCCGGTGCGGGCGGCCCGGCGCCGGCCGGTTCCCCGCGTACCGGCGTCGTCCGCCCTGGTACCGGTGGCCCGGTGTCGGCCGAGTCCCGGTACGCAGGGGGCGCCGTCCGCCCCGGAGCGGGCATCGCGACGCCTGCTGACTCACCGAACTTCGGTGGTGCCGTCCGGCCGGGCACGGGTGACCCCGCGTCGGCCGGCACCCGGCACCCCCAGGACGCCGCCCGGCCCGGGGCGCCCGTCCCGGGCCACCCCACCGCCGGCTGGACCTCGGCCCCCGTACCGCCCGTCGCGGCCGCCCCCACCCGCCCTCGCTATCGCGCCCGGGCGGCCGTGGCCGCCGCCTGTCTCGTGCTCGGGGTCGGGCTCATCGGCGGTGCGGTGACCGGGAGTTGGCTCACCGGGGGCGGTGGGGAGGACGGCTCGGCGAGTGCGTACGCCACCGCCGGGGCGCTCTGGCACAGCACGCCCGTGGACCAGCTCTTCCCGGCCACCGTCCAGGGCACCGGCGCCGGCCCCGGCGGAGCCGACCGCACCTGGACCCGGATCGCCGTCGCGCCGGACAGCGGCTGCGCGCACGCCTTCGACCCGCTGCTCCGCAAGCTCCTCGCCCCGCTCGGCTGCCGGCGCCTGCTGCGCGCCACCTACACCGACGCCACCCAGACCTACGTCACCACCGTCGGCCTGCTGTTCACCAAGGCCGACCCCGCCGCCATGACCGCACTCGCCACCCGTTACCGCGACCAGCACCTCGACCGCCGCACCGACCTGATGCCCCGCCCCTACGCCGCCGAGGACACCGCCGCGGCCGGCTTCGGCGACCCGCAGCGCGCCACCTGGACCCTGTCCGTTCTCCCCGACGCCCCGGTGATCGCCTACGCCGTCTCCGGCTGGGCCGACGCCCGCACCGTCGACACGCCGCAGCCCGCCGCCGACGCCGTCCGCTCCGGCGCGACCACGGCACCCGCCCAGGCCGGTCTCGGCAACGAGGCACAGGGGCTGTCCGACCGCGTCGAGCGCCGGCTGCGCCGTACCGTCGACGCGGCCACGAAGGGGTCCTCATGAGCCGCCGGCACCCGGTCCGCGGCCTCGCCCGCCGGGCTCCCGGCGCCGCCCTGAGCCTCCTGCTGGCCGGCTCCCTCGCCCTGCTGCCGTCGGCCACCGCGCACGCCGACAGCATCCGCGCCCAGCAGTGGGGCCTGTCCGCGCTGCACCTGACCGAGGCCTGGCAGACCACCCGGGGCACCGGTGTCACCGTCGCCGTCCTGGACACCGGCGTCGAGGCCGACCACCCCGACCTCACCGGAAACGTGCTGCCCGCCAAGGACATGATCGGCTTCGGCGCCGGTCCCGGTGACCGCACCTGGGCCCGGCACGGCACCGCCATGGCCGGCATCATCGCCGGGCACGGCCACGGCGCCGGCGGCACCGAGGGGGTGATGGGCGTCGCCCCGGACGCGAAGATCCTGCCGGTCCGGGTGATCCTGGAGGACGGCGACCCGGCCCGCGCCAAGGCCCGCTCCACCCGCGGCAACGCCCTCGCCGACGGCATCCGCTGGGCCACCGACCACGGCGCCGACGTCATCAACCTCTCCCTCGGCGACGACTCCGACTCCGCCCACCCCGAGCCGAGCGAGGACGAGGCCGTGCAGTACGCCCTGAAGAAGGGCGTGGTCGTCGTCGCCTCCGCGGGCAACGGCGGCGACAAGGGCGACCACGTCTCCTACCCGGCCGCCTACCCCGGCGTGATCGCCGCCACGGCCGTCGACAAGTACGGCACCCGCGCCTCCTTCTCCACCCGCCGCTGGTACGCCGCGGTCAGCGCGCCCGGGGTGAACGTGGTGATCGCCGACCCCGACCACAAGTACTACGAGGGCTGGGGCACCAGCGCCGCGTCCGCCTTCGTCTCCGGCGCCGCCGCCCTGCTCAAGGCCGCCCACCCGGACCTGACGCCGGTCCAGGTCAAGAAGCTCCTGGAGACCACCGCGAGGAACGCCCCGGTGGGCGGCCGTGACGACTCCCGGGGCTTCGGCATGATCGACCCGGCGGCGGCCCTGGCGGCGGCGGCCCGCCTCAGACCCGAGACCCTGCGCCCTGCGGCCTACGGCGACACGTACTTCGGCCCGGGCCCGGACACCCCGAAGTCCGGCGGCGGCGCGTCCGACTGGGCGGGCCCGCTGGCGGGCGGCCTCGGGGGTGTCCTGCTGGTGGCGGGCGCCGTCCTGTGGCGCGGGCGCAGGCGGCACCTGTAGACCCGCGCCACCCCCTTACGACGCCTGCGCGAAGCCCCGTACCGCCGCCTTCGCCGCCGCCTCCACCAGCGTGATCCCGCGCGCCTGACTGGCCGTCCCCTCGGACAGCACGGCCACCAGGTACACGGCCGAGTCCACCGTCACCCGCCCGATGCTGTTCACATCCCAGAGCCCGGTCGTGCTCCGCGCCAGCCAGCCGTTCTTGAGCGCCCACGAGGACCCCTGCGCCGCCGCGGACACCCCCCACTGCTGGTCCGCCTCGACCCTCTTCATCAGCGACCGCACATACGTCCGCGAGGCCGCGCTCAGCTTCGAGTCCTCCCCGAACACCTGCCGCAGCAGCACCAGTTGGTCCGCAGCCGTGGTCTGCGTCAGCCCCCACAGGCCGTCCGAGCCGCCGGTGGTCGCCGTCATCCCGAACCGCTCGTTCGCCGCGTCGAGACCCTTCGCGCCGCCGATCGCGTGCCACAGCTCGGTCGCCGAGGCGTTGTCGCTGTTCTCGATCATCTTCGTGGCGTACGCCCGCTCCGCCGCCGTCAGCCCCCGCCCCGCGTCCTGCGCCTGGAGCAGCAGCGCGGCCAGGATGTCGACCTTCACGATGCTCGCCGTGTCGAACGCCGCCTGCCCGTACCCGGCGCTCTCGCCCGAGTCCAGGGACAGCACCGCCGCCGACACCCGGGCGCCCGACGGCACGGCCACCTTCTCCAGCACCCGGCGCAGCGACGCCTCCCGGTCCACCGCGGCGGGCTCCGTCACGGGTTCCACCGTCGCCTCCTCACCCGCCCCGGCCGTGGCCGATGCCGAGGGCGACGCCGCCGACGATACGGCCCTCGGACTCCCGTGCGCCTGGGCCTTCACATACACCGTGCCGCCCGCCGTGACCCCGGCCACCGCGACGACGGCGAGCACGGCGTGCAGCGGGGAACGGCGCCGGGGCGGGTGCGCACGGCGCCGGGCGCGACGTGGTCCGGGGAAGTCCATGCCGCGATGCTGGAGGCGCCGACTGTGCGCTCTGTTGGGCGGAGGTGAGAGACGGGTCAGGGAAGACTGAGATTCCCCTGAAAGCGGTGTCACCGGTGTTTCCGGCCCCGCACGAGCGCGGCGGCATCCCCTCGATAGGGTCGGTGACCGTGGCGAACATGAACATCCCCGACCCCGGCTACTCCGACGACGACGGCTCCGCCGACCCCCGGCTGAGCGCGGCCCTCGCCGCCTGGTCCGCGGACCGCACCGCCGTCACTCCCGTGCTGGCGGCGCTCAAGGGCGCCCGCCTGCTGGTGCCCGTCGTCGCCGTGCTCGGCGAGGTCGAGGAGGACGCGAACGGTCTGCGCCGCGAGAAGACCAGCGAGATGGCCGTACCCACGCTGAAGGCCGGCGAGCGCACCGCCCTGCCCGCCTTCACCTCCACCGACTCGCTGGCCCGCTGGGACCCGGGGGCCCGGCCGGTCGCCGTACCGCTGCACCAGGCGCTGGAGGCCGCCGCGCACGAGCGGGCCGACACGGTCGTGCTGGACCTCGCCGGGCCCGTGGCCTTCGAGCTGACCGGACCGGCGCTGCTCGCCCTGGCCGAGGGCCGCACCAGCACCGACCCGCTCGCCGACCCGGCCGTCCGCGCCGCCGTCCGGGCGGCGGTGGCGGCGGAGCCGGCCGTCCTGCGCGCCCACCTCGGTGCCGGGCGGGCCGACGGCACCCTCGCCCTCGTCCTGGACCCGGCCGCCCCGCCCGCCGAGGCCGCCCGCGCGGTCGCCGAGCGCCTGGCGGCCGACGAGACGCTGCGGGCCCGCCTGGTGCGCGGTCTCGACCTGGCACTGCTGCCGGCCGGGACCACGCCTCCGGGCGAGCCCCTGTACGCGAAGGAGTGAGCGGGACGGGTCGGACGGATCAGCCGTAGATCGGGCCCGTGTACTTCTCGCCCGGGCCCTGGCCCGGCTCGTCCGGGACGATCGACGCCTCGCGGAACGCCAGCTGGAGCGACTTCAGGCCGTCGCGCAGCGGCGCGGCGTGGAAGGAGCTGATCTCGGTCGCGCCGCCGTCCAGCAGACCGGCGAGGGCGGTGATCAGCTTGCGGGCCTCGTCCAGGTCCTTGTACTTCTCGCCCTCCTCGCTGAGCCCGAGCTTCACGGCGGCGGCGCTCATCAGGTTGACGGCGACCGTCACGATCACCTCGACGGCGGGGACCTCGGCGATGTCGCGGGTCATCGCGTCGAAGTCGGGGGACTCGGCAGGGGTGTCACTCATGTCCCACACCCTAAGCGGCCCTGGTCCGGGCCGGGCGGACGGCTCCGATTAGCGGTACCCCGGGGTTGCTGCTAACCTTGTGTAACGACCGGCCGGACACGACTGTGCCCGGCCCACAAGTGGAGGCTCCGATCTCCCACCTGACCGTCCTTGGGGGCGGCGGGTCTCCGGTCAGGCGGCCCCCATCGTTCCGTACGGACGATGGAGCCGCCCGATAGCGCCCCGCGGTCATCGCGGCGGTGCTCCGGTAGTCATTGGAGCCCGCCTGTGATCGTCCGGGGCATTTTTTGTGCTTCGGCGCGGTTAGGTCTAACGAACAGAGTTACGCGGCTGTCCGCCAGACCGTCGCGTGGTGCTATCGAGGAGGATCCATCAGCGCCGAGCCCCGCATCAACGACCGGATTCGCGTTCCCGAGGTGCGACTTGTCGGTCCCAGTGGCGAGCAGGTGGGCATCGTCCCGCTCGCCAAGGCACTGGAGCTTGCACAGGAGTACGACCTGGACCTGGTCGAGGTCGCGGCGAACGCCCGTCCGCCCGTGTGCAAGCTCATGGACTACGGGAAGTTCAAGTACGAGTCGGCCATGAAGGCCCGTGAGGCGCGCAAGAACCAGGCGCACACGGTCATCAAGGAGATGAAGCTCCGGCCGAAGATCGACCCGCACGACTATGACACCAAGAAGGGTCACGTCGTCCGGTTCCTCAAGCAGGGCGACAAGGTCAAGATCACGATCATGTTCCGTGGTCGTGAGCAGTCCCGGCCCGAGCTGGGCTACCGACTGCTCCAGCGCCTCGCGGAGGACGTCCAGGACCTCGGGTTCGTCGAGTCGAACCCGAAGCAGGACGGCCGCAACATGATCATGGTCCTCGGTCCGCACAAGAAGAAGACCGAGGCGATGGCCGAGGCCCGTCAGGCGCAGGAGGCCCGCAAGGCCGACGCGAAGGCGAACCCCGGCAAGTCGCAGAACCCCGCCGAGGCTGAGGCGCCGTCCGAGGAGCCGTCCGAGGAGCCCGCCGAGGCGTGATCCCGGGGGACCCCCAGTCCCCAGGATGTAACCGAAACAAGAGAGCGACGCTCCACCGTGCCCGGTTCTCGCGACCGGGCACCGGAGCGCCACTGACGAGGAGAGAACGGCGCTATGCCGAAGAACAAGTCGCACAGCGGTGCCAGCAAGCGCTTCAAGGTCACCGGCTCCGGCAAGGTGCTCCGTGAGCGCGCCGGCAAGCGCCACCTGCTCGAGCACAAGTCGTCCCGCGTCACGCGTCGCCTCACCGGCAACGCCGAGATGGCCCCGGGCGACGCCGCGAAGATCAAGAAGCTTCTCGGCAAGTGACGTACCCGCGCTCACCACGCGTCGAGCGCCGTACGCCCACACCGGGACCCAGTCGTTTCCGGGTCGTGTGAGCACCCACCACGACCCCGCTACAAGGAGTTAACAAGTGGCACGCGTCAAGCGGGCAGTCAACGCCCACAAGAAGCGCCGGGCGATCCTCGAGCAGGCCTCCGGCTACCGCGGTCAGCGTTCGCGCCTGTACCGCAAGGCCAAGGAGCAGGTCACCCACTCGCTGGTCTACAACTACAACGACCGCAAGAAGCGCAAGGGCGACTTCCGTCAGCTGTGGATCCAGCGCATCAACGCCGCTGCCCGCGCCAACGGCATCACCTACAACCGCTTCATCCAGGGTCTGAAGGCCGCGAACGTCGAGGTCGACCGCAAGATCCTGGCCGAGCTGGCCGTGAACGACGCGAACGCGTTCGCCGCGCTCGTCGAGGTCGCGCAGAAGGCGCTGCCGTCGGACGTCAACGCGCCGAAGGCCGCGTGACGCTGCGCTGGCTTTAGCCGACGCTCACTGGGCCCGCAGGCTGTCATGGCTTGCGGGTCCTGTTGTTGGTGTGAGGGGTTCTCGTTCGGCTGCGAATTCGTTGTGGCTGGGCGCGCAGTTCCCCGTGCCCCTGGCGGGGCGCACCCCCCCCTGTCTCGGGAAGTGTGAGGATGGCGTTCGTTTCTCCTGAGTTGATCTCTTCGCGGTCCGCGCGGGTCGTCGCCGCTCGGCGGCTGGCCAAGCGGAACTTCCGGGGGAAGGAGCGGCTGTTCCTCGCCGAGGGGCCGCAGGCCGCCCGGGAGGCCGCCGGGCACCGGGGCGCGGACGGGACCGCGACTCTCGTCGAACTGTTCGCCACCGTCGAGGCCGCGGAGCGGTACGCCGACATCGTCGGGGCGGCCCGCGAGGCCGGCGCCCGGGTGCACCTCGCCTCCGAAGAGGTCATCGCCGACATCTCCACCACCGTGACCCCGCAGGGCCTGGTCGGGGTCTGCCGGTTCCTGGACACCCCGTTCGCCGAGATCATGGCCGCCCGCCCCCGGCTCGTCGCCGTCCTCGCCCATGTGCGCGACCCCGGCAACGCCGGCACCGTGCTGCGCTGCGCCGACGCCGCCGGCGCCGAGGCCGTGATCCTCACCGACGCCTCCGTCGACCTGTACAACCCCAAGGCCGTCCGCGCCTCCGTCGGTTCCCACTTCCACCTGCCCGTCGCCGTCGGCGTCCCCGTCGAACAGGCCGTACGCGAGCTGAAGGACGCCGGGGTGCGCGTCGTCGCCGCCGACGGCGCCGGGGACCGGGACCTGGACGAGGAGCTGGACGAGGGCACCATGGGCTGCCCCACCGCCTGGGTCTTCGGCAACGAGGCGTGGGGCCTGCCGGAGGAGACCCGCGCGCTGGCCGACGCCGTCGTCCGCGTCCCCATCCACGGCCGGGCCGAGAGCCTGAACCTCGCGACCGCCGCGGCCGTATGTCTCTACGCGTCGGCCCGTGCACAGCGCGCCGCCCAAGGGTGCCGGTCCGTCACCCGGAGCTAGTAGGGTGACCAGCTCGGACCCCTGCACCGTAGGAGAGGTGGGGTACGGGGATGACGGTGGCCGGCACCAGCACCACGCCCGATGACAGGGGCGCGCGGCAGGCACCCGCGCACCGGCACGGCGAGGCCGGCCCGGAGGCCGACGCCCACGGACTGCCCGACAGGCTGCGGATCGCCGATGAACTGCCTGACGGGCTGCTGATCGCCGACGAACTGCCCGACGGACTGGTGATCGCCGACGAGCGCGGTCTGGTCGTCCGGTTCAACGCCGCCGCCGCCCGCATCACCGCCGTACCGGCCGAGGCGGCCCTCGGCCGGCCGCTGGAGTGGGCGCTGCCCCTGGAGGACCTGGAGGGGCGCCGCTGGTGGCAGCTCACCGACCCCTACGGCGGCCTCGCCATCCGGGTCCGCCAGCCCGAGCGCAACTTGCTGCTGCCCGGCGGCCGGGAGGTGCTGGTCTGCGCCCGGTACGTGCGCGAGCGGCCCCTCGGACCGGTCCGGCGCGTGATCGTCTCCCTGCGGGACACCGAGGCCCGGCGCCGTACCGAGCGCAGCCACGCCGAGCTGATCGCCACCGTCGCCCACGAGCTGCGCTCCCCGCTGACCTCCGTCAAGGGCTTCACCGCCACCCTGCTGGCCAAGTGGGAGCGCTTCACCGACGACCAGAAGCGGCTCATGCTGGAGACCGTCGACGCCGACGCCGACCGTGTCACCCGGCTCATCGCCGAGCTGCTCGACATCTCCCGGATCGACTCCGGGCGTCTGGAACTGCGCCGGCAGCCCGTCGACATCGGCGCCGCCGTCTCCCGGCACATCCAGGCCTACGTCGCCGCCGGCCAGCCCGCCGACCGCTTCCTGCTCCGCGTCGAGCAGCCGCTGCCCGCCCTGTGGGCCGACCCCGACAAGGTCGACCAGGTGCTCAGCAACCTCATCGAAAATGCCGTGCGGCACGGCGAGGGAACCGTCACCATTGGTGTCACGCCCGCGCCCTCACCGCGCGAGGGCGAGGAAACGGCCACGTCGGTCACGGTGAGCGACGAGGGGCCCGGCATCCCGGAGGAGTCCATGAACCGCGTCTTCACCCGCTTCTGGCGGGGCAGCAAGCGCGGCGGCACCGGCCTCGGGCTCTACATCGTCAAGGGCATCGTGGAGGCCCACGGCGGCACCATCACGGTCGGCCGGGCTCCCGGCGGCGGCGCCGAGTTCCGATTTACGCTGCCCGTGGCGACCCCGGCGTATCTCGCCTGACGGCCCACGGGCTCTTCGTCCACCCCCACCCCGTTAGACTCGGCCTTTGGCACCTTTGTGTCCTTCACGCGGCCCTCACGAGTCGGTGGCTCACGAGTCGATGACTCATCAGTCGGTGACGGGGACCATCCGCCAGCCAATCGGAAGCACGGGAAGAGATGTCGGCACCCAATAAGTCGTACGACCCTGTCGAGGTCGAGGCGTTGAAACCGGAAGAGATCGAGCGCATGCGGGACGAGGCGCTCGCCGCCTTCGCCGCCGCGGGCTCCCTCGACGCGCTCCACGAGGCCAAGGTCGCCCACACCGGCCCGGCCTCCCCGCTGGCCCTCGCCAACCGCGAGATCGGCGCCCTGCCCCCGCACGCCAAGGCCGAGGCCGGCAAGCGGGTCGGCCAGGCCCGCGGCGCCGTCAACAAGGGCCTCGCCGGCCGCCAGGCCGAACTGGAGGCCGACCGGGACGCCCGGGTGCTGGTCGAGGAGGACGTCGACGTCACGCTGCCGTACGACCGCGTCCCGGCCGGCGCCCGGCACCCGCTGACCACGCTCTCGGAGCGCATCGAGGACGTCTTCGTGGCCATGGGCTACGAGGTCGCCGAGGGCCCCGAGGTCGAGGCCGAGTGGTTCAACTTCGACGCCCTCAACATCGGCCCCGACCACCCGGCCCGCGGCGAGGCCGACACCTTCTTCGTGCGGGGGGAGGACGGCACCGCCGACTCCGGCGTCGTGCTGCGCACCCACACCTCGCCCGTGCAGATCCGCTCACTGCTCAACCGCGAGCTGCCGGTCTACGTGATCTGCCCGGGCCGCGTCTACCGCACCGACGAGCTGGACGCGACCCACACCCCCGTCTTCCACCAGGTCGAGCTGCTCGCCGTGGACGAGGGCCTGACCATGGCCGACCTCAAGGGCACCCTGGACCACATGGTCCAGTCGCTGTTCGGCGCGGGCATGAAGACGCGGCTGCGGCCGAACTTCTTCCCGTTCACCGAGCCGTCCGCCGAGATGGACATGGTGTGCTACGTCTGCCGCGGCGAGTCCGTCGGCAACCCCGACCGGCCCTGCCGCACCTGCTCAAGCGAGGGCTGGATCGAGCTGGGCGGCTGCGGCATGGTCAACCCGCGGGTGCTGGCCGCCTGCGGCGTCGACCCGGAGAGGTACAGCGGCTTCGCCTTCGGGTTCGGCATCGAGCGGATGCTGATGTTCCGCCACAACGTCGAGGACATGCGAGACATGGTCGAGGGTGACGTCCGGTTCACCCGGCCGTTCGGGATGGAGATCTGATGCGGGTCCCGCTTTCTTGGCTGCGGGAGTACGTCGACCTGCCGGCCACCGAGACCGGCCGTGACGTCCAGGCCAAGCTCATCTCGGCCGGTCTGGAGGTCGAGACCGTCGAACTGCTCGGCGCCGACCTCAAGGGCCCGCTGGTCGTCGGCCAGGTGCTGACCATCGAGGAGCTGGAGGGCTTCAAGAAGCCGATCCGCTTCTGCACGGTCGACGTCGGTCAGGCCAACAGGACGGGCGAGCCGCAGGAGATCGTCTGCGGCGCCCGCAACTTCGCCGTCGGCGACAAGGTCGTCGTCGTCCTGCCCGGCGCCACGCTGCCCGGTGGCTTCTCCATCGCCGCCCGCAAGACCTACGGCAAGGTCTCGCACGGCATGATCTGCTCCGGCGAGGAGCTGGGCATGGGCGACGACGGCAGCCACGGCATCATCGTGCTGCCGCCGGAGACCGAGGTGGGCAAGGACGCCATCGAGCTGCTGGAGCTGGTGGACGAGGTCCTGGACATCGCCGTCACCGCCAACCGCGGCGACTGCCTGTCCATCCGCGGCGTCGCCCGCGAGACCGCCATCGCCTACGGCCTGCCGCTGCGCGACCCCGCCCTGCTGGACGTGCCGGCCCCGAACGCCTTCGGCTACCCGGTCCAGGTCACCGACCCGGCCGGCTGCGACCGCTTCACCGCCCGCACCGTCACCGGTCTGAGCCCCGAGGCGCGCTCCCCGATCTGGCTGCGGCGCCGCCTCCAGAAGGTCGGCATGCGCCCGATCTCGCTCGCCGTCGACGTCACGAACTACGTGATGACCGAGCTGGGCCAGCCCCTGCACGCCTACGACCGCACGCTGGTCCAGGGCGCCATCGGGGTGCGCCGCGCCGAGGAGGGCGAGAAGCTCGTCACCCTCGACGGCGTCGAGCGGACCCTGCACGCCGAGGACCTGGTCATCACCGACGAGCGCGGCCCGATCGGCCTCGCCGGCGTGATGGGCGGCGCCAACACGGAGATCGCCGACCACGACGACACGGCGAACGCCACGACCGACGTCGTCATCGAGGCGGCCCACTTCAACGCCGTGTCGATCGCGCGGACGGCCCGCCGGCACAAGCTGTCCTCCGAGGCCTCCCGCCGCTTCGAGCGGGGCGTCGACCCGGCCGCCGCCGCTGCCGCCGCCCAGCGCAGCGTGGACCTGCTGGTGCTGCTCGCGGGCGGCACCGCCGAGGCCGGTGTCACCGAGATCATCGCGCCCTCCGCCCCGCACACCATCACCACGGCGGCGGACCACCCGGACCGGGTCGCGGGCGTCACCTACGGCCGGGAGACCGTGGTGCGCCGCCTCCAGGAGATCGGCTGCGACGTCTACGGACAGGACGAGCTGATCGTCACCGCCCCGTCCTGGCGGCCCGACCTCGCCGAGGCCAACGACCTCGCGGAGGAGGTCATCCGCCTGGAGGGTTACGAGAACCTGCCCTCCACGCTGCCCAAGCCCCCCTCCGGCCGCGGCCTCACCCACCGCCAGCGGCTGCACCGCAGGATCGGCCGCGTACTGGCCGGTGCCGGTTACGTCGAGGCGCCGACCTACCCCTTCCTCACCGAGCAGGTCTTCGACCAGCTCGGTCTGGCGGCGGACGACCCGGCCCGCCGCGTGGTGAGGCTCGCCAACCCGCTCAGCGACGAGGAGCCCGCGCTCCGCACCACGCTGCTGCCGGGCCTGCTGGGCGCGCTGCGCCGCAACGACGGCCGCGGCTCGCACGACCTGGCCCTCTTCGAGACCGGCCTGGTCTTCCGCCCCCGCGCGGAGCGGCGTGACGCGGTGCGCCTGCCGGCGGACCGCCGTCCCACCGACGAGGAGATCGCCCGGCTGGACGCCGCGCTGCCCGAGCAGCCGCGCCATGTCGCCGTCGTCCTCACCGGCGCCCGCGAGCAGGCCGGCTGGTGGGGCAGGGGCCGCCCGGCCGACTGGGCCGACGCGGTGGAGGCGGCCCGTGCCGTCGCCCGCGAGGCCGGCGCCGAGCTGGTCGTCCGCAAGGGCCAGTACGGTCCGTGGCACCCCGGCCGCTGCGCCGAGCTGGTACTCGCGGCCGACGGCACCGAGCGGGTCGTCGGCCATGCCGGTGAGCTGCACCCGCGTGTCCTGAAGGCCCTCGGGCTGCCCGAGCGCGCCTGTGCGATGGAGCTGGACCTGGACGCCGTGTCGGCCGCCGGCGACGGTGTCCCGCAGGCGCCGGGCATCTCCACGTTCCCGGTCGCCACGCAGGACGTCGCCCTGGTCGTGGACAAGCCGGTCCCGGCCGCCGAGGTCGAGGCCGCGCTGCGCGAGGGCGCCGGTGAACTGCTGGAGTCCATCCGGCTGTTCGACGTCTACGAGAACGCCGAGCAGCTCGGCGAGGGCCGCAAGTCCCTCGCCTACGCCCTCCGGTTCCGCGCCGGGGACCGCACCCTGACGGTCGACGAGGCCTCGGCGGCCCGCGACGCGGCGGTGGCCCTCGCGGGCGACCGCACCGGGGCGGTGCTGCGCGGCTAGCCCGCGCGTCGCAAGGTCAGGTGGGCGCCCGGCCGGGGATTTCCCGGCCGGGCGCCGCTGTCTGCCTGCATAAATGCGAGCCCGGCCGGGATGTGCTCACTCGTTCGGGTGGGAATCGCGGCCGACCCGGCCCTCCCGGACCATGCCGTGGACAGAATCGGACCGGCCTCTCGGGGCCGGTCCGTCCGCTCTGTCAGGGCCCAGCATGGGGGACCAAGGCATGATCCGTATCAAGGCACGGGCGCCCACCGGGCGGGGCTCCACGCTCCCCGCCCTCTGGGGAGCCGTGGCGGTCGGCTACAAGTTCGGCTGCCCCCTCGCCCAGCAGAACGGGCTCGGCGCCCGCATCGTCACCAGCGTCGTGTTCCTCGTCGTCGGCACCGGGCTGATCTGCCACGTCCGGCACGCCCTGCTCCGTGAGCTGCGGCTCGCCCGCCGGGTGGCGCGGGCCGCGCAGAGCGTGGTCCTGCGTCCGCTGCCGCCCCGCCTGGACGGGCTGGCCGTCGCCGCCGCCCAGCTCTCCGCCGACCGGGGCGCGAGCATCGGCGGCGATCTGTACGAGGCGGTCGTCACCGAGCACGGGGTGCGGGTGGTGATGGGCGACGTGCGCGGACACGGGCTGGCCGCGCTGGGCACCGTCGCCGCCCTCCTCGGCAGCTTCCGCGAGGCCGCCCACGACGAGCCCGAGTCCGCCGGCGTCCTGCGCCGACTGGACCGTGCCCTCGCCCGTCACCTGCGTGAACGCGCCCGCGCCGAGCACCCCGCGCACGCCGGCCGGGAGCCCGACCACCCGGTCGCCGAGGAGTTCGTGACCCTGCTGCTCCTGGAGATCGGCAAGGACGGCTCGCTCACCGCCCTCAACTGCGGTCACCCCTGGCCGTACCTGGTGAGCGGGACGTCCGTGGAACCGCTCGGGTCGGCCGAACCGCTCCCGCCGCTCGGCCTCTTCCCGCTCCCGGCGGACCTGGCGGCCCGGCCCTGCGGACACCTGCTCCCGGGCGAGAGCCTGGTCCTGTTCACCGACGGCGCGGAGGACGCGCGGGACGCCCGGGGCCGGTTCTTCGCCTTGCCGGAGGCGCTGCGCGCCGCCGCCGTACGCGAGCAGCCGGTGTCGCCCCCGTCGGTGCTGCGCACGGTCTTCTCGGCCCTGCTCGCCCACACGGGAGGCCGTCCCACGGACGACGTCGCGGTCCTGGTCCTGCGCAACGACCGGGCCAGACCCGGCACGCCCCGCCCGACGGCCCCGGGCACCGCCCGGACCCCGTCCACCCACCGCCAGCGCGCGGTGGAAGCCGGGCCGCCGCTGTTCGAGGGGGAGCCGACGGCCCGGCCGGCCTCTTGACGAGGCATCTCAGTCAACCGGAACCGGCACACTCCGCGACAGCGCGCACACGCACCGGATGCGGGCACTCCGTTCACACCCCGTGTGATAGCGGACGCACTACGCTGACGGCACCAGGCGACTCGGGGGGCACCCATGCAGCCCAACACTCTGCTCGACGCCATCCTGGACGAGGCGGGGATCTCGCACGCGGGTCTCGCCGCCCATGTGAACCAGGCCGGCCGGAGACGCGGCCTCGCGCTCCGCTACGAACACACCGCCGTGGCGCGGTGGTTGAAGGGCCAGCGGCCCCGCGGCCAGGTACCCGACCTGATCTGCGAGGTGCTGGCCGCCCGCCTGCACCGGCCGGTGACCCTCGACGACATCGGCCTCGGGGTGCCCGGCGAGCCGAGCACCCCGCACGCCGGCTCGCTGAACGGGTTCGTGGAGCGGGCCACCGCCCTGTGGCGCTCCGACGAACAGCAGCGCCCGCACGTGCTCGGCGCGCCCGCCGTCACCGGCACCCCGGCCGTCATGCCGGTGTGGGAGTGGGAGAACCCGCCCGAGGACGTGGACGTCTCGCGCGGCGGCCGGCACCGGGTCACCGCCGCCGACATCCAGATGCTGCGCGCCGCCCGCACGCACTACGAGCAGATGTACCGCAAGGCCGGCGGCATCGCGACCCGCACCCGGATCGTCGGCTTCCTCAACGCCGAGGCCGCGCCCCTGCTGCGGGGCAGCTACACCGACGCCAGCGGACGCCAACTGCACCACGCCACCGGCGGGTTGGTCGCCGTCGCCGGTATCTGCGCCTACGACTCCGACGCCCACGGCCTCGCCCAGCGCTACTTCCACCAGGCGCTGCGGCTGGCCAAGGCCAGCGGGGACCGGGGACTCGGCGCCTACGTGATAGCGCTGCTGGTCAACCAGGCGCTGTTCATGCGGGAGTTCCGGCAGGCCGTCGCCTTCGCCGAGGCCGCGCTGCGCGCCGCCGGCCGGCACATCACCCCGGCGCTCGCCTCCGACCTGTACGCGATGCAGGCCAAGGCGTACGCCCACCTCGGCGACGCGAGCAGCGCGCTGTCCTGTATCCAGCGGGCCGAGAAGGCGGCCGACCGGATCATGCGCGGGCACGAGCCCGACGAGACGGGTTACGTCCAGCCCGGACTGGTCAACGTCCAGGTGGCGGAGGCGCTGCTGAGCCTGGGCGAGCTGGCAGCGGCCCGGGAGCACGCCGCCGCCGCGGTGGACAATCCCGCGCACGACCGGGGGCGGGTGCACCGGCTGGCCATGCTCAGCACCATCGAGCTGCGCCAGGGCAACGCCGACGAGGCGGTCGCCACCGCCGTACGGATGACGGAGCAGGCGCGCGGGATGGAGTCGCAGCGGCTGCGCGACCGGCTCCGGGCGGTGCGTGAGCACCTGGTGCGCTGCGGCTCGGCCGGCACCGCGGAGGCCGCCGAACTCATCGACGGCGCGCTGCGCGTCCCCATGTAGTCCGGGCGGGCCCGGCAGGCCCACTGTGGCTCCACGGTCACTGCTGCGATATTGCCACTTACTCGCAGGAAGGTGGCAGAACCGTGCAGTGGACGAAACAGAACGAACAAACTGTCTATGAAAACCGCTGGTTCAGCGTCAATCTCGCGGATGTCGAGCTGCCGGACGGCCGGCATCTCGACCACTTCCTCATCCGGCTGCGGCCCGTGGCCGTGGCCACCGTCGTCAACGAGGCCAACGAGGTCCTGCTGCTGTGGCGGCACCGCTTCATCACCGACAGCTGGGGCTGGGAACTCGCGGCGGGCGTGGTCGAGGACGGCGAGGACATCGCGTGCGCGGCCGCCAGGGAACTGGAGGAGGAGACCGGCTGGCGGCCGGGACGTCTGCACCACCTGATGAGCGTGGAGCCGTCCAACGGGCTCACCGACGCCCGGCACCACATCTACTGGTCCGACGAGGGCGAGTACATCGGGCACCCCGTGGACGACTTCGAGTCGGACCGCCGGGAATGGGTCCCGCTCAAGCTCGTTCCCGACCTGATCGCCCGTGGGGAGGTCCCGGCCGCCAACATGGCGGCCGCGTTACTGCTGCTGCACCACCTCAGGCTCGCCGAGGGCTAGCGAACCGAGGCCGGCGACATGCGCCTAGTGGGCCGGCAGCACCTGCCAGACCGTCACGACGAGGGCGCCGAGCGCCGTGAGCGCGGCGAGCGAGGGCAGCGGCCAGCGGGCGTGTTCCAGCGAGGCCAGGCGGGTGTTCAGCTCGTCCAGCTCCTTGGCGGTCTCCTCGGTGCGGTGCCGCAGCAGGGCGATGCCGCCCTCGACACGGACGTAGGACACGTCCAGGCGGCGCCGTAACTCTGCGAGTTCACCATGGACCACGGGATGCTGCGGATCGGCGGTCACGGATCCGCTCCTTTCGGTAGTCGGTACGGATGGTTCCGCTTCCCTTGCATGCGCATGCAGAGTCAACTCGCCTGGTGAGCGCGTGGGGAGCGTGTGTGACGGGCATATGCGTGCCCGGCGCGCACACGGTGTGTGAAACGAACGGGCCCGGCTCCGTTTACGGTGCCGGGCCCGCGAGCGTCGCTCTGCGTGAGGGAAGGCGGTGACCGCCGGACGATCAGGCGTAGCTGTAGAAGCCCGAGCCGGTCTTCCGGCCCAGCCGCCCCGCCTCGACCATGCGCTGGAGCAGCGGGGGAGCGGCGTACAGCGGCTCCTTGTACTCGGCGTACATCGAGTTGGCGATGGAGACGATCGTGTCCAGACCGATCAGGTCGGAGAGCCGGAGCGGGCCCATCGGGTGCGCGCAGCCCATCTCCATGCCGTTGTCGATGTCCTCGCGGCTGGCGATGCCCGACTCGAACATTCGGATCGCGGACAGCAGGTAGGGCACCAGCAGCGCGTTCACCACGAACCCGGAGCGGTCCTGGGCGCGGATGGCGTGCTTGCCCAGCACCTTCTCGGCGAAGACCTGGGCGCGGCTGAGCGTGCCCTCGGAGGTGGTGAGCGCCGGGATCAGCTCGACCAGCCGCTGCACCGGGGCCGGGTTGAAGAAGTGGATGCCGACCACGTGGTCGGGGCGGGAGGTGGTGACCGCCAGCTTCACCAGCGGGATCGAGGAGGTGTTGGACGCCAGGATCGCGTCGG
Source organism: Streptomyces pyxinicus (assembly GCF_024753135.1). Classification (GTDB taxonomy): domain Bacteria; phylum Actinomycetota; class Actinomycetes; order Streptomycetales; family Streptomycetaceae; genus Streptomyces; species Streptomyces pyxinicus. The sequence continues at coordinate 98,502 of NZ_JANUGP010000007.1, read as the reverse complement.
GACGGGTCACGACCTGGTCCAGGACCTGGAAGATCTCCGTCTTGACCTGCTCGTTCTCCACGACGGCCTCGATCACCAGATCCCGGTCGGCGAACTCGCCCAGGTCGGTGGTGAAGCCGAGCCGCGCCTGGGTGGCGTCCCGCTCCGCCTCGCTGATCTTGCCGCGCTCGGCGGCCTTGGCCAGGGAGCTGAACAGCCGGGTACGGCCGTACTCCAGAGCCTCGCCGGTGGTCTCGGCGACCTTCACGTCCAGGCCGGCGCGGGCGCACACCTCGGCGATGCCCGCGCCCATCTGGCCGCAGCCCACGACTCCGACGCGCGCAATGTCTCCCCCTGGGATGCCCGTCACATCGTCCCCTTCGCTGGATTCTCCGGCTCGCTGGCAGACCTCCGGGTGCGGCGCCTGCTCCGATCGTGCACGTTACCGCCAAGTATCGATGATCGATCGCGCGGGGCGAGGCATTCTTGGCCGCGGAACGATCCGTGACCCGGCGGATCCGGAGGGTAGGCGGTGCGCGGATGACGCGGATGACCCGGCGGGCCTTCACCCTCACCGCCCTCTCGGCGCTCGGCACGGCGGCCCCCGGCTTCCCGACCGCGCTCCCGGAGCGGCCGGTCACGGCGGCCGCTCCCGGCGGCCTCGCGGGGACGCCCGGCGGGACCGGGATGCGGGGCGTCTGGCTCGCGACCGTCCTCAACCGCGACTGGCCCTCCCGGCCCGGCCTCGCCCCGGCCGCCCAGCGCGCGGAGCTGACCGCCCACCTCGACCGGGCCGTCCGCCGCCGGCTGAACACGGTCTTCCTCCAGGTCCGCCCCACCGCCGACGCCCTGTGGCCCTCGCCGTACGAGCCGTGGTGCGCGTACCTGTCCGGCACCCAGGGCGAGGACCCCGGCTGGGACCCGCTCGGCACCGCCGTCGCGGAGGCGCACGCCCGGGGCCTGGCACTGCACGCCTGGTTCAACCCGTACCGGATCGCGAACCACACCGACCCGGACCGGCTCGCCGCCTCCCACCCCGCCCGCGCGCACCCCGACTGGGTGGTGTCCTACGGCGGCCGGCTCCACTACAACCCCGGCCTGCCCGAGGTGCGGGCCTTCGTCCAGCGGGCGATGCTCGACGCGGTCGCCCGCTACCCGGTCGACGGCGTCCACTTCGACGACTACTTCTACCCCTACCCGGAGGACGGCCAGACCTTCGACGACGACGAGGCCTACGACCGCCACGGAGACGCCTTCACCAGCCGGGCCGCCTGGCGGCGGGACAACATCGACCGACTGGTGCGGGAGACCGCCGCCGGCGTCGCACGGGTACGGCCCGGCACCCCCTTCGGGATCAGCCCCTTCGGGGTGTGGCGCAACGCCTCGTCCGACGCGCGCGGCTCGGACACCCGGGCGGGCGTCCAGACGTACGACGATCTGTACGCGGACACCCGTACCTGGGTCAGGAAGCACTGGATCGACTACGTCGTGCCCCAGCTGTACTGGCACATCGGCGACGCCGACGCGGACTACGCGACCCTGGTCGACTGGTGGGCCGACACCGTCAGCGGCACCGGTACCCGGCTGTACGTCGGCGAGGCGCTGTACAAGGCGGGGGCGGCCGACGAGCCGTCGGCCTGGCAGGACCCGGTCGAGCTGTCCCGGCACCTCACGCTCGCCGCCCGCCGGCCCGAGGTGGACGGGCACGTGTTCTTCGCCGCCAAGGACGTCGCGGAGGACCCGGTGGGGGCGATGGCACGGGTGGCCGCCGACCACTACCGGTGATCGGCTCAGCCACCCCGGCTCAGGGCTCCCGCCGGTCCTGGTACCTGATGTCCTGGTGCCTGACCTGGCAGTCGGGTCCCGGGGACATGATCGCCTCGTGCCCGTCCTCGAACCGGACCCGGTAGGGCGGACTTCCCTCCTGCCCCATCACCTCGACCACTTCGGAGACCTGGTCGTGCTGACCGACCACCCGGCCGTGCTGAACCAGGTGGTCGCCCTTGGACGCGCGCATCTGGGGCCCTCCTCACGATCACGACCGCTGAGTGACGGCGATGCACACGAGCACGGCGACGGCGGTCACGGGAGCGGCCGCCGTGAAGTGCTCGCCCAGCAGCAGCGCCGACCACACCAGTGTGAGCAGCGGCTGAGCCAACTGCAACTGGCTGGCGCGCGGGATGCCGACGGCCGCCAGGCCCCGGTACCAGACGACCAGACCGAGGAACTGCGAGCCCAGCGCCACCCACAGCAGACCGGCGACGCCATGCCCGGTGAGGTGCGCCGGCTCGTACGCCAGCGCCACCGCCGCGCCCGGCAGGCTCAGCGGCAGGCACAGCACCAGCGCCCAGCCGATCACCTGCCAGCCCGGCATCACCCCGGCCAGCCGGCCGCCCTCGGTGTAGCCGGCCGCGCAGACCAGCAGGGCGCCGAACAGACAGCCGTCGGCGGCCGTGAGCGCGCCGCCGCTCTGCGCCACGGTGAAGGCGAGCACGGCCGCCGCGCCCGCCGTCGCCGCCGTCCAGAACCGGCGCGAGGGCCGGTGGCCCGTGCGCAGCGCCGAGCAGGCGGCCGTGGTCAGCGGCAGCAGGCCCACCACCACGGCCGCGTGCGCGGTGCTGGAGGTCTCCAGGGCGAGCGTGGTCAGCAGCGGGAAGCCCAGCACCGTGCCCAGGGCGACGACCGCGAGCCCCGGCAGATGCCGCCGCTCGGGCAGCGGCACGCGCAGGGCGAGCAGACAGCCGCCGGCGACGAGCGCGGCCAGCGCGCTGCGCACTGTCACCAGCGACCAGGGGCCGAAGCTCTCCAGACCCCAGGCGGTGGCCGGGAAGGTCAGCGAGAAGGAGGCGACACCCAGGGCGGCCAGCCCGGTGCCGAGCGTCCGGCGCTCGCGCGGGGCGGTGACCGCTATCGAGGTCGGCAGAGTAGCGCTATTGTCAGTCTTCATGAACGAGCGTAGCAGCGTGGGCGAACTGGCGGAACAGCTCCGCCGGGACCTGAACCGCTACTCACCCGGAGGAAAGCTGCCGTCGAGCCGAGCACTGGTCGAACGGTTCCGCGTGAGTCCGGTGACCGTCTCCCGGGCCCTCGCCCAGCTCTCCGCCGAGGGGCTGGTGGTGACCCGGCCCGGCGCCGGCGCCTTCCGGGCCGACCCGCGCCCGGACACCCCCACCCCGGCCGGCGACACCTCCTGGCAGGAGGTCGCGCTGAGCGCCGACGGCGCCGCCGACCTCGTACCGCGCACCGTCGACGCCTCCGGGGTCACCGTCTCGCTGGCCGCCCCGCCGCCGGGGGTACTGGAGTTCAACGGCGGCTATCCGCACCCCTCGCTACAGCCGGAGCGGGCCATGGCCGCCGCGCTGGCCCGTGCCGGGCGGCGGCCGGGTGCCTGGGGGAGGCCCCCGCTGGAAGGGCTGCCGGAACTGCGGGAGTGGTTCGCGCGCGACATCGGCGGCGCCGTGACGGCCGCCGAGGTGCTGATCGCGGCGGGCGGCCAGGCCGCGCTGGCCACCGCCCTGCGCGCTCTCGCCCCGCCCGGCGCCCCCGTCCTGGTCGAGTCGCCCACCTACCCGGGCATGCTCGCCCTCGCCCGAGCGGCCGGCCTGCGCCCGGTCCCGGTCCCGGTGGACGCCGACGGGGTACGGCCCGGTCTGCTGGCCGACGCCTTCCGGGCCAGCGGCGCCCGGGTGTTCGTCTGCCAGCCGCTGTTCCAGAACCCGACCGGCGCCGTGCTCGCCCCCACCCGGCGCGCCGAGGTGCTGCGGATCGCCCGCGAGGCCGGCGCGTTCGTCGTCGAGGACGACTTCGTACGGCGCCTGGTGCACGCCGACGCGGGCCCGCTGCCCCGGCCGCTGGCCGCCGACGACCCGGACGGCGTGGTCGTGCACGTCGGCTCGCTCACCAAGGCGACCTCGCCCAGCTTCCGGGTGTGCGCCCTCGCCGCGCGCGGCCCGGTGCTGGAACGGCTGCGCGCCATCCAGGTCGTGGACAGCTTCTTCGTGCCCCGCCCGCTCCAGGAGGCCGCCCTGGAACTGGTCGGCTCCCCGGCCTGGCCCCGCCATCTGCGCGCCCTCTCAGTCGAGTTGAAGGCCCGCCGGGACACCATGACCGGCGCCCTCGCGGCCCGGCTGCCCGAACTGGCCCTGCCGCACGTGCCGTCCGGTGGCTACCACCTCTGGCTGCGCCTGCCCGACGGCACCGACGACACGGCCATGGCCGCCGCCGCCCTGCGCACCGGCGTCGCCCTCACCCCCGGCCGCCCCTACTTCAGCGCCGAACCCCCGGCCGCCCACCTCCGCCTGAGCTTCGCGGCGGTCGCCGGCCCCGGGGAGATCACGGAGGGGGTACGACGGCTGCGGGCGGCTTGCGACGAGATGCTGTGAGCGGCCCTTGTGCGGACGCCGAACGCGGCCGGAGGTGCCGGGCGGGGTGTCCGCCCGTGTGCGTGACCGCGTACCGCCGGTAGCTCACAGGCGGCAGCTCTTGACCTGGGCACCCGGGCGGCACACCATCACCGCATGCCACTGAGGGTGACGTTCGTCGCCGCCGCGCGCGGTGCCCCGCTGCTCGCCGAACGCTTCGAGGACGACCGGCCGCTGGACCAGGCGGGGTGGGACGAGGTGCAACAGGTCGTGGGCGGGCTGCTGCCCCTGGCGGCGGCCGAGTTGCGCTACTGTTCGCCGACCCCGCGCAGCCGGGCCACCGGCGACGCCCTGGGGTACGCCCCGTTGGCCCAACTGGCCCTGCGCGACTGTGACATGGGCCGCTGGCGCGGGCTGACCCTGGGCGAGGCGATGGCCCGGGAGCCGGACGCGGTGGACGCCTGGCTCGCCGACCCGCGAGCCGTCCCGCACGGCGGTGAGTCCCTGCTGGCCTTCATCTCCCGGGTGGGCGGCTGGCTCGACACGCGCCCCGGGGACGACACCGGCCGGATCGTGGCGGTCGCCGAGCCGTCGGTGATCCGCGCGGCCCTGGTCTACGCCCTGAAGGCGCCGCCCGCGAGCTACTGGAACATCGACGTCCGCCCGCTGTCCGCGACCACGGTCACCGGCCGCGCGGGCCGCTGGAACCTGTGCCTGGACGGCATACCCGCGCAGCGCTCCCGTACCTGATGCCTAGAGGGCGTCCTCGCGGACGTACGACGTCGTCAGCACCAGGTCCTTCGCCGGTCCGCCGACCCGCCACACCGAGCGCCAGCGGCCGGCGTCGCAGACGGTGAACTCGCCGCGGTAGAGGTCGGCCGCGCAGGGGTGGTCGGCGAGGAAGCGGCCCGCGGAGAGGTCCAGCTCGTGGAAGTGCCGTCCGTCCGCGAACCGCACGTCGGCCGTCCCCGGCGCCCGCCCGGGCAGGAACCGCAGGGTCCGGGTCGCCGGCCGGGCCACCCCCTGCCAGCGGAACGTGCCGGACTCCTCGTGCAGCAGCCCGCCGCCCGCCAGCGCCCCGAAGACGGTCACCCCCTCGAAGCGTCCCTCGTCCCCGCTCGCCAGATCCCGGACGTCCCGCTCGACGCGCCACCGCCCCGCCAGGAACGCCAGCACGTCGGACACCGGCCACACCTCGTCCGTCACCACGCGCTCCGTCACCGTGCCCTCTGTCACCGTGCCCTCCGGGGCCAGCGGCGGGGCCCGTCGGGCGACTCGGCGGGGGACAGGCGCTCGGCCTCGGCCTGAATTTCCTGGTAAGCGGCGTGACCGTAGGCCCGGAACGCCTCCTCGTAGGCCGCCGGCGCCCCGCTCATCCCGCCCCGGCGCCGTATCGCGCGGGCGAGCCAGGTGAGCAGCCCGAGCGCGACGGCGAAGAAACCGAACACGACGACGTACGGCGGCAACCCCTGCATGCCCCGAGCCTACGTGCCGCTCAGGCGGAGGCGTCACCCGCCGGCCGCTCCCCGGTCACCGGCAGCAGCCCGCGCTCGGCGAAGACCTTCTTCGCGACGAACGTCGCGTTGAGCGCCTTGGGGAAGCCGCAGTACCCGGCCGAGTGCAGCAGCGCCTCCACGATCTCCTCGGGCGTCAGCCCCACGTTCAGCGCCGCGTTGACGTGCACCTCCAGCTGGGGCTCGCAACCGCCGAGCGCGGTCAGCATGCCGAGGGTGACCAGCTGGCGGTCCCGGGGCGCCAGGGCGGGCCGGGCGTAGATCTCGCCGAAGCCCCAGGCCACGATCTGGTGCCCCAGCTCGGGGCTGATGTCGGCGAGCGAGTCGATGACCCGCTGCCCGGCCTCCCCGTCCACGGACCGCAGGACCTCCAGGCCGTGGGCGAACCGCTCATCACGTGTGGTGCTCTGCTCGTTGCTCATGCACAAGACCGTAGGAGTTGGAGCACACTCCAGGTCAAGCGCGGCGCGGCCCCGGGCGCGAGGCCGTCTCAGACCCCGAAGTACCGCGCGCGTGGGCGACGAGGCTGATGCCCTCGGTGGTGTTCCGGGTGTAGACCACCTCGTCGTCGGCGGAGCCGATGAACCGGGCGACGGTGTGCCCGGCCCCCTCGTAGGCCTCTGTCGCCTCGCCCGCGAGCTGATGCGCCCCGCAGTGCACGGCCGCGTTGCGGCTGAGGCAGAAGTCCCGTTTCACGCGGCCACGTCGAAGGCCCGGCCAGGTCGACCTGCTGGGCGACACCGAGGCCGCGCACCTGTGGCTGGTCCGGCACGGCCTGCTGTCCGACCGGGTCGCCCTGAACGGCCGGCAGTCCGGCCGGCTCCGCGCCCTGCGCGAGGCGCTGCGCGCCCTGTTCGCGGCCCGGTCCGGCGCCGAACCGCCGCCGCCCGGCGCCCTCAACACCCTCAACACCGCCCTCGCCGCCGCTCCCGCCACACCTCGGCTCGCCTGGGGCGCCGACGGCCCCCACCGGGCCGACGCACCGGACACCGGCAACCCGGCCGCCGCCGCGCTCTCCCAGCTCGCCGAGGACGCCACCGACCTGCTCACCGGCGCCGACGCCGGCCAGCTCACCGAGTGCGCGGCCCAGGGCTGTGCCCGCTGGTTCCTGCGCTCCCACGGCGCGCGCCGCTGGTGCACGACGCGGTGCGGCAACCGGGTGCGCGCGGCCCGCGCCTACGCCGCCCGCAAGGGCGACGCCCCCTGAGGCGCCGTACCGTCGGCCGACGCGCACTCCTCCGGATATGCCACGATCGACACCGCAGCCACCACCCCTCCGAGATGAAGAGCCCCCGATGCCGAGTCGACCGCTGGCCCGCCAGATCGCCACGTTCGCCGCGGTCGGCGTGGTCAACACGGCCGTCTACTACGCCCTTTACCTGCTCTTCCTCACCCGGCTCCCGTATCTCGCCGCGCACGTCCTGGCGTTCGTGCTCAGCATGATCGGCTCCTTCTTCCTGAACGCCCGCTTCACCTACCGGACCCGGCCCACCTGGCGGAAGTTCCTCCTGTTCCCCCTGACCAACGCCACCAACTTCCTGATGACCACGGCCGGCGTCTGGCTCATCGTCGACGTCCTGCACGCCGGCAACCGCTTCGCCCCCCTCCTGGCCTCGGCCGCGGCCATCCCCGTGACCTTCGCGATCTCCCGCTGGGTGATGCTGCCCGGCCGCCCGGCCGCCCGGACGCCGCCACGGCCCGCTAGCCGGCCGGTCGCCGTGGTGGGGCTTGGTCAGCCGGCGCTCAGCCAGGTCACGGCGGCCAGAACGGCCGGGACGGGACAGGCCGTCGCGGCCAGCAGCAGCCGGCGCCCGCCCGGTGTCATGCGGCGCACCGGGGGCGCGAAGGCGAGCGCGGTGAGCAGTCCGGCACCGATGGCCGCGCCCGACGCGTACCCCACGACCAGACCCCCGACGGCCATCTCCGCCGCCGCACCCCACAGCGTCACCAGACCCACCAGAAGCGTCAGCCATGCCATCGACAGCGCGGTGGCCGCGCCGAGCAGGACTGTCAGCAGCGTGACCGCCGGATGTGCCGAGGCCGGCGGGGCCGGTCTCCAGGGGCCGTAGAGCCTCTTGTGTGTCTCGGGATCCATGATCCGATGGTCGTCCGCGGTCCTTCCGTGCGGCATGGGGCGTCCTGCTCAGGCGGGCGCGCAGGCGTACTCACTCCGGGAATGCATTGCATAAAAGTGCATAGCTGCGTATAGTCATGCCCTTCAGAGGAGGGACGGACATGACGGTACGCGCGGCGGTGGCCGGTGCGAGTGGGTATGCGGGTGGAGAGGTCCTGCGGCTGCTCCTCGGGCACCCGGAGGTGGAGATCGGGGCCCTGACCGGCAACTCCAGCGCCGGGCAGCGGCTCGGTGGGCTGCAGCCGCATCTGCTGCCGCTGGCCGACCGGGTCGTCGCCGAGACCACGGCCGAGCACCTCGCCGGTCACGACGTGGTCTTCCTCGCGCTGCCGCACGGGCAGTCCGCGGCCGTCGCCGAGCGGCTCGGGCCGGATGTCCTCGTCATCGACATGGGCGCCGACTTCCGGCTGACGGACCCGGGTGACTGGGAGCGGTTCTACGGTTCCTCGCACGCCGGTAGCTGGCCGTACGGCCTGCCCGAACTCCCGGGTGCCCGCGCCGCGCTGGCGGGGGCCAAGCGCGTCGCGGTGCCCGGTTGCTACCCGACCGCCGCCTCCCTCGCCCTGTTCCCCGCCTACGCGGCCGGCCTAGCCGAGCCCGAGGCGGTGATCGTCGCCGCGTCCGGCACCTCCGGCGCGGGCAAGGCGCCCAAGCCGCACCTGCTGGGCAGCGAGGTCATGGGCTCCATGACGCCCTACGGCGTCGGCGGCGGCCACCGGCACACCCCCGAGATGATCCAGAACCTCAGCGGCGTGGCCGGCGAGCGGATCGCCGTGTCCTTCACACCGACCCTCGCCCCGATGCCGCGCGGCATCCTCGCCACGTGCAGCGCCAAGGCCGTCGGCGGGGTGACCGGCGAGTCCCTGCGCGCCGCGTACGACAAGGCCTACGCCGACGAACCGTTCGTCCACCTGCTCCCCGAGGGCCAGTGGCCGGCCACGGCGTCCGTCCAGGGTTCCAACGCCGTTCAGGTGCAGGTCGCGTGCGACGCCGAAGTGGGCCGCATCATCGCGATCAGCGCCATCGACAACCTGACCAAGGGCACCGCCGGCGGTGCCGTACAGAGCATGAACCTCGCCCTCGGTCTCGACGAGACCACGGGACTTTCCACGATCGGAGTCGCACCGTGAGCGTCACGGCAGCCAAGGGATTCACGGCGGCGGGCATCGCCGCCGGGATCAAGGAGAACGGCAACCCGGACCTGGCCCTCGTGGTCAACGACGGGCCCCGCCGTGCCGCCGCGGGCGTCTTCACCTCCAACCGCGTGAAGGCCGCGCCGGTGCTGTGGTCCGAGCAGGCCCTCAAGGGCGGACAGGTCTCCGCCGTCGTCCTCAACTCGGGCGGCGCCAACGCCTGCACCGGCCCCACGGGCTTCCAGGACACCCACGCCACCGCCGAGAAGGCCGCCGAGGTGCTCGGCCGGGGCGCCATCGAGGTCGCCGTCTGCTCGACCGGTCTCATCGGCGTCCTGCTGCCCATGGACAAGCTGCTCCCGGGCATCGGGACGGCCGCCGCCCAGCTCTCCGAGCACGGCGGTGAGAAGGCCGCCATCGCCATCAAGACCACCGACACCGTCCACAAGACCTCGGTCGTCAGCCGGGACGGCTGGACCGTCGGCGGCATGGCCAAGGGCGCCGGCATGCTCGCCCCCGGCCTCGCCACCATGCTGGTCGTCCTCACCACCGACGCCGACCTCGGCGACGAGACCCTCGACAAGGCCCTGCGCGCCGCGACCCGGGTCACCTTCGACCGCGTCGACTCCGACGGCTGCATGTCCACCAACGACACCGTCCTGCTGCTCGCCTCCGGCGCCTCCGGCGTCACCCCCGGGTACGACGACTTCGCCGAGGCCGTACGGCAGGTCTGCGACGACCTCGGCCAGCAGCTCGTCCGGGACGCCGAGGGCGCCAGCAAGGACATCAAGGTCGAGGTGGTCAACGCGGCGAGCGAGGAGGACGCCGTCGAGGTGGGCCGCTCCATCGCCCGCAACAACCTCCTCAAGTGCGCGATCCACGGCGAGGACCCCAACTGGGGCCGCGTCCTGTCCGCCATCGGCACCACCCGCGCCGTCTTCGAGCCGGACCGGCTGAACGTCGCGATCAACGGCGTGTGGGTCTGTGAGAACGGCTCCGTCGGCGCGGACCGCGACCTGGTCGACATGCGCTACCGCGAGGTGCACATCGTCGCCGACCTGGCCGCCGGCACCGCGACCGCGACGATCTGGACCAACGACCTGACCGCCGACTACGTCCACGAGAACAGCGCCTACTCGTCATGACCTCCACCCGCAAGCACACCGCGCTGCCCAAGGCGCAGACCCTCATCGAGGCGCTGCCCTGGCTCACCCGGCACAACGGCCGCACCGTCGTCATCAAGTTCGGCGGCAACGCCATGGTCGACGCCGAGCTGAAGGCCGCCTTCGCCCAGGACGTGGTCTTCCTCCACCGCGCCGGGCTGAAGCCGGTCGTCGTCCACGGCGGCGGCCCCCAGATCAGCGCCGCCCTCGACCGGCACGGCATCGTCAGCGAGTTCAAGGCCGGCCTGCGCGTCACCACCGAGGACGCCATGGACGTCGTCCGGATGGTGCTCGCCGGACAGGTGCAGCGCGAACTGGTCGGGCTGCTCAACCAGCACGGCCCGCTGGCCGTCGGCCTCACCGGCGAGGACGCGCACACCATGACCGCCACGAAGCACCAGCCCGAGATCGACGGCTCGCCCGTCGACATCGGACGGGTGGGCGAGATCACCGCGATCGACACGGGCGCGATCGAGGCCCTGCTCGCCGACGGCCGCATCCCGGTCGTCTCCTCCATCGCCCGGAGTCAGGACGACGGACATGTCTACAACGTCAATGCTGATACGGCGGCTGCGGCACTCGCTGCGGCACTGGGCGCCGAGACCCTCATGGTCCTCACCGACGTCGAGGGCCTCTACGAGGACTGGCCGCGCTCCGACGAGGTGATCAGCCGCCTCACCGCATCCCAACTGGAGAAACTCCTGCCGGAGCTGAGCGCCGGCATGGTGCCGAAGATGCGGGGCTGCCTGTACGCCGTACGCAACGGCGTGCGCAACGCCCGCGTCATCGACGGCCGGGTCCAGCACTCGATCCTGCTGGAGATCTTCACGGACGACGGGGTCGGCACCATGGTCGTGCCCGACGCCACCGAGGGGGAGCACGCATGACAGGCAAGCAGGGCACTACGGACGTCGAGGGCAACGCGGACCTGACCACGCGCTGGCAGGGCGCGCTCATGAACAACTACGGCACCCCGCGCCTGCCCCTGGTACGCGGCGAGGGCACCCGGGTCCGGGACGCCGCGGGCCGCTCCTACCTCGACTTCGTCGGCGGCATCGCCACCAACGCGCTCGGCCACGCCCACCCGGCGATCGTCGAGGCCGTCAGCACACAGATCGCCTCCCTCGGCCACATCTCCAACTTCTTCATGGCCGAGCCGACCGTCGCCCTCGCCGAACGGCTGCTCCAGCTCTTCGGCCGGGAGGGCCGGGTCTTCTTCTGCAACTCCGGTGCCGAGGCCAACGAGGCCGCCTTCAAGATCGGCCGGCTGACCGGGCGCACCCATGTCGTCGCCACCGAGGGCGGCTTCCACGGCCGCACCATGGGCGCCCTCGCGCTCACCGGCCAGCCCGCCAAGCAGGACCCGTTCCGGCCGCTGCCCGGCGACGTCACGCACGTGCCCTACGGCGACGCGCAGGCGCTGGCCGCGGCCGTCACCGAGGACACGGCGCTCGTCGTACTCGAACCGGTCCAGGGCGAGAACGGCGTCGTCGTACCCCCCGCCGGCTACCTCAAGGCGGCCCGCGCGATCACCGCCGCCACCGGCGCCCTGCTGGTCCTCGACGAGGTGCAGACCGGCGTCGGACGCACCGGGGACTGGTTCGCGTACCAGGCGCACGAGGGCGTGCTGCCCGACATCGTCACCCTCGCCAAGCAGCTCGGCGGCGGACTGCCGCTCGGCGCGACCGTCGCCTTCGGCCGGGCCGCCGAACTGCTCCAGCCCGGCCAGCACGGTACGACCTTCGGCGGCAACCCCGTCGCCTGCGCCGCCGGACTCGCCGTGCTCGACACCATCGCCGGGGACGGGCTGCTGGACAACGTCAAGCGGCAGAGCGCCGCGCTGCGCGACGGGATCGAGGCGCTGGGCCACCCGTTGACCGACCATGTCCGGGGTGCGGGCCTGCTCCTGGGTATCGTGCTCACCGGGCCGCTCGCACCACAGGTGCAGCAGGCGGCCCAGGAGGCCGGGTTCCTGGTGAACGCGCCCGCCCCCGACGTCGTACGGCTGATGCCTCCGCTCAACGTCCGCGACGACGAGGTGGCCGCGCTGCTCCAGGCGCTGCCCGGCATCCTCGACGCAGCGAACGGGGCAGGACGAGCCGGGGAATGACCAACCGGGGAATGAGACGACGATGAGCCAGGCGCAGGACCACGAGCAGGCGGCGGGCGCCGGGCCCGCGGTGCCGCAGACCCGCACCGCTCGGCACCGCCGGATCGTGGACATCCTCAACCGGCAGCCGGTGCGGTCGCAGAGCCAGCTCGCCAAGCTGCTCGCCGACGACGGGCTGAGCGTCACCCAGGCGACGCTCTCCCGGGACCTCGACGAGCTGAACGCGGTGAAGATCCGCAACAACGACGGCGACCTGATCTACGCGGTGCCGAGCGAGGGCGGCTTCCGCACACCGCGCGCGCCGCTGGGGGAGTCGGCGAAGGAGGAGCGGATGCGGCGCCTGTCCCAGGAGCTGCTGATCTCCGCGGAGGCCTCGGCGAACCTGGTCGTCCTGCGCACGCCGCCCGGTGCCGCGCAGTTCCTCGCCTCGGCCATCGACCAGGCCGAGCTCCACGACATCCTGGGCACCATCGCCGGCGACGACACGCTGCTGCTGATCAGCCGCAACCCCACCGGGGGGCAGGCCCTCGCGGACCACCTCCTCCACCTGGCGCAGAACGGCCACTGAGCGCCGACGGCTTTTCGGTTGCCGGGCGCTGGGTCCGGTCGTGGCCGCTTCCGAGCGGGGCACCGGGGGAGCGGCCATCGGCTCGTTGCCGGGCGCGGGTCCGTCGTGGCTTGTCGCGCAGTTCCCCGCGCCCCTGCGGGGCGTTGTCGGCGGGCCGCGTTCAGCCCAGGCGGGTGGCCAGGCCCGCCGTGCAGCGGACCTCGTCGCCCGCCGTGACGAGGAGGGCCTCGGTGTCCGGGAGGGAGTCCAGCCAGGCGAGCCCCGCGCGGGAGCCCATCGCGAAGGCCGCGGTCGCCCAGCAGTCCGCCCAGGTCAGGCGGGGGGCGACGACCGTCACCGACACCAGGTCCGTGACGGCGGTACGGCCGGTGCGCGGGTCGGTGATGTGGGCGCCGCGCTCCGCCGTGCCGGAGGTCGCCACCGCCAGCTCCGGGGCACCGGCCGCGGAGACGACCGCCGCGAGACCGCCGGGCCGGAGCGGATCGGCGACCCCCACCCGCCACGGCCGCCCCGGCTCCGGAGTGCCGAGCAACTGGATGTCGCCGCCCCCGTTGACGCTCACCCCGCACACCCCGTCGACCGAGGCCAGCAGCCGGGCCGCCCGCTCGGCCGCCCAGCCCTTGACGACGCCGGTGGGGTCGACGGACCCCCGGTACCGGGTGCTGAACCACCCGTCGCTCACCCGCTCCGCCTCGGCCCCCAGCTCCAGCACCTCGGCGACCTCGGGAGCGCACGCGGCCACCGTCAGCTCACCGCGCGCCAGCCGGGACACCTCGCTGTCCTCGCGGTAGGTGCTGAACACCGCGTCGGCCCGGTGCAGCCCGGCGACGGCCGCGTCCAGCGCCGCCCGGACGGCCTCCGGCGCCCCGCCGCGCACGTCGAAAGAGAACACCGTCCCCATGACTTCCTCGGCGTGCCGCACGACGCCGGGCGCCTTCGCCGCCCCGGCCACCGCCTCAGCCACCGGCCTGGTCCAGCGCGGACTGGAGGGACTTGAGGTACCCCTCGCTGGTGTACGTCGCTCCGGACACGGTGTCGATCCGCGCGCTCCCCGTGGCCACGGCGGCCTGGTTGAGGCGGGGTACGGCGAGTGCGGTCTTCTGGTCGCTGGTGCCGCCCTTGGGTGCCTGGACGGCTTCGGCCTTGGTGATCTTCCCGCCGCTGACGGTGATCCGCACCTGCACCGGCCCGTACTGGGTCCGCGCCACCTTCCCGGTGAGCACCCGCGAGGCGGACGGAGCGCTCCCGCCCTTCGGCATCCGGTCCAGCGCGGACTGGAGGGACTTGAGGTACCCCTCGCTGGTGTACGTCGCCCCGGACACGGTGTCGATCCGCGCGCTCCCCGTCGCCACGGCGGCCTGGTTGAGGCGGGGTATGGCAAGTGCGGTCTTCTGGTCGCTGGTGCCGCCCTTGGGTGCCTGGACGGCTTCGGCTTTGGTGATCTTCCCGCCGCTGACGGTGATCCGCACCTGCACCGGCCCGTACTGGGTCCGCACCGCGTCGCCGGTCACCGTGCCGGCGGCTGGGGCGCCCGCGCCGCCCTGCGGCTCCTGCTGTCCGGCCGCCGACGGCGGCGGCGCACCGGCCGCCGCGGAGGCAGGGTCGGAGGCCGGCTTCAGCGTCAGCAGCAGTACGACCCCGGAGACGGTCGCGGCGGTGGCCAGCACGACCCGCCGTACCGGATGGCTCTTCCTCATGACTTCCGCTCTCACATCTCGAACGACTCGTGGTGGATACGGCGGGCGGGGACGCCGGCGCCGCGCAGTGCCTCGAACACCGACTGCGCGAACCCGGGCGGCCCGCACATGAAGACGTCGTGGCGGTCGATGTCCGGGATCTTCCGCCGGAGGTTCTCCACGGAGATGTCCGGCCGCTCGCCCTGGGGGCTGTTGACCGCGTACATCAGCCGGGCGCCCCGCGCCTCGGCGATCGCCGCCAGCTCGTCCCACAGGGCCAGGTCCTGGGTGGTGTCGGCCCGGTAGAGCAGCGTGATGTCACCGGCCGCCCCCGGCAGCGTCTCGAACAGCGCCCGCATCGGCGTGATCCCGACCCCGCCCGCCACCAGTAGCACCTTGCCCCGGCTGCGGCGCTGCGCGGTGAGGGCGCCGTAGGGTCCCTCCGCCCACACCTTCGTGCCGGGCGTCAGCTCGCGCAGCCGGGCGCTGTGGTCGCCGATCGCCTTCACGGTGATCCGCAGCATGTCGGGCCGGGGCGCCGCCGACAGCGAGTACGGGTGCGAGCTGAACCGCATCCCCGGCGCGAGGAAGCGCCAGCGGAAGAACTGTCCCGCCTCCGCGCCCATCCGGTGCAGCCGCCGCCCGCCGATCAGCACCGACACGATGCCCGGCGTCTCCTCGACGACCGCTTCCACCCGCATCCGGTGCCGCAGGTTGAGCCGGACCGGCGTCAGCACCCGGTACCAGAGCACCAGGGCGGTGACCGAGCCGTAGAGCGCGTACCAGAAGGTTCTGGCGACCGGCTCGACCGCGAAGTCGTTACCGGTGCTGATCTGGTGCCAGAACGTCAGGAACACCGCCGCGTAGGTGAGCAGGTGGACGTGGTACCAGGTGTCGTAGGGCAGCCGGCGCCGGATCCCGCCGACCGAGATCAGCCCGATGAGCAGGAACAGGCCGGTGCCGATCGCCGCCTTGCCCATGTCCGGCAGCTGCTCGACCGAGTCGACGGTCTGCGCGACGATGTCCCCGAGGGACCGGCCGGCCTGGAGCGCGTAGCCCCACATGATCAGGAAGACGTGCGCGAGGACCAGGCAGAGCGTGTACCGGCCGCTCATCGCGTGCCAGCGGGCCACCCGGTCGGAGCCGACCCGCCGCTCCAGCGCCGGCACCCGCGCCATCTGGAGCACGACGAGCGCCATCAGATAGCCGGCGAGCAGCCCCGTGATCCGGCCGGCGTTCAGAATCCTGCCGCCGTCGTCGGCGATCGACGGCGTGTCGCGCCACCACAGCCACAACACGGCTGCCGCGCCCGCCCAGACCGCCAGCAGCAGCGGAACGGCCGGCGAGCGGCGCGGGCGGATGCGGCGCATCGTCTGGCGGCGGGCGGCGCGTCCGCCCGCGAGCGTCGTGGTCACGGTTCCTCCGTCGGGACTTGACCGGTGGCCCACAGATACGTCCCGCGCCCGCGGAGTGTTCAGTCGCCGGCCGTCACCGCGGTCGTACCGGCCCGGCACCGAGGCCATCAGGCGCGGATCGGCCTCGGCGGGCTCGTCCAGTGGCTCCGGCAGTCCGTCGGTGGCGGGCGCGGCGGGGAGCCGGCGGAAGCCGCGGCCACCGCCGTCCTCAAGGGCGATCCCGACGGCGGCTCTCAGTACCGCGTGATCCCCGTCCCCCCCGACTCCGTCCCGATCGCGATGTGCGGTGCCCGGGCCGGATCCGCCCAGCGCAGGAGCCGCCGCATGGCGTCCCCCGGTACCGACACGCACCCGGCCGTCGCCCCCTCCCCGTTGACGTGCAGGAAGATGCCCGCGCCGCGTCCCCGTACCGGGCGGTCGTAGTTGAAGCCGATGGCCAGGGCGTGGGCGTACTGCGTGGGGTGGTCGGACAGGTGCTCGGACTCGGTGGCGCGGCAGTCGGCGGGCAGCGGGTCGGTCCAGCGGTTGTAGGAGGCGGAGTCGTTGTCCTGGCACCACCAGGCGGCCGGCGTCACCGCGCGGTACTCGGCGCGGGTGCCGGCCGGTGCCGGGGCGTTGCCGAAGGCGAAGGGGAGGTCGTAGAGGCCGGCCGGGGTGGTGTTCGTGCCCTGGGTGCGTGCGGTGCCCTCGACCAGGCCGCCCGCGCCGAAGCGGGTCGGGGCCGAGCCGGTCGCGGACCACTCGCCGCCGCGCAGGTCCCACCAGGTGACCGTGCCCGTGGTCGAGGCGGTGGCCGGGGCCTGCGCCGTGATGAGCTGGGTGCCGCCACCCGTGTCGGCCATACGGGCCGGCAGCGGGGCCGGTGCCAGGCCGAGCAGGGCGAGGGAGGCCAGGGACACGAGGGCGAGGGCGGCACCGGGGCGCATGGCTCAGACGGTAGAGGGCGGCAGCGGCAAGGGCAGTCCGGGCAGGCCGTCCAGGCTCGTCGCGATGTGCTCCTTCTTGGTGAAGTAGGCGCTCAGCGAGGCGTCGTCCTCGCGGGAGAAGCGCCTGCCGTGCAGCTCGCGGTCCTCCTCGTACGCCATGTGGGGGACGGCGTATCCGCAGCTGTCCCGCACCACCTCGGCGTGCACCACGATGATCGCGCGCAGCCCGTGCCGGGTGTGGTCGATGTCCGGGAACCGGGCGAGCAGCCCCGGGAAGCGCGGGTCGTCGCGGAAGACCGGTTCGCCCCGGCCGTGCACACGGACGATGTTCGGCGGGCCCTGGAAGGCGCACCACATCAGGGTGATCCGTCCGTTCTCCCTGAGGTGGGCGATGGTCTCGGCGTTGGAGCCGGCGAAGTCCAGGTAGGCCAGGGTGAGTTCGTCGAGCACGGCGAACGATCCCCTGAGGCCCTTGGGGGAGAGGTTGACCGTGCCGTCGGCGGTGAGCGGCGCGGTGGCGGTGAAGAAGACGGGCTGTTCCTCGATGAAGGCGCGGAGGCGGCCGTCGATGCGCTCGTAGGTCTTTCCCATGTCCGTCGAGTATTGCCGCGATTCGTTCGCCTGTCTAACGATTTGCCGCCCAGGGGTCGCCCAGGGGTCGCCCAGGGGCCGCCCAGAGGCCGCCCGGAGACCGCCCAGAGACCGCCCGGAGTGCAGGCCCGCGCGCTTCATCCGGAGGGGTGATTGACGAATCATGCGGAACCCTGCATACTCATGCATGTCAGCGAATGCACTGTGAGGAGAAACCCGTGACCGAGCGCGTCGTACTCGCCTACTCAGGCGGTCTGGACACCTCCGTCGCCATCGGCTGGATCGCCGAGGAGACGGGCGCCGAGGTCATCGCCGTTGCGGTCGACGTCGGCCAGGGCGGCGAGGACCTGGACGTCATCCGCAAGCGCGCCCTCGCGTGCGGCGCCGTCGAGGCCGAGGTCGCCGACGCCAAGGACGAGTTCGCCGACGAGTACTGCCTCCCGGCGATCAAGGCCAACGCCCTCTACATGGACCGCTATCCGCTGGTCTCCGCCCTCTCCCGGCCGACGATCGTCAAGCACCTCGTCGCCGCCGCCAAGAAGCACGGCGCCACCACGGTCGCCCACGGCTGCACCGGCAAGGGCAACGACCAGGTCCGCTTCGAGGCCGGCATCGTCGCCCTCGCCCCCGACCTGAAGTGCATCGCCCCGGTCCGCGACTACGCGATGACCCGGGACAAGGCGATCGCCTTCTGCGAGGCCAAGCAGCTCCCGATCGCCACCACCAAGAAGTCCCCGTACTCCATCGACCAGAACGTCTTCGGGCGCGCCGTCGAGACGGGCTTCCTGGAGGACATCTGGAACGCCCCGATCGAGGACATCTACGAGTACACCTCCAACCCGGCCACCCCCCGCGAGGCCGACGAGGTCGTCATCACCTTCAAGGAGGGCGTCCCGGTCGCCCTCGACGGCAAGCCCGTCTCCGTCCTCCAGGCCATCCAGCAGCTCAACGAGCGCGCCGGCGGCCAGGGCATCGGCCGGATCGACATGGTCGAGGACCGCCTCGTCGGCATCAAGTCCCGCGAGGTCTACGAAGCGCCGGGCGCCATCGCCCTCATCACCGCCCACCAGGAGCTGGAGAACGTCACCGTCGAGCGCGAACTGGCCCGCTACAAGCGGCAGGTCGAGCAGCGCTGGGGCGAGCTGGTCTACGACGGCCAGTGGTTCTCCCCGCTCAAGCGCGCCCTGGACGGCTTCATCGACGAGGCCAACCAGCACGTCTCCGGTGACGTCCGGATGACCCTGCACGGCGGCCGCGCGGTCGTCACCGGCCGGCGCTCGGAGTCGTCCCTGTACGACTTCAACCTCGCCACCTACGACACCGGCGACACCTTCGACCAGGCGGCGGCCAAGGGCTTCATCGACCTCTACAGCCTGTCCTCGAAGATCGCCGCCAAGCGCGACCTGGCCTGACCCCTCCGGTCACCTCGCCCGCATCCGCCTGACAGCCGCCTCCTCACCTGCAAGGGTGGGGAGGCGGTCGCACAGAGACACCTCCCGAGGAGCAACGCAGTGAGCAGCAACAGCGGTGACGTACGGCTCTGGGGCGGCCGTTTCGCCGACGGTCCCGCCGAGGCCCTGGCGAAGCTGTCCGCGTCCGTCCACTTCGACTGGCGGCTCGCCCCCTACGACATCGCCGGCTCGCGTGCCCACGCGCGCGTGCTGCACAAGGCGGGCCTGCTCACCGAGGACGAGCTGAGCCGGATGACCGACGGCCTCGACCGGCTGGAGGCCGACGTCGCCGACGGCTCCTTCACCGGCACCATCGCCGACGAGGACGTCCACACCGCGCTGGAGCGCGGTCTGCTGGAGCGCCTCGGTGCCGACCTCGGCGGCAAGCTGCGCGCCGGCCGGTCCCGGAACGACCAGGTCGCGACCCTGTTCCGGATGTACCTGCGGGACCACGCCCGGATCATCGGCGGCCTGATCGCCGACCTCCAGGACGCCCTGATCGGCCTCGCCGAGGCCCACCCGGACGTGGCGATGCCCGGCCGCACCCACCTCCAGCACGCCCAGCCGGTGCTCTTCGCCCACCACGTCCTCGCCCATGCGCAGTCCCTGTCCCGGGACGCGGAGCGGCTGCGCCAGTGGGACGAGCGCACGGCCGTGTCGCCGTACGGCTCCGGCGCCCTGGCCGGCTCCTCGCTGGGCCTGGACCCGGAGGCGGTCGCCCGGGACCTCGGCTTCGAGCGCGGCAGCGCCGGCAACTCCATCGACGGCACGGCCTCCCGTGACTTCGCCGCCGAGTTCGCCTTCGTCACCGCGATGATGGGCGTGAACCTCTCCCGGATCGCCGAGGAGATCATCATCTGGAATACGAAGGAGTTCTCCTTCGTCACCCTGCACGACGCGTTCTCCACGGGCTCGTCGATCATGCCGCAGAAGAAGAACCCGGACATCGCCGAGCTGGCCCGGGGCAAGTCCGGCCGTCTGATCGGCAACCTGACCGGTCTCATGGCCACGCTCAAGGCGCTGCCGCTCGCCTACAACCGCGACCTCCAGGAGGACAAGGAGCCGGTCTTCGACTCCTGCGACCAGTTGGAGGTGCTGCTCCCGGCCTTCACCGGCATGGTCGCCACCCTCACGGTCCACCGCGAGCGCATGGCGGAGCTGGCCCCGGCCGGCTTCTCGCTCGCCACCGACATCGCCGAGTGGCTGGTCAAGCAGGGCGTGCCGTTCCGGGTGGCGCACGAGGTCGCGGGGGAGTGCGTCAAGGTCGCCGAGTCCGAGGGCAAGGAGCTGGACGAGCTGACGGACGAGCAGTTCGCGAAGATCTCGGCCCACCTCACGCCCGAGGTGCGCAGCGTCCTCGACGTCCCCGGCGCCCTCGCCTCCCGCGACGGACGCGGCGGTACGGCGCCCAGTGCGGTGGCCGTTCAGCTCGCCGAGGTCAAGGCGGACGTGGCCGGGCAGCACACCTGGGCGGCGGCGAAGAAGGCGGGCTGAGGGCGGCGTCCTGAGGCGAAGGTCGTCTCGGGTTAGGTTGGTCGCAAGCCGGACCTGACCGACCGAACGGAGCCCGAGATGCCCTTCGCCCGTCTCGCGAGCGCGACGACCCCCACCTGCCACATCGGACTGGGTCTCGCCGCCGTCGGCCGCCCCGGCTACATCAACCTCGGCCGGGACCAGGACCTCGGCGCCGACCGCAGCGTCGACGCCCTGCGCACTCGCACCCACGAACTGCTCGACGCCGCCTACGCCCAGGGGGTGCGGTATTTCGACGCGGCCCGCTCCTACGGCCGCTCGGAGGAGTTCCTCGCCGACTGGCTGTGCGCCCGCCCCGGCCTCGACGACCTCGTGGTCGGCAGCAAGTGGGGCTACACGTACACCGCCGACTGGTCCACCGATGCCGAGCGGCACGAGGTCAAGGACCACGGCCTGGCGACCTACGAGCGCCAGCGCGCCGAGACCGACGCCCTGCTCGGCGACCGGCTCGACCTCTACCAGATCCACTCGGTGACCCCGGACAGCCCCGCCCTCACCGACGAGGAACTGCACGCCCGGCTCGCCGAGGCCGCCGCCGGGGGCCTCACCGTCGGCTTCTCCACCAGCGGGCCCGCCCAGGCCGACGCCATCCGCGCCGCCCTCGCCGTGACCGTGGACGGCGCGCCCCTGTTCCGCACCGTCCAGTCGACGTACAACGCGCTGGAGACCTCCGCCGGGCCCGCGCTCGCCGAGGCGCACGACGCCGGGCTCACCGTGATCGTCAAGGAGGGCATGGCCAACGGCCGGCTGGCCGGCCCGGGCGCCCCCGAGGCGCTGCGGGCGGTGGCCGCCGAGACCGGCCTCGGCTGCGACGCCGTGGCCCTCGCCTGGATCCTTCGCCAACCGTGGGCCGGCGTGGTCCTGTCCGGCGCCGCGACTCTCCCGCAGCTCGCCTCCAACCTGCACGCCCCCGCCGTCGACCTCGACGTGGACCAGCTCACCCGCCTCGCCACCCTGAAGGAAGACCCCCGCGCCTACTGGGAGACGCGCGGGCAGCTGCCCTGGCACTGATCCCGCACCCCCGCCGACCAGCGGAAATGAGTCACGTATGCCCAGAGTGAGACAATCGTGTCTCACGTGGGTTACCCTTGTTTCATGGCCCTCGACCGTGACCACGTGCTGCGCAGCGCAGCCGCCCTGCTGACCCGCAAGTCCACCGCGACCATGGACGAGGTCGCCAAGGCCGCCGGGATCAGCCGTGCCACCCTGCACCGGCACTTCGCCGGCCGTGACGCGCTGGTCCGAGCCCTGGAGGCGTTGGGCATCGCCGAGTGCGAGGCGGCGCTGGAGCGGGCCCGGCCCGAGGAGGGGTCCGCGACCGACGCCGTCCGCAGGCTGGTCCGCGAGATCCAGCCGGCCGCGGGCCTGCTCGCCTTCCTGTACGGCGAGAGCCAGCTCTGGGAGGGCGACCGGCAGAACGCCGGCTGGCAGCGCCTCGACACCCGGATCGGCGCCCTGTTCCAACGCGGCCAGCAGAGCGGTGAGTTCCGTATCGACCTCACCCCGGTCTGGCTCACCGAGGCGCTGTACGGCCTGACCGCCTCCTGCGCCTGGGCCACCCTGGACGGCCGCGTGGCCGCCCGCGACTTCCCGACCATGGTCGCCGAGCTGCTGCTCGGCGGCGCGCTCCGAAGAGAGGAATCATGACCAGCACCCTGCGGCCGGCTCGCGTGACGGAGACGGAGAGGCGTCCGGGCCGCTGGCTCGCGCTCTCGGTCCTCGTCCTGGCCGTGCTGCTGGTGGCCGTCGACGCCACCGTGCTCGGCCTGGCGACCCCCTACATCAGCGAGGACCTGCACCCCACCGGCACCCAGCTGCTGTGGATCGGTGACGTCTACTCCTTCGTCATCGCCGGTCTGCTCGTCTCCATGGGCAGCCTCGGCGACCGCATCGGCCGCAAGCGCATCCTGCTGGTCGGCGCGACGGCGTTCGGCGCGGTCTCCGTGCTCAACGCCTACGCGACGACACCCGAGCTGATGATCCTCGCGCGCGCCCTGCTCGGCGTCGCGGGCGCCACCCTGATGCCGGCCACGCTGGCACTGATCCGCAACCTCTTCCACGACCCGCGCGAGCGCAGCCTCGCCGTCGGCATCTGGGGCGCGACCGCCTCCGCCGGCACGGCCGTCGGCCCGATCGCGGGCGGCTTCCTGCTGGAGCACTTCTGGTGGGGCTCGGTCTTCCTGATCAACCTGCCGGTGATGGCGGTCCTGGTCCTCGTCGGCATCCGGACGCTGCCGGAGTCCCGCAACCCGCACCCCGGGCCCTGGGACCTGGCCAGTGTCGTACTGTCCCTGGTCGGCATGATCGCGGTCGTGTACGCGGTGAAGGAGGCCGCGTCCCACGGGTTCACCTGGGCCACGCTCGGCGCGGGCCTGCTGGGCGCGGCGGCCCTCTACGGCTTCGCGCACCGCCAGCTCACCATGCCGGTCCCGCTGCTGGACATGCGGCTGTTCAGGCGCCGCGGCTTCAGCGGGGCGGTCCTCGCCGACCTGCTGACCGTGCTCGGCATGTCCGGCCTGGTGTTCTTCCTCTCCCAGTTCCTGCAACTCGTGCAGGGCAGGCACCCCTTCGAGGCGGGCCTGGCCGAACTGCCCGCCGCCGTCGGTGCCGTGGCCGCCGGCCTGGTCGCGGGGCGCGCGGCCCGGCGCTACTCGGTCCGCGCGGTCGTCTCGGGCGGTCTGGCCGCCGTGGGGCTGGCGCTGGCCGTGCTGACCACGGTCGGCCGGTCCACCGGCTACCCGGTGCTCGGCGCCGCCCTGCTGGTGGTGGGCGTCGGCGCGGGCTTCTCCTTCACCGTCACCGCCGACGTGATCCTCTCCAGCGTGCCCAAGGAGCAGGCCGGCGCCGCCTCGGCGGTCTCCGAGACGGCGTACGAACTCGGCGCGGCCCTCGGCATCGCCCTGCTCGGCTCCATCGTGACCGGCGTCTACCGCGACTTCGCCGGCCCGGCCGGCACCCCGGCCGGCGCCCACGAATCGCTGGGCGCGGCGGTCGAGGCCTCGGCCCACCTGCCCGCGCACCAGTCCGAGGCCCTGCTGGAGGCCGCCCGCACGTCCTTCGTGCACGGTCTGCACCTGGCCTCGGGCGCGGGCGCGGCGGTCCTGCTCGGCACCGCGGCGGCGGCCTGGTTCCTGCTGCGGGGCCAGAAGCTGGAGAGCGCCGGGTGAGCGGGCCCGCTCACCCGCCCGCTCACCCCGGCGGCGCTCACCCCGGCGGCGCTCACCGCCGGTAGCCGAGGACCGTCATCATCCCGCTCTCCGAGTGGTACTGGTTGTGGCAGTGCAGCATCCACAGGCCCGGGTTGTCGGCGTCGAAGTCGATGACCAGCTTGCGGTGCGGCAGCACGATCGCGGTGTCCTTGCGCGCGCCCACGGCGTCCAGCCCGGTCATCGCGAACGTGTGCCCGTGCAGGTGGACCGGGTGCCACATGTCGGTCGCGTTGATGACGGTCATCCGCACCCGCTCGCCCGCTCGCACGTCGTAGCGTTGCCGTACCGAGTAGGTGCGGTGGTCGATGCCCCAGTCGTACTTCCGCATGCCACCGGTGAGCTTGATGCGCATCTGGCGGTCGGGCCTGCGCTTGTCGAGGGCGACGGAGTCGTGGGGGAGGAGCCGGCGCGCGGGGATGATCCTGCCGTCCAGCTCGTCGGGGCGGACGTCCGGCGCGGGCAGGTTCCTCCCCTTGTCCGTGCGCAGGACGGCGAGCGCCCGGCCCTTCTTCCCCTCGGGCAGCGCGACCAGCGGGAAGACGCCGTCCCGGGCGGTGACCAGCACGTCGTACCGCTCGGCCATGCCGACGAGCAGGGCGTCCGTCCGGTGGTGCTTCACGGGGTAGCCGTCGGTGTGCGTGACCATCATCTCGTGGTCGCCCAGCGCCACCCGGAAGGCGGTCTCCGAACCGGCGTTGATGATGCGCAGCCGCACCCGGTCGCCGGGACGGCAGCGGAACACCGAGGGGTTGGCGGGCACCCGGCCGTTGACCAGGTAGTGCGGGTAGGCCACGCTGCCGGCCATGCCGTGCAGCAGGCGGCTGTGCGAGTCGTGCAGCACCCGGTCCGGGCCCAGGGACGACTTGGCGGACTTGGGGGGCTTCGCGGACCCGGTCGGTGACGGGTGCGCGTGCGGGCTCGCGCCGCCGTGCTCCGGCCCCATGCCCATGTGCGCCATGTTCGCGGACGCGCCCGGCTTGAGCTGGTCCAGCACGTGTTCCGGCGTCGAGCCCGCCACGCCGTCGACCCAGTCGTCCAGGACGACGATCCACTCGTGGTCGTAGGAGAGGGGTTCCTTCGGGTCGTCCACGACGAACGGCGCGTACAGGGCCCGGTCGGGCTGCATGCCCACGTGCGAGTGGAGCAGGTAGGTGCCCGGGTGGGGGACGGTGAAGCGGTAGCCGAAGTCGGACCCCGCGGCGATGGCACGTTGGGTCAGTTCCGGCGCGCCGTCCATGTCGCAGCGCAGCCGCACCCCGTGGGAGTGCAGCGTGGTGGTGGTGTCCGGCAGCCGGTTCGCGAGCGTCAGATCGAGGGTGTCACCCGCCGTCACGCGCACCAGCGGACCCGGCAGCGACTCGTTGTACGCCCAGCTGCGCACGGTGTGCCCGCCCAGGTCCAGCGTGCTCTCGGCGGCCGTGATCCGGAACGTGCGCACGGGCCCGGAGCCGCGCCTGCGCTCGGCCGCCAGCACCTCGGGGTCCGACGGGTTGACGTACCCCCGAGGCCCTTCCGGGACGAACTTCTCCGGTCCCCCCGCGCCTTGGGGCCCGGAGCGGGGCTCGGAGCCGGAGCCGGTGCAGGCGGCCAGGAATCCCGCGCCCGCGGCGGCGATCGGGGCACGAAGCAGGGTACGCCGAGAAGGATTGAACATGCCTAAATAAGACATGTTGTGTGCTGGTACGGCCTTCCGGTACGGCCAAACGATCTATCGAGCGGCGGCAGATTCCACCGGCAGGCGGATGGACCGGCCCTACGCGGCCTTCGCCTTGGTGGCGTACATGTCCACGTACTCCTGGCCCGACAGCCGCATGACCTCGGCCATCACGGAGTCGGTCACCGCGCGCAGCACGTAGCGGTCGCGGTCCATGCCCTCGTAGCGGGAGAACTCCATCGGCTCACCGAAGCGGACGGTCACCCGGCCGGGCCGCGGGATGCCGGCGCCGCCCGGCTGGAGCTTGTCCGTGCCGATCATCGCGAACGGCACCACCGGGGCGCCGGTCATCAGCGTCAGCCGCGCGATACCCGTACGGCCCCGGTACAGCCGGCCGTCGGGGGAGCGGGTGCCCTCCGGGTAGATGCCGAAGATCCGGCCCTCCTCCAGGATGCGGCGCCCGGTCATCAGCGCGGCCACACCGCCGCTCGCCCCGTCCCGGTCCACCGGGATCATGCCGACACCGGTGAAGAACCACGCCATCAGGCGGCCCTTGAGGGACTTGCCGGTGACGTACTCGTCCTTGCCGATGAAGAACACCTGCCGCTTGGTGACGATGGGCAGCACGAACGAGTCGATGAACGTGAGGTGATTACCGGCCAGGATGACCGGGCCCTCCCCGGGGATGTTCTCCACGCCCTCCACCCGTGGGCGGAACATCAGACGCATGAGCGGTCCGAGCACTGCCTTGATGAGCGCGAAGCGGGACAACGGGTCCTCCGATGTCGAGGGAGCGGTATGAGCTTGTGCGGGTCTGCGCAGGTGAGGACATTACTCGCGGCGCACTGGCGAACGCACATCGGGACCACCCGGTTCACCGAGGTCTTACGAAGTGTTGACGCGGGTTTACCTGCGGTGGCGGGCCGGGGGCGGTCCGCCGTCCGGCGCCGCCGGTGTGACGGACATTGCGCGCGCAGCCCTCACCCTCCGGATGCCCGGACCGCGTCCGCCGATGCCGACGGCAGGTCACATCCCGCCGGACAGCGGACATCCGGCGGCACCCGCGTGTTCGCGCCGGGGACTCCCGTCCGTCATGTGCACGCCCTTACGATCGGCGCGCACCGACAGACACAGGGACGGCAGGAGGGGCGCTGATGGGCGGCGACCAGGCGCACGCGCAGGACCAGGGCGGTACCGGACGGCGGGCGGTCCTCGGCGCCGCGGTGCTCGGCGCGGGCGGAGCGGTCCTCGGGCTGCCCGGCACGGCCGGCGCGGCGGGGAACCGGACGGCCGGTCAGGCCGGCCGCGGCGGGCGCGGACTGAAGAGCCTGCCGAAGCCGACGGTCATCGGCCACCGCGGCGCCAGCGGCTACCGGCCCGAGCACACCTTCGGCTCCTACGAGCTCGCCCTCGACCTGGGCGCCGACGTCGTCGAGGCCGGTGACCTGGTGCCCACCCGGGACGGGCACCTGGTCTGCCGTCACGAACCGGAGATCGGCGGCACCACGGACGTCGCCGACCACCCCGAGTTCGCCGGGCGCAAGACCACCAAGGTGCTCGACGGGGTGCCCACCACCGGCTGGTTCACCGAGGACTTCACCCTCGCCGAGCTGAAGAGGCTGCGCGCGGTCGAGCGCATCCCGGCCAACCGGCCGCACAACACCCTCTACAACGGGCGCTGGGAGATCCCCACCTTCGAAGAAGTCCTCAGGTGGCAGGACGAGCAGACCCGCAGGCGCGGCCGGCAGGTCTGGATCTACCCCGAGACCAAGCACCCCACCTACTTCCGGGGGCTCGGCCTCGGCCTGGAGGAGCGGGTCGCCAAGCTGCTGCGCAAGCACGGCAAGGACGGCCGGAACTCGCCGGTCATCCTCCAGTCCTTCGAGCCGACCAGCATCCAGCGGCTCCAGCGGCTCGTGGACAACCCGCTCGTCGTGCTGCTCTCCACGGCCGACAGCCGCCCCTGGGACTTCGTGGCGACGGGCGACCCGCGCACGGTCGCCGACCTGATCACCCCCAAGGGCCTGCGGGAGATCGCCGGCTACGCCCAGGGCATCGGCCCCACCCTGGACCTGGTGATCCCCCGCAAGGCGGACGGCACCCTCGCCGAGCCGACCACCCTGGTCGCCGACGCGCACAAGGTGGGCCTGGTCCTGCACCCCTACACCATGCGCAACGAGAACCCCTTCCTGCCGGCCGAGTTCCGCAAGGGCAGTGCGGCCGACGGCTACGGCGACCCCTTCGGCGCCTTCAAGGCCTACTTCGCCACCGGCATCGACGGCGTCTTCACGGACAACGCCGACACCGGTGTGCTGGCCCGCGCCGACTTCCTGGCGGACTGACCGCGAACCCGGCACGCGGCGCTCCGCGTCAACGCGCCGCCTCGCGAACACCCCGTCCGGGGTGTCTACGGGCCGCCCCGGCAACCCTTCGCCGGGGCGGTTCGTCGTTTCGCATATGACGCACGACCTGGTGTCCGCGCTGCACCCGTTGCTGACCGCCGAGGCCGCCGCGGAGGCGTATGCCGCGGGGGGTGAGCCGGGCGATCTCGAACAGGCCGTCTGGCTCCGGCTGCTGGAGCGTCTGGAGGAGGAGGGGCCCCCGCCGGACCCGCAGGGCTGGCTGCGCCGGGCCGTCCGCGCCGAGGCCCGCCGCAGCCGTCGTACCACCCGCCTCGAACGCCCCTACGGCACCGAGCCCGCCGACGACCTCCGGCGCGGCCCCGAGCAACTCGCCCTCTCCGCCGCCCGGTACCGGGACCTGTGGGACGCGGTCCGCCGGCTGCCCGGCCGCTGCCCCGGGCTCGTCGCGGCACTGCTCTCGCCGCGGGACCCCACCTACCGGGAGATCGCGGGGGAGTTGGGTATCTCACAGGGCAGTCTTGGGCCGGAACGTTCCCGATGTCTGGGATGTCTTCGGCGGCTGCTCGCACCGGAGGTTGCTTCGCGCTGAGGGCGGGGATAGGAGTGGGGGAGACAGGCGATCAGGTGAGCGGGAGGCATGCGCACATGGGCATGAGCGTGACCATCTCGGTGGCGACCGAGCAGGACGCGGAGCAGATCTTCAGACTCCAGTACCTGTGCTTCCAGAGCGAGGCGGCGCTGTACGGCAACTACCGCATCGACCCGCTCGTCCAGTCCCTGGACTCCGTCCGCGAGGAGGTCGTCTCGGACTGCGTCTTCGTCGCCCGGCTCGGTGACGAGGTGGTCGGCTCGGTGCGCGGCAAGCTCGGCGAGGACGGCGCCGCGGCCATCGGCAAGCTCTGCGTCCACCCCCGCCTCCAGGGCCACGGCATCGGCGCCCGGCTGCTGCGCGCGGCCGAGGCGACCCTGGCCGAGGAGCGCGGCGCCAAGCGGTTCCGCCTGCACACCGGCCACCGCAGCGAGGGCAACCTCCGCCTCTACCGCCGCTCGGGCTACGAGACGGTGGGCCGCTCCCGGGGAGCCGACGGGGTGGAGCTGATCGTCCTGGAGAAGCAGGCGGGGGTCTACGCGCAGACGGCGTGAGCACGCCAGAACGCGCGGGAGTGAAGGGCGCGGGACTCGACGTACCGCGCCCGGCCGGACGACTCAGGCGGTCCGGTCGGCCGGTGCCTTCCTCCGCAGCCAGTACAGCGCGGTCAGCGGCAGCAGGACCGGGATGAAGACATAGCCCATGCCGTAGTCGGACCACACGGTCGAGTCCGGGAACGCGGACGGCTCGACCAGCGTCCACGTCCCCACGATCAGGACACCCGCCAGCTCGGCCGCGCAGCAGACCTGCGCCGCCCGCCGGGCCGTCTCGCCGCCCCGGACCAGCGTGTACGTGATGAACCCGTACACCACCCCGGCCAGCGCCGAGAGCGTGTACGCCAGCGGTGCCCGGCCGAAGTCGGTGGCGATCTGGTACGCCGAGCGCGACACCGCGCCGACCACCATCACACCGTAGAACCAGACCAGCAGCATGCCCGGCCCGCTGATGAGGCGCGTCGGCCTCTCCTCCGCCGCCGTCACGTCAGCCTCCCCAGATGTCGTAGAGCCGTACTTCCAGCACGGCCAGCACCACACCGGCCGCCGCGACCGTCACCGAGCCCCAGCGGGTGCGCTCGCTCAGGGACATCAGCCCCGCCGCCGGGACGCACGCGAAGGCGCCCAGCAGATACGCCACGAAGATCGTCGTGCCCTGCTCCGGCTTCTCGCCCCGCGCCAGCAGCACGATCCCGGTCACCAACTGGACCAGGGCCGCCACCAGCACCACGGCCATGCCGATGAAGTGCCAGTCCTTGGTCGGCTGGTCACGGTACGCCGCCCAGCCGCACCAGGCGGCGAGCAACAGCGCGGCGACGCCGGTGACCAGCATCAGGACAGTGAGCATGCCGAGACCCTATTACGGGCGAAGCGTCCCTTGGCCCCCGGCCCCGGAGTCCGCCGAGCGGCCCGGGCTGCCCGCGTCCGCACCGTGGCGTTGGCCACAGCCCGCCGACCGGGGAGCCGGACGCCGCCCTGGTCGCCGGGGCGCTCCCGGCCTTGTCCGCACTGGTCACCGGCGAACACGTGCAGTGCCCCGGCCGGAGCCGAAACCGCCGGTCAGGGTGTCCGCCGCTGTCCAGCATGCGGACAGCGGCCGACGGCCGGACCTGTGCGTCTGCTTTACTGACCGCATGACCACGACGAGCTGCCGCACCCTTGCGACCGAGGCGACCATGACGCCCGGTGCTCGTTGTATGTGTCGCCTGATGTGTCGAATGTGCGCCTGCTAGAGGGCCCCCGCATCAGCTGAGCCTCGCGCCCCGAAGCGAGAGCCGTGGCATGTCCGTGCGCCGTGAAGAGCGCCCGGGACGTATCCACCCTCCATGCCGAACCGCATGCACCCGTGCCCGGGCACACCCACGCCCGCGCACTCGACAGTGACGGAAACCCACGTGATCACCACCTCGGGCCTGACCAAGGTCTACCGCTCCCGCGGCCGTGAGGTCACCGCCCTCGACGGCGTCGATCTGCACGTCCGCGAAGGCGAGGTCTACGGCGTCATCGGCCAGTCCGGCGCCGGCAAGTCCTCCCTCATCCGCTGTGTCAACCTGCTGGAACGCCCCACCGCCGGCACCGTGACCGTCGCCGGGCAGGACCTGACCGCCCTCGCCGGCCGCGGACCGCGCGCGGGCAGGGAACTGCGCCGGGCCCGCAGCCACATCGGCATGGTCTTCCAGCACTTCAACCTGCTGTCCACGCGGACCGTCCAGGACAACGTCGAACTGCCCCTGGAGATCCTCGGCAGGTCCGGCAAGGACCGCTCCCGCAAGGCCCTGGAACTGCTGGACCTGGTCGGCCTCGCCGACAAGGCCAAGTCCTACCCCGCCCAGCTCTCCGGCGGCCAGAAGCAGCGCGTCGGCATCGCCCGCGCCCTGGCCGGCGACCCCAAGGTGCTGCTCTCCGACGAGGCCACCAGCGCCCTCGACCCCGAGACCACCCGCTCCATCCTCCAGCTGCTGCGCGACCTGAACCGGCAACTGGGCCTGACCGTCCTGCTCATCACCCACGAGATGGACGTCGTGAAGTCGGTCTGCGACTCCGCCGCCCTCATGGAG
This sequence comes from Streptomyces pyxinicus, assembly GCF_024753135.1. Taxonomy (GTDB): domain Bacteria; phylum Actinomycetota; class Actinomycetes; order Streptomycetales; family Streptomycetaceae; genus Streptomyces; species Streptomyces pyxinicus. The sequence continues at coordinate 67,522 of NZ_JANUGP010000007.1, read as the reverse complement.
CGCGGCCGGATCGTGGAGTCCGGCACCGTCACCGAACTGCTCGCCACCCCCGGCTCCGAGCTGGCCGCCGCGCTGTTCCCGGTCAGCGGCGAGCGCACCGGCGACGACCGCACCGTCCTCGACATCACCTTCCACGGCGAGGCCGCCACCCAGCCGGTCGTCTCCCAGCTGTCGCGCACCTACAACATCGACATCTCGATCCTCGGCGCCGCCATCGACACCGTCGGCGGCCTCCAGATCGGCCGTATGCGCATCGAACTGCCCGGCCGCTACGAGGACAACGTGGTGCCGATCGGCTTCCTGCGGGAGCGGGGACTCCAGATCGACGTGGTGGGCCAGGAGGCCCTGCTGGTGAAGGAAGGTGCCAAGTGACCTGGTCCGAGATGCAGCCGCTGCTGTCGCAGGCGTGTAGCGAGACGTTCCAGATGGTCCTCTGGTCCACCCTGATAGCCGTCGCCGCAGGCCTTCCGCTCGGCATCCTCCTCGTCCTCACCGACCGGGGCGGGCTGCTCCAGAACGTCGTCGCCAACAAGGTGATCGGCCAGGTCGTGAACGTCGGCCGGTCGATGCCGTTCATCATCCTGATGGTCGCCCTGATGACCTTCACCCGCTGGGTCACCGGCACGACGATCGGCACCACGGCCGCCATCGTGCCGCTGGCCATCGGCGGCATCCCGTTCTTCGCGCGGCTGGTCGAGACGGCCGTCCGCGAGGTGGACGGGGGACTGGTCGAGGCCGTGCAGTCCATGGGCGGCAACACCTGGACCATCGTCCGCAAGGTCCTGGTCCCCGAGGCGCTGCCCTCGCTGATCGCCAGCACCACCACCACCGTCATCGCCCTCATCGGCTACTCCGCCATGGCCGGCACGGTCGGCGGCGGCGGCCTCGGCGACCTCGCCGTCCGCTACGGCTACCAGCGTTTCGAGACCGAGCTGATGTGGATCACCGTCGGGATCCTCGCCGTCGTCATCTCCCTCATCCAGTTCGCCGGCGACTTCGCGGCCCGCTCCCTGCACGGCCGCGGCGGACGCTCCGGACCCGGCCCCCGGCTCCGCCTGCTCAAGGCCAAGGAGACCGGCGCGGCCGACGTCGGCAAGGTCGCCTGAGCGACACCCCCCCAAGACTCCCCGTACCCGGGGTCGCACCACCCTTAAGGAAAGGCACTTTTCGTGCGTAACACCGCCAAGTTCACCACCGCCGTCCTCGCCGCCGGAGCCCTCACCCTCGGCCTCTCCGCCTGCGGCTCGGACAAGGACTCCGGCTCCTCCGACACCAGCGGCCCGCTGATCGTCGCCGCGAGCCCGACCCCGCACGCCGAGATCCTCAACTTCGTCAAGAAGAACCTGGCGAAGAAGGCCGGACTCGACCTGGAGGTCAAGGAGTTCACCGACTACATCGCCCCCAACACGGCGACCGAGGACGGCAGTGTCGGTGCCAACTACTTCCAGAACCAGCCGTACCTGGACGACTTCAACAAGAAGCGCGGCACCCACATCGTGCCCGTCGTCACGGTGCACCTGGAGCCGCTCGGCCTCTACTCCCACAAGGTCAAGAAGGCCGACGCGCTGAAGAGCGGTGCGACCGTCGCCGTCCCGAACGACTCCGTCAACGAGGCCCGCGCCCTCAAGCTGCTCGCCGCCAACGGGCTCATCACCCTCAAGGACGGCGTCGGCAACGAGGCCACCCCGCAGGACATCGCCAAGAACCCCAAGAACCTGAAGTTCAAGGAGGTCGAGGCGGCCCAGACCCCGCGCTCCCTGGACGACGTGGACGCGGCCGTGGTCAACGGCAACTACGCCATCTCCTCCGGCCTCAAGCCCGCCAAGGACGCCCTCGTCCTGGAGTCCGCGAAGAACAACCCCTACGGCAACTTCCTCGCCGTGAAGAAGGGCAACGAGGACGACCCGCGCGTGAAGAAGCTCGCCAAGCTCCTCACCTCGCCCGAGGTCAAGAAGTTCATCGAGGACAAGTACCAGGGCTCGGTCATCCCGTCCTTCTGATCCCCGCTTCGGGAGGAGCCCACCGATGCGCAAGTCCGTCGTCGCCGTGGCGGCCCTGGCCCTCGGCCTCACCGCCTGCGGCACCGGCACGGACTCCGGCAAGGGCGGTGACGCGGACGGCACCCTCGTCGTCGGCGCCACCGCCGTCCCGGCCGGCGAGGTCCTCACCTATGTGAAGGACCACCTCGCCGCCAAGGCCGGACTCAAGCTGGAGGTCAGGGAGTTCACGGACTACGTCCTGCCGAACACCGCCCTCCAGGAGGGTGACCTGGACGCCAACCTCTACCAGAACCAGCCCTTCCTGGACGACTTCAACAAGTCCAAGGGCACGGACCTGGTGTCGGTCGTCAAGCCCTACCTGCCGCCCATGGGGGTCTACTCCAAGAAGGTCCGCGAGCCCGGGGCACTCGCCGACGGAGCCACCGTCGCCGTACCCAACGACACCACCAACGAGGGCCGCGCGCTCCGACTCCTCGCCACCGCGGGCCTGATCCGGCTCAAGGCGGGCGCGGGCACCGACGCGTCCCCCGCGGACGTCACCTCCAACCCCCGGCACCTGAGGTTCCGGGAACTGGAAGCGGCCCAGCTGCCCCGCTCGCTGGACGACGTGGACGCGGCCGTGATCAACAACAACTACGCCCAGGACGCGGGCCTGAGCCCCACGAAGGACGCCGTCCTCCTGGAGTCGGCGAAGGACAACCCCTACGCCAACCTCCTCGCCGTGAAACGCGGCGACGAGGACGACCCCGGGGTCAAGAAGCTCGCCCGGCTGCTCGTCTCGCCCGAGGTCGCCACGTTCATCCGGGACAAGTACCACGGCTCCGTCCTGCCGGTGACCCAGAGCTGACACCACCCGCACACGGCGTTCCGCGACGCACGGGGTCCACTCCGGCACGGTGAGTGGACCCCGTCGTGCGGTCCGGTGGTTTCATGCTGCATGCTGGGCAGTTCAGCAGGGCCCTGAAGTCTTCCGAAGCACTGGAGCGGCGCATGACCGGCACCTTTCCCCACGTCTCCATCAGTACGGAGCGGCTGGTGCTGCGCCCTTTCGAGGAGTCGGACGCCGAGGCCCTCGCCGAGATGATGAATGACGAACTGGTCACCACCTGGACCTCGGCGCCGCAGCCCTACACCCTGGCCGACGCCCGCGCCTGGATCACCGCCCGCGCCCCCGCCGAACGCACCGAGGGCCGCGGCATCGTCTTCGCCGTCGACGAGTTCCTCACCCAGCGGCTGGTCGGCACCGTCCACCTCAGCCGCACCGACTGGCGGGTGCGCGCCACCGAGATCGCCTACGTCACCGCACCCTGGGCCCGCGGCGAGGGCTACGCCTGCGAAGCCGTCCTCGCCACCGCGCGGTGGCTCTTCCACGACCAGGGCTTCGAACGCCTCGAACTGCGCACCGCCGCCGACAACGCCGCCGCCCAGCAGGTCGCCCAGAAGATCGGCTGCATCAGCGAGGGCGTGCTGCGCGGCGCCTGGATAGCCCGGAGCAGGACCGCTCACGGCACCTGGACCGACGTCCGCACCGACGTCATCGTCTGGAGCCTGCTGCCCGAGGACCTGGCCGGGGTGAGCGAACAGCGCGCCGACAGCGGTTACACCTCCTACGCGGACTGGAACTGAGCCCCCGGGCGCCCCCCACGACACACCGGGTACGCTCACGGAGCCCGCACCACGGGCACGCCCCCCTGACGACCCGCGCGAACCTGGAGATACACGACGATGGCCGACCGGGTCACGGTGATCGGCTGGGACGGCTCGCCGCTGACCGACGCGGCACGCTCCGCCCTCGGCGCCGCCACCCTCGTGGCGGGCGCGGCCCACCACCTGGCACTGCCCGAGGTCCCGCCCACCGCCGAACGCATCCGCCTCGGCAGCCTCGCGCTCGCCGCCCGCCGCATCGCCGCCCACCGCGGCACCGCCGTGGTCCTCGCCGACGGCGACCCCGGCTTCTTCGGCGTCGTCCGCACCCTGCGCGACCCGGAGTTCGGCCTGGAGGTCGAGGTCGTACCCGCCGTCTCCGCCGTCGCCGCCGCCTTCGCCCGCGCCGGCATGCCCTGGGACGACGCCCAGGTCGTCGTCGCCCACCCGCGCACCCTGCGCCGCGCCGTGAACGTCTGCCGCGCCCACACCAAGGTCGCCGTCCTCACCGCACCGGGCGCCGGACCGGCCGAACTCGGGCTGCTGCTGGAGGGCGTGCACCGCACCTTCGTCATCTGCGAGGAACTGGGTACCGAACGCGAGCGGGTCAGCGTCGTCACCTCCGACAACGCCGCCGACCACAGCTGGCGCGACCCCAACGTGGTCATCGTCATCGGCGGCCCCGCCGGACCCGTCGGACCGGGCGGCACCGGGGAGGGCGGCGGCTGGATCGCCGGCCGCGACCCGGGCACCGGCCCGCGCGGCTGGGTCCAGCCCGACACGTCGTACGGCGACGGCGCGCCCCTCGGCGAGGGCGAGACGGAACTGCTGCGCGCCGCCCAACTCGCCCGGCTCGGCCCCCGCGTCGGCGACCTCGTCTGGGACATCGGCTGCGGCGCCGGCGCCTTCGCCGCCGAGGCAGCGCGCGCCGGCGCCGCCGTCATCGCCGTCGACCGCGACCCCGGGGCCTGCGCCCGCACCGACGCCGCCGCCCGCCGCTACGGCGTCCAGCTCCAGGTGGTGCACGGCGACGCGCCACACGTCCTGGAGAACCTGCCCGAACCCGACGTCGTCCGGATCGGCGGCGGGGGAGTGGCCGTGGTCTCCGCCGTGGCCGACCGGCGTCCGCAGCGCATCGTCACCCACGCCGGCACCCGCGACGCCGCCGAACTCGTCGGCCGTGACCTCACCGAGCACGGATACCGGGTCGAGTGCGCCCTGGTGCAGTCCGTCGAACTCGACACCCGGGCCTGGACGGAGACCGAGCGGAGCGTGGCGTTCCTGCTCACCGGGGTGCTGCCCGACCGCGCCCCGTGATCCGGTTGTCGTACCGCGCGCGGTAGGCTGGCCGATCGTTGTACCGCACCGGCGGCCCGGAACTTCGTTCGCCAATGTCCGGAACGCACGCCCTTTTTGGGGGTGGGTGTGGTACTGCGGAACCGGAGGACGCGCAACGTGGCGCAGTCCACAGCGGACAGTGGCGGATCTTGCTGTCGCGACGGCGTCCCGGCCGGGACAATGCCACTGAATGGCTTTGTCGCCTTTTTTGGGCGGGCCGCTCGTGCCGCTGGGCACGGACGCTCGTTCTTCACTACGGGGCGGTCGGTGCGCCGTTCCGGGTGAGCTGGTCGTAGGAGCACTAACCGATGGGCGAGGGGTACGCATGACGGACACCGGCCAGATCCCGGGCGAGGGACAGCCGGAGAGCGCAGGCATGGTGGAACAGCCGGGCGCCCCCGCGCACAGCACGTTCACCTACCTCTCCGAGGCACCCGCCGAGGACGAGGACCTGCTGCTGCCGGGCGCTCAGGGCGCGTGGGGCAACGAGGTGCCGCCGCCCGCTCCCGAGCCGGTGGTCGAGACCGTCCACGCGCCGGGACCGCACGAGACGGCCGGCCGCGACAGCGGCTCGGTCGACCTCAGCGGCGTCCGCCTGCCCGGCGCGACCCCGGCGTCCGTGCCGCCCTCGCCCATCCTGTCGGCCCCGCAGGACCCCTCGGCCGCCCCGCAGCCGCCGCGCCGCCCGCTCCACCTCGGCCCGCCGATCCCCAACACCTCCGCAGGCCCGGTCCGCTCCCTCGCCGACCGGGGCCCGGCCGGAGCACCGGTCCGCCAGCCGGGCCCCGCGCCCGCCGGCCCCGAGTACCTGGACGCGCAGCCGCTCGGCGAGATGGCTCCGGGGGCCGCGGCTCCCTGGGGCGCGGTTCCGGGTGCGGTTCCGTCCGACGCGCCGGTGCCGGCTGCCGAAACGGTTGACCCGGGCGTCGCTCCCGTGACCGAGGCCGCCGTGGATTCCTCCGGTGCCGCGCAGGCGACGCTCGCCCGTCTGGTGATCCAGGCCGGCGCGCAGGCCCCGGCCCAAGTGGTGCACGGCCACGACGGCGTGCAGCCCGCACAGGGGCACGACGGGGTGTACGCGCCTCCCGCCGACGGTGCCGAACCGGTTCCGGTGGACGATCCGGAGCCGGTCGCGGTGCACGACGCGGCGCCGGGTGCCGTGGACACCGGGGCCGGTGCCGAGACCCAGCCCGGTGCGGCCGGGGCCGAGCCGGCGGAGGGCGCTGCCGAGCCCGTCGCGGCCGAGGCTCCGGCCGATGACGTGGCGGTCCAGCCTGTCGAGCCGGTCACCGAGACGCAGCCCGCCGTGGCGGCTCGCGCCGGTGAAGCGGTGCCGCAGCCGGCGCCTGAGGCCGCGCCCGTCGACGAACCTCAGGCTGTGCCGGTCGAGGAGGCGCGGTCGGCCCCGGTCGCTCCGGTCGCAGAGGTCCCGCCCGCGCCGGCCGAGAGCGCCGAACCCGTCGTGCCCCAGGCCGTGCCCGCCGAGCCACTGCCGGTGGCCGCCGACGAGACACCGAGCGCGCAGGCCCAGCCGGTCGCCGCCCCGCAGCCCCCGGCGACCGTCGAGGAGACCGCGCCCGCCGCCGAGGCCGAGCCCGTCCCGGACCCCGCCGACGCGACGCCCGCCGTGGCAACCGAGGCGGACCCGGAGACCGAGGCCCCCGCCGCCGTCGTACCGGAGGCGACCACACCCGACGCGTCCGCCCCCGAGGAGTTCGCGTACCCGGCGCAGGGCCCTCAGCAGGTCACGCCCGCCGCCGAGGACGCCCCGCTGCCGTCCAGCGTGTCCTCGCAGGCGATGCCGGGTCAGTCGGTCGGGCAGTTCGTGCCGGTGGAGGGACAGGTGCCGACCACTCCGCATCTGGCCCCCACCCCGCCCCAGCCGCTGATCCTGCCCGCGCAGGACGCCCAGCACCCCCAGCCGGCCGGCCCCGAGCAGCCCGAACCGGTGGCCACCGTGCCCGCGCCCCGCGAGGCCGAGCCGGCCGCGGCCCCCGAGGCCGTACCGCATGCCGTCGACGCCACCGACGCCGCCGACGCCACCGAGGACGAGGTCGTGCACGACGACGTCGTACAGAGCGCGGACGCCGTCGTACAGAGCGCGGACGACGTCGTGCAGAACGCGGACGACCTGCGGACCACGGCCGCCGACCAGGACGAGATCCCGGCGCGGCAGGCCCGGCCGTCCCACGGCCCCGCCGCCCCCGGCTACGCCGACGCCGAGCGCGAGGCCGTCCTCAAGGTCATGCGCGAGCGTCGCGACATCCGCAACGGCTTCCGTGGCGACCCCATCCCGCACGAGGTGCTGCTGCGCGTCCTGGAGGCCGCCCACACCGCCCCCTCGGTGGGTCACTCGCAGCCCTGGGACTTCGTCGTCATCCGCTCCGCCGAGACCCGGCGGACCATGCACGAACTGGCGATGCGCCAGCGCGAGGCCTACGCCAAGTCGCTGCCCAAGGGCCGGGCCAAGCAGTTCAAGGAACTGAAGATCGAGGCCATCCTCGACACCCCGGTCAACATCGTCGTCACCGCCGACCCCACCCGCGGCGGTCGGCACACCCTCGGCCGGCACACCCAGCCGCAGATGGCGCCCTACTCCTCGGCGCTCGCGGTGGAGAACCTCTGGCTCGCCGCCCGCGCCGAAGGCCTCGGCGTCGGCTGGGTCAGCTTCTTCGACGAGCGGGAGATGGTCCGCGCGCTCGGCCTGCCCGAGCACCTGGAGGTCGTGGCGTACCTGTGCGTCGGGTACGTCGACGAGTTCCCGGACGAGCCGGAGCTGATGCAGGTCGGCTGGTCCAAGCGGCGCCCCCTGTCCTGGGTGGTGCACGAGGAGACGTACGGCCGACGCGCCCTGCCCGGAGAGGACCCCCACGACCTGCTTGCCGAGACCGTCGCACAGATCCGCCCGCTCGACGCCAAGGCGCTCGGCGAGGCGTGGGAGCGACAGAAGCGCATGACCAAGCCGGCGGGCGCGCTCGGCATGCTGGAGATCATCTCCGCGCAGCTGTCCGGCCTGTCCCGGCAGTGCCCGCCGCCGATCCCGGAACCCGCCGCCGTCGCGATCTTCGCCGGCGACCACGGGGTGCACGCCCAGGGCGTCACCCCCTGGCCGCAGGAGGTCACCTCCCAGATGGTGGCCAACTTCCTCGGCGGGGGCGCGGTCTGCAACGCCTTCGCCGCCCAGGTCGGCGCCGAGGTGTGCGTCGTGGACGTCGGCGTGGCCGCCGACCTGCCCGCCACGCCGGGTCTGCTGCCCCGCAAGATCCGCGGCGGCACCTCCGACATGACCACCGGCCCGGCGATGACCCGCGAGGAGGCCAAGGCCGCGATCGAGGTCGGCATCGAGACCGCCCGTGACCTGGTGGCGGCCGGCAACAAGGCGCTGCTGACCGGCGAGATGGGCATCGCCAACACCACCGCGTCCGCCGCGCTGATCTCCGTCTTCACCGGCGCGGACCCGGCCGACGTCACCGGCCGCGGCACCGGCATCAACGACGAGACGCTGGCCCGTAAGACCGAGGTCGTCCGCCGGGCTCTGGAACTGCACCAGCCGGACCCGGCCGACCCCGTCGGCGTCCTCGCGGCCATCGGCGGCTTCGAACACGCGGCCATGGTCGGCCTGCTCCTCGGCGGCGCGTCCCTGCGTACGCCGGTGATCCTGGACGGCGTCAGCGCGGGTGCCGCGGCCCTGGTGGCCCGCGCCATCGCCCCCGAGGTCCTCGCGGCCTGCATCGCCGGGCACCGCAGCGCCGAGCCCGGGCACGTGGCCGCCCTCAACAAGCTGGGCCTGCGCCCCCTGGTCGACCTGGACCTGCGCCTGGGCGAGGGCACCGGCGCCCTGCTGGCCCTGCCGCTGGTCCAGAGCACGGCCCGCGCCATGCACGAGGTGGCGACCTTCGACTCGGCCGGAGTCACCGAGAAGTAGGCGACGGGCCCCCGCGACGATCGGGCGGTGGCCCCGGCGCCCCACTCCGACGGACTCACCCTCCGACGGACCAGGGCGCCGGGGCCCCGACGCGTGGGTACCCGAGCAGTGGCCCACGTCCGCACGTCTCCCGGCCCCCGGGGCCGGCCGCAGGACTGGGCACCCGGCGTCGGCGCCCAGCCACCGGACACCTGTCCCGGGTCTCCCGCCGCCCACGTAAAATCCGCACGTCAGGGCCCCACACAGCCACCGGAGGACCGCCCCCATGGCCGAACACCCCGCCTACCCCGTAGGCCTCCGCCTCTCCGGCCGGCGCGTGGTCGTCCTCGGCGCCGGTCAGGTCGCCCAGCGCCGGCTGCCCGCGCTGATCGCGGCCGGCGCGGACATCGTCCTCGTGTCCCCGGAGGCGACCCCGTCCGTCGAGGCCATGGCGGACGCGGGCGAGATCGCCTGGTCGCGGCGGTGCTACGCGGACGGTGACCTCGCCGAGGCCTGGTACGCGCTCATCGCCACCAGCGACCCCGAGGCCAACACCCGGGCCTCCGCCGAGGGGGAGCGGTGCCGCGTCTGGTGCGTGCGCGCCGACGACGCCGACGAGGCCACCGCCTGGACGCCGGCGACCGGCCACAGCGAGGGCGTCACCGTCGCCGTGCTCACCACCGACGCGCCCGGCCGGGATCCCCGCCACACCGCGGCCGTCCGGGACGCGGTCGTCGAGGGCCTGCGCGACGGCACCCTGGTCGCCCCGCACTACCGCAACCGCACCCCTGGCGTCGCCCTCGTCGGCGGCGGCCCGGGCGACCCCGACCTGATCACCGTGCGCGGGCGCCGGCTGCTCGCCGAGGCGGACGTCGTCATCGCGGACCGGCTCGGCCCCCGGGACCTGCTCGCCGAACTCCCGCCGCACGTCGAGGTGATCGACGCCGCGAAGATTCCGTACGGCCGTTTCATGGCCCAGGAGGCCATCAACAACGCGCTGATCGAACACGCCAAACAGGGCAGGTCGGTGGTCCGGCTCAAGGGCGGCGACCCCTTCGTCTTCGGCCGTGGCATGGAGGAGGTGCACGCGCTCGCCGAGGCCGGCATCCCCTGCACCGTCGTCCCCGGCATCTCCAGCTCCATCTCGGTGCCGGGCGCCGCGGGCATCCCGGTCACGCACCGCGGTGTCGCCCATGAGTTCACGGTCGTCAGCGGCCATGTCGCCCCCGACGACGAGCGCTCCCTGGTCGACTGGGTCTCGCTCGCGAAGCTCACCGGCACCCTGGTGATCCTGATGGGCGTCGACAAGATAGGGCGGATCGCCGAGACGCTCGTCGCGCACGGCAGGCCGCCCGAGACGCCGGTCGCGCTGGTCCAGGAGGGCACGACGGCCGCGCAGCGCCGGGTGGACGCCACGCTCGCCACCGTCGCCGAGGCCGTACGGGCCGAGGACGTCCGGCCCCCCGCGGTCATCGTCGTCGGCGAGGTGGTGCACGCCGGCCTGCCCCGACCGTAAGCAGCACCTTCCTCCCCACCTCTCAGGACAAGGCAGCATCACCCCGTGGCCGATCTCATCACCGTCGAGGACCCCGACGACCCCCGCCTCACCGACTACACGGGCCTGACCGACGTCGAGCTGCGCCGCCGGCGCGAGCCCGCCGAGGGCCTGTTCATCGCCGAGGGCGAGAAGGTCATCCGCCGGGCCAGGGAAGCGGGCTACGCGATGCGGTCCATGCTGCTCTCGGCCAAGTGGGTCGACGTCATGCGCGACGTCATCGACGAGGTGCCGGCCCCGGTGTACGCGGTCGACCCGGAACTCGCCGAGCGCGTCACCGGCTACCACGTGCACCGCGGCGCCCTCGCCTCCATGCAGCGCAAGCCGCTGCCCACCGCCGCCGAGCTGCTCGGCGGCGCCCGTCGGGTGGTGGTGCTGGAGTCGGTCAACGACCACACGAACATCGGCGCGATCTTCCGCTCGGCCGCGGCCCTCGGCATGGACGCGGTCCTGCTGTCACCGGACTGCGCCGATCCCCTGTACCGCCGTAGCGTCAAGGTCTCCATGGGTGCGGTGTTCTCGGTGCCCTACGCCCGCCTGGAGACCTGGCCGAAGGGACTGGAGTCGGTCCGCGAGGCGGGCTTCACGCTCCTCGCCCTCACCCCCGACGACAAGGCCCGCTCCCTGGACGAGACCGCCCCGCACACCATGGACCGGGTCGCGCTCATGCTCGGTGCCGAGGGGGACGGCCTCTCCCGGCAGGCCCTGATGGCCGCCGACGAATGGGTCCGCATCCCGATGTCCCACGGCGTCGACTCCCTCAACGTGGGCGCTGCGGCGGCCGTCTCCTTCTACGCGGTGACAACCGGCCGCCCGACCCCCTGACCCCCGGTCCTCAGAACGCCGGAAGAGGCGGCCCCGGCCGACGCCGTCAGCCGGCCCTGCGGCTCCCGAACGCGCGGCCGGTCACAGGAACGGCCTGCCTGCACGGCCCGTGCCTCGACAGTCCGGTGTCGCCGGCCTCCCGGCCCACGCCCCTACGGCCCCTGCCCCCAGCGCTGCCGCTCACTCGGCGTCGGATTCCCGGGGTCACCAAGTCCGGTAGCGCCGCCCCGGGCACGCCTCCCTCAAACCCCGGATTCCCCCCGACCCGCTCAGTTCCCGAAGTCCTGGCTGGGCGCCGACCCGCGCCCGTCCGGAGCCGTAGGGGTGAAGCTGGGCTGGGCGTGCCGGCGGCCGCCGCTGTCGTCGCCGAGCCCGCGCGCCGGGCCCTGGCAGCCCTGCGCGACCGCGATGCCGAGCGCCACCAGCAGCGTCACCACCACGAACACGAACAGCCGCTGCCGCAGGAGCCGGGGATTGGCCGGCCGCCGCCCGGTCCCCGTCGTCCGCGGACCCGGCCGCCCGGAGCCGCTGCGCGGAGCGGGCCGCCCGCCGCTGCCGGAACGCGCCGAGCCCCCGCGTGGCGGGGTCGGCCGTCCGGCACCTGGGCGGGAGGGCACTCCGGAGCCCCGGGAGGCGTTGCCGCCCCGCGCGGGGGCGGCGCCGCGTGCCGGCCCACCGCCCCGGGAGGGGGTGCCGCCACGCGGCGGCGGGGTACCGGGGGCGCCGCGCCGCTGGACCCGCTGCGGTTCGGGGTAGGTGTCGACGAGCCGCCCGGTGGGCCGGTCCGCCTCGGCGGCACGCGGGGCCGGTGGCCGCGCCTCGGTCATGCCCTGGGCCTCGCGGGCGGCGATCTCCTTGAGTCGCAGCGACAGCTGCAACGTGCTCGGCCGGTCCTCGGGCACCTTGGCCAGACAGGCCCGGACCAGCGGGGCGAGCGCGTCGGGTACGCCGTACAGCTGCGGCTCCTCGTGCACCACCCGGTACAGCATGATCTCGGAACTGCCGTGCCCGAAGGGGGAGTCGCCGGTCGAGGCGTACGCGAGGGTGGCGCCGAGCGAGAAGACGTCCGTCGCCGGGGTGACCGCGGCGCCGCGTACCTGCTCCGGGGCGAGGAAGCCGGGCGAGCCGACCGCGGTGCCCACATGGGTGAGCGTGGAGGCGCCGGTGGCCCAGGCGATGCCGAAGTCGATGATCCGCGGCCCCTTGGGGGACAGCAGGATGTTGGAGGGCTTCAGATCCCGGTGGACGACCCCGGCCTCGTGCACGGCGACCAGTCCCTCGGACAGCGCCGCGCCGACCGCGGCCGTGTCCGCCGCGCCGAGCGGGCCCTCGTCGGCGACCTTGTCGTGCAGGGAGGGGCCGGGGACGTACTGCGTGGCGAACCAGGGCCGCTCGGCCTCCAGGTCGGCGGCGACCAGCCGGGCCGTACACCCGCCCCTGATCCGCCGGGCCGCCGAGACCTCGCGCGCGAACCGGGACCGGAACTCCTGGTCCTCCGCGAGGTCGGGCCGGATCACCTTGAGCGCGACCCGCTGGCCCTTCTTGTCGGAGCCGAGGTAGACCACGCCCATCCCGCCCGCGCCGAGCCGTCGGTGAAGCCTGAACGAGCCGACGACGCGCGGGTCCTCGCGCCTCAGGCGCATCATCGCCATGTTCATCCCCGCTGCCCGGTCCCTGTGACGTGGCACAGCTTACGATTCCCCGGCCGCCTGCGCGCAGAGGCCGCGCCCTCCGGGGCCGATCGGATTGTGCGGGCGGCGCATGACAGGTGAAAGCGAGTCAGGAACCGGTCCACTACGGCACCTTTGAATCACGTTCAGGGTCAACAGGACGGCTGAAAGCGGCTGTTGAGCACGCGGGTGGCGCCCCAAACGACAGCCGCGGCCTTCCCGGCCCGCCCGCGTGGACGTCCGCCGCCACCACCCCCGGAGTGGATCACCACCGGAACCAGGACCCCCTTCCCGAGTGATCGAAGTCACCCCACCCGGTGCACAGGGCGGATCTTCCGGCGCATCGGACAGTTCCGATATGCGGGGATACGGCTGACACCCCCTCCGGGAAGACCCCGAGACGTAGGTCCACGTCTCCACCCTGGGGAGTACTCCGCGGCCGACGGCTCATCCTCCTGGAGGCCCGGCAATCGGTACGAAGGCATGACGCCCGCGGACCGCCCCGCGCCTAGATTTGAGGTCAAGCGGCGGGTGACAGCACTCGTCCCCCGAGGTCAGACACCCGCCGCTCCGAGAACCACCGAGAACGACTCATCGAGAACCACCGAGAACGACAGAGACGGTCAGGAGAGGGACCATGGCCTTCACGGCACCGCGACGGACGACGTTCGCACCCCGCCGTACCGGCCGCCGCCACCCCCTGGTGGCGACGCTCATGGCCCTTCCCCTGGCGGCCCTGCTCCTGCTCGTCTTCGACGGCTGGGAGACGGTGGCCACACAGGCGTCGTCCGTGGGTGCGATGCTGGGGCGCTGAGCGGCGACCCCAGGCCCGGAAGAGCGGTCCGGGCGGGGACATCCATCCATGAAACCCCGTGGGGACGGGGGTGCGGCGGACGGCACGAATGCCGGCGCAGCTGGGGAGCTGCGCCGGCATTGGCCGTTCCCGGCGGGGCCGTGGCGTCCGTGTTGTCGGTGCCGGATGCGAGACTGCGCCGCATGACCCTCGCCGACCTCACCCTCGACCGGTGGCGCACGGCCGACGCGGCGACCGCACACCGCGTCGCCCGCGCGGTGGCGGCCGCGGTGGGCGGCCGCGTCGTCCACGTGGACACGCCGGACGCCTCGGCGGCCACGGACGCGACCGTCCCGCACCGGGTGCGCGTCGAGCGCGGTGGCCGGGAGTTCGCGCTGATACCGGGCGGCCGGGTGTCCGTCGGATTCGACCTCGGCGCCTGGCGGCCGACGCCCGGGCAGAGCGCCGACTACGCGGCGAGCGTCGCGCGGGGCTTCGGCCACGGCGACGATCTGCGGGCCCATCTCGCGCAGGTGCTCAGCCCCCGCCGCGAGGTCGTGCTGCCGGCCCTGCTGATGGCCGTCGAGGACGAGGCCCTGACCGCTCCCCCTGCCGACATGCCCGCCGTCCTCGCGGACCGGGGCCTGCGCCTGCCGACGCCCGACGAGTGGGAGCACGCCTGCGGCGCGGGCGCCGGCACGCTCTTCCGCTGGGGCGACGAGTGCCCGCTGGACCGGGACCCGTACGAGGACCGCACCGGCCCGCACCGGGACCCGAACGCCTTCGGCCTGCGCATCGCGTACGACACCTACCGCGCCGAGCTGACCTCGGACACCACCGCGGTCCACGGCGGGGACGGCGGCGAGTCGGTCTGCGGTGGCTACGGCGCCCTGCTGGCCTGGCTGCCCCTCGCGACCAGCAACCGCAACCCCGCCATGGCCGACTTCCTGCGCGGCCCCGACGGCGAGGGCATGTACGAGGAGTTCGGCACCAGACCGGTCCTGCCCCTGTGACCGCCCCCACCGCCGACCGCCCCGCACCCTGAGACCCCCACCCTGAGACCCGTCTGAGACCCCCACCCTGAGACCCCCACCCGAGCACCCACCTCCCACCTCCCCTCCCTCCGAGGCCCCGTGACCCTCCTCCCCGCCCTCACCGAGCAGGCCAGGACCGCCGCCCACCCCCGGCCCGGCACCGCCTCCTGCGGCTGCGGCACCGCCGCCCTCGCCGACCGCCCCGACGCCACGGTCGTCCGGCACGCCGACACCGTCGCCAAGGCCCACGCCCCCGGCACCGACCCGGCCCACCTGGCCCTCCGCGTCGCCACGGCCGCCCGCCTCCCCGACATCCTGCTGCCCCCGCTCACCCCCGATGCCGTCCCCCTGCACGACCGACTGGTGACCTTCTGGCCCTACGGCGCCCCCGTGGACCCGGACGACCCGGACGCGGCACCCTGGGAGGCCGCGGCCACCCTGCTCGCCCGCCTCCACGCCGGCGCGCCCCCGGCCGGGCTGCCTCCGATGCGCGGCCCGGCCAAGGCCGCCCGTGCCCTCGCCCGCCTGCACGCGGCCCTGCGCACCGCGCCCGACGAGCGGACGCACCCGGTCGTCCTCCGGGCCTGGGCCGCACTGCCCCCCTGGGCCAGGGGAGAGGCCCCGATGCCCGGCCCACCCGCCCTCTGCCACGGCGACCTGCACCTCGGCCAGCTCGTCCGCCACCCGGCAC
The DNA here is from genome assembly GCF_024753135.1 of Streptomyces pyxinicus. Classification (GTDB taxonomy): domain Bacteria; phylum Actinomycetota; class Actinomycetes; order Streptomycetales; family Streptomycetaceae; genus Streptomyces; species Streptomyces pyxinicus. Next base: position 52,068 of record NZ_JANUGP010000007.1, on the reverse strand, counting down.
CCGAGGGCCGCTGGCTCCTGATCGACGTCGACGACCTCGGCCTCGGCGTCCCGGCCTGGGACCTCGCCCGCCCCGCCGCCTGGTACGCCTGCGGCCTCCTGCCGCCCGACGAGTGGACCCGCTTCCTCACCGCCTACCAGCGCGCCGGCGGCCCCGCCGTACCCGCCGACGGCGACCCCTGGTCCGTACTGGACATCCCGGCCCGCGCCCTCACCGTGCAGACGGCCGCGCTGGCGATCGTCCGGGCCCTCGCCGCCCACCGGCCGCTGGACGAGGTGGAACAGGCCCTGATCGACGCCTGTGCCCGGATGACCGCCCCGTAAGGGCCCCCGGCCGGGACGCCCCCGATTCCCCGGGCTAGCCTGCAACCGCCCACCCCCCGGACGGAGTCTGTCCAGGGGAAGTACGAAGCAGGATCTGACGGCGAGGAGTTGAGCCGAGCATGCAGTGTCCGAAGTGCCACGCGCCGATGCACACCTACAACCGCAACGGCATCCAGATCGAGCAGTGCAGCGGCTGTCGCGGCATCTTCCTCGACTACGGCGAGCTGGAGGCGCTGACCCGCCTGGAGTCCCAGTGGTCCCAGCCCGGGCCCCCGCCCCCGGCGGCTCCGCAGGCGTACCCCGCCGCGCCGGCCGCGCCCGCGTGGGGCGCCCCGCACGGCGGCGGCCACCACGGGGGCGGTCACGGCCACTACGGCCACCACCGGCACAAGAGCTTCGGGCACATGCTGTTCTCCAGCTGACCGGCACGACGAAGCCCCCGGCCGTTCGAGACGGCCGGGGGCTTCGTGAGGTGTGGACGATACTGGGATTGAACCAGTGACCTCTTCCGTGTCAGGGAAGCGCTCTCCCGCTGAGCTAATCGTCCGCGGACCGTGACCCGAGAGTCACAGGCAGTGCGCGATACTGGGATTGAACCAGTGACCTCTTCCGTGTCAGGGAAGCGCTCTCCCGCTGAGCTAATCGCGCGGGTGTGGATCTTCGAGGAGACCCGGGGACCCTCGGGGAGGATCCAGTGGACGATACTGGGATTGAACCAGTGACCTCTTCCGTGTCAGGGAAGCGCTCTCCCGCTGAGCTAATCGTCCTTGGAGGTGGAGACGGGATTTGAACCCGTGTAGACGGCTTTGCAGGCCGTTGCCTCGCCTCTCGGCCACTCCACCAGGAGTGTAGGGGATCGGGAAGACCCCTTCTTCCTTCGAGCGGACGACGAGGCTCGAACTCGCGACCTCAACCTTGGCAAGGTTGCGCTCTACCAACTGAGCTACGTCCGCTTGTCGTTTCGGTCGGCTTCCGCATCCCGGCGACGTGTTGAACTCTAGCGGATTCCCGGGCCAGTACAAAAACGCGTTTGCGCAGCGTGCTGCGGTGCGCTCGGCGGAGCCGGCGCTCGGGGTCCGCTCCGGGACATCCCCAGGTCACCCCTGGGACACCCACCCTAGACTCGACCATGTGCTCCACCACCCGTCCGGCCGTGCGTCCGGCCTCCCTCCCCTGGCCCGCTTCGGCGACCGCGTCGCCACCGGCCTGCTCGACGTCACCAGCGACCCGGCCGCCCTGGACTCCACCGGCTTCTGGGCCGTCTGCGCGGACTTCGAGGGCCGGCTGACCTGCGCGCGCTTCGCCGAGGTGCGCGCGGAGCCGGTGCCCGCGCCGGTGCCGGGCCGCTGGCGGGGCCCGGCGGTGGGGGAGTGGACCTCCTCCCTGGACCGCGCCGCCTACACGGCCGCCGTCCACCGGATCCGCGCGCACATCGCGGCCGGCGAGGTCTACCAGGCCAACCTCTGCCGGGTGCTGAGCGCACCCGTGGCACAGGACGCCGACGTGGACGCCCTGACCGCGCTGCTGGCCCGCGGCAACCCGGCGCCCTACGGCGGAACGATCCGCCTGCCGGAGCACGGCGTGGAGATAGCCACCGCCTCGCCCGAGCTGTTCCTGCGCCGCGCCGGCCGGACCGTGGAGTCGGGGCCCATCAAGGGCACCGGCCGCACCGAGGCGGACCTCCTGGAGAAGGACTACGCCGAGAACGTGATGATCGTGGACCTCGTCCGCAACGACCTCGGCCGGGTCTGCGCGACCGGCACGGTGACGGTCCCCGACCTGTGCGCCGTCGAGAAGCACCCCGGCCTCGTGCACCTGGTGTCGACGGTCCGCGGCGAGCTGCGCGCGGGCGCCGGATGGCCGGAACTGCTCGCCGCCGCGTTCCCGCCGGGCTCGGTGACCGGCGCGCCGAAGTCGAGTGCGCTGCGGATCATCGAGGCCCTGGAGACCGCCCCCCGCGGGCCGTACTGCGGGGGCATCGGCTGGGTGGACGCCGACCGGGGCACCGGCGAGCTGGCCGTGGGCATCCGCACCTTCTGGATCGACCGTGCCGCGGGCGCCCTGCGCTTCGGCACCGGAGCCGGCATCACCTGGGGGTCCGACCCGGAGGGGGAGTGGCGGGAGACCGAGCTGAAGGCGGCCCGGCTGCTCGCGGTAGCGTCGGGGGCGTACGAGGACAGCGGAAGGGCGTTCGCATGAGGATCTGGCTGGACGGCGGGCTGAAGGACCTGGAGTCCGCCCGTGTCTCCGTGTTCGACCACGGCCTGACGGTCGGGGACGGCATCTTCGAGACGGTCAAGGCGGCCGACGGCAGGCCGTTCGCGCTCACCCGCCACCTCGACCGGCTCACCCGCTCGGCCCGTGGCCTCGGCCTGCCCGACCCCGACCACGACGAGGTCCGGCGCGCCTGCGCGGCCGTCCTGGAGGCCAACCCGATGCCGCTCGGCCGGCTGCGGATCACCTACACCGGCGGCCACGGCCCGCTCGGCTCCGACCGGGGCGAGCACGGGCCCACCCTGGTCGTCGCCCTCGGCGAGACCGCCCGCCGCCCGGACACCACCGCCGTGATCACCGTGCCCTGGACCCGCAACGAACGCGGCGCCCTGACCGGCCTGAAGACCACCTCGTACGCCGAGAACGTCGTCGCCCTGGACCGCGCCCACCGGCACGGCGCCTCCGAGGCGCTGTTCGGCAACACGGTCGGCCGGCTCTGCGAGGGCACCGGCTCCAACGTCTTCGTGGTCCTGGACGGCGAGATCCACACCCCGCCGGTCGCCTCGGGCTGTCTGCCCGGCATCACCCGCGCCCTCGCCGTCGAGTGGACCGGAGCCAGGGAGACCGACCTGCCGCTGGACGTGCTGGAGCGGGCCGACGAGGTCTTCCTGACCTCCACGCTGCGGGACGTGCAGGCGGTGCACCGCGTCGACGAGCGGGAACTGACCGGCGCCCCGGGGCCGGTGACCGCCAAGGCGATGCGGATCTTCGACGAGCGCTCCGGACAGGACCTGGACCCCTGAGCGGACCGGGCGAGAGGCTGCGGACAGGTCAACTCCCTTGCGTTCGGGGTGCGTCGGAGACGGGCGCGGACCGGCCGACCCCCACACCCCCGGCGCATGTCGGGGGCGAAATGAGGCTGACGACCGCGTCCGCCGGGGGTAGAACACCTGGATGACCACCACCCTGCGGCCGGTCGAGCCGCTCCGGCAGCATCCCGACGGCACCCGTGCGCGCCGCTACCAGGTGTGCGTGAACAGCCGCCCCGTAGGGGAACTGCACCTCACCACCTCACCCGCCCACGGCACCTCGGTCGCGCGGGTACAGGAACTCTGGATCGCCGAGGCCGACCGGCGGCGCGGCCGGGGCACGGTGGCCGCCCTGGCCGCGGAGGAGGTGGCGCGCGGCTGGGGCTGCGCCGCCGTCGAGACGGCTGTGCCCGCCACGGCGGACGCGGCGCTACGGCTCTTCGCCGCCCTCGGCTACACCCCGCGCAACCGCCACATGGAGAAGCGCCTCGGCACCACCCCGCCCGAACTGCCGCCCGGCAGCCGGGCCCGGCCCATGACGGAGGCGGAGTACGCCGCCTGGTACGCGCGGGAGAGCGAGCGGTACACGCGCTCCTGGATCGAGCGGGGCGTCCCGGAGCTGGCGGCCCGGGCCAAGGCGGCCGAGGACCACGCGCGGCTGCTGCCCGACGGGCTCGGCACCGCGCGCATGCTCTTCAGCGTCGTGGAGCACGAGGACGTCCCCGTCGGCACCCTCTGGCTGGCCCTGGAAGCGGAGCGCGCCTACGTGTACGACGTCGAGACCCACGCGGCCCACCGCGGCCGGGGGCACGGCCGGGCGCTCATGCTGGCGGCGGAGCGCCAGGCGACCGAGGCCGGCCTGCCGGTCCTCGGCCTCAACGTGTCCGCGGGCAACACCCCGGCCGAGCGGCTCTACACGTCACTCGGCTACCGGACGACGACCCACTTCCTCGCCAAGCCCCTGTTGTAGGACGGGTGTCCCGGCCCGGGCTTCCCGGCTCAGGCCTCCCGCTCGGCGAGCAGCCGGTCGGCGGTCTCCTCGATTCGTTCCCGCAGGCCCTCCTGGCTCTTGCCGCCGTCCAGGCGCTCCCCGCCGATGACGTAGGTCGGGGTGCCGGTCACCCCGATGGCCTTGCCCTCGGCCTGGTCGGCGTCGACGATCAGGATGTGCCGGCCGTCGATCAGCGCGGTGTCGAACTCCTCGGCGTCCAGGCCGAGTTCCCCGGCGACCTCGACCAGGAAGGGTTCTCCCTCACGGTCCAGTTCCTCGACCCGGCCGAGCACCGCCTCGACGTACGGCCAGCCCTGCCCCTGCGCGAAGGCCTCCTCCGCGGCCTGGGCGGCGGCGAAGGCGTGCTTGTGCTTCTCCAGCGGGAAGTGCCGCAGCCGCAGCTCCAGCCGGTCGCCGTAGCGGGCGCGCAGGGCGCGGACGTCGTCCAGGGCGGTGCGGCAGTCGGGGCACTGCAGTTCGCACCAGACGTCGAGGACGGGGGCGTCGGGGCGCGCGGGGGAGGAGTCGCTCATGTGCCCCAGTCTCCCAGGCCGGGCGCGGGCGGCCCAACCGGGCTGCTGTGGGCGGCGCCGCAGGCCCGGGCGGGTGCGCGCGGCACCGGCACCCCGGGAGGAGGCAACCCGGAGATCTCCCTGATGTCCGCCCGTGGGCATGGCCTCGGCGGGACCGGCCGGTGCAGGATGGAGGGGACGAGACGCACCTCGCCGAGGCGGCACACGTCGCCGCCGGCCGACCGAGCCCGCCAGGAGGACCGGATGATTGCCGAGACCGTCTGCTCCGCCGTGTCCGCCGCGGGCCTGGGCATCGCGGTGGTCACGGCCTACCGCAAGCGGTACCTGGCGGCGGCGCGCATCGCCGCCTACGCGCTGGTGCCGGTCGGCCTGGTGATGACCGGGGTCGTGGGCTGGCTCGCCGACACCGCCCTCAGCCCCACGGCGTGGGCGGGCTTCGGGGTGCTCGGCGGCGCCTGGTTGCTGTTCGCCGGCACCCGCGCCGTGGAGCGGCGCCGCGGCGGCACCCGGGCCGAGCGCAGAGCGGCCGGGAAGGCGGGCGGCGAGGCGGTGGCTCCCGGCGCCTCGGCGCCCTCCCTCGGCCAGGGCGCGCGTCCCGCCGCCCGGCCGGCCGCGGCGCCCCGCCCGGCCGACTCCGCCGACGACTTCAGCGACATCGAGGCCATCCTCAAGAAGCACGGCATATGACAGTCACACGATTCGGGCGAAACGACACAGTGAGTCCCGGGACGCCCGGAAACGATCACCGGGCGAACGAGAGATCACGGTAACCGGCGGACACCCGGAAGATCCCCTGGTGCTGATCGCGTCCGGCGCCCGGCGTGGGCCATCATCGGCCCCGAGATGCTGGACACACAACAGAGCGAGGCCGCGCCGCCGAAGGACGAGCCGCGCGGGTGCCTCTTCGCCCTATCCCAGCCACCGCTGATGATCTTCCTTGCGGTGATCGGGTGTCTGCTCCTCATGGCTGCGCTGCACGACCTGCTGTTGCTGTGAGCCGTACACGTCCGTCCCGGCGCCACCCGCCGGGACCGACGTCGCCCCCGGAGCCGGCGCCGGCCCGCTCAGCCCGCCGCCTCCTTGCGCCGGGCCCGGTAGGCGGCGACGTGCAGCCGGTTGCCGCAGGTGCGGCTGTCGCAGTAGCGGCGCGAGCGGTTGCGGGAGAGGTCCACGAAGGCGCGCCGGCAGTCCGGTGCCTCGCAGCGCCGCAGCCGCTCCTGCTCACCGGCCACCACGAAGAAGGCCAGTGCCATCCCGCAGTCGGCGGCCAGGTGGTCGGCCACGGAGGCGCCGGGCGCGAAGTAGTGCACATGCCAGTCGTAGCCGTCGTGGTCGGTGAGCCGGGGCGTGGTGCCGGCCGCCGCGACCAGATCGTTGATCATCAGGGCCGCGGACCGGGCGTCCGGCGCCGCGAAGATCCCCGCGAACCGGCCCCGCACCTTGCGCACCGCCGACAGGTCGAACTCCGACAGCACGCCGACGTCGCTGATCGCGTGGCCGCGCACGAAGTCGACGAGCGCCGCCACGTCCGGCAGCCCGTCCGTCGCGGTGTCGTCCTCCGGGGCGGTGTTCACCAGATCGACCACGGTGTCCAGCGCGCACCGGGTGTCGTGGGTGATCAGCACGTTTCGCTCCCTGGCCTGGGGGGTCGGGCGGGCGCCCGCCGATGCTGGCCGATGGTAGCGACAACCGCGCCCACCACACCGGTCCGCGCCCGACCGGGCCTGCCATGAGAACGTCCCCGGACCCCGGCGGGTTCCCGGCACCGCGATGCGGGGAGCGGCCGGCGCACGGGCCGACGCCGTCCCGTGGACACCCACGGTGACGGCGCCGGACTGTGCCGTATGCAATTGTCTTGGCCCGAGCCGTCTCCCCGAGTGGACGGCGCCGGGCTGCTTCGAGGGGCCGCGGCCTAGCTCTCCGCCAGGATGTGTGACAGTTCCTGGTCCAGATCGAAGTGCCGGTGCTCCGTGCCGGGCGGCACGGCGGCGTCGGTTCGCTTCAGGAAGGACTCCAGGGCCCGCGCCGGGGCCTCCAGCAGGGCTTCCCCCTCCGGGGAGCTGAGGGCGATGCACACGACGCCCTGACCATGACTACGGGATGGCCAGACGCGGACGTCGCCGGTTCCGGTGGGCCGGTGCAGCCCCTCGGCGAGGAGGTCGCGGGCGAACACCCACTCGACGGTCTCCTCGGCTCCGGTGTGGAAGGTGGCGTGCACGGCGTAGGGGTCGGCCGTGTCGTACCGCAGGCCTGCGGGGACAGGCAGGGAGGACTCGCTCGACACAACGAGGCGCAGGTGCAGCTCGCAGCTGACCGTGGTGTTCATAAGCGCCAGGGCCTTTCGCTCAGTGTGCGCTCGGGGATTCGCACGTCGGCGAAATCGACATGCCACCTACGGTGCCGTTGTAAACCCCTCTGAGGGTTTTGCGTGTGTTTACGTAACTCTTCCGGCCGAGAACTCGTACCAGATCTACGACCATTCCGGTGACTGGATTCACTCGGGTAGGGTTTGTCTGTATGAATACGGGGAGTGACCAGCCGGGTGAGCGCGCCGTGGCGGTGGACGCGGTGGCCGGGACGTACGAGGCGGAGGCGGACGGAGTGGTGGGCGAGGAGAACGCCGAGCGTGGCCTCGGCTCCCGCGCGCCGGAGTTCGTCAAGGCCCGCCGGGCCCTGCACCTGAGCTGGCAGGTCGGCGTCTTCGTGGTCGGCCTCGCGGTGGTCGTGGCCGGTGTGATCATGCTCCCGCTGCCCGGACCTGGCTGGGTGGTGATCTTCGGCGGCATGGCGATCTGGGCGACCGAGTTCGTCTGGGCCCAGCTGGTGCTCCGCTGGACCAAGCGCAAGGTCACCGAGGCCGCCCAGCGGGCCCTCGACCCCGAGGTGCGCCGCCGCAACATCACCCTGACCGTGATCGGGCTGGTGATCGTCGGGGTGCTCGCCGGGATCTACCTGTGGAAGTTCGGCCTCGTCATGCCGTGGAAGATCAGGGACCAGTGACCGGGCACCTGGTCGGAGGCACCCCCTGACATGGGGTAATGTTCTTCCTGCGCCCGGGCGATTAGCTCAGTGGGAGAGCGCTTCGTTCACACCGAAGAGGTCACTGGTTCGAACCCAGTATCGCCCACCCGGACCGACGGCCCACCTGCCACCGCAGGTGGGCCGTCGGCGTTGTCGGCGGCGCCTTGTGCGGGACCGTCGCAATTCGCCGCGACGGAAATACCCTCACCTTTTCCGGAATGCCGTCGGCCACTTCGTAAGTACGACAAGAGCGGAATTCCGTGGGCACTCAACCGCCCGGCGGGAGCCGATATCTGAGTGCGACTCACATCTGTCGGGCCGTCACTCTCCTCCGCGTCCAGGAGACTCGCCCCATGAACTTGAACCACTACCGCTTCCTCAGCCTGTGGCCGCTGCCCGCCCCGCCGGTCGCCGTCTACGACGTGCTGGCGCGGCCCGAGGACTACCCCCGCTGGTGGCCCCAGGTGCGCGCCGTGACCCGGCTCGACGACCGCACCGGCGTCCTCACCATCCGCTCCCTGCTGCCGTACGACATGAGCTTCACCGCCCGCGAGACGCGCCGCGACCCGGACGCCGGCGTGCTGGAGATCGCCGTGTCCGGTGACATCGAGGGCTGGGCCCGCTGGACGGTCACCGCCGAGGGCGCCGGCACGCTCGCCCGCTACGAGCAGGTCGTGGACGTCACGAAACCCTTGCTCAGACGGCTGGCGCTGCCCGGACGGCCGGTCTTCCGCGCCAACCACCGGCTGATGATGGCCGCCGGGAGGCGCGGGCTGCGCCGCCACCTGGCAGCGGTTTGAAGTAACCCTGTCGGGACCTGTATTGTTCAGTGCGTTCCCGGGCGATTAGCTCAGTGGGAGAGCGCTTCGTTCACACCGAAGAGGTCACTGGTTCGAACCCAGTATCGCCCACCGGGACAGAGCCGGTCCGCACACAGCGGGCCGGCTCTTCCGTTGTCAGGCCGCCGCCGGCAGCTCCGGACGTAGCGGCCACTCCGTACTCACGATCTCCTGCGAGCCGCTGCGCGCGAACCACGCCTGGAGCCCCCGCGCCTGCGCCGCGTGCCAGTCGGTCTGCAACGCGTGCAGCTCGGCCGGGGACAGCCGCTCCAGACGCGCCGCGAACCGGCGGCCGACCGCCCGTACGACGTCCAGGGCCGCCAGCGCGTCCGCCGCCGCGTCGTGCGCGCCGTCCAGCGTCACGCCGTAGTGGTCGCACAGGTCGGTCAGGGTGCGCCGGCCCTTGCGGTAGCGGTCCAGGTGCTTGTCCAGCACCCGCGGGTCCAGCACCCGCAGCGGCACCGAGTCGAGCCAGCCGTCCAGCGACGCCGCCCGGTGCCGGCGCAGCTCCCGGTCCAGCAGTGTCAGGTCGAAGGGCGCGTTCATCACCACCAGCGGCCGGCCCATCGCCGCGTGCTCCGCGAGCTGCTCCGCTATCTCGTACACCACCGGCGCCGGCCAGCGGCCGTTGCGCTGCAGGTGCTCCTCCGTCAGACCGTGCACCGCCGTCGCCGCCTCCGGCACCGGCACCCCCGGGTTCACCAGCCAGCGGCTGACCCGCGGCCGGGTGCCCGGCGCGTCCTGGACGACGACGGCGGCCGACACGATCCGGTCGGTCTCCACGTCCACGCCTGTCGTCTCCGTGTCGAAGGCGGCCAGCGGCCCCTCGTACCAGATCGTCATCCCCACACAACTCCTCGGTCACTCCCGGCAGATGACGATCCGTCTTCTGCCCGTTTGGTGATACCCGGGCTGTTTGCGCCGTACGCCGCGAGGACACAACAGAGATACGGGTCTTTGCAGTTCAGCGGCCCGTCACGGGGAAACCCATTGCCTGGAAGGCTGTTGGCCATGGCCGTTGCGCAGCCCGAGCGGGGCGGGCTGCTGCCCGCCCGCCCGGGCCCCCTTCGCGGCACGCTCGCCGTCACCGCGTGCATGGAGACCCTGCAGGTCGGCTATCTGCACGCGGTCGCCGCCGCGGCCGGCTGCTCGCTGTCCCAGCCCTTCCCGGACAACGGCATCGACTGGCACGTCAGCCACGGCGCGCCCGGCCACACCGTCGACGACGAGGTCACCGTCAAGGTGCAGCTCAAATGCACCTACCAGGTCGCGCCCCACCCGCCCGGCCGCTCCTTCTCCTTCACCCTGGACAACGCCCATCTGCGCAAGCTCGCCCGCACCCCCGTCTCGGTGCACAAGATCCTGGTCGTCATGCTCGTCCCGCGCTCCCAGGACGACTGGCTGCGCGCGAGCCACGACCGGCTCGACCTCCGGCACTGCTGCTACTGGATCAACCTCGCCGGACACCCCGTCACCGGCCGGCACCGCACCACCGTGCGGATACCGACCTCGCGGATCTTCGACGACCGGGCGCTCTGCGAGATCATGACGCGGGTCGGAACGGGAGGCAGACCATGACCAGCCGCCCCCACGAGAAGCCGGTCCGGCCGCTGCCGCCGCACCCCGACGACGCGGCCTGGAACCGCGCACCACGGCCCGACGAGGTCGACCCCGCCGTGCTCGGCGCCCTGCTGCGCCGGCACGGCTGGCAGCGGCGCGGCGGAGCCGCCGGGCGCTACGGCCGCTGGACCCCGCCGGGGCCGGGCAGCGCCGGGACGAGTCTCCTGGTGCCCGAGAGCCGTGCCTTCCCCGACAGCGACGACCTGCTCGGCGAGGCCCTCGACGCCCTCGCCCGCAGCGCCACCCCCGCCGCCCGCGAACTGCTGATCTCCCTCGCCGTGCCCAGCGACGAGATCCGCTGGTGGCGGGACGCCCCCGACGGACCCGGCGGCGCCGCCCCCTGGAGCGCCGACGAGCAACTGCGCGGCGCCGCACGGCAGATGCTCCTCGCCGCCGCCCTCGCCACCCGCGCCCGGGCCGGCTACCACGGCGCCCGCCACCGCCGCCCGGCCGCCGCCCTCCTCCAGGACGTCCTCGTCGGACCCGCCGCCGAGGGCCGGGCCCTCACCGCCTTCGCGCCCGTGCCCGCCGGCCGCGCCCTCGCCGTCACCCTCCACCACGCCCTGCACGCCGCCCGCGAGGCCGTCGACTACCAGCGGGCCACCGGCGGCATGGACGCCTTCGACGGCGCCGTCGAGGCCGGCGTCAGCCGCGAGCTGACCGAGGCGCTCACCGCGCTCGTCCGGGGCACCGAGGGCGCCCGCGTCGCCGTCGCCTGGGCCCCCGCCGCCGGCATCCCCGAGGGCTGCGCCCCCGCCGCCGAACCGGTCGAGTTCTCGCCCGGCGACCTGCCCGCCCTGCGCGCCGCCGCCGCCCGCTACCTGCGCGCGGAACCCTCCGTCCCGGTCCAGGTCACCGGCACCGTCGACCGGCTGCGCCGCTCCGGACCCGGCGGCGAGGGCACCGTACGGCTGCGGGTGCTGGCCGGTGCCGAGGTCCCGCACGTCCGGGTCACCCTCGGGGAGGAGGACTACCGCGTCGCCGGCCACGCCCACCTCGTCGGAGTGCCGGTGCGCGTGCGGGGCAGGCTGGAGCGGCGCGGCGGCTTCCGCAGGCTCACCGGCGCTCGCGGGGTCGTACCCGTGCGGGTGGACGACGCCGAGCGGGAGCGGCTGACGAAGGCCCTCCAGGAGAACCTCGACTGCTTCGAGGAGGACCCCGGGCAGGGGCCGCCGGAGGCGTACCGGGACGGGGACCGAGGGTAACCGTTTCGCGGTCGGTGCCGTCGGGTCGGTACGATCGCCAGTGCGCGCGCTCCGGGTATGGCGCCGCACCCACCTTCAGTCAGGAGAGACCGGTGTCAGACGTCCGTGTGATCATCCAACGCGATTCCGAGCGGGAAGAACGCGTGGTGACGACGGGCACTACGGCCGCCGACCTCTTCGCGGGCGAGCGCGCGGTCATCGCCGCGCGCGTGGGCGGCGAGCTGCGGGAACTCGGCCACGAACTGTCCGACGGCGACGAGGTCGAGGGCGTCGAGATCTCCTCCGAGGACGGTCTGAACATCCTGCGCCACTCCACCGCGCACGTCATGGCGCAGGCCGTGCAGGAGCTGTTCCCCGAGGCCAAGCTGGGCATCGGCCCGCCCGTCAAGGACGGCTTCTACTACGACTTCGACGTCGAGAAGCCGTTCACGCCCGAGGATCTCAAGGCCATCGAGAAGAAGATGCAGGAGATCCAGAAGCGCGGGCAGCGCTTCTCCCGCCGCGTCGTCACCGACGAGGACGCCCGCGCGGAGCTGGCCGCCGAGCCGTACAAGCTGGAGCTGATCGGCCTCAAGGGCTCGGCCTCCAGCGACGACGGCGCGGACGTCGAGGTCGGGGCCGGCGAGCTGACGATCTACGACAACCTGGACGCCAAGACCGGCGAGCTGTGCTGGAAGGACCTCTGCCGCGGTCCCCACCTGCCCACCACCCGCAATATCCCGGCGTTCAAGCTGATGCGCAACGCCGCCGCCTACTGGCGCGGCAGCGAGAAGAACCCGATGCTCCAGCGCATCTACGGCACCGCCTGGCCCTCCAAGGACGAGCTGAAGGCGCACCTGGAGTTCCTCGCCGAGGCCGAGAAGCGCGACCACCGCAAGCTCGGCAGCGAGCTGGACCTCTTCTCCATCCCCGAGCAGATCGGCTCCGGCCTCGCCGTCTTCCACCCTAAGGGCGGCGTCATCCGCCGGGCCATGGAGGACTACTCGCGCCGCCGGCACGAGGAGGAGGGCTACGAGTTCGTCTACACCCCGCACGCGACGAAGGGGAAGCTCTTCGAGACCTCGGGCCACCTGGACTGGTACGCCGACGGCATGTACCCGCCCATGCAGCTCGACGAGGGCGTGGACTACTACCTCAAGCCCATGAACTGCCCGATGCACAACCTGATCTTCGACGCGCGCGGTCGTTCCTACCGTGAACTGCCGCTGCGCCTCTTCGAGTTCGGGACCGTGTACCGGTACGAGAAGTCGGGCGTCGTGCACGGCCTGACCCGGGCCCGCGGCTTCACGCAGGACGACGCGCACATCTACTGCACCCGTGAGCAGATGTCCGAGGAGCTGGACAAGACGCTCACCTTCGTCCTCGGCCTGCTGCGCGACTACGGCCTGACCGACTTCTACCTGGAGCTGTCCACCAAGGACCCGGAGAAGTTCGTCGGCTCCGACGAGGCCTGGGAGGAGGCGACCGAGACGCTGCGCCAGGTCGCCGAGAAGCAGGGCCTGCCCCTGGTCCCGGACCCGGGCGGCGCCGCCTTCTACGGCCCGAAGATCTCGGTCCAGGCCAAGGACGCCATCGGCCGCACCTGGCAGATGTCGACCATCCAGCTCGACTTCAACCTGCCCGAGCGGTTCGACCTGGAGTACACCGGACCGGACGGCGCCAAGCAGCGTCCGGTCATGATCCACCGCGCGCTGTTCGGCTCCATCGAGCGGTTCTTCGCCGTGCTGCTGGAGCACTACGCGGGCGCGTTCCCCGCGTGGCTCGCCCCGGTCCAGGCGATCGGCATCCCGATCGGGGACGCGCACGTGGAGTACCTGGAGAAGTTCGCCGCGGCGGCCCGCCGCAAGGGCCTGCGCGTCGAGGTGGACTCCTCCTCGGACCGGATGCAGAAGAAGATCCGCAACGCGCAGAAGCAGAAGGTGCCGTTCATGGTCATCGCGGGCGACGAGGACATGTCGAACGACTCGGTGTCCTTCCGCTACCGCGACGGCTCCCAGGAGAACGGCATCCCGTTCGAGGACGCCCTCGCCAAGATCGCGCAGGTCGTGGCGGAGCGGGCCCAGGTCTGACCGAGGCCGGTCAGACGCCCGTGCCGGGCCCCCGGGGAGCACCGCCCCGGGGGCCCTCCGCGTCCTCCTCCCGGGCGGCGAACGCCTGGAGCAGCCAGCCGGAGAACGAGCCGGTGACCGCGCCGAGCAGCGCGAGACCGCCGGCCATCATCACCGCCGCGATCACCCGGCCCCCCGTGGTCACCGGCACGACATCGCCGTAGCCGACCGTGGACAGCGTCGACACCGCCCACCACACGGCGTCGCCGAAGCCGTGCATCTCGGTGCCCGGCGCGCCCTTCTCCTGCTGATAGACCGCGAGCGCCCCGGTGAAGCCGAGCAGGACGGTGGACAGCCCGGCGTAACAGACCACCCGCGCGTACAGCGGCAGCCGGGGCAGGCCCCGCCGGCGCTTGAGGGACTCGTACACCCGCACGATCCGCAGCGGACGCAGCAGCGGCAGCGCCAGGACCAGGGTGTCCAGCAGGTGGGCGCGGACGAAACCGGGGCCGCGCCCGCTGAACCGCCAGCGCACCGCGTAGTCCACGGCGAAGGCCAGCCAGCAGAGCACGAGCACGGCCAGCCACATGTCGTCCCAGGCCGTGCCCGGCCGGGGCGCGAGCACCAGGGCCGCGTAGGCGGCGAGGAAGGCCAGCGACGCCAGCGAGAGGGGAATCTCGACGGCGCGCTCCCAGCGGGCCTCGGGGGTGTCGTCGTCCACCGGCCAAGCTTGGCCGGAGAACGCCTCGGGGGCGCCCCGGCGACACGCCGCGAACGGGCGAAGCCATATGCTGCCTAGCATGACGAGCGAGCCGGAACAGCAGATCGGAGTGGGGACGCAGGACGCGTTCCAGCGCCTGTGGACGCCCCACCGGATGGCCTACATCCAGGGCGAGAACAAGCCGACCGGGCCGGGATCCGGCGACGGCTGCCCCTTCTGCTCGATCCCGGCGAAGTCCGACGAGGACGGGCTGGTGGTGCGGCGCGGCGAGCACGTGTACGCGGTGCTCAACCTCTACCCGTACAACGGCGGGCACCTGATGACCGTGCCCTACCGGCACGTGGCCGACTACACCGACCTCACCGGCCCGGAGACCACCGAGCTGGCCGAGCTGACCAAGCAGGCGATGCGAGCCCTGCGCACGGCGTCCGGGGCGCACGGCTTCAACATCGGCATGAACCAGGGCACGGTGGCCGGCGCCGGCATCGCCGCGCACCTGCACCAGCACATCGTCCCCCGCTGGGGCGGCGACACCAACTTCATGCCGGTCGTCGGCCACACCAGGGTGCTGCCCCAGCTGCTGGCCGACACCCGCAAGATGCTCGCCGAGGCCTGGCCCACGGCGTGACCCGGCCGGGCCCGCCGCTCAGGCGTCGTACACGTCGGCCTTCCTGGGCGTCGGGTCCTGCACGTTGCCGCTGAGGAACGCCGAGCGGGCACCGAACTTCTCGGTGTTCACGCCGTGCTCCCGCAGCACCTTGATGGCCGCCGAGTGCACCACGCGCAGCACCGGGGTGGCCGCGCGCAGCGCGTCGTCCGCCATGAAGCGGTGCCGCCAGGGCTGGTCCGCCCAGGCGTGCCGCAGGCCGAAGGGCTCGGGCAGGCCGAGCGAGCCGCCCAGCCACTTCAGCAGCGGCGGGTACCAGGTCAGCGGGGCGCGCACGGCGAGCCGCACCACCTCGTCGGTGCCGACCAGCGGCAGCTTGATCGTGCGGTTCTCCCAGGGCTTGAGGGACTTGGCGACCTCCTTGACCGGTGCCGCCGGCTTCGTCGTGAACAGCGGGTTCACCGGCCCCAGGGCGTGTCCGGTGACCTCGATGCGCAGCGTCTCGTGCAGCACGGTCACCGTGATCAGCATGGTGATGACCAACTGGCCGTCCCACAGCGTCCACTGCACGCCGAGGTAGTGCCGGTCGCCGCTGCCGAACTGCTGCTTGTTGCAGATCTCCTGTATGGCGTGCGGCTTGACCTGGAACGCCTCCACGTCGGTGCCCGAGGGACGGGACACCGAGCCGGCCTTCTCGCCGATGGGCGTGACGACCCAGTGGCGTATCGACGGCTTCGGGAAACCGCCGGTGTTCAGCGGGCCGCGCTCCAGCAGGGTCAGCTGGTCGTGGATCGCGCGGATCACGTCCCAGCTGCGGAAGGGGTGGATCTCCCGGCCCGAGTCCGCCGGCACCAGGTCCTCCGCGAGCTGCCAGGCGCCCCAGCGGGTGCCCATGCCGAGTATGCCCTTGGGCCCGGCGTAGAAGACCGAGTTGGACTGCTGCTCGGCGCTGAGCCGGGCCAGCGACTGGCGCAGGTCCTCGGCGGCGGTCTGGCCGGGTCCCCGCGGCACGGCCTCGGGGATCTTGGCGCCGACGCTGGTGCCCGACAGCAGGCCGTCCCAGCGCACCCGCAGGTCCTTGGCGGTGCTCTCGCAGACTCGCTTGGCCCAGAACCAGCCGAGGACGGGCAGTACGAGGCACGCGCGCGCGTACCAGGCCCAGAAGCCGCCGAACGGCATCTTGAGGAAGAAGAGCGCGGCGAGGATGCCGAAGCCGGCCAGCAGCGCGGTGGCCAGCGGCCCGGCCCGCTTGTCGTCGCGCCGGGCGACCAGCGTGCGCAGCTGGAACACGAGCAGCCAGGCGAGCATCCCGGGCAGGAAGAGCAGCCCGCACAGGACCGTGGCGGCGGCGAGACGGGTGTCGCGCTCGCGGCGGATGTTGTTGGCCGCCAGGCAGTGCTCGACCACGAACTGGGGCTCGGAGCCGAAGGACTGGATGAGCGCCGCGCGGCCCGGCGCGAGCATCCGGTCGACCACCGCCCGCGAGAACGCCTCACCCAGGTTGGGCCGGAACATCTTCATCCGGCCGGCCTTGACGGTCGACTGGTGCCATTCGTTGTCGGCCTTGATGATCTCCTCGATCGGGCTGTCCCGGTACGCCGCGGAGGCCAGCGCGGCGGTCGCCGCCTGCCCTCCGTCGCCCGCGACGGGCACCTGAGGCCCGTCCCACTCCGTTCCCAACGACATTCCCGCCCCCACTCACCGCCGGCGTCGCTCCTGCGGCCTTCCCGACTTCCCTGCCCCGCACACCTGTTGCCCGGTCGTCGTGCCGAATTCCGGCACCAGGTGATCAGCGTATCGGCCGCCACCGACAACCGGTGGGCGGACGGCCGAAGCCGCCCGCCCACCGCTCCCCGCAGGCGTGAACTACGCGCTGCCGCCTGCCTGTTCGCGCACCCGTTCGGCGACCTGCGGCGGCATCGGCTCGTGCCGGGCGTAGGCGCGGTCGAAGCGGGCCGTGCCGTGCGAGAGGGAGCGCAGGTCGACGGCGTACCGGCCGATCTCGAACTCCGGCACCTCGGCCCGGATCAGGGTGCGTCCGGAGCCCACCTGCTCGGTGCCGAGGACCCGGCCGCGCCGGCCCGACAGGTCGCTCATCACGGCGCCCACGTACTCGTCGCCGACCAGGACGCCCACCTCGGCCACCGGCTCCAGCAGATGGATCCTGGCGTCCGCGGCGGCCTCGCGCAGCGCCAGGGCGCCGGCGGTCTGGAACGCGGCGTCGGAGGAGTCCACCGAGTGGGCCTTGCCGTCCACCAGCGTGACCCGGACGTCGATGAGCGGATACCCGGCGGCGACGCCCCGGGCGGCCTGCGCCCGTACGCCCTTCTCCACGGAGGGGATGAACTGCCGGGGCACCGCGCCGCCGACCACCTTGTCCACGAACTCGATGCCCGAGCCGCCCGGCAGCGGCTCCACCTCGATCTCGCAGATCGCGTACTGTCCGTGGCCGCCGGACTGTTTGACGTGCCGGCCGCGACCGCCGGCCTTCGCCGCGAACGTCTCCCGCAGTGACACCCGGTGCGGGACCACGTCGACCTGGACGCCGTAGCGGCTGCGCAGCCGCTCCAGGGCGACGTCCGCGTGGGCCTCGCCCAGGCACCACAGGACCACCTGGTGGGTGTCCTGGTTCTGCTCCAGGCGCATCGTCGGGTCCTCGGCGACCAGCCGGGCGAGGCCCTGCGAGAGCTTGTCCTCGTCGGCCTTGCTGTGCGCCTCGATGGCCAGCGGCAGCAGCGGGTCCGGCATCCGCCAGGGCTCCATCAGCAGCGGGTCGTCCTTCGCGGAGAGCGTGTCGCCGGTCTCCGCGCGGCTCAGCTTGGCCACGCACACCAGATCGCCGGCGACGGCGTGCGGCACCGGGCGCTGCTGCTTGCCGAAGGGCATGGACAGGGCGCCGACCTTCTCGTCCACGTCGTGGTCCTCGTGGCCGCGGTCGGCCAGACCGTGCCCGGAGACGTGCACCGTCAGGTCGGGGCGCAGGGTGCCGGAGAAGACCCGGACCAGGGAGACCCGGCCGACGTACGGGTCGGAGGCGGTCTTGACGACCTCCGCGACCAGCGGCCCCTCGGTGTCGCACGGCTTCAGCTCGCGCGGCTCGCCGCCGACCGCGGCGACCCGGGGCAGGGGGTGTTCGAACGGGGTCGGGAACCCGCCCGTGACCAGCTCCAGCAGCTCGATCGTGCCCAGGCCCTGCCGGGCGCCCTCGGCGGCGGGCGCGGCGGCCAGCACCGGGAAGAAGCTGCCGCGCGCGACGGCCCGCTCCAGGTCCTGGACGAGCGTCTTGACGTCGACCCGCTCACCGCCCAGGTAGCGGTCCATGAGGGTCTCGTCCTCGCTCTCGGCGATGATCCCCTCGATGAGCCGGTCGCGGGCCGCGTCGAGGTCCGGGAGCCGGTCGGCGCCGGGCTCGGACTCCTTGCGCTCGCCGGTCGAGTAGTCGTACAGCTTCCGGGACAGCAGCCCGACCAGGCCGGTCACGGGCGCGTGCCCGTCGGCGCCCTCGGGGCCGCGCAGCGGCAGGTACAGGGGCAGGACGGCGTCGGGGTCGTCCGCGCCGAAGGCCTCCGCGCAGATCCGGGTCATCTCCTCGAAGTCGGACCGCGCGGCCTCCAGATGCGTGATCACGATCGCGCGGGGCATGCCGACGGCCGCGCACTCCTCCCAGAGCATGCGCGTGGCGCCGTCCACCCCGTCCGAGGCCGAGACGACGAAGAGGGCCGCGTCCGCGGCGCGCAGACCGGCCCTCAGCTCCCCGACGAAGTCCGCGTACCCCGGGGTGTCGAGGAGGTTGACCTTGATGCCGTCCCATTCGACCGGGACCAGCGAGAGCTGTACCGAGCGGTGCTGGCGGTGCTCGATGTCGTCGTAGTCGGAGACGGTGCCGCCGTCCTCCACGCGGCCCGCCCGGTTCACCGCCCCCGCAGTCAGCGCGAGAGCCTCCACCAGGGTGGTCTTGCCCGCTCCGCTGTGGCCGACCAGCGCCACGTTCCGTACGGACGTGGGGCGGTCGGCCGCCAGAGCCCTGCCGGCGGCCCCGGGGTGTGTGTGCTGCTTGTCGCCCATGATCCTGCCTCCCGTGCACGGTGAGGTCATGTGTGGGCGCGGACACCCGGGACCCGCGTGCACTGGCGGCTCCGGCGAAGCCCGCGGTCTTTCGAGCTTTCCACTCCCGTCACGCCGCGTCCATACGAACGACCACGAACGCCGCGTACAGGCACTGATCCGGCCACATCGGCCCCGCGCGCGGGCGCGCGCACCGGTGCCCGGCGCCGGCCTCGGGTGCCCGCCCGCCGCGCGCCCGCGCGCGTGGCTACGATGGGCCAGCCGACGGCCACCAAGGCCGCGGCGACACCGACCGTCGGGAAGGCCATGCTGAACAAGTACGCGCGTGCATTCTTCACGCGTGTCCTCACACCGTTCGCCGCGTTTCTCATCCGGCGGGGCGTGAGCCCCGACACGGTCACGCTCCTCGGAACCGCGGGCGTGGTCGCGGGTGCGCTGGTCTTCTACCCCCGGGGCGAGTTCTTCTGGGGCACGGTCGTGATCACCCTGTTCGTCTTCTCCGACCTGGTCGACGGCAACATGGCCCGTCAGCTGGGCCGCTCCAGCCGCTGGGGCGCCTTCCTCGACTCCACGCTGGACCGCGTCGCCGACGGCGCGATCTTCGGCGGCTTCGCCCTCTGGTACGCGGGCGGCGGCGACGACAATGTGCTGTGCGCGGTGTCGATCTTCTGCCTCGCCAGCGGCCAGGTGGTGTCGTACACCAAGGCGCGCGGCGAGGCGATCGGGCTGCCGGTCGCCGTCAACGGGCTCGTCGAGCGGGCCGAGCGGCTGGTGATCTCGCTCGTCGCGGCCGGCTTCGCCGGACTGCACAAGTTCGGGGTCCCGGGCATCCAGTGGCTGCTGCCGATCGCCCTGTGGGTGGTCGCCGCGGGCAGCCTCGTCACGCTGATCCAGCGCGTCGTCACCGTCCGCCGCGAGTCCGCCGAGGCGGAGGCCGCGGCCGCCGGTCCCGGCGCGGCCCAGGGGAGCGAGGCGGCCAAGTGAGCGCCGCGGAACGGCTCACCGACACCCTGTACGGGCTCGGCTGGAGCACGGTCAAGACGCTTCCGGAGCCCGTCGCGGTCCGCCTCGGCCGCAGCATCGCCGACCTCGCCTGGAAGCAGCGCGGCAAGGGCGTGCTGCGGCTGGAGTCGAACTACGCGCGCGTGCTGCCCGACGCCACCCCGCAGCGCCTCGCCGAACTCTCCCGCGCGGGCATGCGGTCGTACCTGCGCTACTGGATGGAGTCCTTCCGGCTCCCGGCCTGGAGCCCCGAGCGGATACGGGGCGGTTTCGACCCCAAGGACGTGCACCATCTGACCGACGGGCTCGCCGCCGGCAAGGGCGTCGTCCTCGCCCTGCCGCACCTGGCCAACTGGGACCTGGCCGGCGCCTGGGTGACCACCGCGCTGGAGACGCCGTTCACCACCGTCGCCGAGCGCCTCAAGCCCGAGACGCTGTACGACCGCTTCGTCGCCTACCGCGAGGGCCTCGGCATGGAGGTGCTGCCGCACAGCGGCGGCTCCGCCTTCGGCACCCTCGCCCGCCGGCTGCGCGACGGCGGCCTGGTCTGCCTGGTCGCCGACCGCGACCTGTCCTCCTCCGGCGTCGAGGTCGACTTCTTCGGCGCCCGCGCGCGGATGCCCGCCGGGCCGGCGCTGCTCGCCCAGCAGACCGGCGCCCTGCTGCTGCCGGTGACGCTCTGGTACGACGACTCGCCCGTCATGCGCGGCCGGGTGCACCCGCCGGTCGAGGCGCCCGAGTCGGGTACCCGGGCCGAGAAGACGTCCGTCATGACCCAGGCGCTGGCCGACGCCTTCGCCACCGGGATCGCCGAACACCCGGAGGACTGGCACATGCTCCAGCGGCTGTGGCTCGCCGACCTCGACCCCGCGAAGGGACCCGCGTGAGAATCGGGATCGTCTGCCCGTACTCCTGGGACGTGCCCGGTGGCGTCCAGTTCCACATCCGCGACCTCGCCGAGTACTTCATCCGGCTCGGCCACGAGGTGTCCGTCCTCGCACCGGCCGACGACGACACCCCGCTGCCGCCGTACGTCGTCTCGGCCGGCCGCGCGGTCCCGGTGCCGTACAACGGCTCGGTGGCCCGGCTGAACTTCGGCTTCCTGTCGGCCGCGCGGGTGCGGCGCTGGCTGCACGACGGCGCCTTCGACGTGGTGCACATCCACGAGCCGACGTCCCCCTCGCTCGGCCTGCTGACCTGCTGGGCGGCGTCCGGGCCGATCGTGGCCACGTTCCACACCTCCAACCCGCGCTCGCGCGCCATGATCGCCGCGTACGCCATCCTCCAGGCCGCGCTGGAGAAGATCAGCGCCCGGATCGCGGTCAGCGAGTACGCCCGGCGCACCCTGGTCGAGCACCTGGGCGGGGACGCGGTGGTCATCCCCAACGGCGTCGACGTGGACTTCTTCGCCGAGGCCGAGCCGAAGCCGGAGTGGCGGGGCGGCACCCTCGGCTTCATCGGCCGTATCGACGAGCCCCGCAAGGGCCTGCCCGTGCTGATGAGGGCCCTGCCGAAGATCCTCGCCGCCCGCCCGGAGACCCGGCTGCTGGTCGCGGGACGCGGCGACGAGGAGGCGGCCGTCGAGGACCTGCCGGCCGAGCTGCGCTCCCGCGTCGAGTTCCTCGGCATGGTCAGCGACCAGGACAAGGCGCGCCTGCTGCGCAGCGTCGACGTGTACGTCGCGCCCAACACCGGCGGCGAGAGCTTCGGCATCATCCTGGTGGAGGCCATGTCGGCGGGCGCCCCCGTGCTCGCCTCCGACCTCGACGCCTTCGTCCAGGTCCTCGACCAGGGCAAGGCCGGCGAGGTCTTCGCCAACGAGGACGCCGACGCGCTCGCCGACGCCGCGCTGCGGCTGCTCGGGGACCCGGAGCGCCGGGCCGAGCTGCGCGAGGCCGGCAGCACGCACGTACGGCGCTTCGACTGGTCCACCGTCGGCGCGGACATCCTGTCGGTCTACGAGACGGTGACGGCCGGCGCCGCGGCGGTCGGCGCCGACGAGCGGACGACGGGACTGCGGGCGCGGTTCGGACTGGCCCGCGACTGAGCCGCCCGCCCCGGCCAGGAGACCCCGGACCGGCCAGGAGACCCCGCCCCGGCCAGGAGACCCCGCCCCGGCCAGGAGACCCCGGACCGGCCACCGGAGTGACCGGTCCCAGCCGATAGCCTTCCGGTCGTGACCGCAACCCTCATCTGGATCCTCGTCGCCCTCGTGGTGATCGGCGTGTACCTGAGCTGGACGGCCGGGCGCCTCGACCGGCTGCACGTGCGGATGGACGCGGCCCGCGCCGCGCTCGACGCCCAGTTGCTGCGGCGCGCCTCCGTGGCCCAGGAACTGGCGACCTCGGGGGTGCTGGACCCGGCCGCCTCGATCGTGCTCTACGAGGCCGCGCACGCCGCCCGGCAGGCCGAGGAGGAGCAGCGGGAGGTCGCCGAGAGCGAGCTGAGCCAGGCCCTGCGCGCGGTCTTCGAGGACCCGGCCCAGGTGGAGGCCGTACGGGAGGCGCCGGGCGGCGAGGAGGCGGCCCGGGAGCTGGCCGAGGCGGTACGGCGGGTGCCGATGGCGCGCCGGTTCCACAACGACGCCGTGGGGGCTGCCCGCAGGCTCCGCGAGCACCGCAAGGTCCGGTGGTTCCGGCTGGCCGGACACGCGCCGTTCCCGCTGGCCTTCGAGATGGACGACGAGTCCCCGGCGGCCCTGGTCGAGCGGGTCGCCTGACCGCCCGCCGGCGCAAAACGATCCACCGGCTTCGCATTGGCCCTTGCTGTGGCCTGGCCCGTTCCCGTTTCCTCGGTGCAGCAGCAACCCTCTTTCCCTTCAGTGAGGTCACCCGTGTCCACCACCGAGAACCAGGCTCCCGAGACCGGCACCGCCCGCGTGAAGCGCGGCATGGCGGAGCAGCTCAAGGGCGGCGTGATCATGGACGTCGTCACGCCGGAGCAGGCGAAGATCGCCGAGGACGCGGGCGCCGTCGCCGTCATGGCCCTGGAGCGGGTCCCGGCCGACATCCGCAAGGACGGCGGCGTGGCCCGCATGTCCGACCCGGACATGATCGAGGGCATCATCGACGCCGTCTCCATCCCGGTGATGGCCAAGTCCCGCATCGGCCACTTCGTCGAGGCCCAGGTCCTGCAGTCCCTCGGCGTCGACTACATCGACGAGTCCGAGGTCCTCACCCCGGCCGACGAGGTCAACCACTCCGACAAGTGGTCCTTCACCACCCCCTTCGTCTGCGGTGCCACCAACCTGGGCGAGGCCCTGCGCCGTATCGCCGAGGGCGCCGCGATGATCCGCTCCAAGGGCGAGGCCGGCACCGGCAACGTCGTCGAGGCGGTCCGGCACCTGCGCCAGATCAAGAACGAGATCGCCCGCCTGCGCGGCTTCGACAACCACGAGCTGTACGCCGCCGCCAAGGAACTGCGCGCCCCCTACGAGCTGGTCAAGGAGGTCGCCGAGCTGGGCAAGCTGCCGGTCGTCCTCTTCTCCGCCGGCGGCGTGGCCACCCCGGCCGACGCGGCCCTGATGCGCCAGCTCGGCGCCGAGGGCGTCTTCGTCGGCTCCGGCATCTTCAAGTCCGGCGACCCGGCCAAGCGCGCCGCCGCCATCGTCAAGGCCACCACCTTCTACGACGACCCGAAGATCATCGCGGACGCGTCCCGCAACCTCGGCGAGGCCATGGTCGGCATCAACTGCGACACCCTCCCCGAGACCGAGCGGTACGCCAACCGCGGCTGGTAAGCACTCAGGTATCCGAACCCCATGAACACTCCTGTCATAGGCGTCCTGGCACTCCAGGGCGACGTACGGGAACACCTCATCGCCCTGGCCGCGGCGGACGCCGTGGCCAGGCCGGTGCGGCGCCCCGAGGAACTCGCCGAGGTCGACGGCCTCGTGCTGCCCGGCGGCGAGTCCACCACCATCTCCAAGCTGGCCGTCCTCTTCGGAGTGATGGAGCCCCTACGCGCGCGCGTGCGCGCCGGAATGCCCGTCTACGGCACCTGCGCCGGCATGATCATGCTCGCCGACAAGATCCTCGACCCGCGCTCGGGCCAGGAGACCATCGGCGGCATCGACATGATCGTGCGCCGCAACGCCTTCGGCCGGCAGAACGAGTCCTTCGAGGCCGCGGTCGACGTCACGGGTGTCCCGGGCGATCCTGTGGAGGGCGTCTTCATCCGCGCCCCCTGGGTCGAGTCCGTCGGCGCAGGCGCCGAGGTGCTGGCCGAGCACGAGGGCCACATCGTCGCCGTACGCCAGGGCAACGCGCTCGCCACGTCGTTCCACCCGGAGCTGACCGGCGACCACCGCGTGCACTCCCTGTTCGTCGACATGGTGCGCGCGAACCGGACACCCGAGTCCTTGTAGGATTCCTGGCGTTCGTTACAGAGATGGGTTACGCGAAGGAGACAGGCAGATGTCCGGCCACTCTAAATGGGCCACGACGAAGCACAAGAAGGCCGTCATCGACGCCAAGCGCGGCAAGCTCTTCGCGAAGCTGATCAAGAACATCGAGGTCGCCGCGCGGATGGGCGGCGTCGACCTCGAGGGCAACCCGACGCTCTACGACGCCGTCCAGAAGGCCAAGAAGCAGTCGGTCCCGAACAAGAACATCGACTCCGCGATCAAGCGCGGCGGCGGTCTCGAAGCCGGTGGCGCCGACTACGAGACGATCATGTACGAGGGCTACGGCCCCAACGGTGTCGCCGTGCTGATCGAGTGCCTCACCGACAACCGCAACCGCGCCGCCTCCGACGTCCGCGTCGCCATGACCCGCAACGGCGGCAACATGGCCGACCCCGGCTCGGTGTCGTACATGTTCAGCCGCAAGGGTGTCGTCATCGTCCCCAAGGGCGAGCTGAGCGAGGACGACGTGCTCGGCGCCGTCCTGGACGCCGGCGCGGAGGAGGTCAACGACCTCGGCGAGACCTTCGAGGTCATCAGCGAGGCCACCGACCTGGTCGCGGTCCGCACCGCTCTCCAGGAGGCCGGCATCGACTACGACTCCGCCGACTCCAGCTTCGTCCCCTCCGTCCAGGTCGAACTGGACGAGGACGGCGCCCGCAAGATCTTCAAGCTGATCGACGCCCTGGAGGACAGCGACGACGTGCAGAACGTCTTCGCCAACTTCGACGTGAGCGACGAGGTCATGGAGAAGGTCGACGCCTGACCTCGCCAGGCCTGAGCGCATGAGAACGGCCCGCCGAAGAGTCTTCGGTGGGCCGTTCGTCGTTCAGAGCGTCAGCGGTCAGCCGTCGATGCTCTTCACCGAGCCGGTGTGCTTCAGGTGGCCCTTGCCGTCGGCCGCGACGGTGGCGGCGCGCATGTCCTCGAACTGGCCGTCCTTCCACCAGATGTTGATCGTCGCCTTGGTCTTGCAGACGTTGTGGAAGTAGACGGTCGTCGTGGAGATGCCGTCGGCGTACGACCAGTTGAAACAGCCGCTGTGGCCGGTGTGCTTGGAGGCGGCAGCGGACGTGGTGGCGGCCTGCGCGGGCGTCGCTACGGCCATGCCGGCCAGCAGCACGGAAGCGGTGATGGCGGCCTTCGCTATGGAGCGCATGGGTTCCCCGATTTCTCTTGTGATGTGATCACCCGAAGAGTGGTCGTTCTTCGGGCCGTTCGGGAAGCTATAAGCGATCATGTGTGCGAAGCAATGGACTTCTGGCCGCGATGTCCGACTCGTAGTGGTTACGCCCGGCAAATCCGGCCGATCGGCCATGATCTTTTACTTGTGCTTTGATCACCGTGGCGGGTGACGCGGTGTCGGTGCCGCCGGATAGCCTGGCGCGGCAGCAGCAGGACGAGGGCAGCAGGTACGAGACGGGGGCGAGGAGCGAGGTGCGGGTACTCGGTGTGGACCCCGGCCTGACACGGTGCGGTGTCGGGGTGGTCGAGGGGGTCGCGGGCCGGCCGCTCACCATGATCGGCGTCGGTGTCGTACGGACGCCGGCGGACGCCGAGCTCGCCCAGCGGCTGCTCGCCGTCGAGACCGGCATCGAGCGGTGGCTGGACGAGCACCGGCCCGAATTCGTGGCCGTAGAGCGCGTCTTCAGCCAGCACAACGTGCGCACCGTCATGGGCACCGCCCAGGCCAGCGCCGTCGCCATGCTGTGCGCCGCCCGGCGCGGCATCCCCGTCGCGCTGCACACCCCCAGCGAGGTCAAGGCCGCCGTCACCGGCAGCGGTCGCGCCGACAAGGCCCAGGTCGGGGCCATGGTCACCCGGCTGCTCCGGCTCAGCGCACCGCCCAAGCCCGCCGACGCCGCCGACGCCCTCGCGCTCGCCATCTGCCACATCTGGCGCGCCCCCGCCCAGAACCGGCTCCAGCAGGCAGTCGCCCTGCACACCGCCCACGCAACGAAAGGCCGGACGGCATGATCGCCTTCGTCAGCGGCACGGTCGCCGCGCTCGCCCCCGACACCGCGGTCGTCGAGGTCGGCGGCGTCGGCATGGCCGTCCAGTGCACCCCCGACACCCTCGCGACGCTCCGCCTGGGACAGCCCGCCAAGCTGCACACCTCCCTCGTCGTCCGCGAGGACTCCCTCACCCTGTACGGCTTCACCGACGACGACGCCCGCCAGGTCTTCGAACTCCTCCAGACCGCCAGCGGCGTCGGCCCCCGCCTCGCCCAGGCCATGCTCGCCGTGCACACCCCGGACGCGCTGCGCCGCGCCGTCGCCACCGCCGACGAGAAGGCGCTCACCGCCGTGCCCGGCATCGGCAAGAAGGGCGCCCAGAAGCTGCTGCTGGAGCTGAAGGACCGCCTCGGCGCCCCCGTCGGCAGCGCCCCCGCGGTCGGCGCCCCGGTCACCCAGGGCTGGCGCGACCAACTGCACGCGGCCCTGATCGGCCTCGGCTACGCCACCCGCGAGGCCGACGAGGCCGTGACCGCCGTGGCCCCCCAGGCCGAGGCCGCGGGCGGCACCCCCCAGGTCGGCCACTTGCTCAAGGCCGCCCTCCAGACCCTGAACCGCGCCCGCTGACCCGCGCCACCCCGCTAGGAGAACCCCGTGACCGGGTACGACCCGACCGACACCCCCGCCGAGGAGCGGCTGGTGGGCTCCGGTGCCGACCGGGAGGACCAGGCCGTCGAGGTCGCGCTGCGTCCCAAGGACCTCGGCGAGTTCATCGGCCAGGAGAAGGTCCGCGAACAGCTCGACCTCGTCCTGCGCGCCGCCCGCGCGCGGGGCGCCACCGCCGACCACGTCCTGCTCTCCGGCGCGCCCGGCCTCGGCAAGACCACCCTGTCGATGATCATCGCCGCCGAGATGGGCGCCCCCATCCGCATCACCTCGGGCCCCGCCATCCAGCACGCCGGCGACCTCGCCGCGATCCTCTCCTCCCTCCAGGAGGGCGAGGTCCTCTTCCTGGACGAGATCCACCGCATGTCCCGGCCCGCCGAGGAGATGCTCTACATGGCGATGGAGGACTTCCGCGTCGACGTCATCGTCGGCAAGGGCCCCGGCGCCACCGCCATCCCCCTCGAACTGCCGCCCTTCACCCTGGTCGGCGCCACCACGCGCGCGGGCCTGCTACCGCCCCCGCTGCGCGACCGCTTCGGCTTCACCGCCCACATGGAGTTCTACGAGCCGCACGAGCTGAAGCGGGTCGTGCACCGCTCCGCCCACCTGCTCGACGTGGAGATCGACCCGGCCGGCGCCGCCGAGATCGCCGGCCGCTCCCGCGGCACCCCCCGGATCGCCAACCGCCTGCTGCGCCGCGTCCGCGACTACGCGCAGGTCAAGGCGGACGGCCTGATCACCCGGGAGATCGCGGGCGCCGCCCTGGCCGTCTACGAGGTCGACGCCCGCGGCCTCGACCGGCTCGACCGCGCCGTGCTGGAGGCCCTGCTGAAGCTGTTCGGCGGCGGTCCGGTCGGCCTGTCCACGCTCGCCGTCGCGGTGGGGGAGGAGCGTGAGACCGTGGAGGAGGTCGCCGAACCCTTCCTGGTCCGCGAGGGGCTGCTGGCCCGCACCCCGCGCGGCCGGGTCGCCACCCCGGCCGCCTGGGCGCATCTCGGCCTCACCGCGCCGGGCTCGGCCCCCGGCGGCGCCGGAAACGGAAACGGACAACAGGACCTCTTCGGGGCCTGAGGCCCGTGATCACATCGTGACGGCGCGGGCATTGGCCGGGTCAGGAACCCAGGTGCCATGCTGAGCGTTGTTCCATGCGAGCGGACTCGCTTAGACTCCGCCGATGCCGCCCTCGCGGGTGGCGCAGACCACACCCCCATCAAGGCCGCTCTCCGTCGCGGTCGCGCGAAGGAAACCCCGTCCCGTGAATCCCATTACCCTTCTTCCCTTCATCGTGCTCATCGCGGCCATGTTCCTGATGACGCGCTCGGCCAAGAAGAAGCAGCAGCAGGCCGCCCAGATGCGCAACGAGATGCAGCCGGGCTCCGGCATCCGCACGATCGGGGGCATGTACGCGACGGTCAAGGAGGTCCACGAGGACACCATCCTCGTCGACGCCGGCCCCGGTGTGGAACTCCTCTTCGCCAAGAACGCGATCGGCGCCGTCCTCACCGACGACGAGTACAACCGCATCGTCCACGGCATCGAGCACGACCTGAAGTCCGAGCACGAGATCGTCCCGGACGACGCCTCCTCCCTCACCGAGACCGACGCGACCGACGGGCCCTCCGCCGCTGCTGCCGCCGACGACAAGATCGACCTCGGTAAGAAGGAAACCGCCGAGCACGGCGACGACGCCATCCGGGCCGCCGAGGACAAGGCCGACGCCGCCGAGGCCAAGGCGGAGACCGAGCCGAAGAAGACCGACGGCGACGCCGACACGAAGTAGTCACGCCCCGGGGCGTGCGGCGGCGGCATGACGACGCCCCGCGCACCCCGGGCGCGTCTGTTTCCCGCACGGGAGCCCGACACCATGTCATGGCCGACCGCGCCGACCGGGCGCGGGGCGGCCCGAGAGGGAGTTCGAGAAGGTGGCAGCACCTAAGAAGGGCCGGAGCGCGAGTGCCCAGAGCAAGCCGGGGCGCTCGCTGGCCCTCATCCTGATCGCCATCGCGGCACTGACCGGGGGGATGTTCGCCTCCGGACACCACACCCCGCGTCTCGGCATCGATCTCGCCGGCGGCACCAGCATCACGCTGACGGCGGTCAACCAGCCGGGACAGCCCAACGCGATCAACAAGACCAACATGGACACCGCGGTCGACATCATGAACCGCCGGGTCAACGGTCTGGGTGTGTCGGAGACCGAGGTCCAGACACAGGGCGATCGCAACATCATCGTCAACATCCCGCGGGGTTCGAACTCCAAGGAGGCGCAGCAGCAGGTCGGCACCACCGCCAAGCTGTACTTCCGCCCGGTTCTGCAGACGGAGCAGTCCGGCGCCGTAGGCCAGGCCACGCCGAGCACCGGCTCCATCTCCTCGCCCAGCGCGACCGGCACGCCCTCGCCGAGCGCGTCGAAGACCGGCGGTCAGCAGGCGACCGGCTCCGGCAGCCCGTCGGCCTCCGCGACCACTCAGGGCCGCCCCGTCACCGCCGGTCTGCAGAAGGCTTCCTCCACGCCGTCCCCGAGCGGTTCCACGACGCCCAAGGCGTCCACCAGCCCCTCCCCGTCATCGAGCAGCGGGGACGCCGCTCTCCAGGCCCGCTATGCCGCCCTCGACTGCAGCAAGCCCGGCCAGCAAGCCACCGCGGGCAAGGGCGCCAAGCCGAGTGAGTCCACCGTCGCCTGCGGCAAGGACGGCAAGGTCTGGAGCAAGTTCCTGCTCGGCCCGGTCGCGGTCGACGGCACGGAGGTGAAGAAGGCCCAGGCCGTCTTCGACACCCAGGGGGCCTCCGGCTGGCAGGTCCAGATGACCTTCACCTCCAAGGGCTCCGGCAAGTTCGCCGACATCACCGGACAGCTCGCTCAGAAGACCGAGCCGCAGAACCAGTTCGCGATCGTCCTCGACGACGAGGTGGTCTCCCACCCGTACGTGCAGACGGCCATCACCGGCGGCAACGCGGAGATCTCCGGCAGCTTCACCCAGGAGGAGGCCCAGAGCCTCTCCAACATGCTCTCGTACGGCGCGCTTCCGCTGTCCTTCAAGGAGTCAAGCGTCACCACGGTGACCGCCGCACTCGGCGGCGAGCAGCTGCATGCCGGACTGATTGCCGGCGCCATCGGCCTCGCGCTGGTCGTCATCTACTTGGTGGCGTACTACCGCGGCCTGTCACTCATCGCGGTGGCGTCCCTGCTGGTCTCCGCTGCCCTGACCTACGTGATCATGACGCTGCTCGGCCCGACCATCCACTTCGCGCTGAACCTGCCGGCCGTCTGCGGTGCGATCGTCGCCATCGGTATCACCGCCGACTCGTTCATCGTGTACTTCGAACGCATCCGGGACGAGATCCGCGAGGGCCGCACGCTGCGTCCCGCCGTCGAGCGCGCCTGGCCGCGCGCCCGGCGCACCATCCTGGTCTCCGACTTCGTGTCGTTCCTCGCCGCCGCGGTGCTGTTCATCGTTACCGTCGGCAAGGTGCAGGGCTTCGCGTTCACCCTCGGTCTGACCACCCTGCTCGACGTCGTCGTGGTCTTCTTCTTCACCAAGCCGCTGATGACGCTCCTCGCCCGCCGCAAGTTCTTCGCGGACGGCCACAAGTGGTCCGGGCTTGACCCCAAGGGCCTGGGCGCCAAGCCGCCGCTGCGCCGCACCCGCCGTCCCGGTGGCCCCGCCGCCGGCCCTGTCGACCCGAAGGAGGCCTGAGCCATGTCGAAACTCGGCAACCTCGGCGCTCGACTGCACCGCGGCGAGATCTCGTACGACTTCGTCGGCAAGCGCAAGATCTGGTACGGCGTCTCGATCCTGATCACCATCACGGCCATCGTCGGCCTGGCGGTGCGCGGCCTCAACATGGGCATCGAGTTCCAGGGCGGCGCGGTCTTCACCACGCCGAAGACCAGCGTCTCGGTGGCCGACGCCGAGCGCTACGCCGAGCAGGCGTCCGGCCATGACGCCGTGGTGCAGAAACTCGGCACCGGCGCGCTGCGCATCCAGATCGCCGGCATCGACACCGGCAAGTCCGACCAGATCAAGGACACGCTGGCCAAGGATCTCAAGGTCGGTCCGGAGCAGATCAACGCCGACCTGGTCGGCCCCAGCTGGGGAGAGCAGGTCGCCA
The DNA here is from genome assembly GCF_024753135.1 of Streptomyces pyxinicus. Lineage (GTDB taxonomy): Bacteria > Actinomycetota > Actinomycetes > Streptomycetales > Streptomycetaceae > Streptomyces > Streptomyces pyxinicus. Next base: position 20,934 of record NZ_JANUGP010000007.1, on the reverse strand, counting down.
ACAAGGCCTGGGAGGGCCTGGCGATCTTCATGGTCCTCGTCGTGATCTACCTGGCGATCGCCTTCGAGTGGCGGATGGCCGTCGCCGCGCTGGTCGCGCTGATCCACGACATCACCATCACCACCGGTATCTACGCCCTCGTCGGCTTCGAGGTCACCCCCGGTACGGTGATCGGTCTGCTGACCATCCTCGGTTACTCGCTCTATGACACGGTCGTCGTCTTCGACAGCCTCAAGGAGCAGACGAAGGACATCACCAAGCAGACCCGCTTCACCTACAGCGAGATCGCCAACCGGTCGATCAACGGCACGCTGGTGCGGTCCATCAACACCACGGTCGTCGCCCTGCTGCCGGTCGCCGGTCTGCTCTTCATCGGCGGTGGCTTCCTCGGGGCCGGCACGCTGAACGACATTTCGCTGTCGCTGTTCGTCGGTCTCGCGGCCGGTGCGTACTCCTCGATCTTCATCGCCACGCCGCTGGTGGCGGATCTCAAGGAGCGCGAGCCGGCGATGAAGGCGCTCACCAAGCGGGTGCTCGCCAAGCGCGCCCAGTCGGCCGCCGGCGAGGGCGTGGCGGACGGCCCGGCCGGTGACGACGCCGACGAGGCCACGCCCGCCGTGGTCGGCCCGCGCAACCAGCCCGCCTCCCGCACCCGGGGCCGCGGCCGACCCTCGGGGAAGCGGCGATGACGGGCATCCAGGAGCTGCTGCTCAGCCGGATCCGAGACGTCGCCGACTACCCGGAGCCGGGGGTGATGTTCAAGGACATCACCCCGCTGCTGGCGGACCCGGCCGCGTTCACGGCGCTCACGGACACGCTGTCCGAGATCGCCACGAACACCGGCGCCACCAAGGTCGTCGGCCTGGAGGCCCGGGGCTTCATCCTCGGCGCGCCGGTCGCCCTCCGCGCGGGCCTGGGCTTCATCCCGGTCCGCAAGGCCGGCAAGCTGCCCGGCGCGACCCTGCGGCAGGCCTACGACCTGGAGTACGGCTCGGCCGAGATCGAGGTCCACGCGGAGGACCTGGCGGCCGGTGACCGCGTCCTGATCGTCGACGACGTCCTGGCCACGGGCGGCACGGCCGAGGCCGCGATCCACCTGATCCAGCGGGCCGGCGCGGAGGTCTCGGGCCTGGCGGTCCTCATGGAGCTCGGGTTCCTCCAGGGCCGCGCCCGCCTGACCCCGGCCCTGGACGGCGCCCCCCTGGAGGCCCTCCTCACGGTCTGACCCACACCCGCTCGACGGCCGTCCCCGACACCACGGAGGACGGCCGTCGGCATTCCCGGCGGGAGCCGGAGCAAGCCGGCCTCCGTGCCGTACGACAGCGCGGCCGAACCCCGATGGAATCCCGCGGAGACGCCCCGCGTTTCAGGGGTAGACGGTCCTGGAGGCGATGACAAGGCACAGGATCGCTACCATGGGGTCTCCGGAGCCTGACCGGGGGACCCGGATCGCGCACGAGGAGTCCTCTTGCCAGACGAGGCCCAGCCACTGACCGCCGCCAAGCCCGAGCCCGCCTCGGCCCCCGCGGCCAAGCCCGCGCCGAACGCGTCGCACGCGAAGGACGCGAAGAACGACACGCGCGGGCCGGTCGAGCACGCCCAGGCGGCCCCCGTCGAGAAGGACGCGGAAGCATCCCGCCCCAAGCCGGCCCCGGCCGAGCGCCCGGCCCAGCCCCCGGTGGTGCGCCAGCCCGCCCAGCCGGCCCGCACCGGCTCCTCCAACCGCGTCCGCGCCCGCCTCGCGCGCCTCGGCGTCCAGCGCGCGAACCCGTACAACCCGGTCCTGGAGCCCCTGCTGCGGATAGTCCGCAGCAACGACCCCAAGACCGAGAACGCCACGCTCCGCCAGATCGAGCGCGCCTACCAGGTCGCCGAGCGCTGGCACCGCGGCCAGAAGCGCAAGAGCGGCGACCCGTACATCACGCATCCGCTCGCCGTCACCACCATCCTCGCCGAGCTGGGCATGGACCCGGCCACCCTCATGGCGGGCCTGCTGCACGACACCGTCGAGGACACCGAGTACGGCCTCGAAGACCTGCGCCGCGACTTCGGCGACGTCGTCGCGCTGCTCGTGGACGGCGTCACCAAGCTGGACAAGGTCAAGTTCGGCGAGGCCGCGCAGGCCGAGACCGTGCGCAAGATGGTCGTCGCCATGGCCAAGGACCCCCGCGTCCTGGTCATCAAGCTCGCCGACCGCCTGCACAACATGCGCACCATGCGCTACCTCAAGCGCGAGAAGCAGGAGAAGAAGGCGCGCGAGACGCTGGAGATCTACGCGCCGCTCGCCCACCGCCTCGGCATGAACACCATCAAGTGGGAGCTCGAGGACCTCGCGTTCGCGATCCTCTACCCCAAGATGTACGACGAGATCGTACGGCTGGTGGCCGAGCGGGCACCGAAGCGTGACGAGTACCTGGCCATAGTGACCGACGAGGTCCAGGCCGACCTGCGCGCCGCCCGCATCAAGGCGACCGTCACCGGCCGCCCGAAGCACTACTACAGCGTCTACCAGAAGATGATCGTCCGCGGCCGGGACTTCGCGGAGATCTACGACCTGGTCGGCATCCGTGTCCTGGTCGACACGGTCCGCGACTGCTACGCCGCCCTCGGCACCGTGCACGCGCGATGGAACCCGGTACCCGGCCGGTTCAAGGACTACATCGCGATGCCCAAGTTCAACATGTACCAGTCGCTGCACACGACGGTCATCGGCCCCAACGGCAAGCCGGTCGAACTCCAGATCCGCACCTTCGACATGCACCGCCGCGCCGAGTACGGCATCGCCGCGCACTGGAAGTACAAGCAGGAGGCCGTCGCCGGCGCCTCCAAGGTCCGCACGGACGTGCCGAAGGCCTCCGGCAAGGACAAGGACGCCATCAACGACATGGCGTGGCTGCGGCAGCTGCTCGACTGGCAGAAGGAGACCGAGGACCCCGGCGAGTTCCTGGAGTCCCTGCGCTTCGACCTGTCCCGCAACGAGGTCTTCGTCTTCACACCCAAGGGCGACGTCATCGCGCTGCCGGCCGGCGCGACACCGGTGGACTTCGCGTACGCGGTGCACACCGAGGTCGGCCACCGCACCATAGGAGCCCGCGTCAACGGCAGGCTCGTACCGCTGGAGTCCACCCTGGACAACGGCGACCTGGTGGAGGTCTTCACCTCCAAGGCGGCCGGCGCCGGCCCCTCCCGCGACTGGCTCGGCTTCGTCAAGTCGCCCCGGGCGCGCAACAAGATCCGGGCCTGGTTCTCCAAGGAGCGCCGGGACGAGGCGATCGAGCAGGGCAAGGACGCCATCGTGCGGGCCATGCGCAAGCAGAACCTGCCGATCCAGCGCATCCTCACCGGCGACTCGCTCGTCACGCTCGCGCACGAGATGCGCTACTCCGACATCTCCGCGCTGTACGCGGCGATCGGCGAGGGCCATGTCTCCGCGCAGAACATCGTGCAGAAGCTGGTGCAGGCCCTCGGCGGCGAGGAGGCCGCGACCGAGGAGATCGACGAGTCGGTCCCGCCGTCGCGCACCCGCAGCCGTAAGCGCCGCTCCAGCGCCGACCCGGGTGTCGTGGTCAAGGGCGTGGACGACGTGTGGGTGAAGCTGGCCCGCTGCTGCACCCCGGTACCGGGTGACCCGATCATCGGGTTCGTCACGCGCGGCAGCGGCGTATCGGTTCACCGCAGCGACTGCGTCAACGTGGACTCGCTGTCCCGGGAGCCGGAGCGGATCCTGGACGTCGAGTGGGCGCCCACCCAGTCCTCGGTCTTCCTGGTCGCCATACAGGTCGAGGCGCTGGACCGCTCCCGGCTGCTGTCGGACGTCACCCGCGTCCTGTCCGACCAGCACGTCAACATCCTCTCGGCGGCCGTGCAGACCTCCCGGGACCGGGTGGCCACCTCCCGCTTCACCTTCGAGATGGGCGACCCCAAGCACCTGGGCCACGTCCTGAAGGCCGTCCGGGGTGTGGAGGGCGTGTACGACGTCTACCGCGTGACGTCGGGACGCAGCCGCTCGTAGAAACGACCGGGCGGCCCGGGGCTGGAGAGCCTCCGGGCCGCCCGCGCGGGGACGTGCGGTCCCGTCTAGCCGCCGAACTCGTGGAGGCCCTTCAGAGCCTGGTCCAGCAGTGCCTGACGGCCCTCCAGCTCGCGCTCCAGCTTGTCGGCCCGGGAGGTGTTGCCCTGGGCGCGCGCCTGCTCGATCTGCGTGCGCAGCTTGTCCACGGCGGCCTGGAGCTGACCGGTCAGACCCTCGGCACGCGCGCGTGCCTCCGGGTTCGTCCGGCGCCACTCGGTCTCCTCGGCCTCCTGGATCGCCCGCTCCACGGCGTGCATCCGGCCCTCGACCTTGGGACGCGCGTCCCGTGGCACATGACCGATGCCCTCCCAGCGCTCGTTGATCGAGCGGAAGGCGGCCCGCGCGGCCTTCAGATCCGAGACCGGCAGGAGTTTCTCGGCCTCCTCGGCCAGCTCCTCCTTCAGCTTCAGGTTCTCGGTCTGCTCCGCGTCCCGCTCGGCGAACACCGAGCTGCGGGCGGCGAAGAAAACGTCCTGGGCGCCGCGGAAGCGGTTCCACAGGTCGTCCTCGTGCTCGCGCTGGGCGCGGCCCGCGGCCTTCCAGTCCGCCATCAGCTCGCGGTAGCGCGCCGCCGTCGGACCCCAGTCCGTCGAACCGGACAGCGACTCGGCCTCGGCGACCAGCCGCTCCTTGATCCGCCGGGCGTCCTCGCGCTGCGAGTCCAGCTGCGCGAAGTGCGCCTTGCGCCGCTTGGAGAACGCCGACCGGGCGTGCGAGAACCGGTGCCACAGTTCGTCGTCCGACTTGCGGTCAAGGCGCGGCAGGCCCTTCCAGGTGTCCACCAGGGCCCGCAGCCGCTCACCGGCCGCCCGCCACTGGTCGGACTGCGCCAGCTGCTCCGCCTCGGCGACCAGGTCCTCCTTGGCCTTGCGGGCCTCGTCGGACTGCTTCGCCCGCTGCGCCTTGCGCTCCTCGCGCCGCGCCTCGACCGTCGCCACGAGCTTGTCGAGGCGGGTGCGCAGGGCGGCCAGGTCACCGACCGCGTGATGGGCGTCGACCTGCTCCCGGATGTGGTCGATCGCGGTCTGCGCGTCCTTCGCCGACAGGTCGGTCGTCTTCACACGCTTCTCGAGGAGGCCGATCTCGACAACCAGGCCCTCGTACTTGCGCTCGAAGTAGGCCAGCGCCTCCTCGGGGGAGCCGGCCGCCCAGGAACCGACGACCTGCTCGCCGTCGGCCGTACGCACGTACACGGTCCCCGTCTCGTCGACGCGGCCCCACGGGTCGCTGCTCACAGCGCCTCCTCCACATGATGCCTGCGGGGGGCCTCAGCACCCCCGGGCATCGTCCACAGTTTCGTCACGGCCAACATAGGCGACCAGCGGGTTGCCTGTCCGCATCCAGCGCGACCGAAAATGCCGCCACCCGCCGCCGGGGCCGTCAGGACTTCGTCACCGTCGCCTTGTTGATCACCACGGTCGCGTTCGGAGCGGTGTTGCCCGTGGTCGCGTCGGCCGGCTGCGCACCCGCCTTCGCGATCTTCTGGAGCACCTTCATCCCGGCCGCGTCCACCGTGCCGAACGGCGTGTAGTTCGGCGGGAGCTGGCTGTCCTGGTACACCAGGAAGAACTGGCTTCCGTTGGTGTTCGCACCGGAGTTGGCCATCGCCACCGTGCCCGCCGGGTAGACGTTGTTCTTCAGGCTCTTGTCCTTCAGGTTCTCGTCCTTGAACTTGTACCCCGGATCGCCCGAGCCGGTCGCCGACGGGTCGCCGCACTGGAGCACGTAGATACCGCTCGTGACCAGACGGTGGCACTTCGTGTGGTCGAAGTAGCCCTTGCCCGCAAGGAAGTTGAACGAGTTCACGGTGTGCGGGGCCGCCGAGGCCTTCATCGCGACACCGATCGCGCCGCACGTGGTGTCCAGCTTCAGCGTGTACTTCGCCGACGTGTCGATCGACATCGCCGGCTCCTTGGCGAACGTCTCCTTCTTCACCGACCCGGCCGCCGGCTTCGCGCACGGGTCCGGCGCCTTGCTCGTCGGGGACGCGCTCGGCGTGCTCTGCGCGCTCGTGTCGGACTTCTTGTCGTCGTCGTTCTTCAGCACCCCGGTCGTGTAGAGCGCGACGCTGCCGATCACGACCACGCCGAGGACCGACGCGATCGCGGAGTTGCGCAGACGGGACTTGCGCCGCGACTCGGTACGCCGCTGCTGCTGCCGCAAGAACTTCTCCCGGGCGAGCTGACGCCGCCGCTGCTCCTGGCTGACCACCGGGTTATCTCCTCATGCGTGTCATGTGTCGGGCGGTACGCGTGCGTCCTGTGAGCCGACCGCCGCGTGTAGCCCCGTACCGTATATGGGTTCGCTGAGGAAACGGCAGCGCCGGTAGGCTCTGACTGCTGTCGAAGCCGCCCGTAACCAGACACAACGAAGGACGATCGTGCTCATTGCCGGGTTCCCCGCCGGGGCCTGGGGGACGAACTGCTATCTCGTCGCCCCCGCCGCCGGTGAGGAGTGCGTGATCATCGACCCCGGCCACCAGGCCGCCGAAGGCGTCGAGGAAGCACTGCGGAAGCATCGCCTCAAGCCCGTCGCCGTCGTCCTCACCCACGGCCACATCGACCACGTCGCCTCGGTCGTCCCGGTCTGCGGCGCGCACGACGTACCGGCCTGGATCCACCCCGAGGACCGCTACATGATGAGCGACCCCGAGAAGGCGCTCGGCCGGTCCATCGGGATGCCGCTCATGGGCGAGCTGACCGTGGGGGAGCCGGACGACGTCCGGGAGCTGGCCGACGGCGCCACCCTCGACCTGGCGGGCCTCTCGTTCTCCGTCGCGCACGCGCCCGGCCATACCAAGGGGTCGGTGACGTTCCGGATGCCCGAGGGCGCCGACATCCCGTCGGTGTTCTTCTCCGGGGATCTGCTCTTCGCCGGCTCCATCGGACGCACCGATCTGCCCGGGGGGTCCATGGACGACATGCTGGAGTCGCTGGCCCGCGTCTGCCTGCCGCTCGACGACTCCACCGTGGTGCTGTCCGGCCACGGCCCCCAGACGACCATCGGCCAGGAGCGCACCACCAACGCCTATCTGCGACAGGTGGCCGCCGGCCAGGGAGCCTCGCCGGCTCCCCGACGAGGAATGTGACGAGAGAGCCTTCCGTGAGCACCTTCAAGGCCCCTAAGGGCACCTACGACCTGATCCCGCCGGACTCCGCCACCTACCTGGCCGTCCGCGAGGCCATCGCGGCCCCGCTGCGCAACTCCGGTTACGGCTACGTCGAGACCCCCGGCTTCGAGAACGTCGAGCTGTTCGCCCGCGGTGTCGGCGAGTCCACCGACATCGTGACCAAGGAGATGTACGCCTTCGAGACCAAGGGCGGCGACCGGCTCGCCCTGCGCCCCGAGGGCACCGCCTCCGTGCTGCGCGCGGCCCTGGAGGCCAACCTGCACAAGACGGGCAACCTCCCGGTCAAGCTCTGGTACTCCGGCTCCTACTACCGCTACGAGCGCCCGCAGAAGGGCCGCTACCGCCACTTCTCGCAGGTCGGCGCCGAGGCGATCGGCGCCGAGGACCCGGCGCTGGACGCCGAGCTGATCATCCTGGCCGACCAGGCCTACCGCACCCTGGGCCTGCGGAACTTCCGCATCCTGCTCAACAGCCTGGGCGACCGGGAGTGCCGGCCCGTGTACCGGTCCGCGCTCCAGGAGTTCCTGGGCCGTCTGGACCTCGACGAGGACACCCGGCGGCGCGCGGAGATCAACCCGCTGCGCATCCTCGACGACAAGCGCGAGTCGGTCCAGAAGCAGCTCACGGGCGCGCCGCTGCTGCGCGACCACCTGTGCGACGCCTGCAAGGCCTACCACGAGGAGGTCCGCGAGCTGATCACGGCGGCGGGCGTGGCCTTCGAGGACGACCCGAAGCTGGTGCGCGGCCTGGACTACTACACGCGCACCACCTTCGAGTTCGTGCACGACGGCCTGGGCTCGCAGTCCGCGGTGGGCGGCGGCGGCCGCTACGACGGCCTGTCGGAGATGATCGGCGGCCCCGCGCTGCCGTCCGTCGGCTGGGCCCTCGGCGTCGACCGCACAGTCCTCGCCCTGGAGGCCGAGGGCGTCGAGCTGGACATCCCGGCCGCGACCAGCGTCTACGCCGTCCCGCTCGGCGAGGAGGCCCGCCGTGTGCTGTTCGCGAAGGTCACCGAACTGCGCAAGCAGGGGGTGGCGGCGGACTTCTCCTACGGCTCCAAGGGGCTGAAGGGCGCGATGAAAAACGCCAACCGCAGCGGCGCGCGCTTCACGATCGTCGCCGGCGAACGCGACCTCGCCGAGGGCGTCGTCCAGCTCAAGGACATGGAGTCCGGCGAGCAGACGGCGATCGGCGTGAACGAGGTCGTGGCGGAACTGGAGTCGCGGCTCGGCTAGGACCAGGACTGCGGCAGGGGCGCCGGGGCGACCCGGCGCCCTTTTCCGTACCCCCCGCCTGTCCGGGACCGTCAACCCGGCGCACGCCGATTCGCCCTGCCGTCCCTTTCCCGCCCCGGACCCCCGCCACCTCGCCCTATCGCGGCCGGAAGTGAGCCCACCGTGACCGTCGCGCGTATCTCCTTATGCTTATCGAACGGTGGACCCACCCGTGCGTGCGGCACAATGAGCCCTGCCCGAAGATGGTCCAACTCTCAAGTGACGGAATCGGCGTGATGAGCAAGACGACAGTGCACGACGTCTCCGCGGAGCCCGGTCCCGAGCGTTCCGCCGACGCCCCGCGCGCGGTGGGCGGCAGCCGCGCCCTCGCCCTGCTGCTGGTGATCACCGGTGCGGCCGGACTGCTCGCCGCCTGGGTCATCACGATCGACAAGTTCAAGCTGCTGGAGGCGAAGGCCGAGGGCAAGACCTTCACGCCCGGGTGCAGCCTCAACCCGGTCGTCTCCTGCGGCAGCGTGATGGAGAGCAAGCAGGCCGCCGCCTTCGGTTTCCCGAACCCGATGCTCGGCCTGGTCTGCTACGGCATCGTCATCTGCGTCGGCATGAGCCTGCTCGGCCGCGCCCGCTTCCCGCGCTGGTACTGGCTGACCTTCAACTTCGGCACCCTCTTCGGCGTCGGCTTCTGCACCTGGCTCCAGTTCCAGTCCCTGTACCGGATCAACGCGCTGTGCCTGTGGTGCTCGCTGGCCTGGGTCGCCACGATCGTCATGTTCTGGTACGTCACCTCGTTCAACGTCCGCAACGGCTTCCTGCCGGCCCCGCGCCCGCTGAAGACCTTCTTCGGCGAGTTCACCTGGGTGGTACCGGTCCTGCACGTCGGGATCATCGGCATGCTGATCCTGACCCGCTGGTGGGACTTCTGGACCAGCTGACGGCCGCCTGAGGGGCCCCGGCCGACGGCCCCGCCCCGGTTGTCAGTGCCGTGTCTTAGGGTTTCAGCGTGGAACCCGACCTCTTCACCGCCGCAGCCGAAGAACGCCAGGAGAAGGACCCGGCGGCCAGCCCCCTGGCCGTGCGCATGCGCCCGCGCGCGCTCGACGAGGTCGTCGGCCAGCAGCACCTCCTGGGACCCGGCTCCCCGCTGCGCCGCCTCGTGGGGGAGAGCGGCGGCGGCCCCGCCGGACCGTCCTCGGTGATCCTCTGGGGCCCGCCCGGCACCGGCAAGACCACCCTCGCCTACGTCGTCTCCAAGGCCACCGACAAGCGGTTCGTGGAGCTGTCCGCGATCACCGCGGGCGTCAAGGAGGTCCGCGCGGTCATCGACGGCGCCCGCCGCGCCACCGGCGGCTTCGGCAAGGAGACCGTCCTCTTCCTGGACGAGATCCACCGCTTCAGCAAGGCCCAGCAGGACTCCCTGCTGCCGGCCGTCGAGAACCGCTGGGTCACCCTGATCGCGGCCACCACCGAGAACCCCTACTTCTCGGTGATCTCCCCGCTGCTCTCCCGCTCCCTCCTGCTCACCCTCGAACCGCTCACCGACGACGACGTCCGCGGCCTGCTGCGCCGAGCACTGGCCGACGAACGCGGCCTGAAGGACGCCGTCGCCCTGCCCGAGGACACCGAGGACCACCTGCTGCGGATCGCCGGCGGCGACGCCCGCCGCGCCCTGACCGCCTTGGAGGCCGCCGCCGGGGCCGCCCTCGACCAGGGCGAGAGCGAGATCACCCTCGCCACCCTGGAGCAGACCGTCGACCGGGCGGCGGTGAAGTACGACCGCGACGGAGACCAGCACTACGACGTCGCCAGCGCCCTCATCAAGTCCATTCGCGGCTCCGACGTCGACGCCGCCCTGCACTACCTGGCCCGCATGATCGAGGCCGGCGAGGACCCCCGGTTCATCGCCCGCCGCCTGATGATCTCCGCCAGCGAGGACATCGGCCTGGCCGACCCCACCGCCCTGACCGTCGCGGTCGCCGCCGCCCAGGCCGTCGCGATGATCGGCTTCCCCGAGGCCGCGCTCACCCTCAGCCACGCCACCATCGCCCTCGCGCTCGCCCCCAAGTCCAACTCCGCGACCACCGCGATCGGCGGCGCCCTGGAGGACGTACGCAAGGGGCTGGCCGGGCCGGTGCCGGCCCATCTGCGCGACGGCCACTACAAGGGCGCCGCCAAGCTCGGCCACGCGCAGGGCTACGTGTACCCGCACGACCTGCCCGAGGGCATCGCCGAGCAGCAGTACGCGCCGGACGAGATCAAGGGCCGCGAGTACTACACCCCGACCCGGCACGGCGCCGAGGCCAGATACGCCGACGCCGTGGAATGGACCAGGAAACACCTCGGTCGCAAGCGGTCCTGACCACCCTGTAGACTCCTCCGCAGTGCTGAGTCCCGCGCTGTCAGAGCGGGACGGCCAGCCGGAGACCCGGTCCCTCGCGGATCGGCTCCAGGAGCGTCGCGCACCGTCGATCGGTGTCGCGGGCAGCCCACCACCACCCGGAGTCCCGGGAACGGCCGGTGGGCATCTCGCGTGCTGCACGTATGTGCCCAGACCAGGGAAGCGGCTGCCCGGCAGGTCCCTCGCGGACCCGGCGGGTTTTCCCGGCTGCGGATGCGACCTCCGTAACCCTGACGAGCCGAACACTACGAAACGAGATTGAGACAGTGGCGAACCAGTCCCGCCCCAAGGTCAAGAAGTCGCGTGCCCTCGGCATCGCGCTGACCCCGAAGGCCGTCAAGTACTTCGAGGCCCGCCCCTACCCGCCGGGCGAGCACGGCCGTGGCCGCAAGCAGAACTCGGACTACAAGGTCCGTCTGCTGGAGAAGCAGCGTCTGCGCGCGCAGTACGACGTGTCCGAGCGCCAGCTCGTCCGCGCCTACGAGCGTGCCTCCAAGGTCCAGGGCAAGACCGGTGAGGCCCTGATCATCGAGCTGGAGCGCCGTCTCGACGCGCTGGTCCTGCGTTCGGGCATCGCCCGCACGATCTACCAGGCCCGCCAGATGGTCGTCCACGGCCACATCCAGGTCAACGGCCAGAAGGTCGACAAGCCGTCCTTCCGGGTCCGTCCGGACGACGTCGTGCAGGTCCGCGACCGCTCCAAGGAGAAGACCCTCTTCACGATCGCTCGTGAGGGTGGCTTCGCCCCCGAGGGTGAGACCCCGCGCTACCTCCAGGTGAACCTCAAGGCCCTGGCGTTCCGCCTGGACCGCGAGCCGAACCGCAAGGAGATCCCGGTGATCTGCGACGAGCAGCTCGTCGTCGAGTACTACGCCCGCTGACCCCAGCCCCGGCGCAGCACCCCGACCCGCCGTCTCCCGCCCTCCAGGGCGGCGAGGCGGCGGGTCCGCGTTTTCCCCCGACAAGCCGCCGCTTCAGGGGACCCGTGGCTCCCGCCCCTCGTGGTCTGCCTCCGCGTGCCTGCCGGTGTCTCCCGGGCCCGCTCGGTCCGGGCCGGCTCCGGGTTCGACGGTGCTCTCTCCGGTCGGTGCGAGGCGTTGGGCCGGGAGCGCGTCCAGGGGGACTCGCGTCAGGGCGCGGGCCACCGCCGTCTCCGGATCCAGTGCGCGGCCGGCGCGTACGCACTCCTCGTAGCGGGTGTCGCCCAGGGCCTCGCGGGCGACGGACTCGCACCGCTCGTGCGGGGCGTTGTAGTGGGCCGAGCCGAACAGGGGCAGGCCCACCGAGGACCACAGCCGGTCCGCCGCGCCCTGGAGCAGGGCAGCCTCGGCGGGATCTCCCTCGGTCGCCGTCAGCAGGGCCAGCAGTTCGATCGCCAGGACCGTGCCCAGCAGGTCGTGGAAGGCGTGCGCGTGGCCCAGGCAGTCGCCGAGCAGCTCCCGGGCCCGCTCCGGCGTGCCGTCCAGCCAGGCCGCGTAGGCCAGCACGTACAGCGCGTACGACCGCGTCCAGCGCTCCCCGTGGTCCTCGCACACCCGGCAGACGTCCTCGCACAGCCGTACCGCGTCCGCCAGGTCCCCCTGGAAGGCCCGGCTCATCGCCAGCTCGACCTGGCCCATCAGCACGTTGCTGTTCAGCTCGCCGATCTCCCGGTAGCGCTCCAGCGCCGACCGCAGCAGCGTTTCTGCACCCGCCATGTCGTCCGTGACCAGCGCCAGACAGCCGGTGCGGTGCTCCGCGTACGCCACCGCCGTCGCGTCGCCCGAGCGCTCCGCCTGCTCCCGGCACTCCCGCAGCGTCCGCAGCGCGGCCACCGTGTCGCCCTGCAGGACCGCCACGTATCCGAGCACCCACAGCGTCTTCAGCCGGGCCCGCTCGTACGCCGAGTCCAGCGCCACCGCCCGCTCCAGCCAGCGCCGCCCCTCCCCGAGCCGCCCGCAGCCGACCCAGCAGAACCACAGCGAGCCCGCGAGATGCTGCCCGAGGTGCGCCTCCTCCGGCTCGGTGAGACAGCACTCCAGCGCGGCCCGCAGATTGGGCAGCTCCGCCTCGATCCGGGCGGCCACCTCCCGTTGTCGGGGCGAGAACCACTCCAGCTCGCACCAGGTGGCCAGGCCCAGGTACCAGTCGCGGTGTCGTCGGCGCAGCCGCACCGCGTCCCCGGCGGCCTCCAGCCAGCCGGCGCCGTAGGCCCGCACGGTGTCCAGCATCCGGTAGCGCGGGCCGGCCGGACTCTCCTCACGGGCCACGACCGACTGGGCGACCAGCTCCGACAGCACGTCCAGGACGTCCTCGGCGGGCAGTCCGTGCCCGCCGCACACGTACTCGGCGGCCTCCAGGTCGAAGGTGTGCGCGAACACCGAAAGCCGCGCCCACAGCAGCCGTTCGGCAGGCGTGCACAGCTCGTGGCTCCAGCCGATCGCGGTACGCAGCGCCCGGTGCCGTGGCGGCGGACCACCCGGCATCGGGGCGGCGGCCGTGTCCCGGCCGGTGGCCAGCAGCCGGAACCGGTCGTCCAGCCGTCGCAGCACCTGCGCGGGCGACAGCGTCCGCAGCCGCCCCGCCGCCAGCTCCAGGGCCAGCGGGATGCCGTCCAGGCGACGGCAGAGCTCCCGCACCTCGGGGCCGTCGGCGACCTCGACGCCCTGGGCCGCCGCCCGGTCGACGAACAGCTCCGCCGCCTCGTCCTCGCCGAGCGGCGCCAGCGGGAACAGCCGCTCGCCGGCCAGCCCCAGCGGCCGCCGCCCCACCGCCAGCACCCGCAGCTCGGGCAGCCTGCGCAGCAGCTCCGCCGTCAGTTCCGCACAGGCCGGCGCCAGGTGCTCGAACCCGTCCAGGACCAGCAGGACCCGGCGCCCCGCCAGCTGCTCCAGCAGCACCTCGCGCGGGGTGCGTGACGTGTGGTCGGTCAGTCCCAGCGCCTCGACCACCGCGTACTCGGTGAACTGCGGATCCCGTACCGGCGCCAGCTCCACCCGGGCCCGGCGCTCCCCGCGCGGCCGGTCCGCCGCCGCGCGAGCCGCGAGCCGCGACTTGCCGACCCCGCCGGCCCCGGTCACCGTCACCAGCCGGGACCGGTCCAGGGCCGCCGCCAGCTCGGCGAGTTCGGCCGCGCGCCCGACGAAGGCGGTCAGTTCGAGGGGCGGATCGGCGTCCGCCCAGGAGCCCGGGCTGTGAGGACCTCGCATGGGACACGGAGCGTACTGAAGTGTGTTCATTCCGTACAATCGCTTCCCGCAACTCCGTTCCGCCGACCCGGGAATCGGGTACGGAGCCCCGGCCCCGGCGCGATAGGCTCGGGGGAGACGTTTTCTATGCTCAGGCACGTTTCAGGGGAGCGGGTGCACACAGTGTCCGGTGGAGAGGTGGCCGGGATCCTGGTGGCCGTCTTCTGGGCGATCCTGGTGTCCTTCCTCGCCGTCGCACTGGCGAGGCTGGCCCAGACGCTCAAGGCGACCACCAAGCTCGTCGCGGACGTGACCGAGCAGGCGGTCCCGCTGCTCGCGGACGCCTCCTCGGCCGTGCGCTCCGCGCAGACCCAGATCGACCGCGTCGACGCGATCGCCACCGACGTCCAGGAGGTCACGTCGAACGCCTCCGCGCTGTCGAGCACCGTCGCCTCCACCTTCGGCGGTCCCCTGGTCAAGGTCGCCGCCTTCGGATACGGCGTGCGCCGGGCCCTCGCCGGCCGCGGCGAGGGCGCGCCCGCGAAGGCGCCCCGGCGTACCGTGATCGTGGGCCGCACGGTTCCCGCCGCACGACGCAAGCGGAAGTAAGGACGGAGACCGAGCGATGTTCCGCCGTACGTTCTGGTTCAGCACGGGCGTCGCCGCCGGTGTGTGGGCCACCACCAAGGTCAACCGCAAGCTCAGGCAGCTGACCCCGGAGAGCCTGGCCGCCGGCGCGGCGAACAAGGCCCTGGAGACCGGTCACCGCCTGAAGGACCGCGCGGTGGGCTTCGCGCACGACGTCCGCGACAACATGGCCCGGCGGGAGGCGGAGCTGGAGGAGGCCCTCGGCATCGAGGCCGGCCCCGAACTCCCCGCGCCCCGGCGGCTCGCCGCCATCGAGAACGCACCCGACGCGACGTACCCGTACAACGCGACCAACACGACGTACCCGCACAACTCGTACAACCGGAATGAGGATCACTGATGGAGTCGGCCGAGATTCGCCGCCGCTGGCTGAGCTTCTTCGAGGAGCGCGGGCACACCGTCGTCCCTTCGGCGTCGCTCATCGCGGACGACCCGACTCTGCTCCTCGTCCCCGCCGGCATGGTGCCCTTCAAGCCGTACTTCCTGGGTGAGGTCAAGCCCCCCTTCCCGCGCGCCACCAGCGTGCAGAAGTGCGTGCGCACGCCCGACATCGAAGAGGTCGGCAAGACCACGCGGCACGGCACCTTCTTCCAGATGTGCGGCAACTTCTCCTTCGGCGACTACTTCAAGGAAGGCGCCGTCAAGCTCGCCTGGGAGCTGCTCACCGCGCCCCAGGACAAGGGCGGTTACGGCCTCGACCCCGAGCGCCTGTGGATCACCGTCTACCAGGACGACGACGAGGCCGAGCGGATCTGGCACGAGGTCGTCGGCGTGCCCAAGGAGCGCATCCAGCGCCTGGGCATGAAGGACAACTTCTGGTCCATGGGCGTCCCCGGCCCCTGCGGCCCCTGCTCCGAGATCAACTACGACCGCGGCCCCGAGTTCGGCGTCGAGGGCGGCCCCGCCGTCAACGACGAGCGGTACGTGGAGATCTGGAACCTCGTCTTCATGCAGTTCGAGCGGGGCGAGGGCATCGGCAAGGACAACTTCGAGATCCTCGGCGACCTGCCCAGCAAGAACATCGACACGGGCCTCGGCCTGGAACGCCTCGCCATGATTCTGCAGGGCGTGCGGAACATGTACGAGATCGACACCTCCATGGCCGTCATCGAGAAGGCCACCGAGCTGACCGGCGTCCGCTACGGCGACGCCCACGCCTCGGACGTGTCCCTGCGCGTCGTCACCGACCACATGCGCACCGCCACCATGCTCATCGGCGACGGCGTCACCCCCGGCAACGAGGGCCGCGGCTACGTGCTGCGCCGCATCATGCGCCGCGCCATCCGCAACATGCGCCTGCTCGGCGCCACCGGCCCGGTCGTCCGGGACCTCATCGAGGTCGTGATCGGCATGATGGGCCAGCAGTACCCGGAGCTGATCACCGACCGCGAGCGCATCGAGAAGGTCGCCCTCGCCGAGGAGAACGCCTTCCTGAAGACGCTCAAGGCCGGCACCAACATCCTGGACACCGCCGTCACCGAGACCAAGCAGTCCGGCGGCACCGTCCTCGCCGGCGACAAGGCGTTCCTGCTCCACGACACCTGGGGCTTCCCGATCGACCTCACCCTGGAGATGGCCGCCGAGCAGGGGCTGTCCGTGGACGAGGACGGCTTCCGCCGCCTGATGAAGGAGCAGCGGGAGCGCGCCAAGGCCGACGCCCAGGCCAAGAAGACCGGCCACGCCGACCTCGGCGCCTACCGCGAGATCGCCGACGCCGCCGGCGCGACCGACTTCGCCGGCTACACCGACACCGAGACCGAGTCCACCGTCGTCGGCATCCTGGTCGACGGCGCCTCCTCGCCGGCCGCCTCCGAGGGCGACGAGGTCGAGATCGTCCTGGACCGCACCCCCTTCTACGCCGAGGGCGGCGGCCAGATCGGCGACACCGGCCGGATCAGGGTCGACACCGGTGCCGTCATCGAGGTCCGCGACACCCAGAAGCCGGTCCCCGGGGTCTACGTCCACAAGGGCGTCGTCCAGGTCGGCGAGGTCACCGTCGGCGCCAAGGCGCACGCCTCCATCGACGGCCGCCGCCGCACCGCCATCGCCCGCGCCCACTCGGCCACCCACCTGACCCACCAGGCGCTGCGCGACGCCCTCGGCCCGACGGCCGCCCAGGCCGGTTCCGAGAACCAGCCCGGCCGCTTCCGCTTCGACTTCGGCTCGCCGTCCGCCGTCCCGACGGCCGTCATGACCGACGTCGAGCAGAAGATCAACGAGGTGCTGGCCCGCGATCTCGACGTGCACGCCGAGGTCATGGGCATCGACGAGGCCAAGAAGCAGGGAGCCATCGCCGAGTTCGGCGAGAAGTACGGCGAGCGGGTCCGCGTGGTCACCATCGGCGACTTCTCCAAGGAACTGTGCGGTGGCACCCACGTGCACAACACCGCCCAGCTCGGCCTGGTGAAGCTGCTCGGCGAGTCCTCCATCGGCTCGGGTGTGCGCCGCATCGAGGCCCTCGTCGGAGTGGACGCCTACAACTTCCTCGCCCGGGAGCACACGGTCGTCGCCCAGCTCCAGGAGCTGGTCAAGGGCCGCGCGGAGGAACTGCCGGAGAAGGTCGCCGCCATGCTCGGCAAGCTGAAGGACGCCGAGAAGGAGATCGAGCGGTTCCGCGCCGAGAAGGTGCTCCAGGCCGCCGCCGGTCTCGCCGAGTCCGCCAAGGACGTGCGCGGGGTGGCCGTCGTCACCGGGCAGGTCCCGGACGGCACCACGCCGGACGACCTGCGCAAGCTGGTCCTCGACGTGCGCGGCCGGATCCAGGGCGGCCGAGCTGCGGTCGTGGCCCTCTTCACGGTCAACAACGGCAAGCCGCTGACGGTCATCGCCACCAACGACGCCGCCCGGGACCGCGGCCTCAAGGCCGGTGACCTGGTCCGGACCGCCGCCAAGACCCTCGGCGGCGGCGGTGGCGGCAAGCCGGACGTGGCCCAGGGCGGCGGCCAGAACCCGGCCGCCGTCGGTGAGGCCGTCGAGGCCGTCGAGCGTCTCGTCGCCGAGACCGCCAAGTAGAGGCGCGAGTAAGAGACGGTCGAGAAGATGCGCAGAGGACGTCGGCTCGCGATCGACGTCGGGGACGCCCGGATCGGGGTCGCCTCGTGCGACCCCGACGGGATCCTCGCCACCCCGGTGGAGACCGTCCCCGGCCGGGACATCCCCGCCGCCCACCGCCGGTTGCGTCACCTGGTGGCGGAGTACGAACCGATCGAGGTCGTCGTCGGCCTCCCGCGCTCCCTCAAGGGGGGTGAGGGCCCGGCCGCGGTCAAGGTCCGGGCCTTCGCCCAGGAACTGGCCAAGGGCGTCAAGCCGGTGCCGGTCCGGCTGGTCGACGAACGGATGACGACCGTGACGGCCACGCAGGGGCTGCGGGCCTCGGGGGTGCGGTCCAAGAAGGGCCGCGCGGTCATCGACCAGGCGGCGGCCGTCGTCATCCTCCAGCAGGCCCTGGAATCCGAACGGGTGTCAGGCAGACCACCCGGTGAGGGCGTCGAAGTGGTCATCTGATCGCGATACGGTAACGTTCCGCGCGATGCGGCGGTGTTCGAACAGTCGCCGCACAGCAAGAGGCGGAGCGGAAGCAGGCCCACCGGCCGGGCGACCGTCGGCCTCGCGGCTCTAGGGGATCGATGACTGAGTATGGCCGGGGCCCAGGCTCCGAACCGTGGCATCCGCAGGACCCGGTGTACGGGGACGGCGGATGGGAAGGGCAGCAGGCGCACCTCGCGCAACACGCTGCCTACGGCGGCCAGCCGCAGCAGAACCACCCGCAGCAGCCGCAGCCGCAGTACGGCGACTGGAACCACGGGCAGAAGCCCGGTTACGGCCAGCAGCAGCACCCGTACTACGAAGGTCAGGGCCACCCCCCGTACGACCAGCAGTACGCCGGACACCCCCAGCAGCAGTACCAGCAGGGCACCTGGGACGCGAACAGCGGCACCCACGGTCACGTCCCCTACGCGGCCGACCCCGGTGACCCCTACAACCAGCAGCCCGCGGCCTTCGGCGAGCAGCCGGACGACTACGGCACCGAGCACGCCTACCCGCCCCCGCAGCCGCCCGGCCGCAGACGCCCCGACCCGGAGCCGCGGCCGGAGCCCGGGGCCGAGGAGGAGGAGCACGCCTTCTTCGCGGGCGGCGGAACGGACGAGGACGAGGAGCACGAGCTCCGGACCCGGCGGGAGCGCCGCGGACGCAAGCCCGAGAAGAAGGGCAAGAAGCGCCGCACGGGCTGTGCCTGCATGGTCGTCGTCGTGGTCTTCGGCGGCGGCCTCGGCGGTGTCGGGTATTTCGGCTACAAGTTCTACCAAAATCGTTTCGGCGCGGCCGCGGACTACGCGGGCAGCGGCAACGGCCAGCAGGTCACCGTCGCCATCCCCAAGGGCGCGGGCGGCTGGGCCATCGGCCAGAAGCTCAAGGAGTCCGGCGTCGTCGAGAGCGCGGCGGCGTTCGTCTCCGCGCTCCAGGCCAACCCCCGGGGCAAGTCCCTCCAGGACGGCGTCTACACGCTGGAGAAGGAGATGTCCGCCGCGAGCGCGGTGGAGCTGATGCTCAGCCCCAAGAGCCGCAGCAACCTGATCATCGCCGAGGGTCTGCGCAACACGGCCGTCTACAGCCTCATCGACAAACGTCTCGAAGTCTCGGTGGGCACCACCGCGAAGATCGCGAAGAAGGACTACCAGCACCTCGGCCTGCCGGCCTGGGCGCTGAACCACGTCGGCCTCAAGGACCCGCTGGAAGGCTTCCTCTACCCCTCCAGCTACGCGGTCACCAAGGGCCAGAAGCCCGAGGCCGTCCTGAAGAACATGGTCTCGCAGGCCGCCGCCAAGTACCGCGAGATGGGCCTGGAGCCGAAGGCCAAGGCCCTCGGCCTGGAGAGCCCCTGGCAGGTGCTCACCGTGGCGAGCCTGGTGCAGGCGGAGGGCACCAGCCACGACGACTTCCGCAAGATGGCCGAGGTCGTCTACAACCGCCTCCAGCCCGACAACCCGCAGACCGCCGGACGCCTGGAGTTCGACTCCACGTACAACTACGTGAAGAACCAGAGCAAGATCGACCTGAGCATCGCCGAACTGCGCCGCTACAACAACCCGTACAACACGTACTACTCCAAGGGCCTGCCGCCGGGACCGATCGGCAACCCCGGCGAGGAGGCGCTGCGGGGCGCGCTCGATCCGACGCACGACGGCTGGTACTACTTCATCTCGATGGACGGCAAGACCAGCAAGTTCACCAAGACGCTCGAAGACCACGAGAAGCTCGTCAACGAGTGGAACGCCTCCAGGAACAAGAACTGATGACCGTGACCCGCCGGGCGGCCGTGCTCGGTTCGCCCATCACCCACTCCCTCTCCCCGGTGCTGCACCGCGCCGCGTACGACGAACTCGGGCTCACGGACTGGTCGTACGACCGCTTCGAGGTGGACGAGGCCGCGCTGCCCGGCTTCCTCGACGGGCTGGGACCGGAGTGGGCGGGGCTGTCGCTGACCATGCCGCTGAAGCGGGCGGTCATCCCGCTGCTGGACGAGATCAGCGACACGGCCGCCGCCGTGGACGCCGTCAACACGGTCGTCCTCACCGAGGACGGCCGCCGCCTCGGCGACAACACCGACATCCCGGGCATGGTGGCCGCGCTGCGCGAACACGGCGTCGAGGAGGTCGGCTCCGCCGCCGTCCTGGGCGCCGGCGCCACCGCGTCCTCCGCGCTCGCCGCCCTGTCCCGGATCTGCACCGGCGAGGTCGTCGCCTACGTGCGCAGCGAGACCCGCGCCGCCGAGATGCGCGCCTGGGGCGAGCGCCTCGACCTGGACGTGCGCACCGCCGACTGGTCGGACGCCGCCGAGGCCCTGCGCGCCCCCTTGGTCATCGCCACCACCCCGGCCGGCACCGCCGACGCGCTCGCCGCCGCCGTACCCGAACGCCCCGCCACCCTCTTCGACGTCCTGTACGACCCCTGGCCCACCGAGCTGGCCGCCCGCTGGTCCATGTTCGGCGGCGCCGTGGTCGGCGGCCTGGACCTGCTGGTCCACCAGGCCGTCCTCCAGGTCGAGCGGATCACCGGGCGCTCCCCGGCCCCGCTGGAGGCCATGCGGCACGCCGGCGAGAAGGCGCTCGCCGCCCGCTGAACCGCCCCCGGGGCGTCCGTCTGCTGGACCGGCGGCCGGACACCGGCCCCGGACGTGGGAGGATCGGAGGTGGCGTGCCGGGATCGCGCACTCGGTCGCGCCGTCGCCGTACGCACGCGGACGCCTGCGGCGGGCAGTACCGGGCGCGAACACTGAGGAGCACCGT
>NZ_JANUGP010000069.1 GCF_024753135.1 Streptomyces pyxinicus | reverse complement strand
CCGGTATCCGCTGCGGGAGTTGGTGACGGCGTCGGAGCCGATGCCGCTGCTGGTGGAGCGGGAGCGGGCCCTGTACGGCTCCTGGTACGAGTTCTTCCCGCGCTCGGAGGGCACCGCCGAGCAGCCGCACGGCACCTTCCGCACCGCCGCCCGGCGCCTGGACGCGATCGCGGAGATGGGCTTCGACGTCGTCTACCTGCCCCCGGTCCATCCCATCGGGAGCACCTTCCGCAAGGGCCGCAACAACACCCTGACCGCCGGCCCCGACGACGTCGGCGTGCCCTGGGCCATCGGCTCCCCCGAAGGCGGCCACGACGCCGTCCACCCGGACCTGGGCACCCTGGACGACTTCGACTTCTTCGTCGCCCGCGCCCGGGAGCTGGGCCTGGAGATCGCCCTGGACTTCGCCCTCCAGTGCTCCCCGGACCACCCCTGGGTGCACAAGCACCCCGACTGGTTCCACCACCGGCCGGACGGCACCATCGCCTACGCCGAGAACCCGCCGAAGAAGTACCAGGACATCTATCCCGTCGCGTTCGACGCCGACCTGGACGGCCTGGTCACCGAGACCGTCCGGATCCTGCGGCACTGGATGGACCACGGGGTGCGGATCTTCCGCGTCGACAACCCGCACACCAAGCCCGTCGTCTTCTGGGAGCGGGTCATCGGCGAGGTCAACCGCCGCGACCCCGACGTGATCTTCCTGGCCGAGGCCTTCACCCGCCCGGCGATGATGCACACCCTCGCCCAGATCGGCTTCCAGCAGTCGTACACCTATTTCACCTGGCGCAACGACAAGCACGAACTCACCGAGTACCTGACCGAGTTGTCGGGCGAGGCGGCGGCCTACATGCGGCCCAACTTCTTCCCGAACACGCCGGACATCCTGCACGCCTACCTCCAGCACGGCGGCCGGCCGGCGTTCGAGGTGCGGGCCGTGCTCGCCGCGACCCTGTCCCCGTCCTGGGGCATCTACAGCGGCTACGAACTGTGCGAGAACACCCCGCTGCGCGAGGGCGGTGAGGAGTACCTGGACTCGGAGAAGTACCAGCTCAAGCCCCGCGACTGGGAGGCCGCCGCCCGCGAGGGCCGCACCATCGCCCCCCTCGTCACCCGCCTCAACGAGATCCGGCGG
>NZ_JANUGP010000068.1 GCF_024753135.1 Streptomyces pyxinicus | reverse complement strand
TCCTTGAGGGCGAGACGCAGTCCGCCGCGGGCCAGGCCCGCGCCCTTGGTGCCGATGAGTTCGGGGATCATGCGGCCGAAGAACTCCGAGGGGTCCTTCTTGAAGCCGTCGACGGCGGCCTGGACGACCCGTTCGGGGTGGGACGCGGTGGAGACCAGGCCGGAGAGCGTCATGCTGACGTTCTGCAGGTAGGCCGCCGGGTGGGTGAGGTTGTAGGGGTCCGTCGGGTTCAGGCCGCGGGCGAAGTTCACCAGGCCCGCCGTGCCCTTGAGGGCGCCGCCGACGACGTGGGTGAGTTCGGTGTCGGCCGCTTGGTAGCCGTCGGTGAGGTCGTTGCGGATGCGTTCCAGCGGCGGCGGTTCGGCGGGCGCGTGCGTCAGGGCCGCCTTGACCTTGCCCTGTGCCTCGGAGGCGGCCGTGTTGCGCTGCTTGCGGGCTTCGGTGAGCTTCTCGTGGGCCGCCTTCACGTCGGACTTGCCGGCGGTGAGATCCTGCTCCGGCTTGGGTCCCGGGTCCTCGCCCGCGTCGTACTTGTGGTGGTAGGCCTGGGCCTTGCGGGAGTAGTCGTCGGCCGCGTCCTTGGCCGCCTGCACCCCCTTCTTGTACAGCTCGACGGCCTCCTTGGCCTGCCCCTGAGCCCACGTGACCGTGTCCGCGTACGACTCCAGCGCCCCCGCCGCCGAGCCGCAGGCCTCCGCCGCCTGCGCCCACTTCACGGGGTGGACGCCGAGCTTCTTGCGGAAGGCCTCACCACCCTCGCCCTGCCAGCCGGAGGAGTCGACCTTCCGCAGGCCCTGACCGACCTTGTCGAAGGCGCCGTGGAAGTCCCTGAGGTGCTTGGCGCTCGCCCGGATCTTCTCCGGGCTGCCGTGAACGAGTTCGTCCGCCTCCTCGGTCTGGCCCAGTTGCCGCTCGCCCGGTGTGGCCCCCAGGTCGGAGGCGACCTCGTCGCCCCAGTCCTCCACACGGTCGGCCCAGTCGTGCGCCCCGACCCGGTCCAGCGCCCCGCCCAGCTTGTCGGTGCCGTAGTCGACCGCCTCGCCGAGCTTCTTCTTGCCCTCGTCGACGAGGTGCTCGCCATAGCCCAGGCCCTTGTTGAGGCCGTCACCGATGTCCCCGAGGATGCCCATCAGCCCGCACCGCCCTGCTGCTCGGCCGCCTCGGCACGGGCCTCGGGCGAAGGACCGAAGGTGTCGTCGAGGAACCGGCCGTACTCCTGGTCCGAGACGCCGAACGCGTGGTGCAGGTTCTCCGGGTTCAGCCCCACCGGACCCACGGTGTGGGAGGTGAGCACGTCCCGGCCCGCGTCCTTCCAGCCCTGCACGC
>NZ_JANUGP010000066.1 GCF_024753135.1 Streptomyces pyxinicus | reverse complement strand
ACGACCAAGCACATCTTCGTCACCGGGGGTGTCGCCTCCTCGCTCGGCAAGGGCCTCACCGCCTCCAGCCTGGGCATGCTGCTCAAGGCCCGCGGCCTGCGCGTGGTGATGCAGAAGCTGGACCCGTACCTGAACGTCGACCCGGGCACGATGAACCCGTTCCAGCACGGTGAGGTCTTCGTCACCAACGACGGCGCCGAGACCGACCTCGACATCGGCCACTACGAGCGTTTCCTCGACCGCGACCTGGACGGCTCCGCCAACGTCACCACCGGCCAGGTCTACAACACCGTCATCGCCAAGGAACGGCGCGGCGAGTACCTGGGCGACACCGTGCAGGTCATCCCGCACATCACCAACGAGATCAAGCACCGCATCCGCCGCATGGCGACCGACGAGGTCGACGTCGTGATCACCGAGGTCGGCGGCACCGTCGGCGACATCGAGTCGCTGCCGTTCCTGGAGACCGTCCGCCAGGTCCGCCACGAGGTCGGCCGGGACAACGTGTTCGTGGTGCACATCTCGCTGCTGCCCTACATCGGCCCCTCCGGCGAGCTGAAGACCAAGCCCACCCAGCACTCGGTGGCGGCGCTGCGCAACATCGGCATCCAGCCCGACGCGATCGTGCTGCGCTGCGACCGCGAGGTGCCCACCGCGATCAAGCGGAAGATCTCCCTGATGTGCGACGTCGACGAGGCGGCCGTGGTGGCCTGCCCCGACGCCCGCTCCATCTACGACATCCCCAAGGTCATCCACGGCGAGGGCCTGGACGCCTACGTGGTCCGCAAGCTCGACCTGCCCTTCCGCGACGTCGACTGGACCACCTGGGACGACCTCCTGGACCGCGTCCACCACCCCGACCACGAGATCACCCTCGCCCTGGTCGGCAAGTACATCGACCTGCCCGACGCCTACCTCTCCGTCACCGAGGCCCTGCGCGCCGGCGGCTTCGCGAACAAGGCCCGCGTGAAGATCAAGTGGGTCACCTCCGACGACTGCAAGACCCCGGCCGGCGCCCAGGCCCAGCTCGGCGACGTCGACGCGATCTGCGTCCCCGGCGGCTTCGGCGACCGCGGCGTCCTCGGCAAGGTCGGCGCGATCCGCTACGCCCGCGAGCACCGGATCCCCCTGCTCGGCCTCTGCCTGGGCCTGCAGTGCATCGTCATCGAGGCCGCCCGCAACCTCGCCGACATCGGCGACGCCAACTCCACCGAGTTCGACGCCGCCACCGGCCACCCCGTCATCTCCACCATGGCCGAACAGCTCGACATCGTCGCCGGCGAAGGCGACATGGGCGGCACCATGCGCCTGGGCATGTACCCGGCCAAACTCGCCGAGGGCTCCATCGTGCGCGAGGTCTACGACGGCAAGGAGTACGTCGAGGAACGCCACCGCCACCGCTACGAGGTCAACAACGCCTACCGCGCGGAACTGGAGAAGAAGGCCGGCATCCTCTTCTCCGGCACCTCCCCCGACGGCAA
>NZ_JANUGP010000065.1 GCF_024753135.1 Streptomyces pyxinicus | reverse complement strand
CCCTGCTCGACGGTGCCGAGGACTCGCCGGCCGTCCGTCAGACGGACCACTGGCGTCAAGCACTCGCCGGAATGCCGGACGAACTCGCGCTGCCGACCGACCGGCCGCGTCCCGCCGTCCCCTCCCATCGGGGCGACACGCTGACCGTCGAACTGCCCGAGGAGGTGCTGACCGGGCTGGAGCGGCTCGCGGGGGCCTCCGGGACGACCATGTTCATGGTGGCGCACGCGGCGGTCGCCGCCCTGCTGCACCGCCTGGGCGCCGGTGACGACATCCCGCTCGGCGCTCCCGTCGCCGGACGTTCCGACAGCGCGCTGCACGACCTCGTCGGCTTCTTCGTCAACACCCTCGTCCTGCGCACGGACCTGAGCGGCGACCCCACCTTCGCCGGCCTGCTGGAGCGGGTGCGGACGACCGACCTGGCCGCCCTGGACCACGCCGACCTGCCCTTCGACCGCGTGGTGGAGGCCCTCGACCCGCACCGCACGCTCGCCCGCCACCCCCTCTTCCAGACGATGGTGGCCTACGAGGGCGGCGCCCCGGACCACAGCCGACTGCTGGGCGCGGACACGGCCGAGTTCCCGGTGCGCGCCGGCGCCGCCAAGTTCGACCTGGAGATCCTGTTCCGGCGCCTGCCGGGCGGCGCCGACGGACCGGTGCTGACCTGCGGAGTCCGCTACGCCGTCGACCTGTTCGAGCGGTCCGGCGCCGAACGGCTGCTGTCCCGGCTGGTACGGCTGCTGGAGCGGGTGGTGGCGACACCGGACGTTCCCCTCGCACACCTCGACCTGCTGGACGCGAGTGAGCGGGAGCGGGTGCTGTACGGCTGGAACGACACCGCGCGCGTCCTGGAGGGCCCCGCCACCCTCGCCGACCTCGTGGCGGACGGAGCCCGTGACCCCGAGGCCACCGCGCTGCTCTTCGACGGCGACTGCCTGACCCGGGGCGCCTTCGAGGAGCGGGTCAACCGGCTCGCCCGGCTGCTCGTCGGGCGGGGCGTCGGCTCCGAATCCGTCGTCGCCGTGGCCCTCCCCCGGTCACTGGACCTGCTCATCGCCCTGCACGCCGTGGTGCGCGCCGGCGGCGCCTATCTGCCGCTCGACCCGGCGCTGCCCGCCGACCGGCTCGCCTACATGACCGACACCGCCGCGCCGGTCGCGGTACTCACCGACCGCGCGTCGGAGGGCGCGCTCCCGGCGGACCTGGTGCGGATCGTGCTCGACACGCCCACCGTGGCAGAGGAGTTGGCGGGGCTGGCGGCGGACACGGTCACGGACGCCGACCGGCTCGCACCGCTGCTGCCGTCCCACCCCGCCTACGTCCTGTTCACCTCCGGGTCGACCGGACGCCCCAAGGGCGTGCTGATCGAACACGCCGCCATCGTCAACCGCCTCCAATGGATGCAGGACACCTACCGCCTGACCGACGGAGACCGCGTACTGCTCAAGACGCCCACCACCTTCGACGTCTCCGTCTGGGAGCTGTTCTGGCCCCTCGCGCAGGGCGTGCCACTGGTCATCGCGCGACCCGAGGGACACAAGGACCCGCACTACCTGGCCGCACTCATCCGCGAACAGGCCGTCACGGTCTGCCACTTCGTACCCTCGATGCTCGCCGCTTTCCTCGCCGACTCCGACCTGAGCACATGCCCGAG
>NZ_JANUGP010000064.1 GCF_024753135.1 Streptomyces pyxinicus | reverse complement strand
TCCTCCTCGACGGCACCGGGGATTCGCCGGCCGCCCGTCAGACGGACTACTGGCGTCAAGCACTCGCCGGTCTGCCCGAGGAAGTCCCGCTGCCCGCCGACCGGCCGCGTCCCGCCGCCCCCTCTCACGAGGGCGACGTGGTGCTGTTCGAGGTGTCCGCGGGTACGGGTGCGGAACTGGCCCGGCTCGCCCGGGAGAGCGGGGCGACCATGTTCATGGTGGTCCACGCGGCGGTCGCCGCCCTGCTGCACCGGCTCGGCGCCGGTGACGACATCCCCCTCGGCACCCCGGTGTCCGGGCGGGAGGACGAGCAACTGGACCGGCTCGTCGGCTTCTTCCTCAACACCCTGGTGCTGCGGGCCGACCTGTCCGGCGACCCCGGCTTCGTCGAGCTGGTGGGCCGGGTGCGGGACACGGATCTCGCCGCGTTCTCGCACGCGGACCTGCCACTGGAGGCCGTGGCCGAGGCGGTCGGGCGGTCCGGTGCCGGGAGCCGGGGGCCGCTGGCCGCCGCCGGAGGCCGGGGCCCGCTGTTCCGGACGATGGTGACCTACCACTCGACGACCACCGAGGTGACGGAGCTGTTCGGGGTGCCGGCGCGGGAACTGCCGGTGGAGATCGGCGGGTCCAAGTTCGACCTGGAGTTCGCCTTCGGCGGCTCGGCGGCGGACGGCCGGATCAGCGGCGGTCTGCGCTACGCGACGGATCTGTTCGGGGCCGCGAGCGCCGAGCGGCTGGCCGGGCGGCTGGTCCGGCTGCTGGACGCGGTGGCGGCCGACCCGGAGCAGGCGCTCTCCGCGATCCCGGTCATGGACGAGGAGGAGCGGGAGCGGGTGCTGTACGGCTGGAACGACACCGCGCGCGTCCCGGAGGGTCCCGCCACGCTCGCCGACCTGGTGGCGGACGGAGCCCACGACCTTGAGGCCACGGCGCTGCTCTTCGACGGGGCGTACCTGACCCGGGGCGCCTTCGAGGAACGGGTCAACCGGCTGGCCCGGCTGCTCGTCCGGCGGGGCGTCGGCCCCGAGTCCGTCGTCGCCGTGGCGCTCCCCCGGTCACTGAATCTGCTCGTCGCCCTGCACGCCGTCGTACGGGCCGGCGGTGCGTACCTTCCGCTCGATCCGACCCTGCCCGCCGACCGGCTGACGTACATGACCGACACCGCCGCGCCGGTGTGTGTCCTGGCGGACCGGGCCGCCTCGCTCGACACCCTGCCGGAACGTTTCCGTCCGGGTGCCGTGGTGCTCGACGCGCCCGCCGTGGCGCAGGAGTTGGCGGGGCTGGCGGCGGACACGGTCACGGACGCCGACCGGCTCGCACCGTTGCTGCCGTCCCACCCGGCCTACGTCCTCTTCACCTCCGGCTCCACCGGACGGCCGAAGGGCGTGCTGATCGAACACAGCGCCATCGTCAACCGTCTCCGATGGATGCAGGACACCTACCGCCTGACCGACGGGGACCGGGTACTGCTCAAGACGCCCACCACCTTCGATGTCTCCGTCTGGGAGCTGTTCTGGCCCCTCGCGCAGGGTGTGCCACTGGTCATCGCGCGACCCGAAGGGCACACAGACCCGCACTACCTGGCCGCACTCATCCGCGAACAGGCCATCTCCGTCTGCCACTTCGTACCCTCGATGCTCGCCGCGTTCCTGACGGAGACCGAGCTGACCGGCTGCCCGAC
>NZ_JANUGP010000063.1 GCF_024753135.1 Streptomyces pyxinicus | reverse complement strand
CGAACTCGGCATCGCCTTCCTCTTCATCGCCCACGACCTCGCGGTGGTACGGCACTTCTCGCAGCGCGTGGCGGTGATGTACCTCGGCAAGATCATCGAGGTCGGCGACCGCGACTCCATCTACACCCGCCCCCGGCACCCCTATACGCACGCCCTGCTGTCGGCCGTGCCCGAGGTCAGCCTGGACGGCGACGGGGCGCCGGCCCGCGAGCGGATCCGGCTGGCCGGCGACGTCCCCTCGCCCATCTCCCCGCCCTCCGGCTGCCGCTTCCGCACCCGCTGCTGGAAGGCCCAGGACAAGTGCGCCGCGGAGGAACCGCCGCTGGTCCAGCTCTCCGGCAACCGGACGGACCACCTGACGGCCTGCCACTTCCCGGAGGACCCCACCACCGAGGCCCGGGACGAGGACATCATCCTGGACCCGGCGCTGGCGGCCCTGGAGGAGGGCTCGCCGGGCCCGGAGGCGAGCGAGGCGTAACCAGAGGCTGCTGGAAGCCGCTCCGCGAGAACCCCGGGTGCCCAGCACCCGGGGTTCTCGCGGTGACCGGCCGGTGCCGCCTAAGCCCTCCGCGCCACGGTGATGATCTCCGGGGAGGCCGCGGTGAGCGGGCCGCGTGCCCAGTCGCCGTACTGCTCGGCCACTGTCAGGCCGGCCTCGGCCAGGAAACGTTCCAGTTCCCCGGGGTCCAGGAAGCGCAGCACGCTGTGGCTGACCCGGGGCGCGGGCCAGCCGTCGGCGTCGTAGGTCTCGGTGAAGCGCACCCGGCCGTGGCGCGGGCCGTCCCCCCGCACCTCGTGCCACATCCGGACGGTCGTCCCGTCCGCGGCGGTGACCTCGCGCACCCGCTCCGGCGTCCACCGCTCCCAGGCGCGGGCCGCCGGGTTGCGGGTCTCGAACACGAACCGGCCGCCGTCCCCGAGGGCCGCCCGGACCGCCGCGAGGCACCCCCGGATCGCCTCGTCGGCCACCAGTTCCTGGAAGGCGTGCCCGGTCATCACGGCGAGGTCGAACTCGCCGCCCCAGCGCCGCACCCGCGTGTCCCCGAGCACCCACTCGACATCGGGACGTCTGCGCCGCGCCTGGACGAGCATGGCGGCGGCCGGGTCGAGCCCCAGCAGCCGGCCCGAGTGCCCCTCGGCCCGGGCCCGGCACAGCAACTGCCCGGTACCGCAGCCGACATCCAGCACCGACCGGGCCTCCCGCACCAGCCCGAGGTAGAAGCGGTCGCCCGGTCCCCAAGGGTTGAGGTCGTCGTACAGCGCGGCGAGCGAGAGATCGGCGAACGAGTGATCTACCACCGCGGCAGTGTGTCACACGTTCCTGAACGGTGTGTCAGTTTCCGGTGATCCTCATGGCACTCACAACTCGACCCGCGATCAGCCCTGTTCGGGTTCGCGTCGTCAGGTTCGGCCCGCCGCTGAGCAGGCCGAACCGTTAGTGCGGGTCCCTACGATGAGACGACTCGCTAGGTGGTGGCACCAGGCTCCGTACTGGTTCGCGTCGGAGGCGAGCTGAGTGCCTTCGGGAGACCAGATCTGTACCCACGTGTGCTTGCAAGTGGTCAACGTGACGGCCCTGTTGAAGCCGTTCCACTGCATGCACTTGCCGTTCACCGCGCTCTGGACCCTGAACGCCACGCCGGCCTGAGCCGGTGATGCGGGACCGAGCAGAGTGAACGCGAAGGCGATGGCGCTGACGCCGGTCGCCATGGTGGCGGTCGTCTGCCTGAAGAGTTTCACGGACGCCACCCATCCTTGTGCGAGCCCTTCCCCGATTTCGTATTGCAATCAGATCATCGCGGAAAGTGACCGCGCCGGCCAGCGACTTGAGGGAGATCTCAGGGTGCTGTGACGCACGGGTCCTCTTGAACGGAGAGGGCCCGCACACCCTTGGATGTGCGGGCCCTGCATCCCCTGGAGCGGACGTTCCCCGAGCTCGGGTCAATGGGCCGAGAAGGTCCGTTCCGCGAGGGGGCGGCTGACGAAAGGGGTGTGTCAGGCCGCCGCCTCGGGGTCCTTGGAGAGACGGGGGGCGGGAATCGTCTCCTGCGTCTCAGGATAGTGGCACGCCGTGAGGTGGCCGGGCTTGTTGCCCTCGACCTGGACCAGCGGCGGGGCCTCGGACGCGCACTTGTCCGTCGCCTTCCAGCAGCGGGTGCGGAAGCGGCAGCCCGAGGGCGGGTTGATCGGGGACGGCACGTCGCCGACCAGCCGGATGCGCTCGCGCGGCTCCTCGTCCACCGTCGCCTCGGGCACGGCGGACAGCAGGGCCCGGGTGTACGGGTGGCGGGGGTTGCCGTAGAGGTCGTCGCGGTCGGCGATCTCGACGATCTTGCCGAGGTACATCACCGCGACGCGGTGCGAGAAGTGCCGCACGATCGCGAGGTCGTGGGCGATGAACACGAACGCGATGCCGAGTTCC
>NZ_JANUGP010000062.1 GCF_024753135.1 Streptomyces pyxinicus | reverse complement strand
AACACAGTGGACGCGAGCAACTGAGGACAAGCCCTCGGCCTATTAGTACCGGTCACCTCCACCAGTTACCTGGCTTCCAGATCCGGCCTATCAACCCAGTCGTCTACTGGGAGCCTTACCCCATCAAGTGGGTGGGAGTCCTCATCTCGAAGCAGGCTTCCCGCTTAGATGCTTTCAGCGGTTATCCCTCCCGAACGTAGCCAACCAGCCATGCCCTTGGCAGGACAACTGGCACACCAGAGGTTCGTCCGTCCCGGTCCTCTCGTACTAGGGACAGCCCTTCTCAAGACTCCTACGCGCACAGCGGATAGGGACCGAACTGTCTCACGACGTTCTAAACCCAGCTCGCGTACCGCTTTAATGGGCGAACAGCCCAACCCTTGGGACCGACTCCAGCCCCAGGATGCGACGAGCCGACATCGAGGTGCCAAACCATCCCGTCGATATGGACTCTTGGGGAAGATCAGCCTGTTATCCCCGGGGTACCTTTTATCCGTTGAGCGACGGCGCTTCCACAAGCCACCGCCGGATCACTAGTCCCGACTTTCGTCCCTGCTCGACCCGTCGGTCTCACAGTCAAGCTCCCTTGTGCACTTACACTCAACACCTGATTGCCAACCAGGCTGAGGGAACCTTTGGGCGCCTCCGTTACCCTTTAGGAGGCAACCGCCCCAGTTAAACTACCCATCAGACACTGTCCCTGATCCGGATCACGGACCCAGGTTAGACATCCAGCACGACCAGACTGGTATTTCAACGACGACTCCACCCACACTGGCGTGCGGGCTTCACAGTCTCCCAGCTATCCTACACAAGCCGAACCGAACACCAATATCAAACTGTAGTAAAGGTCCCGGGGTCTTTCCGTCCTGCTGCGCGAAACGAGCATCTTTACTCGTAGTGCAATTTCACCGGGCCTATGGTTGAGACAGTCGAGAAGTCGTTACGCCATTCGTGCAGGTCGGAACTTACCCGACAAGGAATTTCGCTACCTTAGGATGGTTATAGTTACCACCGCCGTTTACTGGCGCTTAAGTTCTCAGCTTCGCCCCACCGAAATGGAGCTAACCGGTCCCCTTAACGTTCCAGCACCGGGCAGGCGTCAGTCCGTATACATCGCCTTACGGCTTCGCACGGACCTGTGTTTTTAGTAAACAGTCGCTTCTCGCTGGTCTCTGCGGCCACCCCCAGCTCACCATGTAAAACGGATCACCGAGTGTGGCCCCCCTTCTCCCGAAGTTACGGGGGCATTTTGCCGAGTTCCTTAACCATAGTTCACCCGAACGCCTCGGTATTCTCTACCTGACCACCTGAGTCGGTTTAGGGTACGGGCCGCCATGAAACTCGCTAGAGGCTTTTCTCGACAGCATAGGATCATCCACTTCACCACAATCGGCTCGGCATCAGGTCTCAGCCTTGATGTGAGGCGGATTTACCTACCTCACGGCCTACACCCTTACCCCGGGACAACCACCGCCCGGGATGGACTACCTTCCTGCGTCACCCCATCACTCACCTACTAACCGCTTGGTCCGGCGGCTCCACCACTTTCCATTCCCCGAAGGGTCCGGAACGGCTTCACGGCCTTAGCATCACGATGCTCGATGTTTGACGCTTCACAGCGGGTACCGGAATATCAACCGGTTATCCATCGACTACGCCTGTCGGCCTCGCCTTAGGTCCCGACTTACCCTGGGCAGATCAGCTTGACCCAGGAACCCTTAGTCAATCGGCGCAAACGTTTCTCACGTTTGTATCGCTACTCATGCCTGCATTCTCACTCGTCAACCGTCCACAACTACCTTCCGGTGCTGCTTCACCCGGCAGACGACGCTCCCCTACCCATCCACACACCCGTTGGGGCTACTTGTGTGAATGACACGACTTCGGCGGTACGCTTGAGCCCCGCTACATTGTCGGCGCGGAATCACTAGACCAGTGAGCTATTACGCACTCTTTCAAGGGTGGCTGCTTCTAAGCCAACCTCCTGGTTGTCTGTGCGACTCCACATCCTTTCCCACTTAGCGTACGCTTAGGGGCCTTAGTCGATGCTCTGGGCTGTTTCCCTCTCGACCATGGAGCTTATCCCCCACAGTCTCACTGCCGCGCTCTCACTTACCGGCATTCGGAGTTTGGCTAAGGTCAGTAACCCGGTAGGGCCCATCGCCTATCCAGTGCTCTACCTCCGGCAAGAAACACACGACGCTGCACCTAAATGCATTTCGGGGAGAACCAGCTATCACGGAGTTTGATTGGCCTTTCACCCCTAACCACAGGTCATCCCCCAGGTTTTCAACCCTGGTGGGTTCGGTCCTCCACGAAGTCTTACCTCCGCTTCAACCTGCCCATGGCTAGATCACTCCGCTTCGGGTCTTGAGCGTGCTACTGAATCGCCCTATTCGGACTCGCTTTCGCTACGGCTTCCCCACCCGGGTTAACCTCGCAACACACCGCAAACTCGCAGGCTCATTCTTCAAAAGGCACGCAGTCACGAGATGGAAGCAAGCTCCCATCCGACGCTCCCACGGCTTGTAGGCACACGGTTTCAGGTACTATTTCACTCCCCTCCCGGGGTACTTTTCACCATTCCCTCACGGTACTATCCGCTATCGGTCACCAGGGAATATTTAGGCTTAGCGGGTGGTCCCGCCAGATTCACACGGGATTTCTCGGGCCCCGTGCTACTTGGGTGTCTCTCAAGCAAGCCGCTGATGTTTCGACTACGGGGGTCTTACCCTCTACGCCGGGCCTTTCGCATGCCCTTCGCCTACATCAACGGTTTCTGACTCGCCCTACGGCCGGCAGACCGTAGAAGAGAGATCCCACAACCCCGTACACGCAACCCCTGCCGGGTCTCACACGTATACGGTTTGGCCTCATCCGGTTTCGCTCGCCACTACTCCCGGAATCACGGTTGTTTTCTCTTCCTGAGGGTACTGAGATGTTTCACTTCCCCTCGTTCCCTCCACACTGCCTATGTGTTCAGCAGTAGGTGACAGCCCATGACGACTGCCGGGTTTCCCCATTCGGAAACCCCCGGATCAAAGCCTGGTTGACGACTCCCCGGGGACTATCGCGGCCTCCCACGTCCTTCATCGGTTCCTGGTGCCAAGGCATCCACCGTGCGCCCTTAAAAACTTGGCCACAGATGCTCGCGTCCACTGTGCAGTTCTCAAACAACGACCAGCCACCCATCACCCCGAACCAGAAGGTTCGAGTGCACTGGGGCCGGCAACTGAAGGAAGATCATTCCCTCAGACACCCAACAGCGTGCCCGACACGACCAGCCGATGATCATCACATTCCACGCCGAAGCAGTACTAGTGATTCCCAACGAACCGTCCGTGCCGAGTAGTCAACGTTCCACCCATGAGCAACCGTGCGAGACATTTGCTCGCAGTCGGCTATGTGCTCCTTAGAAAGGAGGTGATCCAGCCGCACCTTCCGGTACGGCTACCTTGTTACGACTTCGTCCCAATCGCCAGTCCCACCTTCGACAGCTCCCTCCCACAAGGGGTTGGGCCACCGGCTTCGGGTGTTACCGACTTTCGTGACGTGACGGGCGGTGTGTACAAGGCCCGGGAACGTATTCACCGCAGCAATGCTGATCTGCGATTACTAGCGACTCCGACTTCATGGGGTCGAGTTGCAGACCCCAATCCGAACTGAGACCGGCTTTTTGAGATTCGCTCCACCTCACGGTATCGCAGCTCATTGTACCGGCCATTGTAGCACGTGTGCAGCCCAAGACATAAGGGGCATGATGACTTGACGTCGTCCCCACCTTCCTCCGAGTTG
>NZ_JANUGP010000061.1 GCF_024753135.1 Streptomyces pyxinicus | reverse complement strand
GTAGCGGTCGCCCAGGATGAAGCTCTGGGTCTGTATTGCGCGCGCATTACGCAGGGTTACATCCAGAAAAGGGAGCCCCGCGTTCCTGGGGGCTTTTCCGCAATCCGTCACGTGCGCGGAAATCGTGATCTTGCGTGCCGAACCCGCCACGGTCCGGAAGGGCGCCGGGGGCTCGGTCCTCAGCGACAGGCCCGCGTACGGCTGCGTCACCCGGGTCACGGTGACCGGCGCCCCGGACGCCACGCTGAGCAGCACCGTGAAGCGGAAGCCGCGCGCTGGGACGGGGCTGCCGTCGAGGTAGGTCACGTCCACGGCCTGTGCGGGATACGGCACTTGGGGCGCTGGAGGCGAGGCGTGCGCGGGGCGCCGTGCGCGCGTGGCGTGGCACAGGCCGACGCCACCGAGGAGGACGGCCAGGGCGAGCCCGGCGAGGACCATCCGCCGGTGCCGGCCGCACCGGGAGCGCGGCGACCCTCGTCCGCGCTCACCTCGACCACCCGCGCGCTCCGACGGCTCGTCCCACGCCCGCGTGCCCTCACCGGGCTCGACGGGACCGACCCCGCTCACCGCCGGCGGCCCGTCGCCGGGGCGCCGCGACGGTAGCGCTCGGTACACGCCGTGCGTATCCGACGGCCGCTCAACTGATCGGCCGAAACGCCGCCTTGACGCCGGCGCCTTGCGGGGGACCGGTACTGGCGGCCCGTCGCGCGCGGTGGGGTCGCCGGTGCCGGTGGGGTGGGTCGGGGTGTGGCCGGTGCGCTGGGGTCTGCTCGCCGTCCGGTGCCGTGACGGTGGTGTTCGGTACGCGTCATGTGTCTCCAGCGGGCGGTCAACTGGTCGGCTGAGGCGGCGCTTTGGCGTCGGCGCCTTGCGCGGGACCGGTACTGGTGGCCCGTCGCGCACAGTGGGGTGGCCGGTGCCGGTGGGGCCGTTGATGCCGGTGGGGTGGGGGCGGGGTGCGGCCGGTGCGCCGGGGTCTGCTAGCCGTCCGGCGTCGTGACGGTGGTGTTCGGTACGCGGCATGTGTCTCCGGCGGGCGGTCAACTGGTCGGCTGAGGCGGCGCTTTGGCGTCGGCGCCTGGCGCGGGACCGGTACTGGTGGCCCGTCGCGCACAGCGGGGTGGCCGGTGCCGGTGGGGCCGTTGATGCCGGTGGGGTGGGCCGGGGTGTGGCCGGTGCGTCGGAGTTTGCTCGCCGTCCGGCCGGTGACGTCCTCGAACGCCGGGGCGCCTTCCCGCTGGGCTGTGCCGTCGGCGAGGCGCGGTGACGGTGGTGTTCGAAACGCACCGGGCGTACTCGATGGGTGGTCAACTGGTCAGCTGAGGGGTCGTCGTGATGTCGGCGCCCGGTCCGGACCGGGCGGGTGGTGAGGCGGGGGCGCAGTCCGGCGTCACCGCCGGCGGCTGTCGTGGGCTCCGGGGCGGGAGCGGCAGGCCGGTCGGCGGAGCCCGTTACGTGTTGCGGGGCCGTCGATGCCGGTGGGGTGGGCCGGGGTGCGGCCGGTTCGTCGGAGCGTGCTCGCCGTCCCATGCGCCGAAAGTAGGGCGTGGGACGGCACGGGGCAACGGGCTGTCGGGTGCGCCGCTCAGCCGGCGGTGGCGGGCACCCCGTCGCCCGGCTTCAGGTCGCGCAGCATGCAGGTGAGCCGGGCGGTGCACACCCGGCGGCCCTCCTCGTCGCTGATCACGATCTCGTACGTCGCCGTCGACCGGCCCCGGTGCACAGGGGTGGCCACGCCGGTCACCAGGCCCGAGCGGACCCCGCGGTGATGGGTGCAGTTCAGGTCCACACCCACCGCGATCTTCGAGCTGCCGCCGTGCAGCATGGAGCCGACCGAGCCCAGGGTCTCCGCCAGCACCGCCGAGGCGCCGCCGTGCAGCAGGCCGTACGGCTGGGTGTTGCCCTCCACCGGCATCGTCCCGACGACCTTCTCCGCCGAGGCCTCCACGATCTCCACGCCCATCCGCGTGCCGAGGTGGCCGGCCGAGAACAGGGCCGGCAGGTCGACCCCGAGCGTCGCGTACTCCTCGATGATCTCCCGCGGGAACTGCACTCGCTGCTGCTCGCCCATCGGCCCGGCTCCGTTCGTCGTACGCGTCGTACACCTGACTCTTCGCTGAGCGAACGCTCAGTCGGTCGCCGATTGTTCCAGACGGTCCTCGGAGCGGTCCCCGGTGTGGTCCTCGATCCGTATGACGACGGACTTGCTGGCCGGGGTGTTGCTGGTGTCGGCGGTGGCGTCCAGCGGGACGAGCACGTTCGTCTCGGGGTAGTACGCCGCCGCGCACCCGCGCGCCGTCGGATAGAGCACGACCCGGAAACCCGGCGCCCGCCGCTCCACCCCGTCCTTCCACTCGCCGACCAGGTCCACGTACGACCCCTCGCGCATCCCGAGCGACCGCGCGTCCTCGGGGTTCACCAGCACCACCCGGCGCCCGCCCGTGATGCCCCGGTAGCGGTCGTCGAGCCCGTAGATCGTGGTGTTGTACTGGTCGTGCGAGCGCAGCGTCTGGAGCAGCAGCCGGCCCGCGGGCAGCTCCGGGTACTCCACCGGCGCCGCCGTGAAGTTGGCCTTGCCGGTGGCCGTCGGGAAGCGCCGCTCGTCGCGCGGGGCGTGCGGCAGGGTGAAGCCGCCGGGGTCAGCCACGCGCGCGTTGAAGTCCTCGAAACCGGGGACCACGCGCGCGATGCGGTCACGGACCGCCGCGTAGTCCTCCGCGAGCTCCTCCCACGGCACGACGCTCTCCTCGCCCAGCACCCTGCGCGCGAGCCCGCACACGATCGCCGGCTCGGACCGGAGCAGCGGGCCGGCCGGCGCGAGCCGCCCGCGCGAGGCGTGCACCATGCCCATGGAGTCCTCGACGGTCACGAACTGCTCGCCACTGCCGCGCACATCGCGTTCCGTGCGGCCCAGCGTGGGCAGGATGAGCGCCCGCGCGCCCGTGACGACGTGCGAGCGGTTCA
Organism: Streptomyces pyxinicus; assembly: GCF_024753135.1. Classification (GTDB taxonomy): domain Bacteria; phylum Actinomycetota; class Actinomycetes; order Streptomycetales; family Streptomycetaceae; genus Streptomyces; species Streptomyces pyxinicus. The sequence continues at coordinate 8,559 of NZ_JANUGP010000061.1, read as the reverse complement.
GCTTGGTCGACACGTGCACCGTCAGCCGCGCGCGCCGCATCGCGGCCTCCGTCACCTCCGTGTCGGGGGAGGCCGAGACGAAGTTGCCGCCCATCGCGAAGAACACCTTCGCCTCGCCGTCGCGCAGCGCGCGGATGGCCCGCACCACGTCGAAGCCGTGCTCGCGCGGCGGCGCGAAGCCGAACTCCTTCTCCAGCGCGTCCAGGAACGCCGGGGCGGGCCGCTCGAAGATGCCCATCGTGCGGTCGCCCTGCACGTTGGAGTGGCCGCGCACCGGGCAAACGCCCGCGCCCGGACGGCCGATGTTGCCGCGCAGCAGCAGGAAGTTGACCACCTCGCGGATGGTCGGCACCGCGTGCTTGTGCTGGGTGAGCCCCATCGCCCAGCAGACGATGGTCCGCTCGGAGGCGAGGACCATGCCGAGCGCCCGCTCGATCTCCGCGCGCGTGAGCCCCGTCGCCGCGAGCGTCTCGTCCCAGTCGGCCGCGCGGGCTGCCTCGGCGAACTCCTCGAAGCCGTGGGTGTGTTCGCGCACGAACTCCTCGTCGACCGCGCCCTCCGTCTCCAGGACCAGCTTGTTCAGGAGCCGGAACAGGGCCTGGTCGCCGCCGATGCGGATCTGGAGGAAGAGATCGGTGAGGGCGGCGCCCTTGAGCATGCCCTGCGGGGTCTGCGGGTTCTTGAACCGCTCCAGGCCGGCCTCGGGCAGCGGGTTGACCGTGATGATCCGCGCGCCGTTCGCCTTGGCCTTCTCCAGCGCGGAGAGCATGCGCGGATGGTTGGTGCCCGGGTTCTGGCCGGCGACGACGATCAGGTCGGCCCGGTACAGATCCTCCAGCAGCACGCTGCCCTTGCCGATGCCGATGGTCTCGTTCAGCGCCGATCCGGACGACTCGTGGCACATGTTGGAGCAGTCCGGCAGGTTGTTCGTGCCCAGCTCGCGCGCGAAGAGCTGGTACAGGAACGCCGCCTCGTTGCTGGTACGCCCCGAGGTGTAGAAGACCGCCTCGTCGGGGGAGTCGAGGGCGGCGATCTCCTCGGCGATGATGTCGAACGCGCGGTCCCAGCCGACCGGCTCGTAGTGCTCGCCGCCCTCGGGCAGGTACATGGGGTGCGTGAGGCGGCCCTGCTGCCCCAGCCAGTAACCGCTGCGGCCGGCCAGGTCCGCCACCGGGTGCGCGGCGAAGAACTCGGGCGTGACCCGGCGCAGGGTGGCCTCCTCGGCCACCGCCTTCGCGCCGTTCTCGCAGAACTCGGCCGCGTGCCGGTGCTCCGGCTCGGGCCAGGCGCAGCCCGGGCAGTCGAAGCCGTCCTTCTGGTTCACCCGCAGCAGGGTCAGCGCGGTGCGCCGCACGCCCATCTGCTGCTGGGCGATGCGCAGGGTGTGCCCGATGGCCGGCAGCCCGGCCGCCGCGTGCTTCGGCGCCCCGACCTTCGGCGCGTCCTGGACCGGATCCCCCGCGGGCGGCTTCGACGCCATCGCACGCTCCCCTTCGACTGCGCGTGACAAGTACCACGACGATCCTCGCACGGCCCACCGACAACGACGCCGGTGCCCTTGCCCCGGCTGCCCCGGCGGGCGCCGGGCCCGGAGTGTCAGTGCGGCGTGGCAGGATCGGGGACGTGGCAGAGAAAGCATCGAAGAAGACCGACCAGACCCCCGGCGGTACCCGTCCCCGGCTGATGCTCATGGACGGGCACTCGCTGGCCTACCGCGCGTTCTTCGCGCTGCCCGCGGAGAACTTCACGACCGCGACCGGCCAGCCGACGAACGCGATCTACGGCTTCGCGTCGATGCTGGCCAACACCCTGCGTGACGAGGCGCCCACGCACTTCGCGGTCGCCTTCGACGTCTCGCGCAAGACCTGGCGCTCCGAGCGGTTCACCGAGTACAAGGCGAACCGCTCCAAGACCCCGGACGAGTTCAAGGGCCAGGTCGAGCTGATCGGCGAGCTGCTCGACGCGATGCACGCGCCCCGCTTCGCCGTCGACGGCTTCGAGGCGGACGACGTCATCGCCACGCTCGCCACCCGCGCCGAGGCCGAGGGTTTCGACGTCCTGATCGTCACCGGCGACCGCGACTCCTTCCAGCTGGTCAGCGAGCACACCACCGTGCTCTACCCGACGAAGGGCGTCTCGGAGCTGACCCGGTTCACCCCGGAGAAGGTTTTCGAGAAGTACGGATTGACGCCCGCGCAGTACCCGGACTTCGCGGCCCTGCGCGGCGACCCGTCCGACAACCTCCCGGGCATCCCCGGCGTCGGCGAGAAGACCGCCGCGAAGTGGATCAACCAGTTCGGCTCCTTCGCGGACCTGGTCGAGCGCGTCGAGGAGGTCAAGGGCAAGGCCGGTCAGAACCTCCGCGACCACCTGGAGTCCGTCAAGCTCAACCGCGTCCTCACCGAGCTGGAGCGCGACGTCGAGCTGGAGCGGGCCGTCACCGACCTGGAGCGCACACCGTACGACCGCAAGGCCGTCGCGACGATCCTGGACACCCTGGAGATCCGCAACCCGTCCCTGCGCGAGCGTCTCTTCGCCGTCGATCCCGGCGGCGAGGAGGCCGAGGCCGCACCGGTCGCCGCCGACGGCGTGGAGATCGACGGCTCGGTCCTGCGCACCGGCGAGCTGGCCCCCTGGCTCGCCGAGCACGGCACCGGGACGCTGGGCGTGGCCACCGTCGACACCTGGGCACTGGGCACCGGCTCGGTCGCCGAGGTCGCCCTCGCCGCGGCCGGGGGAGCCGCCGCCTGGTTCGACCCGGCCGAGCTGGACGAGGCCGACGAGAACGCGTTCACCTCCTGGCTGGCCGACGCCGAGCGGCCCAAGGTGTTCCACAACACCAAGGGCGCCATGCGGGTCTTCGCCGAGCACGGCTGGCGCATCGCGGGCGTCGGCATGGACACCGCCCTCGCCGCCTACCTGGTCAAGCCGGGCCGCCGCTCCTTCGACCTGGACGCGCTGTCGCTGGAGTACCTGCACCGCGAGCTGGCCCCGGCCGCCGCGGCCGACGGCCAGCTCGCCTTCGGCGCGGACGACGCCGCCGAGGCCGAGTCGCTGATGATCCAGGCCCGCGCGGTCCTCGACCTCGGCGAGGCGTTCACGGCCCGGCTGGCGGAGGTGGGCGCCGCCGACCTGCTGCGGGACATGGAGCTGCCCACGTCCGCGCTGCTGGCCCGCCTGGAGCGGCACGGCATCGCGGCCGACCGCGCGCACCTGGAGGCGATGGAGCAGACCTTCGCCGGCGCGGTGCAGCAGGCCGTGAAGGAGGCCCACGCGGCCGCCGGGCACGAGTTCAACCTGGGCTCGCCCAAGCAGCTTCAGGAGGTCCTCTTCGGCGAGCTGGCCCTGCCCAAGACGAAGAAGACCAAGACCGGGTACACCACCGACGCGGACGCGTTGGCCTGGCTCGCCGTCCAGACCGACAACGAACTGCCGGTGATCATGCTCCGGCACCGTGAGCAGGCGAAGCTGCGGGTCACCGTCGAGGGTCTGATCAAGACCATCGCGGCCGACGGCCGGATCCACACCACCTTCAACCAGACGGTGGCCGCGACCGGCCGGCTCTCCTCCACGGACCCGAACCTCCAGAACATCCCGGTCCGTACCGACGAGGGCCGGGCGATCCGCCGCGGCTTCGTCGTCGGCGAGGGCTTCGAGTCCCTGATGACCGCCGACTACAGCCAGATCGAGCTGCGCGTGATGGCCCACCTCTCCGAGGACGAGGGCCTGATCCGGGCGTTCACCTCCGGGGAGGACCTGCACACCACCGCGGCCTCCCAGGTGTTCGCCGTCGAGCCGGCCGCGGTCGACGCGGAGATGCGCCGCAAGATCAAGGCCATGTCCTACGGCCTCGCCTACGGGCTGTCCGCCTTCGGCCTCTCCCAGCAGCTCAACATCGAGGCGGGGGAGGCGCGCGCCCTGATGGACGCGTACTTCGAGCGCTTCGGCGGGGTCCGGGACTATCTGCGCCGCGCGGTCGACGAGGCCCGGGCCACCGGCTACACGGCGACCCTCTTCGGGCGCCGCCGCTATCTGCCCGACCTCAACAGCGACAACCGGCAGCGCCGGGAGGCGGCCGAGCGGATGGCCCTGAACGCGCCCATCCAGGGCACGGCGGCCGACATCGTCAAGATCGCCATGCTCAAGGTGGACGACGCCCTGCGCGCGGCCGACCTGAAGTCCCGCATGCTCCTCCAGGTCCACGACGAAATCGTCCTGGAGATCGCCCCCGGCGAGCGAGCCGCCACGGAGAAGATCGTCCGCCACGAGATGGCCAACGCGGTCCACCTCCGCGCCCCGCTGGACGTCTCGGTGGGCGTGGGCCACGACTGGGAATCCGCGGCGCACTAGCCTGCGGCGCCCCCGGCGAGGGGGCTCCTTCCGGTACCGGGTCCTGGCCGCTTCGTCGGCCGGGGTGCCGGGCCCGGGAGGGGCTCCTCGGTCGGGCTTGTCGGCCGGCGGGAGACGCGGGCCGCGAACGGGGGCTGCGCTGCCGCGCCGGTCAGTGACCTGACCCACGGGGGGTTCGCGGCGCAGAAGCCGGGGAGGTGCGGGGTGTGAGCCGGGTGCCGGGTGGCCGCCCCCGCTTCTCGGGCTGCCGCTCGTCGTACCGCGAATGGGAGCCGCGCCGGGGCGACGAGCGGCGGCGCCGCGCCGGGGCGACGTCAATGTCCAGCACACGGCCGCTCCCGGGCACCTGGCCGACCCGCCGCGGTCCGGCCCTGGTGGCTTACCGCCGCTCGCGCGCCGTCCGAGCGGACGGGACGTTGTGCGCACCCGCTGCGCGGCGCCCCTGGAATTCGCCGCACTTCCGTGGGGGCTTACGGGAGGGCGGCGGTCCCGGCCCAACTCGCGCTGGGCACGCGGTCGCGCCTCCCCGCGCACACCGGCTGCCCCGAAGCCGCCCAGCCCCACACCGCGCCCGGCCTCCCAGCTCCGCGCCGCACCCTCGCCGTGCCGGCCGCGCCGGTCCCCGTGCCGGCCCCGCCGACGTCCGTACCGCCCCTGGCTGTACGGGACCCGCTCTCGCCGACCTCCGTACCGCCCCCGGCTGCACGGAACCCGCCCCGCCGGCACCTGTACCGCCCCTGGCCGTACGGACCCGTCCTGCCCGCGCTGAGCCCCCGCCATACCGGCCCCACAGCCCCCGTGCCCGCACACCGCCCGCCCCGGCCCCGTCGAGCCCGTACCGCACCGCTCCCCCCTGCACACCCCTCCCGCCCCCGGGTAGCGAGGTCGGCCGAACCACCGGTGGGGCCGTCACTCACGTGGCCCCCGCAGAAACGCCGCGCGGCCCCGGCAACAGCAAAACTGCGGGCATGGGTATACGCATGCTTCACCGCCGGACGCCCGAGGCAGCTCCCCGGGTCTGGGCGGACACCGCCTCGGCGCAGGCCATGCCCGCCTCGCCGGTCCCGGCCCTCGCGGCCGACGCAAGCACCGCCCGCATCCCGGCCGACCTGGCCACGACCGTCCGCGGCGCCGCCACCGGACTGCGCCGCCGGCTGGCCGCCGTGAGCCCACGCGCACCACACGACTGGCGTCCGTGGGCCGACCTGGCCCGGGGCTACCTCGCCCTCGCGCTGACCTCGGTCCCGAGAGCGCGCCGCCGACGGCAGAAGCTCACGGTGTTCGTCGCGTCCCTCACCGCGAGACCGGCCGCCCCCGACGCGCCTCGGCCATCTCAGGGCCGTACCGCACCGGGGCCGGACGCCACACCCTGACGCTCACGGCGCAGAGCAGCAGCCCGAGGACCATTCCGGCGCCGACGCCGAAGCACAGGGTGGGCACCAGCTCCCACCCGCGCGGCGCCGGATCCCGGGCTGTCACCCGCTGCACCGCCCCGGCAAGGGCACAGCCGCCGAGCACCAGCAGCGCCCGGCACCGGTCCCGCGCGGACAGCGCCGGCACCCCGGCCGGGTCGCCGGAGGGCGCCCGCCGCAGTGCCCGCAGCACGAACACCACGAGCACGACGGCAGCCGCGGCGGACGTGCCGTACTGCAACCACGTGTACAGCGGCGCCCCCGCCGGCCGGTACCGCGCGAGGGCGGGAACCAGCCGCGTCCCCCACCGGTCGTGGTGGGTGAACGCGTCCCACACCACGTGCGTCAGCGCCCCGAGCACCGCGGAGCCGTACCACCGGGCCACCGTCACGGCCCGCACGCGCGCGCGGGGCGCCCCGCAGCGCAGCAGCGCGGCCGGCCGGCCCTGCCGGGCCCGGGGCAGCAGGGCGACGAGCGGCTCCCGGACGAGCAGCCACAGCACCACGAGCGTCCAGGCGAGCAGCACGTCCACCGTGGCGACCCCGGCGAACGCGTGTGTGAACGCGCCGAATTCCATCGCCCCGGGCACAACGCCCGCCGCGTAATAGGTGAGATCGGGTGCGAACGAGCCGGCCACCAGCACGGCCGGAACCAGCCGGCCCCGGCCGGTCCCGTCCGGGCGGATACCGGGCAGCACGGCCGCCGCGTGGCTGAGCGTGAACGGCAACAGAGCCCCTTCGTACGATCGCGGGCACCGGTCCGGAACTCCCGGTGATCAGCGCACGTTCAGTATGCGGGACCACCGCCGGGCGGCCCGCGCGCCAACGGCATGTGGCCGACCGGTGAAAAGCGGGCACGCACCGGTGCCCAGGGCAAGCAAGTTGTCGTAGGGTCACGAGCGGTGTCCCGCCGAGCGCGCGGCACGGCTCACGCGGTACAGCACACGTCGCACACACATCGCGGACAGGAAAACCCGGCACAAGGGCAACCACGGCCGCGAGTCGACCGTCAGACCAGAGCGAGGCACACGGCAGGAGACGGACGCGGCGGCGTCCTCGGGAGGGGTTCACTCTATGGCGGCGCACTTCGGCAGGCGGCTGCGCAAGGGAGCGGCGACAACAGCGGTGGCAGCCGCGGCGGTAGCGGCTCTCTCCGCGTCCCAGGCTCCGGGAGCGACCAGCGAGGACCAGGGAAGACAGGCGACGGCCGGCACCGCCACGCCCGCACCCGACACCCCCGCGGCCGGCGACGCCACCGGCAGTTCGCCGTACTACACGGACCTGCCGCCGCTGAAGAGCCCCAACCCCGCACCCACCGTGGGCACCGGCACCCCCGTCGCGCGCGGCGCGGCCGAGGCCGGCATCCCCGCCACGGTCCTCGACGCCTACAAGAGGGCCGAGGCCGAGCTGCGCACCGCCAAGCCGGGCTGCAACCTGCCCTGGCAACTCCTCGCCGCCATCGGCAAGGTGGAGTCGGGCCAGGCCCGCGGCGGCCGGGTCGACGCGAACGGCACCACCCTGGGCCGCATCCTGGGCCCCCAGCTCGACGGCAACGGCTTCGCGCTCATCAAGGACACCGACCACGGCGCGTACGACGGCAACAGCCAGTACGACCAGGCGGTCGGCCCCATGCAGTTCATCCCGTCCACCTGGGCCTGGGCCGGCCGCGACGGCAACGGCGACGGCAAGAGCGACCCGAACAACGTCTACGACGCCGCCCTCGCCGCCGGCCACTACCTGTGCCGGAACAACTGGGACATGTCCGGCGACTCCGGCCTGCACAGCGCGATCCTCAGCTACAACAACTCGCAGGACTACCTGAACCTGGTCCTCAACTGGCTTGAGTACTACCGCAAGGGCACCCACTCCGTGCCCGACGGCACCGGCACCGTCCCGTCCCACCGCAGCGACGACAGCGGCATCCCGGTCACGCCGAGCACCCCGAACCCGAAGCCCTCCACACCGACGCCCGGCAAGCCGCACCAGCCCAAGCCCGACCCCAAGCCGCACACGCCCGGCGGCGGCCAGAGCCCCGACCCGACCCCGCCCAAGCCGCCGACCCCGCCGACGGATCCGAAGACTCCCACCGACACGGTGGACCACCTGAAGGACGCGGGCACGGACAAGCTCACCGCGATGGCCGGCGACGCCTTCACCGAGCGGATCGGCACCCGCGCCGAGACCAAGGCAGGCAAGGCCGTCGGCAAGGTCAGGATCAGGTTCACCATCACCGGGGACACCGACACCACCTTCACCGGCGGTGAGAAGGTGGCCACCGTCGTCACCGACGCCAAGGGCACCGCCCTCGCCCCGGCGCTGCAGGCGGGCGAGAAGACCGGCGACTTCAAGGTCACCACGGCCGTCGTGGGCCGCACCGTGAAGGGCGTCGACTACCCGGTCACCGTGACCGCGCGTGCGGCCGACACCCTGGCCCGCACCACCGACAAGCCGCTGACCTGCACCCCGGGCGGCGAGTTCGCCGACCAGGTCCAGCTGAAGGCCACGTACAAGGGCGCCGTCGCCGAGAAGGTCGCGGCCACCGCCACCCTGATCAAGTCCGCCACCGACGCCACCGAGAACGACAAGGGCCCCTACTTCAAGGACGCCGACGGCAAGCCCGTGCGCACCCTCACCGGCCTCCGGACGGACGCCAAGGGCCTGCTGAAGCTCCCGAAGCTGTACGCCGACGACACCGCCGGCACCTATCTGCTGCGCGTCACCACCACGGGCGGCGCGACCCTCACTGTGGAACTCAAGGTGGCCGCGGCGGAGGACGACGGCTCCACCGAGACCGGAAC
>NZ_JANUGP010000060.1 GCF_024753135.1 Streptomyces pyxinicus | reverse complement strand
GCGGTCGAGAACTTCAGCCGTGACCGCCGTACCGCCGCTGCCGCTCATCGCGCCGATGCTCGCCACGCCCGGCCGGCTGCCGCCCGCCGCCCAGGACCGGCGGTGGGCGTACGAGACCAAGCAGGACGGCCAGCGGGTGATGGTCTACCTGCCGGGTGACGGCAGTGTGCTGCTGCGCGCCCGCTCGGGCGAGGACATCACCGGGACCTACCCCGAACTAGCCGCGCTGGGCGCTGCGTTGCGGGGCACACCCGTCGTGCTGGACGGTGAGGTGCTGGCCCTTGACGAGCGCGGCCGGGCCGACTTCCAACTGCTCCAGAGCCGGATGGGCCTCGTCCGCTCCCCCGCGCGGGCGGCGCGCCGGGCCGCCCGAGTGCCGGTGCACCTGGTCTTCTTCGACGTGCCGTACCTCGGCCGCTCGCTGGTACGGCAGCCGTACGCACGGCGGCGGGCGCGGCTGGCGGAGCTGGGGCTGTCCGGGCCGTACTGGTCGACGCCGGGGGCCGTGACCGGGCATGGCGCCGAGGCGCTCGCGGCGACCCGGGAACACGGCCTGGAGGGCCTGGTCTGCAAGCGGCTGGACTCGGCGTACGAGCCGGGCATCCGCTCCCGGGCCTGGATCAAGATCCGCAACATGCGGGCGGAGGACGTCATCGTCGGCGGCTGGCTGCCCGGCAAGGGCCGGCTGACCGGGCTGCCGGGCGCGGTACTGGTCGGCCAGCGCTCCGGCGGCCTGCTGCGCTACGTCGGCGGGGTGGGCACCGGCTGGAGCACGGCCGAACGCACCGAACTGGCGGCGCTGTTGACCGGCGCCGCCAGTGACCGCTGCCCCTTCGACCCGGCGCCCCGGATTCCGGAGGCCCGCTGGGTGGCGCCCCGGATCGTGGGCGAGGTCCGCTTCAGCACCCGTACCCGGACCGGGCTGCTGCGCCAGCCGTCCTGGCTGCGGCTGCGCCCGGACCTGACGCCCGAGGAGTCGGCGGCCGACCTGCCGGACGACCCGGGATAGCCCGGCAGCACGGGAACGGCGGCTGTTCGGCCGGGCTTCACTCCCGTGACGCCTGGGACCCTTGGCAACGCTGCGCACAACCGGGATCCTGAACTCCCCCACCCCCCACGGTTGTTGGAGGATCCGTTGCGCTCGCTGTCCCCGCGCGCCCGGCGCGCCCGCTGGTTCGGTGTGCCGGCCGCTGCCGCCGCCCTCGTCATCGCGTTCCCCGCCCTCGCCTTCGCCGCCCCGCCCGGCGCGCTGCCGCGGAACGCCGACGCCGCCGACCTGACGTACCAGCCGGCCTTCGACTACGACACCGACGGCTGCTACTCGTCCCCGGCCATCGGCCCCGACGGCACCGTGAACCCGGGCCTGAACCCGACGGGCGCCCTCAACGGCAACTGCCGCGACGCCTCCGACCTGGACAACACCAACAGCTACTCGCGCTCCAAGTGCGACAACGGCTGGTGCGCCTACCTGTACGGCCTGTACTTCGAGAAGGATCAGGCGCTGCCCGGCAGCAGCCTCGGCGGGCACCGCAACGACTGGGAGCACGTGGCGGTGTGGGTGCGGGACGGCCAGGTGCGGTACGTGTCGACGTCCAACCACGGCTCGTTCACGGTGCACCCGGCCTCCGAGGTCCGCTTCGAGGGCACCCACGCGAAGGTCGTCTACCACAAGGACGGCATCGGCACGCACTGCTTCCGGCTCGCCAACACCAACGACGAGCCGCCGGAGAACCACAAGCACACCTGGCAGTACCCGCCGCTGGTCGGCTGGAACGGCTACCCGGCCGGCCTGCGTGACAAGTTGAGCGCGTACGACTTCGGAAGTGCCCACTTCGGACTGAAGGACGACAGTTTCGCTTCGCACCTGGCGTCGGCGAAGCCGTCCGGGATCCCGTTCGACCCCAACGCCTGAGCGGCACCCGCCGGTCGGCCGTCGGTCCGGGGGGCCGTGGGTCTATCGTGTCCCCCATGTCTGCGCCGGAACTGATCCGCATCGTCTCCCGTGACTCGCCCATGGCCCTGGCCCAGGTGGAGCGGGTCCGCGCCGAACTGGCCGCGCTGCACCCGGGGGTGCGGACCGAGGTGGTCCCGGTGAAGACGACCGGTGACAAGTGGCTCGGCGATCTGTCCAAGGTCGAGGGCAAGGGGGCGTTCACCAAGGAGGTGGACGCCGCCCTGCTCGCCGGCGAGGCGGACCTCGCGGTGCACTGCGTCAAGGACGTGCCCGCCGACCGGCCGCTGCCCGCCGGGACGGTGTTCGCCGCGTTCCTGAAGCGGGACGACATCCGGGACGCGCTGATCCACCCGGGCGGCCTCACCCTGGACGAGCTGCCGGCGGGCACCCGGATCGGCACCTCCTCGGTGCGCCGGGTCGCCCAGCTCGCCGCCACCCACCCCGAGCTGGAGTGCGTGCCGTTCCGCGGCAACGCCAACCGGCGGCTGGAGAAGCTGGCCGCCGGAGAGGCGGACGCGCTGCTGCTCGCGGTGTCCGGTCTGGAGCGCATCGGCCGCACCGGCGTGATCAGCGAGGTGCTGTCACCGGAGACGATGATGCCGCCGATCGGCGCGGGCATCCTCGCCCTCCAGTGCCGGGAGGACGACACCGCGCTGATCGACGCGGTCAGCGGCCTCGGCGACCCGGCCACGCATCGGGAGGCGACCGCCGAGCGGATGTTCCTGCACGTCCTCCAGGGCCACTGCAACAGCCCGATCGCCGGCTACGCGCGCGTGGACCGCGGTGGCGAACTCTCGCTGCGCGCCTGTGTGTTCACGCCGGACGGCAAGACCCGCCTGAACGCCCACGAGTGGGCGGGCCGGCTCGACCCGGCCACGCTCGGCACCTCGGTCGCGGTGGCGCTGCTGCGGCAGGGCGCGCGGGAGATCATCGACGGCATCCCGCACTGAGCGGCGCGGGCGGGGCCCGGCCTCAGGCGGTGCCGGGCTCCGTCTGGTCCCGCAGGAACGCGCTGAGCTGGTGGGCGAGGCTGCCCCCGGTTCCGGCGGAGGCCGGGGCGGTGGTGGCCTCCGCGACGCCGATGCCGCCCGCCCACAGCCGGCGCTCGGCCCACTCCTCGTCCACCCGCAGCTGCACCTGCACGTCCACGTGGCTGAGCGCCGCCTCGGGCGCGGCGGCGTACACGACGGCGGTGGCCCGGCGCAGCGGGTAGACGTCGAAGCCCTCGATGAACTGGGAGTTGCGCCAGTCGATGAAGGCGCCCTCGCCGTCGGGGCCGACCCGGACGTCGATCTGGCCGTCCTCCAGGTGGATGCCGAGGTGCCGTGCCCCGCGGTTCTCGACCGTGATCCGGACACTGAAGTACGTCAGCCCGGCCGCGGCGTCGTCGCGTCCGCGCGGCGGCTCCGTGGCCTCCAGGCGGTGGACGCGGACCCGCAGACCGGCATGCTCGTCGTACTCGTGCCAGTCCCCGACCACGTTCGGCTCGTACACAGTGCCCCTCTCGACCTCCGAGAGCTGCTGTCTATCTGTGCGCCGAGCGCACTGTCAAATGAGCGGAATGCGGCGTGGCCAGGGGGTTCGCCCGCTTTGATCGGTGATCAAGCGCTGCGCAGCGGGAACTCCGCGCGGCGCCTTCGCACCGGATCCGGGCGCGTGCCGCACATCACGTCCGCGGCCGGCGTCAGCGCGTCCGCGGCCGGCGTCAGCACGTCCGCCGCCGGTGTCAGCGGGCGAGCCGGCCGAGCAGCGCGGAGGCCGCGGTGATGCCGAGCGCGGCGGCCACCGCCAGCACCCCGAAGTCGGCGGCGAGGTGCGCGTGGGTGCCGAGCAGCAGCCCGCGCAGGGCGTCCACCTGGTAGCTGAGCGGGTTGACCTTGCTGACGGCCTGGAGCCAGCCCGGCATCACCGACACGGGATAGAGGGCGTTGGAGCCGAAGAACAGCGGCATCGTGATCGCCTGTCCGAAGCCCATCAGCCGGTCCCGGCTGAGGACGATACCGGCGATGGTCATCGACAGGCAGGAGAAGAACACCGAGGCGAGGACCACCGCGAGGGCGACGCCGAGCAGCTTCAGCGGGTTCCAGGTGAGCGCGACACCGAGCAGCGCGGCGATGACGATCACGACGACCGCCTGCACCAGGGACTTGACCCCGGCCGCGAACGCCTTGCCGGTGATCAGCGCCGAGCGTGGGGTCGGGGTGACGAGGAGTTTGTTGAGGATGCCGGCGTCCCGCTCCCAGATGATCTGGATGCCGTAGAAGATCGCGATGAACATGGCGGACTGGGCGATGATGCCCGGCGCCATGTAGTCGATGTACGGGATGCCGCCGGTGGGTATCGCCCGGATCCGGGTGAAGGTCTGGCCGAAGATCAGCAGCCACAGGGCGGGCTGGACGGCGCGGGTGTACAGCTCGGTGCGGTCGTGGCGCAGCTTCTGGAGTTCGACCGTGCACATCGCGGCGACCCGGGCGGGCAGCAGCCGCCAGCCGGCGCGCGGCACCGGCGGGCTCAGCAGCAGCGCGGTGCCCGGTTCGGGGGAGCCGTCAGCCGACGCGGCGCGCGGTGCGGCGGGTGCTGCGGACATCGCGGAAACCTCCTGCGGTGTTGTCGTCGAGGCCGCTGCCGGCGATGTCGCGGAAGACGTCCTCCAGCGTGGGCTCGGTGTCGGTGCCCCGGCGCTCGGCGAGGCCGCGGCGCAGTTCGCCGGGGGTGCCGAGGGCGCGGATGCGGCCGCGGTGCATGAGGCCCACCCGGTCGCAGTACTGGTCGGCCTCGTCCATGTAGTGGGTGGTGACCAGGACGGTCATGCCGGTGGCGGCGCGTACGGCGTTGATGTGGTCCCAGACGCCGGTGCGGGCGATCGGGTCGAGGCCGATGGTGGGTTCGTCGAGGATCAGCAGCCGTGGCGCGCTGACCAGGGCCTGGGCGAGTTCGAGGCGGCGGACCATGCCGCCGGAGTAGGTGCCGGCGAGGCGGTCGGCGGCGTCCGCGAGGTCCACGGCGGCGAGGGCCTCGGCGACCCGGGCGGCGCGTTCGCGGCGCGGGACGTCGAAGACGCGGGCGAACAGGGCGACGTTCTCGCGTCCGGTGAGCCCGCTGTCGGCGGACAGCTGCTGCGGGACGTAGCCGAGCAGGCGGCGTACCGCCATGCGGTCCTTGGCGGCGTCGTGCCCGAAGACCCGGACCAGGCCGGCGGAGACCGGCAGCAGGGTGGTGACGCAGCGGATGGCGGTGGTCTTGCCGGCGCCGTTCGGCCCGAGCAGTCCGAACACCTCGCCCTCGCGCACGGTCAGGTCGAGCGCGTCGACGGCGGTGGTCTCACCGAAGGAGTAGGTGAGCCGGGTGCAGGCGACGGCCTCGCCGGGGCCGGGGTCCGGAGCGTCCCGGGGGTCCGGGGTGTCGGTGCTCATGGTGTGCGGGCCTTCCGTCATCCGTCCTCGGCCTCCTCGTGCAGCGTGGCGGCCAGTCTGCGCAGGGCCGGCAGGGCGGCGCGCAGGGCCTCGCGGTCGGCCTCGTCGAGCCGGTCGAGCTGCCGGCCGAACAGCTCGGCGCGGCGCCGCCGCCAGTCCGCGAGCCGTTGTCCGGCGGCGTCGGTGAGCAGCAGCCGGGCGGCACGCCGGTCGGCGGGATCGGTCTGCCGGACCAGGAAGCCGTCCCGGGCGAGCTGGTTGACCAGGGTGGACACCGAGTTGCCCGCGAGGTGCAGTTCCCGGGCCGCCTCCGAGATCCCGATCCCGGGCCGGGCGGCGACCAGGCGCAGCAGCTCCACCTCGGCGCCCCGCAGCCGGGGCCCGGTGAGCCCGCCGCGCAGCCGGCGCCGGATCAGGCGCTGGACGCGGACGAACGTGTCGGCCAGCTCCTCCGGGAAGGTTGGGGTCGCGGTGTCCGCTCGCTGTCGTGCGTCGTCTTCCACATCGCCGAGATTACCTCTGTGACAGAGGTATCGCCGCCCAAGGGCTGGTCAAGAGGGCGCCACTCGTTCGATCGCTCGTCTTTTCGACCTATTTGTTTTGAATTACCCGAAAGGGGGATAATGGACGCAGTGCTTCGGACAGGAGGCACCTTCCGTGGGAGCCGGCCCAGGCCGGACGTCCCGGGTTCCCTCCTCTGGTCCGAGCGCGCCTCCCACGTGTCTGTCCATTCGGCACCTGCTGAGAGAGGTGCGCACGATGCGTGTCACCGACAGCACGAAGTCCCGTCACCCTCACGACGACGCCCCCGACACGGCGGAGTCCTTCGCGCGGCTCGCGAAGCTGCCCGACGGACCCGAGCGCCAGGCGCTCCGGGACGAACTGGTCGGGCTGTGGCTGCCCATGGCCGAGCGGATCGCCGTGCGCTTCCGGGGCCGCGGGGAGAATCTGGAAGATCTGTACCAGGTGGCCGCGCTGGGCCTGGTGAAGGCCGTCGACCACTACGACCCGGAGCGGGGCCGCGCCTTCGAGGCGTACGCCGTCCCCACCATCACCGGAGAGATCAAGCGGCACTTCCGGGACCACATGTGGACGCTGCACGTACCGCGCCGGGTGCAGGACCTGCGCAACCGGGTCCGCTCGGCGGCCAAGGAGCTGGCGCAGACGACCTCGGGCCGGGCGCCCTCCGTCGCCGAGATAGCCGAGCACACCGGGCTCACCGAGGACGAGGTGCGCGCCGGCATGGAGGCGCTGGAGTGCTTCTCCGCGCTCTCGCTGGACGCCGAGGTGGCCGGCACCGACGGCTACGCCCTCGGCGACTCCCTCGGCGCCCCGGACCTGGGCTTCGACCTGGTGGTGGACCGGGCGGCGGTCAAGCCGTGCCTGGAAGCACTGCCCGAGCGCGAGCGCACCATCCTCTACCTGCGGTTCTTCGGTGGCATGACGCAGAGCCGGATCGCCGAGCAGCTCGGTATCTCGCAGATGCACGTCTCACGGCTGCTGAGCGCCTGCTTCGACCGGCTGCGCGAGCAGCTCCTGGCCGAGACCCGCTGACCGGCTCACGCCCATGCCCCCACGGCGCGGGTGGCCTGGACCCCTGCCACCTGGGGTACTCGGCAGGCGAACCAGCCCCTTCCGGCCGGACACTGGTGGCTGAGCGGTGGCCGCCGGGCCCCGAGAGCAGGACGCGACCTCCATGAACCAAGAGACCCCCGTCAGCGACGCGCCGGGCGCCGGCAGGCCGAGGCGCCGGGACGTCGTCTCCACGCACTCGGTCTTCGGCGCGCCGTGCTGGGTGAGTCTGACCAGCCGCGATCTGGGGGCCACCCAGGACTTCTACACGGCCGTCCTCGGCTGGCGCTGGCGCGGTGCCAAGCTCGGCGAACACTTCCGGATCGCGCTGGCGGGCGGGGTGCCGGTGGCCGGGATCGCCGCCGTCGCCGCGATGTGGCAGATGGCGGTGGCCTGGACGCCGTACTTCGCGGTGCCGGACGCCGACGTGGCCGTCTCCCGGGCCCGGGAGCGGGGCGGTACGGCGGCCGTCGGGCCACTGTCCTTCCCGCCCGGCCGGGCCGCGCTGCTCGCCGACCGCGACGGCGCGACGTTCGGCATCTGGCAGGGCGAGCTGGTGTCCAACTGGGAGGCGTGGCGCCGGGCGGCCCCGACGTCCATCCGGCTGCACACCCGCAACGCCTTCGACTCCGCGATCTTCTACGGCGAGATCCTCGACTGGGCGTCGGGAAAGCCGGGGTGCTGCGAAGTGGAGTACGCGGGCGGCGAGGTCGTGCTGCGCAGCCAGGGCGACGTGGTGGCCCGGATCGACTCCGGAGCGGTGGAGGCGGCGCCGGACCCGTCCGTACGGCCGCACTGGCAGGTCCACTTCGCCGTCACCGACGTACCGAGCTGCGTCCGGGCGGCGGAGAAGCACGGGGGCAGCGTCCTGAGCGAGCAGGACGACGAGGCGATCCTCCGCGACCCGGACGGCGCCCAGTTCACGGTGACCTCACGCCGGGAACGCTAGGCCGGGAGAACGGGGGGGGGAGCCACACGGCTCCCCCCCGTTCTCCCGTCAGCCCTCCGACCGCGACGGCCGCGACAGCAGGATCAGGCTCCGGGCCTCCACGCGGAGCTTCGTGCCGGCCTTGCGTTCGCGTTCGTCGGGCAGGCCCTCCGGGTCGGCGGTGTCGATGAGGGTGGTCCAGCGCTCGCCGAAGGACGCGTCGGGCAGGCGGAAGTCGACCGGTTCCCAGTAGCCGTTGACCAGCAGCAGGAAGGAGTCGTCGGTCATCCGGCGGCCGTGGGCGTCGCGTTCGGCGATGGCGTCGCCGTTGAGGAACGCCCCGACCGAGTGCGCGTCACCGCGCTGCCAGTCCCGGCCGGTCATCTCCCGCGCGTCCGGCCGCAGCCACATCAGGTCAGGCAGCGGCTGCGCGGCGTTCGTCGCGGTCTCGCCGCGGAAGAAGCGCCGTCGGCGCAGCACCGGGTGCGCGGCCCGCAGTGCGATCAGCCGCCGGGTGAACTCCGTCAGGGAGCGCTGTTCCTCGGTCGTCTTCCAGTCCACCCAGGAGACCTCGTTGTCCTGGCAGTAGGCGTTGTTGTTGCCCCGCTGGGTGCGGCCGAGTTCGTCGCCGTGGCAGAGCATCGGGATGCCCTGCGAGAGCAGCAGCGTGGCCAGCAGGTTGCGCTGCTGGCGGCCCCGGAGTTCGAGGACGGCCGGGTCGTCGGTGTCGCCCTCGGCCCCGCAGTTCCAGGACCGGTTGTGGCTCTCGCCATCCCGGTTGTCCTCGCCGTTGGCCTCGTTGCGCTTGTCGTTGTACGACACGAGGTCGCGCAGCGTGAACCCGTCGTGCGCGGTGACGAAGTTGACGCTCGCGCGCGGCCGGCGCCGGCTGTGCGCGTAGATGTCGGAGGAGCCGGTCAGCCGGGAGGCGAACTCGCCGAGCGAGCCGGGCTCGGCCCGCCAGAAGTCCCGTACGGCGTCCCGGTACTTGCCGTTCCACTCCGACCACAGCGGCGGGAAGTTGCCCACCTGGTAGCCGCCCTCCCCCACGTCCCAGGGCTCGGCGATCAGCTTGACGCGGCTGATCACCGGGTCCTGCTGGATCAGGTCGAAGAACGCCGAGAGCCGGTCCACCTCGTGGAACTGCCGGGCCAGGGTGGCCGCGAGGTCGAAGCGGAAGCCGTCGACGCGCATCTCGGTGACCCAGTACCGCAGGGAGTCCATGATGAGCTGGAGCACGTAGGGGTGGCGCATCAGCAGGCTGTTGCCGGTGCCGGTGGTGTCGTAGTAGTGCGCGAAGTCGCCGTCCACCAGCCGGTAGTAGGAGGCGTTGTCGATGCCGCGGAAGGACAGGGTGGGGCCCATCTCGTTGCCCTCGGCGGTGTGGTTGTAGACCACGTCGAGGATCACTTCGAGGCCGGCCGCGTGCAGCGCCTTCACCATCGCCTTGAACTCGTTGACCTGCTGGCCCCGGCTGCCGAAGGCGGCGTAGGCGTTGTGCGGGGCGAAGAAGCCGATGGTGTTGTAGCCCCAGTAGTTGGACAGGCCGCGGTCCTGGAGCACGCCGTCGTGGACGAACTGGTGCACCGGCATCAGCTCGACCGCGGTCACGCCGAGCGAGGTCAGGTGCTCGACGACCGAGGGGTGGGCGAGGCCGGCGTAGGTGCCGCGCAGCTTGCGGGGCACGTCCGGGTGGGTGCGGCTCAGTCCCCGGACGTGCGCCTCGTAGATCACCGAGTCGGCGTACGACGTCCGCGGCGGCCGGTCGTCGCCCCAGTCGAAGTACGGGTCGGTGACCACGCCCAGCATGGAGTGGCCCGCGCTGTCCCCCGGGGCGGGCCCGTCCGGGTCCCGCTCGTACAGGGAGGCGTGGTTGTCGATCTGGCCGTCCACGGCCCGGGCGTACGGATCGAGCAGCAGCTTGGCGGGGTTGCACCGGTTGCCGAACGAGGGCTGCCAGGGGCCGTGCACCCGGTAGCCGTAGCGCTGGCCTGGGCCGATGCCGGGCAGGTAGGCGTGCCAGACGAAGCCGTCGACCTCGTGCAGCCGTACCGGGGTCTCGGTGCCGGCGTCGTCGACGAGGACCAGCTCGACCCGCTCGGCGACCTCGCTGAACAGGGCGAAGTTGGTGCCCTGTCCGTCGAAGGAGGCGCCCAACGGGTAGGGGTGCCCGCTCCACACGGGCACCCCTGCGCGCTTCTTGCGGGCGGTCACCGGCTGCCCTCCAGCGCGTCCTCGCGAACCGCCGCGGGCGTGGCCAGCACCGCCCTGCGCAGTTCGCGCGGCACCCGGAGGCCGGTGCGCAGCGCGGGCTCGGGGGCGAGCGGGACCAGCGGGACGCGCTCGGCGGTGCGGGCGCGCTGCGAGAACCAGATGATCTTGGTTCCGGAGTCCGCGGCGCAGCAGCCCCAGCCGTCGCTCATCGCGGCGATGTCGGCCAGGCAGGCGCGCAGGTCCTGGTCGGGGCGCAGATCGGGGTCGTCGCCGCCGAAGGCGGTGATCAGGTGCTGTCCGTTCCACCACATCTCGATGGAGGTGTGCTTGTCGCCGGCGTGCTCGTCGATCGCCCGAAGCAGCAGTTCGGCACCGTGGCAGACGGGATCCACGAGGTTGTCGAGGTCCCAGTAGCGGAGGTGGGCGGCCAGGATGCGGCTGACCTGTCCCACGCGTTCCGGGCTGACTTCCACGTCGAGGTGGTAGTAGCAGGGCACTGCGGTCTTCATCGTCGCTTGCTCCTCACCCGCGAAGCTCTCGCTCCCCTTGCCCCGTCCGAGAGGGTTCCCGGACGCATAGCGTGAGCGGTTATCGCTTCTGAGTCACCTCCACCCTGCGGCCGCTACGCCATTCGTGCAACACGAGAAGACCACCGTCACACTGGTTGAAGATCCAACAAGACGCTGCGTCGCCGCGCGTGCACCATAAGTGAAAGCCTCGATCGCCGTAACGGTGCCGTGCCCTCCCGTGCCCGGACACCACCCGACCGTCGGGAACGCGCCCAGTCGAGAGCGTGGAGGGTGAAGAGGGCGATGCTGCTACCCGCCAAGGCCGAAGTGGCCCGGCAGTTGCGGCGTTACCGGGCCTGGGAGCGCGTGATGCTCGCCTCGCCCCACGACCGCACGGTACGGGCGACCTTCGAGGACTCGGGTTACACACTGTGCGTGCTGATGGGCAAACGCTGTGCCCGCGAGGCGGCGGACGCGGCCGAGCGCTATCTGCGCACCAGTCTGGTCACCTACCTGCGCGAGCAGAACGGACGGCCGCGCTCGCGCCGGTCGGCCAGAAGGGCGCCGCCACCGGAGCGGCGTTCCACGGCGCCAAGCCCCTGACCTGGCACCGTACAAGGCGTTCCCCTCGGGGCCGGCAGGTCGGCCCCTTTCGGATCGCGAAGCCGGGCCGGGTGCCCGGCTTCGCGCACGGCGGAGGTGAGATACATGCGCAGGACCCCGGCCATCGGCCGTGTACCGGTACGTGACGTCCGGCCGGCCGTGGAGTGCGGCAGGCGCCCGGCGAAGGCGGTGGCCGGGGAGACCTTCGAGGTCACGGCCACCGTGTTCCGCGAAGGGCACGATGCCGTCGGCGCCAACGTGGTCCTGCGCGATCCCCACGGCCGGCGCGGCCCCTGGACCCCGATGCGCGAGCTGTCCCCCGGAAGCGACCGCTGGGGCGCGGAGGTCACCCCGGACGCGACCGGCCGCTGGACCTTCCGCGTCGAGGCGTGGAGCGATGTGCTGGCGACCTGGCGGCACACCGCGTCGGTCAAGGTGCCGGCCGGGATCGACACCGGCCTGGTCCTGGAGGAGGGCGCGGAGCTGTACGAGCGTGCCGCCGCCGGCGTGCCCAAGGGGCCGGAGCGGGACCGGGTGCTGGCCGCCGCGCGCGCCCTCGGCGACGACGCGCTGTCGGTGCGGGACCGGCTCGGCCCGGCCCTGTCCCCGGAGGTCCGGTCCCTGCTGCG
>NZ_JANUGP010000006.1 GCF_024753135.1 Streptomyces pyxinicus | reverse complement strand
CGCCACCCTGAAGAAGCAGAACGCGACCGGCACCCGAGCCAAGCTCTACCTCGTGCTGGACCGCTCCGCGAGCATGCGCCCGTACTACAAGGACGGCTCCGCCCAGGCCCTCGCCGACCAGTCCCTCGCCCTCGCCGCGCACCTGGACCCCGAGGCCACCGTCCACGTCGTCTTCTTCTCCACCGAGGTCGACGGCACCACCGACCTGACCCTCACCGCCGACCACGAGACCAAGGTCGACGACGCGCACGCCGGCCTCGGCCGCATGGGCCGTACCAGCTACCACGCCGCCGTGGAGGCCGTACTCGCCCACTACGACAAGAACACCGACCCCGGCACCCCCGCCCTCGTCGTGTTCCAGACCGACGGCGCCCCCGACGCCAAGACCCCCGCCACCCAGGCCCTCACCGCCGCCGCCGACTCCCACCCGGCCGTCTTCTTCTCCTTCGTCGCCTTCGGTGAGCACGACAACAAGGCCTTCGACTACCTCCGCAAGCTGAAGACCCCCAACACGGCCTTCTTCCACGCGGGCCCCACCCCGCGCGAGCTGACGGACGCGGAACTGTACGCGGGCCTCCTCACCGACTGGCGCCCGTGACGCACCGGCGCCCGTAAACGCGCCGCACCCCCGTCACCCCGCCGGGCACCCGCCACCCGGCACCCGGCAGGCCGCCCGGCCCCCGCAGGCCGCCCCTTCCCACCCTGTAAAACGGGAAGCGGGCGGCCCACCCCTCTCGGCTACCATTTCAAGGTTCGCAAAACAACCCGACCTGGGAGCAGCCCGCGATGGCTCGACACCTCATCACCAGCGCCCTTCCGTACATCAACGGGATCAAGCACCTGGGCAACATGGTGGGGTCCATGCTCCCGGCGGACGTGTACTCCCGGTACCTGCGCCGGCGCGGCCACGACGTCCTCTACATCTGCGCCACCGACGAGCACGGCACCCCCGCCGAGCTGGCCGCCAAGGAGCAGGGCCTGCCGGTGGACGAGTTCTGCGCCCAGGCGCACGACGCCCAGAAGGCGGTCTACGACGGCTTCGCGCTGGCCTTCGACTACTTCGGCCGCAGTTCCTCCCCGGAGAACCGCGAGATCACCCAGCACTTCGCCCGCAAGCTGCACGAGAACGGCTTCATCGAGGAGCGGGCGATCCGCCAGGTGTACAGCCCGGCCGACGGCCGCTTCCTGCCGGACCGCTACGTCGAGGGCACCTGCCCGCACTGCGGCTACGACAAGGCCCGCGGCGACCAGTGCGAGAACTGCACCCGCGTCCTGGACCCGACCGACCTGATCAATCCGCGCAGCGCGATCTCCGGCTCCACGGACCTGGAGGTCCGCGAGACCAAGCACCTCTTCCTGCTCCAGTCCAAGCTCCAGCACGAGGTCGAGGCCTGGGTGGCCCGGCACGAGGCGGACTGGCCGCAACTCGCCTCCTCCATCGCCCGCAAGTGGCTGACCGAGGGCCTGCACGACCGGGCGATCACCCGCGACCTGGACTGGGGCGTCCCGGTCCCGGCCGACACCTGGCCCGAGCTGGCGGCCGAGGGCAAGGTCTTCTACGTCTGGTTCGACGCCCCGATCGAGTACATCGGCGCGACAAAGGAATGGGCCGACCAGGACCCGGAGAACCGCGACTGGAAGTCCTGGTGGTACGAGGCGGACGACACCGTCCGGTACACCGAGTTCATGGCGAAGGACAACGTCCCGTTCCACACGGTGATGTTCCCGGCCACCGAGCTGGGCGTGCGCGAGCCGTGGAAGAAGGTCGACTACGTCAAGGCCTTCAACTGGCTGACGTACTACGGCGGCAAGTTCTCCACCTCGCAGAAGCGGGGCGTCTTCACCGACCAGGCCCTCGCCGTCCTGCCCGCCGACTACTGGCGCTACTTCCTGATCGCCAACGCCCCGGAGTCGGACGACTCGTCCTTCACCTGGGAGCACTTCACCGCCACGGTCAACAAGGACCTGGCCGACACCCTCGGCAACTTCGTCAACCGCGTCCTGTCCTTCTCCCGCAAGCGCTTCGGCGACGAGGTGCCGGCCGGCGGGACGCCCGGCGCGGCGGAGGCCCGGCTCGGCGAGGAGATCGCGGGCCTGCTGGCCGAGTACGAGACGCAGCTGGAGGCCCTCCAGTTCCGCAAGGCAGCGGCGGCGCTGCGCGCCCTGTGGTCGGCCGGCAACTCCTACCTGGAGGAGAAGGCCCCCTGGCTGGAGATCAAGACCGACAAGGACGGCGCGGCCCTCACGCTGCGTACGGCGATGAACCTCATCCACCTGTACGCGGTCGTCTCCGAGCCCCTGATCCCGGCCTCGGCGGCGGCGATGCGCGCCGCGTTCACCCTGCCGGACGACACCGCGACGTGGGTCTCCGCCGAGGAGGCGAAGATCCTGGCCTCGGTCCCGGTCGGCACCTCCTTCACGGTCCCGCCGGTGCTGTTCGCCAAGCTGACGGACGACGACCTGGCCGCGTACAAGGAGCGCTTCGGCGGCGCGGAGGGCTGACCGCACCCGCACGCGTGCCCGCCCTTTCCGGCCCCTTCTGGCAAAGTACCGGTGTCGTGAACCTCCTCGAACCCCACCGGCGGCTGCTCGCCGACGTCGTCTCGGCGGGCGGCCCGCACGGGCTGGTCCTCGCCGGCGGATACGCCCTTCAGGCGCACGGGCTGCTGGAGCGCCCGCACGCCGACCTCGACTTCGCCACCGAGCACCCGGAGGCGCTGGAGCGGATCGCCGGCGCGGTCGCCGCCACCCTGGAGGCGCGGGGCCGGCAGGTGCGCCCCGGGCCCGTCGGCGTGCGCACCGCCCGGCTGACCGTCACCGACCCGCCGACCGGCGAGGACTGCGGGCTCACCCTGCACAAGGAAGCCTTCTGGGGACCCCCGGAGCTGACCGGCTACGGCCCGGCCCTCTCCCTGGAGGACGCCGTCGGCACGAAGATCCGCGCGCTGTACGACCGGGGCGCCGCCGTCGACCTGGTGGACGCCCGGGCCGCCGCCGCCCGGTTCTCGCTGCCGGACCTGGAGGAGCTGGGCCGCCGGCACGCCCACGACCCCTTCGACCTGCCCACCCTCCAGTCCCGGCTGACCGGTACGGACTTCTACGCCGACCGCGAGTTCCTGCGCCACGGCCTGGACGAGGACCGGCTCGCCGAGCTGCGCGCCTGGGCGCAGCACTGGTCCGACGACATCGCCGAACGCCTGCTGGAGGACGGCGCCTCGCCCGACGAGGAGTCAGGCGAGGAGCCCTCCCCGTAACAGAGCCGCCGGACGTGCCGCCAAAAGGACTGGTAAAGAACCCGGCAAAACTGCTGGTAAAGTCCGCTCACTTGGCGAGGGCGGGGGCCCTCGCGGGGAGGGACAACGCACGTGGGCAGACACGCCCCGAGACGGCGCGGCATGGCCGCGGCCGTCTCCTCGTTCGCGGTCGCCGTGGCGGCCGTATCCACCGTCGTCCTGCCGGAGGGCGCCGCCTCGGCCGCCCCGGCGGCCGGCACCACCGAGATCACACTCACCGACCCGGCCGGCACCCGGCCGCGCACCGACCGGCCGCTGGTCGCCGGCGCGAGCGGCTTCCTGCACCGGCAGAGCGGGGTCGCCGGGCTGCTGTGGACGGACCCGTCCGACGGCACCACGGTCACCGTACGGACCGCCGACGGCGTCTACACACCCACCGGTTCCTGCGCGAACCTGGGCTCCACGACCTGCCCGATGGCCTGGTACGGCGCGGGCGGCGACCTGGTCGCGCTGCCGTCCGCCGACGGGGTCGCCCTGTGGGACCCGGCCACGCGCACGGCGTCGGCGTTCCCCTTGGACCAGCCCTACCGGGGGCTCGCCGGTCGGACCGTGATCACCGAGCGCGCGCTGTACGACCGGGTGGACGGCGTCTGGAGCGCCCGGCCCCTCACCCCGGCCGGCACCCGGGTCACCTCGGGCGCGATCACCGCCGCCGACGCGCACGGCGTGCTGTTCCGGGTGGACACCGGCCTGTACTACCTCGACCTGGCCACGGCGGTCGCCACCAAGGTGTTCACCGGCGTCGGCGCCCGCCCGGTCGCCGTCCTCGGCGACGACCGGATCGGCTGGTACGACTCCGGCTCCGGCGACCTGCACGTCAAGCCGCGCACCGACCCGGGCGGCGCCGAGCAGGTGCTCGACCTGCCCGCGCCCGGCGCCCAGCTGGACGGCACCCCGGTCCTGGCCGGCGACCGGCTGCTGCTGCCGCTGCACACCGGCACCGGCACCAGCGCGCTGACCGCCGTGTCCCTCGCGGACGGCGGCACGGCGACCCTGCTCGCCCAGGCCGGCGCCTATCTGCTGCGGGCCCCCGGTGACAGCGCGCTGGTCACGGGCGGCACCGGCGCCACGGACTGGTGGGTGCGGCGCGTCACCCCGGCCGCCCTGGAGGACGAGGCCCGGATCCCGGCGCCCGAGAACGCCAAGACCGGCATCGCCCTCAGCCGGGGCAGCCTGCGCGTCGCCGAGGACGACCCGAGCGGCACCCCTGACACCACCACGGTGCGGACGCTCACCACCGACGGCGGCACCCGGCTCACCGCGTCCGAGCCGACGACCGGCGACAAGGTGACCGCGGAGTGCCCGTACCCCGGCGCCGGCTGCTCGGCGCTGTGGGGCAACAGCGGTACCGGCCCCGAGGACGTCCACCTCGGCACCTACGACGACGGAGCCGAGGGCGGCAGCGGCCTGGGCCACGCGGACCGGCTGGTCGCCCTCCGCGACGGATCGTCCGACGCCCGGCTGGAGTTCCACACCGAGGGCGGCCGGATCGTCGACGTCTCCGACGGCTACGCGGTCTACGACTCCGGGGGCGCCTCCCCCGCCCAGTACGTGGGCGAGTTCGGGCAGGGGCAGCGGCTGAAGCGGTCCGTGCGGGCCGCCGCGCTGAACGGCCCGACGCTGTGGAGCGCCGCCGCCACCGGCACGCTCACCTCGTACAGCCTCACCGAGAACCGCGCCCTGGCCACGGTCACCGTGCCCGGCCTCGGCTGTGTGCCGAGCGAACTCCAGGCGGCGGGCCGCTGGGTGTACTGGGCGTGCGGCACCGGCTCGGCCGGCGTGTACGACACGAAGGCCGGCACCGCCCGTCCGGTGACCGGCGGTGACGTGCTGCTCGGCGACGGCTTCACCGTCCGCCACGACCACGGCGCCGGCACCCTGGTGCTGACCGACGCGGCGACCGGCACCACCCGGCTGCTGGCCACCGATGTCGCCGAGACCGGTCTCGCCGCGGACCGCCGCTTCAAGTGGACCGTGGACGAGTACACGGGCGTGGTCGCCTGGACCGACCTGTACGAGCGCACCCACCTGGCCACCACCGGCATCGCCCCGTCACCGGTGACGTCCTTCGGGACCGAGGCCGACAGCCATGTACAGCCGGGCACCGCCACCCGGACCGGGGTGCGGCTGTCCCGGCCGGTCACCTCCTGGTCGCTGATCTTCACCTCCGTGCAGAGCGGCGCCGGCGGCAAGGGCACCCGTACCGTCACCGGCGGCGCGGCCTCGGCGCGGATCTCGGCGGAGTGGGACGGCAGGACCGCGGGCGGGGCGCCCTTCCCGAACGGGGCGTACACCTGGACCCTCAAGGCGACCGGCCTCGGCACGGCAGGGCCGGTCACCGTGGTCTCCGGCAAGGGCTTCCTGGGCCGGGGCGCCGCCGTGCGCCACGACTTCGCGAGCCCGGACGGGCCCGACGGCCGGGGCGACCTGCTCACCCTGAACTCCTCGGGCGGCCTGACCTACCAGTCCGGCACCGGCACCGGCACGTTCGGCGCCAAGACCACCGGCACCGGCTGGGCGACCAGCGTCAAGGCGGTCCCCTTCGGCGACCTGAGCGGCGACCGCTGCAACGACGTCCTGGTCCGGTACAGCAGCGGCGCCCTGCGCCTGTACAAGCCGGGCTGCGGCAGCGCGGTCACGCCGAAGACGCCGTACACCACGCTCGCGAGCAGCGGCTGGACGCGGTACGACGTGCTCACCTCGCCCGGTGACGTGACGGGGGACGGGCGCCCGGACCTGATCACGCGCACCGCCGCCACCGGCACCGTTCACCTGCACCAGGGCACCGGCGCCGGAAAGCTCGCCGCCCCGGTGAAGCTGTACGGCGACTGGCGGGGCTACCGGAAGGTCGTCGGCGCCGGCGACCTGAACGGCGACGGCATCGGTGACCTGCTCGCCCAGGACAAGGCCGACACCCTCTACCGGTACGACGGCAAGGGCGACGGCACCTTCGCGGCCCGCGTGAAGGTGTTCGGCGACTGGGGCGGCTCGTACGACACGGTGGTCGGCGTCGGCGACATCACCGACGACGGCAGGGCCGACCTGGTCTCCCGGGACAGCGCCGGGAACCTGTACCGCAACAGCGGCGACGGCAAGGGCTCCTTCGGGGGCCGCACCAAGATCGCGTCGGGCTGGGGCGGCTACCGGTCCCTGTCCTGAGCGGCACCGGCACACGAACGGCGGAGGGGCCCGGAACCGATCGGTTCCGGGCCCCTCCGCCGACGTCATGGGCGTATCGGACTACTTCGGCTGCGGCTTGCGGATGGTCAGGTGCAGCTCGCGCAGGCGGGTCTCGTCCAGCTCGGTCGGGGCGCCCATCATCAGGTCCTGGGCGTTGCCGTTGAGCGGGAAGGAGATCGTCTCGCGGATGTTGGGCTCGTCGGCGAGGAGCATGACGATCCGGTCCACGCCCGGGGCGATGCCGCCGTGCGGCGGGGCGCCGAAGCGGAACGCGCGGAGCATGCCCGCGAACTTGTCCTCGACGGTCTCCCTGTCGTACCCGGCGATCTCGAAGGCCTTGAGCATGATGTCCGGCTCGTGGTTCCGGATCGCGCCCGAGGACAGCTCGACGCCGTTGCAGACGATGTCGTACTGCCAGCCCAGGATGTCCAGCGGGTCCTGGGTCTCCAGGGCCTCTAGTCCGCCCTGCGGCATGGAGAACGGGTTGTGCGAGAAGTCGATCGCGCCCGTCTCCTCGTCCTTCTCGTACATCGGGAAGTCCACGATCCACGCGAAGCGGAAGACGCCGTCCTCGAACTGGCCGGCCCGCTTGGCGGCCTCGACCCGGACGGCGCCCATGATCTTGGAGACCTCGTCGTACTCGCCCGCGCCGAAGAAGACGGCGTGGCCGGGGGCCAGGGAGAGCCGCTTGGTCAGCTCGGCGACGTTCGCCTCGGTGAGGAACTTCGCGATCGGGCCGGTCAGCGAGCCGTCCTCGGCCACCCGCACCCAGGCCAGGCCCTTGGCACCCTGCTCGACGGCGAAGTCACCGAGCTGGTCGAAGAACTTGCGGGGCTGCGCGGAGACGTCCGGCACCGGCAGGGCGCGCACGTGCTTGCCGGCGAACGCCTTGAACTCCGAACCCTCGAAGACGTCGGTGATGTCCACCAGCTCCAGCTTGGCGCGCAGGTCCGGCTTGTCGGAGCCGTACTTGAGCATCGCCTCGCGGAACGGGATGCGAGGGAAGGGCGAGGTGACGTGCCGGCCGCCGCCGAACTCCTCGAACAGCTCGGTCATGAGCTTCTCGATCGGCTGGAAGACGTCCTCCTGCTCGACGAAGCTCATCTCGACGTCGAGCTGGTAGAACTCACCCGGCGAGCGGTCGGCGCGGGCGTCCTCGTCGCGGAAGCAGGGCGCGATCTGGAAGTAGCGGTCGAAGCCGGAGATCATCAGCAGCTGCTTGAACTGCTGCGGGGCCTGCGGCAGCGCGTAGAACCGGCCCGCGTGCACCCGGGACGGCACCACGTAGTCACGGGCGCCCTCGGGGGAGGTGGCGGACAGGATCGGCGTCGCCATCTCGTTGAAGTCCATCGCCGACATCTTCTGGCGGATGGCCGAGATGACGGCCGTACGCAGCATGATGTTGCGGTGCATGCGCTCGCGGCGCAGGTCCAGGAAGCGGTACTCCAGGCGCCGCTCCTCGTTGACCCCGTCCTCGGTGTTGATCGTGAAGGGCAGCGGGGCCGCCGCGCCGAGCAGCTCGACCTCCAGCACCTCGACCTCGATCTCGCCGGTGGGCAGGTCGGGGTTCACGTTCTCTGTTCCACGTGAAACAACGCTGCCGTCCACACGGACCGTGGACTCCTTGGAGATCTTGTCCAGGGCCTCGTAGGCGGGGGTGCCGGGGCGGGCGACCAGCTGCGTGATGCCGTAGTGGTCGCGCAGATCGATGAAGAGGATGCCGCCCAGGTCGCGCCGATTGTGCAGCCAGCCGCTCAGCCGGACGTCGGTGCCGACGTCAGAGGCGCGGAGCTGGCCGCAGGTGTGAGACCTGTACCGATGCATCGTCGTTCATCGTCCTTCGTGTGTGGGGTGCGGGGTCGCTGTGTCCCGCGGGCGCGGGCACGGGGCCCGGACCCGTCAAGGGTACCGGGCACGCCAAGATCGCCGCCCCACCCTTTTCGCGGGTGGCAGGCCTCGGTCAGATCTTCCTAAAGTGGGGCAATGCGTACAGGCGAGCCCCTGCCGTCCGTCGGTGATGAGCCCCTGCCGTCCGTCGGTGCGGTCCTCGCCGACCTCGCGACCGGACTGTGGCACTGGGACACGGCCACCGGTCTGGTCACCGTGGACGCGGAGGCGGCCCGGCTGCTCGGGCTGCCCGCCGAGCGGACCACCCTCACCGAGGCGGGGACCCGCGCCCGGCTGCACCCGGAGGACTGGAACGAGATCACCGGGGTGATCCCGCTCGCGGTGGACGAGGGCACCCTCGCCGAGGTCCGCATCCGGATCATGGGCGAGGACGGGCATGTGCTCCGGATCGTCCGCAGCCGCTCGAAGCCGTCCTTCGACCCCGTCCGCCGGTCCTACCAGCTGATCGGCACCCTCCAGGAGGTCACCGAGCCGGTGCCGGGCACGGCGGCGGCGCGGGGCGCGGTCACCGGCGACTGGCGGCGCTCGCGCGAGGCGTTCCTGCTGGACGCCGGGCGGGCGCTGGCGGAGGCCCGGTCCACGGCCGAGGTGCTGCGGGTGGCGGGCGGCCTGTCGATGCCGGGCTTCTCCCCGGACGGCCTGGTGGTGTTCGGGGTGGAGGGCGACCGGCTGTCGGTCATCGGCCACCACGGGCACCAGCCCGGCGACATCCGGCCCTTCGACGGTCTGCCGCTGAGCACCGACTACCCGGCGACGGAGGTGGTGCGCACCGGCCGCGCGGTCTACCTGTCGGCACCCGAGCAGTACGCGGACCGGTATCCGGAGATCTGGCCGTTCGTCCGGCCCTTCGGCCGCCAGTCCTGGGCGTTCCTGCCGCTGACGGTGGCCGGCCGGCCGATGGGCGCCTGGATGGCGGCCTTCGCCTATCCGGTGGCCTTCACCCCGGACGAGCGGGCGGTGCTGGCCACGGTGGCCCGGATGCTGGCCCAGGCGCTGTCCCGGGCCGGGGTCGCGGAGACCGAGCGGGCGCTGACCGAGGGCATCCAGCGCTCCATGCTGCCCTCGCTCGGCCCGGAGATCCCGGGGATGCGGGTGGCCGCCCGCTACATCCCGACCGGCGGCGGACTCCAGGTCGGCGGCGACTGGTACGACCTGATCCCCTTGCCCTCCGGCCGGTTCGCGCTGGTCATCGGCGATGTGCAGGGCCATGACGTGCGGGCGGCCGGGCTGATGGGCCAGCTCCGCATCGCCCTGCGCGCCTACGCCGCCGAGGGACACCGCCCGGACGCCGTGCTCTCCCGCGCCTCCCGCTTCCTGCACGGCATCACGCACGACTCCCGGGACGAGCCGGCCGACCTGCGCTTCGCGACCTGTCTGTACGCGGCGGCCGACCCGGCGACCGGGATGCTGGAGATCGCCCGCGCCGGGCACCCGGACCCGGCGATCCGGCTGGCGGACGGCACGGTGATGATGCGGCCGACGGCGGGCGGGCTGCCGCTGGGCATCGACCCGGACGCGGACTATCCGACGACCCGGTTCGCCCTGGAGTCCGGCGAGACGATGCTGCTGTGCACCGACGGCCTGATCGAGACCGGCGGCCACGATGTGGAGAGCGGCTGGCGGCGGCTGCGCGCGGTCCTGGAGGGGCACGAGGGCGATCTCGAACAACTGGCGGACGCGCTGGTGCAGGCGGTGCACGGGCCGTCCTCGCACCACACCACCGGCCGGCTCGCCGACCGCCGCGAGGACGACATCGCGCTGGTGCTGCTGTGCCGGGCCGGGGAGGACTCGCCCTGCGGCGGGGCGGTGGCGGAGCGGCCGACCGTGCGGCGCACGCTGCTGTCGGTGGCCCAGGACGAGCCGGAGCGGATCGCCGAGGCGCGCCGGCACCTGCGCGCGCTGCTGCACGACTGGGCCTCGGCCGAACAGGTCGACTCGGCGGTGCTGCTGGTCTCGGAGATGGTCACCAACGTCCTCGTCCACACCGACGCCGACGCGCTGCTGGTCGCCGAGGTGACCCGGGGTCCGGACGGGCGGCGGCTGCGGGTGGAGGTCACCGACGCGGGCGACGACCTGCCGCACAAGCGCCGCCCCGGCGAACTGGCGTCCTCGGGCCGGGGCCTGATGCTGATCGAACTGCTGGCGGACCGCTGGGGGGTGGAGCCCCGGGGCCGGGGCAAGAGCATCTGGTTCGAGCTTCAGGAACCGGCCGGGGAAGCGGGCGCCGCGTAACGGGACCGCAGTTCGTGCACGACCCCGAAGACGGCGGCCGTCAGCGGCACGGAGAGCAGCATGCCGAGGATGCCCGCGACGGAGGCGCCGGCGGTGATGGCCAGCAGGACCACGGCCGGGTGCATCTGCACGGTCCGGCTCTGGATCACCGGCTGGAGCACGTGCCCCTCCAGCACCTGCACCGCGAGCACCACGCCGAGTGCCCACAGGGCGATGACCAAGCCCCGGTCGGCGAGGGCCACCAGCACGGCGACCGTGCCGGAGATGAAGGCGCCGAGATAGGGGATGTAGGCGCCGACGAAGACGAGCGCGCCGAGCCCGATCGCGCCGGGCACCCGCAGGATCAGCAGCCCGGTGGTGATGCACACGGCGTCGATGAGGGCGATGAGGGTGGTGCCCCGCATGAACCCCTCCACCGCCTGGAACGCCCGCCGCGCGATGGCCTCGACGAGGTCGGCGGTGTCGTGCGGGGCGAGGGCGCGCAGGGCCGTCACGGCCCGGTGGGAGTCCCGCAGGAAGAAGAAGACGAGCAGCAGGGCCAGGACCGCCTCGGCGAGGGTCTCGCCGACGACACCGACCCCGCTGATGACGTTGGAGGCGGCCGTCCCGCCGAACTTGCCCAGCAGTTCCCGGGCGTGCGCGGCGAGGTCGTCGAGGCTGGTGCCGGCGGCGCCGAAGTGCCGGGCGAGCGCCTGAGCGGCGGAGCGGAGGGAGGCGACGA
Source organism: Streptomyces pyxinicus (assembly GCF_024753135.1). Lineage (GTDB taxonomy): Bacteria > Actinomycetota > Actinomycetes > Streptomycetales > Streptomycetaceae > Streptomyces > Streptomyces pyxinicus. Next base: position 313,579 of record NZ_JANUGP010000006.1, on the reverse strand, counting down.
TCTGGCCGCCGGAGTGGATGAGCGCGGTGACGACGATGTAGACGGCGCCGCCGACCACGGCCACCACGGCGACACAGGTGAGCCCCGCCGCGAGCGACGCCCGCACCCCGGCCCGCACCAGCCACCGGTACAGCGGCCCGAGCAGCGCGGTGCCGAGCAGCGCGAGCAGCACCGGGATGACGGCCGTACGGAACACCCCGCACAGCCGCACCGCCACCCACCCGACCCCGGCCACCAGCAGCACCACGGCACACCAGGCGGCGAGCCGGCGGACGGAGACGGGCAACAGACGCACGCCCCCAGCCGACCACGGGCACCACCGGGTGTCCCGCCCTGCGGGTCCGCCCGGGTGAGCGCCCCTGGCCGGCCGGTGGGACGCGTCAGGCCTCCGGGCCGGCCTCCGTCATGCCGTGGACGGCGGGGACCGTGCCGAGGCGGCCCTTCTGGAAGTCCTCGAAGGCCTGCATCAGTTCGTCCTTGCTGTTCATGACGAACGGGCCGTAGTGGGCCATGGGCTCGCGGATCGGCCGGCCGCCGAGCAGGACGACCTCCAGGTCCGGGGTGTGCGCGTCCTGCTTCTCGTCCGCGCGGACGGTCAGCGCGGAGCCGGCGCCGAAGACGGCGGTCTGGCCGAGGCGGACCGGACGGCGCTCGGTGCCGACGCTGCCGCGTCCCGCGAGCACGTACGCGAGGCCGTTGAACTCCTCCCGCCAGGGCAGGGTGATCTCCGCGCCCGGCGCCAGCGTCGCGTGGACCATGGTGATCGGCGTGTGCGTGATGCCGGGGCCCGCGTGGCCGTCCAGCTCGCCGGCGATGACCCGGAGCAGCGCGCCGCCGTCGGGGGAGGTGAGCAACTGGACGCTGCCGGCCCGGATGTCCTGGTAGCGGGGGGCCATCATCTTGTCCTTGGCCGGCAGGTTCACCCAGAGCTGGAGGCCGTGGAAGAGGCCGCCCGAGACGACCAGGTGCTCCGGCGGCGCCTCGATGTGCAGCAGGCCCGAGCCCGCGGTCATCCACTGCGTGTCGCCGTCGGTGATGGTGCCGCCACCGCCCTGGGAGTCCTGGTGGTCGAAGATCCCGTCGATGATGTAGGTGACGGTCTCGAAGCCGCGGTGCGGGTGCCAGGGGGTGCCCTTGGGCTCGCCCGGCGCGTACTCCACCTCGCCCATCTGGTCCATCATGATGAACGGGTCGAGATGGCGGTAGTCGATCCCCGCGAACGCCCGGCGCACCGGGAAGCCCTCCCCCTCGAAGCCGCCGGGAGCGGTCGTGACCGCGAGCACGGGACGTGCCACGGCATCGGCGGGTGCGGTCACACGGGGCAGCGTCAGCGGGTTCTCGACGGTCACTGCAGGCATGGTCGGTACCTCCTTGGTACGCCCACTTTAGTTGAGCGTTGAACTTCCTGCCACCCGGAACAGCGAGGGCCCGGAGGGAATTCCCTCCGGGCCCTCGTCGGCGACCACCTGCCGCACCGGCCGCCTAGCCGTACATCCGGCGCATCGCGAACTCCACCATCTGCTCGACCGCCTTCGCGTCGAAGACCATGCGGTGCTCGCCCTCCATGTCGAGGACGAAGCCGTAGCCGGTCGGCAGCAGGTCGATCACCTCGGCGCCGGTGATGACGAAGTACTTGGACTCCTTGCCCGCGTACCGCCGCAACTCCTTGAGCGAGGTGAACATCGGGATCACCGGCTGCTGGGTGTTGTGCAGGGCGAGGAAGCCGGGGGTGTCGCCGCGCGGGCAGTACACCTTCGACGTCGCGAAGATCTGCTGGAAGTCCTCGGCGGCCAGCTGTCCCGTGGTGAACGCGCGCACCGCGTCCGCGAGGGAGGGCGGGGACGGCTCCGGGTAGAGCGGCGGCTGCTGGCCGTACCCGCCCGGCATCTGCTGCTGCGGCGGCGCGTACTGCTGCTGGGCAGCTCCGCCGTCCATCGGCTGGCCGTATCCGTACATGCGCGCAAGCGTACCGAGGGCGGCGGGCGGCACGGGGGCCGGGCCGGATTATGTAGCGACCGCTAGAGAAAAGACGCTAGTGTTTCTTTATCGGTCGCTACAGATAGCGCCCGGCACTCACACCTGGAGTCCCCATGCCCAACTCCCCTGCCGGCTCCGACACCCTGCTCCTCGCGCACGGCGCCGGCGGCTCGGTCGAGGCCAACTACGGCCCGGTGATGGGTCGTCTGACCGAGCGGTACGAGGTGATCGGCGCCGACTACCCGGGCACGGGCGGCGTCCCGCGCTCCCCGCGCCCGCTCGAACTGGACGCCCTGGCCGACCGGTTGCTCGCGGCCGCCGACGACGCGGGTGCGGAGCGCTTCGCCGTCTCCGGGTACTCGCTGGGCGGGGCCGTGGCGGTCCGGCTGGCCGCGCGGCACCCGGAGCGGGTGACGGCGCTCGTCCTGACCGCGCCCTTCGCCCGCGCCGACGCCGGGCTGCTGCTGAACGCGCGGGTGTGGCAGGCGCTGTGCGCGGCCGGCGACCCGGTCGCCCTCGGCCGCTTCCTGCTGGCGCGCTGCCTGAGCCCGGCGGCGCTGGACGCCATGCCCCCGGAGCGCCTGGAGGCCGCCGCGCAGGCGACCGGCGCGACCGTCCCGGAGGGCACCGCCGACCAGGTGGACCTGGTGGCGCGGCTGGACGTGACCGCCGACCTGGCCGAGGTCACCGCGCCGACCCTGGTGGTGTCGCCGGCCGACGACCCCCTCGTACCGCCCCGGCTGCACCGCGCGGTCGCGGCCGGGATACCGGGGGCCCGCGTGGCGGAGATACCGGGCGGTCACCTGCCCTTCGCCGAGCAGCCCGAGCGGTGGGCGGCACTGATCACGGGTGCGGCGGGGTAGACCCTTCTCACACTCGCACCGGCAGGGGTTGCGTCTTATTACCGACGGGTAGCATCATCGTAGCTACTTGTTGGTACGTGAACTAGGTGCGAGGAGCCAGTGCCTCGCCGATCTCTCTACGGAGCTGTCGCCATGGGGCACTACAAGCCGAATCTCCGCGACATCGAGTTCAACCTCTTCGAAGTACTCGGGCGCGACAAGGTGTACGGCACCGGCCCGTTCGAGGAGATGGACGTCGAGACCGCCAAGAGCGTCCTGGAGGAGCTGACCCGCCTCTCCGAGAACGAGCTGGCCGAGTCCTTCGCGGACGCCGACCGCAACCCGCCGGTCTTCGACCCGGAGACCAGCACCGCGCCGGTCCCGGCGTCCTTCAAGAAGAGCTACCAGGCCTTCATGGACTCCGAGTACTGGCGCCTGGGCCTGCCCGAGGAGATCGGCGGCACCACCTCGCCGCGCTCCCTGATCTGGGCCTACGCCGAGCTGATCCTGGGCGCCAACCCGGCCGTGTGGATGTACTCCTCGGGCCCGGCGTTCGCCGGCATCCTCTTCGAGGAGGGCAACGCGGTCCAGAAGCACATCGCCTCGGTCGCCGTGGAGAAGCAGTGGGGCTCCACGATGGTGCTCACCGAGCCCGACGCGGGCTCCGACGTGGGCGCCGGCCGCACCAAGGCGGTCCAGCAGGAGGACGGCTCCTGGCACATCGAGGGCGTGAAGCGCTTCATCACCTCAGGTGAGCACGACATGTCGGAGAACATCCTCCACTACGTGCTCGCGCGTCCCGAGGGCGCCGGCCCCGGCACCAAGGGCCTCTCCCTCTTCCTCGTGCCGAAGTACCTCTTCGACTTCGAGACCGGCGAGCTGGGCGAGCGCAACGGCGTCTACGCCACCAACGTCGAGCACAAGATGGGCCTGAAGGCCTCCAACACCTGCGAGATGACCTTCGGCGACCGGCACCCCGCCAAGGGCTGGCTGATCGGCGACAAGCACGACGGCATCCGCCAGATGTTCCGCATCATCGAGTTCGCCCGCATGATGGTCGGCACGAAGGCGATCTCCACGCTCTCCACCGGCTACCTGAACGCGCTGGAGTACGCCAAGGAGCGCGTCCAGGGCCCGGACCTGGCCGACTTCATGGACAAGACCGCGCCCAAGGTCACCATCACCCACCACCCCGACGTGCGCCGCTCGCTGATGACGCAGAAGGCCTACGCCGAGGGCATGCGCGCCCTGGTGATGTACACCGCCTCGGTCCAGGACGCCATCCAGGTCAAGGAGGCGAACGGCGAGGACGCCGCCACCGAGCACGCGCTGAACGACCTGCTGCTCCCGGTCGTCAAGGGCTACGGCTCCGAGAAGGCCTACGAGCAGCTCGCCCAGTCGCTCCAGACCTTCGGCGGCTCCGGGTTCCTCCAGGAGTACCCGATCGAGCAGTACATCCGGGACGCCAAGATCGACACCCTCTACGAGGGCACCACCGCCATCCAGGGCCAGGACTTCTTCTTCCGCAAGATCGTCCGCAACCAGGGCGCCGCGCTGAACTCGCTCGCCGAGGACATCAAGAAGTTCCTGGCGCTCGGCACCGGCGGCGAGGAGCTGGCGGGCGCCCGCGAGCACCTGGCCAAGGCGGCCGTGGAGCTGGAGGCGATCGTCGGCCTGATGCTGACCGACCTCGCCGCCACCGAGCAGGACACCAAGAACATCTACAAGGTGGGCCTGAACACCAGCCGCCTGCTGCTGGCCTCCGGTGACGTCATCGTCGGCTACCTGCTGCTCAAGGGCGCCGCGATCGCCGCCGAGAAGCTGGCCACGGCCGCCGCCAAGCCGGTCTCCGCCAAGGACGTGGCGTTCTACACCGGCAAGATCGCCGCGGCGAAGTTCTTCGCGGCGAACGTCCTGCCGGGCGTCACGCTGGCCCGCAAGATCGCCGCCGGCGTCGAGCTGGACCTGATGGAGCTGGACGAGGCCGCCTTCTAGGACCCGATGCCGGAGGAGGTCCGGAAGGAGTCCCGCGCCCCGGTACGGCCGCGTTCTGGACCTTCCGGACGTCCCCGTCGATACCCGCACGGGCCCGCTCCCCTTTCCCGGGAGCGGGCCCGTGCACGTCGTTAAGGTGAACCCATGAGCGCACCCTCCCGCTTCGACCGCGGCCACACCGACGACCTGATGACCTTCCTGGCGGCGAGCCCGTCGCCGTACCACGCCGTGGCGAACGCCGCGGAGCGGCTGGAGAAGGCAGGCTTCCGGCAGGTCGCGGAGACGGACGCCTGGGACGGGACCAGCGGCGGCCGGTACGTGCTGCGCGGTGGCGCGATCATCGCCTGGTACGTCCCGGAGGGCGCCGAGCCGCACACGCCGTTCCACATCGTCGGCGCGCACACCGACTCCCCGAACCTGCGGGTCAAGCCGCGCCCGGACAGCGGGGGGCACGGCTGGCGCCAGCTGGCCGTGGAGATCTACGGCGGTCCGCTGCTGAACTCCTGGCTGGACCGGGACCTGGGGCTGGCCGGCCGGCTCACCCTGCGCGACGGCTCCACGGTGCTGGTCGACGTGGACCGGCCGCTGCTGCGAGTGCCCCAGCTCGCCATCCACCTGGACCGCTCGGTCGGCTCCGAGGGACTCAAGCTGGACAAGCAGCGGCACGCCCAGCCGGTGTGGGGGCTCGGCGACGCCCGGGACGGCGACCTGATCGCCTTCCTGGAGGAGGAGGCCGGGCTCACGGCGGGCTCCGCGACCGGCTGGGACCTGATGACGCACCCGGTGGAGCCGCCGGCCTACCTGGGCCGGGACCGCGAGCTGCTCGCCGGCCCGCGCATGGACAACCTGCTGTCGGTGCACGCGGGCACGGCCGCCCTGGTCGCCGCCGCGTCCTCCGGCGCCGCGCTCACCCGGATCCCCGTGCTGGCCGCCTTCGACCACGAGGAGAACGGCTCGCAGTCCGACACCGGCGCCGACGGCCCGCTGCTGGGCACGGTGCTGGAGCGCTCGGTGCTGTCCCGCGGCGGCACCTTCGAGGACCGGGCCCGCGCCTTCGCCGGCACCGTCTGCCTGTCCTCCGACACCGGCCACGCCGTGCACCCCAACTACGCCGAGCGGCACGACCCGACCCACCACCCCCGGGTCAACGGCGGACCGATCCTCAAGGTCAACGTCAACAACCGCTACGCCACCGACGGTTCGGGCCGCGCGGTGTTCGCCGCCGCCTGCGAGCGGGCCGGCGTCCCCTTCCAGAGCTTCGTCTCCAACAACTCCATGCCGTGCGGCACCACCATCGGCCCGATCACCGCCGCCCGGCACGGCATCCGCACCGTCGACATCGGCGTGGCGATCCTGTCGATGCACAGCGCCCGCGAACTGTGCGGCGCCGACGACCCGTTCCTTCTCGCCAACGCGCTGACGGCTTTCCTGGAAGGCTAGTTCGGGTCTCGCCGGGTACCCGGTCCGCACCGGAGATTCCGGAACCGGAAGGGGAGGCGGGACGTCATGGGTCTCGGCGGATGCATCATCCTCATCGCCATAGGTGCCATCCTCACGTTCGCGACCGACTGGCACATGCAGGGCGTCAACCTCACGGTCGTCGGCCTGATCCTCATGGCCGTCGGTCTGATCGGTATCGCGACGTTCAGCGGGATCGCCCGGCGCCGCCGGGTGGTGATGCCCACGGCGGCCCCGGTCGTCGAGGAGGAGCCGCACCATCACCACCGCGGCGAGGGCTACACGGACGGCTACGGCGTCTGACCCGACGCCGGGGCCGGTCCCGCCGGCTCCTGCTCGTCCATCCCGGCCAGGACGAGCGGCAGTCGGTCCGCCCCCGCCTCGGTGAGGCGGACCGGCACTCCCCAGTCCTGCTGGTGGACGTGGCAGGCCGGGTATGCGTTCGCCGGATCGTCGTCGCACGAGGCCGCCATCGCGCTGACGTGCAGGACGCCCTCGCTGACGGCCGGGTTCAGCTCCAGCTCGCGTGCCAGGTCCGGGTCCGCTCCCTCGCCCTTGAGCAGCAGCTCGGGCGGGGTCGAGGAGACCAGCAGGCGGGTCGAGGGGCCGTAGCGGGTGTCCAGCTTCTGGCCCGCCGGCGCCTGGAAGATCACGTCGAGTCGGAGCGTGCCGGGGCGCACCTCGGTGGCCGCGCGCCGGGTGCGGTGGGCCACCGCGTCGACTCTGACCGCCTCCTCGGGCAGCCGCAGCCGGGTGAGCCGGTGCCGGGCCGACTCCACCACCACGATGTCCTCGCCGGCCAGCACGGCGTCGCTGGGCTCGCGCAGGTCGGTGGCGAGGGTGGTGACCTCGCCGGTCGCCGGGTCGTAGCGCCGCAGGGCGTGGTTGTAGGTGTCGGCGATCGCGACCGAGCCGTCCGGCAGCGCGGTGACGCCCAACGGGTGCTGGAGCAGGGCCTGTCCGGCCTCGCCGTCGCGGTGCCCGAAGTCGAACAGGCCGGTGCCGACCGCCGTGTGCACCCGGCCGTCGGTGTCCACCCAGCGCAGCGCGGAGGTCTCGGAGTCGGCGAGCCACAGGCGGTCGGCGGTGGCCGCGAGCCCGGAGGGCTGGGCGAACCAGGCCTCGTCGGCCGGCCCGTCGACCAGGCCCTCGTTGGTGGTGCCGGCCGCCACACCGACCGTGCCGCCGGCCGGATCGTACGTCCACAGCTGGTGGACGCCCGCCATCGCGATCCACACCCGGCCGCCGAACACCGCCACGTCCCACGGTGAGGAGAGGTCGACCTCGCGGGCCGGGCCGGAGGTCGCGGATCCCTGCCACCACTGCCGGCCGGTGCCGGCCACCGTGGTCACGGCGCCGGTGGCGAGGGCGACGCGGCGCAGGGCGTGGTTGACGGTGTCGGCGACGATCACGGCCGTGCCGTCCTCGACGAGCGCGAGCCCCTGCGGTTCGTTGAAGGACGCCGTGTCCGCGCCGCCGTCGGTGAACCCGCGCGTGCCGGTGCCGAGGCGCCGCACCACGGTCTCGGCGTCCTCGGCCAGCTCCACCAGCTGGTGCCGGGTGGTGTCGCTGACCAGCAGGTTCCCGGACGGCAGCAGCAGGGCCTTGCCGGGGAAGCGCAGGGTCGTCGGCGCCGGCTCCGGCGGCACGTACGGACCGTCGCCCCGGCGCAGGGTGCCCTTCGCGCCGTGCTCCGCCTCCAGTTCCGTCACCAGCCGCTCGATGGCGTGCACGTGCCCCTCGCCGGCGTGCTGGGCGACGACGTACCCCTCGGGGTCGATCACGACGAGCGTCGGCCACGCCCGCACCGCGTACTGCTTCCAGGTGACCAGCTCGGGGTCGTCCAGCACCGGGTGGGCGACGCCGTAGCGCTCGACGGCGTCCACGACCGCCTGGTGTTCGGCCTCGTGCACGAACTTCGGCGAGTGCACGCCGATCACCACCACCGTGTCCCGGTGCTTCTCCTCCAGGTCGCGCAGTTCGTCCAGGACGTGCAGGCAGTTGATGCAGCAGAACGTCCAGAAATCCAGCACGACGATGCGTCCGCGCAGGCCGGCGAGGGTGTATCGGGTGTCGCCGGTGTTCAGCCAGCCGCCCTTGCCGATCAGCTCGGGGGCACGGACACGGACACGTCGGGGTGCGGAGTGGTTCATGGCTCCAAGGGTGCCACTCCCGCGTGACAGCGGTGTGGCGCCTGTGGATAACCTGCGGACGGCCGTGAGGATCGGCGCGCGCCGGGGAACGCTACCGGCATGAGATTCCTCGTACGCGACCGCATCCTCGGCATCGGCGACGACTGGTGGATCGAGGACGAGCACGGCCGGAAGGTGTTCCTCGTCGACGGCAAGGCGATGCGGCTGCGCGACACCTTCGAGCTGAAGGACGCCCAGGGGCGGGTCCTGATCGACATCCACCAGAAGATGTTCGCGCTGCGCGACACGATGGTGATCGAGCGGGACGGCGAGGGCCTGGCCCGGATCAAGCGCAAACGGCTGTCCCTGCTGCGCAACCACTACCGGGTCGCCCTGGTCGACGGCACCGAGCTGGACGTCAGCGGCAAGATCCTGGATCGCGAGTTCGCCGTCGAGTACGACGGCGAACTCCTGGCGGTGATCTCCCGGCGCCGGCTGACCGTCCGGGACACCTACGGCGTCGACGTGCTGCGCGAGGACGCGGACCCGGCGCTGCTCATCGCCATCGCGGTGTGCGTGATCCACCTCGCCGAGAAGGAGGGCGAGGAGGACTGAGAGGACTGACGGCCGGGGGCGGCTAAGCGGGTCCTCGCGTGCCACCCCGGTGGCGGGGCGGCTCCAGGCCGAGCACCCGGTCCTTCAGGGCCGGGAACTGCTCGCGGGTGGCCGCCGCCTTCGCCGGGTCGAGGTCGACCGTGAGGACCTCCTCGCCCGGTCCCGCCTCGGCGAGCACCTCGCCCCAGGGATCGACCACGACCGAGTGACCCGCCTGGGGAACTCCCGCGTGCATCCCGGCCGTTCCGCAGGCGAGCATGAACGCCTGATTCTCCACCGCCCGCGCCCGGGCCAGCAGCGTCCAGTGCGCGCGGCGCCGCTCGGGCCAGCCCGCCGGGAGCACCAGCAGTTCGGCGCCGGCGTCGACCAGACCGCGGAAGAGTTCGGGGAAGCGGAGGTCGTAGCAGGTGCCGAGGCCGAGCACGGCCTCCGGCAGCCGGACGGTGACCAGGTCCCGCCCGGCACCCATCAGCACCGCCTCGCCCTTGTCGAAGCCGAAGCGGTGGATCTTGCGGTAGGCCGCGGCCAGTTCACCGCTCGGGGAGAAGACCAGGGAGGTGTTGTAGAGCGGTCCGTCCGGATCCCGTTCCGGAATGGAGCCGGCGTGCAGCCAGACACCCGCGTCGCTCGCCGCCTCGGCCATCGCCTCACAGGTCGGTCCTTCGAGCGGCTCGGCCTCCCGGCCGAACTCCTCGTAGGCGAAGGCTCCGGTGGTCCACAGCTCGGGGAGCACCACCAGGTCGGCACCGGCCTGCGCGCGCACCAGCGCGGCGGCCCGCCGCCGCCGGGCCTCGACCGATTCGCCCTCGTCCACTTCGATCTGGATCAGCGAGGCGCGCACACTACCACCGTCCTGGCATTCGAGTCGTCCACACAGGCCTACGATCGTCACACGAAAGCACTGCCGGGCTGCCTCACAGCAGCGTAACTTAGCGTCCCGAGACACCCGCCGAGTGCAGCCGCCGCCCGCTGGCAACGCCGCCACCACCTGCCCGTGTACCGACCGCCGAGGGGTCCCGTTCGTGAGTCTGCATCCCACCCTCCAGCCCTACGCCGACGCCTGGACGCACTCGATCGAAGCGATATCCGAGCTGGCCCAGTCGCTCGTCGACGGCGAGTGGAACCGGCGGACCCCCTGCCCCGGCTGGTCGGTGCGGGACATCGTGTCCCATGTCATCGGCCTGGACTGCGAGATGCTCGGCGATCCCCGGCCCATCCACTCCCTGCCGAGCGACCTCTTCCACGTCGCCACCGAGCACCAGCGGTACATGGAGATGCAGGTCGACGTCCGCCGCCACCACACGGCGCCGGAGATGACCGCCGAGCTGGAGTACACGGTGATCCGCCGCAACCGCCAGCTGCGCAACGAGTCCCGCGAGCCCGGCACCCTGGTGCGCGGCCCGCTCGGCACGGAGATCACCCTCGAACAGGCCTACCGCACCCGCGCCTTCGACGTCTGGGTGCACGAGCAGGACCTGCGCACCGCCCTCGGCCGCCCCGGCAACCTGGACTCGCCCGGAGCGTACGTCGTCCGGGACGTCCTGCTGGGGGCGCTGCCCAAGGTCGTGGCGAAGGACGCGCAGGCGCCGCGCAGTTCGGCGATCGTCTTCGACGTGCACGGGCCGGTCGAGTTCCTGCGCACGATCCGGGTCGACATCCAGGGCCGCGGCACCCTCGAAACCGCGCCCGCCCTGGGCCCGGCCGCCACCCTGACCCTCGACTGGGAGACCTACGTCCACCTGGCGTGCGGCCGGGTCACCGCGGACGCGGTCACGGACCGGGTCAAGACGGAGGGCGACCAGGATCTGGCGGCGGCGATCCTGCGCCACTTCGCGGTCACGCCGTAGCGGGCGGACCGGAGGCCGGGGAAACGGCGCCCTCACCGGGGCGCCCCCGGCGCGGTCCGTCCGGCCCGCGCCTCAGGCGGCGGGGACGTGCACCGTCTCCACCCGGCTGGCGACCAGCCGCTCCCGCTCGCGCCGGGCCGCCCGGCCACGCAGCCGGAGGATCTGCCCGATCCCGAACGCCTGGAGCACGAACACCGCGGAGAAGGCCACCGTGTAGTCGTCCCCGGTCGCGTCCAGCAGCACACCGATGGCGAACAGGGTCGTCATGGAGGCGATGAAACCGCCCATGTTGGTGATCCCGGACGCCGTGCCCTGCCGCTCCGGCGGATTCGCCGGCCGGGCGAAGTCGAAGCCGATCATCGACGCCGGCCCACACGCGCCGAGCACCGCGCACAGCACCACCAGCAGCCACATCGGCGCGTGCGCGGCGGGATACGCCAGCGTGGCCGCCCACAGCGTCGCGGTCACCCCCACCGTGCCGAGCGCCAGCGGCAGCCGCGCCGCGTGGTGCCGGGCGACGATCTGGCCGTAGACCAGCCCGATCACCATGTTGGACAGGACGACCAGGGTGAGCAGCTCACCGGCCGTGGCCCGGCTGAGCCCCTGCGCCTGCACCAGGAACGGCAGGCCCCACAGCAGCAGGAACACCATCGCCGGGAACTGGGTGGTGAAGTGCACCCACATCCCCAGCCGCGTGCCCGGCTCCCGCCAGGCCTCGGCGATCTGCCGGCGGACGTAGGCCCCGCCCTGGTGCGGGGACGGCACCGGTTCGAACCCCTCGGGATGGTCCTTGAGGAAGAGCAGCGTCAGGACCAGGACGACCGCACCGGCGAGCGCGCTGCCCGCGAACGCCGGTGTCCAGCCGATGCCGTGCAGCAGCCGGGCGATCACCAGCGTGGAGACCAGGTTGCCCGCCATGCCGACCAGTCCCGCGAGCTGCGCCACCACGGGCCCGCGCCGGACCGGGAACCACCGGGTGCCCAGCCGCAGCACGCTGATGAACGTCATCGCGTCCCCGCAGCCGAGCAGCGCCCGCGAGGCGAGCGCGGTGCCGTAGGTCGGCGAGAAGGCGAAGCCCAGCTGGCCGGCCGTGAACAGCACGGCCCCCATGCTCAGTACCTTCTTGGTGCCGAGCCGGTCGACCAGGAGTCCGACGGGTATCTGCATCCCGGCGTAGACCAGCAGCTGGAGTATGGAGAACGTCGACAGCGCGGAGGCGTTGACATGGAAGCGGTCCGCCGCGTCCAGCCCCGCCACCCCGAGAGAGGTGCGGAAGATGACGGCGACGAAGTAGACCGCGACGCCTATGGACCACATGGCTGTCGCGCGCCGGCCGCCCGGCGGGTCACCCGGCAGGGTGGCGTCGCTCATCGGACCTCACCTCGCGCGAGGTGCGAGAACCAGCTCACATGCCGGTGGACGACCCCGACGGCCGCCTCGGCGTCCCCGGCGCGCAACGCGTCCAGGATCTCCTCGTGCTCGGTGAGTGTCTTGGCGATCCGGTCGGGATGCGAGTGCATCACGGCCACCCCCATCCGCAGTTGGCGGTCCCGCAGCTGGTCGTAGAGCCGGGACAGGATCGCGTTGCCGCCGCTGCGCACGATCTCGGCGTGGAAACACCGGTCGGTGACGGCCGCCGCGGCGAAGTCACCGGCCGCCGCCTGCTCCTTCTGCCGCTCCAGCAGCTCCGTCAGCCGCTCCACCAGGGCCGGCGGGGCGGGCACGGCCTTGCGGGCCGCGTGCTCCTCCACCAGCAGCCGGGTCTCCACGACGTCCGCGATCTCCTGCGCCGAGACGGGCAGCACCAGGGCCCCCTTCTTCGGGTAGAGCCGGATCAGGCCCTCGGCCTCCAGCCGAAGCAGCGCCTCCCGGACAGGGGTGCGCGAGACACCGACCGCCTCGGCGAGTTCGCCCTCGGTGAGCAGGGTCCCCCCTTCGTAGCGACGGTCGAGGACACCCTGTTTCACATGGGCGTACACCCGGTCGGCGGCGGGCGGCTGCTTGAGGCTCCGCGGGGTGGTCTGCTGTACTGCCGTGTCCATGCCGACAGGATAGATACAACACGCACACAAGAGGGACCGGCGTCCACGATACGGACGAACCGAAATCCTTCGGCAGCGCCCGCACAACCTTCTGTGCTAGTTACGTGTCACACACGTGCGGCCCCACTGTCTCTTGCCACCTCAACTCGGCCGCATATCAGGGGCATTCAACACAATCGGGGTATCTCACTTTGATTACCGGCATTAAGGGCACCCGCATCCGCCGAGCCGCTGCCGTCGCCGTCACCTCCGGCGCCCTGCTCACCACCGGCGCCCTCACCGCGGCACCGGCGCAGGCCGTCTCCGCGCCGTCGATCGTGGCCAAGGGCGGCTACGCGATGAACAACGCGAACGGCTCGTCGCTCTACACCAAGAAGGCCGACACGCGGCTGTCCACCGGCTCCACCACCAAGATCATGACGGCCAAGGTGGTGCTCGCCCAGTCGAACCTCAACCTCGACGCCACGGTGACCATCAAGAAGGAGTACAGCGACTACGTCGTCAAGAACAACGCCTCCCAGGCCCACCTGATCGTCGGCGACAAGGTCACCGTCCGTCAGCTGCTCTACGGCCTGATGCTGCCGTCCGGCTGTGACGCCGCCATGGCGCTCGCCGACAAGTACGGCTCCGGCTCCACCATCGCCAAGCGCACCGCCAGCTTCATCGGCAAGATGAACACCGCCGCCAAGTCGCTGAACCTGAAGAACACCCACTTCGACTCCTTCGACGGCATCGGCAACGGCGGCAACTACTCGACCCCGCGCGATCTGACGAAGATCGCCAGCAGCGCGATGAAGAGCTCGACGTTCCGCTCGATCGTCAAGACGAAGCACTACACCGCCAAGACCAAGACGAAGACCGGCAGCACCCGCACCATGAAGGTCTGGGACAACACCAACGGTCTGCTCAACAGCTACAGCGGCACCATCGGCGTGAAGACCGGCTCCGGCCCCGAGGCCAAGTACTGCCTGGTCTTCGCCGCGACCCGCAGGGGCAAGACGGTCATCGGCACCGTCCTCGCCTCCTCCTCCATCCCGCAGCGCGAGGCGGACGCCAAGAAGATCCTCGACTACGGCTTCGCCAAGCTGGGCTGACACCCCGCCGGATCACGGGCCCGCCGCGACGAGCGACGGGCCCGTCCCGCTGCCCGGCACCCCGGCGTCCACTCACACCCGGCCGGCGGGCCGGCCCTGCGACAGCCGGTCGTAGGTTCTGAAGGTGTACGAGGCGTCGAAGGACAGCAGATTCCCCTCGGTCGCCGGCAGCCCGAGCCGTCGGCCGAGAAGAGCGGTGAGCGGGCCACAGCGCCCGGCGCCCCGGGCGGCGAAGGTGTCGTCGTAGGCCGAGAACTCGATCACCGGCGGGTCCTGGGACACCCAGGTGGACGGGCCGGACCGCTGCAACCGGAAGTCGACGGGCGTATCGGCCCCGACGGCGCAGCTCTTCGGCACCAGGGGTCCCCGGAGCCGGAACCGCAGACTCAGCTGCCCGCTGTAGAAGTCGGACCGGCCACCGTACTCCGGCTGTATCGCCAGCCCCAGGAGCGGTGAGCGGTCACCCATGGCGGTACCGGTGAGTCCGCCCGGTACCGAGGTCGCCGCAGCGTGCATCCCTCCCCAGACCTGAGCCTTGCCGCCGTCCGCGAGTGGCCCTTCGGCATGCGTCATGGTGATGGGCGCGAGGGTCACCGTGACCCGGCCCAGGGTCAGCCGCGGAGCGGCGGTCTGCACCTCGCATCTCCACCGCCCGGGATCGACACCCTGGGGCAGCGGCGGACAGTCGCCGAAGTCGGACGGGGGAGCCACGGACGTGCCGGATCCCGGTGTGGAGTAGGCGGCACCCGGTGCGCACACGATCGCCGTACCGGCGAGCAGGGCGGCACCCGCGACGGTGGCGAGACGACGGACCGGAGCGAGGGGACGGCGGCCGGAACCGGAGCGGACAGCAGGGGAATTCGTCATGCGTCCAGCGTGCCGTCCGAGGCCGCTTCCTCACCATCCGTGACATCCCTGGCACAACCCGGAGCCACCCCGACACACCATCAGGGACGGCCGGTGCCCAGCAACGCGTCGCCCTATACGGCACGTTGGAGCGACACCACAAATCGTTCACCCTCACCGGTGAACCACCCCCATGCGGCTGGCATATTCGGTTCCCTCCGCTCTACGTTCCGCCGCGGAGGTGTTCACATGAACGAACCGAGCAAGCAGCCCCGCCCGGCCGGACCGCGCGAGGCGATCGACGTCACCGACTTCGTGTACGCGGCGACCGGAGCCCGCGTCCGACGGCTCACGATGCCCGACGGAAGCCATTGGTTCCCGGCGGTGGACGTGTGCAAGCAACTGGGCCACAGCAACTCCCGGCAGGCACTCTCGGACCATGTTCCGGAGGGCCACCGAGACATTCTTGAGACCGTAACTGGAGCTTACGGTCTCAGCGTTCCCGCAGGTAGAGAGTGGCGCCGAGACTTGAATGTCATCTCTCTCCAGGGGCTGATCCTGCTCGTCAACGCCTGTACCAAGCCGGCCTGCGCCCCCTTCAAACTGTGGGTCGCCGAGGTGATCGAGGCCGTCCAGCGGGAGGGTTCGTACTCGCTGGAAGCGGCCGAGGTGCAGTCTGCGGAGCCCGGCGCGCCCCTCGCCTACGCCATGCCGGAGCGGGTCGCGGAGGCCATCGTCCGGCTGGAGGCGCACAACCTCCAGCTCGACGAGGAGCTTGCGAACGCACAGCGTGAAGCGCTGAGACTTCAGAAGGAGATGCTGGCCACGCAGAACGCCACGCTGGCCGCGCAGGAGGCGACCGCCCAGTCCCTGGGAGCCATGGCCCAGGCCATGGAGCGCATCGCCGACAGGTTCGACGCGCTCACCCCCCTGCGGCCCGGCGCCGGGAGGGACGTGTCGAAGGCCGGCGCCACCACGGCCACCGTGCTCGCGGACTGGCGGCAGCGGCTGTCCGTGACGGAGGACGTGTGGACGGTGGCCGTGGTGATCGCACCGGTGCTGGTGGAGCAGGGGGAACTGCGCGAGCCGCTTGAGAACATCGCCGCCCGCACGGGGCTGACCGTGCGGCGCGTCAACGACTGCCTCCGGCTGCTGCGCCGGCACGCCTGCATCCTCAGCCGGGGCGGCACGGAGGACGGGGCGCCGGTGTACGTGCTCCCCGGAACGTGAGCGGGCGGGGCGGTCGCACGGTGAATGTGCGGCCGTCCCGCCTCTCGACAGAGCCTACTCGGGAAGCTCCCCTCACGCCCAGGTGATCAGGCGCTTGGGCTGCTCCAGGATCGCCGCCACGTCGGCCAGGACCCGGGAGCCCAGCTCGCCGTCGACCAGGCGGTGGTCGAAGGAGAGGGCCAGGGTGGTGACCTGACGCGGCTTGACCTTGCCCTTGTGGACCCAGGGCTGGAGCTTGATCGCGCCGACCGCGAGGATCGCGGACTCCCCGGGGTTGAGGATCGGCGTGCCGGTGTCGACGCCGAAGACGCCGACGTTGGTGATGGTCACGGTGCCGCCCTGCATGGCGGCCGGCGAGGTCTTGCCCTCGCGAGCCGTCGACACCAGCTCGCCCAGCGCCTGCGCCAGTTGCGACAGCGTCTTGGCGTCGGCGTCCTTGATGTTCGGCACGATCAGACCGCGCGGAGTGGCCGCGGCGATGCCCAGGTTGACGTAGTGCTTGCGCACGATCTCCTGGTTCGCCTCGTCCCAGGCCGCGTTGACGTCCGGGTTGCGCTTGATGGCGACCAGCAGGGCCTTGGCGATCAGCAGCAGCGGGTTCACCCGCAGGCCCTGCATCTCCTTGTCCTGCTTCAGCTCCTCGACCAGCTTCATGGTGCGGGTCACGTCCACCGTCACGAACTCCGTGACGTGCGGCGCCGTGAACGCCGAGCCGACCATCGCCGCCGCCGTCGCCTTGCGGACGCCCTTGACCGGGACCCGGGTCTCGCGGGCGCCGTCGTAGGCCACGGCGGGCGCCGGGGCCGGGCGGGCCGCGGGGGTCTCCACCGCCGGCGCGGGAGCCGTGGCGGGCGCGGCGGCCGCGTGGACGTCCTCCCGGGTGATCACACCGTCCGGACCGGACGGGACGATCGCGGCGAGGTCGACGCCGAGATCCTTGGCGAGCTTGCGCACCGGCGGCTTGGCCAGCGGGCGGGACCCCGCGGCGGCCGGGGCGGTCTCGGGGGCGGCCGGGGCGTGGCCGTTCAGCTCCGCCTGGATCGCCTGCGCCGGGGCCGGGACGGTGACCTCGGGGCCCTTGCGGGGCCGGCGCTTGGTGGAGGCGGTGGACACGCCGTAGCCGACGAGGACCGGCTGGCGGGCCTGCGGCTTCGCTTCCTCGGCGACCGGCTCCGGCTCGGCCGCCGGCTGCGCGGCGGGGGGCTCGGAAGCGGCACCGCCCGAGATGTCCACCGCGATGATGGCCGTGCCCACGTCGACCGTGGTGCCCTCCGGGAAGCGCAGCTCGCGGACCACGCCGTCGTAGGGGATGGGGAGTTCGACGGCCGCCTTCGCGGTCTCGACCTCGCAGACCACCTGGCCGTCGGTGACCGTGTCGCCGGGCTGCACGTACCACTTGAGGATCTCGGCCTCGGTGAGACCCTCACCGACGTCCGGCATCTTGAACTCGCGTACGGACGCTTCCGTCATCGTCGTCACGACCCTCTCCTCAGTACGCCAGCGAGCGGTCGACGGCGTCGAGCACGCGGTCCAGGTCCGGCAGGTACTCCTCCTCCAGCCGGGCCGGCGGGTACGGCGCGTGGTAGCCGCCGACCCGGAGCACCGGGGCCTCCAGGTGGTAGAAGCAGCGCTCGGTGATCCGGGCGGCGATCTCCCCGCCGGAGCCGAAGAACACCGGCGCCTCGTGCACCACGACCAGGCGGCGGGTCTTCTCCACCGAGGTCTGGAGCGCGTCGAAGTCCAGCGGGGACACCGAGCGCAGGTCGAGGACCTCCAGGGACTTGCCCTCCTCGGCGGCCGCGGCGGCGACCTCCTGGCAGAGCTTCACCATCGGGCCGTAGGCCGCGAGGGTCAGGTCGGTGCCCTCGCGGACCACTCGCGCCCGGTGCAGCGGGGCGGGGATGGCCTCGGTGTCGACCTCGCCCTTGTCCCAGTACCGGCGCTTGGGCTCGAAATAGATCACCGGGTCGTCGCTCTGGATGGCCTGCTGCATCATCCAGTAGGCGTCGGACGCGTTGGAGGGGCTGACGACCTTGAGGCCGGCGACGTGCGCGAACAGCGCCTCCGGGGACTCCGAGTGGTGCTCGACCGCGCCGATGCCGCCGCCGTAGGGGATGCGGACGACGACCGGCATCTTGACCTTGCCCAGCGAGCGGGCGTGCATCTTGGCCAGCTGGGTGACGATCTGGTCGTAGGCCGGGAAGACGAAGCCGTCGAACTGGATCTCCACCACCGGGCGGTAACCGCGCAGGGCGAGGCCGATCGCGGCGCCGACGATGCCGGACTCGGCGAGCGGGGTGTCGATGACCCGGCTGTCGCCGAAGTCCTTCTGGAGGCCGTCCGTCACGCGGAAGACACCGCCGAGCTTGCCGACGTCCTCGCCCATGACCAGGACCTTGGGGTCGGTGTCCAGGGCGCGGCGCAGCGACTCGTTGATGGCCTTGGCCATCGCCATCTTCTCGGCCATCTCAGTGACCCCCTTCTGCGTCCGCGAACGACGCCTGGTAGGCGGCGAACTGGGCTCGTTCCTCGTCGACGAGCGCGTGCCCGTCCGCGTACACGTTCTCGAAGATGGCGAAGCGGTCCGGGTCGGGCATGGCGCGGACCGCTTCGCGCACTCGCCTGCCCAACGCCTCGGACTCCTCTTCCAGTTCCGCGAAGAATCCCTCGTCCGCGTGGTTTGAGGCCTCCAGGTAGCGGCGGAGGCGCAGGATCGGGTCCTTCGCCTCCCAGGCGGCCCGCTCCTCGTCACCGCGGTAGCGGCTGGGGTCGTCGGAGGTGGTGTGGGCGCCCATGCGGTAGGTGAACGCCTCGACGAGGGTGGGGCCCTCGCCGGCGCGGGCGCGCTCCAGGGCCCACTTGGTGACCGCGAGGCAGGCCAGCACGTCGTTGCCGTCCACGCGGACGCCCGGGAAGCCGAAGCCCTGCGCGCGCTGGTAGAGCGGCACGCGGCTCTGCTTCTCGGTGGGCTCGGAGATCGCCCACTGGTTGTTCTGGCAGAAGAACACCACCGGCGCGTTGTAGACGGCCGAGAAGGTGAAGGACTCGGCCACGTCGCCCTGGCTGGAGGCGCCGTCGCCGAAGTAGGCGATGACGGCCGAGTCGGCGCCGTCCTTGGTGATGCCCATGGCGTAGCCGGTGGCGTGCAGGGTCTGCGAGCCGATGACGATCGTGTACAGGTGGAAGTTGTTGCCGTTCGGGTCCCAGCCGCCGTTGTTGACGCCGCGGAACATGCCGAGCAGGTTGGTCGGGTCGACCCCGCGGCACCAGGCGACGCCGTGCTCGCGGTAGGTCGGGAAGACGTAGTCGTCCTCGCGGGTGGCGCGGCCGGAGCCGATCTGGGCGGCCTCCTGGCCGAGCAGCGAGGCCCACAGACCCAGTTCGCCCTGGCGCTGCAGGGCGGTGGCCTCGGCGTCGAAGCGGCGGGTGAGCACCATGTCGCGGTACAGGCCGCGCAGCTCGTCCGGGGTGATGCCGGCGACGTAGGCGTCGTACTCGGCGTTCTTGACCCGCTTGCCCTCGGGGGTCAGAAGCTGCACGAGTTCGGGCTCCGTGCCCTTCCTGGCGGCAGCGCGGCTGCCGCGCGCGGCGCGCTTGGTGCCGGTGGTGCCGGTCGGGTCGCCGGTCGTGCCGGTGTTGCTGCCGGTGGTGCCGGCCTTGCCTGCGGCGCTGCGTCGCGGCTTGCGCGCGGCACTGCTGTCCACGGTCACGTGTGTGCTCCTCCGTCGTTCCGGCCCCCGGGGTTGCCGGTAGGCCAGTGCGGCTCACCTGTGGTCGGCCACCGGGCACGGGGTGGGTGCCGCTCGGCCGGAACAGGCGTGACAGGTGCCCCGGCGAGCGCCCTGCGACCATTACGTTACCCAGTGCTTCACATTTCTGTGAAACCCCACCTGACCTGCGTTTTTGCTTGGATTTCCAAGTAAATCCAGGTGGTGTGCAAGCGTGCTGGTCACAGCCTTGCCGCTGGCCGGAGCTACCGCACGTTATCCCGCTCACCCAGGTCACGGGAAGAGTTTGTGTGTGAGACTGACTCCGTGCGCCAGGACGGAAAAATCAGTGTTTTTCTTCTCGACGACCACGAAGTGGTCCGCCGGGGTGTGCACGAGATGCTCTCCGTCGAACCGGACATCGAGGTGGTCGGCGAGGCCGGCACGGCGGCCGAGGCCCTGGCGCGGATCCCGGCCACCCGGCCGGACGTGGCGGTCCTGGACGTACGGCTGCCGGACGGCAGCGGTGTCGAGGTGTGCCGGGAGATCCGCTCCCGGGACGACACGGTGCGCTGTCTGATGCTGACGTCCTTCGCGGACGACGAGGCGCTCTTCGACGCGATCATGGCGGGCGCCTCCGGATACGTGCTCAAGGCCATCAGGGGCGACGAACTGCTGCGGGCGGTGCGGGACGTCGCCGCCGGGAAGTCCCTGCTGGACCCGGTCGCCACCGCGCGCGTGCTGGAGCGGTTGCGCGACGGCGGTGGCGCGCGGCCCGACGAGCGGCTGTCCCGGCTCACCGCGCAGGAGCGGAGAATCCTGGAACTGATCGGTGAGGGTCTGACCAACCGGCAGATCGGCGAGCGGCTGTATCTCGCCGAGAAGACGGTCAAGAATTACGTCTCGGGCCTGCTCTCCAAACTCGGTATGCAGCGCCGTTCCCAGGCCGCCGCTTTCGTGGCACGTATGCAGGCAGAGAAAAGCGGAAACGGCGAAAACCTCTGATAAAGCCCGTCCGAGCGCACCGCGTGACCGAATGCGATCGGCGGCGACTTCCTGTGACAACCCGCAGCTCAGGGCCGGTTTCCGTGCCCTAGCATCTGGCGCGTGCCGCGCTCTTGTGTACCACCCCTCGTGCCCCATGCGCCCCCTCTGGGCGCCCTGCTCCCTCTGTACGCCGCCGGTTCCGCCGTCGCCTGCGAACCGGTCGACCAAGGCCTGCTCAACCGCGGCTACCGGCTGCGCACCACCCGCGGCCGGTACTTCCTCAAGCACCACTTCGACCCCGACACCGCCGACCCGGCCGCCATCGAGCACCGGCACCGGGCCACCCAGCGCCTGGCCGACCTCGGTGTCCCGGTCGCCCCGCCGCTCGCGCACCGCGAGGGCCGCACCGTCGCCGTCGTCGGCGGCCACGCCTACGCCCTGCACCCCTGGATCGACGGCGGGCACCGGCACGGCGGTCAGCTCACGCGCGGGGAGAGCGCGCGCCTGGGGGCGCTCCTGGGCGCCGTGCACGCCTGCCTGGAGCGCGTGATGCCGCCCAAGGGGCGCACGCGTCCGGCCACGAGCCCCCACCCGGTGGAGAGCGCCGACCCGGCCGGCACGTTCGCCCTCATCGACGACCTGCTCGCCCATGTCCGCCGGCACCGGCCCGCCGACGCCTTCGACGAACTGGCCCGGCACCGGCTGCTGGAACGGCGTGCCTTACTGGAGCAGCACACCGGCCGACGCCCGCCGCGCGGGGCCGCGGTGGGCTGGGTGCACGGCGACTTCCACCCGTTCAACCTGCTCTACAAGGACGGCGCCCCGGCGGCCATCGTGGACTGGGACCGGCTCGGTGTGCAGCCCCGCGCGGAGGAGGCCGTACGCGCTGCCGCGATCTTCTTCGTGCGGCCCGCCGGCGCGCTCGACCTGCCGAAGGTGCGCGCGTACGCGCGCGCGTACCGGCGCGCGGCCGGCGCCCCGCCCGCGGAGCTGGCGGCGGCCGTGCACCGGGTGTGGTGGGAGCGGCTGAACGACTTCTGGATGCTGCGCTGGCACTACGAACGTGGCGACACGCGCGCGGACTGCCAGTTTCCGGCCGCCTCCGCGCTCGCGGTGTGGTGGACGCGCGAGTACGACGCGGTGTGCGACGCGTTCGTCCGGTGAGCCGGGGCGCGGCCGGCCGGGCGGGACGGCCGGGCGGGACGGCCGGTCAGGGCGCCGGCGTCACCGGATCATCCGTGGGTGGTGCGCTTCAACCCTCGGTGTCACCGGCCGCGCCGCCGTCCGCCGCGTTCCCGTCGGTGGTGCCCGCGGTGCTCCCCGAGCTGGTGCCGCCGTCGTCGGTGCCGGCCGAGTCCGATCCGCCGTCGTCGGCCCCGGCGTCCGCGCCCCCGTCGGCCGGGTCCGTGGGCTGGGACTGCGAGGTCTGCGGGTCGGACGGTTCGTCGGACGGCTCGGTGGACGCCGGCGCCGAGGGCGTGTCCGACGGCTGGTTGTTCGACGGCGGCCAGTCGGACCCGGTGCCCGTGTCCGAACCGGTGTCGGTCGAGGGCGCCGAGGGCTGGTCCGTGGTGTCGTCGGAGGGACTCGCGGAGTCCTTCTCGTCCTTGGTGTTCTTGGAGTGCGTGCTCGTCGGCTTGGTGTCCGTGCCGTCGCCGGCGCCGCCGCCCGACCCGTTCAGTGCCAGCGCGACGCCGGCCGCGATCGCGACCACGGCGAGGACGGCCAGGATCCACAGCTTGCCGCGCCCGCTGCCCTTGTTGCCGTGCCCCTCGAAACCGCCGTCGTCGCCGTAGCCGCCGGGCAGGATCGGCTGCGGGATCTGCGCGGTGCCGGCGCCGAAGTCGCCGGGATGCTGCATCGCGGTCGTGCCGGCGAAACCGGCCGCCGGGGTGTGCCGGCCCTCGTGGGCGTCCACCGGGCCGGTGTTCCAGGTGCCGGTGTGGCCGCCCTGGTCGTACAGCATCTGGAGGCCGTACTGGATCAGGCCGCGCATCTCCTCGGCCGTCTGGAAACGGTCGTCGGGCTCCTTGGCGAGGGAGCGCATGACCAGGCCGTCCAGCTCCGGCGGGCAGCCGTCGGAGACGCCCGAGGGCGGCACCGGGATGTCCTGGACGTGCTGGTAGACCACCGACAGCGGGGTCTCGCCGGTGAACGGCGGACGCAGCGCGAGGAGTTCGTACAGCAGGCAGCCGGTCGCGTACAGGTCGGAGCGGTGGTCGACGGCCTTGCCGAGCGCCTGCTCCGGGGAGAGGTACTGCGGGGTGCCCATGACCATGCCGGTCTGGGTCATCGTCGTGGACGCGCCGTGCAGGGCGCGGGCGATGCCGAAGTCCATCACCTTGACGGCGCCGCTGTGCGTGATGATGACGTTGGCGGGCTTGATGTCGCGGTGCACGATGCCGTGCTGGTGCGAGTAGGCGAGCGCCTCAAGGACCCCGGAGACGATCATCAGGGCCTGCTCGGGGCCCGGTGCCTCGGCGTTCAGCAGCAGGTCGCGGATGGTGCGGCCCTCGACCAGCTCCATCACGATGTACGGCACGGACTGGCCGCCCACGAAGTCCTCGCCGGAGTCGTACACGGCGACGATCGCGTGGTGGTTCAGGCCCGCGACGGACTGTGCCTCGCGGGTGAAGCGGGCCTTGGAGACCGGGTCCTCGGCCAGGTCGGCGCGGAGCAGCTTGACGGCGACCGTGCGGCCCAGGCGCACGTCCTCGGCGGCGAACACCTCGGCCATGCCGCCTCGGCCCAGCCGGTGCGTCAGCCGGTACCGGCCGTCGCCGACGAGCCCTCCGTTGCCCCACATCTCCGGCGTGTCTGACATGCCGCCGCCAGTCGCCTCGGGGTCGGACGGGCCCTGGGCGCTGTGCGTCTGTGCCATCGGTCCTCGCCGTCGTTTCTGCCCGCGGTGCGCGCGGTGTTGTCACGGTCTCCGTCGGCCACGCTACAGCCTTCACGGCGGCCTCCGGTCCGGATCCGCGTGCGGGACCGGCCCGAGACGGACCGGTCATGAAACCTCCAGCACGCGCTCTCGCGCAAATTCCGTGGACCGGTCGTACGCCCGGCGTAACGCTTGCGCGACGCTTCTTTCGCGTACGGTCACGGAACGGGCACCGCGCTTGACGTGTCACCGCCCTCGGGCAGACTTGGCCGGGAATGACACATTCGATCAAGGCCTGTTCGCCGGGCGACGGCGCCGGACGGCCACTGGGGGACGCGGGAAGATGAGCCAGGACGGCGCGCACGGCCGGTACGCGGGACAGGCGCTGGCCGGCGGCCGCTACCAGTTGCGCGACTTGCTCGGCGAGGGCGGCATGGCCTCGGTCCACCTGGCGTACGACGCCGTGCTGGACCGCCAGGTCGCCATCAAGACGCTGCACACCGAACTGGGCCGGGAACCGGCCTTCCGTGAGCGCTTCCGCCGCGAGGCCCAGTCCGTGGCCAAGCTCACGCACACCAACGTCGTCTCCGTCTTCGACACCGGCGAGGACGACCTGGGCGGTGTGGCGACGCCGTACATCGTCATGGAGTACGTGGAGGGCCGTCCGCTGGGCTCGGTGCTGGAGGAGGACGTCCGCCAGCACGGCGCGATGCCCGCCGACAAGGCGCTGAAGATCACCGCGGACGTGCTCGCGGCCCTGGAGATCAGCCACGAGATGGGGCTGGTCCACCGCGACATCAAGCCGGGCAACGTGATGATGACCAGGCGCGGCGTCGTCAAGGTCATGGACTTCGGCATCGCCCGCGCCATGCAGTCCGGCGTCACCTCGATGACCCAGACCGGCATGGTCGTCGGCACCCCGCAGTACCTCTCGCCCGAACAGGCGCTCGGCCGTGGCGTGGACGCCCGCTCCGACCTGTACTCGGTCGGCATCATGCTGTTCCAGCTGGTCACCGGACGGCTGCCGTTCGACGCCGACTCCCCGCTGGCGATCGCGTACGCGCATGTCCAGGAGGAGCCGGTGGCGCCCTCCACGGTCAACCGCGCGCTGCCGCCGGCGGTGGACGCGCTGGTCGCCCGCGCGCTGCGGAAGAACCCGAACGAACGCTTCCCGACCGCCGAGGCCATGCGTGACGAGTGCCTGCGCGTCGCCGCCTCGCCGCACGCCGCGCCGCCGAGCATCGTGCCGAACGCCGGACCGGCGCAGAGCGGCTCGGGTGTCGGCTCCGCGGTGTTCCCGCCGGTCGGCCTGAGCGCCCAGCCGCCCGCCGGTCCGGTGCGGGCGCCGTACCAGCCCACCCCGAGCCCGTACGGCCCCCCGGCGGCCACACCGGCGCCGTCGTACGGCTACCCGCAGCAGGGCGGCTACCCGACCACGCCGGTGGGCTACGGCCCGCAGGGCACCGCGACACCGCCGCCGTACACGATCGCACCGCGGCAGGGCGGGGCCCCCTCCGGTGGCGGCAAGGGCAACAAGCCGGTCGTCATCGGCTCGGTCGCGGTGGCGCTCGTCGTGGTCGTCGGCCTGGTCGTGGCGCTGACGGTGCGCGACGGCGGCGGGGACGACGAGGGCAAGGGCGGCAGCGGCGGTACGAGCGCCTCGCCGGCCACCACGCACGACAGCGGCTACCGCGGTCCCGACACCACCCGGCGCATCGACACCGAGAAGTGCACCGACCCGGACGAGTCGTACGACGACCCGGACAAGATCCGGCTGCCCGACTTCCGCTACAAGGACATCGGCTCCGTGAAGAAGTGCCTCCAGGCCGCGGGCTGGGACTGGACCATCAAGCAGGAGGACGAGAACACCTGGGGCGACGGCACCGTCATCGACCAGTTCCCCTCCGAGGGCACGGACGTCGACCCCAAGGACCTCGGCAAGATCGAGCTGAGCGTCTCGACGGGCAATCCGCAGTAGCGGCAGCACCCGCGCCGCGCGTGCGAAGGGCCCGGCGGTCGTCCGCCGGGCCCTTGGTCCTGCCGTACGTTCGTCTGCCGAGCCCTACAGGTACGGCCCCCCGGAGCGGCCGCCGGCACCGCGCGGGTCGTCGCCCTCGGGGCCGGCCACGCCGGGCGGGAGGGCGCGGCGCATCTGCTCCAGCTGGGCCCGCGCGGCCATCTGCTGGGCGAACAGCGTCGTCTGGATCCCGTGGAACAGGCCCTCCAGCCAGCCCACCAACTGGGCCTGCGCGATCCGCAGTTCCGCGTCGCTCGGGGTGCCCTCGTCGGTGAACGGCAGGGACAGGCGCTCCAGCTCCTCGACCAGTTCGGGGGCCAGGCCGTCCTCCAGCTCCTTCACCGAGCTGGCGTGGATCTCCTTCAGCCGCGCCCGGCTCGCCTCGTCCAGGGGGGCCGCCCGCACCTCCTCCAGAAGCTGCTTGATCATGCTGCCGATGCGCATGACCTTGGCCGGCTGTTCGACCTGCTCCGTCACCGGAATCTCCCGGGGCTCGTCGTCCCCGTTGCCACCGCCGAGCGCCATCCCGTCCTGGCCCACGACGAGGATCTGCGGATTCTCCGGTGAGCGTTCGTTCCTCGGCATCTCCATGGCGCCATTGTCGCGCACCCGCCCACCGCGTCACCGCGTGCCCCCTCGGTGGGTCGACCGGCCGGGTAGACCCATCGGACCAACCCGGAATGCCCTGTTGGCCGCCCGGTGTGAGGCTGGTTCCCGTCGACGTCCATCGATACCCATCGATCACGGCATCCGGGCTCCGGGAGGTCACCGACGTGACTCCATGTCTGCGACTGACACCGCACCGCGGACGACCGCGGCTCACGGCGGGCTGCGCACGGCTGCTGCTCGCGCTCGCGGTGCTGCCGCCCGTGCCCTGCGCGCTCACCGTGTACGGCGCTCCCCGCGCGTACGCCGCCTCCCCGGCCGAGCGCCCCCCGGGCCGCGGGCACCAGGCGGGCCGGGCGCACCCGGCGCACGGACGCCCGGTCCGGGAGGGCCCTGAGGAGACCGGGCGTCCGGGGCACGGACGGCCCTCTCAGGACTCCCCGGACGCCGGCCCCCCGGGCTCGGGCGAGCCGTCCCACGCCGTCTCGGCCTCCGCCTCCGGCTCCGCTCACCCCTCCGGTCCGGCCGGGCAGCCCTCGCGGGCCGGCAGCCGCGCGGGGGAGGGGCGGATGCGGCCGGGGCGGCCGGACGACCCCGCGGCCGAGGCGGAGGACGAGGAGGCCGCACCGACCGGGGACTTCGACGCCGTCCGGCCGGAGGAACCCGAGATCGCGGAGGTCCCGGGGGTGACGCCGAGCGCCTCCCAGCCGCCCGACGAGGCCGGTCTCGACCCCGCGCGGCTCCCGGCACAGCCCGACGACCGGCAGCAGGCACAGCGGGGCGAGGCGGCCCCGAGTGAGCCGGTCCTGCAGATCCTCCCGCTGGGCAGCGGCCTGGTCCTCATGGGCCTCGGGCTGGGACTGGCACTGCTGGCGTTCCGGATCCGCCGGACCTGAGGCCCCCCGGGACCCTGCCTCCGCCGCTACGGCGCGACCAGCAGCACCTTGCCCACGTGCCCGCTCGCCTCCAGCACCCGGTGCGCCTCGGCCGCCTCCGGCATCGGCAGCTCCCGGTCCACGACCGGCCGGACCCGCCCGCTCGCGAGCAGCGGCCACACGTGCTCGCGTACGGCGGCGACGATGGCTGCCTTCTCGCCCAGCGGCCGGGCGCGCAGCGAGGTCGCGCTGATCGCGGCCCGCTTGCTCAGCAGCGTGCCGATGTTCAGCTCGCCCTTGGCCCCGCCCTGCATGCCGATGATCGCCAGCCGGCCGTTGGGGGCGAGCGCCTGCACGTTGCGGTCCAGGTACGTGGCGCCCATGTTGTCGAGGATGACATCGGCTCCGGCACCGTCCGTGGCCCGCTTGACCTCGGCGACGAAGTCCTGCTCGCGGTAGTTGACGAGGACGTCCGCGCCCAGCTCGGCACAGCGGTCGAGCTTCTCCTTGGTGCCCGCGGTCACCGCGACCTTCGCGCCGACGGCCTTGGCGAGCTGGATCGCCATGGTGCCGATGCCGCTGGAGCCGCCGTGCACCAGCAGGGTCTCCCCGGGGCGCAGCTGGGAGACCATGAAGACGTTGGACCACACCGTGCAGACCACCTCGGGCAGCGCGGCCGCCTGCTTCAGATCGAGGCTCTCGGGCACGGGCAGCAACTGCCCGGCCGGCACGACGACCTTCTCGGCGTAACCGCCGCCGGCGAGCAGCGCGCACACCTCGTCGCCGACGGCCCAGCCGGACACACCCGGGCCGAGCGCGGCGATCCTGCCGGAACACTCCAGGCCCGGATAGGGGGAGGCGCCGGGCGGCGGGTTGTAGAAGCCCTGCCGTTGCAGGACGTCGGCGCGGTTGACGGCGCCGGCCACCACCTCGACCAGCACCTCGCCCTCGCCGGGCTCCGGATCGGGGACCTCCGCCCACACCAGCGCCTCGGGACCACCAGGTTCGGGAATCGTGATCGCATGCATGTACGCGACGCTACTCCCCGGGGCCCCGGTCCTCGGGGCTGCCTCGCCTGCCGCCGGGCCGTCCGCTCAGTCGCCGGACAGGGGCCGCAGGTGCGGGGCGACCTGGGCGCTGGGGGAGGCGCGGACGATGGTGATCAGGCGGTCCGTCAGCTGGAGGGGACCGATGGACGGGTCGTCGTAGCCGAGCACCCGGTGGCCGCGCAGGACGCTCACCACGAGGTCGTCGGTCTCGCGCGGTTTCTTGCCCACCTCGGCGCGCACGACCGGGCGTTCGACCAGGTCCAGGCCGCTGCCCTGCTGGATCAGGTCCTCCATGACCATGCCGGCGGCGGGGCTGAGCACGGACAGGCCGAGCAGCCGGCCGGCCGCGCCGGAACTGGTGATGACCGCGTCGGCGCCGGACTGCTTGAGCAGGGGGGCGTTCTCCTCCTCGCGGACGGCGGCGACGATCTTCGCGCCCCGGTTGAGCTGGCGGGCGGTGAGGGTGACGAGAACCGAGGTGTCGTCGCGCTGCGGGGCGATGATGATCTGGCGCGCCTTGTGCACCTCGGCCCGCTTGAGGACGTCACTGCGGGTCGCGTCGCCTATGACGCCCGCGTACCCCTCGGCGGTCGCCGCGTCGATCGCCTTCGAACTGGGGTCGACGACGACCACCTGCTCCGCCTTCAGCCCGGTGGCACAGACGGTCTGGACGGCCGACCGCCCCTTGGTGCCGAAGCCGACGACAACGGTGTGATCGCGCAAGGCGGACCTCCAGCGATTCAGGCGCCACTCCTCCCGGGTGCGTTCCGTGAGGACTTCCAGCGTGGTGCCGACCAGGATGATCAGGAACAGCACGCGCAGGGGCGTGATGACGAAGATGTTGGTGAGCCGGGCGCCGTCACTGACCGGCGTGATGTCACCGTATCCCGTGGTGGAGAGGGTGACGGTCGCGTAGTAGAAGGCGTCGAGCAGGTCGACGGAGTCGTCGGAGTTGTCGGTGTAGCCGCCCCGGTCGGCGTAGACGATCAACGCGGTGGCGACCAGCACCAGCAGCGCCATGAGCACCCGCTTGCCGACCTGCCGGATGGGGCGCTCCAGCGCCTTCCTCGGGAGTTTCACCCGATGGGTCACCAGATGCTCGCCCGCAGGGCGGGCCATGACGTCCTGGCCCGGAAGTTTCACGTGAAACACACCCCGATCCCCGCGGCCGCCCATGGCAGGTCCAGCAGTTCCGCCTCCTCGCCGGGCCGGGCCCCGTCCGGCGGTACGACGGCCAGCGCGTCGGCGGCCGCGATCCCGCGCAGCATGGCGGGCCCGTTGTAGTGCAGCGGTACGGCGCTGTCGCCGCGCAGCACCACGGGAACGAGCCGGGTGTCGTACGGATGTCCCGGCACCCCGTCCCGCAGCGGCAGTGTGTACGGCTCGGGGGCGGGGCGGGCGGCCAGGGTGCGCAGCAGGGGCTCGGCGAGCGTGAGCAGCCCGGAGACGGCGGCGAGGGGGTTGCCGGGCAGTCCCACCAGGTGCCGGCCGTCCTCGGTGCGGGCGAGCAGCATGGGGTGCCCGGGGCGCACCTTGACGCCGTCGACGAGGAGTTCGGCGCCGATGCGCTCCAGGACGGGGTGGACATAATCGACGGGGCCGCCGGCGGTGCCGCCCGTGGTGACGATCAGGTCGGCGAGCGAGGCGGCGACCGCCCTGCGCAGGGCCTTCGCGTCATCACCGATCCGGCGCACCGCGACGGTCTCGGCGCCGAGTGCGCGCAGCCAGGGCGGCAGCATGGGGCCGAGCGCGTCCCGGATCAGTCCGTCGTGCGGCAGTCCCTCGGTCAGCAACTCATCACCGAGGACGAGGACTTCGACGCGAGGGCGGGGTACGGCGGTGACGGTGTCGTACCCGGCCGCGGCGGCGAGGCCCAGTACGGCGGGGGTGATCAGGGTGCCCACGGGCAGCAGTTGGTCCCCGATACGGCACTCCTGGCCGCGCGGGCGGATGTCCTGCCCGTGCGTCAGCTCCCGGGGGGCGTGCAGCCGGCCCTGGGCGTCGGAGCGGCCGTGCTCGCTGCGCAGGACCGCGGTGGTGTCGGCGGGGATGCGGGCACCGGTCGCGATCCGGACCGCCTCGCCGTCGGTGAGCGGCTCGGGCCGGGCGTGCCCGGCGAGGGCTCCCTCGCCGCGCACCTGCCAGGGGCCGGGCCCGGCGACGGCCCAGCCGTCCATCGCGGAGGTGTCGAAGGAGGGCAGGTCGGTGAGCGCGTCGAGAGGGGCTGCCAGGACCAGGCCGAGGGCGTCGCCGAGCGGCACGGAGACGGGCGCGCGGCGGGTGCCGGAGCGGGCGGCGCGGGCGGCGATCTCGCGCGCCTCCGGCCAGGGGGTGGCGCGGTGCCCGTCCCCGCCGTGCCGCTCGGGCCGGCCGTGCGGCGCCTCCTCGCGGCGCGGGGCGGGGGCGGGGGCGGTGCCGTCGTCCTGGGGTTCCCGCACCAGAGCCAGCGCCTCCTCCACGTCGAGGTCGTCACCGTCCGCGGGTGCGCCGGCCTGGGTCCCGGGGGCGGTCATCCGGCGTCCGGGGCGCTCGGGCCCCCGCTCTTGCCCGTCGTGCCCGCGTCGTCCTTCTCGTTCTCTTCCTCCCAGCGCAGGGCCAGCGCGGCGGCCTTGCGGGTGGCCTCCGCGACGGCCTCGGGGCCTCCTTGGGCCCGTGCCGCGGCGTAGCCGACGAGGAAGGTGGTCAGCGGGGCGGCCGGGCGGGCCACGCCGTGCGCGGCGTCCCGGGCCAGGTCGAGCAGGGCGCGGGTGTCGACGTCCAGGTCGATGCCCAGTTCGTCCTTGACTGCGGAGATCCATTCATCCAACACGTGTCCATGCTCCCTGATGCGTGCCCTGGCGTCGGCGATGTCGTCCCAGGTGTCGCAGTCGAAGGAGGCGAGCGGGTCCGGGACGCGGATGAGGCGCAGGGCACCGGTGAGCCGGCGCAGGGGCAGCCCGGCCAGGCCGTCGTGCGCGGCGGCGAGGGCGGCCAGTTCCCGGTGCAGCGCGGCAGTGCGGTAGGCGGCCACGAGCGGCTGGTCACGGCCGTCGGCGTCGGTGAGCAGCGCACCGTCGGCGCCGGACGCCCGCAGGGCTGCCAACAGGCGCCGCACGGTGACCGGTTCGAGGAAGGGCAGGTCGGCGGAGAGGACCACGGCGTGCTCGGCCGTGGTGTGCCGCAGTCCGGCCGCCAGCGCGGCCACCGGCCCGCCGCCGGGCGGCTCCTCGCGCGCCCAGCGCACCGGCCGGACGGTGGGCCGGGGCGCGGCGACGACCACGGTCGTCCGGGCGTCCGCGCAGGCCGCGAGCACCCGGTCGAGCAGGGCGCGGCCGCCGACCCGCACGCCGGGCTTGTCGATGCCGCCGAGCCGCCGGGCGGCACCACCGGCCGGTACGACGGCGTCGTACGGCACGGCGGTCCCGGCCCCGGCGGAAGCGTTGTCGGTCACCCTCCGAGTATGTCCTGTCGGCTCCCGCCCACCGGAACCCGTGCGGCGCTGGGTGGGCGGTCCGTCGGTGAGTCAGAGCGTGCGCAGCAGCACCGCCGGCTGTTCGACGCAGTCGGCCACGTACCGCAGGAAGCCGCCGGCCGTGCCGCCGTCGCAGACCCGGTGGTCGAAGGTGAGCGACAGCTGGACGACCTGGCGCACGGCCAGCTCGCCCTCGTGCACCCAGGGTTTGGGCACGATCCGGCCGACGCCGAGCATGGCCGCCTCGGGGTGGTTGATGATCGGCGTGGAGCCGTCGACGCCGAAGACCCCGTAGTTGTTCAGCGTGAAGGTGCCGCCGGTGAGTTCCCCGGGGGTGAGCGTTCCGGTGCGGGCGGCCTCGGTGAGCCGGGCGAACTCGGCGGTCAGCGACTCGGCGCCCCGCGCGTGGGCGTCCCGGACGACCGGCACGACCAGGCCGCGCTCGGTCTGTGCGGCGAACCCGAGGTGGACCCGGTCGAGCCGGACGATCTCGCGGGCCTCGGTGTCCACGAACGAGTTCAGCTCGGGGAACCGGGCGAGAGCCGCGGTGCAGACGCGGGCGAGCAGCGCGAGGAGGGAGATCTTCGGCCCGCCCGCCGCGTTCATCGCCGTGCGGGCGCGCATCAGCTCGGTGGCGTCGGCGTCGACCCAGCAGGTCGCGTCCGGGATCTCCCGGCGGCTGCGGGACAGCTTGTCGGCGACGGCTCCACGCACACCCTTGAGCGGGATGCGCACGCCTTCGGCACCCGTGCCGGAAGTGGCGGGAGCCGGTGCGGGCGTGACCGTGGCGGGCTCGGCCGTGCCCTGACCCGTCCCACCCTTCAGCGCCTGCTCGACGTCCACGCGCAGGATCAGGCCGTCCGGGCCCGAGCCCGCCAGCCGCCGCAGATCGACACCACCTTCGCGGGCCAGCCGGCGGACCAGCGGTGAGATGACCGGCACGGGGCCCTGGTCGGGGAGCGGGGTTCCGCGCGCGGGTGCCGTCACGGTGGGCGCCGGGGGCGGCGCGGAGGCGCTGGGGGTGCCCGTGTCGGCGCCGTTCACGGACCTCAGGGGCGCCGGCCGTACCCGGCGGCGCCGGGTCGGCGCTTCCGAGGTGCCGTATCCCACCAGTACGTTGCCCGAGCCCTCCGGCGCTGCCGCCGGTTCGCCGACGGCGACCGTCAGCAGCGGGGCGCCGACGGGCAGTTCGGTGCCCTCCTCGCCGTAGCGGGCGGTGACCACGCCGCCGTAGGGGCAGGGGACCTCGACCATGGCCTTGGCCGTCTCGACCTCCACGACCGGCTGGTCGATGGCGACCACGTCGCCGACCCGCACCAACCAGCGGACGATCTCCGCCTCGGTGAGGCCCTCGCCGAGGTCGGGAAGCTTGAACTCCAGCACCTGTGCCATCAGCCCTCGGCCTCCCACTGCAGACGGGCCACGGCGTCCAGGACGCGGTCGACGCCGGGCAGGTGGTGCCGCTCCAGCATCGGCGGCGGGTAGGGGATGTCGAAGCCGGCCACGCGCAGCACCGGCGCCTCCAGGTGGTGGAAGCAGCGCTCGGTGACACGGGCCGCGATCTCGCCGCCGGGCCCGCCGAAGCCGGTGGACTCGTGGACGACGACCGCGCGTCCGGTGCGCCGGACGGCCGCGCACACCGTCTCGTCGTCGAACGGCACCAGGGAGCGCAGGTCGAGCACCTCCAGGTCCCAGCCCTCCGCGCGGGCGGCCTCGGCGGCCTCCAGACAGACCGGAAGGGAGGGGCCGTAGGTGAGGAGGGTGGCGCTGGTGCCGGGGCGGCGGACCACCGCGCGGCCGACCGGCTCCACCTCGGTGGGCTGCTCGGGGTTCCAGGTGTCCTTCGACCAGTACAGCCGCTTGGGCTCCAGGAAGACGACCGGGTCGTCGGAGGCGATGGCCTGGCGCAGCATCCCGTAGGCATCGGCGACGGTGGCCGGGGTGAGGACGTGCAGGCCGGGCGTGGCCATGTAGTAGGCCTCGGAGGAGTCGCTGTGGTGCTCGACGCCGCCGATGCCGCCGCCGTAGGGAACACGCACGGTGATCGGCAGGGGGACCCGGCCGCGGGTGCGGTTGCGCATCCGGGAGACATGGCTGATCAGCTGTTCGAGCGCCGGGTAGGCGAAGGCGTCGAACTGCATCTCCACCACCGGGCGCAGCCCGTACATGGCCATGCCGACGGCGGTCCCGAGGATGCCGGCCTCGGCGAGCGGGGTGTCGGTGCAGCGGTCCTCGCCGAACTCCTTGGCGAGGCCGTCGGTGACCCGGAAGACACCGCCGAGGGTGCCGACGTCCTCGCCCAGGACGTGCACGGTGGGATCGGCGGCCATCGCGTCGCGCATCGCGCGGGTGAGGGCCTGTGCCATGGTGGCGGGCTTGACGGCCACGGTGGTCATCGGGCGCCGCCTTCCGGTTCGCCGTGCCGCTCATGCTCCGCTTCCAGTTCGGCCCGCAGCAGGGCCCGCTGTTCGCGCAGCTGGGAGGTGGTCCCGGCGTAGACGTGGTCGAAGAGGTCCATGGGGTGCGGCTCGGGGTCGCGGTTCATGCGCTCGCGCAGGTCGGCGGCCATCTCCTCGGCGTCCTGCCGGGCGGCCTCGATCGCCGCCTCGTCCAGCAGCCCGCGCCCGGTCAGCTCCCGCTCCAGCAGCTGGACCGGGTCGTGGGCGCGCCAGGCCTCGATCTCGGCGTCGCCCCGGTAGCGGGTGGCGTCGTCGGCGTTGGTGTGGGCGTCGATGCGGTAGGTCACCGCCTCCACCAGGGTCGGGCCGCCGCCCGCGCGGGCGTGCCGGACGGCGTCGGCGAGGACCTCGTGCACGGCCGCGGCGTCGTTGCCGTCGACCAGCCGGCCCGGCATGCCGTAGCCGACGGCCTTGTGGGCGAGGGAGGGCGCCGCGGTCTGCTTGGCGAGCGGGACGGAGATCGCGAAGCCGTTGTTCTGCACCAGGAAGACGACCGGTGCCTGCCAGACGGCGGCGAAGTTCAGCGCCTCGTGGAAGTCGCCCTCGCTGGTGCCGCCGTCGCCGACCATGGCGAGCGCCACGACGTCGTCGCCCTTGAGGCGGGCGGCGTGGGCGAGGCCGACGGCGTGCGGGAGCTGGGTGGCCAGCGGGGTGCTGAGCGGGGCCACCCGGTGTTCGTGGGGGTCATAGCCGTGGTGCCAGTCGCCGCGCAGCAGGGTGAGGGCGGCCACCGGGTCGACGCCGCGGGCGACGACGGCGAGGGTGTCGCGGTAGCTCGGGAAGAGCCAGTCGCGCTCCTCCAGGGCGAGCGCGGCGGCGACCTCGCAGGCCTCCTGACCGGTGCTGGAGGGGTAGACGGCGAGCCGGCCCTGCTTGGTCAGCGCGGTGGCCTGCGTGTTGTAGCGGCGTCCGCGCACCAGCTGGGCGTGCAGCCGGCGCAGCAGGTCCGGGTCGGCCTCGCCGGCCGCCTCGGTGCCCAGGACGCGGTAGGGCTCGGCGTCGGGCAGCAGCGGCGCGGGGTCCATACGGGGCTGCCAGGCGGGCGGCGGCGAAGGCCGGTACGCGCCCCGCTGCTCCAGAACCGTCATGACGGCACCTCCTCGTGGGAGCGGCTACGGGAGGCGCGTCGGCTGTGAGGCGCCTCACCTACCGATTGTTCGGTCGTCGGCACAATTTGGCTACAGGCACCTCCAGGCTGTGGACAAACGGTTCTCCACAACCTGGAATGAACGCAGGGCGTCCACAGCGGCAGAGCGGGGGGACATGGGACCTGAACAAATGGCCGACGGAGCGCAGGCCGACGTGACCCTGCCGCCGCGCCCGCTGGACGCCATCGACCAGGACATCCTGAACATCCTCCAGGCGGACGGCCGGGCCTCGATACGGTCCGTCGCCGAACGCGTCCACGTCTCGCGCGCCAACGCCTACGCGCGCATCAACCGGCTCGTCGAGGACGGGGTGATCCGGGGGTTCAGCGCGCGCGTGGACCACGAGCGTGCGGGACACGGCACCTCGGCGTACATCACGCTGAAGATCGTGCAGAACACCTGGCGCACGGTCCGCGAGCAGCTGCGCCGGCTGCCCGGCGCCTCGCACATCGCCCTCGTGGGCGGCGATTTCGACGTGCTGCTGCTGGTCCACACGCCCGACAACAGGGCGCTGCGCGAGCTGGTGCTCACCCGGATCCAGTCGATCCCGGAGGTGCTCAGCACCCGCACCCTGCTGGTGTTCGAGGAGGAGGACGTGGAGCCGGAGGCCTGACCCCGGCCCGGGCGGGGGGCTCGACCCCCAGCCCGCCCGCGCCCCCGGCCCGGGCGCTACGCCTGCCGAAGCCCCGCGAGGACCAGCCGGGTGACCGCGTCGGCCACCTCCCGGCCGCTCGCGCCGCGTGCCTCCGGGCGGTACCACTCCACGATGGAGTTGATCATCCCGAAGACCAGCCGGGTGGCCAGTCTGACCTCGATGTCCCCGCGCACGTCCCCGTCGGCGGCAGCCGCCTTCAGCAGTTCGGCGACCCGGTGGTCGAAATCGCGGCGCCGCTCCAGGGCCCACCGCTCGGTGGCCGTGTTGCCCCGCACCCGCAGCAGCAGCGTCACGTACGGCAGCTCGGCTATCAGCACCTCGACCATGCGCCGTACGACGTGCTCCAGGCGGTCGACGGAGCGTCCCGCGCGCGCGTGCTCCTCGTCCAGGATCGCGAACAGCTCGTCCAGGGCGCGGCTGACGGCCCGCTGGAGCAGTTCCTCCTTGCCGCTGACGTGGTGGTAGATCGACGACTTGGAGATGCCGGCCGCCTTGGACAGGTGCTCCATGGACGTGCCGTCGTAGCCCCGCTCGTTGAAGACCCGCACGGCGACGGTCAGCAGTGTCTCGGGGGTGTATGTGTCGCGCTTCGCCGTGGTCATGGGGTGCCCTCCCGCGGGTCGGTGGACGAGTGTCGGTACAGGGCGAGGGAGGGTGCGTAGCGGCCGGAGGGGTCGCGGTGGTGCATCTCGTCCAGCAGGTCGTAGGCCCACCCGCGCGGGAGCCCGCGGTTCCATTCACAGGGGCCGAGCGGGTAGTTGACGCCGAGGCGCATCGCGGTGTCGATGTCCTCCTCGGTGGCGACACCCTTGGCGACGGCGTCGTGGGCGAGGTCGACGAGGCGGGCGACCGTCCGGGCGACGATCAGGCCCGGGACGTCGCCGATCACGCTGACGTCCTTGCCGAGCGCCTGGAACAGGCCGATCGCCTCCGCGAGGGTGGCCGGCGCGGTGTCCTGGCTCGCGGACAGGGCGACGCGGGTGGCCTCGCGGTAGTCCAGGGCGAGGTCGAAGTAGACGACGTCGCGGAACTCCGCGCTGGTCTGGCCGTCGGCGAGGACCAGCTGGCCGCCGCTGGGCAGCACCAGCCGGGTGCCGTTGTCCTCGTCCTCCTCGCGGACCCGGATGCCCGCCTCGCGGATCAGCGCGAGCAGTTCGGCGGCCGGCCCGAGGTCACCCTCGGCGACGACGTGAGCGGGCGGCCGCTCCTTGTCGGCGGTGTGCGGCTCGGGCCGCTCGGCGCCCTCGGTGTGGTCGTACCAGCCGTGGCCGGTCTTGCGGCCGAGCCGGCCGGACTCCACCAGGCGGCGCTGGGCCAGGGAGGGCGTGAAGCGCACGTCCTGGAAGAAGGACTGCCACACCGAGTGGGTGACGGACTCGTTGACGTCCTGTCCGATCAGGTCGGTCAGTTCGAAGGCGCCCATCCGGAAGCCGCCGCACTCGCGCAGCACCGCGTCGATGGTGGCCGGGTCGGCGGCCTGGGCCTCGTAGACGGCGAAGGCCTCGGCGTAGAAGGGCCGGGCGATCCGGTTGACGATGAAGCCGGGGGTGTCCGCGCAGGCCACCGGCGTCTTGCCCCAGGCGCGCGCGGTCTCGTACGCGCGCGTGGCCGACGTGACGTCGGTGGCGAACCCGGAGACGACCTCCACCAGCGGCAGCAGCGGGGCGGGGTTGAAGAAGTGCAGGCCGACGAGGCGGCCGGGGTGGCGCAGCCGGCCGCCGATGGCCGTGACCGACAGCGAGGAGGTGTTGGTGGCGAGCAGGCAGTCCTCGGCGACGAGGTCCTCCAGCTCGCCGAAGAGCTGCTGTTTCACGTCCAGCCGCTCCAGTACCGCCTCCACGACGAGCCCGCAGTCGGCCAGCTCCGAAAGGCTGTCCGCCGGCCGCAGCCGGGCGCGGGCCGCGTCCCGGTCGGCGGCGGTGAGCCGGCCCTTCGCCACGAGCCGGTCGAGACGGGTGCCGATCGCTTCGGCCGCGTCGTGGGCCCGCCCGGCGGCTGCGTCGTACAGCCGCACGGGGTGGCCGGCGACGAGCGCGACCTGGGCGATGCCCTGGCCCATGGTGCCGGTGCCGACGACGGCCACGGGGCTGCTGAGGTCGAGTGCTGTCATGTGCGCGATCCTCCCGCACGGGGTTTTCCACAGATGCGGCGGTCCCCCTTGTCCCGACCGATCGTTCGGTTACTCTAGCTCTCACTGACCCGTCCCGCTGCTCTTTCCGCCAGGCCGTGAACTCGACGAAGAGTTCTCCAGACGAGGAGTTGGTCCCGCATGGCCGCCGAACTGTCCGCGCACGAGCTGATCGCGAAGCACCGGCCCACTCTCGACCAGGCCCTGGAGGCGATCCGCACCCGCGCGTACTGGTCGCCGCACCCCGAGCACCCCAAGGCCTACGGCGAGCACGGCAGCCTGGACGCGGCGGCGGGCAAGACCGCCTTCGACGCCGTCCTCGGCACCCGCCTGGACCTCGGCCAGCCCGGCACGGACGACTGGGTGACCGGCGAGGTCTCCCCGTACGGCATCGAGCTGGGCGTGAGCTATCCGCACGCGGACATCGACGTGCTGCTGCCCGCCATGAAGGCCGGGCAGCGCGCCTGGCGCGACGCGGGCGCCGAACTCCGCGCGGTGGTCTGCCTGGAGATCCTCAAGCGGATCAGCGACTGCACCCACGAGTTCGCGCACGCGGTCATGCACACCAGCGGCCAGGCCTTCATGATGGCGTTCCAGGCGGGCGGCCCGCACGCCCAGGACCGAGGCCTCGAAGCGGTCGCCTACGCGTACGTGGAGCAGGTCCGCACCCCCGACACGGCGGAGTGGAGCAAGCCCCAGGGCAAGCGGGACCCGCTGGCCCTCGTCAAGCGGTTCACACCGGTCCCGCGCGGCATCGGCCTGGTCATCGGCTGCAACACCTTCCCGACGTGGAACGGCTATCCGGGCCTGTTCGCCTCCCTGGCCACCGGAAACGCGGTGCTCGTCAAGCCGCACCCGCGCGCGGTACTGCCGCTCGCGCTGACCGTCCAGGTCGCCCGTGACGTGCTCGCCGAGGCCGGCTTCGACCCGAACCTGGTCGCGCTGGCTGCCGAGCGCCCCGGCGAGGGCATCGCCAAGGCCCTCGCAACCCGTCCCGAGATCCGGATCATCGACTACACCGGCTCGACGTCCTTCGGCGACTGGCTGGAGGCCAACGCCCGCCAGGCGCAGGTCTACACGGAGAAGGCCGGCGTCAACACGGTGCTCGTGCACTCCACGGCCGACTACGAGGGAATGCTCTCCAACCTGGCCTTCTCGCTGTCCCTGTACAGCGGCCAGATGTGCACCACCCCGCAGAACCTGCTGATCCCCCGGGACGGCATCGGGACCGAGGCGGGCCCCAAGCCCTTCGACGAGGTCGCCGCCGACCTCGCCCGCGCGGTCGACGGCCTCCTCGGTGACGACGCGCGCGCGAACGCGCTGCTCGGCGCCATCGTCAACCCGGACGTCAAGGCCCGCCTGGAGGCCGCCGCCGGCCTCGGCGAGGTGGCTCTCGCCTCCCGCGAGATCAGCAACCCCGAGTTCCCGGGCGCGGTCGTCCGCACCCCGGTCATCGTCAAGCTGGACGGCGCCAAGCCGGACGACGAGGCCGCCTACATGAGCGAGTGCTTCGGTCCCGTCTCCTTCGCCGTCGCGGTCGACTCGGCGGCCGACGCACTGGAGCTGCTGCGCCGCACGGTCCGCGAGAAGGGCGCCATGACGGTCGGCGCCTACACCACGGACCCCGAGGTGGAGCGGGACATCGAAGAGGTCTGCCTGGAGGAGGCGGCCCAGCTGTCGCTCAACCTCACCGGCGGGGTGTACGTGAACCAGACGGCCGCCTTCTCCGACTTCCACGGCTCCGGCGGCAACCCGGCGGCCAACGCGGCCCTGACCGACGGCGCGTTCGTCGCCAACCGCTTCCGGGTGGTGGAGGTCCGCCGGGAGGCGTGACGGCCGCTCAGCGGGATGTGCCCCCGGTGACGCTCCAGTGGTACAGCGTCATCGCCACGCTCGTGGCGAGGTTGTAGCTGGAGACCTGGGGGCGCATCGGCAGCCGCAGCAGATGGTCGGCCCGCGCGCGCAGCCCGGCCGACAGTCCGCTGCGCTCCGAGCCGAACGCCAGCACGGCGTCGTCGGGCAGCACGGTGCCCCGGATGTCCTCGCCCTCCGGATCGAGGGCGAACAGCGGGCCGGAGGGCAGCTCGTCGACGCCGAGCCGCTCCACGGCGGTCGCGAAGTGCAGGCCCGCGCCGCCGCGCACCACCGTGGGATGCCAGGGGTCGAGCGTCCCGGTCGTGACCACACCGGTCGCCCCGAAGCCGGCGGCCAGCCGGATCACGGCCCCCGCGTTGCCGAGGTTGCGCGGATCGTCCAGGACCACGACGGGCGCGATGCGAGGCACCCGGGCCAGCGTCCGCAGCTGCGCCTCGCGGGGCGGCCGTAGGGCAAGGGCCGCCACGCCCGTCGGGTGCGGCCGGGGCACCAGGGCGGCGTACGTCGTCTCGGGCACCTCGGTCAGCAGCGCGTCCAGCGCCTCCCGTACGTCCTCGGCCAGGTCCCCGGCGAGAGCGAGGGTGGCCCGCCGGTCGGTGGTGACCGCCACCGGCACCTCGGCGCCGAAGCGCAGCGCGTGCTTGAGGGTGTGGAAACCGTCGAGCAGCACGGCGGCACCGGCGTGCGCGCGCCAGCGGATCAGCGGGTCGGTCATGCGGTGAACCCTACGCGGACACCGTGTCCGCTCGCGGCGCCGCCGGGACTGCCGGTGCCGCGCCGGACTGCCCGTGCAGCACGGGACTGCGCGGCGCCGCCGGGGACTACACCTGCCTCACGGGACTACGCAGCGCCGCCGGGACTAGGCGGCGCCCACCCGGCCGACGGTGCTCTCCTCCGGCGACCGCGGCCCTGGCACGGCGGGGTCGCCGCGCCGAGCGACGCGCCCCCGCGCGCGGGCTGCCAGATCACCGACCCGCCGCAGGAACGACGTCGGCAGGAAGACGGCGTCCGCGGCGATCATCGCCAGCGAGAAGAACGGCAGGCCGAGGACGATCGCGATCACCGCGTGCTCGGTCATCATCAGCACCAGCAGGACGTTCTTGGCCCGCCGGTTGAACAGCGTGAACGGGAAGGCGACCTGGACCAGGACCGTGCCGTAGGCCACGACCATCATGATCGTGCCGCTGCTGGACATCAGGTCGGCCAGGGCCGGCCAGGGGGAGAAGTAGTTGAGGTGGAGCGGGTAGTAGACGGCGGTGCCGTCCTGCCAGCGCGAGCCCTGGATCTTGTACCAGCCGGCCGTGGCGTAGATGAGGCACGCCTCCGCCATGATCACCATCAGGGCGCCGTTGTGCAGGACGTTGGCGATCACGTCCACCAGGATCCGCGGCTGCGCCGACTTCGCCCGGTGCTGCACCAGCCACCAGGCGCCGAGCGCCACCCACACCGTCCACAGCAGGACCGGGATCAGCGGACCGCTGGTGAAGCGGCCGGTCAGCGTCACGGTGACGAGCGCCGCCCCGAGCACCGCCCACAGCACGGGCCCCACCCGGTCGGCGGGAACCCGCTCGTCGCGCTCCCGTGCCGCCTCGCCGCGGGCCCGGCGCCGGGCGTCGAGGGACCACACCTGGCCGCAGCGCGTGAACAGCAGGTAGAAGGACATCAGGTGCAGGACATTGTCGCCGCCGTCCCCCATGAAGACGCTGCGGTTCTGCAGCGACAGCACGCCCACCATGAACAGCACCGACGCGGTCCGGGTACGCCAGCCCAGCAGCAGGGCCGCGCTGGCCAGGATCGCGAGCAGGTAGAAGCACTCGAACCAGGTCACCCCCCTGGACCACAGCAGCGCCGAGAAGGCGTGGTTGTCGTCGGTGAGGTCCTTGGCGAGCTGCCAGCCCCAGGGCCCGGAGGGGCCGTACAGCTCCCGGCGGTGCGGGAACTCCCGGAGCAGGAACAGCAGCCAGGTACCGGCGAACCCGATCCTGATGACGGCGCTCTGGTACGGCCCGAGAGCCGCACCGGTGACCCGGGCGATGCCGCGCGAGAGAGTCGGGGAGAGACCGTTCACCGCACACCCCCCGCTGCCTCGTCGGCCGTCACGGACCACCAGGGCAGCTGGCGGTACCCGGGCTTGTCGGACACCCGCTCGCGGCTCCACTTCGGCGGCTGCACGTTCGTGGTGCTGGAGCGGACCTGCACGCGCTGGATGACGCCCTCCTTGCTGGTCGGATCGTCCCGGTACAGCCGCATCACCACGATCCGGCGCACGTACTGCTCGGAGAGGGCGCCGCGCATGCCGACGGCACGGTTGTCGGCGCTGTGCGTGGCGGTGAAGAAGTCCCAGGCGCGGCGCAGCTCGTTCTGCTGGGTGTGGCTGGGCACCGGGTTGTGCTCGATCGCGGCGCCGTCCAGTGCGGAGAGGTCGGTCCAGCCGGTGGTGCGCAGATCGCCGTCCTTCAGGCGCACCTCGGCGCGTGCCTGGACGTTGATGTTCTGCTGGAGCGGGTTCGGGGCGAACAGCTTCCAGTTCTGTTCGAACTCCGGGTAGATCCACTCCTCGATCGCCTTGCCGTGCTGCTTGGACACGGTGTTCGAGGGCGCGAGGCTCAGGAACACCATGGCCAGGTGCACACAGGCGGCGACGACTACCACGGCGAGCGCCAGCGCGGCGACGACCTGGTACCCGGAGGAGAGCGCGGCGAGACCGGTACGGGGGGACGGCGCGGGCGGCTCGCCTGAACCGTCCTGCCCGGAACCGGCCGTACCGTCCCGCCCGGAACCGGCTGTGCCCTCCTGCCCGGAGCCGCCCGTACTGTCCTGCCGGGCACCGGCCGTGTGCTCCTGTCCGGCACCGGGCGTACGCCCCCGCTCCGAGTCGGCCGCGTCCTCCGACCCACCCGCGTCCGAAACGCGCTCCGGCTCGTCGGCACCCGCACGACCAGCCACATCCGCGCCCCGGACCGGCTCGCCCGGCCCGCCGGTCCCGGAGTCGTGCGACCGCGCCGACGGGGCCTGCGCCAGCGGCTCGAAGGGCTCCAAGGCGCCCGGGCTCCGCCGGGCCCCCGAGTCCTCGTCGTTCGCGTCCATCGCGCCCCGTCCCCCGTTTCGGCTCATTCGTTCAGCTGATCGCTTCCCCTGAGTGGGTCAGCTCGACGCGCGGCACCCGCCACAGGCACCGCACGATGCGCGAGCGCCACACGGCGCCCGCACGGAACGGTACTCAGCCGGGGCCTCCCGGCGCAGCCCCGGGTACGGGCCGGAGCCCATGGTCCTCACCACGCGGCCCCGCCACTGGCGGAAGCCTCCGTCCCCCGACCGGTCCGGATCGGGCCCCGGCCGATCGGAGCCCGCGCGCCGCATACGGGTTGTCCACAGGAACTCCGTGGAGTTTTCCACAGCGGTTGACACCCTCCCGACGTCCGGCAACCATTGACATCGCACGGACCGAACGATCGGTCGGGACAGTATTCGCCCGCAGAGCCCGAGGTCAGGGGGACCGCATGGCCACAGCAGCCGCGCAGCGCACGGCCGGTACGCAGCCGGACGGCGACGGCGTACCGGACACCGCCGACACGGCCGACACGGCGGCCTACCAGCGTGCCTTCGACGCGGCCGTAGCCGCCGACGAGCGCGTCGAACCGCGCGACTGGATGC
This sequence comes from Streptomyces pyxinicus, assembly GCF_024753135.1. Classification (GTDB taxonomy): domain Bacteria; phylum Actinomycetota; class Actinomycetes; order Streptomycetales; family Streptomycetaceae; genus Streptomyces; species Streptomyces pyxinicus. The sequence goes on along the minus strand of NZ_JANUGP010000006.1, from coordinate 270,009 downwards.
CCGACGCCTACCGCGCGACCCTGGTCCGGCAGATCGCCCAGCACGCCCACTCCGAGATCATCGGCATGCAGCCGGAGGCCAACTGGATCACCCGCGCCCCCTCCCTGCGCCGCAAGGCCATCCTGATGGCCAAGGTCCAGGACGAGGCCGGCCACGGCCTGTATCTGTACAGCGCGGCCGAGACCCTGGGCACCGGTCGGGACGAGCTGCTGGACAAGCTGCACAGCGGCCGCCAGAAGTACTCCTCGATCTTCAACTACCCGACGCTGACCTGGGCCGACGTCGGCGCGATCGGCTGGCTGGTGGACGGCGCCGCGATCACCAACCAGGTCCCCCTGTGCCGCTGCTCCTACGGTCCGTACGCGCGCGCCATGGTGCGGATCTGCAAGGAGGAGTCCTTCCACCAGCGCCAGGGCTACGAGTCGCTGCTGGCGCTGAGCAAGGGCACCCCGGAGCAGCACGCGATGGCGCAGGACGCGGTGGACCGCTGGTGGTGGCCCTCGCTGATGATGTTCGGCCCGCCCGACGACGAGTCCCAGCACTCCGCCCAGTCCATGGAGTGGAAGATCAAGCGCCACTCCAACGACGAGCTGCGCCAGCGCTTCGTCGACATCTGCGTCCCACAGGCCGAGTCCCTGGGCCTCACCCTGCCCGACCCGGACCTGAGGTGGAACGAGGAGCGGGGGCACTACGACTTCGGGGTGATCGACTGGACGGAGTTCCGCGACGTCCTCAAGGGCAACGGCCCGTGCAACGAACAGCGCATCACCCAACGCAGACGAGCCCACGACGAGGGCGCCTGGGTACGGGAGGCCGCCGCCGCCTACGCGGCCAAGCACACCGGCACCGCCGGTGCGGCAGGACACAAGACGCACGAGACGGGAGCAGCGCGAGCATGACCACCACCGACTGGCCTCTGTGGGAGGTCTTCGTCCGCTCCCGGCGGGGCCTCTCCCACACCCACGCCGGCAGCCTGCACGCGCCCGACGCCGAGCTGGCCCTGCGCAACGCCCGGGACCTCTACACCCGGCGTGGCGAGGGCGTCTCGATCTGGGTCGTCCCGGCCGCCGCGATCACCGCGTCCTCACCGGACGAGAAGGACCCCTTCTTCGAGCCGGCCGCCGACAAGCCCTACCGGCACCCGACCTTCTACGAGATCCCGGAAGGGGTGAAGCACCTGTGACCGCCACCGGCCCCGCCACCGTCCCGGCGACTGCCGCGCTCGCCCTCGGAGACGACGCCCTGGTGCTCTCCCACCGCCTCGGGGAATGGGCCGGACACGCCCCCGTGCTGGAGGAGGAGGTCGCCCTCGCCAACATCGCGCTCGACCTGCTCGGCCAGGCCCGCGTGCTGCTGTCCCTGGCCGGTGACGAGGACGAGCTGGCCTATCTGCGCGAGGAGCGGGCCTTCCGCAACCTCCAGCTGGTCGAACAACCCAACGGCGACTTCGCCCACACGATCGCCCGACAGCTCTACTTCTCCACCTACCAGCTTCTCCTGCACACCGAACTCGCCGCAGGAAACGGACCGTTCGCCCCACTCGCCGCCAAGGCGGTCAAGGAGATCGCCTACCACCGCGACCACGCCGAGCAGTGGACCCTGCGACTCGGCGACGGCACCGAGGACAGCCATGAGCGGATGCGGCGCGCCAGCGAGGCGCTCTGGCGGTTCACCGGAGAGATGTTCCAGCCGGTGGAGGGCCTGGACGCCGACTGGGCGGGCATGGAGGAGCGCTGGCTGGAGTCCGTCCGGGACGTCCTGACCCGGGCCACCCTCACCGTCCCCGAGGGCCCGCGCACCGGAGCCTGGTCCGCGGGCGCCGGCCGACAGGGCCTGCACACCGAGCCGTTCGGGCGGATGCTCGCCGAGATGCAGCACCTGCACCGCAGCCACCCGGGAGCGTCATGGTGACCGCCACCGCCCTGGAGGCGGAGCTGCTGGAGCTGGCCGGCTCGGTGCCCGACCCCGAACTTCCCGTGCTCACCCTCCAGGAGCTGGGTGTGGTGCGCGCGGTGCGCCTGGACGGCCCGGACACGGCCGAGGTGGACCTGACCCCCACCTACACGGGCTGCCCGGCCGTCGAGGCGATGAGCCTCGACATCGAGCGGGTGCTGCGCGCCCACGGGATGCGCGAGGTCACGGTGCGCACGGTGCTCGCGCCGGCCTGGTCCACCGACGACATCACTCCCGAAGGGCGCCGCAAACTCCAGGAGTTCGGCATCGCGCCGCCCCGCGTGCACCACGGCACCGGCCCGGTCCCGCTCGCCCTCGGCCCGATCCGGACACGGGAGCCGGAGACCGAGCCCGTCCGCTGCCCGCACTGCGGCTGCGCCGACACCGAGCTGCTGAGCAGGTTCTCCTCCACGGCCTGCAAGGCGCTGCGCCGGTGCCTCGCCTGCCGTGAACCGTTCGACCACTTCAAGGAGTTGTGATGGCGCGCTTCCACCCGCTCCCGGTGGCCGCGGTCGACCGGCTCACCGACGACTCCGTCGCCCTCACCCTCACCGTTCCGTCCGAGCTGCGCGAGGAGTACCGGCACACGCCCGGCCAGCACCTCGCGCTGCGGCGCCGGGTGGACGGCACGGAGATCCGGCGCACCTACTCGATCTGCTCCCCCGCTCCCGACCCGGCCGACGAGGGGCCGGGCACCCTGCGGGTGGGCGTCCGGCTGGTGGACGGCGGCGCCTTCTCCACCTACGCGCTGAAAGAGATCAACCTCGGGGACGAGCTGGAGGTGATGACCCCGGCCGGCCGCTTCACCCTCGAACCGGCGCCGGGCCTGTACGCGGCGGTCGTCGGCGGCAGCGGCATCACCCCGGTCCTGTCGATCGTCTCGACACTGCTGGCCCGCGACCCCGAGGCCCGGTTCTGCCTGATACGCAGCGACCGCACGGCCGCCTCCACGATGTTCCTGGAGGAGGTCGCCGATCTGAAGGACCGCTATCCCGAGCGGCTCCAGCTGGTGACCGTCCTCTCCCGGGAGGAACAGCAGGCGGGGCTGCCCTCCGGCCGGCTCGACAGTGAGCGGCTGACAGGACTGCTGCCGGCGCTGCTGCCGGTGGAGCGGGTGGCGGGCTGGTTCCTGTGCGGGCCGTACGGACTGGTGCAGGGCGCCGAGAAGGCGCTGCGCGGACTGGGCGTGGACCGGGCCCGGATCCACCAGGAGATCTTCCACGTGGACGCGGGCTCCCCCGGGGCGGTCATCGTCTCGGCGCCCACGCACAGCACCGTCACCGCGCGGCTCGACGGACGGGCCGGCACCTGGCCGGTCGGCGAGGGGGAATCGCTGCTGGAGACGGTCCTGCGCAACCGCCCGGACGCCCCCTACGCCTGCAAGGGCGGTGTCTGCGGGACCTGCCGGGCCTTCCTGGTCTCGGGCCAGGTCCGCATGGACCGCAACTTCGCCCTGGAGACGGAGGAGACGGAGGCCGGGTACGTACTGGCCTGCCAGTCCCATCCGGTGACGGAGAAGGTGGAGCTGGACTTCGACCGCTGACGCCGGCGCCCTGGGGTAGCCCGGCACTCCGGGTACCCCGCGAACTCCGGAAACGACTACAGCACGAAGCCCGGCTTGCCGTCCTCCGTGACGACCGGGCGGCCGGCGGCCTGCCAGACCTGCATGCCGCCGTCGACGTTCACCGCGTCAATGCCCTGCTGGACCAGGTACATGGTGACCTGGGCCGAGCGGCCGCCCGAGCGGCAGATGACGTGCACACGGCCGTCCTGCGGGGCTGCCTCGGTCAGCTCGCCGTAACGGGCCACGAAATCGCTCAGGGGGATGTGCAACGCGCCCTCGGCGTGGCCGGCCCCCCACTCGTCGTCCTCCCGGACGTCCAGCAGGAAGTCGCCGTCCTTGAGGTCCGCGACCGCGGCCGTCGGCACACCAGCTCCGAAATTCATGGATCCGACGCTACCCGAAACGGGCCGGAACTCAGTCCTGAGCCCGCAGCCGGGCCAGCTCGGCCTCGCGCTGGTCGATGTCGGCGCGCAGCCGGCCGGCGATCTCCTCCAGCAGGCTGTCCGGGTCGTCCGGGGCGAGGCGGAGCATGCCGGCGATGGCACCCTCCTCCAGTTCGCGGGCGACGAGGGTGAGCAGTTCCTTGCGCTGGGCGAGCCACTCCAGGCGGGCGTACAGCTCCTCGGCGGGGCTCGGCCGGCGCTCGGGCGGCACCGGACCGGCGGCCCACTCCTCGGCCAGCTCCTTCAGCAGCGTCTCGTCGCCACGGGCGTAGGCGGCGTTGACGCGGCTGATGAACTCCTCACGCCGCTCGCGCTCCGCCTCCTCCTGCGCCAGATCGGGGTGGGCCTTGCGGGCCAGCTCGCGGTAGAGCTTGCGGGCCTCCTCGCTGGGCCGCACCCGCTGCGGAGGCCGTACCGCCTGGTCGGTGAGCATGGCGGCGGCCTCCGGGTAGAGGCCGTCGCCATCCATCCAGCCGTGCAGCAGTTCCTCGACGCCCGGGATGGGCAGCACCCGGGCGCGGGCCTCCTCGGCCAGCCGAAGATCCTCCGGGTCACCGGTGCGGGCGGCCTTCGCCTCGGCGATCTCCGCGTCCAGTTCCTCGATCCGCAGGTAGAGGGGACCGAGCCGCTGCTCGTGCAGCCGGGAGAAATTCTCGACCTCGACGCGGAAGGTCTCCACCGCGATCTCGTACTCGATCAACGCCTGTTCGGCGGCCCGGACGGCCCGCTCAAGCCGTTCCTCGGGCCTCGGTGCCTGCGGCTCATCGGCTTCCGGAGTCGTCACGCGACCAGCCTAGGCCACACCCGGCCCCAGCCGTTCACACCTCAGCCGGCTTCCCCCCTCTCCCCTCCCCGCCCACCCCACCCCACCCAGCTGTCAGCACACGCCCGGCGCCGTGCGCCCCGCGCCCGCCGACGCAGGCCCCCTCACACGCCCAGCTCCGCCGCGATCCGTCCCGCCCGTATGCCCGCGACCAGTTCCGCGTGGTCCGCCTCGGTGCGGTCGGCGTAGGCGACGGCGAAGTCGGCCATCGCCTCGTCCAGCTCCCCGTTCTTGCCGCAGTAGCCGGCGATCAGGCGCGGGTCGGCGCTGTGCGCGTGGGCGCGGGCCAGCAGGGCGCCGGTCATCCGGCCGTAGTCGTCGACCTGGTCGGCGGCGAGCGCGGCCGGGTCCACGCTGCCCTTGCGGTTGCGGAACTGGCGGACCTGGAAGGGCCGCCCGTCGACCGTGGTCCAACCCAGCAGGATGTCGCTGACCACCTGCATCCGCTTCTGTCCGAGCACCACCCGGCGGCCCTCGTGCTCCTCGGCCGGGACCTCGAAGCCGGCCGTGGCCAGGTGCGGGACCAGGGCCGAGCGCCGCGCCTCCTTCACCTGGAGCACCAGGGGCTGCTCGCGGTGGTCGAGGAGCAGCACCACGTAGGAGCGGGTGCCGACGCTGCCGGTGCCGACCACCCGGAAGGCCACGTCGTGCACGGTGTGCCGGGCGAGCAGTGGGTGCCGGTCCTCGCCGAGGGTGTGGACGTAGGACTCCAGGGACGCGGCGACGGCGGCGGCCTCGGCGTCCGGTATCCCGCGCAGCACCGGCGGGGCGTCCACGAACCGCCGTCCGCCGTCGGCCAGCGTCTCGGTCGACTTCGCCGCGAACCGGCCGCTGGTGTTGGCGCGGGCCTTCTCCGAGACCCGCTGGAGCGTGCCGAGCAGGTCGTGGGCGTCGGTGTGGGAGACGAGTTCCTCGTCCGCGATCGCGTTCCACGCGTCCAGCACCGGCAGTCTGGCCAGCAGCCGCATGGTGCGCCGGTAGGCACCGGCCGTGTCCCGCGCCGCCGCCCGGCAGGTGTCCTCGTCGGCGCCCGCCTCCCGCCCGGCCAGCACCAGGGAGGCCACGAGCCGCTTGAGGTCCCACTCCCAGGGGCCCCGCACGGTTTCGTCGAAGTCGTTGAGGTCGATGACCAGGCCGCCGCGGGCGTCGCCGTACAGGCCGAAGTTGGCCGCGTGGGCGTCGCCGCAGATCTGGGTGGCGATCCCGGTCACCGGGGTGCGCGCCAGGTCGTAGGCCATGAGCCCGGCGGAGCCGCGCAGGAAGGCGAAGGGGGTGGCCGCCATCCGGCCCACCCGGATCGGGGTCAGCCCGGGGATGCGGCCGGCGTTGGACTCGGTCACCGCGCTGACCGCGTCGGGGCGGCCGGTGTCCAGGCCGAGCCCGCCGTGCGCGGTGCGCGGCACCCGCTCGCGCAGCGCCTTGCCCTCCTTCTTGGCGGAGCCCGGTGCCGGCCACGCGGCGAACCCGCGTACCCGGGGCAGCCGGGGCGCACCCCGCTCCGCCACGGCGACGGCCACGTCTTCCCCGCTGGTTCCGGTCATCACGACCGCCTCCCCCGAACACCCCGCACGCCCCGAACGGGCGCGCCCCGCACGAACATCAACTGGTGCAGACCGTACCGCCGGTGGCCGAAACGCGTCAGAGCCTGTGGACAACTCGGCGCCTGTGGAGACAGCCACCCACTGCCATGTGAGCGTGAGAGCTTCTTCACAACAAGAAGAGCGAAAACGACTACGGGCCCACCGTTTTCACGATGGGCCCGTAGCCACTGTGTGCGCGAGGGGGGAGTTGAACCCCCACGCCCTTGCGGGCACTGGAACCTGAATCCAGCGCGTCTGCCTATTCCGCCACCCGCGCATTGGGTGTGTCTTCCGGTCCCGGCCCTTTCGGGCTGGCCCCTTCCGACATCCAGAACATTAGCACGGCCCACGGGGTGGATTCACATCCCTTCCCCGGCCCCCGGCCGGGGAACCGGCACCGCCGGCACCGCCCCCACCTGGCACGTCTCAAGCAGTATCGGTTCACGTATCAACCTCGTACCGGTCCAGGCCATCTCCACAGGAGACGGGCCGGCCGCACAGCCGGGTGCGGGACACTGGACTTCGACCGCCTCTACGATCCATGCCGGACGCAGATGGCGGGCGGGTCCCCCGCAGCCGACGCGGACGCGTTCCCGGAGCGGGTTCCGGGGAGGAGTTCGAAGGGCGGTCGCTGGGGGAACCGGCTGATTGCCGGGCGCGTAGATACGATCAGTGAGCAGTACCGAGCAGTACCAGCAGTACCCGGCACGCAGCGGCGCAGAGCAGGGCAAGGCAACGGCAGGGACGGAGGAGGTGCCCCATGGGAGTCCTGAAGAAGTTCGAGCAGCGTCTCGAGGGTCTGGTGAACGGCACCTTCGCCAAGGTCTTCAAGTCCGAGGTCCAGCCCGTCGAGATCGCCGGCGCGCTCCAGCGGGAGTGCGACAACAACGCCACCATCTGGAACCGTGACCGCACGGTCGTACCCAACGACTTCATCGTGGAGCTGAGCGCGCCCGACCACGAGCGCCTCAGCCCCTACTCCGGGCAGCTCGGTGACGAGCTGGCCGGCATGGTGCGCGACTACGCCAAGCAGCAGCGCTACACCTTCATGGGACCGATCAAGGTCAACCTGGAGAAGGCCGAGGACCTGGACACCGGGCTGTACCGGGTGCGTTCGCGCACCCTCGCCTCCTCCAGCGACCAGCAGGCCGCCCCCGGCGCCGCTCCCGCTGGCCCGGCGGCCGGTGGCCGGCCCGGCCAGGGCGCTCCGAGCGGCTACGGCTACCCGCCGGCCGCTCCCACGGGCGCGCCCCCGATGCCGTCCGCGCCGCCGCCCGGCGCCCGGCCCGGCGGCTACGGCTATCCGCAGCCCGCCACCCAGCGTCCCGCGGCCGCCCCGATGAGCGGCGGACGCACCCGCTACTGGATCGAGATCAACGGCACCCGCCACCAGATCTCCCGCCCGACCCTGGTCCTGGGCCGCAGCACCGAGGCCGACGTGCGGATCGACGACCCCGGCGTCTCCCGCCGGCACTGTGAGATCCGGACCGGAACGCCCCCGACGATCCAGGATCTCGGCTCCACCAACGGCATCGTGGTGGACGGGCAGCACACCACCCGCGCTACGCTCCGCGACGGCTCGCGGATCGTCGTGGGCAGCACCACCGTTATCTATAGGCAAGCCGAAGGGTGAAGCGGGGGCAATGTCAGAGCTGACCCTCACGGTCATGCGGCTGGGTTTCCTGGCCGTACTGTGGCTGTTCGTGATCGTGGCCGTGCAGGTCATCCGCAGCGACCTGTTCGGTACGCGCGTCACTCAGCGCGGATCGCGTAGGGAGGCCGGGCGCCAGCAGCAGGCGGGCCGGCAGCAGGCGCAGCGGCAGCAGGCCGCGCCCCCGCCGCAGCGCGGCCAGCAGAGCGGCGGCGGCCGGCGCGGGCGCAACGCCCCCAGCAAGCTGGTCGTGACCGAAGGCACACTCACCGGCACCACGGTCGCGCTCCAGGGCCAGACCGTCACGCTGGGCCGGGCGCACGACTCCACGATCGTGCTGGACGACGACTACGCCTCCAGCCGCCATGCCAGGATCTACCCGGACCGCGACGGGCAGTGGATCGTCGAGGACCTCGGTTCCACCAACGGCACCTATCTGGACCGGTCCCGGCTGACGACTCCCACGCCGATCCCGCTGGGCGCGCCGATCCGCATCGGCAAGACCGTCATCGAGCTGCGGAAGTAGTGCTACATCATGAGTGAGCGCGAGCGGAGCGAGCACGCAGCGGCAGGCCGCCCTCCGGTCCCCGGCGCGCTCCCGACCGGAGGGTGGGCAGTGTGGCTCGACACGACCGGCTGTACCCGGAGCCGACGGGCGAGGTGCGCATGAGTCTGTCACTGCGTTTCGCCGCCGGATCGCACAAGGGCATGATCCGGCAGGGCAACGAGGACTCCGGTTACGCCGGTCCCCGTCTGCTCGCCATCGCCGACGGCATGGGCGGCCAGGCGGCCGGCGAGGTCGCGTCCTCCGAGGTGATCTCCACCCTGGTCACCCTCGACGACGACGTGCCCGGCTCCGACATCCTCACCTCGCTCGGCGTGGCCGTGCAGCGCGCCAACGACCAGCTGCGCGCCATGGTCGAGGAGGACCCCCAGCTCGAAGGCATGGGGACCACCCTGACCGCCCTGCTGTGGACCGGGCAGCGGCTCGGGCTCGTGCACGTCGGCGACTCGCGCGCCTATCTGCTGCGCGACGGCGTCCTCACCCAGATCACGCAGGACCACACCTGGGTGCAGCGGCTCGTGGACGAGGGCCGGATCACCGAGGAAGAGGCCACCACCCACCCGCAGCGCTCCCTGCTGATGCGCGCCCTCGGCAGCGGCGAGCACGTCGAGCCCGACCTGTCGATCCGCGAGGTCCGGGCCGGCGACCGCTATCTGATCTGCTCCGACGGTCTGTCCGGCGTCGTCTCCCACCAGACGATGGAGGAGACCCTCGCCAGCTACCAGGGCCCGCAGGAGACCGTGCAGGAGCTGATCCAGCTCGCGCTGCGCGGCGGCGGCCCCGACAACATCACCGTGATCATCGCCGACGTCCTGGACCTGGACACCGGGGACACCCTCGCCGGGCAGCTCTCCGACCAGCCGGTCGTGGTCGGCGCGGTCGCCGAGAACCAGCTCCACCCGCACGACAACGGCATCATGCAGACCCCGGCCGGCCGCGCCTCCCACCTCGGCCGCGGGGCGCACGGCGACGGCGAGTTCGGGCCGCCCGGCTCCGGTGACACCACCGGCTACGTCCCGGCGGGCGGGTACGGCGACTACAGCGACGAGGACTTCACCAAGCCCCGCAAGGGCCGCGGCTGGCTCAAGGGCTCGCTCTACGGCGTCCTGGCGCTCGCCGTCATCGGCGGCGGCCTGTACGGCGGCTACCGCTGGACGCAGACGCAGTACTACGTCGGCACCCAGGACGAGCACGTGGCGCTGTACCGCGGGATCAGCCAGGACCTGGCGTGGGTCTCGCTGTCCAAGGTGGAGAAGGACCACCCCGAGATCGAACTCAAGTACCTGCCGCCGTACCAGCAGAAGCAGGTCAAGAACACGATCGCGGCGGGCGGTCTCCAGCAGGCCCAGACGAAGATCGAGGCGCTGACCGTGCAGGCGTCCGCGTGCCGCAAGCAGGCGGAGCGCGCCGCGGCCGAGCGCGAGAACAAGGCGAAGACCGACCAGGACAAGGCCAAGGACAGTGCGGGAACCACCCGTAAGCCCGGCACGTCCAAGACATCGCCGACGCCGAACCCGTCCACGACCGCCACTCCCAATCCCGGCCCGAGCCTCTCCGAGGATGAGCAGAAGGTCGTCGATCAGTGCGGCAAGCAGTAAGCGAGCCGTGAGAGGCCCCGTCACACGATGAGCAGCACTTCCCAATCGCCGACGCACCACACGTCCACGATCGGCGCGATCGGCGCGCCGAGCCGCCGCAACACCGAGCTGGCCCTGCTGGCCTTCGCCGTGGTCATCCCGGTCTTCGCGTACGCCAACGTGGGCCTGGCCATGGATGGTTCGGTCCCGACAGGCTTGCTTGGCTACGGCCTGGGGCTCGGCCTGCTGGCCGGTGTCGCCCATATAGTCGTTCGACGGTACGCGCGCTACGCCGACCCGCTGCTGCTGCCGCTCGCCACATTGCTGAACGGGCTGGGCCTCGTGGTGATCTGGCGACTGGACCAGTCTCCCCGGCTCCAGCACCGGGCCAAGATCCTCTTTCACGCGTTCAGCCCGGACGCCCCCAAACAGCTGATGTACTCGGCGCTCGGCATCGCGTTCTTCGCCGTGATCATCGTGTTCCTCAAGGACCACCGGATCCTGCAGCGTTACACCTACATCTCGATGGTCACAGCCCTTGTCCTGCTGGTGGCTCCGGTCTTCTTCCCCGCCGTCAACGGAGCCAAGATCTGGATCAGCATCGGTGGCTTCACCATCCAGCCCGGTGAGTTCGCGAAGATCATTATCGCGATCTTCTTCTCCGGCTACCTCATGGTGAAGAGAGACGCCCTGGCCCTGGCCAGCCGCCGATTCATGGGGCTGTACCTGCCTCGTGGCCGTGACCTCGGCCCGATTCTCACCGTGTGGGCGATGAGCCTGCTCATCCTGGTGTTCGAGACTGACCTCGGTACCTCGCTGCTGTTCTTCGGCATGTTCGTCGTCGTCCTGTATGTCGCCACCGAGCGCACCAGCTGGATCGTCTTCGGTCTGCTGATGTCCGCGGTCGGCGCGGTCGGCGTCGGCTCCTTCGAGCCGCACGTCCAGCAGCGTGTGCAGGCCTGGCTGCACCCCTTCTCCGACAAGGTGATGGCACAGAGCGACCAGGTCGCCCAGTCGCTGATGTCCTTCGGCTCGGGCGGTGTCATGGGCACCGGTCTCGGCCAGGGCAACTCCGACCTCATCGGTTTCGCGGCCAACTCCGACTTTATCTTCGCCACCTTCGGCGAGGAGATGGGCCTGGCCGGCGTCATGGCGGTTCTGGTGATCTACGGCTTGATCGTCGAGCGGGGCATCCGCACCGCGCTGGCCGCCCGCGACCCGTTCGGAAAACTGCTCGCAGTAGGCCTGTCCAGCGCCTTCGCCATTCAGGTCTTCGTGGTCGCCGGTGGTGTGATGGGCCTCATCCCGCTGTCCGGCATGACGATGCCGTTCGTCGCGTACGGCGGTTCATCCGTCATCGCGAACTGGGCCCTCGTCGGCATTCTGCTCCGCATCAGCGACACGGCGCGCCGCCCGGCCCCCGCCCCCAATCCGAATCCCGACGTCGAGATGACCCAGGTGGTCCGCCCGTGAACAAGCCACTGCGCCGAATCTCGATCTTCTGCGGGCTGCTCGTCCTCGCGCTGCTCATCCGCGACAACTGGCTCCAGTACGTCCAGGCCGACGCGCTGCAGACGAACACCCACAACCGCCGTGTCTCCATCGCGCGCTACTCGCATCCGCGCGGCGACATCATCGTGGACGGAAAGTCGATCACCGGGTCCAAGGAATCTTCGGGGAGCGACTTCAAGTACAAGCGCACATACAAGGACGGCCCCATGTGGGCCCCGGTCACCGGCTACGCCTCGCAGGCCTTCGGCGCCACCCAGCTGGAGTCCATCGAGGACGGCATCCTCACCGGCAACGACGACCGTCTGTTCTTCCGGAAGACCCTCGACATGGTCACCGGCAAGGACCAGCAGGGCGGCAACGTCGTCACCACCCTTAACGCCGCCGCCCAGAAGGCGGCGTACGAGGGGCTGTCCCAGCAGAAGGGCAAGGGCGCCGTCGTCGCCCTCGACCCGTCAACCGGCAAGATACTGGCGCTGGCCTCTTACCCTTCGTACGACCCTTCGTCCTTCGCGGGCAACTCGCTCGACACCGACACGAAGGCATGGAACAAGCTCCAGAAGAAGAACAACTCGGCCGACCCGATGCAGAACCGGGCGCTGCGCGAGACCTACCCGCCGGGCTCCACGTTCAAGGTCGTCACCGCGGCGGCGGCGCTGGAGAACGGCTTGTACAAGAGCGCCAATGACAAGACGCGGTCGCCGCTGCCCTGGACCATGCCGGGCACCACGACCCAGCTGAAGAACGAGGGCAACATCCCGTGTGAGGACGCCACCATGCGGACCGCCCTCCAGTACTCCTGCAACACCGTCTTCGGCAAGATCGGTTCCGACCTCGGCAACGACAAGATGCTGGCCGAGGCGAAGAAGTTCGGCTTCGACTCCGAGCAGTTCACGCCGGTGCGCTCCAACGCCTCGGTGTTCTCCGACGACATGAACCAGTCGCAGACCGCGCTGTCCTCGATCGGCCAGTACAACACCGCGGCCACCCCGCTGCAGATGGCCATGGTCGCCTCGGCGGTCGCCAACGACGGCAAGCTGATGAAGCCGTACATGGTCGACGAGCTGCAGTCCTCCAACGTGGACCCGGTCGCCAAGACCGAGCCGGAGGAGATGAGCCGGCCGCTGTCGCCGGGGAACGCCCAGATCCTCCAGAGCATGATGGAGACGGTCGTCAAGGACGGCACCGGCAAGAACGCGCAGATCCCGGGCGCCGTCGTCGGCGGCAAGACCGGTACCGCCCAGCACGGCGTGGCGAACAGCGCGAACCCGTACGCGTGGTTCATCTCCTACGCCAAGCTCCCCGACGGCAGCTCCCCGGTCGCCGTGGCCGTGGTGGTCGAGGACGAGCAGGCCAACCGTGACGACATCTCCGGTGGCGGTCTGGCCGCGCCGATCGCCAAGAAGGTCATGGAGGCGGTCATCAACGCCAAGAAGTGAGACCCCTCACATCCGCCGCACATCGACGCACGTTGCGATACCGGTCCTGTATCGGGTTCCGGGCTTGGCCAGGTCATACAAAGCGAGCCGGGTACGGTAGGCCCGGACGGCAGCCTCGGACGCACACGGATGTGACGGCCGAGACCGACGGAGAGGGCTGGTAGGTAGCTATGGAAGAGCCGCGTCGCCTCGGCGGCCGGTACGAGCTGGGCCAGGTGCTCGGCCGTGGTGGCATGGCGGAGGTCTACCTCGCGCATGACACCCGCCTCGGCCGCACCGTGGCGGTGAAGACGCTCCGCGCGGACCTCGCGCGGGATCCGTCCTTCCAGGCCCGGTTCCGCCGGGAGGCCCAGTCGGCCGCCTCGCTCAACCATCCCGCCATCGTCGCTGTCTACGACACGGGCGAGGACTACATCGGCGAGGTCTCGATCCCGTACATCGTCATGGAGTACGTGGACGGCTCCACGCTCCGTGAGCTGCTGCACTCCGGGCGCAAGCTGCTGCCCGAGCGCGCGATGGAGATGACCATCGGCATCCTCCAGGGCCTGGAGTACGCGCACCGCAGCGGCATCGTCCACCGCGACATCAAGCCGGCCAACGTCATGCTGACGCGCAACGGCCAGGTCAAGGTGATGGACTTCGGCATCGCCCGCGCCATGGGCGACTCCGGCATGACCATGACCCAGACGGCCGCGGTGATCGGCACGGCCCAGTACCTCTCCCCGGAGCAGGCCAAGGGCGAGCAGGTCGACGCCCGCTCCGACCTGTACTCGACCGGCTGTCTGCTGTACGAGCTGCTGACGGTACGGCCGCCGTTCGTCGGCGACTCGCCGGTGGCCGTGGCCTACCAGCACGTGCGCGAGGAACCGCAGGCGCCGTCGGTCTTCGATCCCGAGATCACCCCCGAGATGGACGCGATCGTCCTGAAGGCGCTGGTCAAGGACCCGAACTACCGCTACCAGTCGGCCGACGAGATGCGCGCCGACATCGAGGCCTGCCTCGACGGCCAGCCGGTCGCGGCCACGGCCGCCCTCGGCGCGGTCGGCTACGGCGGCTACCCGGACCACCAGGCGACCACGGCCCTGCGCTCCGACGGCGGCGCCCCGGCCACCACCATGCTGCCGCCGATGAACCCGGACGACGGCGGCTACGGCTACGACGACCAGCCGGGCCGGCGCCGCCAGCAGCAGAAGAAGTCCAACACCTCCACGATCCTCCTGGTGGTCGCGGGCGTCCTGGTGCTGATCGGGGCGATCCTGATCGGCAAATGGGCGTTCTCCGGCAGCGGCGGAGGCGACGACAAGGTGTCGGTGCCCAGCTTCGTCGGACAGACGCAGGCGACGGCCCGGAAGATGGCCGCCAACGTCGACCTGAAGGTGTCGATCACCAAGAAGGAGTGCGACGACCAGCCCTCCGGCAAGGTCTGCTCGCAGGACCAGGACCCGGAGACCAAGGTCGAGAAGAACACCTCCATCGGGCTCGTGGTCTCCACCGGCGCGCCCAAGGTCACGGTGCCCGACGTCCGCGGCATCCAGTACGACCAGGCCGAGTCCCAGCTGAAGGACAAGGGCTTCGACGTCGAGAAGAAGACCGAGGTGTCGAGCCAGACGCCGGGGGTCGTCACGGCGCAGGACCCGCAGGGCGGTGTCAAGAAGCAGAAGGGCACCACGATCACCCTCACGGTCGCCAAGGCCGAGGAGAAGGTCTCCGTCGAGGACGTCACCGGTCTGAGCTGTGACCAGGCCAAGGCCAAGCTGAAGGCGCAGGGCCTGGTGCCCACCTGCAACGACACCTCCAGCACCAACCCCGACGACAACGGCAAGGTGCTCAACACCAACCCGGCGGCGGGCCAGCAGGTCTCCAAGAACACGCCGGTCGCGGTGAACGTCGGCAAGGTGGACCAGCCCACGCAGACGGACGTCCCGAACGTCCAGGGCCAGACCCTGAAGGACGCCAAGCAGATCCTCCAGGGCAAGGGCTTCACCAACATCCAGGTCACCGGCTCGAACGACGACAACGCGCGCGTGCTGAGCCAGACCCCGGGCCAGGGCACCCAGGCCGACCCGGCCAACACCCAGATCGTTCTGGTCACCTTCGGCGGCGGAGGCGACAACGGGAACGGCGGAAACGGTGGGAACAACGACGACGGCGGCGGTTTCCTCGGCGGCATCAACGGCTGACGCGGACGTCCCGCGCCCACGAGCGGGCCCCCGCCGAAAGCTCGACACTGTTGGCGAATCCGTGTCGGCGGTCACGCATTCCCCAGGCGGTGGGCGTAGCAGCTACCGGGGCCCGCACGTGATGCGGAGCCCGACGGGTCAGTCTTGCCCGTCCAGCTTTGGTTCGGGGATCCTGATGCATCGTGCGCGGTCCGCAGCCTGCCGTGAAGACACCTGTATCCGAATCCGGTTGCTGCTTCGTGGTCAGCTGCGCATCCTGCTGGGATGCGCTTCTCCGTCAACATCCCGAACTTCGGTGACTTCGCCGACCCCCGTAACATCGCGACGGCGGCAGCGGCCGCCGAACAGGCCGGCTGGGACGGGCTCTTCGTCTGGGACCATGTCCTACACCGTCGGCACCAAGGGCGTCCCTTCGGAGATCCCTGGATGCTGCTGACCGCGGCCGCGCTGGCGACCTCCCGGATCCGGCTGGGCACACTGCTGACGCCGGTCCCCCGTTACCGTCCGCAGCAACTGGCCCGCCAGGTGGCCACCCTGGATCACCTCAGCGGCGGCCGGGTGATCTTCGCCGCCGGCCTAGGCGGTCCGGTCGAAGACGAATACCGCAGCTTCGGCGACGCCGTCGAGCCACGCGTACTAGCCGAGCGGCTGGACGAGGGACTGGAGCTGTTGGGCCGCTTCTGGTCCGGCGAGCCGGTGAACCACCACGGTCGGCACTACGAGGTCCGGGATGTGGCGCTGCTGCCCGCCACCGCGCAACGGCCCGGTCCGCCGGTGTGGATCGGCGGGTTCTGGCCGCGTCGTGCGCCCATGCGGCGGGCAGCGCGGTGGGATGGCGCGGTGCCGCTCTTCGAGTCGGCCCGGCATGGGCATGTGCCAGACGTGGCGGAGGTACGCGAGCTGGTCGGTTATGTGCGCAAGCACCGTACAGCCGGGGCCGAGCGCCCCTTCGAGTTCGTGCTCGGCGGTGCCACGCCCCCGGACGCAGCGAAGGCCAGGGACGTGATCGGTCCCCTGCACGACGCCGGTGCCACCTGGTGGGACGAGCGACAGGTCCAGACCGGCCCCGACCTGGACCGCCTCCCTCCGGTGCTGCGCCGCATTGAGGCGGGGCCGCCGGTGGTCTGATCAGCCATTCGAGATTGTGCCGGGGGCGTTTAGCATCTTCCTGGGAAATTGTGACCGCGCTCGGAGGGCCGGAGGGCCGGAGGGCTGACAGGTGTGATGTGCGCGTGCGGGCTCGTGGGGTCTCGGTCCACCAGGCGTTGAGGCGGTGGAAGTTCATCGCGGTGGCGGCGAGCTGGTGCTGTAGCCGAGCCTTGGCCAGGCCGTGATACCGGCATCGACGCAGGCCGAAGGCTCGCACTCCCTGGGAGATCGTGCCTTCGACCCCGGCCCGGTGTGCGTACTGCTCCTTCCATTCCTGGGTGTCTTCCTGAGCCCGGGCCTGCTGGATCGCCTCATATTCCGCCTGCGGGCGGAGGGTGATCCGGCGGCCCATGTCCGACTTGTTGTTGGAGCGAGTGCACTGCTCTCGGAGCTTGCAGGGACGGCAGGCGGCTGTCGGGAACCGTGCCCGGACCACGGCCGCCCCGTACTGGGAGCGGTCTTCTCGCCAGTGGCTGGTGGTGGTGCCGTTGGGGCAGGTCACCTGCCTGTTGTCCCAGTCGATGACGAAGTCGGCCTGGGAGAAGCCGCCGCCGTCCTTGGTCTGCCAGCTGGTGGACGCGAGGATCGGGCCCACCAGGTCAACTTTGTGGTCCCGGCGGGCGGTGACTACTTCCCGGGCTGTCGCGTAGCCGGCGTCGACCAAGTGCTGGGCGGGCAGCAGATCACGCTTGGCGAGGTGGTCGTGGATCGGGACGACCATGCGCACCTCCTGAACGGTGGAGTCGGTCGTGGCGACGTGCGTGATCAGGTTCGGGCCGTCCGGCTCGCAGGTCTCAGTGAGGTGGACCTTGTAGCCGTCCCAGAAGTTGCCGCGTTTCACGCTTCCCCGCGCGTCGGTGTCGTAAGGCGTCACCAGCCGCTGCGCGCCCGGCGGGCGGTCCTTCAGGTCCCGACGACGGACCTGCCCGTCATCGATGAAGTACTGCTGAATCCACATCTGCCGCAGGGTATGAACCCGCGGAAGCAGGCGCAGGGACGGAGGGGCGTCCGGCCCGTGCAGGGCTGCAAGCAGGCTCAGTCCGTCGGCGCCGATCTGCTCGATCAGCTCGGTCTGCTTGGCCTTCCCTTTGGGCAGGCGGGTGTCTTCGAACCGGATCGCGTACCGGTCGAACCACTCAGGCGGAACCCAGTCCGCCAGCCACTCCGGCTCGCGGGTGGCCACGCTGTTCAGCGCGGCTCGCAGAGTCTCACCGAGCCGTACCAGTCCGTTGATCTGCCGCGCGGCGGCCAGCACGATTGTGGAGTCCGTGCGTGCACGGCCACCGGCCTTGAGTAAGCCGTGCTCCGCGGCGGCCTCAAGGACCCGGTCCAGGAGCTGGATCCCGGCGCCTCCGGCGATCAGCCGGTCCCGGAACTCGGTGAGCACCGAGTGATCGAAGCCCGGATCGACCAGCTCCAGCCCCAGCAAGTACTTCCAGTCCAGACGCCCGCGGACCGCGTCCGCGGCCTGCCGGTCCGACAGGCCCTCAGCGAATTGCATGACCGATACGAGCGCCAGTCTGCTCGGCGGCCACGCCGGCTTCCCTCTGGTCGGATACAGCCCGGCCGAGTCCGCGTCCGAGAACAGCTCGCCCAACTCGTCACGAATCCGCATGGCCAGACTGCCCTTCGGGAATGCAGCCCGCGCCACCCGGGCCGTTTCCTCAGGAACCCCATCGATCTGCCTGGCGTGCAACGACACCGACACCCTCCCCAAACACAACGTCGGCCTTCACAGCCACAACGGGTCATGAAGGCCGACGTCACGTTCAGCCATAGGATTCGCCAACAGTGTCGAAAGCTCCGGCGGGGGCCCGCTCTTCGTGTCAGCGCAGCTCCGCCGGCGGGGTCCGCCTGCCGTCGACCTTGTCCACCCGGACCAGCTCGCCCCAGACCACGTACCGGTAGCGGCTCGTGTAGACCGGGGTGCAGGTCGTCAGGGTGATGTAGTGGCCGGGCTTCTCCCTGCCGGACTCCCGGGGGACGGACGAGAGCACCTTGATGTTGTACTTCGAGGTCTCGGGGAGGATCGAGTAGACCTTGTAGACGTACCAGTCGTCCTTGGTCTCGAAGACGATCGGGTCGCCCTCGCGCAGCTTGTCGATGTTGTGGAACTTGGCGCCGTGGCCGTCCCGGTGCGCGGCGAGGGTGAAGTTGCCCTTCTTGCCGGTCGTGGGGAGCGTGGCCCTGCCGGGGTCGGTGTAGTAGCCGGCCACGCCGTCGTCGAGGACGTCCGTGCCGGTGCCCTTCTCGACCAGCACCTCGCCGTTGCGCATCGCCGGGACGTGCAGGAAGCCGATGCCGTCCTTGGTGTCCAGCGCGCCGGGGCCGGTGTCCGTGGCGTGCGCCCAGTGGTCGCGGACCCTGTCGGCCTCCCGGTCGGCCTTGCGGTCCGCTATGACGTTGGTCCACCACAGGGAGTAGATGACGAACAGGCCGAGCAGCACGCCCGCCGTGATGAGGAGTTCCCCGAAGACGCTGACCGCCAGGGCGATCCGGCCGGGCCGCCGGCGCGGGCCGGGCTCCGGGTCGGACGCGTCCTGGTGTGCTTCGGTCTCGTCGGCGGTCGCTGCCACAGTTTCCTCTGCCCTTACTCGATGAGCCCTACTCGATGAGCGCGTCCGGCTTGCCCTTGCTGCGCGGCCGTTCCTCGACCATCTTGCCCCAGACGATCAGCCGGTACTTGCTGGTGAACTCCGGCGTACAGGTCGTCAGCGTGATGTAGCGGCCGGGCGCGGTGAACCCCGATCCGGTCGGGACCGGGTTGAGCACGGCGGTGTTGGACGGCGGGGTCACCGGCAGCGTCGACGTCACCTTGTACACGAAGTACGTGTCCTGCGTCTCGACCACGACCGCGTCGCCGCGCGTGAGCCGGTTGATGTACCGGAACGGTTCGCCGTGGGTGTTGCGGTGCGCCGCGAGGCCGAAGTTGCCGGTCCTCGCGTCGGGCATCGCCGTCTTCAGCGGGGCCTCGCCGTAGTGCCCGACCATGCCCTTGTCGAGCACCTTCTTGTTGCTGACGCCCTCCGCGATCGGCGCGACCACGTCCAGCCTGGGGATGTGCAGGATGGCGAAGCCCTGCCCCGCCTCGAAGACGCCGGGGTTGCGCTTGCCGCTGGCCCAGTCGTCCTGGAGCTGGTGCGCCTCGCTGCCCGCCTGGGCGTGCGCGCGGACGTTGGTCCACCACAGCTGGTAGGTGACGAACAGCAGCATCAGCACGCCGGTGGTGATGAACACCTCGCCGACCGCCCGGCTGGCGAGGACGGCCGGGCCGGGCTTGCGCTGCCGGGCCTGGCGCCGGGCCTCGACCCGGGACAGCGGCCGTCCGGACGGTGGCGCGGCCGCAGGCGCGGGCGCGGGCTCGTGGTGGCCGCCGTGCCGCCCGCCACGGCGCTTGGCGGCCTTCCTCCGGGCCGCACGGCCGCCCGGAGCTGGTGCGGGGGGCGCGGCGGCTGAAGAGGCGTCAGAGGGGCGTCCAGGGCCCTCGCTGCCGGGCGTGGCGATCCGGCGCAGCGCCATGGTCTCGCCGTCGGCCGGAGATCCGGGTCCCTCCGCCGGTCCGGGCCCGGGTCCCCCGATCACCGGCATCGGTGCCGTCGGCGGGTCGGACCGGCGCCCGCCGCGGTGGTTCGGGCGGGGGCCGGCGCTCGGCGCACCGTCGTAGGACCCGTACGGCCTCTCGCCGTACACGTCCTCGCGCTCGGGGCGCAGCGCGGTCACGCCGTGGCCCTGCCCACCACCGGGGCGAGCCCCGCCGACCTCGCCACGGCACCCTGGTCGCCGCACTCCGCCAGCCAGTTGGCCAGCATCCGGTGGCCGTGCTCGGTCAGCACCGACTCGGGATGGAACTGCACACCCTCGACCGGCAGCTCGCGGTGGCGCAGGCCCATCACGATGCCGTCGTGCGTACGGGCGGTCACCTCCAGCTCGGCCGGGACGGTGGCCGGTTCGGCGGCCAGGGAGTGGTAGCGGGTCGCCGTGAAGGGCGAGGGCAGCCCGGCGAAGACGCCCTTGCCCTCGTGCTCGACCGGCGAGGTCTTGCCGTGCAGCAGCTCCGGTGCCCGGTCGACGACGCCGCCGTACGCCACCTGCATCGACTGCATGCCGAGGCATACCCCGAAGACGGGCACCCCGGTGCCGGCGCAGTGCCGGACCATGTCCACGCAGACGCCCGCCTGCTCCGGGGTGCCGGGGCCGGGCGACAGGAGGACGCCGTCGAAGCCGTCCTGGGCGTGCGCCGTGGACACCTCGTCGTTGCGCAGCACCTCGCACTCGGCGCCGAGCTGGTAGAGGTACTGGACGAGGTTGAAGACGAAGCTGTCGTAGTTGTCGACGACGAGAATCCGCGCACTCACTGGTTGTCCACCGTCACATCGTTGAAGGGCAGCAGCGGCTCGGCCCAGGGGAAGACGTACTGGAAGAGGACGTAGACCACGGCCAGGCCCAGTACGAGCGAGATGAGGGCCTTCAGCCACGCGTTCCCCGGCAGATGCCGCCAGATCCAGCCGTACATGCCGTCCCTTGCCGTCCCTTCCGTGTCCCTACGGCACCAGACACCCGCCGTACGTCACCAGACTAACGGCGCGGAGCCCTCCGCCGGCCTGTCTCCGCGAGGTGGGCCCCGGCGACAGCCTCGGGCACAACGGTGTCCGGCGGCACGCTCTTGTGCCGCCCTTTGTCGACTCCATACGTGCGCCGGGGGCTGACCTGCTTAGGGACGGCGGTGACGGCCGCTACGGCGACGGCTTCGCGTAGTGCAGGTCCACCGTGCCCGTGTAACCGGGAAGGGTGACGGTGCCGTCCTCGGTGACCTTCCACCCGAGGCCGTAGACGTTGACGTAGACCATGTAGGTCTGGATCGCCTTGCTGGCCGCGAGCGCCTGCTGGAGCCGGTCGGGGTCGCCGACGGCGGTGATCTTGTACGGCGGTGAGTAGACGCGGCCCTGGAGGATCAGGGTGTTGCCGACGCAGCGCACGGCGCTGGTGGAGATCAGCCGCTGGTCCATGACCTTGATGCCCTTGGCGCCGCCCTGCCACAGGGCGTTGACCACGGCCTGGAGGTCCTGCTGGTGGATGACCAGGTAGTCGGGCTGGGGCTCGGGGTAGCCGGGGAGCTTGGCGGTGGCGTTGGGCGGGGCGTCGTTCAGCGTGACGGTGACGGCCTTACCGGTCAGCTTGTCGGTGCCGGCGCTCTTCTCCAGGCCGTCGAGCTTCTCGTCCTGGGCCCTGGTGCTGCCGTCGTCGCCCTCGGCGAGCGACTCCACGCCGTCGCGCAGGGCCGCGTTGGACTCGTCCAGCTCCTTGTTCTTGCGGCTGCGCTCCTGGATCAGGTCCGACAGCTTGAGCAGGGAGGCGTCCTGCCGGATGTCGGTGCCCTTGGCCGTGTCGAAGCTGGTGAAGAAGATCAGCCCCGCGAGGGCGAAGACGGCGGCCGTCAGGATCCGCACCGGCCGGACGCGCGGGCCGCGGCGGGGAGCGGAACCGGGACCCGTTGATCCGGGACCCGCTGATCCGGGACCCGTTGATCCCGTCCCGGGGGAGTCGGCAGAATTGCTCAACGTACCCTTATCTCCTTCGGCGCCGCGGAAGCACTACGCTAACGGACGCCCGGGGGAGCACACAGAGTCGTCATGTTGGCCCCTTGTACGCTGCCCCGAGCCCACCCAGTTACCTGCGCGGCCACGCAGCGCATCGACAGGAGAGACCCTCGTGCCGAAGTCACGTATCCGCAAGAAGGCGGACTTCACTCCGCCGCCGGCCAAGCAGGCGCAGGCGATCAAGCTGAACAGCCGTGCCTGGGTCGCCCCCGTCATGCTGGCCATGTTCCTCATCGGTCTGGCCTGGATCGTCGTCTTCTACGTGACCGACGGCTCGCTGCCCATCGACGCGCTGGACAACTGGAACATCGTGGTCGGCTTCGGCTTCATCGCCGCCGGCTTCGGTGTCTCCACGCAGTGGAAGTAGCAGCTCTGCCCAGGGCTGTTCACTGAGTTATCCACAGGTCGCCCGTCGTATCCACACCCTCCTGGGGAAAAGACTACGATCTGTGGATAACTCATCGGGGGTTGACGCCGATACGACTGCACTACCGGCCCCCGCACACGCATTCGCCCCCGGCTTGACCTGTGGAAACACGGACGAGCGGCCGGGGGCTCGGCTGTATCCGCACCGTGTGCACAAGATCCGGCACACGCTGTGGACAACGGTTCGGTATCAGCCCAGCTGAGCGGTTCTGATGAGGGCGAGCGCCACCGAGAGCACCAGCACCAGCGCACAGGTGCCGTACTGCACCAGGGCTCGGCGCTCGCGCGGGGCGTGCACCATCGCGTAGCCGGTGACGACGCCCGCGACGAGGCCGCCGATGTGGGCCTGCCAGGCGATGTGGCCCACGCCGAAGGTGATGATCAGGTTGATCACCAGCAGCGCGATGATCGGCCGCATGTCGTAGTTCAGGCGGCGCATCAGGACCGCGGTGGCGCCGAAGAGTCCGAAGATCGCCCCGGAGGCGCCGAGCGAGGCCTGCGTCGGCGAGGCGAGCAGATAGGTCAGCGCGCCGCCGGCCAGCCCGGAGACCAGGTAGACGGCCAGATAGCGGGCCCGGCCGAGCGCGGCTTCCAGCGGGCCGCCGATCCACCACAGGCTCAGCATGTTGAAGCCGATGTGCCAGTACTCCTGGTGCGCGAACATCGACGTCACGAAGCGGTACCACTCGCCGCCGGCCACGCCCGAGGTCGGCGCGAAGGGCTTCGGCGGCCAGGCGCCGTACAGCACCAGGTGGTCCAGCAGCGACGTGTCGGCCTGGATCGCGATGAACACCGCGATGTTGATCCCGATGAGGATCTTGGTGAGCAGCCGGGGGTCGGACGTCACCGTGCCGCCCGCCACCGTGCGCGGCCGGGACGCGGCGGGGGCGTGCCCCGTGCCGGAACCGCCGCGGACGCAGTCGGGGCACTGGAAGCCGACCGAGGCGCTGACCATGCACTCGGGGCAGATGGGGCGGTCACAGCGGGTGCAGCGCACGCCGGTCTCGCGGTCCGGGTGCCGGTAGCACACGGGCACGCCCCGGGCGGCGTCCTGCGCGCTGCCTGCGGCCTGGTCCATCGGATCCCCTTGCTCGTCATGGCTCATCGCGGCCCTCGTGGCCCGGGGCTCGTCCCGGGGACCACCCGGGCACACACCCCGCCCCGCCCATCCTTACGGATGAGCGGGGCGAATGGTTCCCTGCGCGGGGGTTTTCCCGTGGCCCCGGGCCACGGGACGGCGGGCTCAGCCCTGGCGCCTCTCGACGGCGACCGACTCGATGACCACGTCACTGGCCGGGCGGTCGTTGCGGCCGGTCGGCACGGCGGCGATGGCGTCGACGACCTTCTGGCTGGCCGGGTCGGTGACCTCGCCGAAGATGGTGTGCTTGCGGGTCAGCCACGCCGTCGGGGAGACGGTGATGAAGAACTGGGAGCCGTTGGTGCCCGGGCCGGCGTTGGCCATGGCCAGCAGGTACGGCCTGTCGAAGCGCAGGTCGGGGTGGAACTCGTCCTCGAACTTGTAACCGGGGCCGCCGATGCCGGAGCCCAGCGGGTCGCCGCCCTGGATCATGAAACCGCTGATGACCCGGTGGAAGACCGTGCCGTCGTAGAGCCGGGCGTTGCTCTTGGCACCGGTCTCCGGGTGGGTCCACTCGCGCGTGCCCTCCGCCAGCTCGACGAAGTTCCTGACCGTGGCGGGCGCGTGGTCCGGGAACAGCCGGACGACGATGTCGCCGTGGTTGGTCTTCAGGGTGGCGTACAGCTGCTCGGCCACGGTCTGCCTTCCGTTGTCTTCCGTCGTCTTTCTGTGACTTCCCTGATCCTCGCACGGCGGGGGCTTCGGATCGCCCGACGGCGGGGACTCGCGTGGGAAAGCGGCGCGCGGTGGGTATGCGTGGCAGGGTCGGCACCTGGCGCCGGCACCCGAATGCCCGTCCTCGCATGCCGCGGGGACTGTTGGAAGGCATGATCCGTAAAAGGGTGGAAAGTCGAATACCGTACGCCACCGAGGAGGAGGAAACCCGTGACCCGCATCGACAGCGTGCGCGCCGCGACCGGCTCGGCGAAGGACAGCGTGCTGCACGCCGCGGAAGTGGTGGCGCCCTACGCCGACACGGCCAAGGAGCGTGCCGCGCATTACGCGCAGGAGGCACGCGTACGGCTGGCGCCCGTGGTGTCGCAGGCCGCAGACCAGGCCCGCGAACAGTACGACGCCCGGCTCGCCCCGCGCCTGGAGCAGGCTCGTGCGCATGTGCCGCCGAAGGTGGACCTCGCCGCGCAGGAGGCCGCGCTGCGCACGCGCAAGGCCGCCCGGCAGGCCGCCCTGTACTCCCGTCCGAAGATCGAGCAGGCCGTGGCCGCCGCGGCCCCGGTGGCCGACGAGGCCGCCGTCCGCGGTGCCGCCGCCCTGGCCGCCCTGCGCGGTCATGTCACGGCGCAGGAGATCCAGAAGCTGGCCCGCAAGAACGAACGCCGGTCCCGGGCCGGCCGGACCGTGAAGGTGCTGGCGCTGCTGACCGTGGTGGCCGGCGGTGCCTTCGCGGCCTGGAAGTGGTGGGACAAGCAGGCCAACCCGGACTGGCTGGTCGAGCCGCCGGCCGCCACCGAGGTGCCCGAGTCGGGCCGCCTCAGCTCCGTGGACGGCACCGGCCCCTCGGTGCTGGACCCCGAGGTCCAGGCCAAGCAGGCGGAGGACGACGGCGACGACCAGGTCTGATCGACCTGAGCCGGGCCGACCGAGGGGAGTGGCGCTGCGCCGCTCCCCCCGCTCTGTTTCCCGCTGTTTCACGTGAAACAGTGACCGGTCAGGTGATGTGCGGGCGCGTGCCGTCTGATGTGCAGGTGCGTCACGTCTGGTGTGCAGGTGCGTCAGGTTGATGCTCCCGCGACGATGCCCAGGACCGTCAGGATGAGGAAGGCCGTGCGGCGATACAGGTGCAGGGATAGAAGTCAGGCCACGCAGCCACCCGGTGTTGTCCTCTCTGGGCGGGCCGTGGGGGAAACCGCCCACGGAGTGTTTCCCGAGAGGCTAGGAGAGAGTCTCGAAACCGATCCCGTACTGCTACGGGTTGTCCGCCATGACTTTGGCGAATTCGAGCAGCTTCGGAACGTCACAGATGGTGATGTTTCGGTAACTGCGTTCCACCAGTCCCTGGGCTGTCAGTGCGGCCAGGCTCTTTTCGGCCGTGTTGAGCTTCAGACCGGCCAGTGACGCGAGTTCCTTCTGGGTCAGCGTCACACCGAGGTCGCGCCGCCTGTCGTCGCCGCCGGGCACGGGCTGGGCGTACGCCTGGCACAACTCGGCCAGCACGCGGGCCAGTCGGGTCAGCGAGTCGTAGGCCTGGAAGTCGATCCGGCGCCGGTTGGCCCAGCGCAGCCGGGCGCACAGCATGTGCCGGACGGCCCGCATGGCGTCCGGATACCGGGAGAGGAAGGCCTCCAGCGCCCGCACCTGGATGATCCGCGCGGTCACGTCACCGCACGCGATCACCGTGCCGGACCTGGGGCGCTCCTCGAAGGCCGCCATCTCCCCGACCATGTCACCCGCCAGGCGGACGGCGAGCAGCATGTCGTAGCCGCTCTCCGCTTTCCCCACCACCTTCACGACACCGCTCGTGATCAGCAGGACGTGCCGGCTGTCGTCGCCCTGCTCCAGCAGGGCGCGGTGCGGTGGATAGGTGATCGGGGTGCCCAGACGCAGCAGTTCTTCCCGCGTCGTGTTCCGTAACCGGCCGAGAAAGGTGGACGACAGCCACGTCTGATGCACCAGAACCCCCCGACGTTCCCGCTCCGCGGCGCCCGCGCGCCGTTCAAGCCCGAACATGCTGCCGCCGGAACGGGCACCAGGAAACAGGCGGGCCGGGATGTGGCCTGTTCCCTCACTTGTCAGCCTGAATTGACCGAACAAGCGTCCTTACGGTGAACCTCCGATCGAACTGGCAGTACCCGTCCCGAGGGAGTAAGCGCGGGCCGAGTCAGTTCCCCTCGCGGTCCAGGCACTTGCGGTGCCGGGGCAGCTCATAGGCCGCCTTCGTCAGTTCGACGAGTGCCGCCTCCGACGGGGCGCCGGACCGGACCGTCACCTCCAGGCCGGGGGAGCGGCCGTAGGTGACCAGCAGGTCGTGACCGTCGTCGCCCTGCCGATAGCGCCACACCCAGTCCACGCCGTTCACGGTCGTGCACGGGTCCGGTGTCGGGCGCGGCATCGGGATCCCACAGCGGGCGACGATCTTCCCGTCGCCCCACACCGCGACCCCGGCCGCGTCCGCGTCACCGCGCTCCAGGCCGGCGATCTTCTCGGGTAGCTTCCCGGCCGCTGCGCGACAGGCCGCGTCGCCGGCTCGCGGGGCGGCCTCGGGACCGCTCTCGCAGCCGGTGACTGCCAGGCACAAGCCCAGCGTCACTGCGCCGGCCGACAGGATCCGGTTACGCACAGATCGGTTCCTCACGTGAGGAACCGTAGGTCAGCCGCCGAACCGCCGGCGCCGCGGGGCCTGACGAAGCGACCCGGTGCCCCTCCGGGCAATGAGGCGCCTGCGAAGCGGAGTTGAGCCCTTGCCATACTCACAGCTCATGTCGATCAAACGGGCCGCGTGGGCGGCCGTCTGCGCGGCGGCCCTCGTCTCCGGCTGCACCGGCTCCCACCCCGCGACCGGCGACGCGACCGGCGACGCGACCGTGAAGAACGGCGTCAGCAGCCGGCCCGCCTCCCACCGCCGGAGTGCCGGTGCTCCAGGGCGAAGGGGCCGACGGCCGCCCGGTGCGGCTGGACGCGTTCAAGGGAAAGGTCGTCGCACTGAACGCGTGGGCCTCCTGGTGCGGACCCTGCCGCGCCGAGTCTCCCGGTCTGGCCCAAATCCAGAAAGAGCTGGGAGGACAGGGTCTCCAGATCGTCGGCATCGACGGCGGCGACTCGGCGTCCCACCCGCTCTCCTTCATCCGCGAGCACGGCCTGAACTATCCGACCCTCGTGGACAAGGGCGGCAAGCAGGCGCTGCGCATCCCCCGCGGGACGGTCAGCCAGGTCGGCCTTCCCTACACGGTCTTCCTCGACCGCACGGGCCGCATCGCCGCCTCGGTGTCCGGCGCCCTCACGGAAGAGCAGGTCAAGGACGTCGTCACGCCTCTGCTCGCGGCCGGATAGGGGCCCAGGCTCCGTTGCGCCTCCGCGCTCCCGGTGATGCGCGCAGAGAGGCCCCCTGACCCGCGTCTCCGCAGGTCAGGGGGCCTCTCCCGGTGTGGAGCCTAGGGGAGTCGAACCCCTGACATCCGCCATGCAAAGACGGCGCTCTACCAACTGAGCTAAGGCCCCTGGAAGGGTGCGCTCCGCCGTAGGGACATGACCTCCGGTGGGCGTCGGGGACCAGAGTACCGGGTCACCCCCCGTATCCCGCAAAAAGATTGGGGGTCCCCGTGGATGACCACTCTCCGTAAGATGCTCGGCGTGGTTCGCTGCAGCGAACCGCGGTTTTCAGGGGAAGCGATGGGGAGACGCAATGGACGCCGCACAGCAGGAAGCCACCGCCAGAGCGCGGGAGCTGCAGCGGAACTGGTATGGGGAGCCGTTGGGGGCGCTCTTCCGTAAGCTCATCGATGATCTCGGGCTGAACCAGGCCCGGCTCGCGGGGGTGCTGGGCCTGTCCGCTCCGATGCTCTCGCAGCTGATGAGCGGCCAGCGCGCGAAGATCGGGAACCCCGCCGTGGTCCAGCGGGTGCAGCTGTTGCAGGAGCTGGCGGCACAGGTGGCGGACGGCAGCGTCAGCGCCGCCGAGGCGACCGAGCGGATGGACGAGATCAAGAAGTCCCAGGGGGGCTCCGTGCTGAACAACACCACCCAGACCACCAGCGGTTCCGGCGCCCCCACGGTCAAGCGGGTGGTGCGCGAGATCCAGTCGCTGCTGCGCTCGGTGGCCGCCGCCGGCGACATCATCGACGCCGCGGACTCCCTCGCCCCGGCCCACCCCGAGCTGGCCGAGTTCCTCCGGGTCTACGGCGCCGGCCGCACCTCGGACGCGGTCGCGCACTACCAGTCCCACCAGAACTGAAACCCCTGGCCCGGCGCTCGGAAGGGGGGCCGGCGCCGGACCCGGGGGGCTCCGGTGGCAGCCGGGGCGCAGGCGGAACGTGGGACCAGGGGAGGAGCGGCGGACTGCCATGGGTGAGGTCTTCGCCGGCCGGTACGAGCTGGCCGACCCGATCGGACGCGGTGGCGTGGGCGCCGTCTGGCGCGCCTGGGACCACCGCCGGCGCCGCTATGTCGCCGCCAAGGTCCTCCAGCAACGCGACGCCCACTCCCTGCTGCGTTTCGTCCGGGAGCAGGCGCTGCGGATCGACCACCCGCACGTCCTGGCTCCGGCCAGTTGGCTGGCCGACGACGACCAGGTCCTGTTCACCATGGACCTGGTCGGCGGCGGCTCCCTCGTCCACCTCGTCAACGACTACGGCGCGCTGCCCGCCGGCTATGTGTGCGTCCTGCTCGACCAGTTGCTCTCCGGGCTCGCCGCCGTCCACGCGGAGGGGGTCGTGCACCGGGACGTCAAGCCCGCCAACCTCCTGCTGGAGGCGACCGGCACCGGCCGGCCCCGGCTACGGCTGTCCGACTTCGGCATCGCCATGCGGCTCGGCGAACCCCGGCTGACCGAGACCGACCTCGTGGTGGGCACGCCCGGGTACCTGGCCCCCGAGCAACTGCAAGGCGCCGAGCCCGACTTCGCCGCCGACCTGTTCGCCGTAGGCCTGGTCGCCCTGTACCTCCTCGAAGGGGCGAAGCCGGACGCCAAGGAGCTCGTGCGGTACTTCCTGGAACACGGCACGCCGGGAGCCCCCAAGAACATCCCGGAGCCGCTGTGGCAGGTCGTCGCCACGCTGCTGCAACCCGATCCGGCGGCCCGCTTCCGCACCGCCACGGGGGCACGCAAGGAGCTGGCCGCCGCCGTGCGACTGCTGCCGGAGCCCGGCCCCGACGACGAGTTGATCGAGATCTTCGACCAACTGGGCCCGCTGCCACCGGGATTCGGTCCCGACGGGCCGGAACGGAAGTCCCCGGGGGCAGACTTCACCGCCCTGGCAGCGGCCCCGGCCGACACGGACACGGGCTCCTCCCCCTCGGACACCGGCTCCACCCCCTCGGACACCGGCAGCTTCCGACTCCCGCCACCCCAGGCACCGTTCGACAGCACGCCGCCCCCTCCGCCCCCGCCCCCGTGGCAGCAGTCCGCCGCCAACGGTCCGACGGCCCCCACCGCCGCCTACACCGCCCGCGATCCCCGCGTGCCGGCTCCGGCGCCGAGCCACCGGGCCCGGCGGCGCCCGAACCGGCGCCGTCCCGGGCCCCCGGCCCGGGTCGCCGTCCCGGTCCTGCTGCTGGCGCTGGCCTGTTACGCCGTCGGCTTCTGGGCGCTGACCCGGGTCTGAGCCCGCCGTGCCACGACCGTCCAGCCGCCCAGCGTCAGCAGCAGCGCGGTGCCCATGCCGACCCCGCCGAAGCCGAGCAGTCGCATCGCCGTGCCGTCCTCGTCGCCGCCCCCGGTCAGGGCCGCCGTCCGGTCTCCGGCCGTGACCGTGAAGACGCCCGCCGGCACGGGCCGTCCCGCGTACTCCGGCCCCGCGTGCGCCCGGCCGTCCACCCGTACCCGCAGGGTCACCGGGAACGGTCCCCGTCCGAAGACGCCGGTCAGCTGCTCGCTGAGATGCAGGACCAGGTAGTACTCGCCGGCGAAGCGGACCGTGCCGACCCCGCTCGGCGCGGCGTAGCGGTTGGCGTACTCGACCGGCGGGACCAGGTCCAGGGTGACCGTCTTGCGGGTGCCGGTGTAGCCGAGCGCGGCGTCGTCCACCGGTCCGCGTACCGGGTTGTGGAGGGAGAGAGTGAGGGCGCCGCCGACGTAACCGTGGCCCGCGGCGGGACCCAGGTCGGCGGAGGCGTGCAGTTGGCGGCCCCAGTCGAGCGGCACCTTGTAGAACCGCGTCTCGCCGGGCGTGAGCGCGCTGCGCCAGACCCCCTGGCCGACTGCTGCGGCCGAGGCGAACCCGGTGCCGCCGGTACGGTCGCGGGCCTCGCCGGTGAGCGGTCGCGGGGTGGCCGAGTCCCAGCCGCCCGGCGCGCTCGTGGGCCCCGCGGCGACACGAGCCGGTTCGGTGGCCGGCGCGATCTCCAGACCCCAGGGCCGCGCGGAGCCCGCCGCGCCGGAACCGGAGCCCTCGGCGTCCAGGCGCTCCACGAACAGGTAGTACGTCCCCTTCCCCTGGCACAGCGCCCGGCCGGCCTCGCGCCGGCCCAGGGCCGTGACCGGGCGCGGGCTGAGCCCGGCGCCGAAACGGGCGGAGGCGTAGGAGCACGGCGTGCCGTCGGCGTCCCGGAGGGAGACGCGGATGCCGTCGGTGGCGGAGACGGCCGTGTCCGCGGGCGGTACGGCGGTGACGGGGACGTACGCCGTGTCCTCGGCGGCGAGGTGCAGCCGGTAGTAGAGCCTGCCGTTCCTCGGCAGCTCGCCGCGGTAGACGCGACCGGCGTCCAACCGCTGCGCCCCGCCGGGGTTAGTGGCCCCGGTGACCGTACGGGCGCCGGGCGCGAAGCCGTATCCGTCAGGCCCTGCGGCACCGGCCACGCCACCCGTCGCGAGGACCCCGCACAGGGCGAGCAGGACGGCACCCACCCGCAGGGGCACGTACCGCTGACCGCGCCACCCTGCCGTACGCCTTCGCACGCGCCACCCCGCCGTACGCCCTCGCACGCGCCACCCCCTGTCGCCCCGTACCCGTCGGCCGTCCGGGCCGTGGCCCATCCTGCCCCGAGCGCCCCCGCGTCATCCGGGCAACGCGTACGGCCGTCCGAATCGCTCCACGACGACCCGCCACCCGCGACCCGCTCGGTACGGCTACCTCGGTTCTCGCGAGCCCGCAACACGACAGGCCCGGCCCCACCCGTTGCTCCGGACAACGCGAAACCCCGGCCGCGAGGGGCGGCCGGGGTCTGTGCAGAAATGGGGTGTCGGGACTCAGGAACCCGTGGGCACGGAGTCGGTCGCCTCCGTCCACAGGTCCTGCTCGGCGCGATCCGCCTGAATCTGGCGGTACACGAGGAGCCCGCCGATGGCGGCCAGTGCGACCAGGAGCAGCTTCTTCACCGCGCGACCTCGTCTTTCCTTGACGTAGGGGACCTCTGGCGCCCGACTATACACACCGGCCGATATCGATCGGTGACCTGCCGGGGCGCCCAACTCCCGGCCCTGTCAACGCGTTGGGCCAGGTCGGACGCCGTTCCGATCGGAGGGTGATCACACCTCCACCCACCGTTACTTTGCTCCCTCTTCGCCCCCCTCTTGCGAGGTTTGGACGGCTTTCCGACCCCGGTGCGGCCATACGGGTGGTGTTCATCTGAACATCGCCGCGCCACGGGCGTCGGTCCACCACTTCGCGGTGCGCATACACATCATGAGCAAAGTACGCAAATCGCCCAACCCGAAAGTGAGGGGTCATGGCCAAGAACAAGGTCATGCAGCTGTGGACCGCCATCGTCACCGCCTTCCTCGCGCTGTGCACGGCGCTCGGACTCGTCACCGCGACCTCCGCGACGGCCGCGCCCGCCGCCCCGCGGACCGAGAGCCCGCGCACCGACGGTGACAAGGCCCACCGCCCGGCCCCGACGATCCCGACGGCGTTCCACTGGGCCTGGGCCCACAGCAGGGCACTGCCCCCCACGATGAAGCAGCGCATCCGGGCCGAGGCCCACGGAAAGTCCCCGAGCTGCCGGCACCGGCCCCTCGACGAGACGCAGACCGAGAACGGCAGGGAACACACCGACGGCGCCGAGGCCGCCGAGGTCCCGGCCCAACGCCGCAGTCCAGCAGCCCTCGACTGCTGAGCGGCTCGCTCAGCCGCTCACCAGCACCGCAGCCGTCTCGACACCAGGCGACTTGCGTACGCGTCAGTCGACACGGAAGAAGACCCCCGGCCGGGATCGGCCGGGGGTCTCGCGCGTTACCCGTACGCGCCGTACGAGGATGAGGCACGACACCACGAGGCGAAGCGTGAAGAGGGAAAGGTGGTGAGCGCTGCCGTGCACCGGCGCGTCACCGTAGTCACCGCGGTCCACGGCCCGTCCGCCCGGTTCCTGCCGGAGGCCCACGCCTCCCTGGACGCCCAGCGGCTGCCCCCGGGCTGGACCTGGGAGTGGCTGATCCAGCAGGACGGCGAGAGTGACGAGGTCCGCCCGTACGTCCCGGACGACCCGCGCGTGACCTTCCGTCAGGGCCGGCCCGGCGGCCCCGGTGTCGCCCGCACCATCGCACTGGCGCACGCCAGGGGCGCGTACGTGAAGGTTCTCGACGCCGACGACCGGCTCACCCCCGGCGCGCTGGCCCGCGACCTGGCCGCCCTGGAGGCCGACCCCGCCCTGGGCTGGGCCACCTCCCGCGCCCTCGACCTGCTGCCCGACGGCTCCACGGCCGGCTTCCCCGGCGACCCGCGGGAGGGCCCGCTGGAGCGCGGCGCCGTGCTCGACCACTGGAAGCGCCACGACTTCCGGGCGCCGGTGCACCCCGCGACCCTGTGCGTACGGCGGGACCTGCTGACCGCCCTCGGCGGCTGGATGGCGTTGCCGGCCTCCGAGGACACCGGGCTGCTGCTGGCGCTGAACGCGGTGAGCCGGGGCTGGTTCTCGGCGGACGTCGGCCTGCTGTACCGCAAGTGGGAGGGGCAGGTCACCGGCCAGGCGGCCCACACCGACCCCGCCGAACGCGAGGCCCGCACAGCCGTCGCCGAGGCGCGGGCCCGGGCACTGGCGGAGTTCGGCTGGACCTACCCGGCCGGCTCCTGACCGGCCTCACCCGGGTGTCCGGGTGCCGTCCCACCCGTTGTCCGGGTGCCGTCCCACCGGCACGAGCGCTCCGCCCCGTCAGCGCTCCGCCCCCGTCAGCGCCCTACTCCGCGAACACGATCGCCTGCGAAGGACACTTCTCCGCCGCCTCCGCCACCTCCGGATCCTCCCCGGCCCCTTCCTGTCCGGGCCGTACGACGCCGTAGCCGTCCTCGAAGGCGAACACCGCCGGCACCCGGTACGCGCACTCGGCGGAGCCGTAGCACAGGCTGCGGTCGACAGAGACCTTCATGCGTCCTCCAGCCGTCAGCGACCCCGCCATGACCGTCCGGCCGGGTCGACTCGGTGACCTCCAGGACGTCACTGCCCGCCGGGGCGGCCGCTGAACCGGCGGGAGGCGGAGGACGCGCCGCCGACGGGGCACGGACGCAGAGCCCCTGTCCGCCCGGCACCGGTCCCTCCCCTCGTGGGGACCGGTACCGAACGGCACAGGGGATGTTCGACCCGCACCCTGTCGGCGCGCCGGCACGGGTCGAAGTAGGGAGCCGGACGAGACGCTCGCCGGCTCGGGCGTGTACGTGATCACCGCTCTCCGCCCCGGCCGGATCCGCTCGCGTGGTCGCGGCAGAAGTTGACCGAGAACGTTCGCTGCCGTGGGCCGTCTCTCCGAGCACTGTGCCGGTGGCCTGTCCGGACGGTGCGTGACGAGTCCGCTACCCGGTTCGGATCCTGCCATCTGTCGCCCCCGGCGAGGAGGTTCCGGTCTCCGGACAGGGCGTTCTCCGCAGGTCAGCCGTATAAGGTGAGTTTTCCGGTCCGGACGTCCAGATGCGGGGGGAAGTAAAGGGGTGGGACCTTGAGTTCCGACTCAGGGGCACGCACAGCCTTCGCCGAGCGTCTCGCGCTGCTGTACCGGGAGGCCGGCAACCCGCCCCTCAAGAGCGTCGCCGAGGCGGTCGTCCGGCTCCAGCGGGTCGACGAGCGCGGCCGGCCGGTACGGGTGTCCGCGCAGCGGATCAGCGACTGGCGCCGGGCCCGGAACGTACCGGCCCAGTTCACCGCCCTCGCGGCGGTGCTGCACATCCTGATCCCGGAGGCGCGGCGGCTGCGGCCCACCCCGGTCTCCGGCGGACTGTACGACCTCGGTCACTGGCAACGGCTGTGGGAGCGCGCGCTGTCCGGACCGGTGGGCGACCGGCCGGACCCGCCCGAGCAGGAGGAGAAGGAGCCGCCGGACCAGGCCCCGCCCGTCACCGGGGGCGTGTGCCCGTACCGGGGACTCGCTCCGTACCGGCGGGAGGACGCGCGCTGGTTCTTCGGCCGGGAGCGCAGCACGAACGCCCTCGTCGACCAGTTGCGGGGCGCCGGGCGGACCGGCGGCCTGGTGATGCTGGTGGGCGCCTCCGGGGCCGGCAAATCCTCCCTCCTGAACGCGGGTCTGGTGCCCGCCCTGCGGGACGGCGCGCTCGCCGGCCCCGCGACCGGCATGACGGCGTTCACCGCCGACCCCTCCGACTCCCCCGCCGAGCAGCTCCCCGTCCTCCAACTGGTCCCCGGCGCCGATCCCCTGGGGGAACTGGTCCGCCGCATACCGGATCTCGCCCCCGTCGTCGCCGACGCGCGCCGGGCCGAGCGGGAGGCCACCGGGAACCCCGCGGCGCCCGGCTCGGACGCCCTCGGGCTCGCCCGGGCCGTGCGGGAGGCCGTCGCCGCGTGTGCCCGGCGTGACGGCGCCCCCGGCGAGCGGCCGGTCGTGATCGTGGACCAGTTCGAGGAGGCGTTCACCCTCTGCGCCGACGAGGCCGACCGCCGCACCTTCATACAGCTCCTGGCCGCCGCCTGCACCCCGCCCCCCGGCAGCACCGCCGGCGCCCCCGCACTGGTCGTCCTCGGCATCCGCGCCGACTTCTACGAGCAGTGCCTCGGCTACCGCGAACTGGCCGACGCCCTTCAGCACCGGCACATGGTCCTCGGCCCGCTGACCAGCGCCGAGCTGCGGGACGCGGTGACCGGCCCGGCCAAGGCGGTGGGCCTGGAGCTGGAACCGGGGCTCGCCGAGCTGATCGTGCGCGAGGTGAGCGCCGACGGCCCGCGCGGCGCGCACGACGCGGGCGTGCTGCCCCTGCTGTCGCACGCCCTGCTGGCCACCTGGCAGCGCCGCAAGGCCGGCCGGCTGACACTGGCCGGCTACCGCGCGGCGGGCGGCATCCAGGGCGCGGTGGCGGCGACCGCCGAACGCGCCTGGTCCGGCCTCGACCCGGCCGCCCGCACCGCCGCCCGGCTGCTCCTGCTGCGTCTGGTCCGCCTCGGCGAGGACACCCAGGCCACCCGGCGGCGCGGCACCCGGCGGCAGCTCGCGGACGAGTCCTCGGACCCGGACAAGACCGAGGAATCCCTGGAAGCGCTGGTACGGGCCCGGCTCGTCACGCTCGACGCGGACACCGTGGAGATCACCCACGAGGCGCTGCTGCACGCCTGGCCCCGGCTGCGGCACTGGATCGACGACAACCGCAACGACCATCTGCTGCGCCAGCGCCTGGAGGAGGACGGCCGGGCCTGGGAGGACTCCGACCGCGACACCTCGCTGCTGTACCGCGGCTCCCGGCTGGAACAGGCTCGCACCTGGGCCAGATCGGCCGGGGACACCTTCCTGACCCGCAGCGCGGTCGAGTTCCTGGCCGCCTCGGTACGGCTGCGCAAGCGCACGGTGTGGATCAGCCGGGCGGCGGTCGCGACGCTGGTCGTCCTGGCCCTGGTGGCCGGCGGTTCGGCGGTGATCGCCTGGCAGCAGCGGGACGACGCCGTGTTCGCGCAGGTCCTCGCCGAGGCGGACCGGGTGGAGCGCACCGACCCCTCGCTGGCCGCGCAGCTCGACCTGGTCGCGCACCGGCTGCGCCCGGGGGACGAGGGCACGTACAGCAGGCTGATCTCGATCGTCAACGCCCCGCTGGCCACCCCGCTGTCCGGACACACCGGCGCGGTCTACCTCACCACCTTCAGCCCGGACGGCAAGACCCTGGCCACGGCCAGCTACGACCGCACCGTCCGGCTGTGGAACGTGGCCGACCCCAGCCGCCCCAAGGCCCTCGGCAAGCCGCTGACCGGGCACACCAGCTGGGTGAGCAGCGCGGTGTTCAGCCCGGACGGGCACACGCTCGCCAGCGCGGGCGACGACGGCACGGTCCGGCTGTGGGACGTGACCGACCGGGCGCACCCGGTGCCACTCGGCAAGCCGCTGACCGGGCACACCGGCACCATCTACCTGGTCGCCTTCAGCCCGGACGGCCGCACCCTCGCCTCGGCCGGCGAGGACCACACCGTCCGGCTGTGGAACGTCGCCGACCCGCACCGGGCGAAGGCCCTCAAGGTACTGCGCGGCC
This sequence comes from Streptomyces pyxinicus, assembly GCF_024753135.1. Lineage (GTDB taxonomy): Bacteria > Actinomycetota > Actinomycetes > Streptomycetales > Streptomycetaceae > Streptomyces > Streptomyces pyxinicus. Next base: position 233,357 of record NZ_JANUGP010000006.1, on the reverse strand, counting down.
ACACCGCGGCGGTGCGTTCGGTGGCGTTCGCCCCGGACGGGCGGACACTGGCGGCGGGCGGTGACGACGGCACCATCCGGCTGTGGCACACGGCCGATCCCGACCGCCCCGAGCCGGTCCGCGCGGTGCTGCGGGGCCACACCGACCTCGTGCACTCGGTGGCGTTCAGCCCCGACGGCCGGACGCTGGCCAGCGGCAGCGCGGACGACACCGTCAGGATGTGGGACGTCGCCGACCCGGACCGGCCGGCCGCGCTCGGCGCGCCGCTGACCGGGCACACCGGTCCGGTGTGGTCGGTGGCGTTCAGCCCGGACGGCGGCAGGCTCGCCGCCGCGAGCGCGGACAGCACGGCGAGCCTGTGGAACGTGACCGACCCGGCGGCCCCGTCCCAGGTGGGGGAGCCTCTCGCGGGCAGCAGCGGGGAGATGTACGCGCTGGGGTTCAGCCCCGACGGCCGGACGCTGGCCACCGGCAGCGGCGACAGCAAGGTGCGGCTCTGGTCGGTCCCGACCTCGGACATGGTCGGCCGCAGCGGGGCCTTCCGGCCGGACGGGCGGGTGCTGGCCACGGCCGCGCGGGACGGCAGGCTGCGGCTGTGGAACGTGACGCGTCCCGGCCGGCCCGTGCCGCTGGGCAAGCCCTTCATGCGCGCGGACGGCGACCAGCGATCCCTGCTGTTCTCCCCCGACGGCCACACCCTCGCCGTCCTCACCGGGGTCCGGGCCGTGTACCTGTGGGACGTCTCCGACCCCGCGCACCCGGTCCCCGCAGGGCCACCGCTGACCCTGCGCACCCGGTTCATGGGCCCGGACGCACTGGCCTACAGCCCGGACGGACACACCCTGGCCACGGCCTACGACGACCGCACCATCCGGCTCTGGGACGTCTCCGACCCCGCGCGCCCGGCCCCGCTCGGCAAGCCGCTCACCGGCCACCGCGGCTACGTCAACACCCTCACGTTCAGCCCGGACGGCCGCACCCTGGCCAGCGGCAGCGCGGACAGCACCATCCGGTTGTGGAAGGTCACCGACCCGGCCCGTCCCACACCGCTCGGCGCACCGCTGGACCGCCACTCCGGTCCCGTCAACGCGCTCGCCTACAGCCCGGACGGGCACACCCTGGCCAGCGGCAGCGATGACGACACGGTCCAGCTGTGGAACGTCACCGACCCGGCCGCCGCGGCCACGCTCGGCAAGGCGCTCACCGGCCACACCGAGGCGGTGACCTCACTGACGTTCAGCGCGGACGGACACACCCTGGCCAGCGGGGGCAGCGACAACACCGTGCGCCTGTGGAACGTCACGGATCCCGGCGCGGCGACCGCGATCGGCCAGTCGATGAGCCCGAACGCCAAGACGGGCAACTTCCTGACGTTCAGCCCCAACAGCCATGTCCTGGGCGTCTCCAGCGGCGCCGACACCGTCCGGCTGTGGCGCCTTGACTCCGACGCGGCGATCCAGCACATCTGCCAGGTCACCCGGGGCGTCCTGACCCCCCAGAAGTGGCACGAGTACCTCCCCCGCCTCTCCTACGACCCCCCATGCACCCCCTGACCGGCCAACCTTCGTGATTACCGGCCGACTTGGCCCCACAACCCGCCCAACCTTGTTACCCTTGGCCATGGCCCGATCGCTGGTGCATCCCCCGTCGCCAGCGGTCGGGTCTTTTCTCATGCCGTGATCACGTTTCACGTGAAACAAAAGACCCCCGATCCATCCGGACCGGGGGTCTTCGTTCTGTGGGGCTAACAGGATTTGAACCTGTGGCCTCATCCTTATCAGGGATGCGCTCTAACCAACTGAGCTATAGCCCCGCCGCGCTCTGCGGTGTATGTCCCGCGCGCTGACTCCTGAAGATTAGCGCACGACCACGTCAGTCCCAAAATCGGTTGCCGGGGGCCGTCACTCGTCCTCGGCGAGGGTCAGTTCCACACCGCCGACGAAGCCCGCGGAGAGGTTGTAGATGAACGCGCCCAGGGTGGCGAGCGCGGTCGCGAGGACGACGTCGATGACCGCGATGATCGTCGCGAACATCAGGACGTGGGGGAGCGAGAGGAAGGACTGGAGGTCGAAGCCGTTGGCCTCGTTGGAGCCGGTCGCCTCCGAGATCGTGCCGCCCACGGTGGAGAAAACGCCCATCGCGTCCAGCACCATCCACAGCACCGCCGAGGCGACGATCGTGCAGACGCCGAGCGCGATGGAGAGCAGGAAGCTGACCTTCATCACCGACCACGGGTCGGCCTTCGACACCCGCAGCCGCGCCTTGCGGGTGCGCGGAGCGGTCCGCGCCCCGGCGCCGGTCCGGGGCCGCCGTACCGCGCCCGTCTGGGCCTGCGCCGGGTAGGCCTGCGGCGGGTGGTACGGGCCGGCCGGCTGCTCCGGACGGCGCTCACCGGGCAGCGGGGAGCCGGGCCGCGTCCCGTCCGTCTGGCCTCGCGTGTCCCTCACGGTTCCCCCCTGGGAGTCCTCCGCCGCGGAAGCCTTGACCGGCTTCAGATTCGTCGTCTGCGGGTCGTGCGGATCCCCCGCATGCGCGGCGGAGCCACGGCCGCCGCCGTCCGTCTCCGTACCCGTGGAGGTACCGGCCGATCCGGCGCCCGTGGCTCCGCTCACGATGACTCTCTCCTCGTGCTACTCGGCCGAGGGCGCCTCACCCTCGTCCGTGCCGGCGGTCTCGGCACCCTCGGCGGCCCCGTCCACGGCCACGTCGCCGTCGACTTCCTCCGCCTCGCGTCCGGCCTCGGCGTTACGTGCGATACCGACCACGGCATCGCGCTTGCCCAGGTTGATCAGTTGGACGCCCATGGTGTCACGGCCCGTCTCCCTGACCCCGTTGACTCGCGTACGAATCACACCGCCGGACAGGGTGATGGCGAGGATCTCGTCGGTCTCCTCGACAACCAGCGCGCCGACGAGCGAGCCACGGTCCTCCACGATCTTGGCGGCCTTGATACCGAGGCCGCCGCGACCCTGGACGCGGTACTCGTCGACAGCGGTCCGCTTCGCGTACCCGCCGTCCGTCGCAGTGAAGACGAACGTACCGGGTCGGACGACATTCATCGAGAGAAGCTCGTCGCTCTCACGGAAACTCATCCCCTTGACGCCCGAGGTGGCACGCCCCATCGGACGCAGGGTGTCGTCCGACGCGGTGAACCGGATCGACTGCGCCTTCCTGCTGATCAGCAGCAGGTCGTCGTCGGCCGAGACGAGTTCGGCACCGATCAGTTCGTCGTCGGTCCCGTCCTCCCGCTCGCGCAGGTTGATCGCGATGACGCCGCCGGAGCGGGGCGAATCGTAATCCTTCAGTGGCGTCTTCTTGACCAGACCCGACTTGGTCGCCAGCACCAGGTACGGCGCCGCCTCGTAGTCACGGATCGCGAGGATCTCCGCGATCGCCTCGTCCGGCTGGAAGGCCAGCAGGTTCGCCACGTGCTGGCCGCGCGCCTCCCGGCCCGCCTCGGGCAGCTCGTACGCCTTGGCCCGGTACACCCGGCCCTTGTTCGTGAAGAACAGCAGCCAGTGGTGCGTGGTGGAGACGAAGAAGTGGTCGACGATGTCGTCTTCCTTCAGCTTCGTGCCGCGCACGCCCTTGCCGCCGCGCTTCTGCGCCCGGTAGTCGTCCGTCTTCGTCCGCTTGACGTAACCGCCGCGCGAGACGGTGACGACGATGTCCTCCTCGGCGATCAGGTCCTCGATGGACATGTCGCCCTCGTACGGGATCAGCTTGGTCTGGCGGTCGTCGCCGTACTTCTCGACGATCGCTGCCAGTTCCTCGCTGACGATCCCGCGCTGCCGGACCGGCGAGGCGAGGATCTGGTTGTACTCGTTGATCTTCGCCTGGAGTTCGTCGTGCTCCTGGACGATCTTCTGGCGCTCCAGGGCGGCCAGCCGGCGCAGCTGCATCTCCAGGATGGCGTTGGCCTGGATCTCGTCGATCTCCAGCAGCTCCATCAGGCCGCCGCGGGCGACGTCGACGGTCTCACTGCGCCGGATCAGCGCGATGACCTCGTCGATGGCGTCCAGGGCCTTGAGCAGACCGCGCAGGATGTGCGCGCGCTCCTCGGCCTTGCGCAGCCGGAACCGGGTCCGGCGGACGATGACCTCGATCTGGTGCGTCACCCAGTGCCGGATGAACGCGTCCAGCGACAGGGTGCGCGGCACGCCGTCGACCAGCGCCAGCATGTTGGCGCCGAAGTTGGTCTGGAGGTCGGTGTGCTTGTACAGGTTGTTCAGCACGACCTTGGCGACCGCGTCCCGCTTGAGGACGATCACCAGGCGCTGGCCGGTACGCGAGGACGTCTCGTCGCGGACGTCCGCGATGCCGCCGATCTTGCCGTCCTTCACCAGGTCGGCGATCTTCTGCGCCAGGTTGTCCGGGTTCACCTGGTACGGCAGCTCGGTCACCACCAGGCACTGCCGGCCCTGGATCTCCTCGACCTCGACCACCGCGCGCATCGTGATGGAGCCGCGCCCGGTGCGGTACGCCTCCTCGATGCCCTTGCGGCCGACCACCAGGGCGCCGGTCGGGAAGTCCGGGCCCTTGATGCGCTCCAGGAGAGCGTCCAGCAGCTCCTCGTGGGACGCCTCGGGGTTCTCCAGGTACCACTGGGCGCCGGAGGCGACCTCGCGCAGGTTGTGCGGCGGGATGTTGGTCGCCATGCCGACCGCGATACCGGCGGAGCCGTTGATCAGCAGGTTCGGGAAGCGGGCCGGCAGGACGGTCGGCTCCTGGGAGCGGCCGTCGTAGTTGTCCGTGAAGTCGACGGTCTCCTCGTCGATGTCCCGGACCATCTCCATCGACAGCGGCGCGAGCTTGCACTCGGTGTACCGCATGGCCGCCGCCGGGTCGTTGCCGGGGGAGCCGAAGTTGCCGTTGGAGTCCACCAGCGGCATCCGCATCGACCACGGCTGGGCGAGGCGCACCAGGGCGTCGTAGATGGAGGAGTCGCCGTGCGGGTGGTAGTTGCCCATGACGTCGCCGACGACGCGGGCGCACTTGTAGAAACCGCGCTCGGGGCGGTAGCCGCCGTCGTACATCGCGTACAGCACGCGCCGGTGGACGGGCTTGAGGCCGTCCCGGACGTCGGGCAGCGCACGCGAGACGATGACGGACATCGCGTAGTCGAGGTACGAGCGCTGCATCTCCGTCTCGAGCCCGACGGGCTCGACACGCATCACGAGTTCGCCGCCCTCTTCAGGGGTGACAGGGGTGTTCTCGTCGGCCATTGCTGGTGAAGATCCTTCCTGGTGCGGTCAGCTGAGACCGACTCAGATGTCGAGGAACCGGACGTCCTTGGCGTTGCGCTGGATGAACTGGCGCCGGGCCTCGACGTCCTCGCCCATCAGGACCGAGAACAGGTCGTCGGCCTGCGCGGCGTCGTCCAGGGTGACCTGGCCGAGCACCCGGTGCTCCTGGTCCATCGTGGTCACGCGCAGCTCCTCGGCGTTCATCTCGCCGAGGCCCTTGAAGCGCTGGATCGAATCCTCGCGCACGCGCTTGCCGCGCTGGCGGCCCATCTCGATCAGGGCGTCGCGCTCGCGGTCCGAGTAGGCGTACTCCACGTCGTCCCGGCCCCACTTGATCTTGTACAGCGGGGGACGGGACAGGTAGACGTGCCCCGCCTCGACCAGCGGCCGCATGAAGCGGAACAGGAAGGTCAGCAGCAGGGTGCTGATGTGCTGGCCGTCGACGTCGGCGTCCGCCATAAGGATGATCTTGTGATAGCGGAGCTTCTCGATGTCGAAGTCCTCGTGCACGCCCGTGCCGAACGCGGAGATCAGCGCCTGGATCTCCTGGTTCTGCAGGATCTTGTCGATCCGGGCCTTCTCGACGTTGAGGATCTTGCCGCGGATCGGGAGGATCGCCTGGTACTGCGGGTTGCGGCCGGACTTGGCCGAGCCGCCGGCGGAGTCACCCTCGACGATGAAGATCTCGCACTTGGTGGGGTCGTTGGACTGGCAGTCCGACAGCTTGCCCGGCAGGGACGCGCTCTCCAGCAGGCCCTTGCGGCGGGTCAGGTCGCGCGCCTTGCGGGCCGCCACGCGCGCGGTGGCCGCCTGGATGCCCTTGCGGATGATGTCCGCGGCCTCCACCGGGTTGCGGTCCAGCCAGTCGTTGAGGTGTTCGTAGACCGCCTTCTGCACGAAGGTCTTGGCCTCCGTGTTGCCCAGCTTGGTCTTGGTCTGGCCCTCGAACTGCGGCTCGCTCAGCTTGACCGAGATGATCGCGGTCAGACCCTCGCGGATGTCGTCACCGGTGAGGTTGTCGTCCTTCTCGCGCAGCAGCTTCTTGTCGCGCGCGTACTTGTTGATCAGCGAGGTCAGCGCGGCGCGGAAGCCCTCCTCGTGGGTACCGCCCTCATGCGTGTGGATGATGTTGGCGAAGGAGTACACACCCTCGCTGTAGCCGCTGTTCCACTGCATCGCGACCTCAAGGGACAGGCTCTTGTCCTTGTCCTCGGCCTCCAGGTCGATGACGGTGGGGTGCACCGCCTCGCCCTTGCGGGAGTTGAGGTACTTCACGAAGTCGACGATGCCGCCCTCGTAGTGGTACGTGACGGACTTGACCTCGTCCTTCTCGTCCGCGCCCGCCTCGTCCGCCCCGGCGGTGGCCTTCGCCGACTCGCGCTCGTCGGTCAGCTTGATGGTCAGGCCCTTGTTGAGGAACGCCATCTCCTGGAAGCGCCGCGACAGCGTCTCGAAGGAGTACTCGGTGGTCTCGAAGATCTCCGGGTCGGCCCAGAAGGTGACCGACGTGCCGGTCTCCTCGATCGCCTCGTGCTGGGACAGCGGTGCCGTCGGGACGCCCATCTTGTAGTCCTGGGTCCAGCGGAACCCGTCGGTGCGCACCTCGACGGACACCTTGGACGACAGGGCGTTCACCACGGAGACACCGACACCGTGCAGACCGCCGGACACGGCGTAGCCGCCGCCGCCGAACTTGCCGCCCGCGTGCAGCACGGTGAGCACGACCTCCAGGGCCGGCTTGCCCTCGGAGGGCACGATGCCGACCGGGATGCCGCGGCCGTTGTCGACGACACGGACACCGCCGTCGGCGAGAATCGTCACGTCGATGGTGTCCGCGTAACCCGCCAGCGCCTCGTCGACCGAGTTGTCGACGACCTCGTACACCAGGTGGTGCAGACCGCGCTCGCCCGTGGAGCCGATGTACATGCCGGGCCGCTTGCGGACCGCGTCCAGCCCTTCGAGCACGGTGATGGCGCTGGCGTCGTAGGAGGCGGAGGGTACGGCCTCGCCGCTCACGCCGGCGTCGGTGGACGGGTTGTTCTCGTTGGGGTTGCCGGAATCGGCCACGAAGCGCCCTTTCTGGCACAGCACGAGCCGGGCTCGCCGGCAGGTTGCCGGAGCGGCTGCGGCATGTTGCGTTGGTAAGCCTTGATCAGCGTTGCTCAGCTTTTCCCGGGCGGTCCCCACGTTGGGGCGGGATTGGCTTCCAGTCTACCGGTAGCGCCGACATCGATGGGGGTTTGCCGGTACCTGTATCCCACTGTGCCGCCCTGAACCGGTCTCCGCCGGGTCCCGATATGCGGATGGGGGCTCCAAGAGCTTCACAGCGGCACTCAGCGCTTCGCGCCGTCAACCCTTGGCTACCGGGGGGTCAGAAGGCATCGGACGGCGTGCCCGGCCCTGATCCACACCGCCGTACAGGGTTACGACGGGACACCCGGACACCCGTGCGACGTGAGGTACGTCACCCGTACGTATCGCCGGGTCCGGAGCTGCCCGGAGCCCGCAGCGGGCCGTAGCGACGGGCCGGACCGCCCGGATTGAGCACCTTGATCATCCGCACCGTGCCGTGCCCGAGGTCCTCGTTCAGCCGGGCCACCAGCGTCGGCGCGAGTACCCGCAACTGGGTCGCCCAGGCCGTCGAGTCACACTGCACGGTCAAGACCCGCTCGTCCTCGTCGTAGCGCTGCGGCACACAGTGCTTGGCCAGGTCCTCGCCGACGATCTCGGGCCAGCGGCCCATCACACCGCCCACCGCGGCCGGCGTCTCCCAGCCGCGCTCGTTGAGCAGCCGGTTGATCGCCGCGCCCAGCGCCATCGGGTCGCGGCCGTCGGCCCGCGCCCCGGAGCGCAGCCCGCCGCCGCGCCGCGCCTGCTTCTTCTGCCGCGCCGCGTCCCCGCGCGCGCGGGCCTGTTCCTTCGCCGCGCGCAACGCCACGCGCGCGAGGTCGACACCGGAGGGCTCCCGGCCGCCGCGGGTCTCCCCGGTGCCCTTTCCGCCGCGGGCGTCCGGGGCGGGTTCGCCGGTGCTCATACGCGCTCCACCGCCCCGTCCGCCACCGCGTACCGGGCGCCCGCCAGCACGTGCGGCACGTCGTCGTCCACGGCCGCGGTGACCAGCACCTGCTCGCCGGGGGCCACCAGTTCGGCCAGTCTCTCGCGCCGGCGCGCGTCCAGCTCGGCGAAGACGTCGTCCAGGACCAGCACCGGCTCGTTGCCCTCGGCGCGCAGCAGGTCGTACGAGGCCAGCCGCAGCGCCAGGGCGTAGGACCAGGACTCGCCGTGTGAGGCGTACCCCTTGGCGGGCAGCCGGCCGAGCTTGAGCAGCAGGTCGTCGCGGTGCGGGCCCACCAGGGTCACGCCCCGCTCGATCTCCTGCTTGCGCGCCTCGGCGAGAGCCGCCATGAGCTGCGCGCAGAGGTCCTCGCGCGTCTGCGCCTCGCCGGGTGCCGACGGCTTGTACTCCAGCGCGACCGGGCCCCCGCCCGGGGCGAGCTGCTCGTACGCCTTGTCGGCCAGCGGCCGCAGCGCGGCGATCAGGTCCAGCCGCTGCGCGAGCAACTCGGCGCCCGCGCGCGCGAGATGCTGGTCCCACACGTCGAGCGTGGACAGGTCCATGGACCGGCCGCCGTGCCGGCGCGCGAGCGCGGCCGTCTTCAGCAGGGTGTTGCGCTGCTTGAGCACCCGCTCGTAGTCGGAGCGCACGCCCGCCATCCGCGGCGCCCGCGCGGTGATCAGCTCGTCGAGGAACCGCCGCCGCTCCCCGGGGTCCCCCTTCACCAGGGCGAGGTCCTCCGGCGCGAACAGCACGGTCCGGACGATCCCCAGCACATCCCGCGGCCGGCCCTGCGAGGACCGGTTGACGCGGGCGCGGTTCGCGCGGCCGGGGTTCAGCTCCAGCTCGACCAGCTGCTGCCGCTCGCCCTGGCGCACCTGCGCCCGGATCACCGCCCGCTCGGCGCCCATCCGCACCAGGGGGGCGTCCGAGGCGACCCGGTGGCTGCCGAGGGTGGCGAGATAGCCGACCGCCTCCACGAGGTTGGTCTTGCCCTGTCCGTTGGGGCCCACGAACGCGGTGACGCCCGGGTCGAGCGGAACCTCGGCCCGGGCGTACGAACGGAAGTCGGCCAGCGAGAGATGCGTGACGTGCATGGTCGTTCCGCCGGCCTTTCCCCAGGATCGGGACGTGCTGTGGACTGCTTCTTCCTACGGCGTCTTCGCTACGCCTTCTTCTCCACGGCGTGACCGCCGAACTGGTTGCGCAGCGCGGCGATCATCTTCATCTGCGGCGAGTCCTCCTGGCGGGACGCGAACCGCGCGAACAGCGACGCGGTGATCGCCGGTAGCGGCACCGCGTTGTCGATGGCGGCCTCCACGGTCCAGCGTCCCTCACCGGAGTCCTGTGCGTGACCGCGCAGGCCGTCCAGGTGCTCGTCCTCGTCGAGAGCGTTGACGGCCAGGTCCAGCAGCCAGGACCGGATGACGGTGCCCTCCTGCCACGACCGGAACACCTCGCGGACGTCCGTGACGGAGTCGACCTTCTCCAGCAGCTCCCAGCCCTCGGCGTAGGCCTGCATCATCGCGTACTCGATGCCGTTGTGGACCATCTTCGCGAAGTGGCCCGCGCCGACCTTGCCGGCGTGCACCGCGCCGAAGTCGCCCTCCGGCTTGAGCGCGTCGAAGACCGGCCGCACCTTGGCGACGTGCTCGGCGTCCCCGCCGTACATCAGCGCGTAGCCGTTCTCCAGGCCCCAGACGCCGCCGGAGACGCCGCAGTCGACGAAGCCTATGCCCTTGGCGGCCAGCTGCTCGGCGTGCTTCTCGTCGTCCGTCCAGCGCGAGTTGCCGCCGTCCACGACCACGTCCCCGGGCTCCAGCAGCTCGGCGAGCCGGTCGACGGTGGACTGGGTGGCCTCGCCGGCCGGGACCATCACCCAGACCACGCGCGGGGCGCTGAGTTTGCCCACAAGCTCTTCCAGGCTGTGGACATCCGCGACGTCCGCGTTGCGGTCGTAGCCGACGACGGTGTGGCCCGCGCGGCGAATCCGCTCGCGCATGTTGCCGCCCATCTTGCCGAGTCCGACGAGACCGAGCTCCATCTGGTGTGTTCCTTAGGTCGCTGTGTGGCGTGACAGGCACCGGTGTGCCGAGCCGAGCCTAGTCGCGACCGGGCGCGCACAGCTGTGGGCATCGGCGCTCACACGAGACGGCGCTGACCTGCGGTTTCACCCGACGAAACCGGTGCGCGGCCCGGCTCGTCCGGCCGCGGTGCCGGTCACCCACAGGGGCGCCCGGCACCGTGCACAGCTGTGGACGGCGGTCAGCCGCTGAGCCGGACCGGCATGATCAGGTACTTGTACGCGTCGTCGGCCTCGGCGTCCAGCGCCGGCTTGCCGCTCAGCAGCGCCGGCTTGGTGGACGTCGTGAACGACAGCTGCGCCACCGGGGAGTCGATCGCGCTCAGACCGTCCAGCAGGAACGTGGGGTTGAAGGCGATCGAGATGTCGTCGCCCTCCAGCTGCGCGTCGACCCTTTCCACAGCCTGTGCGTCGTCGCTGGAGCCCGCCTCCAGGATCAGCACGCCCTGCTCGAAGCTCAGCCGCACCGGGGTGTTGCGCTCGGCCACCAGCGCCACGCGCTTGACGGCCTCCACGAACGGCGCGGTCTCGATCACCGCGACGGAGTTGAACTCGGTCGGGAACAGCGTGCGGTACTTCGGCAGGTCGCCTTCGAGCAGCCGCGTCGTGGTACGCCGCCCGGCACCCTCGAAACCGATCAGGCCCTCACCCGCGCCGGAGCCGGACAGCGCCAGCGTCACGCTGTCACCGGCGCCCAGGGACTTCGCGGTGTCCAGCAGCGTCTTGGCGGGCACCAGGGCCACCGCGGACGCCTCCGGGTTCTCCGGCTTCCACAGGAACTCGCGGACCGCGAAGCGGTAGCGGTCGGTGGAGGCCAGCGTGACCGTGTCGCCCTCGATCTCGATGCGCACACCGGTGAGGACGGGCAGGGTGTCGTCACGGCCGGCGGCGATGGCCACCTGGGACACGGCGGCGGCGAAGACCTCGCCGGGGACGGTGCCCGTCGCGTTCGGCATCTGCGGCAGCGCCGGGTACTCCTCCACAGGCAGGGTGTGGAGGGTGAAGCGCGAGGACCCGCAGACCACGGTCGCCCGTACACCGTCTGTGGAAATCTCCACCGGCCGGTTGGGCAGCGCGCGCGAGATGTCGGCGAGCAGGCGGCCCGACACCAGGACGGTGCCCTCCTCCTCGACCTCCGCGTCGACGTTCACCCGCGCCGAGACCTCGTAGTCGAAGCCCGACAGGCTCAGCTGGCCTTCCTCGGCCTTCAGCAGCAGGCCGGCGAGGACAGGCGCCGGCGGACGGGCCGGGAGGCTGCGTGCTGCCCACGCCACTGCCTCCGCGAGTACGTCGCGTTCCACCCGGATCTTCACCGTAAGCCGCCTCCTGCTGTTGCTACTGAGTCCTCCGACTCGGTGTCACCGCCCCTTGCCGAGGGAAGAACACCGGGGACCAGTCTGACGCACCGCACTGACAGTAGGTGCCCGTCGGGGTCAAGTCGCTCCGAGGGGCAGCCGGGCTCGATGCGCCGAGTTGTGCACAGGTCCCGCTTCCAAACGATTCCCGATCTCTCTCTAGTCGGGAGTAGTAGTAGGGCCTGTGGATACCGTGGATAACCTCGTTTGCGCAGGTCAGGGCCCAAATTTTGTCCACCGGCCCTGTGGGCGGAGGCGGTGGAAAACCCGGGGCTTCTGTGGAGAACAGAAAGTTCTGCACACACCGCCCACAGCCTGAGGGCAGTTCTCCCCAGCTGTGTCCCCAGGTTTACCCACGTTTCCCACACCCCAACCCGGCACCTTCGTGTGACGCCTTTCACTCGACGCGGTGACAGGGTGCGTCGAGTTGCCGAACAGTGGACAGCCATGTGGAGAAGCGGCCGATCACTGGGGACAACCGCCCCCAGCCTGTGGGTTGTCAGTGGACAACTTCGTGCACAGGGTGTGGATCTCCGCTTTGTCCACAGCCTGTGGAGATCGTTCGTCCACGAGTCCACAGGCACTTGAGCTGGGCGGACGCCCCAGGAGCAGGCTGCCTGTGGACGCAGCTCGGGACAACTTCGCAGTCCCCAGTATGTGGACGGAAGAAAGTCGCCGAATCTGTGGAGAGAGGCCGTAACCCGGCACGAAATCGAACACCGGGTGGCGAACAGGAAACGGTCCACAGGGCTGTGGGCGCGCGGAAACCGGGCCGCGGGTGCTGCGGGGAGGCGCTCAGGGCGGGTCGGGGGGCGTGCGGAGGCGTTCGGGGCCGGCCGGGGGTTGCCGTGGGGAGGCGCTCAGGGCGGGCCGGAGCGCCCCTGATCATGCGGAAGGGCGCCCCCGGGAACGTGTCCCGAGGGCGCCCTCGGCGCGGTCGTACGGTCGGCCTCAGCCGTTCTTGATGCGGTTCGTCAGCTCGGTCACCTGGTTGTAGATCGAGCGCCGCTCGGCCATCAGCGCGCGGATCTTGCGGTCGGCGTGCATGACGGTCGTGTGGTCCCGGCCGCCGAACTGGGCGCCGATCTTCGGCAGCGACAGGTCCGTCAGCTCACGGCACAGGTACATGGCGATCTGCCGGGCGGTGACCAGCGCGCGCCCGCGCGAGGTACCGCACAGGTCCTCCACCGTCAGCCCGAAGTAGTCCGCGGTGGACGCCATGATGGCCGGCGCCGTGATCTCCGGTGCCGAGTCCTCGCCGCCCGGGATCAGGTCCTTCAGGACGATCTCGGTGAGGCCCAGGTCCACCGGCTGCCGGTTGAGGGAGGCGAACGCCGTCACGCGGATCAGCGCGCCCTCCAGCTCACGGATGTTCCGCGAGATCCGGGAGGCGATGAACTCCAGTACCTCCGGCGGGGCGTTGAGCTGCTCCTGCACCGCCTTCTTGCGCAGGATCGCGATGCGCGTCTCCAGCTCGGGCGGCTGGACGTCCGTGATCAGGCCCCACTCGAACCGGTTGCGCAGCCGGTCCTCCAGCGTGACCAGCTGCTTGGGCGGCCGGTCGCTGGAGAGCACGATCTGCTTGTTCGCGTTGTGGAGCGTGTTGAAGGTGTGGAAGAACTCCTCCTGCGTCGACTCCTTGTCCGCGAGGAACTGGATGTCGTCCACGAGCAGGATGTCCATCTCGCGGTAGCGCTTGCGGAAGCTGTCGCCCTTGCCGTCGCGGATGGAGTTGATGAACTCGTTGGTGAACTCCTCCGAGCTGACGTATCGCACGCGCGTACCCGGGTAGAGGCTGCGCGCGTAGTGCCCGATGGCGTGCAGCAGATGGGTCTTGCCGAGCCCCGACTCGCCGTAGATGAAGAGGGGGTTGTACGCCTTCGCGGGCGCCTCGGCGACGGCGACGGCGGCCGCGTGCGCGAACCGGTTGGAGGCGCCGATGACGAACGTGTCGAAGAGGTACTTCGGGTTCAGCCGCGCCGTCGGCTCACCGGGCCCGCTCGCCGGCCCGGACTGCCCGGCGGGCGAACCGGCCGGGGAGGCGTCCGGACGGCCCGGGCCCCCGCGGTGTCCGGCACCGCCGCTCGCCGGCTGCTCGGGCGGCTCACGGCGGACGGGATCGCGCTGGTCGTACTCGGCGGTACGGCCGGGGCCGTACTCGGAGCGCCCCTTGTCGTACTCCCCGCGCGCGGGCTCGTACTCCGGGCGCCCGGGCGGATAGTCACCGCGCGGGCCGTCGTACTCACCGCGCTGCTGCTCGTACGGCGGGCGGTCCCTGCCCGGCCGGTCCGTGCCGGGGCGGTCCATGCCCTGCGGCCGGTAGTTCTGGGGGCGCGAGCCGTAGGAGTCCGGGCCGGAGCCGTAGGAGTCCTGGGACGAGGGCGAGGCGTAGGGGTCGCGCTCGGGGAAGCCGAGCCGCGGCTGCTGCCAGCCGTAGTCGTCCTGACCGGGGCGCGGCCAGGCGCCCGGCTCGGGGCGCTGGTACTCGGACGGATATGCGGGGCGGACGGTGGGCAGCTGGTCGGCCCGCGCGGGGCCCTCCCCGCCGGGCGCTTGATCGCCGGCGCGGTGCCGGCCGTATCCCTCGTACGGCCCGGACGGCAGCTCCGGCTCCTCGTAGCGCGGCGTGCCCGCGTGCTGTGCCGGGGGCGCGGGGGCCGGCGCCTCGCCCGCCGAGTCGTCCACGGTGATCGCGATGCGGATGGGGCGGCCGCACTCGCGGCTCAGGGTCTCGCTGACGACCGGGGCGAGACGGCCCTCCAGTACGCCCTTCGCGAATTCGTTCGGTACGGCCAGCAGGGCCGTGTCCGCGACCAGCGCCAGCGGCTGACAGCGCCGGATCCAGTGCTCGTCCTTTGTCTCGACACCCTGCCCACGGCCCTCGCCGAGGAGCTGCTCCAGTACTCGCGGCCACACTGCGGCAAGATCGGCAGGTACGTCAGCCACAGGGCACGCTCTCTCACGGGGTCCCACGAACGTGTGGTTCGCGGACAGGTCGGGATGAAAATCAGGTCGGCTGGGGATAAAGGAACGAATCGGAGTCCAGCCACGGTAGTCAGCGCGGCCGGTACGGTTCAAGTTGTTGTCCCCAGCCTGTGGACAGTGTCTCCCGGCGACCCTCGGTTTGACCGGATGGCGTAGCCCCGCGTACCGTAACCAGGTCGAGTTGTCGATGGCTGCTGCCGCCTGCCTCCGATGGGCACGGGTCACTTCGGGTGATCGGGAAGCGGTGCACTCGGGCGTGAAGCGAGCTACTCGTGGGCGCACGGTGACAGCCAGGACGGCACCCCGCCACTACCGATTCTTTCTGGAGCCCCCGAGTGAGCAAGCGCACCTTCCAGCCGAACAACCGTCGTCGCGCCAAGACCCACGGCTTCCGGTTGCGTATGCGCACCCGTGCCGGCCGCGCGATTCTCGCGTCCCGCCGTAGCAAGGGTCGCGCCCGCCTGTCCGCCTGATCCCGATCAGGTCATGACGTCGTGCTGCCTACCGAGAACCGGCTGAGGCGGCGCGAGGACTTCGCGACCGCGGTGCGACGAGGTCGCCGGGCAGGCCGCCCGACCCTCGTCGTCCACCTTCGTAGCGGTGCCACGGACCCGCACGCGCCTGGGGAGAGCGCTCCTCCGACGCGTGCGGGTTTCGTCGTGAGCAAGGCCGTCGGTGGAGCGGTCGTGCGCAACACAGTGAAGCGCAGACTGCGCCATCTGATGCGTGACCGAGTCGTCCTGTTCCCCCCCGGTAGCCTGGTAGTCGTACGAGCGCTGCCCGGAGCGGGCGACGCAGACCACGCACAGCTGGCCCGAGACCTGGATGCCGCCCTGGAGCGGCTGCTGGGAGGGGGCGCGCGATGAAGTACCCACTACTGGCCCTGATCAAGCTGTACCAGTGGACGATCAGTCCGCTGCTGGGGCCGGTGTGCAAGTACTACCCGTCGTGCTCCCACTACGGCTACACGGCCATCGACCGGCACGGTGCGATCAAGGGAACGGCACTCACCGCCTGGCGCATCCTCCGGTGCAATCCGTGGTCGCTCGGCGGTGTGGACCATGTCCCGCCGCGCAAGCGCCCGCGGTGGCACGAAATGCTGCGCAACGCTTGGCGCGCACGCACGGGCGGGCCCTCCGCCGCCGAACCGGCCACCGGAGAGAAGCCCGCGAGCTCGTCTCGTGAGCTTCCTCCGAGCCCGGCCGCAGAGACCTCGTCCCATGCCCAAGGAGCATGATTAGTGGACACGATTGCCAGCCTCTTCAGCTTCATCACCACACCCGTCTCATGGGTCATCGTCCAGTTCCACTCGGTGTACGGCGCGATCTTCGGCCCCAACACCGGGTGGGCCTGGGGCCTGGCCATCGTGTCCCTGGTGATCCTGATCCGTATCTGCCTGATCCCGCTCTTCGTGAAGCAGATCAAGGCGACCCGGGCCATGCAGACGCTGCAACCCGAGATGAAGAAGATCCAGGAGCGCTACAAGAACGACAAGCAGCGCCAGTCCGAAGAGATGATGAAGCTGTACAAGGAGTCGGGCACCAACCCGCTCTCCTCGTGCCTTCCCATCCTGGCGCAGTCCCCGTTCTTCTTCGCCCTGTACCACGTGCTCAACGGCATCGCCTCGGGCAAGAAGATCGGCGTCATCGACGACCAGCTGCTGGCCAGCGCCCGTCAGGCCCACATCTTCGGCGCCCCGCTCGCCGCGAAGTTCCGTGACGGCGCCGACACGATCAGCGCGCTCGGTGCCTCGGTCACCGATGTGCGCGTCGTGACCGTGATCATGATCGTCCTGATGTCGGCGTCGCAGTTCTACACGCAGCGCCAGTTGATGACGAAGAACGTCGACACCACGGTGAAGACCCCGTTCATGCAGCAGCAGAAGATGCTCATGTACGTCTTCCCGCTGATGTTCGCCTTCTTCGGCATCAACTTCCCCGTCGGTGTCCTCGTCTACTGGCTGACCACCAACGTGTGGACCATGGGCCAGCAGATGTACGTGATCCACAACAACCCGACCCCGGGTTCCAAGGCCCAGGCCGCCTACCTGGAGCGTCTGACGAAGCACGTCACGCACCACGGCAAGGTCCGTCGCCGGGGCGAGAAGGCCATCGTCAAGGCGATCGTCACCAAGGGCCGCGACCGCAACGAGCCCGAGCGCAAGTTCATCAACGCCCTGAACAAGGCCGGTCTCGCCGCGCAGCCCGACGGCACCGTGGTCCGGAGCACCATCCAGGCCGCCGACCAGAGCGATGCCGGGGCGACCGGTACGACGGCCACCGCCACCGCGGTCCGGCGCCAGCAGCCCAAGCGCCAGTCCAAGTCCCAGCGCCAGTCCGGCGGGACCACCCCGGCCGGCGGGACCAGGCCGGCGGACGACTCCCTCTCGCTGGAGAAGCCCGACGAGCCGCAGGACGCCAAGCCCGCCACTGCCAAGCAGCCCCAGAAGCCCGGCTCCGGTGCCCGCAGCAAGGCCCAGTCCGGTCAGCGCAAGGGCGGCCCGCAGCGGCCCAAGTCCCCGTCCAAGAAGTAAGAAGGAGCCCATCCCGTGACGGAAGGCACCACCTCCGCCGCTGCCGAGGGTGCAGACACCCTTACCCGCCTGGAGCAGGAAGGCGAGATCGCGGCGGACTATCTGGAGGGTCTGCTCGACATCGCCGACCTCGACGGCGATATCGACATGGACGTCGAAGCCGACCGCGCCTCCGTGTCGATCATCAGCGACACCGGCGGCCGAGACCTGCAGAAGCTGGTCGGCCGGGACGGCGAGGTGTTGGAGGCGCTCCAGGAGCTGACGCGTCTGGCGGTGCACCGGGAGACCGGTGACCGCAGCCGGCTCATGCTGGACGTCGCGGGCTACCGGGCCCAGAAGCGGTCCGAGCTGTCCGAGCTGGGCGCCGAGGCCGCCGCCGAGGTGAAGAGCAGCGGTGAGCCCGTCAAGCTCAAGCCGATGACCCCCTTCGAGCGCAAGGTCGTGCACGACGCGATCAAGGCCGCCGGGTTGCGCAGTGAGTCCGAGGGCGAGGAGCCGCAGCGCTTCGTCGTCGTGCTGCCTGCCTGATCGGCACCCTGGTTCCACCGGCCCCGTCTGTTGAGCAGGCGGGGCCGAACTTTGTCAGCCTGGTAGTTCTGGTGACCGGTGCGCGAAGCGCCGGCGCTGTACGGAAGGACGGTCCCCGTGACGGAGGCAGCGGAGCTTCCCCCCGCGCCCGAACAGGCCCGGGAAGTGTTCGGTGAGCGCTTCACCGATGCGGTCCGCTACGCGGAACTGCTCGCCGAGGCAGGTGTCCAACGCGGACTGATCGGCCCGCGTGAGGTACCCCGCCTGTGGGAACGGCATCTGCTCAATTGCGCGGTGCTCTCCGAAGCGGTGCCCGAGGGAGTGACGGTCTGCGACGTGGGCTCCGGTGCGGGCCTGCCCGGCATCCCCCTGGCCCTGGTCCGCGAGGATCTGAACATCACCCTGCTGGAGCCCCTGCTGCGGCGTACCACCTTCCTCACAGAGGTCGTCGAGCTGCTGGGCCTGGATCACGTCACCGTGGTGCGCGGTCGTGCCGAGGAGGTCCTGGGCAAGCTGCAGCCCGTCCACGTGGTGACCGCCCGAGCCGTGGCCCCGCTGGACCGGCTGGCGACCTGGGGCATCCCGCTGCTGCGCCCCTACGGCGAGATGCTCGCGCTCAAGGGCGACACCGCCGAGGAGGAGCTGAAGGCCTCGGCCACCGCCCTCAGCAAGCTCGGTGCGGTGGAGACGAGCATCCTTCAGGTGGGTGAGGGCGTCGTGGACCCGCTGTCCACGGTGGTCCGGGTCGAGGTCGGGGAGAGCCCCGGCGGTGTGCGCTTCGCTGCCAAGCGGGCGAAGGCAGCACGCGCGGGCCGCGCACGTCGGCGTCGCTGAATACTCCGCTGAGTACTCCACACAAGCTGCCGTACCCCTGCGGGACGGAGTGTCGCGAGGAATCGGTCGCGGGCGCTGTGCATCGTGTTTCACGTGAAACGTCGCTCACTGCTGCACGGCATCATCGGTCGCGGCCGCGCTGCGGCCGAACCTCGCGACCGGAAGCCTCTTGGCTCACTCGGAGAGGGCCCCGGCCCCAGCCTCGCTGCCAGGGACGCTCCCTCCCTCTCAGGGGGTACGGAGTTGTCCACAGAGGTGGATTTCTCCACAGAAGACCAGGCCTCACTGGTTCACGACCCCGAAGGCATGGGAGGCTCTGTTCATTGCGAGCCTGAAGTCGAGGAGAGTGAATCCTTGCGGTCCGACGCCAACATCGCGGGACCGATGACCGATCCGGTCCCCGGTCCCCGTACCGAGTCGACGGGAGCGGATGTTTCACGTGAAACACCGCCCCCGATGGACGACACTCCCATCGGCCGTGCGGCCCAACTGGCAGTAGATGCTCTCGGTCGCGCCGGCGAAGGCCTGCCGCGACCGGAGCAGACCCGTGTCATCGTGGTCGCCAACCAGAAGGGCGGCGTGGGCAAGACGACGACCACCGTCAATCTTGCCGCTTCGCTGGCTCTGCACGGTGGCCGTGTCCTGGTGATCGACCTCGACCCGCAGGGCAACGCGTCCACAGCGCTGGGCATCGACCACCACGCCGAAGTGCCGTCCATCTACGACGTGTTGGTGGAGAGCAGGCATCTGTCCGAGGTCGTCCAGCCCGTCCCGGACGTCGAGGGCCTGTTCTGTGCCCCTGCCACCATCGATCTCGCCGGTGCGGAGATCGAGCTGGTGTCGCTCGTGGCCCGGGAGAGCCGGCTGCAGCGTGCGATCCAGGCGTACGAGCAGCCACTGGACTACATTCTCATCGACTGCCCGCCCTCGCTGGGCCTGCTGACCGTCAACGCACTGGTCGCCGGCCAGGAGGTTCTCATCCCGATCCAGTGCGAGTACTACGCACTGGAAGGCCTGGGGCAGCTGCTGCGCAACGTCGACCTGGTGCGCGGTCACCTCAACCCCACCCTGCACGTGTCGACCATCCTGCTCACGATGTACGACGGCCGGACGCGTCTTGCCTCGCAGGTGGCAGAGGAGGTGCGCACCCACTTCGGCGACGAGGTGCTGCGGACCAGCATCCCCCGCTCGGTCCGTATCTCCGAGGCCCCGAGCTACGGACAGACGGTGCTGACCTACGATCCTGGATCGAGCGGTGCCCTCTCCTACCTTGAGGCCGCCCGTGAAATCGCGCTGAGAGGCGTCGGCATCAGTTACGACGCGAGCCAGGCCCACATTGGCGCCCAGAACGACCCGAGCATGGTGGAGGGGATCCAGTGAGTGAGCGACGGAGGGGGCTGGGCCGGGGACTCGGCGCATTGATCCCCGCTGCCCCGACGGAGAAGACACCGGCCTCGGCCGCGATGGGTGGCGGCGCGTCCGCCTCCCCCTCGTCCGTGCCGGTGCTGACAACCGATCGCGGCGTTGCCGCGGCCAAGGTGGCCACGCTGCCGCCTGTTCCACGTGAAACCGAAGAGTCCCCGGCGCCCCCGGCAGCGGAGACGCCCGCGCCTCCGATGGGTGCCCACTTCGCCGAGATCCCGTTGGACGCCATCACGCCGAACCCACGCCAGCCGCGTGAGGTTTTCGACGAGGACGCCCTGCACGAACTGGTGACCTCCATCCAGGAGGTCGGCCTGCTGCAGCCCGTGGTCGTCCGGCAGCTGGGTACCGGCCGCTATGAGCTGATCATGGGCGAGCGGCGCTGGCGGGCCTGTCGCGAGGCCGGACTGGAGGCCATCCCGGCCATCGTCCGTGCCACGGACGACGAGAAGCTTCTCCTCGACGCGCTGCTGGAGAACCTGCACCGCGCACAGCTGAACCCCATCGAGGAGGCCGCTGCCTACGATCAGCTGCTGAAGGACTTCAACTGCACGCACGACCAGTTGGCCGACCGGATCGGGCGCTCCCGTCCGCAGGTCTCCAATACCCTGCGGCTGCTGAAGCTTTCGCCGACCGTGCAGAAGCGGGTGGCCGCCGGGGTGCTGTCGGCCGGCCATGCCCGGGCACTGCTCTCCGTCGAGGACTCGGAGGAGCAGGACCGGCTGGCGCATCGCATCGTGGCGGAAGGTCTGTCGGTCCGGTCGGTGGAAGAGATCGTGACCCTGATGGGCTCACGCCCCCAGCGTGCCTCCCGTGCCAAGGGCCCGCGTGCCGGTTCGGTGCCCTCCCCGGCGCTGAGCGAGCTGGCCACGCGGCTCTCGGACCGTTTCGAGACACGGGTGAAGGTCGAGCTGGGGCAGAAGAAGGGCAAGATCACCGTCGAGTTCGCCTCGCCGGACGACCTTGAGCGGATCCTCAGCACCTTCGCCCCCGGCGAGAAGCTGGCCCTCCAGCGGTCCCTGCGGGACGACGAGGCCGAGGACGACGCCTGATCTGGGGCGATGCCGCCCTGCCGTACAAGGAGAGCGGGCCCTGTCCGGTACCCACCGGACAGGGCCCGCTCTTTGCCTTGAGGCGGTGTCGAGTGCCTCGCATCGTGGATACGATGCGAACGGTATGGCGCATCCACCGGACAGCAGCTGCATCTCTGAGTGGGGAGACGGGGGCCATGCGATTGATCAGCCGCACGGGACTGGTGAGCGCGGGTCTGAGCCTCGGGGTGGTCGGCGGATTCGTCGGCAGCCTGCTCAGGGAGCGAAGCGCTCTGACAGCCGCTCGCGACGCGGCGGGTGAAGGAAGTGAGGAACAGCCTTCATGGGGCGTCGGCTCGTGCCGCTCACGCTGGACAACCTTGAGGACCTTCCCCAGCGCTGTCGCTCGTGTGTCTACTGGGAACTGGACCCCGTCAGCGGCGAAGCGGCGGTAAGAGCCGGCAGATCGGCCCTGGAGAAGGAGTCGTGGATTTCCGCCGTGCTACTGGACTGGGGCTCGTGCGGTCGTGTGGCGTATGTCGACGACGTGCCGGTGGGATACGTGCTCTACGCTCCGCCGGCCTACGTCCCGCGTTCGACGGCCTTCCCCACCAGCCCGGTCTCCTCGGACGCCGTCCAGCTGATGACAGCCTTCGTGATGCCCGGCTACCAGGGCCAGGGACTGGGCCGGGTGCTCGTGCAGGCGGTGGCCAAGGATCTGCTGCGCCGGAACTTCAAGGCGATCGAAGCCTTCGGGGACGCCCGCTGGAAGGAACCCGCCTGCCTTCTGCCCGCTGACCATCTCCTCGCCGTGGGCTTCAAGACGGTGCGGCAGCATCCGGCGCACCCGCGGCTGCGCCTGGACCTGCGGTCGACACTCTCCTGGAAGGAAGACATGGAGATGGCATGGGACCGGCTACTGGGCGCAGTGCAGAAAGAACCCGCGCTGCGGCCGCTCTAGATGCCGGTACGGTCACGGGCTTCGCGTCGGCCGGAGGGCATAAGCGAATGGGCCAACCCGCGGGGGTTGGCCCATTCGTGTTTCACGTGAAACGTCACTTGGTGATGAACTCTTCGAGGTCGCGCAGGAGTGCGGCCTTCGGCTTGGCACCGACGATGGTCTTGGCGACCTCACCGCCCTGGTACACGTTCAGGGTCGGGATGGACATGACGCCGTACTTGGCAGCCGTGCCGGGGTTCTCGTCGATGTTGAGCTTGACGATCTCGATCTTGTCGCCGTGCTCGGCCGCGATCGCCTCCAGCGAGGGGGCGATCTGACGGCAGGGGCCGCACCATGCGGCCCAGAAGTCCACCAGGACGGGCTTGTCGCTCTTGAGGACATCCTTATCGAAGGTGTCGTCGGTAACGGTCTTGAGGTTGCCGGCCACGGAGGGCTCCTTGTCTCGGTCGTGCGATGGGGCGGGGGAGGAACAGATCAGACGGCGGCGCTCTTCTCGGGCTCCGCCTTGTCCTCGTCCGCCAGGGCGGCGAGGAAGCGCTCGGCGTCGAGAGCGGCGGAGCACCCGGTACCGGCCGCGGTGATCGCCTGGCGGTAGGTGTGGTCGACCACGTCACCGGCGGCGAAGACACCGGTCACATTGGTGCGGGTGGACGGGGAGGCGACCTTCAGGTAGCCCTCTTCGTCCAGGTCCAGCTGGCCCTTGAACAGCTCCGTGCGGGGGTCGTGGCCGATCGCGATGAACAGGCCGGTGACGGGCAGCTCGGACAGCTCGCCGGTCTTGACGTTGCGCAGCTTCAGGCCGGAGAGCTTCTGCTCGCCCTGGACCTCGGCGACCTCGCTGTCCCACACGAACTTGATCTTCGGGTCGCCGAAGGCGCGCTCCTGCATGGCCTTGGAGGCACGCAGCGTGTCCCGGCGGTGGACGATGGTCACGGACTTGGCGAACCGCGAGAGGAAGGTGGCCTCCTCCATCGCGGTGTCACCGCCGCCGATCACGGCGATGTCCTGGTCCTTGAAGAAGAAGCCGTCACAGGTGGCACACCAGGAGACGCCGCGGCCCGAGAGCGCGTCCTCGTTCGGCAGCCCCAGCTTGCGGTGCTGGGAGCCGGTGGTGACGATGACGGCCTTCGCCTGGTGGACGGTGCCGGCGGTGTCGGTGACGGTCTTGATCTCTCCGGTCAGGTCGACCGAGACGATGTCGTCCGGGATCAGTTCGGCACCGAAGCGCTCGGCCTGCGCGCGCATGTTGTCCATGAGGTCGGGACCCATGATGCCGTCGCGAAAGCCCGGGAAGTTCTCCACTTCGGTGGTGTTCATCAGTGCGCCACCCGCTGTGACGGCGCCCTCGAACACCAGCGGCTTCAGCGACGCGCGCGCGGTGTACAGCGCGGCCGTGTAGCCGGCGGGCCCGGAGCCGATGATGATCACGTTACGGACGTCGCTCACGGCTTGATTCCTCGTCTCTGGTCTCTGTCAGTCGACCGGCGGGAGCCCCTTTCGGAACTCTCACCCAGCCCAACGGATCCTACGGGGCGCGCATTCCCGGCGTGCCAGGGCACACGCGCACCCCGCAGACGCGGGGCGTCGCCCACCAGGAAACGCCGGCAGGTCCGGTACGCTCACGGCCGCTCAGGGACGGGGGAAGGTCTCCGTCAGAAGGACCTCGCCGGCCGAGGCCGGTTGACGGCCCATACAGGCCGCGTCGACGACGTAGGCCGTGACAAGCGAGATGTCCCGGGCGTCGGGCACCACGACCAGATAGGCGGTCTTCCCGTCGTACGTTCCTGTCTTGGCGCCCAGAACGGTGTCGCCTTGGCGGAGTGCCTGCCGGACGCAGTCGGGTACCGCCGCTTCGGGCTGGACGAGGGTACGCGGGCGCTCCGTGCCACCCGGGCTGGCCTGCTCGGTCCCGACCTCTCCGCGGGGGCGCGCGCTGCCCGTGCCGCTACGTGGGCTCTCCTTGGTGCCGAGGAGATTCTTCACCTGACTCTGGACGCTGTTGCCGGAGAAGGGCCTGGCGGAAGGCGTCGGTTTGCCGTGCGCGGTGGTGTCGGACGTGTGGTCACCGAAGGACTGGAGGAGGGCCAGGGACCCCGCCCCCAGGACGGCTGCAGTGAGCACGGTGCCGAGGACCACCCGCCGCCGTTTGATCCGCCCGTTTTTCCCGCGTCCCGGCCCGGTGGCGGCCGGAGGCCGACCGGCAGGGTGATCAGTTGCGGCCGATGTTTCACGTGAAACATGGTCCGCGGTGTCATCCCCCGCTCTGCCGAGAAGGGCTTCCGCGGCGAGGGCGGCATCGATCCGGGTGG
Source organism: Streptomyces pyxinicus (assembly GCF_024753135.1). Classification (GTDB taxonomy): domain Bacteria; phylum Actinomycetota; class Actinomycetes; order Streptomycetales; family Streptomycetaceae; genus Streptomyces; species Streptomyces pyxinicus. The sequence continues at coordinate 209,015 of NZ_JANUGP010000006.1, read as the reverse complement.
CCACAGCGTCCGGCATCGGCTCTGCGGCCGATGCCGAGCCGAGCAGCTCCCGGATCTCCTCCAGCGAGGCACGGGTGTCCGCACACACCGCGCACGTCTCCACATGGCGCTGTATCTCCGTGCTGCGGCCTGGCGGAAGCAGACCTTCGGTGAGATCGGAGATCTCCTCGACGTCCGGATGCCCGGATGCATCGGTCGTGGAGTTCACGCTCGCCCACCTCCGCCCTTCACCACGGCTGAATCACTCGGTCCCGAGTCCGCGGGGTCCTCGCCCGGAGACTCCGTCGCCGGTGGGACGGATGTCCCCGTCGCCCGGTTCCGTCCCGGCACGGATTCCTTCCCGCCCCCGGCGCCGTCGGGCCGCAGATGACCGAGCAGCGGAAGCAGCCGCGCCCGGCCGCGGGCGCAGCGGCTCTTCACCGTGCCGGTGGGCACATCGAGAATCCGGGCGGCCTCGGCCACGGGGTATCCCTGCATGTCCACGAGCACCAGGGCGGCCCGCTGGTCGTGCGGCAGGGTACCGAGAGCTTCGACGAGCTGGCGCTGGACGTCATGGCGCTCGGCCGGTGCCGAGGCCGACTCGTGCGGTTCCAGGAGTTGCTCCAGCCGCTCGGTGTCGTCGACCGGTGAGGTCTTCCGTGACGCCACCTTGCGGGCACGGTCCAGGCAGGCGTTCACCGTGATGCGGTGCAGCCACGTCGTGACGGCGGACTGGCCTCGGAAGGTGTGAGCGGCCCGGTAGGCGGATACCAGGGCGTCCTGGACCGCGTCAGCGGCTTCCTCACGGTCCCCCAGCGTCCGCAGGGCGACGGCCCAGAGCCGGTCCCTGTGCCGCCGCACGATCTCACCGAAGGCACCGGGATCGCCTTTCACATGGCGGGCGAGGAGTTCCTTGTCGCTCGCCCGGTCATATGCGGCATCCTCCGCCATCTGTCCCCTCCGGTCCGGGTGAGACGTCAGCCCGTGAACTTCACTTCGCCGATGGCCTGCTTGTAGCCGGCACCCGCGTACATCTCGGAGTCGTATCCCGAGTTCGGGACGGCCGTGAGCCAGACGAGGACGTACCGCGTCTTCACCTGCTTGCCGACCTTCACCGTGGCGGTGGTGGACGTCGTCGTGGTCTGGCCGATCCGGTCCATCGAATCCAGTGATGCCGGCGTCAGTGAGTCAGTCGCATACAACTCGACGGTCGTGTGGTCACCGCCATACCGCATCGCGACGGTGGCAGCGCTGAGGTGCTTGGACGAGCCGAGATCGTAGAGGATTCCGACGCCCGGCTTGTAGGGCGCGATCGTAGGTCCGGCGTTGAAGGTCTTCGTCCGCCAATAGGTGGAGGTGTCCCCGTCGTAGGTCTTGCTCGCGTCGCCGGGGTGCTGTGCGTCGCCCTTGGCGACGAACTCGCGGCTGTCCTGGATCTTTATCGGCGTCGGTGCCGGCTTCGTGTCGTTCTTGTCGCCGTCGTCCGTCGTCTGGCTCTTCTTGGTGTCGTCGGGCTTGTCACCCCGGTCCATCAGCGCGTCCGCCAACTGCCAGCTGCCCAAGCCCAGGGCCGCGATGAGGAGTGCCGACACAGCCCACTTCAAGGCCTTGCCGGTGCGGCTCTGGAGAGGCGGCGGCGGGGGCGCGATCGGCTGCGTGCCTCCGGGGTGTGCTGCCGGGCGGCCGTAACTGCCCTGCTGGTAGGTCGTGCGCTGGTACTCCGGTGGTGCCGTGAACGCGGGCTCCGGCGGGCGGATGCGCGGCATCTCCCCGATCGCCTTCACCAGCTCCTCGGGTGTGGTGCACGCGGCCTCGTGACGGGACGCGGTGGCCCCGTCGTTGACGAGGGCGCGCATGGCCAGTTCGGACAGCCCTCGGTGGACGCCCGCCCGCACCTGGTCCGGCGCGATGAGTCCGATGTCCTTGGGCAGGCCGGACAGCCCGTACGCGTCGTTCTCGTAGGGCCAGCGCTGGGTCAGCGCCGCGTACAGGAGAGCGCCGATCGCCTCGGTGTCGGCGCGCTGCGGGCTGTCGGAGCTGACGCCACGCAGCGCGGCGTTCACGGCGAGACCACGGATGCGCCACTGGCCGGTGGACGTACGCAGGACGGCGTTGGGGTTCAGCCGCAGATGGGCGAGGCCCTCACGATGGGCGGCGGCCATGGCGGCGGCGACCTGAGAGACCATCTGATACGCGTCGTGCGGCTCCAGCGGGCCGGCCGCGAGCAGCGTGGTCAGCTCGGTGGCGTCGGGCAGCCACTCGTGGACCACGTAGACGAGGTCGTTCTCCTCGACGGCGTCCAAGACCTGGACGAAGCGGGGGTCGCCGAGCAGCGCGGAGGACCGGGCGGCGGCGAGAACGGAACGGGCGCGCGCATGGTGGGCGGGCAGGATGTGAACGCCGACGGCGCGACGGAGTTTCTCGTCCACCGCACGCCAACTGCTGAATCCGTCCAGACGGGTGACGCACTCCTCCAGCCGGTAGCGTCTGGCGAGTTTGTGACCGCTGTGGAGTTCGGGCGCGGCGGCCTTCTGTCCGGGACCCTCGATCGCGCCGCTCCCCTGTGTCTCCCCGCTGTCCGTGTCCCGCTCCGGGTTCTTGGCCACCCCGTCGGCCGTGGACTGGTCCGCCTTGGCGGTCAGCGGTTGCTCACCGCTGTTGTCTGCCACGTCGACGGCAGCCGTGCTGCGTTCCGCCACCGTCGTCCCTGCCTCCCCATCCGTTGCACGCTGTCCGACGCCGAAACCAATTGTGCCCACAGTCCGTCGCTATGCACGACACACGGCGGCGGACGATGGTTGTGCGCCTACCCCCGGCTCAGCGCCCCAGACGCCCGCGGACCATGCCGACGAGCGAGTTGAGTTCGTCGATGCGCATCCGGCGGGCGGCGACGAAGAAGACACCGAGCAGGACGGCACCGCCGACGAGCAGCGCGGCGAAGGAGCCGATCACGCCCTGGCCGAGAGTGTGCCCGATGCCGTAGCAGGCCGCACCGCTCAGCAGCGCCGCCGGCACCGAGGCGATTCCCAGCCGGGCATAGGTGCGCAGGACGCGCGTCCCGTCGAGGTCGCCGCCGAGACGCTTGCGGAGCCTCTTCCAGGCGACGCCGACGCCGATGGCATAGGCGACGCCGTAGGCGGCGGCCATGCCGGCGACCGCCCAGCGGGCCGGCAGCAGGAAGTAGCAGAGCGCAGAGGCACCGGCGTTGACCGCGGCCACGATGACGGTGTTGTAGAAGGGCGTGCGGGTGTCTTCATAAGCGTAGAAGGCGCGCAGGACCACGTACTGCACGGAGTACGGGATCAGGCCGAGAGCGAAGGCCATCAGCATGTACCCCATGTTGGTGGCCGATCCGGTCCCGGCCGAACCGAAGATCAGCGTGCACATCGGGATGCCGAGTGCCACGAAGCCGAAGGCGATCGGAACGATGGCCACGGCCGTGGTCCGCAGGCCCTGGGAGATGTCGTCACGGACGGCACCGGTGTCGTTCTCGGCCGCGGAGCGCGAGATGCGCGGCAGCAGGGCGGCCATCAGCGATACCGTGATGATGGCCTGCGGCAGGCCCCAGATCAGCTGGGCGTTGGCGTAGGCCGCGAAACCGGTGCCCTTGACGCCCGAGTCCTTGCCCGCGGCCGTGGACAGCTGGGTGACGACCATGGCCCCGGCCTGGTTGGCGAGGACGAACAGGACGGTCCACTTGGCGAGCATCGCCGCCTTGCCCAGGCCGTGGCCCCTCCAGTCGAAGCGCAGCCGGATGCGGAAACCGGTCTCGCGCAGGTAGGGGATCATCGCCAGTGCCTGGACCACCAGGCCGAGCAGGACACCGACACCGAGCAACCGCTGGCCCGCAGCCGGGATGGTGGTGACGTCCATGTGGGAGTTGGCCGAGGTGCCGTAGACCCAGATGAACATGCCCAGCGACACGATGATGACGATGTTGTTCAGCACCGGGGTCCACATCATCGCGCCGAACTTGCCCCGGGCGTTCAGGATCTGGCCCATGACCACATGCACGCCCATGAAGAAGATCGAGGGCAGGAAGTAGCGAGTGAAGGTGACCGCGACCTCGTTCGCCGCCGGGTTGGTGGCGACGGGGTTGGACAGCATCCGCACCAGGTACGGCGCCGCGAACATCGCTAGGCCGGTGAGTGCGGCCAGCGCCACCATGACGAGGGTCAGCAGACGGTTGGCGAACGCCTCGCCACCGTCCTCGTCCTCCTTCATGGAGCGGACCAGCTGAGGCACGAAGACGGAGTTGAGACCTCCGCCCACGGTGAGGATGTAGATCATCGTCGGTAGCTGGTAGGCCACCTGGAAGGAGTCGGCGAGGAAGCCGAGGCCGAGCGCCGCCGCGATCAGTGCCGAACGGATGAACCCGGTGAGCCGGGAGACCATCGTGCCGGCCGCCATCACGGCGCTGGACTTCAGCAGCCCGCCGGCCTTGCCGCCCTTCTTCGCCGGGGCGACCGGCGCCTCGGGCTCGACCAAGCCGACGGTACCGGCCGGGTCGGGGGCCACGGCCGGTGCGGGCACCGGTGGCTGGGCCGGGTGTCCGGCCGCTTGCCCGGCAGCCGGATAGGCCGCCTCGGCGTACTGCTGCCCCTGCTGAGGGCTCTGGCCGTACGCCGACGGGTACTGCCCCCCCATGCCCGCCTGGCCGTAGCCCGGTGCGGCGGCCGGTCCCGGGACGCCCCGGGGGTCCATGGGCGCGTGCCCGCCGCTGTGCTGCTGGTCCTTGAAGAGATGCGCGAAGGCGTCCGGCTCGTGGTACTCCTCGCCGGAGTGCGTCACCAGGTCGTCCACTCCCACGAACTGCGTGGTGCGCGGGTCGTCGCCGTAGGGCAGGTAGGGGTTCGCACCGTCCGGCTCCGGTGCCGGGGTCTGCGCCCACACACGCGCGTCCGGGGCGTACGGCGACTGCGCGGGCTGCCCGTACAGCGGCTGCTGCGGGCCGTGGGTGCCCGGGGGCGGCGGGTGCGCGGCACGGTCGTACAGCGCCTCGGCGACCGGGTCCTGGGCGGTCAGGTCGTGCGCCCGGTAGGGGTCCTGCTCGTAGGCGTCCTGGAGGTACATGTCCGCTGGTTGCTGCGGCGGCACCTGGCCGGGCTCGGGCGGCGTCTCGGGGTAGCCCGAGCCGGCCGCGCCCTGGCCGCGTTCACCGTCGTACGGCGCGTTCATGCTTACCCCACCTCATCGTCCCGGGCCAACCGGCCACGACATCGCTCAACGGTCCACTCTCTCACCCGTCCCGGACGGGTCGGTGCTTTCCGGTGCGGTGTCCGGCGCAGGGTCACTCGGCTGCTCCGGGTCATCTGCCCCGGCGGCGGAGCCGGGCTCCTGCGGGAGACGTTCCCCGGGCGCCCCGGGGTTCCCGGGTTCCTCGGTGTCCTCGCCGGCCGTGCCGGGGCCGTCCTCGTCGGTCCGGCGGGCGGCCGCGCGCTTGCGGTGGGTGTACATCCGGAAGCCGGCCAGCACCAGGAGGAGTACGCCGCCGCCGATGACCAGCATCACGGTGGGCGTGACCTCGGTGACCTTCACGTCGAAGCTGACCGGTTTCCCGTACTCCCGGCCGTCCTCGGTGAACAACTGGGCGATCACCGTGACCCGGCCATTGGCGTTGGCGGAGGTGGTGAACTTCACCGACTGGCTGTGGCCGCCGGAGACCTCCACGGGCTGTTCCCAGTAGGCCTTGCCGCCGATCTTCAGCCGGGTCGGCATGGTTGAGGTCAGGCGCAGCACCAGATGTCCGACGGGCTGGACCAGGTTGTTCTGGACGGTCACCGGGATGGTGGCGCTGCGGCCGGAGAGCTTGGTCTCCGACTTGTCGATCAGCTTCACCTGTTCGGTGAGGTCGTCGAGCCAGGCCTCCACGCCGCTGCGGTAACTGTCCGCCTGCGTGGTCCGGCCGCGCCACGACGTGGACATCTCACGGTTTATGGCCCGCCCGAACGGGGTGACCACGCGGGACTGGCGGGCGAGGATCACCTGGAAGTTGTCGAGCTTGTCCTGGGTACGCGCGATCTGCTCGAAGGCCGACCTCGGCAGTTCCTGGCGGCGCAGCGAGGAGGGATAGGCGGATGTCGACGGAACGCGCGTGGTGGCGCTGGCGTCGGGCTTGTCCTTGGCGGCCGCGGTGAGGTCCTGCGACTGGCTCCAGGTGCTGTCCTGCAGCGTCTTCAGGGCCGTCGCCATGGCCTGCACCTGGCTCGTGGTGGGGATACGCGGCGGAGCGACGACGATGCTGCGCTCCTTGTCCGTCTGGGCGTTCACCTCAAGGCTCTGGGCCAGGAAGCGCTGGACGGCCAGCGTGGCGGAGCCGGCTTCGGTGAGGTCGCCGTCGAAGGCGTCGGAGAGCCGGGCGTCGGAGACGACCGCGGTGGTGCCTCCGCCGACCGGTCGGGCGGCGGAGGGCGTGTAGGACAGTCCGGCGGTCTCCTGGAGGCTGTCACTGCTCGCGATCACGCGATCGGCACCCGCCGAGGTGGCGACCTTCATGATCGACGGATCCACGGCCCCGTCCACCGGCCAGGCGAAGTCGGTGTTCGGTGTGACGTGCAGCACTGTCTTCACGGTGGTGGCGGCGACGTCGGTGGCGTCCTTCAGGTGGCTGAGGGAGCCGGTGACACTGGTGCCCTTGTGCGCGAGAGAGGCCAGGTCGGGGTCGCCGAAGGGCAGTGCGACGACCTCCTTGCCCGTCACGGCCTTCTGGAGGTCCGCCAGCCACTGCTTGGCGATCGCCTGGCTCTCCTTGGAGCCGGGCGTGGTGGTGTCCCCCTCACCTTGGAACTGGTAGGTGCCCGCCGCCATCGCGTCCACCGAGGCCAGCAGGTCCGGGTCGATCACCCAGGTGATGTCGAGGTCCTTGCCCAACTGCACCATCTGCCCCAGTCGACCGCCCGGCGCCAGCTCCTTCGCCAGGTCGTCGTCCAGGAAGACCGGCGTCTGCAGCTCGCCGGCACCTGTCCGGGCCGTCATGTGCACCTTGGAGATCAGCGGCCACAGGAACGACGTCCTGGTCTTGCTGTCGGCCTCGGAGGGCTGCCAGGGCAGGAAGGTCCGCTGGATGCCGAGCAACTGGTCCCAGGACTGGGTGGAGGTACGACCGGACACGGCGACCCCGAACTCGTAGACGCCGTCCTCACCCAGGTCGAGCTTGTCCACCGGGACCGAGATGCTGAAGTGCTCGGCGACACCCGGGGTCAGCTTCGCGAACTTCTCCTGGTACTTGTCGCCCACCTCGGCGACGCTGCCTCCGCCCTGGAGGGAGTCGGGGTGCTCGGCGATGCCGTCGATGGCCGAGCGGGTGTTGAGCAGCGGCCCCACCCGCAGGCCCACGTGGGCGCCGGTGACCGTCTGCTTGCCGTGGTTGGTCACCGTGCCGGAGACAGTCAGCGTGTCCCCGTCGCTGGGGGCGTTCGGGGTCAGCGAGTCCAGGGAGACGGACACCGCGTCCGAGGAGGCGGCCTGGGCCGGACTCGCGGCGGGCAGCTGGAGCAGTCCGGCCAGCAGTGGGACACCCGCGAGCAGCGTACCGGTGCGCCGCAGCCACCGGCGGGCAGGTGAGGCACTGGTCCCCTGGAAGTCAGCCGCCTCGGCCACGCGCTCGCCCGTCCCTCGTCGTCAGTGGTCGTCGGAATGTGCGTCCACGCATGGTAACGATGCACGCTGAGGGGAAGTGCCGCGGTCTCCTTCACAAGATCAAGCACGGCGATGAACCCGTCCTCTATATCCAGTATCGAGGGAACGGTATGCGTAAGAGATAAGAGCGGCGCTTGACCAGCTATGCGAGGAACTGCCCTCGGCGCTTAATGGGGGCGCCCGAGGTCGCGCGGGGCACGTACCCTCTTCTGTTGTGCCGAACGCCAACGAAGACACTCCCTCCGCCCTCAGCCAGGCGCAGCAGCGCGCGGTCACCGAGCTGCTGCGGGTGGCCCCGGTCGCCGACGATCTCGCCCGCCGATTCCAGCAGGCGGGTTTCTCCCTTGCCCTGGTCGGCGGGTCGGTCCGTGACGCGCTGCTCGGCCGGTTGGGCAACGACCTGGACTTCACCACGGACGCCCGTCCCGAGGACGTACTGAAGATCGTGCGGCCATGGGCGGATGCCGTATGGGAAGTGGGGATCGCCTTCGGAACCGTCGGTGCGCACAAGGGTGCCCGTGTCGGTGACACCGACCTGAACTTCCAGATCGAGATCACTACGTACCGTTCGGAGGCCTACGACCGCACCTCCCGCAAGCCGGAGGTGTCGTACGGCGAGTCGATCGAGGAGGATCTCGTCCGCCGCGATTTCACGGTCAACGCGATGGCCGTGGCGCTGCCCGAGAAGGAGTTCATCGACCCGCACGGCGGCCTGGACGACCTCGCTGCTCGGGTGCTGCGTACGCCGGGTACCCCCGAGGAGTCGTTCTCGGACGATCCCCTGCGGATGATGCGGGCGGCCCGGTTCGCCGCTCAGCTGGATTTCGAGGTCGCGCCCGAGGTCGTCACCGCCATGACGGAGATGGCCGGACGGCTTGAGATCGTCTCCGCCGAGCGGGTCCGGGATGAGCTGAACAAGCTGATCCTCTCCGCGCACCCGCGCGAGGGGCTGTCCCTGTTCGTGGACACCGGTCTCGCCGGTCACGTCCTGCCCGAGCTGCCGGCACTGCGCCTGGAGAGTGACGAGCACCATCGGCACAAGGACGTCTACGAGCACTCGCTGATCGTCCTGGAGCAGGCCATAGCGCTGGAGACGGAGGGGCCGGATCTCACGCTCCGCCTCGCGGCCCTGCTGCACGACATCGGAAAGCCCCGCACGCGCCGCTTCGAGAAGGACGGCCGGGTCTCCTTCCACCACCACGAGGTGGTCGGCGCCAAGATGACCAAGAGGCGCATGACTGCCCTGAAGTACTCCAACGAGCTGGTGAAGGACGTCTCCCGGCTCGTTGAGCTCCACCTGCGCTTCCACGGTTACGGCACCGGCGAATGGACGGACTCGGCGGTCCGGCGGTACGTCCGTGACGCGGGGCCGCTGCTGGAGCGGCTGCACAAGCTGACCCGTTCCGACTGCACCACGCGCAACAAGCGGAAGGCGACAGCGCTGTCCCGGGCCTACGACGGTCTGGAACAGCGGATCGCCCAGCTCCAGGAGCAGGAGGAGCTGGACTCCATCCGCCCGGACCTCGATGGCAACCAGATCATGCAGATTCTCGGCGTCGGACCGGGCCCGATGGTCGGCCAGGCGTACAAGCACATGCTGGAGCTGCGCCTGGAGAACGGCCCCATGGCGCACGACGCGGCGGTTGCGGCCCTCAAGGAGTGGCGGGCCGAGCAGGAGTGATCGGGGCCGGGCGTTGTTTCACGTGAAACACCCGCCTGGGATGGACGATGCGGAGGGCTGATGTTTCACGTGAAACATCAGCCCTCCCTACTTCCCGTCTCACCGCTCGCACCTGTCCGGTCGTCGCTCGACGCAGGTCATGGTCGTGGCGACGGCGCCGTAGATCACGGCGACCAGCGCGATCAGGACGACGGAGCGGCCGTCCGGCGGCAGCATCAGGGCCGCCACTCCGGCCGCGCCGACGAAAGCGATGTTGAAGAGGACGTCGTACACGGAGAAGACCCGGCCGCGGAAGCCGTCGGCCACCGAGGCTTGCACGATGGTGTCAGTGGCGATCTTCGCCCCCTGGGTGGTCAGCCCCAGGAAGAAGGCGGCGGCGAGCAATGGGCCGGTGGCGAACGGCAGGCCGAGCGCGGGCGTCAGTACCGCTGCGGCGCCGGAGCACACGGCGATCCAGCGGCCGGGTCCCAGATGCCCTGCCGCCCAGGGGCTCATGACGGCCGCCGCGAAGAATCCAGCCCCGGACAGCGCCAGCGCCGACCCCAACAGGCGGAGTCCGTCCTCGGGGCCCTCGGCGAGGGCGTAGCGGCAGAGCATGAGGAGCAGGACGAGGACGGCGCCGTAGCAGAAGCGCATCAGCGTCATCGCGGCCAGAGCCCAGGCCGCTTCCCTGCGCCTGGGAGCGGCCAGGTGCCGTACGGCCGCGAACAGATCGCGCGCGGTGTCCGCGAGCGCCACTCCCAGATGCGGGCGCTGCGGTGACAGGTCCGGACCGAGCAGCGTGGGTGCCATGCTCAGAGAAGCGAGACCCGCGCAGAGATAGAGGAACGCGCCCAGCAGCACCACGGCCGCGTCCGAGCCCGATGCCCCGATCCGCACGAGGAAGGCCAGACCCCCGCCGGCCGTCGCGGCGAGCGTGCCCGCCGTGGGTGACAGGGAGTTCGCCACTACCAGGAGTTCGGCATCGGCCACGCGCGGCAGGGCGGCGGACAGGCCGGCGAGGACGAAGCGGTTGACCGCCGTGACGCACAGCGCCGAGACGTAGAAGAGCCAGTCCGGGACGTGGACGGTCATCAGGGCGGCGGTGACCACCGCCAGCGCGGCGCGCAGCAGGTTGCCGTAGAGGAAGACCTGCCGACGGCGCCAGCGGTCCAGGAGCACACCGGCGAACGGGCCGACCAGGGAGTAAGGGAGCAGCAGGACCGCCATCGCCGAGGCGATCGCGGTGGCCGAGGTCTGCTTCTCCGGGGAGAAGACGACGTACGTCGCGAGTGCGACCTGGTAGACGCCGTCGGCACCCTGGGACAGGAGACGGACCGACAGCAGACGCCGGAAGTCCCGCAGACACAGCAGGACGCGCAGGTCACGGACGACGGACATGGATCACACCCTCACACACGCGGAAGGTCCCCGGGTCGGAGGACCCGGGGACCTTCACAGCCCTGGCAGGAGCGTTCTCTTGCGAGCGAGGCCGTCCGCGCCTCAGCGCTCGACGTCGCCGCGGATGAACTTCTCGACGTTCTCGCGGGCCTGGTCGTCGAAGTACTGGACCGGCGGGGACTTCATGAAGTACGAGGAGGCGGACAGGATCGGGCCACCGATGCCGCGGTCCTTGGCGATCTTGGCCGCACGCAGGGCGTCGATGATGACACCCGCCGAGTTCGGGGAGTCCCAGACCTCGAGCTTGTACTCCAGGTTCAGCGGGACGTCACCGAAGGCGCGGCCCTCGAGGCGGACGTACGCCCACTTGCGGTCGTCCAGCCAGGCCACGTAGTCGGACGGGCCGATGTGGACGTTCTTCTCGCCGAGGTCCCGGTCGGGGATCTGGGAGGTGACGGCCTGCGTCTTGGAGATCTTCTTGGACTCCAGGCGCTCACGCTCGAGCATGTTCTTGAAGTCCATGTTGCCGCCGACGTTCAGCTGCATCGTGCGGTCGAGGATGACACCGCGGTCCTCGAACAGCTTCGCCATGACACGGTGCGTGATGGTGGCGCCGACCTGCGACTTGATGTCGTCACCGACGATCGGGACGCCCGCCTCGGTGAACTTGTCCGCCCACTCCTTGGTGCCGGCGATGAAGACCGGGAGAGCGTTGACGAAGGCGACCTTGGCGTCGATGGCGGCCTGCGCGTAGAACTTCGCCGCGTCCTCGGAGCCCACGGGCAGGTAGCAGACCAGGACGTCGACCTGCTTGTCCTTCAGGATCTGGACGATGTCGACCGGCTCGGCGTCCGACTCCTCGATGGTCTCGCGGTAGTACTTGCCGAGGCCGTCGAGGGTGTGGCCGCGCTGGACGGTGACACCCGAGCGGGGCACGTCGCAGATCTTGATGGTGTTGTTCTCGGAGGCGCCGATCGCGTCCGCGAGGTCGAGGCCGACCTTCTTGGCATCGACGTCGAACGCGGCGACGAACTCGATGTCACGCACGTGGTAGTCGCCGAACTGCACGTGCATCAGGCCGGGGACCTTGGACGCCGCGTCGGCGTCCTTGTAGTACTCGACGCCCTGCACCAGCGACGCCGCGCAGTTGCCCACGCCGACGATGGCTACGCGAACCGAACCCATTCCGGTTGCTCCCTGTGTGTACGAGTGAGGCCCTGAGTGGGGCTCACGTGGCGGTGTCGTCGGGCGTATCCGTGCCGGAGGTTCCTCCGCCACGGGGCAGGCCGCCCGTCGATCCAGTGGTGGTGTCCTGCTGAGCGGTCCCTCCGGACGCGGAACCCTTAAGGTCCCGCCCGGCCCGCTCGCTCTCGATGAGCTCGTTCAGCCAGCGCACTTCGCGCTCCACGGACTCCATACCGTGGCGCTGGAGCTCAAGCGTGTAGTCGTCGAGGCGCTCCCGGGTGCGTGCCAGAGAGGCCCGCATCTTCTCCAGGCGCTCCTCGAGCCGGCTGCGCCGGCCCTCCAGCACACGCATGCGCACATCGCGGGACGTCTGCCCGAAGAAGGCGAAGCGTGCGGCGAAGTGCTCGTCCTCGTACGCGTCCGGGCCGGTCTGCGAGAGCAGTTCCTCGAAGTGCTCCTTGCCTTCCGCCGTCAGCCGATAGACGATCTTGGCCCGGCGTCCGGCGAGGGGCGCGGCGAGGGCGTCCTCGTGGGTGCTTCCCGGTTCCTCGATCAGCCAGCCGTTGGCGACCAGCGTCTTGAGGCAGGGGTAGAGCGTCCCGTAGCTGAACGCGCGAAACACACCCAGCGATGTGTTGAGACGTTTACGCAGCTCGTAGCCGTGCATCGGGGACTCACGGAGCAGGCCGAGCACGGCGAACTCAAGGATGCCGGAGCGCCGGCTCATCGTCGCCTCCTCTCGTCCCGCAGTCGGTCCCGCGGTGCCCTTCAGCGCCTTTATCTCGCGCTGATGTATCGACTCGATACATCAAGACGATAGAACGGCCACCCGCGAGCGACAAGAGGGAAGTCGGTGAACGGGATCACATCACCGATTCGCAGGAGGCAACTTGCCTGTTTTGGGGTGAACTTCGGGGCTCGGCCGGTTTTGACGGTGCGTAGTCTGTGCGGCATGCACAGCACCGGGAACCGCGTGGCGCCTGGGGAGCGTCGTCGTCCCCGGTGCAGTACGGGTGAATGCGGAACCGACCGCATCCGTATGTCGGGGGGACCGGAAATCAGCCGCCGTTCCAGGCGCGCAAGAGTGCGCCTGCCCGAGGAGTAATCGTTCGATGAGCGAGCACCGTCGCAAACCGCCGCAGCCGCAGGAAGGCGGACGTGCCGCGGCCCGACGCGGCCCGTCCGGCTCGTCCTCCGGCCGCCGTGCGGCACCGCGAGGCGCCACCGGGTCTCCTGCCGACTCCTACGGGCCGGACGCCCCGGGCCTCGGAGGCGAGGAGCGCCCCTACGGCGGCCGCGCCGAGGCCCGCCGGGCGGCGCAGAAGGGCGGCCGGCGCAGAGCGGCCGACAACACAGGGCCGGGCGCCGGGCGTGGCGGCCCGGGTGGTCCGACCGGCCCCGGACGCGGCAGAGGCCGCGCGACGACGGCGCCGGGCAAGAAGCGGTTCATCGACTATCCCAGGGCCGGGCGGGCCGGGTGGCGACGCTGGGTCCCGTCCTGGAAGCTCGTCTCCGGGGTGTTCCTAGGGTTCGTCGGCAGTCTGGTGGTGATGGTCGGCGTCGGCTACGCGATGGTCCAGCTTCCCGACGAAAACCTGGCCGCGCGGTCCCAGAACAACGTCTACTACTGGGGCGACGGCTCACAGATGGTGGCCACGGGCACGGGCGTCAACCGGCAGAACGTCACCATCGACAAGATCCCCGAAGCCATGCAGTGGGCCGTGATCTCCGCGGAGAACAAGAGCTTCTACGACGACTCGGGTGTCGACCCGATGGGTATCGCCCGAGCCCTCGCCAACATGGCCCGGGGCGGTCAGACGCAGGGTGGGTCGACGATCACCCAGCAGTACGTGAAGAACACGTACCTGAGCCAGGACCAGACGCTCACCCGTAAGTTCAAGGAGATGTTCATCTCCGTCAAGGTGGGCACGAAAGTCGACAAGAAGGTGATCCTCCAGGGCTACCTGAACACCTCCTACTACGGTCGTGGCGCCTATGGCATCCAGGCCGCCGCCCGCACTTACTTCAACAAGGACGCGGTCGATCTCAAGCCGACCGAGTGTGCCTTTCTCGCCGCACTGCTCAAGGGCCCGACGTATTACGACCCGGCGGGCAACGAAGGCCTCGACAAGTCGGCGACGGCTGATGCCAACCGCCAGCGGTCCGAGGCCCGGTGGAAGTGGATCCTGGGCGAGATGCACAAGGACCAGCACCTCAGCGACAAGGACTACCAGGACGCCGTCGCCAAGTACCCGAACCCGCGGGACCGCAAGGCGACCAAGGGCATGACCGGCCAGATCAGCTACCTGGCCGACACGGCGAAGAAGTACGTCCTGAACCACTCCGACATCACGGAGCAGCAGTTCGACCGGGGCGGCTACCAGATCTACACGACGTTCCAGAAGTCCAAGGTCGATGCCCTGGCCAAGGCTGTGAAGACCGTCCAGAAGGAGCGCCTCGACCCCAAGCACCGTGATCTGGACAAGTACGTCCAGTTCGGTGGGGCTTCGGTGGTGCCCAACGACGGTGCGATCGTCGCCCTCTACGGCGGTGACGGTTACGAGAACGGGCACTTCACCAACAACGCCGACACCTCAGGTGTCCCCGTCGGTTCGACGTGGAAGCCGTTCGTGCTGGCTGCCGCCATGAAGTACGGCACGTACAAGTCCGACGGTGAGGGTGTCTCCCCGCTGAGCAAGTACAACGGCAACGACCATCTCAAGGTTTTCAAGTCGGACGGGTCGTACTACCTCAAGAAGGACAACACGCCCTTCTATCAGAACAACGAGAGCGCGTACCGCTGGGGATACATCACCCTGCGCAAGGCGATGGAGCAGTCCGTCAACACGCCGTTCGTGCAACTCGGCGTCGACGTGGGAATGACACACGTCAGGGACGTGGCCAAGGCGGCCGGCGTCCTGCCGCAGAGCATGTCGCAGGACCTCAATCCGTCCTTCGCCATCGGTACGTCCACGCCCAGCGCTATCCGGATGGCTGACGCCTACGCCACATTCGCCGCCTCCGGCAAACAGACGGAGCCGTACTCCGTGACCGAGGTCAAGGTGAACGGCACGGATGCGACGAGCTTCGCCAAACCGAAGCCGCGGCCCAAGGACGCGATCGACCCGAACATCGCCAACAACGTCACGGACGTCCTCCAGAACGTCATCCAGAACGGTACGGCTACGAAGGCCAAGGCACTCGGCCGGACCGCGGCGGGCAAGACGGGTACCACCGACGCGAACAAGTCGGCGTGGTTCGTGGGCTACACCCAGCAGCTGTCCACCTCGATCGCGATGTTCCGCGAGAACCCCAAGGACCACAAGCTGCTCTCCATGAACGGCACGGCGGGTTCCGACTCGATCCACGGTGGTGACATCCCGACGCTGGTGTGGACCAAGTACATGGAGGCCGCCCTCAAGGGCAAGTCCGACCCCGGCTTCCCGGACGCCACCGAGATCGGCAAGGTCCAGGACGAGGCGGGTGCCCCTTCGCCGACTCCGAGCATCTCGATCACGCCCAGCGATACGCCCAGCGATACGCCGAGCCCGACGCCCAGCAAGACCACCCCGAGCCCGACGCCGACCCCGAGCGACACCTGCCAGCTCGGCTGGGGTGACGACTGCACCGACAACGGAGGTGCCGACAACGGCGGCGTGGACGCCGGCGGTACGGATGGCGGTCCGTCCCCCGATCCCACCGGTACCGAGACGGACGACGGCGGAAATACCAGGGGCAACGGCAACGGTGGCATCTTCGGAGGACCGACCGGCTAGCCGGGTGTGACCGGTTGGCGAGTATTCGCCCGCCGTGGGTGTTTCACGTGAAACATGGGCCGCCGCACCGACCGGGTGCGGCGGCCCTCGGCGTTTTCTCATGCGGGTACGGCAGGATGTGCCCATGCCCAGTGCAGAGATGACGCCCGCGGGCGTGCACGACCCCGAGCCCGCGGCGGCCGTTCCGGCGGAGCAGGTGGCGCCGACCCGTGAGGACGCGCTCGCCGCGACCGGCAGTGAGCTGATCGGAGGCCCGCTGGGGCGGCGTGCCCTGGCCGGCGGTTCCTGGTGGACTCCCCTGCGGATCGTCGCGCTCGTGGCGATCGGCATGTTCGCCCTCGGCTTGGTCCAGAAGGCGCCTTGCTACCAGGGCTCCTGGTTCTTCGGCGCGAGCAGCCAGTACACGCACGCCTGCTACTCGGACATCCCGCACCTTTATCAGGGCCGTGGGTTCGCCGATCATCTGGTGCCGTACTTCGACAAGCTCCCGGGCGACATGGACTACCTCGAGTACCCGGTGCTGACCGGAGTGTTCATGGAGGTGGCCTCCTGGCTGACCCCGCACAGCGGCAGCATCCAGCACCAGGAGCAGTGGTACTGGTTCGTCAACGCCGGAATGCTGATGGCCTGCGCGGCGGTCATCGCCGTCTGTGTGGCCCGTACCCACCGCCGGCGCCCCTGGGACGGTCTGCTGGTCGCCCTCGCCCCCGCTTTCGCGCTGACCGCCACCATCAACTGGGACCTCTTCGCGGTCGCTCTCACGGCCGCCGCCATGCTGATGTGGTCCAGGGGCCGGGCCGTCGCCTTCGGTGTCCTGCTGGGCCTGGCTACCGCCGCCAAGCTCTATCCGGCCTTCCTGCTGGGGCCCCTGCTGCTGCTCTGCTGGCGGGCCGGCAAATGGCGTGACTTCCTGCGGGCAGTGGTCGGTGCGGTGGTCGCCTGGCTGCTGGTGAACCTCCCGGTGATGCTCACGCACGACGCGACGGGCTTCCATATCCGTGAGGGCTGGGCGAAGTTCTACACCTTCAGCAAGGAGCGCGGCGTCGACTTCGGATCCTTCTGGCTGATCTGGGCGCAGAACTCCAGCAGCCCGCCGTCCACGGAGTTCGTGAACACCATGGCCTCGGTGCTGGTGGTGCTCTGCTTCCTCGGTATCGCCGCGCTCACGTTCACCGCTCCCCGGCGGCCGCGCTTCGCCCAGCTCGCCTTCCTGATCGTGGCGGCCTTCGTCCTGACCAACAAGGTGTACTCCCCGCAGTACGTCCTGTGGCTGGTGCCGCTGGCAGCGCTCGCCCGGCCCAAGTGGCGGGACTTCCTGATCTGGCAGGCCTGCGAGGTGGTGTACTTTCTGGGCATCTGGATGTACCTCGCGTACACGACCAGCGGAGACGCCCACAAGGGCCTGCCCACGCACGGTTACCACTGGGCGATCGTGGTGCACCTGGCGGGAACCCTGTACCTGTGCGCCGTCGTTGTGCGGGACATCCTCATGCCGGAACGTGACGTGGTGCGCCGCTCGGGCGACGACGACCCGTCCGGCGGAGTGCTCGACGGCGCCGAGGACGTCTTCGTACTCGGCGCGGGGGCTCGTCCGGCGCGGCACGCCGCCGGCTTCGACGGCCCCCAGGTGGACTGGGGCCGGCCCGAGTCGCTGTCCCCCGAGAGTCGTTCGCTGTGAGCGAACCCCGCTGAGCGCGGGTCGCACAAGGCCGCGTCGCGGAGACGGAGGAGGGCCGTACGAACACCGTGCGTACGGCCCTCCTCTTGATCCTCCCGGTCGTGGGGCCTAGCGGTCCACGATCCGGTCGAACTGCGTGGTGGTATGCCGCAGATGGGCCACCAGCTCATCCCCGACGTGCGGCTCGGGAGCGTCCGACGGCACGAAAAGGATCGACACCTGCATGTGCGGCGGCTCGGCGAACCAGCGCTGCTTGCCGCCCCAGACGAACGGGGCGAGGTTCCGGTTGACCGTGGCGAGGCCGGCCCGTGCGACGCCCTTGGCGCGCGGCATGACGCCGTGCAGCGCCTTCGGGGCCTCCAGGCCCACTCCGTGCGACGTACCGCCCGCCACGACCACCAGGAAGCCGTCGGAGGCGGCCTTCTGCTGCCGGTAGCCGAACCGGTCGCCCTTGGCCACCCGCGTGACGTCCAGGACGGCACCGCGGTACTCGGTCGCGTCGTGGTCCCCCAGCCACAGCCGTGTGCCGATGCGGGCACGGAACCGGGTCTGCGGGAACTGCTGCTGCAGCCGGGCGAGTTCGTCGGCCTTGAGGTGGCTGACGAACATCGTGTGCAGCGGCAGCCGGGCCGCGCGCAGCCGGTCCATCCAGCCGATGACCTCCTCGACGGCGTCCGAGCCGTCGGTGCGGTCGAGCGGCAGATGGATGGCGAAGCCCTCCAGGCGGACGTTCTCTATGGCCTGGTGCAGCTGCGGCAGATCCTGCTCGCTGATGCCGTGCCGCTTCATCGAGGACATCACCTCGATGACGACGCGTGCTCCGACGAGGCCGTAGACGCCGTCGATCGACGACACCGAACGGACGACCCGGTCCGGCAGCGGCACGGGCTCCTCGCCACGCCGGTACGGCGTGAGGACCAGCAGGTCACCGCCGAAGAAGTCCTTGACCCGCGCGGCCTCGTACGTGGTGCCGACGGCGAGCATGTCCGCACCGAGCCGCGTGGCCTCCTCGGCCAGGCGCTCGTGCCCGAAGCCGTAGCCGTTGCCCTTGCAGACCGGGACGAGTCCCGGGAACTGCTCCTGCACGTGCTTGTGGTGCGCCCGCCAGCGCGCGGTGTCGACGTAGAGCGTGAGCGCCATGGCCGGACCCGGAACCTTTCTCGTGGCTGCCGTGTATCGCAGGTGTGGAAGCTGTGGAGCCTATGGAATCAAACGCCCGCGGCTCAGCGGCGCGACATGTAGATGTCGAGGGCCTTGTGGAGCAGCTTGTTCAGCGGGAAGTCCCACTCGCCCAGGTACTCGGCGGCCTGACCGCCGGTGCCGACCTTGAACTGGATCAGGCCGAACAGGTGGTCCGTCTCGTCCAGCGAGTCGGAGATGCCACGCAGGTCGTAGACGGTGGCGCCGAGCGCGTACGCGTCGCATAGCATGCGCCACTGCATCGCGTTCGAGGGCCGGACCTCACGGCCGATGTTGTCGGAGGCGCCGTAGGAGTACCAGACATGGCCGCCGACGATCAGCATCGTCGCGGCGGAGAGGTTCACACCGTTGTGACGGGCGAAGTAGAGCCGCATGCGGTTGGGGTCCTCGGTGTTGAGGGCCGTCCACATGCGCTGGAAGTACGACAGCGGGCGCGGCCGGAAATGGTCGCGCACGGCCGTGATCTCGTACAGCCGCTGCCACTCGGCCAGGTCCTGGTATCCGCCCTGGACGACCTCGACGCCGGCCTTCTCGGCCTTCTTGATGTTGCGGCGCCACAGCTGGTTGAAGTTCTTGTGGACCTCTTCCAGAGACCGGTTGGCCAGCGGCACCTGATAGACGTAGCGGGGCTGCACGTCGCCGAAGCCGGCGCCGCCGTCCTCGCCCTGCTGCCAGCCCATACGGCGCAGCTTGTCGGCCACCTCGAAGGCACGCGGCTCGATGAAGTCGGCCTCCAAATCGCGCAGCCGCTTCACGTCCGGGTCCTGGATGCCCCGCTTGATGGTGTCGGCGTTCCAGCGCCGGATGATCACCGGCGGGCCCATCTTCACGGAGAACGCGCCCTGCTGCTTCAGGTGCGCCAGCATCGGCTGGATCCAGTCGTCCAGGTTCGGGGCGTACCAGTTGATGACCGGGCCCTCGGGGAGGTAGGCGAGGTAGCGCTTGATCTTGGGCAGCTGGCGGTAGAGGACCATGCCCGCGCCGACCATCTCGCCGGTGCGGTCGTCGAACCAGCCGAGGTTCTCCGAGCGCCACTCCGCCTTCACGTCGGCCCATGCCGGGACCTGCATGTGGCTCGCCGACGGCAGGCTCTGGATGTAGGCCAGATGCTGCTCGCGGCTGATGGTCCTCAGGGTCAGGCTCATGTCGGGGCGCTCCTCGGGCTGGTGTGTCCCCATGGGTACAGGGGCTCCGGCTCTCGCGCCGAAGCCTACTGCGCCTTGCGAGCGCCCCGACTGGCCGTACGCCTTAGAAGAGGCCGCCGAAGAGTCCGCCGTTCGCCATGCCGAGGAGGAAACCGACTCCCGAGGCACCGAGACCCAGCACCAGGCCGAAGCGCTCGCGCGTGGTCACCGAGATCCACTGCCCGTACGCGCCGGCGACGATGCCGATCAGGCCGGCCCAGGACGCCAGCAGGTGCAGGCCTGGGAAGAACGAGGTGATGAAGGCCAGCAGCCCCAGCACCAGGGTGGCCACTGCCAGGCCGTCCTGGAGCGGATGGGGCTTGCCGTCCGTGGCGAAGAGGGATCCGGCGGTATTGGGCTGCAATGCCTGTGCCATAGGGCACCTCCTGCGGAAGGCGGCGCATCGTAGCGCCGTACACACCCGACGTGTACAGACTGACGGCCTTCCGGGCCTGATTTCAACCGGAAGCGGGTGTGCGGGTAGTCTGTAGCGTCTGCACCGGTGTCTGCCCAGGCCTGCCAATCCCGATTGTCAGTGGCGGCCGATACCGTTGCGTACGCATCGCAACCCTCCTGCCACGGATCGACCGTGGCCGCTGAGTCCAAAGGAGGTGGGTTCCACATGCGTCACTACGAGGTGATGGTCATCCTCGACCCCGATCTCGAGGAGCGTGCTGTCTCCCCGCTGATCGAGAACTTCCTGTCTGTCGTCCGTGACGGCGGCGGCAAGGTTGAGAAGGTCGACACCTGGGGCCGTCGTCGTCTCGCCTACGAGATCAAGAAGAAGCCCGAGGGCATCTACTCGGTCATCGACCTGCAGGCCGAGCCTGCGGTCGTCAAGGAGCTCGACCGCCAGATGAACCTGAACGAGTCGGTCCTCCGGACCAAGGTCCTCCGTCCCGAGACCCACTGAGCCCTTCCGCTCAGCTGATCTCGGGATCCGAGTAGCCAGCAAGCAGCCAGAGCAGCAAACCCGCCGAGAGGTTCCCCCATGGCAGGCGAGACCGTCATCACGGTCATCGGCAATCTTGTCGACGACCCCGAGCTGCGCTTCACCCCGTCCGGTGCGGCGGTCGCGAAGTTCCGTGTCGCGTCCACTCCCCGCACCTTCGACCGCCAGACGAACGAGTGGAAGGACGGCGAGAGCCTGTTCCTGACCTGCTCGGTCTGGCGGCAGGCGGCGGAGAACGTCGCCGAGTCGCTCCAGCGAGGCATGCGCGTCATCGTGCAGGGCCGGCTGAAGCAGCGGTCCTACGAGGACCGTGAGGGCGTCAAGCGCACGGTCTACGAGCTGGACGTCGACGAAGTCGGCCCCAGCCTGCGCAATGCCACGGCGAAGGTCACCAAGACCGCCGGTGGCGGCGGCCGAGGCGGCCAGGGCGGTTACGGCGGTGGCGGTGGCGGCGGCCAGCAGGGCGGCGGCTGGGGCGGTGGCCCCGGTGGCGGCCAGCAGGGCGGCGGCGCTCCTGCCGACGACCCGTGGGCGACCGGTGCTCCCGCCGGTGGCAACCAGGGTGGCGGCGGCTGGGGCGGCGGCTCCGGCGGCTCCGGCAGCTCCGGCGGCTCCGGCGGCGGTGGCGGCTACTCGGACGAGCCCCCCTTCTAAGGGCTCGTATCCACACTTCTTGATCACACAGGAGAAACACCATGGCGAAGCCGCCTGTGCGCAAGCCTAAGAAGAAGGTCTGCGCTTTCTGCAAGGACAAGGTCACGTACGTGGACTACAAGGACACGAACATGCTGCGGAAGTTCATTTCCGACCGCGGCAAGATCCGTGCCCGCCGCGTGACCGGCAACTGCACGCAGCACCAGCGTGACGTCGCCACGGCCGTCAAGAACAGCCGTGAGATGGCGCTGCTGCCCTACACGTCCACCGCGCGCTAAGGAAAGGGTGACCGACTCATGAAGATCATCCTGACCCACGAGGTCTCTGGCCTCGGTGCCGCCGGCGACGTTGTCGACGTCAAGGACGGTTACGCTCGTAACTACCTGATCCCGCGGAAGTTCGCGATCCGCTGGACCAAGGGTGGCGAGAAGGACGTCGAGCAGATCCGTCGCGCTCGCAAGATCCACGAGATCCAGACCATCGAGCAGGCCAACCAGGTCAAGGGCCAGCTCGAAGGCGTGAAGGTCCGTCTGGCCGTCCGCTCCGGCGACGCCGGTCGTCTCTTCGGTTCCGTCACCCCGGCCGACATCGCGTCCGCGATCAAGGCTTCCGGTGGCCCCGAGGTCGACAAGCGCCGCATCGAGCTGACCGCTCCGATCAAGACGCTGGGCGCCCACGAGACGTCCGTGCGTCTGCACCCCGAGGTTGCCGCCAAGGTCAACATCGAGGTCGTCGCGGGCTGACGCCGCGCTCGGTTGAGCAGATATGAAGAGGCCGCCCCGGTGGGGGCGGCCTCTTCGCGTGTGTGTACCGGCTGCTACCTGGACCGACGCCGAACACGCTACGTTTCACGTGAAACAGCCGCGGCATCGCGGTCGGCCTCCCTCAACGGCTGGCGCCGGTCACGATCCATCGGCCGGAGCGCGCCCGCAGCCACAGGGTGAGCATGCGGACCGTCATCATCAGCGTCATGGCTGCCCACACGGCTGTCAGACCGCCGCCGAGAGCAGGAATGAGTAGGGCGACGGGAGTGAAGACGGCCAGGGTGATCACCATGGCTCCGGCCAGGTAGGGGCCGTCCCCGGCTCCCATGAGGACGCCGTCCAGGACGAAGACGATGCCGCAGACCGGCTGGGACAAAGCGACCATCAGCAGCGCGGGCAGGGCCGCGTCCTTGACCACCGAGTCGCCGGTGAACAGCGGTAGGAAGAGCGGCCGGGCCACCACCACGAGCAGGCCGAGTGCCACCCCGGCGGCGATGCCCCACTGCACCATGCGGCGGCAGGCCTCGCGTGCGCCCCGGGTGTCGTCGGCTCCCAGGTAGCGGCCGATGATCGCCTGTCCCGCGATCGCGATGGCGTCGAGTGCGAAGGCCAGGAGACTCCACAGCGACAGGATGATCTGGTGGGCGGCGATGTCGGCGTCGCCGAGACGTGCCGCGACGGCCGTCGCGATCATCAGGATCGCTCGCAGTGACAGCGTACGGACCAGCAGGGGGACGCCGGCCTGGGCCGAGGCCCGGATGCCGGCGGCATCCGGGCGGAGGGAGGCGCCGTACCGGCGGGCTCCCCGGACGACCACCGCCAGATAGACGGCGGCCATGCCGCACTGGGCGATGACCGTGCCCCAGGCCGAGCCGGCGATGCCGAGTCCGCCGCCGTAGACCAGCCCCGCGTTGAGCGCGGCGTTGGCGACGAAACCGGCCACGGCGACGTTGAGGGGAGTACGGGTGTCCTGGAGACCACGCAGCACTCCGGTCGCGGCGAGGACGATGAGCATGGCCGGGATGCCCAGCGCGGAGATCCGCAGGTAGGTGATGGCGTAGGGGGCGGCGGTCGTGGAGGCCCCGAAGAGGTGCACGATCCCCGGAGCGAAAGGCAGGGCGACGGCGATGACGGCGATGCCCAGCAAGAGGGCCAGCCAGATGCCGTCCATGCCTTGCCGGATGGCCGCCGGGAGATCACCGGCGCCGACGCGGCGGGCCACGGCGGACGTCGTGGCGTAGGCGAGGAAGACGAAGACACTCACCGCGGTGGTGAGGAGGGCCGAGGCGATGCCGAGCCCGGCCAGCTGGGCGGTGCCGAGGTGACCGACGATCGCGCTGTCCACCATGACGAAGAGCGGCTCGGCGATGAGGGCGCCGAAGGCGGGGACGGCCAGCGCGACGATCTCTCGGTCGTGCCGTCGGCGGGCGGCCTTCGGTATCGCGGGAGCCTGTGTCATGAGCACTAATCTAACCGTCCACAGGTAAGCGACGCAAACCATTTTTGACCCTTACCTACCCGCAATGGCCGCGCGCTTTCGCGTACCGTTCGAAGCGATCTTGGTCCGACCGGGAAAGTTTTTCTCCTGCACAGCCGGTGGACGACAAAGCAGCAGGTCAGACGATTTCGGTGCGGGAAGGGGAGGGCTTGTTCACAGGACTGTCCACCGGGTCGTGCACAGGTTTCGGCGAGTTCTCCACAGCATCCGGGCCGTCGTCCACATGGCCTGTGGATAACCAGATTGGCTGACGGTGCCGTGGGGCCTAACGTGGTCCGGCGCCCACTCCGTTCCCCGGCCCGGGAGACGTCCCTGCCGCGGCCTCGGAATCGTCATCGAACCGACGCGTCGCGACCGGAGGCGGGCCCCTCATTTTGTCAGTGTCGTGCCGTACAAAGAAGGCCACGGCGAGGTCCGCTGCGCGGACGGGAGGAGGTGGCTCGGTGAGCATTTCCGAGCCCTTGGACGATCCGTGGGCCGACAGCGGGCCCAGCGATCGTCTGCCGGCCTCCCGGCGGCGGAGCGACGGTGGCCGGAGCCGTGACGAACAGCACGACCGGGGCCGGGAGAACGCCGACTGGGACGGCGGCGGGTCCTCCTTCGAGCGGGTGCCGCCCCAGGACCTGGACGCCGAGCAGTCCGTGCTGGGCGGCATGCTGCTCTCGAAGGACGCCATCGCCGACGTCGTCGAGATCCTCAAGGGCCACGACTTCTACAAGCCCGCGCACGAGACGATCTACCAGGCGATCCTGGACATCTACGCCAAGGGCGAGCCGGCCGACCCGATCACCATCGCCGCGGAGCTGACCAAGCGCGGTGAGATCAACAAGGTCGGCGGGGCCGCTTATCTGCACAGCCTGGTCCAG
The DNA here is from genome assembly GCF_024753135.1 of Streptomyces pyxinicus. Classification (GTDB taxonomy): domain Bacteria; phylum Actinomycetota; class Actinomycetes; order Streptomycetales; family Streptomycetaceae; genus Streptomyces; species Streptomyces pyxinicus. The sequence goes on along the minus strand of NZ_JANUGP010000006.1, from coordinate 184,580 downwards.
ACGGTGCCGACGGCGGCCAACGCCGAGTACTACGCGGAGATCGTCCACGAGCGGGCGGTCCTGCGGCGCCTGGTCGAGGCGGGCACGCGCATCACGCAGATGGGATACGCGGCCGACGGCGATGTGGACGAGATCGTCAACAGCGCCCAGGCCGAGATCTACGCCGTCACCGAACAGCGCACCAGCGAGGACTACCTGCCGCTCGGCGACATCATGGAGGGTGCCCTCGACGAGATCGAGGCGATCGGCTCGCGCAGCGGCGAGATGACGGGCGTGCCCACCGGTTTCACCGACTTCGACTCGCTGACGAACGGTCTGCACCCCGGTCAGATGATCGTCATCGCGGCCCGCCCCGCCATGGGTAAGTCCACCCTGGCCCTGGACTTCGCACGAGCCGCCTCGATCAAGAACAACCTGCCCAGCGTCATCTTCTCCCTCGAGATGGGCCGCAACGAGATCGCGATGCGTCTGCTGTCCGCCGAGGCGCGGGTGGCACTGCACCACATGCGGTCCGGCACGATGACCGACGAGGACTGGACCCGGCTCGCCCGTCGCATGCCCGACGTCTCGGCCGCGCCGCTCTATATCGACGACTCCCCGAACCTGTCGATGATGGAGATCCGGGCCAAGTGCCGTCGGCTGAAGCAGCGCAACGACCTGAAGCTTGTCGTCATCGACTACCTCCAGCTGATGCAGTCCGGCGGTTCCAAGCGGGCCGAAAGCCGTCAGCAGGAGGTCTCGGACATGTCCCGTAACCTCAAGCTGCTCGCCAAGGAGCTGGAGATCCCGGTCATCGCGCTCTCCCAGCTCAACCGTGGCCCCGAGCAGCGCACCGACAAGAAGCCGATGGTCTCCGACCTGCGTGAGTCCGGCTCCATCGAGCAGGACGCCGACATGGTCATCCTGCTGCACCGTGAGGACGCCTACGAGAAGGAGTCGCCCCGGGCGGGCGAGGCCGACCTGATCGTCGCCAAGCACCGAAACGGCCCCACGGCGACGATCACGGTCGCCTTCCAGGGCCACTACTCCCGCTTCGTGGACATGGCCCAGACCTGACCCGGGTCCGCGTAGGGTCGCGGATTCCGCTGCACGGTCTCGTCACCTTGCGCCGTGCCGTCGAACGGACGGGAACGCCAGTACCACCGCGACCGCGGTCAGTTGCCACAGCACACCGAGCCCGAGGAGCCGGTCGGCCCCCCACGATGTTCGACACCGGTCCGGCCAGCGCCAGTCCGAGTGGCCCCAGGGCGAAGGCGCCCATGCTGTCGAACGCACTGACACGTCTGCGGACCTCAGCGGGGATCTCGCGCTGGATGACGGTCGTCGCGAGGGCGGTACACACCGCTGCGCCCGCCCCTGCGAGGAGAGCGGCTGTGGCCACCCAGCCCAGCGGCAACCGTGCCGCCAACGCCGCTGCCGGGAGCGCCCAGCCCGCGGACGCGGCCACGGACCAGACGAGTGCCCGGCCGGAGTTCCTGCCGAGCAGTGCCAGGCCGCTGGCGATCGAGCCGATGCCGTACAGGGCCAGCACCAGCCCCCAGGCACTGGCACCGCCGAGCCGCTGCTGGGCGAGAGTCGGACCCAGCACCAGGAACGGGGCCCAGAGGACGAAGTTGAAGAGGCTGATGTGGAGGGTCGTGACCCACAGCCACGTGCGAGAGGTGAACTCCCTCCAGCCGCGTCCCAAGTCGGTGACCAACCCACGGCGGGGCGTGGCCAATCGCGACAGGGGCAGGCCGGCCAAGGCCATGACGCTCACGCCGTAGCTGGCCGCGTCGACAGCGACCACGGTGCCCGCATCGGCAACAGCGATGAGCAGGCCGGCCAGACCCGGGCCTGCGACCGAGGTCACAGCCTGGGCGATCTGCAGCAGCGAGTTGGCGTCCGCCAGGTCGTCCGCGGGAACGAGGCCGGGCACCAGAGCCGTCAGGCCCGGGCTGAATCCTCCCTCACCGATTCCGAGGACCACCGCGAGCATGACCACTTCCCAGACCTTCGCGCTCCCGGTGTCGGTTGAGTACGGCGCCGCCGTTGACCGCTATCTCGCTGCGGCCGGTCTCGGCAGCGCCTCTCGCCGCGTCTACCGCCTCTCGCTGATCGGGTGGTCCTGGCCTCTGGTCGACCGCCGGGCTCCGACCGGTCGCGGGCGCCGCGGCGCCCACCCGCCGGTCGTGCCTCTTGCCCTGCTCGACGACGCGAAGGCCCCGGAGCGGCTGCGACGGGGGCTGGCCGACCGAGCCGCCACTGCGGAGCCGCGCACACTGGTTCGTGAACTGGCCTGCCTTCGTGCTGCTACGGCATGGTGGCTGGCCGAAGGCTGGATCACCGCGGACCCGGCCGCCGGCCTGGCACCGCCGGCGATGAGCCCTTCTGGTGCGTCCGCAGTCGCCAGGGCGACTGCCGCCGACCCGGATAGGGCCCGGGGCAGCCCTCGCCTTGCGGGCTCCGCTCCGGGAGTTGGCTCTGTGGCACTTTCTCCATGAGTCGAGAGCCTTCGTCGAACAGGTGCCCGCCCTCAATATCGACCACCTCGACCTGCCTGGCCGCCGCACCAGGGCGGGCGCGGCAGCACCCCTGAGCTGGGGACGGGGCACGGCACGTCTGCTGCCCATGCTGTTGGCCGGGCGCACCGCAGGGCCGGTGTTCGTCACCGACCGACGGCCCCCGCCTCCACACCGGCAGCCGACCGTTGCCCGGTGACCGGCCGAGGACGGCTTTCCTACCGCCGGGCCGCGGAGCTCTTCACCGCCGCGACCAGACCACTCGATCCAGCCGGCCGAGGCTGGACGCTGCTTGTCCTGCGTGACCGGGCGCCAGGGAGCAGGACGTCCTGAGAACCCCAGAGTTCAAGGCGTCGCCGGGGCGGGCGGCAAATGGATTCGACGTCTGTCGTCGCAGAAGGTGGACTGAGGGCATGACGAGTTCTCAGGATTACCTGCTCCCCGGCACCCGGCGCGCGCTGCTCCATCGGATCGCCGTCGCCCAGTCGGAAGGGCGAGCGCCGTCGCTGGTCGCGGCTGTGGTGCGGGGTGGGCAGATCGTGTGGCACGGCGCGCGAAGCTCGGTCGAGGGACATGCCCCGGATGGTGACGTGCAGTACCGGATCGGATCCATCACCAAGACCTTCACCGCCGTCCTGGTGATGCGGCTGCGTGACGAGGGGCTGCTCGATCTGGGGGATCCTCTGGAGAAGTATCTGCCGGGCACCGGCGCGGGGGAGGCGACGATCGCCGAACTGCTCGCCCACACGGCCGGGTTGGCCGCGGAGTCGCCGGCGCCCTGGTGGGAGCGGACCCCGGGCGCCCTGCGTCCCGAATTGAGTGATGTCCTGGGCGAGCAGCCGCTCCTGCATCCCGTCGGCCGCCGGCACCACTACTCCAACCCCGGCTACACCGTGCTCGGCGCGCTGGTGGAGGCATTGCGCGGAGCCCCCTGGGAGGAGGTGCTGAGCAGCGAGATCCTCGAACCGCTCGGCCTGCGCCGTACGGGCGCCCGGCCGCAGTCGCCGTACGCGGGCGGGTGGGCCGTGCATCCCTGGGCCGATGCGCTGCTGCCGGAGCCGCTGGAGGACCTCGGCCGGATGGCGCCTGCCGGACAGCTGTGGTCGACCACGGAGGATCTCGCCCGGTTCGCCGTGTTCCTCGCCCGTGGCGACGACCGGGTGCTGAGCGCCGAGTCGGTGCGGGAGATGCGGGCCCCGGCGGCACCCGCCGAGGCTGCGGACGTGCGGGACGGCATCAGCTACGGTCTGGGACTGCAGATTCAGGCCCGTGACGGCCGACTGCTCGTCGGACACTCCGGCTCGCTGCCCGGCTTCCTGGCGAACCTCACGATCAGTGTGGAGGACGACGTGGCCGCGGTGGTCCTCGCCAACTGCACCAGTGGGCCGCTGCTCGGCGCCGTGGGCGCCGACCTCGTACGGATCGTCTCGGAGGCAGAGCCTCGGATCCCCGAACCGTGGCGCCCGCTGCGCGAGGTCGCCCCGACCGTCCTGGAGCTGGCAGGGCAGTGGTACTGGGGGACGCATGCCTTCGGCCTTCGGGTGAGCGCGGACGGTCTGCTCGCGCTGGGCCCGTTGAGCGGCGGCGGGCGCCGGGCCCGATTCCGCTCGAACGGTGACGACACCTGGACCGGTCTTGAGGGGTATTTCGCCGGGGAGCTGCTGCGGCCCGTACGAGGGGCGGACGGATCCGTGGGCCACTTGGATCTCGGCTCGTTCGTGTTCACACGGCAGCCCTATGACCCCGAGGCTTCGGTACCGGGCGGCGTGGATCCGGAGGGGTGGCGGGGGATCGACCCGAAGGTGTAGGCACGGGCACGGCGGGGGGTGTTTCACGTGAAACACCCCCCGCTGTCCCGCGCGGGGTGCCAGGCGCTCACAGCTTCAACTTGAATCCCTCGTGCGAGGCGATGAAGCCCAGTCGCTCGTAGAAACGATGGGCGTCCGTGCGGGACTTGTCGGACGTCAGCTGCACCATCTGGCAGCCGAGCGACCGTGAGGTGTCGATCGCCCACTCGATGAGCCGGCCGCCGAGTCCGCTGCCGCGTTCCTCGGCGTGGATGCGCACGGCCTCGATCAGCGCGCGGGTCGCCCCACGGTGGGAAAGACCGGGAATGAGCGTGAGCTGGAGGGTACCGATCACCCGGCCTTCCCGGACGGCGACGACGAGATGCTGATTGGCGTCGGCGTCGAGGCGCTCCAGCGCGGCCCGGTACGGAGTCAGATCCTGCGGCGACTCGCGCTGGGCGCCCAGTGGATCGTCGGCCAGCATCGCGACGACGGCCGGCAGGTCGGCCGCTGTTGCCCGCCGTATTTCAAGGTCTCCCATGGCCGCAGCCTACGCGGGGACGTGCGGGGACTCCACGACGCGGACCAGCGGGGCCAGTTCGGGGACCTGGGAGGCGTCGTTCAGGGCCTCGCGCAGTGCGGCGTCGTTGGTGGGCCGGGCCTCCTCCAGCAGGAGCAGGCCCGCCTCGGTGACGTTGGTGTAGATGCCTCGCCGGTCGGTGGGGCACAGATAGCGCTCCAGCAGGCCGCGGTCCTCCAGCCGGGTCACCAGACGTGTAGTCGCGCTCTGGCTGAGGACGACCGCGTCGGCCACCTGCTTCATCTGCAGATGGCCGCCCTCGCCGTCGTGCTGACGGCTGAGCACGTCGAGCAGGGAATACTCGCGCACGCTCAGGTCGTGCTTCGCCTGCAGGGCGCGTTCGATGTGCGTCTCGATCCTTCCGTGCAGCGCAGAGAGGGCGCACCAGCCCTGGGCAAGGGCGGTGAGCGCGGGGTCCGTCGCTGTCATGGCTGTCTCCTCCGTCCCGGGACCTGTGTCCAGGATAGAGCACCCCTGCAATAGTCGGCGCTTGCAATTAACCCGCGCCTGCAATTATTGTGATGGCACGCAAAGCGCACCTGCAATCATCTGGGAAGGGTGTACCCCCACATGCCTCTCGCGCTCCTGGCCCTCGCGATCGGGGCCTTCGGAATCGGAACCACCGAGTTCGTCATCATGGGCTTGCTGCCCGAGGTGGCGGGTGACTTCGGGGTCTCCATCCCCACTGCGGGCCTGCTCGTGACCGGCTACGCGCTGGGTGTGGTCCTCGGTGCCCCGCTCATGACCGTGCTCGGCACCAAGGTCCCCCGCAAGCGCATGCTGATGCTCCTCATGGGCCTCTTCATCGCGGGCAACCTGCTCTCCGCGGTGGCCCCCGCTTTCGCGGTCATGCTGATCGGACGGGTGGTCGCCTCGCTCGCCCACGGAGCCTTCTTCGGTATCGGCTCGGTGGTCGCGGCGGAACTGGTGGCCCCCCACAAGAGGGCCGGGGCCATCGCCATGATGTTCACCGGTCTCACCGTCGCCAACGTCATCGGTGTTCCGCTCGGCACGCTCATCGGGCAGCACGTCGGCTGGCGCATCACCTTCGCCATCGTCGCCGGCCTCGGAGTTCTCGGCCTCGCCGGTATCGCCAAGCTGGTCCCCGAGATGCCGCGGCCGGAGGGTGTACGTCTGCGGCACGAGCTGGCCGCCTTCAAGAACGCCCAGGTCCTACTCGCCATGGCGATGACCGTCCTCGGCTTCGGCGGCGTCTTCGCGGCCATCACCTACATCGCGCCGATGATGACCCACATCGCCGGCTTCGCCGACGGCTCCGTCACCTGGCTGCTGGTCCTGTTCGGCCTCGGCATGGTCGGCGGCAACCTCGTCGGCGGCAGGTTCGCCGACCGCGCCCTCATGCCCATGCTGTACGTCTCGCTGGGCGCGCTGGCCGTCGTCCTGGCGCTCTTCACGGTGACCGCCCACAACAAGGTCGCCGCGGCCGTGACCATCGCCCTGATCGGTGCGCTCGGCTTCGCCACCGTCCCGCCGCTGCAAAAGCGCGTCCTGGACCAGGCGCACGGAGCCCCGACGCTCGCCTCGGCCGTGAACATCGGCGCCTTCAACCTGGGCAACGCGCTCTCGGCCTGGCTCGGCGGTCTCGTGATCTCGGCCGGCTTCGGCTACACCGCTCCCAACTGGGTCGGTGCCGTTCTCGCGGCCGGCGCCCTCGTTCTCGCCGTCGTCTCGGCCGCGCTGGAACGCCGCCAGGCCGCGCACGGCACGGCGCTCGCCTCCGGTGTCCCCGCCGAGCAGCGGACGCCTGTCCACCACTGACTCCGGTCCCCGCAGACCTCCGTACCGGGCCCCGCCCGTCACAGCAAGCCGCACCAAGCCCCACCTCAGCATCACCAAGGAGAAAGCTCCATGAGCACCACCGTCGCCGCCCCGCTTACCATCGAGGACGCCGAGCTGCTGGTCGCCACGGCCCGTCGCGCAGCCGAGGACGCCGGTGTCACCGTCAGCGTCACCGTGCTGGACGCGGGCGGTCACCTCCTCGCCTTCCGCCGTGACGACCGGGCCGTGCTGATCTCCGGCGAGACCAGCACCCGCAAGGCCTACACGGCGCTCCAGCTCAACTCGCCCACCGCCGACCTGGTCGACGCGGTGCAGCCGGGCGGCCTCTTCCACACGCTGCCCACGGCCCTCGACCGGCCCTTGCTGTTCATCGCGGGCGGCGTCCCCGTCCACCGCGACGGCCGTCTGATCGGCGCGGTCGGCGTCGGTGGGGGTGCGCCGGAGCAGGATCACGGCTTCGCTACCGCAGCGGTACAGGCCCTCGTCTGATCACCTGGTCCGAAACGGACGACGCCGGCTCCACCACTTCGAGCGGTGGAGCCGGCGTCCGCCGTACGACGGTGTGCCCCGCGTCGGCGGCGGGACGGCTCAGCCCGCGGCCACCGTCAGTGGTGCGAACCGGCGCGTCCAGTCCCCCGGGAGATCCGTGATGCCGTAGGTCATCACGGCGTTGGACGCCACGGAGACCAGTCCTCGTGCCTTCGCCCATGCCAGCAGCTCCTCGTGGCGCACATCGATGTCGGTGCGCAGCGGTCGGTCGGTGCCGGCCGCCAGAGAAGTGATCAGGGCTTTGGCCGTCTCCGTGTCCCGGGCGATCAGCGGGCCGACGACATGGGTGTTCACGTTGGGCCACGCAGCCGCGTACCCGATGACGCGGCCGCTCTCCTCGGCCACCCGCAGCTGATCGGCGAAGGCGGGCAGCCGGGTGACGAAGGGCGTGCGGTCGGCACCGAACACCTCCTCGTCCAGACGCAGGATCGCCGGCAGGTCGTCCGCGGTGGCCGCTCGCGTCACCACGCGGTATTCCCGGCCCTCGGGCGTGAAGGGGCCGAGCAGCATCTCTGCCCGTCCGGTCGCCTTGAAGCCCAGCTCCTCGTAGAGGGGCCGGCCGTAGGGCGTGGCGTACAGGGTGAGCGGAGTGGTTCCCGCCAGCGAGACGACGTGCCGCATCAGACGGCGTCCGACTCCCTGGCGAGCATGCCGCTCGGCCACCAGGACCATGCCGATGGCGCCGAGTTCCGGCCGTTCCCAGGTGCCGTACTCGGTGACGACACACGCGGCCACGAGGCCACCGGCGGGGTCGTCGACACCGAAGCCCTTTCCGGCTGTGAGGAGAAAGCCCCACTTGTGCTCTTCGCGCGGCCACCCCCGGTCCTCGGAGAGGTCGGCACACGCGCCGAGATCGCGCAGCGTCAGACGGCGGATGGGCAGAGCGGTGAGGGATGGAGTCGGCACGCAGGTCAGGCTGTCCGACGGGAGCCCTCTGCGTCCACCTGTTTCGAAACAGACGTACGTGCTTTTGGACAAGCCGGGTTCCGCGGTGAGTGTTTCACGTGAAACAAGGCGCCGGTTAGTCTCGCCGCCATGGCGAGACTTCATCTCTTCGATCTTGACGGCACATTGCTGCACGGCACCACCGCACCAGTAGAGATCTCCCGCCAGTTGGGGTTGGACACCGAGGCGGTAGCGCTGGACCGGGCAATCGCCCAGGGGCTGATCGGGCCGCCGGAGTACGCGGCGCACGTGCGGGAACTGTGGGCAGACCTGACCGAGGCGCACGTGGACGCCGCCTTCCAGGGAGCGCCCTGGCTGTCCCGTATCCGGGATGTGTGGGCGGAGATCAGGGACGCCGGTGAATATTGCGCGGTGGTGTCCCTTTCGCCTTCCTTCTTCGTGGAGCGCCTGCTGGAATGGGGTGCTCACGCGGCCCATGGATCCCGGTTCCCGGCTGTCCCGTTCACCGAGCCCGTCGATCCGTCCGGTGTGCTCAGCGCCGCGGCGAAGGTGATCGTCGCGGACCGGCTCTGTGCCGAGTTCGGAGTGACCCGGGCGGATTGTGTGGCGTACGGCGACTCGTCGTCGGACAAGGAGCTGTTCGCTGTCGTACCGGTTTCCGTCGCCGTGAATGCCGACGATCACCTGGCCGGGCTGGCCAGCCATTCCTACACGGGGCGGGATCTGTGGGATGCCTATGAATTGGCCGTCGACGCCCGGTAATTGACGGACCTCATGGTTCGCACCTTGCCGCATTCGTGCGGAAGGCAGGGGGGACTTGTGTGCACGCCCGTGGCCGGTAGGGTCGTCCCCGGTCCGCGTCCGGGACGGTGGAGGAATTCCGGGCGAGCCGAGAGCAGGCCAGCAGCCTAATGGGACGGAGAGATCGAGGACCCAGGTTTCCGGGTACACGACCGCGGCATCCGATCGGATGGGAAGCTGCGGAGCACGGTGCTACGGCTGGCCGCCCACCGGGGGGAGAGCAGCATCTTCCGAGGAGAAGGTGCGCAGACCGACCGAGAGACGTTCGAGGCGAGGGCACACCATGGACGCTCCGACCACCACGTCGGGGGAGAACGGCATGTCGGGTGGGGACAACTGGTTCACGCCACGCAAGACGCCATCGGACGCGTCACCGGACGGTCAGGGAGTGCCGGACGGGCCCCTCTCCACCGTGCCGCACACGACCGGCCGTGCTGACACCGGGCCCCCGCCGCACGTGCCGGTGCAACGGTCGGCGCCGGCCCAGCAGCCGACGCCGGACACCGGGAAGGCGTCTCCGGACGCGATCCTCATCCGCCGCACGATGGCCGAAATAGCCCCGGTCGCCGACAAGGTCACCTCCTACTTCTACGCGCTCCTCTTCGTCCGCCACCCCGAGCTGCGACCGCTGTTCCCGGCAGCGATGGACGCCCAGCGCGACCGTCTGCTGAAGGCGCTGCTCACCGCTGCGGAGCACATGGACAACACCACCGTCCTTGTGGACTATCTGCAGAACCTGGGGCGTGGGCACCGGAAGTACGGGACGCGCGCCGAGCACTATCCGGCGGTGGGCGAATGCCTGATCGGCGCCCTGAGCAGGTATGCCACCGGTAGCTGGAACCCGGAGACCGAGGCCGCCTGGGTGCGGGCGTACACGACGATCTCCCAGGTCATGATCGACGCTGCGGCAACCGACGAACTGCGGGCTCCGGCGTGGTGGCACGCCGAGATCGTCGCGCACGACCTGCGTACCCCCGACGTCGCGGTAGTCACGGTCCGCCCCGACCAGCCCTACCCCTTCCTCGCCGGCCAGTACACGAGTATCGAGACGCCCTGGTGGCCCCGCGTATGGCGGCACTACTCCTTCGCCTCGGCGCCCCGTACGGACGGTCTGCTGACGTTCCACGTGAAGGCTGTCCCGGCCGGCTGGGTGTCCAACGCGCTGGTGCACCGGGCCCGGCCCGGAGACGTCATACGCCTCGGCCCTCCCGCCGGTTCGATGACCGTCGACCACAGCAGCGACAGCGGGTTGCTCTGCCTGGGCGGCGGAACGGGCATCGCACCCATCAAGGCCCTGGTCGAGGAGGTCGCGGAGCGCGGTGGCCGCCGACCGGTCGAGGTGTTCTACGGAGCGCGCACCGATCACGACCTGTACGACATCGACACCATGCTCAGACTCCAGCAGAGCCACCACTGGCTCTCGGTCCGGGCCGTCATAGACCAGCGGGCACCCGGCCGGCTCCCGGACGCCCTCCACGGACACGGCCCCTGGAACGAGTACGACGCCTACCTCTCGGGTCCCCCCGGAATGATCCGCAGCGGAGTCGACGCCCTCCGAAGCCTCGGCGTACCGTCCAGCCGCATCAGGCACGACTCGGTGGAGGAACTGCTGCTCGTCGGCGACTGACGGCGTTACCCGAGGTCGGGGGCGTGCATGGCGCGCACTCCCTCGATGTTGCCGTCCAGGTAGTGGCGCAGCGACAACGGGACGAGATGGACGGAGGCGATGCCGACCCGGGTGAACGGGAGGCGGACGATCTCGTACTCCCCGGCCGGCTCGTCCACTTCGGGGCCGTGCCGCAGGGCGGGATCCATGGACTCCAGCCGGCATACGAAGAAGTGCTGCACCTTCACGCCGGTGGCGCCGCCGTCGTGGCCGATGTGCTCCACGGTGTCCACGAAGCACGGCACCACATCGGTGATCTTGGCGCCGAGTTCCTCGTACACCTCACGGTGCAGGGCGTCCACGACGGTCGGGTCGCCGGGATCGACCCCGCCACCCGGCGTGACCCAGTAGGGATCGACGCCGGGCTTGGTGCGCTTGATCAGGATCAGGTCGTCACCGTCCAGCAGAACGGCACGGGCGGTGCGCTTGACCACGGGTCGGACGGTCATGGGAGAAATGTGGCCCGGCTGGTTCCACGTGAAACATCGCAAACTGCCACCGTACGACCACAGTGTGTGGCTGGGGTCAGTCGGAGGACTCGTCCAGGGCGCGCAGCAGGTCGGCCACCAGGTCCGCGGGATCCTCCGCGCCCACAGACATCCGGATGAAGCCCTCCGGGACGGCGTCCCCGCCCCAGCGGCGCCGGCGCTCGGCGGTGGAGCGCACACCGCCGAAACTCGTCGCGTCCTCCACCAGACGCAGCGCTGTAAGAAAGCGCTCGGCCCGCGCGCGGGTGGGCAGCGTGAAGGAGACGACGCAGCCGTACCGGTGCATCTGCTGCGAGGCGATCTTGTGCGAGGGGTCCTCGGGCAGCCCGGGGTAGCGCAGATCCGACACCTCCGGTCGCTGCCGCAGCGTCTCGGCGACCCGCAGGGCGGTGGCGTTCTGCCGGTCGACGCGCAGCTGGAGCGTGGCGATGGAGCGATGGGCGAGCCAGGCCTCCATAGGCCCGGAGATCGCCCCGACGATCTTGCGCCACCGGCGTACGGCGGCCATCGCCTCGAGGTCGCGGCCGGTGACGTACCCCAGCAGGACGTCCCCGTGCCCGGTCAGCTGCTTGGTGCCACTCGCCACGGAGAAGTCGGCACCCAGTTCCAGCGGACGCTGTCCGAGAGGCGTGGCGAGGGTGTTGTCGACAGCCACCAACGCGCCGCCCGCGTGAGCCGCGTCCACCAGCCGCCGGATGTCGCACACGTCCAGCCCGGGGTTCGACGGGGACTCGATCCACAGCAGCCGGGCGCCCTCCAGGACCTCCAGCTGGGCGTTCCCGGCGGTCGGTGCGGTACGCACCTCGATGCCGTACGCCTCCAGCTGGGCGCGGACCAGCGGCAGCACCTGGTACCCGTCGGACGGCAGCACGACCGCGTCACCGGCGCGCAGCTGCGAGAACAGCACCGAGGAGATCGCCGCCATGCCGGACGCGAAGACCAGCGTCTCGACGCCCTCGGCGCCCGGTGCCTCCAACTCGCCGATGGCACGCTCCAGGAGCGTCCAGGTCGGGTTGTCGTCGCGACCGTACGCATAGGGGCCCGTCACCTCACCGGGCAGATGGAAGTGTGCCGCGAACACCGGGCCCGGCAGGGTCGGTTCGTACTTGACCGGCTCGGGCAGTCCGGCCCGGACCGCGCGCGTGCCGTCGCCGGTGCGGCCCTCGTCGTTCGTGGCGTCGCTCATGCGGCCCGTCCCTCCAGCCGTTCCCGTACGGCGGCGAGCAGCCCGGTGCTCGCCGCCTCCACCATCTCAAGACACTCCTCGAAGCCGTCTTGGGCCCCGTAATACGGGTCGGGCACATCGAGATCGTCGCCGGCGGCGGGATCGTAGGAGCGCAGCAGACGGATCTTGCGTGCGTCCTGCTCGGTGGGTGCGAGCCGGCGCAGGGCCCTGAGGTGACCGGTGTCGAGGGCGATCACGAGGTCGAGCCGGGCGAACCACGACACCTGGAACTGCCGGGCGACGTGCCCGGTGTCGTAGCCGTGCTCCCGCAGGACCGAGGCGGCGCGCGGATCGGCGGTCTCGCCCTCGTGCCAGCCGCCGGTGCCGGCGCTGTCGGCCGTCACCCGGCCGTCGAGGCCCGCCTCCGCCAGCCGCGCGCGGAAGACGGACTCGGCCATCGGTGAACGGCAGATGTTGCCGGTGCACACGAAGCAGACGCGGTAAGCCATCGCCTGCTCAGTCCTCGTCGGGCAGCACGACGTGCAGCGCCCAGGCAACGACGGAGATGATCAGACCGCCCAGGACGGCCGTCCAGAAGCCCTCGACGTGGAAGCTCAGGTCGAGCTTGCCGCACACCCAGGAAGTCAACAGCAGCATCAGGGCGTTCACCACCAGGGTGAACAGTCCCAGGGTCAGAATGAACAGCGGGAAGGTGAGCAACTTCAGGATCGGCTTGACCAGCCAGTTCACCAAGCCGAAGATCAGTGCGACGACGATCAGCGTCCCGGCTTTCTTGGCCGTGCTGTCACCGGTCAGGGTGATCTTGTCGAGCATCCACACGGCGATGGCGAGAGCGCCCGCGTTGGCGATCGTCTTGACTACGAAATTCTTCATGTGTCTGATCGTGGCAGACCCGATCGGAAGCGTGCGAAGAGGCGAGGCGGCGGCGATGAAGGCATTCCGGCTGGACGAACTGGAGGCGGAGCGTGCCGCCAACCAGGGTGCCTATCTGCAGTTCCTACGGGAGCGGAACATGTCGGTCGGCCTGTACGCACTCGACGCGGGTCAGCACGACCCGCAGACCCCGCACCACCAGGACGAGGTCTACCTCGTCGTCAGCGGTCGGGCGTCGATCACGGTCGGGCTGGAGACGACCGAGGTGGCGCGGGGCAGCGTCGTCTACGTGCCCGCCGGTGTCGCGCACAAGTTCCACCACATCAGTGAGGATCTGCGGGTGCTCGTCGTCTTCTCTCCGCCCGAGGCGTGAGGCCGGACCCCCGGATTCCCTAGGGGACGGGTCAGGGGACGGCAAGGGGTGCGAGACCCCCACAGGGCCCCTGGGCGGCCCTAGCATCGAGTGCAGGACATGAACGCGCGACAAGCAAAGGAAAAGGGCGATGCGAGAGATCTACGCGGGGCTTCCGTGGTGGGTGAAGTGGGTCGCGGTGCCGGTCATCGCCCTGGTGGTCTTCGGCAGTCTGATCATGACCGTGGTGGGCTTCGTGATCGGTCTGCTGTTCAAGGCACTCGTCTTCGTCGCACTGGTCGGCGGTCTGATCTACATCGTGCGCAAGTTCATGACCAACTCCTCGTCACGCAGCGGCTGGTGACGGGTCGGGAGCGGGTGCCCGTTCACCGGTAACGGGAACCGGTTCCCTCGGGGGAGGGAAGTTTCCCCGCAGGACCGTCGGCATGCGGTGGCCGGCGGTTAGAGTCCGGAACTCCCCTCGCGCTCCTGGAGTGCCCCTTGGCCATGGCCGACACCGCACCGGCAGAACCCCATGCCGCCCTCACCGCACCGCGCTCCTGCGCGCCCCCGGGCCGGCGACCGCCCGTCGCGGTCGTCCCGGGACCGTCCCAGCCCGTCGACCCGCCCGGCCGGCCCCTGCCGGCGGGGGCCCCGGGACCGCCGCTCGCGCGTCCTCCGGGCCTACCCGCCTCCGCGACCCTCATCGGATCCGTGCAGCGCGCCATGCGGCTGCTGGAGACCGTCGCCGAGCACGCCTACGGCGCTCCCGCCAAGCAACTCGCCCGGGAGACCGGCCTCGCCCTGCCCACGGCGTACCACCTGCTGCGCACCCTGGTCCACGAGGGCTACCTGCGCCGCGACAAGGGGCTGTTCTTCCTCGGTGCCGCCGCGGAGCGGCTGAGCAGCAGCGGAGCGCAGCAGAAACGTCGCACCACGGTGGCCGACACGCTCGCGCACTGGCGCGATCGCATCGGTGTGCCGGTGTACTGCGCGATGTACCGGAACGGCGAGATCGAGGTCATGTGCGTCTCCGACTCGGCGCAGGCCCCGGCGGTCGAGGAATGGGCCGACTTCCGCGAGACCGGCCATGCGCACGCCATCGGACAGTGCCTGCTCTCCCAACTGGACGAGGAAACGCGCCGCGACCACATCGCCCGCCATCCCGTGCAGGCCATCACGCCGTACTCGGTGCGGGACAGTGACACCCTGCTGCGGCGGCTGACCCGACTGCGTCGCATGGAGGCGGTGGTGGAGCGCCAGGAGTACGCCCTGGGCACCGTCTGCGCGGCGGTCCCCATCACGGTGGGCACCACCGCGGTCACCATGGCCCTCTCGCTGCCCGCGCACCAGGCCGACCGCCTGCTGCCCGCGGCCCACCGGTTGCAGGCGGAGATCGGCCGCCACCTGGGGACTTTGACGCTCTCTATCAGTATCTGAAAACTTACTCCTTGTAATCCATTGTGTACGTTCAGCAAGATTTGACCACGGTCAGAGGGATCAATCCCGGCCAGTCGACGTCATACGACGGGGTAGGCGATGCGCGAGTCCGTACAGGCAGAAGTCATGATGAGCTTTCTCGTGTCGGAGGAGCTCTCCTTCCGCATCCCGGTGGAGCTGCGCTACGAGACCTGTGATCCCTACGCGGTGCGGCTCACCTTCCATCTGCCCGGTGACGCCCCGGTGACCTGGGCCTTCGGGCGGGAACTGCTCATCGACGGGGTGGGCCGGCCGTGCGGGGAGGGGGATGTGCGGATCGCGCCCGCCGACGCGGAGGTGCTGGGGGAAGTGCTGATCCGGCTTCAGGTCGGCGGTGACCAGGCCCTGTTCCGGTCCTCGGCCCCGCCGCTGGTGGCCTTCCTCGACCGCACGGACAAGCTCGTGCCGCTCGGTCAGGAAGGCGCGCTGGCCGATTTCGACGCCCATCTCGACGAGGCGCTGGACCGCATCCTGGCCGAGGAACAGAGCGCCGGCTGAAGAGTGACGGCGGCTCACGTCGCCGGATGGCAGCACATCACGGGCTTGTGCAGGAACGCTTCTGCACGGGTCAGGCCAGGGCCAGAGGACCGGAAGCCAGGGAGCGGATGTCCTCCTGGACGCTCAGGCCGGTCCTCCGCTCCGGAAGGGGGTCACCGCTTGCGGCGGCGGCCTCGGCCGGAGCGGGCCGGAGACGGGTGCGCCCCCGCGGGCGTGGTGCCGGCCCGGGGCCCGACGGCACCGGGCCGGTCGGCCGACACCACCAGTGCCGCGAGTGCCGTGGTGACCGGCACCGCGGCGACCAGGCCGATCGAGCCGACCAGCGTGCGCACGATCTCCTCGGCCACCAACTCGCTGTTGGCCACGTCCGCCACACCGCTCTGCGCGATCGAGAACAGCAGCAGCAGCGGCAGCGCGGCACCGGCGTAGGCGAGGACGAGCGTGTTGACGACGGACGCGATGTGGTCGCGGCCGATCCGGATGCCCGCCCGGTACAGCCCACGCCAGCCCATCGACGGATTGGCCTCGTGCAGCTCCCAGACGGCCGAGGTCTGGGTCACCGTCACGTCGTCCAGGACACCGAGCGAACCGATGATGACGCCGGCCAGCAGCAGGCCGCTCATGTCGATCGACGGGTACAGGCCGTGGATGAGACCGGTGTTGTCGTCCGTGTTCCCGGTGAGTGCGGCCCAGTCGATGAACTCCGAGCCGAGGATGCCGATCAGCAGCAGCGAGGCCAGCGTGCCGAGTACCGCGACGGAGGTGCGGGCCGACAGGCCGTGGCACATGTAGAGCGCGATGAGCATGATCGCGCTCGCCCCGACGACGGCCACCAGCAGCGGGTTGGAGCCCTGGAGGATCGCGGGCAGGATGAAGAGTGTCAGCATCAGGAAGCTCACGGCCAGCGCGATCAGCGCCATGAGACCGCGCAGCCGCCCCACCACGACGACCGCCAGCGCGAAGATGCCCGCGAGCAGCAGCATCGGGAACTTCCGGTTCACGTCCGCCACCGAGTACTGCAGGTCCTTGGGTGCCGACGGCTCATAGGCCGCCACGACCTTCTCACCCTGGTGCAACTGCCGTGACTGGTCCGGCTGCACGATCTCGGTGAACGTACGGCCCTTGTCCTTGCCGGTGTCGACCCGCACGGTGGCCTTCTTGCAGGTGCCGCCCTCCTCCTGCACCGCCGAGGTGCCCTCCGCGGTGGAGGTGTCGCCGGTAGCGGGCGTGCCCGAGGCGTTCACGGACTTGCAGCTCACCTCGACCACCCGGGTGACCGTCGCCTGCTGGGTCTGACGGTCGAAGCCGACACCGGTGCGCTTGTGGGACGGTGCTCCCCCGGGCCAGAGGACCACCAGGCCGACCAGGACGGCGGCGGTGAACGGAACCAGGATCGCCGCGATGACCTTGCGCAGATGCTTGGAGACGGGCGCGGCGGGGCCATGGGCGTGGCTGTGGCCGTGTGCGTGGCCCTGCCCCGGTTCGTGCCCCTGCTCGGGTGGGTGCTGCTCCATCACCGCTCCATCCTGGTCACCGCTCGGTCATCGCAAGAACGATGAGGCCCACTGTTCACCACACCACCGATGACGCTAGCGTGGAGGCACCTTTGCACACGCGGGAGCTCGGAGCACCGGGCTGAGAGGGCGCTGACCTCCGTAGAGCGATGTTTCACGTGGAACGAGCGTGTTCCACCACGGAACGTCGGCATACGGAAGCCGCTGCGTCGACCGCCGAACCTGTTACCGGGTAATGCCGGCGTAGGGAGTAGGTCTCATGACCAACAAGGACGCACGCACGCTTGCCTCCGTCCAGGACGACACGTCCACGGGGGCCGGGAAGTCCATCGGCTGGCACAAGGCGTATGTCGAGGGCTCCCGCCCCGACCTGCGGGTGCCGGTCCGTCAGGTGCACCTCACCAATGGGCAGTCGGTCACCCTGTACGACACCTCGGGCCCGTACACCGATCCACTCGCCGAGACCGACGTCCGCAGGGGCCTGGCGCCGCTGCGGGACAACTGGATCATCGCCCGCGGCGACACCGAGGAGTACGCGGGCCGTCCCGTCCGCCCCGAGGACGACGGCATCAAGCACACCTCGCCGCGTGGCGGGCTGCGCAACCTGGACGCGGTCTTCCCCGGACGTCCGCGCCAGCCTCGCCGGGGCCGTACCGGCGAGCCGGTGACGCAGCTCGCGTATGCGCGCAGGGGCGAGATCACACCCGAGATGGAGTACGTGGCCATCCGGGAGAACGTCTCCCCGGAAGTGGTCCGTGAGGAGATAGCGGCGGGCCGGGCGGTGCTGCCGGCCAACGTCAACCACCCGGAGATCGAGCCGATGATCATCGGCAAGCGGTTCCTGGTGAAGGTGAACGCCAACATCGGCAACTCCGCCGTGACGTCCTCCATCGAGGAGGAGGTCGACAAGATGACCTGGGCGACCCGCTGGGGCGCCGACACGGTCATGGACCTCTCCACCGGCCGCAACATCCACACCACCCGGGAATGGGTGCTGCGCAACTCCCCCGTCCCCATCGGCACCGTGCCGCTCTACCAGGCCTTGGAGAAGGTCGACGGCAGGGCCGAGGAACTGACCTGGGAGATCTACAAGGACACGGTCATCGAACAGGCCGAGCAGGGCGTGGATTACATGACCGTCCACGCCGGCGTGCGCCTCGCCCACGTACCGCTGACGGCGAACCGCAAGACCGGCATCGTCTCGCGCGGCGGCTCGATCATGGCCGCCTGGTGTCTGGCGCATCACCGCGAGTCGTTCCTGTACGAGAACTTCGAGGAACTGTGCGAGATCCTCGCCGCCTACGACGTCACGTACTCCCTGGGCGACGGTCTGCGGCCGGGGTCGATCGCGGACGCCAACGACGAGGCGCAGTTCGCCGAGTTGCGCACGCTCGGGGAACTCAACCGCATCGCCAGGCGTTTGAACGTACAGACCATGATCGAGGGCCCGGGACACGTCCCGATGCACAAGATCAAGGAGAACATCGACCTTCAGCAGGAGATCTGCGATGAAGCTCCGTTCTATACGCTCGGTCCGCTGACGACGGACGTCGCCCCGGCGTACGACCACATCACCTCCGGCATCGGCGCGGCGATGATCGCCTGGTGGGGCACGGCGATGCTCTGCTACGTCACGCCGAAGGAGCACCTGGGCCTGCCCAACCGGGACGACGTCAAGACGGGCGTCATCACCTACAAGATCGCCGCGCACGCGGCCGACCTCGCCAAGGGCCACCCTGGCGCACAGGAGTGGGACGACGCGCTGTCGGACGCGCGGTTCGAGTTCCGGTGGGAGGACCAGTTCAACCTGGCCCTCGACCCGGACACGGCACGGGAGTTCCACGACGAGACCCTCCCGGCGGAGCCCGCCAAGACGGCCCACTTCTGCTCCATGTGCGGGCCGAAGTTCTGCAGCATGAAGATCTCGCAGGACATCCGTCGCGAGCACGGCGGCAACCGGACCGAGATCGAGGAGGGCATGGCCCGGAAGTCCGAGGAGTTCGCGGCCGCCGGCAACCGGGTGTATCTGCCGATCGCCGACTGACGCCACGCCGCGAACGGCCCGTGTAGCCCGCAGATCCCATTCGGGCGCGCTGCACGGGCCTCGTTCCCGCCGACCGGAGCCCTGATGGCGACCGCCCTGGTCGTCGGTGGAGGTAGGACTCGCCGCCGCGCAGGACAGTGGCGCAGGCGAGGCGGAAGCCCCGAGAGGGGTGCACCTGGTGAAGTCCAAGGCGCCCGTGGACCTGGCTCCTGGTCAGAAGGGAATCATCATCACGGCGGACTGCCCGGCCGGCCAGGTGGCCACCGGCGGCGGGGGCTACGCCGCGGAGGGGAGCGGCGCGACCAGCCTGGACTTCGTCGTGGCGCTCTCTCACCCCAGGTACACCGGCACCCAGCCCAAAGCCTGGGTCTTCGGAGGCAAGAACAACAGCACGGGGGTGGTGCGGGTACAGGCGTGGCAACTGTGCGGACCCCTGTAGGCAGCACTACTCCGGTGGGTGTTCGGGACCGCCGAAGTCCGGGCTGCTGTAGTCGGGGCTGGTGAAACTCGGGCGGCCGGAGACGCCGCCGTCGTCCGGGCTGCTGAAGCCGGGGCGGTCGTACCCCAGGCGTGGCATACGGCCGGTCGGGGCGGTCGGGGCCGTGGGGCGCGGGTCCGCCGCCGAGGGCTCGGCGAGGGCCTCCCGCAGGAACGGCAGTATGCCCCGCTCCAGCAGGGCGTCACGCCACTCCTCCCGGGCCCTGGCCAGATCCTCGCGGGCCGCCTCGCGCGCCCGGTCCTGTGGGGAGCTGCCGTTGCGCAGTGCGGTGATCAGCAGACCGGCCGCGGCGACCAGGGTCGCCGCGGCGGTCAGGGCGCCGAACACCCAGCCGGCGGTGAGCATGGTGTGGCCGAAGGCATGGCCGGGGCTCAGCGTCTTCAGGATGTAGCCGATGAGCAGGAAGATCGCCGCTGCCGTGCCGGACAGGACGGGGGCGAGCACGGCGATGACCGCGACGGCGCCCGCGCCCGTGGTCTCGGCGGCCTCACCGAGGGTGGCGGCGAGGCCCGCGACGGCCGTGGCCGGGTCGGCAGGCGGGGTGTCGTCCGTGGTCGCGGGGGCGGCCGGCACCGGCTGGCGCAGCTCCTCGCGGATCTTGGCGTAGTGCTGGTACTCGGCTGCGGCGGCAGCGGTGATCAGGGCGGTGGCGTCGAGCGCCATGGTGCGCAGTTGCCCGGCGTTGAGCCGCTGTCCGACAGCGGCCGGTTCCGGTCGGTGCGGGGAGTGCAGCGCCTCATCGAGGAGCCGCTCGAATTCCTGGCGGTCCTCGTTCGGCAGGTACTGCGGAACGCTGTTCATGTGCATCCCCCGATGCTCCGTAGGGCGTGGACTCGCACGTCGACGAGCCGTCGGGCAGAAACGGAGGGGAGCCTGCTACGGATAAGCCGATGGTAGGGCCGGGGCGGTGCGCGGTGACAGGGGTTATCGGAAATTGCCTTCCCGCCTGCGCCGACCGTGCCCGGGTACGGACCCGCTCGGGGAACGGTCAGGCGTCCAGCGGCAGTTGATGCACCAGCAACTTTCCGGCCATGGTCACTCCGCCGTCCATGGCGATGGCGAGCCCGTCCGCGTAGACGTGCGGTCCCTCCACGACCGGGCCGCGGTCCTCCTCGCCGTCCTCGGAGCCGACCTCGCCCAGCAGGTAGGGAATGGGGCTGTGGCCGTGAACGATCCGCGTGCCGCCGTACGTATCGAGGAGGGAGCGTACGGCGTCGGCGCCGCCCTCGTCGCGGAAGGAGAAGCGCTTGGTGAACTTGCGGAACAGGTCCCAGCACTCGTCGGCGTCGTTGCGGGTGAGGGTCTCGCGGACCGTGTCGTTGACTGCCTCGATCGAGTCGCCGTAGTCGAGATAGGCGGTGGTGTCGGAGTGGACGAGCAGATAGCCGTCGACCTCCTCGACGGCGTCCAGACGGGCCATCCACTGCAGATGGTGGTCCTGGAGGCGGTCCATGTCGGTCTTCTGGCCGCCGTTGAGCAGCCAGGCGGCCTGGAAGGTGGCCGTGCCCGCGCCGGAGTTGACGGGCGTGTCGCCGAACCGTCTGGCGCCGAGCAGGAGCAGCTCGTGGTTGCCCATGAGGGCCTTGCAGTAGCCGCCCGCGGCGGCGGCCTCGGCGGACAGCCGCATCACCAGGTCGATGACGCCGATGCCGTCCGGGCCGCGGTCGGTGAAGTCGCCGAGGAACCACAGCCGGGCGGTGCCGGCGCACCACTGACCCTCGTCGTCGACCAGCCCCTGCTCGCGCAGGGCGGCGAGCAGTTCGTCCAGGTAGCCGTGCACGTCGCCGACCACGAACAGCGGGCCGGGGCCGGCCGTCGGCTGCGGTGCGGGGGCGGCGGGCGCGGGCTCGACGGGCACCTGTACGGTGTCGCCGCGGTTGATGACGGGCAGGTCGCGCTGGGTGGGCGTGTAGCCCTCGGGGTACGCCTCCTCGGCGGGTGGGACCGCCTCGCCCGGGTGGACGCCGCTGACATACGGACCGGTCTCATGGACGTACGCGGGCACCCGGAAGTCGCGCAGCGTAGCCGTCCGCTCCGTCTCGGGTCCCTGACCGGCCCCCTGAGTCATCAGACCCCTCCACCATCGCGCCGCATCTGCACCGCTTCGGACTGCCTGGTCGCAGCGGTCCGCGGTGTCGTGGGCCCATCATAGGAATGCGCGTCGCGCCGTGTGATGACCCAGGGGTGCTGAATCGGAACAAGACTCCGGTTCGCCGCGGCTTTCGCCCCGTTTGGGCCGGTGTTCCGCGGCCGGCGGCCGACCGCGGGCCGTCGGCCGCCGCTCCCGCTACGTGCCGTCCGGACTGCGCGGCGGACTGACCGTCGTGCGCGGCGGGCGCCGCTGTGAGGACGTGCGCACGATCAGCTCGGTCGGTATCACCTGCTCGACCGTGTGGTCCGATTCGACCCCCTCGATGGCGTCGATGAGCAGCTGCACGACGGCGGTGCCGATGCGACGGGGCTTG
This sequence comes from Streptomyces pyxinicus, assembly GCF_024753135.1. Lineage (GTDB taxonomy): Bacteria > Actinomycetota > Actinomycetes > Streptomycetales > Streptomycetaceae > Streptomyces > Streptomyces pyxinicus. The sequence continues at coordinate 162,592 of NZ_JANUGP010000006.1, read as the reverse complement.
AGGGAGAGCGTGGTGATGGGCGGCTCGGTGCTGGCGTACACCGTGGACTCGCTGCAGCACACCAGAAGCAGGTCGTCCGGCACGCGGAGGCCGTAGCGGCGGGCGGCGGCGAGCAGGTCGGTACCGTTGGGGTCGAACAGGCCGTAGACGGCGTCGGGCCGGTCGGGGCGGGCGAGCAGCCGGTCGGCGGCGACGGCGCCCGCGCACGGATCGTGCGCCGGGTAGGACTCGTAGACGGGGGCTTGGCCGACGCGCTCGCACCAGTGCAGGTAGGCGGTGGTCGACAGATGGGTGTACGTATCCGTGGAGGTGCCGGTGAGCAGACCGATACGGCGGGCGCCGGCGGCGGCGAGATGGTCGAGGATGCCGAGTACGGCGGCCTCGTGATCGTTGTCGACCCAGGCGGTGACCGGGAGCGAGCCGGCCGGGCGGCCGTCGGAGACGACCGGCAGGCCCTGCCGGACCAGTTCACTGACGACGGGGTCCTGGTCGGAGGGGTCGATGACGACCGTGCCGTCCAGGGCCACGTTGGACCAGACGTCGTGGCGGGAGGTCGCGGGCAGGATGACCAGGGCGTAGCCGCGGGCGAGCGCGGCCGAGGTGGCGGCCCGTGCCATCTCGGCGAAGTAGGCGAACTCCGTGAAGGTGAAAGGTTCATCCCCGTACGTCGTCACGGTCAGGCCGATCAGTCCCGACTTGCCGGTACGGAGGGTGCGGGCGGCGGCCGAAGGGCGGTATCCGAGCCGGTCGGCGACCTCGCGGACGTGGCGCCGGGTGGCATCCGGGAGCCGGCCCTTGCCGTTCAGGGCGTCGGAGACGGTCGTGATGGAGACTCCGGCGGCGGCGGCCACGTCTCTGATGCCCGCCCGGCCCGGACGGCTTCCTCGCCGTGAGGTTTCCGCGCGGCTCACCTGGTGCTTCCCTGCTGCTGTCATGGCGAGCCGATAGTAGGGCTCATGCGGTGGGGTAGTGCGGACGCATATGCACGCGTTGACAGGCACGTTTCTGCATGGTCGTCAGAGGCTAACTGCCTTGGAAAGCAAGGTAGTTGAGCGCTTACCTGGCAGGACGTGACGCGTCGGCGCGTATGAACCTGCCAAGTGTCCGATGTTTCGAAGAGGTCTCAACTCACCTGCACGAGGGATGCGCGCCAGGGCGCACACCACCGGCGCATAGATATATGTATGGCGCGCCCCTCGATACGTACGCCTTAGGGCGGCGATGCCCGGGATGCGTGTCTGATCCATGAGGTTGGTATCCGCTCGTCCGGACCTGTTCGCAGCGACGCTGAATCCTCATAAGGTGAGCAGTATTGGATGCCGGCGGCGCAGACGGTCCGCCGGTGGTCGCGAGGAGGACTGCGGTGAGCGAGACGAGCCCCAAGCTGCGCGCCGAGCTGGCGGGTATCCCCACCTACAAGCCGGGCAAGCCCGCCGCGGCCGACGGGCCGGTCGCCTACAAGCTCTCCTCCAACGAGAACCCGTATCCGCCGCTGCCGGGCGTGCTGGAGAGCGTCGCCGGGGCCGTGGCCACCTTCAACCGGTACCCGGACATGGCCTGCACCGGGCTGATGAACGAGCTGTCGGAACGATTCGGCGTGCCGGTCTCCCACCTGGCCACCGGCACCGGTTCGGTCGGGGTAGCCCAGCAGCTGATCCAGGCGACCAGCGGCCCTGGTGACGAGGTGATCTACGCCTGGCGCTCCTTCGAGGCGTACCCGATCATCACGCAGGTCAGCGGGGCCCGGTCGGTGCAGGTGCCGCTCACCCCGGGCGATGTGCACGACCTGGACGCGATGGCGGAGGCGATCACCGACCGGACGCGGCTGATCTTCGTCTGCAACCCCAACAACCCGACCGGCACGGTGGTGCGGCGGGCCGAGCTGGAGCGCTTCCTGGACCGGGTGCCCGCCGATGTGCTGGTGGTGCTGGACGAGGCCTACCGGGAGTTCATCCGTGACCCCGAGGTGCCCGACGGGGTGGAGCTGTACCGCCGGCGGCCGAACGTCTGTGTGCTGCGGACCTTCTCCAAGGCCTACGGACTCGCCGGGCTGCGTGTCGGTTTCGCGATCGCCCACGAGCCGGTGGCGGCGGCGCTGCGCAAGACGGCGGTCCCGTTCGGGGTGAGCCAGCTGGCGCAGGAGGCGGCCATCGCCTCGCTGCGGGCGGAGGACGAACTCCTCGGCCGGGTCGGCTCGCTGGTGTGCGAGCGCACGCGCGTGGTCGACGGTCTGCGCGCCCAGGGCTGGACGGTGCCGGAGACGCAGGCCAACTTCGTGTGGCTGCGGCTGGGGGAGAGCACGGTCCCGTTCGCGCGGGCCTGTGAGGAGCACGGTGTGGTGGTCCGGCCGTTCCCGGGCGAGGGCGTGCGGGTGACGATCGGGGAGACCGAGGCGAACGACATCTTCCTCAAGGTGGCGGAGGCGTTCCGCAAGGAGGCGTAGGGCCGGCGCGCCAGGGTCGATCAGTTCCAGCCGGACGGGGTCGCCGTTCCGAACGGTCGCCAGGCCGTGGCGACCCCGTCCAGGTTGATGAGTATCTGGCGTCTCCGTCCACGCTGCCGAGTGCAGTGCGGAGACTCGTGAGGCAGCATGCGGTGCCGCGCGAGATCGGCGTGGGGCCGTAAGGGGCGAGCATCGCCCCCTACGGCCAGAAGGCGCCCGTACCGGGTTCTATGACCCGCTGCCCGTCCGTTTCACGTGAAACGGACATTCCTGTGTCGAGAGCCCCCATTGGCATGCCCGCGCAACTCCACAAGATGTTGAAGTTGCTGCCGAGGTCTCGACTCTGTGGCAGTGGGGCCACCCCGCCCTACTCGTCTGAAAATCGTTGCGTCATAATAGCTTGTGAATGTGAACGCGTTCACAAGCGCGTCCCCGTTTGCCCCCGTATGTACCTACCTCGGGGGGAAGCGGCCGCTGTACCACGGCGTAGTAAGGAGAGTGACGACGTGGACCTGGCTCTGGCGCCGGAGACACTGGCGCGCTGGCAGTTCGGCATCACCACCGTCTACCACTTCCTGTTCGTTCCGCTGACGATCTCCCTGGCCGCCCTCACGGCCGGGCTCCAGACGGCATGGGTGCGTACGGAGAAGGAGAAGTACCTCAGGGCCACGAAGTTCTGGGGCAAGCTCTTCCTGATCAACATCGCCATGGGTGTGGTCACCGGCATCGTGCAGGAGTTCCAGTTCGGCATGAACTGGTCCGACTACTCGCGCTTCGTCGGGGACATCTTCGGCGCCCCGCTCGCCTTCGAGGCGCTGATCGCCTTCTTCTTCGAGTCCACGTTCATCGGCCTGTGGATCTTCGGCTGGGACCGGCTGCCGAAGCGGATCCACCTGGCGTGCATCTGGATGGTCTCGATCGGCACGATCCTGTCGGCGTACTTCATCCTCGCGGCCAACTCCTGGATGCAGCACCCGGTCGGCTACCGGATCAACAAGGCGAAGGGGCGTGCCGAGCTGACCGACTTCTGGGCCGTACTGACCCAGAACACCGCGCTCAGCCAGGCATTCCACACCCTCTCCGCGGCCTTCCTGACCGGCGGCGCCTTCATGGTGGGCATCGCCGCCTACCACCTGGCCCGCAAGAAGCACATCCGCGAGATGAAGACCTCGCTGCGGCTCGGCCTGATCACCGTGGTCATCGCCGGCCTGCTCACCGCGATCAGCGGTGACACTCTCGGCAAGGTCATGTTCAAGCAGCAGCCGATGAAGATGGCGGCGGCCGAGGCGCTGTGGGACGGCCAGCAGCCGGCGCCGTTCTCGATCTTCGCCTACGGGGATGTCGAGAAGGGCCACAACAGCGTGGCCATCGAGATCCCTGGCCTGCTCTCCTTCCTGGCCGACGACAACTTCAGCTCGTACGTCCCCGGCATCAACGACGTCAACAAGGCCGAGCAGCAGAAGTTCGGCCCCGGGGACTACCGGCCGAACATCCCGGTCACCTTCTGGGGCTTCCGCTGGATGATCGGCTTCGGCATGGCGTCCTTCGCGATCGGCCTGGCCGGGCTCTGGCTGACCCGCAAGAAGTTCCTCCTGCCACAGCACCTGAGGGTCGCCGACGACGAGGTGCCGAATCTGGTGCTCTTCAGGAACAAGGCACTCGGCCACCGGCTCACGCCCTGGTACTGGCGCATCGCCACCTGGACCATGGCCTTCCCGCTGATCGCCAACTCCTGGGGCTGGATCTTCACCGAGATGGGCCGCCAGCCCTGGGTCGTCTACGGCGTCCTGCAGACCCGGGACGCGGTCTCCCCCGGTGTCTCGCAGGGCGAGGTCCTCACCTCGATGATCGTCTTCACCACGCTCTACGCCGTCCTCGCCGTGGTCGAGGTGAAGCTGCTCGCGAAGTACGTCAAGGCCGGCCCGCCCGAGCTGACCGAGGCCGACCTCAACCCGCCCACGCAGATCGGCGGCGACACTCGTGACGCCGACAAGCCGATGGCCTTCTCGTACTAGGCCGAGGGAACAGTCATGGAACTTCACGACGTCTGGTTCGTCCTCATCGCCGTCCTGTGGACCGGCTACTTCTTCCTGGAGGGCTTCGACTTCGGGGTCGGCATCCTCACCAAGCTGCTCGCCCGTGACCGGCCCGAACGCCGGGTCCTGATCAACACCATCGGGCCGGTCTGGGACGGCAACGAGGTGTGGCTGCTGACAGCGGGCGGCGCGACCTTCGCCGCGTTCCCGGAGTGGTACGCCACGCTCTTCTCGGGCTTCTATCTCCCCCTGCTCCTCATCCTGGTCTGCCTGATCGTCCGGGGTGTCGCCTTCGAGTACCGGGCGAAGCGGCCCGAGGAGAACTGGCAGCGCAACTGGGAGACCGCGATCTTCTGGACCTCGCTGCTCCCGGCGTTCCTGTGGGGCGTGGCCTTCGGGAACATCGTGCGGGGCGTGAAGATCGACCGGAACTTCGAGTACGTCGGCTCGCTCTGGGATTTGCTCAACCCCTACGCCCTGCTGGGTGGTCTGGTGACGCTCACGCTGTTCACCTTCCACGGAGCGGTCTTCACGGCGCTCAAGACCGTGGGTGGCATCCGGCTGCGGGCGCGAAAACTGGCCCTGCGGGTGGGGCTCGCCACGGCCGTCGTGGCGCTCGCCTTCCTGCTGTGGACGCAGGCCGACAGCGGTAACGCCAGGAGCCTGGTGGCGATGGTCCTGGCGGTCGTCGCCCTGGTGGCCGCGCTCGGGGCCAATCAACTCGGCCGCGAGGGCTGGGCGTTCGCCCTGTCCGGCGTCACCATCGTGGCCGCCGTGGCGATGCTCTTCCTGTCGCTCTTCCCGAACGTCATGCCGTCCACGCTGAACGGGGACTGGAGCCTGACGGTCACCAATGCCTCGTCGAGCCCGTACACCCTGAAGATCATGACCTGGCTGGCGGTCATCGCGACGCCGATCGTCCTGCTGTACCAGGGGTGGACCTACTGGGTCTTCCGCAAGCGGATCGGCACGCAGCACATCGCGGCCGACGCTGCCGCCGGCACCGCACACTGAGTCCGCCGAGGGCGTGTTTCACGTGAAACACGCCCTCTGGATCCCAAGGGGACTGTTTCACGTGAAACCGATCGATCCACGTCTTCTGCGGTACGCCCGTTCCACCCGGTTCTTCCTGGTGGCGGTCGTCGGGCTGGGTGTCTTCGGCGCCGGGCTGGTCATCGCTCAGGCGATGCTCATCGCCGAGATCGTCGTCGGCGCGTTCCAGCATGGGCAGTCGGTGACCGAGCTGCGTGCTCCCCTGGTGTTGCTGGCGGCCGTCGCCGTGGGCCGGGCGGTCGTCGCCTGGTTCACGGAACTCGCCGCCCACCGGGCGAGCGCGGCGGTGAAGTCGGAGCTGCGGGGGCGGCTTCTGGAGCGGACGGCGGCGCTCGGGCCCGGGTGGCTGAGCGGGCAGCGGACGGGATCGCTGGTCACCCTCGCCACGCGGGGCGTGGACGCGCTCGACGACTACTTCTCGCGATATCTCCCTCAGCTCGGTCTCGCGGTGGTCGTCCCGGTGGCCGTGCTGGCACGGATCGTCACCGAGGACTGGGTGTCGGCGGCGATCATCGTCGGGACACTGCCGCTCATTCCGCTCTTCATGATGCTGATCGGCTGGGCGACCCAGTCCAGGATGGACCGTCAGTGGCGGTTGCTGTCGCGGCTGTCCGGTCACTTCCTGGATGTCGTCGCCGGCCTGCCCACGCTGAAGGTGTTCGGCCGGGCCAAGGCGCAGGCCGAGTCCATCCGGCGGATCACCGGCGAGTACCGGCAGGCCACCATGCGGACCCTGCGGATCGCCTTCCTCTCCTCCTTCGCACTGGAGCTGCTGGCCACGCTGTCGGTCGCGCTGGTCGCCGTGACGATCGGCATGCGGCTGGTGCACGGGAACATGGACCTCTACATCGGTCTGGTGATCCTAGTGCTGGCACCGGAGGCGTATCTGCCGTTGCGGCAGGTGGGGGCGCAGTATCACGCGGCGGCGGAGGGACTGGCCGCGGCGGAGGAGATCTTCACCGTGCTGGAGACTCCGGTGCCGGCGTCCGGCACCGGCGCGGTGCCGGCGGGGGCGGTGGCCTTCGACGGGGTCACTGTCCGGTATCCCGGGCGGTCGGGTGATGCGGTGACCGGCGTGTCCTTCTGTGTCGAACCCGGTGAGACCGTGGCGCTGGTCGGGCCCAGCGGGGTGGGCAAGTCGACGCTGCTGAACGCGCTGCTGGGGTTCGTGCGGCCGGTCTCGGGGCGGGTGCGGATCGGCGGTGCCGATCTCGCCGGGCTCGATCTGGAGGAGTGGCGGGCGCGGGTCGCGTGGGTGCCGCAGCGGCCGCATCTCTACGCCGGGAGCGTCGCGGAGAACGTACGGCTGGCTCGTCCCGGCGCTGACGACGCGGCCGTGCGCCGGGCGCTTCGGGACGCGGGGGCGCTGGAGTTCGTGGACGCGCTGCCGGACGGGGCCGACACGGTACTCGGGGAGGACGGTGCCGGGCTGTCGGCGGGGCAGCGGCAGCGGCTCGCTCTGGCGCGGGCGTTTCTCGCGGACCGGCCGGTGTTGTTGCTCGACGAGCCGACGGCGGCGTTGGACGGGGTGACCGAGGGGGAGGTCGTCGCCGCGGTGCGCAGGCTGGCCGTGGGGCGGACGGTACTGATGGTCGTCCACCGGCCGGCCCTGCTGGAGGTTGCCGACAGGGTGGTCCGGCTGGGGGAGCCCGACAGTTGCCCGGCAGACCCTCGCCCCGCCAGGGCGCTCCGCCCCCTGGACCCCCGACTCGGTGGGCTGGAAAGCGGGCCTCGGGCGTTCGGGCTCGGCGGGCAGGATGGCGAGGTTGCGGGTGCTCGGCTCGGTGGGCACGGTGGTCGCTCTCCCGCGGTCGGACCTGAGGGGCTGGACAGTGAGCTTGACGTTGCCTGGCCTGGTGCGGCGGATGGTCAGCCGCCGGCGGTCCGGCTCGGTGGGCCGGGCGGTCGGTCGCCGCTTCTCGGGCTCGGTGGGCTGGACGGGGTGGATGGTGAGGCTGACGGTGTTCGGCTCGGAGGCCCGGCGGGGCAGGTGCCCTTGGTCGGGCTCGGTGGGCCGGCAGGCGAGGGCGAGGGTGCTCGGTCCGGCGGGCTGAAGGGTCAGGACCGGACGGCCGGACTCGGTACCCAAGCGCGGGTCGGAGGTGCCGATGGCCTGGGCGGGTTGGGTGGGTCGACCGCCCCCGGGGACGTGGAAGGGCCGGTGCGGCGGGCCGGCGTCGGCCGCCCCAAGGTGTTGCGGCGGGTTCGAGGGCTGGCCGGTGCGCGGGTCGGGCGGGTCGGGTTGGCTCTGCTGCTCGGGAGCCTGGCGCTCGGTAGTGCCGTGGGGTTGATGGCGACCTCGGGGTGGCTCATTTCCCGGGCCTCTCAGCAGCCGCCCGTGCTGTATCTCATGGTGGCCGTCACGGCCACGCGGGCGTTCGGGATCGGGCGGGCCGTGTTCCGGTATGCCGAGCGGCTGGTGTCGCACGACGCCGTGCTGCGGATGCTGGCCGACACCCGGGTCGCGGTCTACCGCCGGCTGGAGCGGCTCGCGCCCGCCGGACTGCGTGCCGCTCGCCGGGGTGACCTGCTCACCCGGCTGGTCGCGGACGTGGACGCGCTGCAGGACTACTGGCTGCGCTGGCTGCTGCCCGCCGGGGTCGCCGTGACCGTCTCCGTCGCCTCCGTCGGCTTCACGGCCTGGTTGCTGCCCGAGGCCGGGGCCGTGCTCGCGGCCGGGCTGCTGGCGGCCGGCGTCGGTGTCCCGCTGGTGGCCGCGACCGCGGCCCGGAAGACTGAGCGGCGTCTGGCGCCCGCCCGGGGCGCGCTCGCGACCCGGGTGACCGACCTGCTCACCGGCACCGCCGAACTGGCCGTCGCCGGTGCCCTGCCGGCCCGGGCGGACGCCGCCCGGCGCGCCGACGGCACCCTCACCCGCATCGCCTCCCGCGCCGCCACCGTCACCGCGCTCGGTGACGGGCTCACCGCGCTGATCTCCGGTCTGACCGTCACGGCCGCCGCGCTGTGCGGCGCCCAGGCGGTGGCCGCGGGCCGGCTCGACGGCGTGACGATGGCCGTGGTCGTCCTCACTCCGCTGGCCGCCTTCGAGGCCGTACTGGGACTGCCGCTCGCCGTGCGGTACCGGCAGCGGGTGCGGCGGAGCGCCGAGCGCGTGTACGAGGTGCTGGACGCCCCGGAACCGGTGTCCGAACCCGAGCGGCCCCGGCAGGCGCCTGTAACGCCGTTCCCGCTGGAGATCCGGCAGCTGACCGCCCGCTACGAGGGACAGCGGCGTGACGCGCTGGCCGGCTTCGCGCTCACCCTGGAGCAGGGGCGCCGGATCGCCGTCGTCGGGGCGTCCGGCTCCGGCAAGACGACCCTCGCCCAGGTGCTGCTGCGCTTCCTCGACCCGAGCGCGGGCTCGTACACACTCGCCGGGGTGGACGCGTACGCGCTGGACGGGGACGACGTACGGCGGCTGGTCGGGCTGTGCGCGCAGGACGCGCACCTCTTCGACAGCTCGGTGCGCGAGAACCTGCTGCTGGCCCGGAAGGACGCCACCGAGTCCGAGCTGCGCGACGTGCTGGCCCGGGCCCGGCTGCTGGACTGGGTGGCGGAGCTGCCGGACGGGCTGGACACGTTCGTGGGCGAGCACGGTGCCCGGCTCTCCGGGGGCCAGCGGCAGCGGCTGGCGCTGGCCCGGGCGCTGCTGGCGGACTTCCCGGTCCTGGTGCTGGACGAACCCGCCGAGCATCTGGACCTGGCGACGGCCGACGCGCTGACCGCGGATCTGCTGGCCGCCACGGAGGGCCGTACGACACTGCTGATCACCCACCGGCTGGCCGGCCTGGACGCGGTCGACGAGGTGGTCGTGCTCGACGCGGGCCGTGTCGTCCAGCGGGGGCCGTACGCCGCGCTGGTCGAGGTGGACGGGCCGCTGCGGGAGCTGGCGCTGCGGGAGGCGGAGGCCGAGTCGCTCGTGGGGGCGCGGTGAGCGGCAGCCGGTGACGGCGCTCGATTTTCTCGGGCAAAAGCGACTAATTAGTCTCGTCGCATGAGCGTCGCTCCCCCTTCCGGCTCCTCCGACTCCTCGGCGGCCGGCCCCGGGCCGCGCATGCCGCAGTTGCTGGCGGCCATGCGGTCCGTGGGCAGCGGTCTTGAGCTGCGCTCCACGCTGGACCGGATCTGCGAGACGGCCGCCGACCTGGCCGGGGCCCGGTACGCGGCGATCGGGGTGGTCGCCGAGGAGGGCGACGGGCTCGCCGAGTTCGTCTTCCACGGCGTGGACGCGGCGACCGCCCGCCGTATCGGCCGGCTCCCGGACGGCCGCAGAGGGCTGCTCGGCGCGCTCATCAGGGAACCGGAACCGGTCATGCTGGAGGATCTGGGCGAGGACCCGCGCTCCTGCGGTCTCCCCGAGCACCATCCGCCGATGCGCGGCTTCCTCGGCGTCCCCATCCGGGTGCAGGGCGAGATCTTCGGCAACCTCTATCTGGCCGGGAAACGCGGGGACGACCCCTTCGACAGCGACGATCTGGCCCTGGTCCGGGTGCTGGCCACCGAGGCGGGCATCGCGATCGGCAACGCCCGGTTGTACGAGGCGGCCAGGCAGCGAGAGCGCTGGATCGACGGATCCGTGGCCGTCACCACGGCGCTGTTGTCGGGCGGCGACGCCGACGACGCCCTTCAGGTGGTCGCGGAGCAGGCCCGCCGGCTGTCCGGGGCGGCGGCCGGGATCGTCCTGCTGCCCGCCGACGAGGGCGGTCTTGAGGTCGTCGCGGTGGCCTCCGACCTGCCGACCGGCCTGCTGGGCGCGGTCGTCCCGCCGGAGAGCCAGATCGTCGCCGAACTCCTCGACGGGCAGGCCGTTTTCGTTATGGACGCGGCCACCGACTCCCGGATGCTGACCGCGTACGCGAGCCGCTACGGGCCGACGATGATGGTGCCCCTGCAGAGTGACGGCCGGTTCCTGGGCACGCTGGTCACCCCTCGGGCGCCCGGCGCCCCGGCGTTCACCCGGGCCGAGCGGACGCTGGCGGTGCGGTTCGCCGCACAGGCGGCGCTCGCGCTGATCATGGCGGAGACCCAGCGCGACCGCGAACGGCTCGCGGTGTTCGAGGACCGTGACCGGATCGCCCGCGACCTGCACGACGTGGTCATCCAGCGGCTGTTCGCGACGGGACTGATGCTGGAGGGCGCCCAGCACCGGTCGGTGGTGCCCGAGGTGCGCGAAGGCGTCGGCAAGGCGGTGGACGAGCTGGACGTGACCATCCAGGAGATCCGTACCGCGATCTTCGCGCTGCAGCAGGGGCCCGCCCAGCCGCCGTCGGGGCTGCGCACGCGGGTGCTGCGGGAGATCAACACGGCCGCGGTGCCGCTCGGGTTCAAGCCCGCGCACCGCTTCACCGGCCCGGTGGACACCGCCGTCGGCGACCTGACCGGGAAGAACCTGATCGCGGCGCTGCGGGAGGCGCTGTCCAACGCCTTCCGGCATGCCGGGGCCACGCGTATCGAGGTCGTGGTCGACGCGACCGTCACCCTTGCCGACGGGCTGCCGGGGGTGCGGCTGACCGTCGCGGACGACGGTGTCGGCATCGCCGAGGGCGGCCGGCGCAGCGGCCTGCGCAACCTCGCGCGCCGGGCCGAGTCCCTCGGCGGGGCGAGCCGGCTGGAACCCGGCGTCGGCGAGAACGGCGGCGGGACGACGGTGGTGTGGGAGGCGCCGTACTGAGCCAGGACCGGCCGGGCCGGCGCCTGGTCTAGAGCACGGAGCGGTCGGTGAGGAGCTGTTCGATCACGACGGCCACGCCGTCGTCGTTGTTGGCGACCGTACGGCCGGACGCGGCGGCGATGACGTCGGGGTGGGCGTTGCCCATCGCGTAGGACCGGCCGGCCCAGGTCAGCATCTCGACGTCGTTGGGCATGTCGCCGAAGGCCACGACCTGCTCGTGCGAGATGCCGCGCTCGGCGCAGCACAGGGCCAGGGTGCTGGCCTTGGAGACGCCGAATCCGCTGAGTTCCAGCAGGGCGCTGGGGCTGGAGCGGGTGACGTTGGCGTGGTCGCCGACGGACAGCCGGGCCAGGGTGAGGAAGGCGTCGGGGTCCAGGGACGGGTGGTAGGCGAGGATCTTGAGCACCGGCTGGTCGGCGTCCGGGCCGTCGGGAGCGAGGAGGCGCTCGGCGGGCAGCAGGTTGTCCGGCCGCTCCATGTGCAGCTTGGGATAGTCCGGCTCCTGGTGGAAGCCGTACGTCTGCTCGACCGCGAACACCGTGCCGGGCGCCGCGTCGCGCAGCAGCCGTACGGCCGCCAGGGCGCTGTCGCGGTCCAGGTCGCGCACCTTCACGAAGCGGTGGGCGCCGGGGCCGCCGTGCAGGTCGACCACGGCGGCGCCGTTGCCGCAGATCGCCAGGCCGTGGCCGTGGACGTGCTCGCTGACCACGTCCATCCAGCGGGCCGGGCGGCCGGTGACGAAGAAGACCTCGATGCCGGCCTCCTCGGCGGCGGCGAGGGCGGCGACCGTACGCGGGGAGACCGAACTGTCGTCACGCAGCAACGTGCCGTCGAGGTCGGTGGCGATCAGCCGCGCGGGGGTGGCGGCGGCTGGGGTCCCGGGCTGTCTGGTCGCTGAGGTCACCGGGCCATTGTCACGCATATGCCAGCACGTGCGTGCGGGAGTGCGCACAGATGAGACACAGACGACTCCGCGCCGGCACCGAGCGGCCGGAATCCGACGCGTCAGCCGAGCTGGGCGGGGGCCTCCATGGCGATCCGCTCGAAGACCTTCTGGTCGGCGTCGAAGTCGGTGTCCGGGATGGGCCAGTGCACCACGATCTCGGTGAAGCCCAGCTCGCGATGGCGGCCGGCGAAGTCCACGAACGCGTCCAGGGACCGCAGCGGTCGGGTGCGGTCCGGGGTGAAGCCGGTGAGCAGGACCTTGTCCAGCTCCGCCACGTCCCGGCCGGCCGCCGCGCACGCCTCGGCCAGCTTGCCGAGCTGCCCGCGCAGCGCCTCGACGGACTGCTCCGGCGTGCCCGTCTCGTACAGCTTCGGGTCGCCGGTGGTCACCCACGCCTGCCCGTGTCGCGCGGCGAGCGCGAGGCCGCGCGGACCGGTGGCCGCCACCGCGAACGGCAGCCGGGGCCGCTGCACGCAGCCGGGTATGTTCCGCGCCTCCACCGCAGAGTAGAAGCGGCCCTCGTGCGTCACGGCGTCCTCGGTGAGCAGCCGGTCGAGCAGCGGGACGAACTCGGCGAACCGGTCGGCGCGCTCCCGCGGGCTCCACGGCTCCTGGCCGAGGGCGGTCGCGTCGAAGCCGGTGCCGCCCGCGCCGATGCCCAGGGTGATCCGGCCGCCGGACAGGTCGTCGAGGGAGATCAGCTCCTTGGCGAGCGTCACCGGGTGCCGGAAGTTCGGCGAGGTGACCAGCGTGCCGAGCCGCAGTCGCTCGGTGACGACAGCGGCGGCGGTCAGGGTCGGGAGCGCGCCGAACCACGGCCCGTCGCGGAAGCTGCGCCAGGACAGGTGGTCGTAGGTGTACGCGGTGTGGAAGCCGAGGTCCTCCGCCCGGGTCCAGGTCGAACGGCCGCCTTCGGCCCAGCGGCGGTACGGCAGGATCACGGTGCTCAGACGCAGACTCATGGGTCCGAGCGTAAGCGGCCCGGCTGAGGGCGGGCCAACGGCTTCTCGGCGATACGGGGAGTCAGCGGGCGTCGGGGAGGCAGAGGTAGCGGGGTGGCACCGCCTTGGTCAGCCAGACCCCGTTGGCGCTGACGTGGAAGACGTGGCCGTCCCGGTGCATGGCGCCGGCGTCGACAGTGAGCACCAGGGGGCGGCCGCGGCGGGCACCGACGCGGGTGGCGGTCTCGCGGTCGGCGGACAGGTGGACGTCGTGGCGGCTCATCGGCTTCAGGCCCTCGGCCCGGATCGCGTCCAGGTTCCGGGCCACGGTGCCGTGGTAGAGGTGCGGCGGCGGGGTCGCCGGCGGCAGGCCGAGGTCGACCTCGACGCTGTGGCCCTGGCCGGCGCGGATCCGCCCGTCCTCGATCACGAAGCGCTGTTTGTCGTTGGCGGCCACCACGTGGTCCAGCTCCTCGCGGGTGAACCGGAAGCCGTGGGCGGCGGCCGCGGCGATCAGCGTGTCGATCGCCGCCCAGCCGCCGGGGTCGAGCGTGAGACCGATGCGCTCCGGCTGGTGGCGCAGGTGTCGGGAGAGGTACTTCGACACCGAGACGCTGCGTCTTTCGTCCATGGGCCCAGAGTGCGGCAGAGACGCGGATCACGCAGTTCTTTTTCGCTATGAGGTTTGGTCCACAGCCAAGTGCATTTATCCACAGGTGAATTGGAGAAACTGTGGACAAGTGACCGAGATATTCACCCCGTTCGTCAAGTCCTGTGCGTACAAGTCAGAATGATGCAACGACGCGCCTCAGCAAAGGCGTTCGCGCAGATGGCGTGTGGTCAAGGCGAACTCCCTCACAGTTTCGGCTCCACTCGTGCGATCCGCCGCAACGCACCCGGCAGGAAACGGGACATGAGGTGCGCACCACGTGCCTCGGGAGTCACCGGGACCACCGCCTTGTCGCGCACCACGGCGTCCAGGACGGCCGTCGCCACCTTCTCCGGCGGGTAGTTGCGCAGTCCGTACAGGCGGGCGGAGTTCTTCTGGCGGCGCTTCTCCTCCGCCTCGTCGGCACCCGCGAAGCGTGCCGTGGAGGTGATGTTCGTGTTGACGATGCCGGGGCAGATCGCCGTAACCCCGATGGATCGCGCGGCCAGTTCGGCGCGCAGGCACTCGGAGAGCATCAGGACCGCGGCCTTGGAGGTGCTGTAGGCGGGCAGGGCACGGGAGGGCTGGAAGGCCGCCGCCGAGGCGATGTTGACGATGTGGCCGCCCTGCCCCCGCTCGGCCATCCGCGCGCCGAAGAGCCGGCAGCCGTGGATGACACCCCAGAGGTTGACGTCCAGGACCTTGCGCCAATCCTCGCTGGTGGTGGCGAAGAAGGAGCCCGAGAGGCCGATGCCGGCGTTGTTGACCAGCACGTCCAGCACGCCGTACTCGCGGTGGACCCGCTCGGCGAGCTTCTCCATGGCCTGCTCGTCGGAGACGTCGGCCGTCTCGGCCCACGCCTGCGGCGCGCCGGCCAGCCGGGACAACTCGGCGGTGCGCGCGGCGGCTTCCGCGTCGCGGTCGACGGCGATCACGCGCGCGCCCGCCTCCGCGAACGCGAACGCCGTCGCCCGGCCGATCCCGCTGCCCGCGCCGGTGATCAGCACCAACTGCCCGCCGAACCACTCGGCATGGCGGCCGGTGGCCTGCGGGCCGGGCCGGCCGCCTTCCACGGACCTGACGAACTCCTCGATCCAGGCGCTCAGTCGGTCGGGCCGGGTGCGCGGTACCCAGTGCTTGGCCGGGATGGTGCGCCGGGTGAGCCGCGGCACCCAGCGGTCCAGGTCGTCGTAGAGCCGCTCGGAGAGGAACGCGTCGCCCTCGGGCGTGATGAGCTGCACCGGCGCGTGCGCGTACGCGTCGGGGCGGGGCCGGCGCAGCCGGGCGCGGACGTTGTCCCGGTACAGCCAGGCGCCGTGCGCGGCGTCGGAGCGCAGGGAGGCGGTCGGGTAGTCGCCGCCGGGCACCTTCTCGACCCGCTTCAGGATCCCCGGCCAGCGCTTGCCGAGCGGGCCGCGCCAGGCCAGCTCGGGCAGGGCGGGCGTGTGCAGCAGGTACACGTACCAGGACTTGGCGCCCTGGCCGAGCAGTTGACCCACCCGGCGCGGGGTCGGACGCTTCACGCGCGCGTCGATCCAGTGGCCGAAGTGGTCCAGGGACGGCCCGGAGATCGAGGTGAAGGAGGCGATACGGCCCTCCGCGCGGCCCGTCGTGACGAACTCCCAGGACTGCACCGATCCCCAGTCGTGGCCGACCAGGTGCACCGGGCGGTCCGGGCTGACCGCGTCCACGACGGCCAGGAAGTCGTCCGTGAGCTTGGCGAGCGTGAAGCCGCCGCGCAGTGGTGCGGGCGCCGTGGAGCGGCCGTGGCCGCGGACGTCGTAGAGGACCACGTGGAAGCGGTCCGCCAGGCGCGCGGCGACCTCGGACCACACCTCCTTGCTGTCCGGGTAGCCGTGCACCAGCACCACCGTCGGCTGCTCCGGGTCGCCCAGCTCGGCCACGCACAGCTCGATGCCGCCGGTCCTGACGAAGCGCTCGCGCGCACCTTCCAGGGTCACTTGTCCTCCGCCCAGCGCCGCACGTGCGGCAGATCGTCGTCCAGCCAGAACGCGCTCTCCCCGGGGTCCCGGGAGTCGGTGACCACGAGGATCTCCTCGAACTTCGCGCCCGTGCCGCGGAAGCCGAGGTGGGGTTCGACCGCCCACAGGCCCGGCCGCGGCGGGTGGTCCGAGAAGCGGTACGGCGACCACAGCGGCGACCAGCCCTCGCGGTGGCCGTGCAGCGCGTCGGCGGCCAAGCCCTTCAGGGACTGCGTGCCGAACCCGAAGAGGTGCGGTGACCAGCGGCGCTGCTTCACCCGGTCCACCTTGTGGGCGATGACGCCGAAGGGATAGGCGCGGTGCCGGTTGGCGTAGCCCTGGCGGACCATGAGCCGGTCCACGTCCTCGTAGATCTCCCGCAGCGGGCGCCGCTCGCGCACCTCGCGCAGGATCAGCTCCCGGTGCGCCTCCAGGTCGGCCAGCAGCCGGTCCTGCACCGGGTTCACGCCGAGCGAGCCCGAGTAGCCGATGTCCGCCGTGTATCCCTCGTACACCGGGGCCATGTCCAGGATGAACGGCATCCCGGGCTCCAGGGCACGGTCGGTCGGGAAGAACTGCAGGGGGACGCGGAAGCCCGTGAACGCCGTGCGGTCCCCGAACCAGGCGAAGGGCAGGTGGAACCAGTCCCGCACCCCGCGCTCGCGCAGCCAGGCGCGCTGCATCCGTGCCGCCTCGCGCTCGGTCACGCCCGGCTCCAGCCGTGCCGCGACCGCCTCCGCGCACTCGTAGGCGAGGCGCTGCACCCGCCTGAACCCCGCCCATTCCACGGAGAGTTCGCTGCCCACTGCCGTCGTCATGCCGCCCCGTCCCGTCGTGCCGCCGGCCTCTCGCGCCGACTGCGGTACGCGTCCGTAACTTGACACCGGTGAATGTGGCAGTTGTTAGAGGTGGCGTCAATAGGCGGGTCGCGGGCTGTGGACAACTCGCGGTGACTCCTTACGGGGAGTGACCCTTAAGGCCCCGTAATACCTGGGACTGATGCGAAGACGGCTCTGAGGTCTGACGACGGGCGTGGTCCGGATCACTACCGTCGTACCCGTGACTGTGATCGCGACCGAAAGCCTGAGCAAGCGGTTCCCCCGGGTGACCGCTCTCGACCGGCTGTCCGTGGACATCGGACCCGGTGTGACGGGACTGGTCGGAGCCAACGGCGCCGGCAAGTCCACCCTGATCAAGATCCTGCTGGGTCTGTCCCCCGCCACGGAGGGCCGCGCCGAGGTGCTCGGCCTCGACGTCGCCACCAAGGGCGCCGCCATCCGCGAGCGCGTGGGGTACATGCCGGAGCACGACTGCCTGCCGCCCGACGTCTCGGCCACCGAGTTCGTCGTGCACATGGCCCGCATGTCCGGGCTGCCGCCGGCCGCCGCCCGCGAGCGCACCGCGGACACCCTGCGCCACGTCGGTCTGTACGAGGAGCGCTACCGCCCCATCGGGGGCTACTCCACCGGCATGAAGCAGCGCGTGAAGCTGGCCCAGGCCCTGGTGCACGACCCGAAGCTGGTCTTCCTCGACGAGCCGACCAACGGCCTCGACCCGGTCGGCCGCGACGAGATGCTCGGCCTGATCCGCCGCGTCCACACCGACTTCGGCATCTCCGTCCTGGTCACCTCCCACCTGCTCGGCGAGCTGGAGCGCACCTGCGACCACGTCGTCGTCGTCGACGGCGGCAAGCTGCTGCGCTCCAGCTCCACCACCGACTTCACGCAGAACACGACGACCCTCGCGATCGAGGTCACCGACAGCGACACCCACCCCGACGGCACCCGCGCGGTCCGCGAGGCGCTCCGCGCGCGCGGGCTCGACACCCACGCCGAGGCGGGCGGTCTGCCCGGCGCCGGACACATCCTGCTGCTGACCGCCACGGGCGACGAGACCTACGACCTGGTCCGGGACGTGGTGGCCGACCTCGGCCTCGGCCTGGTGCGCATGGAGCAGCGCCGGCACCACATCTCCGAGGTGTTCACCAGCAGCGACGAGCAGCGGAAGGAGGCCGTCGGCCATGGCGGCTGAACAGCCCACGCCGGTGATGGCCGGCGCCGACCAGTCCCGCATCCACGACATCGGCTACCGCGGCTACGACGGCCCCCGTCTCGGCCGCGCCTACGCCCGCCGCTCGCTGTACTCGCAGTCCCTGCGCGGCTCCTACGGCCTCGGCCGCTCGGCCAAGTCCAAGGTGCTGCCGATGCTGCTGTTCGCGGTGATGTGCGTGCCCGCCGCCATCATGGTGGCCGTCGCCGTCGCCACCAAGGCGCACGAACTGCCGGTGCACTACACCCGGTACGCGATCATCATGCAGGCCGTCATCAGCCTGTTCCTCGCCTCGCAGGCACCCCAGTCCGTCTCCCGCGACCTGCGCTTCAAGACGGTGCCGCTGTACTTCTCGCGGCCCATCGAGACGGCCGACTACGCCCGCGCCAAGTTCGCCGCGCTCGCCTCCGCCCTGTTCCTGCTCACCGGCGTCCCGCTGCTGGTGCTGTACGTGGGCGCGCTGCTCGCCAAGATGGGCTTCGCCCACCAGACGAAGGAGTTCGCCCAGGGACTGGTCTCCGTGGCCCTGCTCTCGCTGCTCTTCGCCGGCCTCGGCCTGGTCATCGCCGCCGTCACCCCGCGCCGCGGCTTCGGCATCGCCGCCGTGATCGCCGTGATGACCATCTCCTACGGCGCGGTCTCCACCCTCCAGGCCATCGCCGACACCCAGGGCAGCAGCGGCGCCGTCCCGTGGATCGGCCTGTTCTCGCCGGTCACGCTGATCGACGGCGTGCAGTCCGCCTTCCTCGGCGGCAGCTCCGCCTTCCCCGGCGGGGTCGGACCGTCCACCGGCGAGGGAGTGGTCTACGCCGTCGTCGTCCTCGGCCTGATCGCCGCCTGCTACGGCCTGCTGGTCCGCCGCTACCGGAAGGTGGGCCTGTGACCACGCCCCGCCCGACGTCCGCCACCACCCTGCCAAGGAATGGGCCGCGCCCGTGAGCACTCTCACCATCGACCACGTCTCCCGCTGGTTCGGCAACGTGGTCGCCGTCAACGACATCACCATGACCATCGGCCCCGGCGTCACCGGCCTGCTCGGCCCCAACGGCGCCGGAAAGTCGACCCTGATCAACATGATGGGTGGCTTCCTCGCGCCCTCCACCGGCACGGTCACCCTGGACGGGCAGCCGGTCTGGCGCAACGAGGCCATCTACCGGCACATCGGCATCGTCCCCGAGCGGGAGGCGATGTACGACTTCCTCACCGGCCGCGAATTCGTCGTCGCCAACGCCGAACTGCACGGCCTCGGTGCCAAGGCGGCCCAACGCGCCCTCGCCACCGTGGAGATGGAGTACGCGCAGGACCGGAAGATCGCCACGTACTCCAAGGGCATGCGCCAGCGGGTGAAGATGGCCAGCGCCCTGGTGCACGACCCCTCGCTGCTCCTGTTGGACGAGCCGTTCAACGGCATGGACCCGCGCCAGCGCATGCAACTGATGGACCTGCTGCGGACGATGGGCGACGAGGGCCGCACGGTGCTGTTCTCCTCGCACATCCTCGAAGAGGTCGAGCAGCTCGCCCGGCACATCGAGGTCGTCGTCGCCGGACGGCACGCGGCCAGCGGCGACTTCCGCAAGATCCGCCGCCTGATGACCGACCGCCCGCACCGCTACCTGGTCCGCTCCAGTGACGACCGCGCCCTCGCGGCGGCGCTGATCGCCGACCCGTCCACGGCCGGGATCGAGGTCGACCGGACCGAGGGCGCGCTGCGCGTCCAGGCCGTCGACTTCGGCCGCTTCACCGCCCTGCTGCCGAAGGTCGCCCGCGACCACGGCATCCGGCTGCTCACGGTCTCGCCGTCCGACGAGTCCCTGGAGTCCGTCTTCTCTTATCTGGTCGCGGCGTAGGAGGCCGAAGATGTACGACCCCACCGTCGCCCGGCTCACCTATCGAGCCCTGCTCGGCCGTCGCCGGGCCCTCATCCTCGGCGCGCTGCCGCTGCTGCTGATCGTGATCTCCGTGGCCGTACGCGGCCTGACCGGCGCCGACGACCAGACGGCCGCCGACGTCCTCGGCGGCTTCGCGCTCGCCACCATGGTGCCGATCATCGGCGTCATCGCGGGCACGGGCGCGATCGGCCCGGAGATCGACGACGGCTCCGTCGTCTACCTGCTGTCCAAGCCGATCAAACGGCCGACGATCATCCTCACCAAGCTGATCGTCGCGATCGGCGTGACCATGGTCTTCTCGGCGGTGCCGACCCTGATCGCGGGCCTGATCCTGAACGGCAACGGCCAGCAGATCGCCGTCGCCTACACGGTCGCCGCGCTGATCTCCTCCATCGCCTACTCGGCGCTGTTCCTGCTGCTGGGCACCGTCTCCCGGCACGCGGTGGTCTTCGGACTGGTCTACGCGCTGGTGTGGGAGGCGCTGTTCGGCTCCCTGGTGCCGGGTGCGCGCACGCTCAGCGTCCAGCAGTGGTCGCTGGCCGTTGCCCACAAGCTGGCCGGCGGTGATCTGGTCACCTCCGAGGTCGGGCTGCCGACGGCCACGGTGCTGCTGGTCGCGGTCACCGTCCTGGCCACCTGGTACGCCGGGCAGAAGCTGCGGTCGCTGACGCTGGCGGGCGAGGAGTAGACCGCCGGAGGCCTTCACGGGGACTTCATCCGCGTCCGGGCACACTGGGCGCAGGCGGAGGGACGGCCGAGAGGCCGGGCACGACTGGGAGGCCACGGATGGCTGACGGAACACCGCGGCACGAGGAGCCGGAGCGCTTCGGGGGCGAGGCCTGGGACGACACCGTCCTGGACGAGGCCTTCGTGCGCGCCGCCGGGGTCTCCGAGCCGTCGGCGCGGGCCAGGATGCTGGCCGCGCGGTGGCGGACAGAGGCGCCGGAGCCGGAGCCGTGGCGCTCCGACGAGCCGCCGGCCGGCTGGTTCTTCAGCCGGGCCCGGCGGCGCAGATGGCGTCGGGGTTAGCGCCGCGCTCCGTGGACCGGTGACGGGTGCGGCGCGTTACGCCAGCAGCCGTTCCAGGACGACCGCGATGCCGTCCTCCTCGTGGGAGAGGGTGACCTCGTCGGCGATCGCGCGGAGTTCCGGGTGGGCGTCGGCCATGGCCACACCGTGGGCGGCCCACGCGAACATCGGGATGTCGTTCGGCATGTCGCCGAAGGCGATCGTGTCCGCGGCCTTCATGCCCAGCCGGCGCGCGGCGAGGGAGAGCCCGGTGGCCTTGGACAGGCCGAGCGGCAGCAGTTCCACGATGCCCGCGCCGGCCATCGCCACCGAGACGAACCCGCCGGCGGCCTGTCGGGCGGCCTCCGCCAGCTCGTCGTCACCGAGCGTCGGATGCTGGATGTAGATCTTGTTGAGCGGGGCGGACCAGAGGTCGGCCGCGTCCGTGAACGGAGTGGCGGGCAGCGGGCCGCCGACCGCGTACCCGGGGCCGACCAGCACCTCGCCGTCCAGGCCGTCCCGGCTCGCCGCCAGGTAGAGCGGGCCCACCTCGGCCTCGATCTTGGCCAGGGCCACCCCCGCCAGCTGCCGGTCCAGGGTCACGGAGGTCAGCAGGCGGTGGGCGCCGGCGTCGTACACCTGCGCGCCCTGGCCGCAGACGGCGAGGCCGTCGTAGCCGAGGTCGTCCAGGATGTGCCGGGTCCAGGGCACGGCCCGGCCGGTGACGACGATGTGGGCCGCGCCCGCCGCGGTGGCCGCGGCGAGCGCGTCACGGGTCCGCGGGGAGATCGACTCGTCGGAGCGCAGCAGCGTCCCGTCGAGGTCGGTGGCGACCAGCCCGTACGGGAAGCTCACCGGGACACCGGCTCCAGGACCTCCCGGCCGCCCAGATACGGCCGCAGGACCTCCGGCACCCGGACCGAACCGTCGGCCAGCTGGTGGTTCTCCAGGATCGCCACGATGGTGCGCGGTACGGCGCACAGCGTGCCGTTCAGCGTGGCGAGCGGCTTGACCTGCTTGCCGTCGCGGACCCGGATGGACAGCCGGCGCGACTGGAACTCGGTGCAGTCCGAGGTCGAGGTCAGCTCGCGGTACTTGCCCTGGGTCGGGATCCACGCCTCGCAGTCGTACTTGCGGGCGGCCGAGGAGCCGAGGTCACCGGAGGCCACGTCGATCACGCGGAACGGCAGCTCCAGCGAGGTCAGCCACTGCTTCTCCCACTCCAGCAGGCGCTGGTGCTCGGCCTGGGAGTCGTCGGGGGCGACGTACGAGAACATCTCGACCTTGTCGAACTGGTGCACGCGGAAGATGCCCCGGGTGTCCTTGCCGTGCGAGCCGGCCTCGCGGCGGAAGCAGGGCGAGAAGCCCGCGTACCGCAGCGGCAGCCGGTCGGCGTCGATGATCTCGTCCATGTGGTAGGCCGCGAGCGGGACCTCGGAGGTGCCGACCAGGTACAGGTCGTCCTTGTCGAGGTGGTAGACGTCCTGGGCGGCCTGGCCGAGGAAGCCGGTGCCCGCCATGGACTGCGGGCGGACCAGCGCCGGGGTCAGCATCGGCGTGAAGCCGGCCGCGCTGGCCTGGGCGATCGCGGCGTTCACCAGGGCCAGTTCCAGCAGGGCGCCGACACCGGTGAGGAAGTAGAAGCGGGAGCCGGAGACCTTGGCGCCGCGCTCGACGTCGATGGCGCCCAGCAGCTGGCCCAGCTCCAGGTGGTCCTTGGGCACGAAGCCCTCGGCACCGAAGTCGCGGATCGTGCCGTGCGTCTCCAGCTGGACGAAGTCCTCCTCGCCGCCGACGGGCACGTCGGGGTGGACGAGGTTGCCGAGCCGGAGCAGGAGCTGCTGGGTCTCGGCGTCGGCCGCGTCGCGCTCGGCGTCGGCGGACTTGACGTCGGCCTTCAACTGCTCGGCACGCTTGAGCAGCTCGGCCTTGTCGTCGGCGGAGGCCTTGGGGATCAGCTTCCCGAGCTGCTTCTGCTCGGCGCGCAGTTCGTCGAAGCGGACGCCGGAGGACCTGCGCCGCTCGTCGGCAGACAGGAGAGCGTCGACGAGCGCGACGTCCTCTCCACGGGCGCGCTGGGACGCGCGCACACGGTCGGGGTCCTCACGGAGCAGGCGAAGGTCAATCACGGGGCCAAGGCTACCGGTGCGGGGTTGCCGGTCACGAATCACTATTCCGGCGCGTCCGCATTCACGGCTTACGTTCCGTAATGCGGCAATTGCCTTGCGTGTCAAGGAAAAGTGTCTCATTCCCTGGGACGGGGCAGCTCCCGGCCGTCGGGTTGACCGGATTCCCTTGTGCGAGACGGGACTTGGCGGGTCGGTTGTCCACAGGAATCCCGGCCCGGCGACGAGTTATCCACAGGGTGTGGGGAAGATCTGTGGACCGCGGAATTGATCACTCCACACGGCGGGGACGAACGGAACAATTCCCTGGGCAAACGTCGCCGACACCCACTTTCGGGTGGAAAGGGGTCGCCCCAAAAGATGAACCACAGGAAACGGATGGACGAAGGGTGACCCAGGGGACGGTGGCCCGGTCTGGGGGCTGTAGGCCGATTTGTCGACCGAGTCGCGCTCGCTTGTCGACTTGTCCCCAGGTCGAGAAGGGTGCCTGTGGATAACTTCTGTGGATAACGATGATCGGCCGATACGACCGGCTAGAAACGGCCGTCCTGGCACCGGGCGACCCAGTCGGCGGCGGCCATGAACTCCGTGTCCGAGGTCCCCGCCGGGGTCGGCCGCGCCTCGCCCGGTGCGATATCGGCCCGCGGATACGACCCCAGGAAACGCACCTGGAGGCAGATCCGCTTCAGCCCCATCAGCGTCTCCGCCATCCGCCGGTCGGAGATATGGCCCTCGGCGTCGATGCAGAAGCAGTAATTGCCGATACCGGCCCCGGTCGGCCGGGACTGCAGCAGCATCAGGTTGATCCCGCGCGAGGCGAACTCGCCGAGCAGATCGCGCAGGGCGCCGGGGTGGTCGTCACGCTGCCACAGCACCACCGAGGTCTTGTCGGCACCGGTCGGCGCGGCGGGCCGGGCCGGGCGGCCGACCAGCACGAACCGGGTCTGCGCGTTCTCCGCGTCGTGGATCCCGGTCTCCAGTGCCTCCAGGCCGTACCGGGCGGCGGCGAACTCACCGGCGAAGGCGGCGTCGTAGCGGCCCTCCTGGACCAGCCGGGCGGCGTCCGCGTTGGACGCGGCCGACTCCCAGTGCACGTCGGGGAGGTGGTTGCGGAGCCAGTTGCGCACCTGGGGCTGGGCCGCCGGGTGCGCGGACACCGTCTTGATGTCGGTCAGCGCGGTGCCCGGCCGGACCAGCAGCGCGAAGGTGATCGACAGCAGCACCTCGCGGTAGATCGTCAGCGGCTCGCCGGCGACCAGCTCGTCCAGCGTGGTGGTGATGCCGCCCTCGACGGAGTTCTCGATCGGGACGAACGCCGCCTCGGCCTCGCCGGTCCGGACCGCGTCCAGCGCGGACTGCACCGAGACGTACGGGATCAGCTCGCGGGTGGCCGCCTCCGGGAGCGTCCGCAGGGCGACTTCCGTGAAGGTGCCCTCGGGACCGAGATACGCATAGCTCGCTGGCATGGTCCTCACCCTAATGGCGGCACGGCCGCCGGGCGCATCCATCTCACGACATCCACTCGACCGAGTGGTTTGAACCCCGATCAGCCCTCAAGGAGATCAGCTCTCACGGACATCAGCTCTCAAGGAGGCGCTGTCCCACGTATTCACCCTTCGCCGGCCCGCCCGGTACGGCGAACAGGCCGCTGGACTCGTGCCGGATGAACCGGGACAGCGCGTCGCCCCGGTCCAGCTTGCGCTGCACCGGCACGAAGCCGCGCAGCGGGTCCGCCTGCCAGCAGATGAACAGCAGCCCGGCGTCCGGCGTGCCGTCCGCGTCGAAGCCGTCGTGGTAGGAGAAGGGCCGCCGCAGCATTGCCGCACCTCCGTTCCTGTCCGGCCGGGTGATCCGGGCGTGCGCGGTGAGCGGGACGACGAGATCGCCCTGGGCGTCGGTCTTCTCCAGGTTCATCTCGGTCGTCTCACCGCCCCCGGACAGCGGCGCCCCGTCGGCCTTCCGGCGCCCGATGACCTGCTCCTGGGCACCGCCCGACAGCTTCTCCCAGTCGTCCAGCAGCATCCGGATGCGGCGGACGACGGCGTAGGAGCCGTTCGCCATCCACGCCGGCTCGCCCGAGGCGGGCACGAAGATCCGCCGGTCGAAGTCGGCGTCGGCCGGCTTGGGGTTGCGGGTGCCGTCGAGCTGGCCCATGAGGTTGCGGGCGGTCATGGGGTGCGCGGTGGCTCCCGGCGCCCGGTTGAAGCCGTTCATCTGCCAGCGCACCCGGGCCGCGGCGCCCGCGTCCTTCTGGATCGCGCGCAGGGCGTGGAAGGCGACCAGGGCGTCGTTCGCGCCGATCTGCACCCACAGGTCGCCGTCGCTGCGCGCCTTGTCGAGGCGGTCGGCGGAGAAGTCCGGCAGCGGGTTCAGGGCGGCAGGACGCTGCTTCTCCAGGCCGGTGCGGGCGAAGAAGCCGTACCCGAAGCCGAACGTCACGGTGAGCGAGGAGGGGCCCGCGTCCCGGGCCACGTCGGTGTCGTCGTGCGGGGCGGCCTCGCCCGCCATCAGCCGCTCGGCCGTTGCCGACCAGCGGCGCAGCAGCGCCGCCGCCTCCCTCCGCCCGGCGCCCGCCGCCAGGTCGAAGGCGATGAGATGGCCGCACGCCTGGAGCCCCTCGGTGATGCCGGGCTGATGTTTCCCGTGAAACATCGCCCGCCCGGAGCCCACCGAGGTCAGCGGGGTGGCCGGGGCGGGCGCGGCAGCATAGCCCACGGCTCCGCCGGCCGCGCCGAGGACGAGACCGGTGGCCCCCGCGGTGCCGAGCAGCGCGCGCCGCGAGACGCCCCGGCCGCTGTCGGCGGCGGGCGTGCGGGCCGGGGACTCGGGCGTGCGGGCCGGAGGCTCGGGCGTGCGGGCCTGGGAGACGGACTGGTCGGGCATGGTGCGGGTCAGCCGATCTGCGCGTTCTTGGAGACGGTCGCCTGGTCGATGTCGGAGGTGCGCACGGTGACGGCGATCTTCCAGTCACCGGCCACCGGGATCTGCACCCCGCTCGCCGACCAATGTCCGGTGGTGATGTGGTCGGGGTTCACCGGAAGCGGGCCGATCTTCTTCGCCTCCAGGGTGAAGGCGACCTTCACCTCGGGGACGTCGAAGGCGCGCCCGTTGGGACGCTGGACGTAGACGTGCATCTCGTTGCCGCCCACGCGCGCCGGGTCGAGGTCGATCCGCACGAGCCCCTTGCCGTCGGTGCCGCCGGTGTCGAAGGGCATGTCCAGGGTCAGCGCGCCGGAGGAGGACGCGGACGCCGAACTGGAGGCGGAACCGGCCGCCTTGGCCTCCTGCTCGGTGCGGCCCGGCTCGGTCTGGGTCAGCGCGGTGGTGACCGCGAGCAGCACGACCGCGATACCGGCCTCGGCGAGCACCGAGCGGCGCAGCCCGAAACGGCCCGGATCGGCGTCGCGCAGCCGCTTCTGCCGGGCGGCGTCGACCGCGGCCCGCTGCCGGGCGAGCTGCGCGGCCCGCCCGCCGTCGCCCTTGTCCGGCGCGGCTGCGGTCTGCTTGCCGGCGCCCTGTTGTGCGGAGCCCACCCGCTCCTTCTCGGCCCGCTTGCCCTTGCCCGGCGCGGCGGTGTCGGCGAGCCGTCCCGTCCAGCGCCGGGACAGGGCGGCGACGCCCACGAGCAGCGCCACCAGAGCGATCTTGGCGAGCAGCAGCTGCCCGTACCCGGTCTCGGTGAAGGCCGACCAGGAGCCGAGCTGCCGCCAGGACTGGTAGACACCGGTGACGACGAGCGCGACGACCGAGCCGAAGGCCACCTGGGAGAACCGGCGGACGGCGGCGGCCTCGACCGGGGTCTCGGCGGGCGCCCGGTACAGGGCCACCAGCAGCGCGGTCAGACCGCCCAGCCAGGCGGCGACGGCGAGCAGGTGGACGACGTCGACCGGCATGGCGATGCCCGCCTGGAGTCCGACCGAGGCGTGCTCGGCCATCGCCCAGCTGGCGGCGAGCCCGGCGGCGACGACCCCTCCGCCGATGGCCAGCCCGAAGGTCAGGTCGCGTTTCTCCTCGCCTTCCTCGCGCCGGGTGTAGGCGCCGAAGAGGACGGAGACGAACAGCGCGGCGGCGGCGAGCAGCAGCAGCCGGGAGACCAGCGCGGCCCCGGTCTTGGTCTGGAGCACCTGGCCGAGCAGGTCGAGGTCGAAGACGTCACCGAGCTTGCCCGAGGTGGTGTACGAGCCCCGCAGCAGCAGCAGCCACAGGGTGGCCGCGGTGAGCGCCAGCCAGCCGCCGACGACCAGCCGCTGCAGGGCCCGTACGCCGGCGCCGCGCCGCCAGCAGGCGAGCACGAAGGCCGCGCCGCCCGCGAGCACGATGAAGCCGGCGTACGACACGTACCGTCCGAACGCGTAGAGCACGCCCACGGTGCCGCCGCCCGCCACCGGCCCCGAGCCGGAGACGACGGTCGCCGAGGGCGCCCCGACGGAGAAGGTGTAGGCGCCCGCTACGGGGTGGCTGTCGGCCGAGACCACCTGGTAGGTGACCGTGTAGGTGCCCTGCGGCAGTCCGCTCTTCAGGCGCACGGCGTACGTCGTCCCGCTCACGTTGGCGGGAGCGCCCCGCTGGACCGGCTTGCCCTGGGGGTCGAGGACGCGCAGCGAGTCGTCGCCCATCGCCACCTGCTCGGAGAAGGTGAGCGAGACCTGGGTGGGTGCCTTCTTGACCACCACCCCCTGCGCGGGGTCGCTGCCGGTCAGCGCCGCGTGCGCGGAGGCCGGTCCGGCGCCGGCCAGCAGAGCGCCGGTGACGGCGAGGAACAGCAGCAGCAGGATCCGCAGGCGGGGGGTGATGGTCCGGGTCACGGTGGTCCCTCCCTCAGTGGCCGGTCGACGGGTTGTACGTGGCGGACTTCACCGGCATCTCGACGGTGAGGGGCGCGGACTTGGCGAAGGTGAGCTTCACGGTGACCGTCTGGCCCTGCCGCGGCTTGCGCGTGAGCTGCTCGAACATCAGGTGGTCGCCGCCGCTGCGGAACACCAGTCGGCCGTGGGCCGGTACGGCGAAGGAGGACTTCTCCGCCATGGCCCCGCCGACGGTGCTGTGCATGGTGACCTGGCCGGCGACCTCGCTGCTGACGCCGGTCAGCTCGTCCCCCGCGCCGCCGTCGTTGGCGATCGTCAGGAAGCCGGCCGCCATGTCGGCGGAGACCGGCTGGGGCATGTACGGGGAGCTGACGGACAGCTTCGCCTTCCCGGAGCCGGCGTCCGGCTCGGCGTCCGTACCGGAGCCGGAGCAGCCCGCGAGGGCGAGGGCGCCGGTGAGGGCGAGGGCGCCGGTGAGGGCGGCGGCGGTCAGGGCGGGGCGCCTCACGGCTTGGCCCCCTTGACGAGCTTGGGCAGGTCCCTGGTGTAGTCGTCGACCGTGGCGGACTCGCCGTACAGGACGTACCCGGCGTCGGTCTTCGGCGAGAACGCGATGACCTGGGTGCCGTGCACCGAGACGAGCTTGCCGTTCTTGTCCTTCGACGTCGGTTCGACGGAGATGCCCACGGTGCGGGCGCCGGCCTTGACGGCGGCGAAGTCGCCGGTGAGGCCGATGAAGTCGGGGTCGATGCCCTTGAGCCACTTGCCCAGTTCGGCGGGGGTGTCCCGGCCGGGGTCGGTGGTGACGAACACGACCCGCAGGTCGTCCTGTTCGGACTTGGGCAGCTTCTGCTTGGCGACGGCGATGTTGCTCATGGTCGTCGGGCAGACGTCGGGGCAGTGCGTGTAGCCGAAGTAGACCAGGGTCGGGTGGCCCTTGGTCTCCTCGCGGAGGTCGTACTTCTTGCCGTGTGTGTCGGTCAGGACCAGGTCCGGCTTGGTGAACGGCTGGTCGAGGACGGTGGCGGCCCGCTTCGAGCCGGAGCCCCCGTCGACCACGGCGACCGGTGAGTCACCGCTGTCGCCGCTGCCGCAGGCGGACAGGGTCAGGGTGGCGGCGGCGAGCAGCACGGCCGCCGCGAACGTCTTCTTGCGCATAGAGAAATGTCCCAGATGTGAGATCTCCGGCGCGCACCGGGGCCGGACGACGGTGTCGCCCGGGCCCCGGCGCGCGCACCGACGTGGCTCAGGCGGCGGTCCGGCGGCGGCCGGCGAGCACGCCGAAGGCGACACCGGCGATGCCGACGACGATGCCGGCGATGCCGAGCACGCGTGCGGTGGTGTCGGTGCCGTTGTCGTCGGAGTCCTTGGCGGCGGTGTTCTCCGTCTTGGCGGAGGCGTCGTCCGCGCCCGCCGAGCCGTGCTCGTCGTCGGTCGCGGCGGTCAGCTGCAGCACGGGTGCCGGGTTCTCCGGCTCGTCCTGGCCCTTCTGCGGCACCTCGATCCAGCGCACGACCTCCTTGTCGGAGTACGTCTGGATCGCCTTGAACACGAGCTGGTCGGTGTCCTCGGGCAGGGCGCCGAGGGACACCGGGAACTTCTGGAAGTAGCCGGGCTCGACGCCCTTGCCGTCGGCGGTCCAGGTGACCTTGGAGACGGCCTCGTCGATCTTCTCGCCGTGCATGGTCAGCGGCTTGGCGAGCTTGGACTTGGTGACCTTCACGGACCAGCCGGGGACCGGCTGGGGCATGACCGAGGCGATCGGGTGGTCGGTGGGGAGGCTGACCTCCAGCTTGGTGGTCGAGGCGTTGTCGCGCTCGTTGGGGACCTTGAAGTCCACGACCGCGTAACCGCCCTTGGCGGCGGCGCCCTCGGGCTGCACGGAGACGTGCGCGAAGGCGGGGACCGACAGGGTCAGCACGGCCGCGCCGGCGACGGTGCCGGCGGCGGCGAGACGGGCGGCGGTACGGCGAGAGGCGACACGAGAAGCCTGCATGGCAGGGGCACTCCACTCTGGTGGGTTCCGGTTGATGACGGCGTTGCCGGGAGGTACGCGTGGGCAGGGCCGTGCCACTCGACGGGCCGGCCGGCCGCGCACGCGCGGGCCGCGCGACGACGGCGCCCCTCCTTACCGGTGGTGTGGAGTGGTGCGGCCGCGTCAGGCGGCGAGGAGGAACGCGGCGGCGGGCGGGCCGCGCCGGATCACCGAGTGCTGGAGTGCGGTGGTGTGCGGGGCGGGTACGTCGTCACGCTCGCCGCGCCGGGCGCGCGGGCCCGCGTCCACGGCGGGCAGCAGCCCGGCGCACAGGGCGTGCACCAGCGCGAGCGCCCCGCGCAGGGAGCGGACGAGTGCCGCCTCGGCGACTCCGTGCGCCGACAGTTCGATCAGCCGCAGGACGGCGAGGTCGCCCCGGCGCAGCAGCCACCCGGTGGCGACGGCCGCGAGGACGTGCCCGAGCAGCATCGGCAGCGAGGGCAGCAGCGTGGTCCAGTCGGAGAGGCCGGCCGGGGAGCCGGCCGGTGCCATGCCGGCCATGTGGTGCGAGGCGGGCATGGCACCCGTCGTACGGGACGAGGCGTCGATGAGGCGCGCGTCGAGCAGCAGCCGGTAGGCGTGCCCGGGGGTGAGCGCCGACGGGGCCGATCCGCACAGCAGTTGGGCGGCCCGGGCCACGAGCGCCGTGTCGCTCAGCGAGCCGTCCGCCGTCGCCGGGCCGGCGGCCACGGCGGCCGCCCCGTGCTGCCCCAGCCCGAACAGGCCGTGCAGGACGACCTGGCCGAGGGTGAGGAGGGCGGCGATGGCCGGCAGCGAGCGGACCCGGCCCGCGAGCGGTGCCACCAGCAGCAGGCAGCCGAGGAAACCCGCGCCGAGCGTCCACAGCGGAACGCGCGCGCACGAGGCCAGCGTGTGCCCGGCCGCGGCCAGCACGACGCAGACCGCGGCGAACACCGCGGCCCGCAAAGTCCGGAGCCAGGCTCCGGGACGCGCCGTGCGCGGGTGGGGGGCAGTCATGGCGGGGTCATCATCCCACTGCCCCCACCACCCGCGTACGGCAGGTGCCGGGACGCGTCCCACATACACCGATTCCTCCCGTGCCGCGTCGGCTGTATGGGCGCCGTCACGTCGACGCGGTGCTTACGAACCCTTACGGACGGCAATACGTATCGGTATGTCGAGCCGCGGCCAGGAGGCTGGAGCATGAGCATCTGGTGGTCACTCCATCTGCGTCGCGAGGCCGCGAGCGTGCCCCTGGCCCGGCGGCTGCTGGTCGGCACCATGGAGACGGCGGGTGTCGACCCGGAGATCTCCTACGACCTGTCCGTCGCCCTGACCGAGGCCTGCGCCAACGCCGTCGAGCACGGCGGCCGGGCGGCCTCCGGCGGTTCGGAGGAGTACCGGGTGACCGCGTACCTCGACGGCGAGAAGTGCCGTATCGAGGTGGCCGACTCCGGCCCCGGTTTCTCCCGCACCCAGGAGATCCGGCCCGCGCGCGCGGACGCCGAGCACGGCCGCGGGCTCTGCCTCATCCAGGAACTCGCCGACCACGTCGCCATCGGCTCCCGGCCGAGCCGGAGCGGCGGCACGGTGGTCAGCTTCGACAGAGTCCTCAAGTGGCGGTCGGGCGCTCCGCTGCTGGCGGTGTAGCGGGGCCCCGGGGGTCTTGGCGGGCGGCCGTACGGCCTAGGGTGCGCGCATGCGCATCGAGCCCGAGGAGCTGGCGGACGGGGTGACCCTGCGGTCGCTCGCGCGCGGGGACGCGGACGCCCTGTGTGCCGCCTACGTGGAAAACCGCAGGCATCTCGAACCGTGGGACCCGGTCAGACCGGAGGCCTTCTTCACGCCGGCCGGACAGGCGGAGCGCGTGCACGGGCTGCTGCGGCAGTCGGCCGACGGGTCCGCGCTGCCGATGGTGCTCGTCTCGGCGGACGGCCGGATCGCCGGGACCAGCACCCTCACCGGGATCGTCCGGGGCCCGTTCCGCAGCGGTTCCCTGGGCTACTGGATCGCCGCCGACCAGCAGAACCGCGGGCTGGCCAGTGCCGCCGTACGGCGGATGTGCGCGCTCGCCCGGGACACGCTCGACCTGCACCGGATCGAGGCGTCCACCCTGCTCGGCAACACCGCCTCGCAGCGGGTGCTGGCCAAGTGCGGCTTCACCCCGATCGGCCAGGCCCCGGACTACCTGCACATCAACGGGGCCTGGCGGGACTGCCGGCTCTTCCAGCGCATCCTGCACGACCGCGATCCCGCGCTCTGATCCCCTACGGCCCGGCAGCAGGCACGTCCCCCAGCAGCGGACCCGCCCGCCCGTCGGTCAGGCCGCGCACCGGCCCCCGGCCACCGGCTACCCGCACACGAATGGCCGGGCACCGCCCGGTGCCCGGCCACGTGACGCCTCGGCTCAGCTCTTCAGGGCCGCCATCCAGGCCTCGACCTCGTCGGAGCGGCGCGGCAGGCCGGCCGAGAGGTTCCGGTTGCCGTCCTCCGTCACGAGGATGTCGTCCTCGATCCGCACGCCGATGCCCCGGTACTCCTCCGGGACGGTCAGGTCGTCGGCCTGGAAGTACAGGCCCGGCTCGACGGTGAGCACCATGCCGGGCTCCAGCGTGCCGTCGACGTAGGTCTCCACGCGCGCGGCGGCGCAGTCGTGGACGTCCATACCGAGCATGTGGCCGGTGCCGTGCAGGGTCCAGCGGCGCTGCAGGCCCAGCTCCAGGACGCGCTCGACCGGGCCCTCGGCCAGGCCCCACTCGACGAGCCGCTCGGCGAGCACGCGCTGGGCGGCGTCGTGGAAGTCGCGGTACTTGGCACCCGGCCTGACGGCCGCGATGCCGGCCTCCTGGGCCTCGTACACGGCGTCGTAGATCTTCTTCTGCAGCTCCGTGTACGTGCCGTCGACCGGCAGCGTGCGCGTGATGTCGGCGGTGTAGAGCGTGTGCGTCTCCACACCGGCGTCGAGCAGCAGCAGGTCGCCGGAGCGGACCGGGCCGTCGTTACGGACCCAGTGCAGGGTGCAGGCGTGCGGGCCGGCCGCGCAGATGGAGCCGTAGCCGACGTCGTTGCCCTCCACGCGGGCGCGCAGGAAGAACGTGCCCTCGATGTAGCGCTCGCTGGTCGCCTCGGCCTTGTCGAGGACCTTCACGACGTCCTCGAAGCCGCGCACCGTCGAGTCGACGGCCTTCTGCAGCTCGCCGACCTCGAAGTCGTCCTTGACCAGCCGGGCCTCGGAGAGGAAGACCCGCAGCTCCTCGTCGCGCTCGGCGGTGACCTTGTCGGTCAGGGCCGCCTCGATGCCGGCGTCGTGGCCGCGCACCACGCGCACCGGGCCGGTGGCCTCGCGCAGCGCGCCGGCCAGTTCGCGGACGTCGGCGGCGGGCAGGCCGTACAGCGCCTCGGACTCGGTGAGGGAGTGCCGGCGGCCGACCCACAGCTCGCCCTGGCCGGAGAGCCAGAACTCGCCGTTCTCGCGGTCCGAGCGGGGCAGCAGGTAGATCGTGGCCTCGTGGCCCTCGCCCCGGGGCTCCAGCACGAGGACGCCGTCCTCGGTCAGATCGCCGGTGAGGTAGGCGTACTCGACGGAGGCGCGGAAGGCGTACTCGGTGTCGTTCGAGCGGGTCTTCAGGTTGCCGGCCGGGATCACCAGGCGCTCGCCCGGGAAGCGCGCGGAGAGCGCGGCCCGGCGGCGGGCGGTCTCGGCGGCCTGCGCGATCGGCTCCAGGTCACGCAGCTCGGTGTCGGCCCAGCCGGACTTCATGTTGTCGGCAAGCTCGTCGGACAGGCCCGGGTAGAGGCCGTTCTTCCGCTGCTTGATGGGCTCCTCGGACTCAGTCTCCGGGGTCTCCGGGTCGAGTTCGTCGGCCACGTGCTCCTCCTCGGTACGGCGTGTGATCTCCCCCGGCGGTCACCGGCGCTCGGCACGGGGCAGAGCGGGGGACCTCCATCATCGTACGGTCGTACCGGGAGCGGACCAGGGTAGGAGGACCTGTTATGCCCGGTCATCGCAGCCGGGCGGCGACCGGGCTCAGTCGAAGCGGGCCGCCAGCAGCACCACGTCCTCGTCGCTGTCGGCCGTGTCCAGGCCGTCCGGCAGGACGGTGCGCAGGACGTGGTCGGCGACCGCGCCGGGGTCCTGGCGCGCGGCGCGCGGGACGCTCGCGGCGGCCTGGTGCAGCCGCGCGAAGGCCCGGTCCATGGCCTCGCCGGTACGGTGCAGCAGCCCGTCGGTGTAGAGCAGCAGCGTGTCGCCGGCCTCGGCCTGGACCTCCACGCTGGGCGCCTCCCAGCAGGCCAGCATGCCGAGCGGCGCGGAGACCGAGGTCTCGGCGAACTCGGTGCGCCGCTCGCCGACCAGCAGGGGCGGACTGTGTCCGGCGCCGGCCAGGGTGACCTTGCGCAGGGCGGGCTCGCAGTAGGCGAACAGGGCGGTGGCGGAGCGGGCGGGT
The DNA here is from genome assembly GCF_024753135.1 of Streptomyces pyxinicus. Lineage (GTDB taxonomy): Bacteria > Actinomycetota > Actinomycetes > Streptomycetales > Streptomycetaceae > Streptomyces > Streptomyces pyxinicus. The sequence continues at coordinate 128,550 of NZ_JANUGP010000006.1, read as the reverse complement.
TCTGTCAGCCGCAGCAGCAGTTCCAGGTCGGACAGGACGGCGACCGGGTCCTCGCCCTCCATCACGGCGTACGCGCGCAGGGAGGCGCGCAGCCGGCCCATCGCGGCCACGGCACTGGGCCCGGAGCCGGTGACCGAGCCGACCGACAGGCCGAGCGCGGCATCCGGCAGCGGCAGGGCGTCGTACCAGTCGCCGCCGCCGCGCGGGCCGGTGCGGTGCCGGGCGGCGAGCTGGACGCCGGCCACCCGGGGCAGCCGGGCGGGCAGCAGCTCGTCGGTGATCGTCGCCACGCACGCGCGCGTGCGCTCCACTTCCAGCAGCCGCGCCAGGTGCTCGCCGGCCTGCCGGGCGTAGAGGCGGGCGAGGTGGCGCTGCCGCTCGTGCGGCTCGGCCGGCTCGTCGTAGAGCCAGACGGCGGCGCCGAGCCGGCCGGTGGCGCCGGCGGCGAGGGGCAGGGCGTAACTGGCGGCGTAGCCGAGGCGGGTGGCCACCTCGCGGTGCCGGGGGTCGAGGCCGTCCTCGGCGAGCAGGTCGGCGTGGACCAGCTCGGCGGTGCCGCCCGTGTCGTACGGCAGGGCGGCGCGCGGGACGGTCTCGAGGTGACCGAGGTCGGCGCGGCCGAGTCCGAGGCCGAGGGTGGTGCGCGGGCCGTGCCCGTCGGCCGGTTCCAGGACGACGAGGCCGCGGCGGGCGCCGACCAGGGCGGCGCCGGCGCGCAGCAGCTCGTGCAGGGCGGGTTCGAGCGCGTCCGTGCGGGAGAGCCGCTCGGTGAGTTCGTGCAGGGTGGTGAGGTCGGAGACCCAGCCGGCCAGCCGGTCCTGGAGGAGGGTGCCGGGTGCGGGCGGGTGCGGGAGGGGCGGTTCGACGGCCGGTCTCGGGTCCGGTCCCGGGTCCGGGGAGGAGCCGGCGCCGGGCGCGGGGGACGTGGGCGCGACAGTGTGTGCGGGCGTCGGAAGCGTGGAATCGATTCCGGCCACTTTCGGGGGGTGCGGGGCGTTCATGGCGTCCGGCCTTCAGACCGGTGCGTATTGCTGGAAAGCATCGCAAACCCCCATGTCATTCTGCGCCGCCGGCAGTGTCTCCACATGTACACGCACTCGTAAGGGGATGTCCAGCATTGTCCTGCGGGGATTCCTGGTGTCCATGGGCCGGACGGGGATTTCTCCGGAACCCCTTGCCTTACTGCCAAGTTGGCTGAAAACTACCTCAGGTATCGGTCCATTGCGCTCGACTGGCCTTGCTCGACGGAGCGTCACAGCGGTCGTGATGGGTACGTACTCGGAGAAGGCCAGGGGTGGTTGGGGACCACCCGGAACCTGGCGACGGACCCGGGCGTCATAGCCACCGACGGCCGAGCCCCATCCTCCCTTGGCGGAGGCGGAGAGAACCACGCGCGACGGCAAACGCCAGACTTCGCCACCCCCAGCCGCACCCGTGCCTCCTGTCGGACGCACCAGGGGAAGCGGACGCGGCCACGCTCGACCCCCAGGGGTTCCCCCTGCCGCGCGCAGGGGTGTGATGCGCCAACAGGTACGCACAGTGAAGAGATCGACACATGTTGTGATGTGGTCCACGGTGTTGCCAGCGGTGCAACGGAAAGGAACGAGCGCTCATGCGCGAGATCCTCGGAAGGCGACGCAGGCTCCTGTCCAGGCGGGATGACGGGCAGTCTGAGCTGATCGGCGCGGCCCTGACCTTCGCGGCGGAATGGCAGTGGCCCGTACTCCCGGGTGTGGCCCCGGACCCGGCCGGACGGGCCCGCTGCGCCTGCCCGGACCCGGAGTGCACGGTGCCCGGCGCCCACCCCTTCGACCCCGGCCTGCTCGCGGCCACCACCGACCCGCGCATGGTGCGCTGGTGGTGGGCCAACCGGCCCAGCGCGCCCATCGTCCTGGCCACCGGCGGTACGGCGCCCTGCGCGGTCAGCCTGCCGGCGCTCGCCGCCGCCCGCGCCCTCGCGCTGCTGGACCGGCGCGGTATGCGCCTCGGCCCGGTCGTCGCCTCGCCCACCCGCTGGGCGCTGCTGGTGCGGCCGTACTCCCTGGAGCGACTGGGCGAGTTGCTGTACGCCCAGGACTTCGTGCCCGGCTCGCTCCGCTTCCACGGAGAGGGCGGCTATCTCGCGCTGCCCCCCTCCGAGACCGGTCAGGGCACCGTCCGCTGGGAGCGTGCCCCGCTGCCGGGCTCGGCCGCGCCCTGGCTGCCCGACGTGGAGGCGGTGGTGGACGCCGCGGTCGCCGCCCTCACCCGTACGGGTGTGAGCGCGCCCGAGTTGTAGGGGGTGTCGGGCGCGCATGGGGCGGACGGGCCACGGCGCTCGTTATCTTCCGCACATGCCGTGTCCTGCCGGGGGGCGTCCCCCGGACCCCCGAAAGCTTCGTCTGCTCGCCCTCGTGGGCGTCGTCGCGGCCGCCGTCGCGCTGCCGCTGACCGTGGCGTCCGCGGGGCAGGTGGGCGACGCGGGACGGACGGCCGTACGCACCCCGCCCCGCGCTCCGGAGCGGGCCGACGCCAAGGACCTCACGGCCAAGGACCTCACGGCCAAGGACCTCACGGCCGAGGTCTCCGGAGCCGAGGGGCTCGCGGCCGCGGGCGCCGTGGGCAAGGGACCCGTCGCCGGGCGCCGCTCGCCGCTGCTCCTCGGTGTGGGCCTGGCCACCGCCGCCCGCTGCGGCCCTCAGCTCACCTCGCCCGAGGGCATCGAGGCGCAGACCTGTGTGCTGATCCAGGGCGCCGACACCTGGGCACGCACGTACTACCGCAACGCCACCGGCCGGGCGCTGGACTCCGTGCTGAGCCTGATGGGGCCGGGTGGCCGGACCGTGCAGATGCGCTGCGCCACCGGGGCCGACGACGAGCCCGCCACCTGTGAGACGCCCCGCGAGCACAGCCGGGGCGGGCCGGACGGCTACACGGCCGTCAGCGAGTTCGCCGGGCGCGGCGCGGATGAGGCGCTGCTGCTGCGCTCCGGCAGCAACTCCTAGGCCACGGAGAGCAACTCCTGGGCGCTGTAAGGCAGTTGACGCACGGCGCGGTGAAGGGGGCCGGGCGCGGACATGGAAAGACCCGGTTGCTGGCGACGGGGGATGCACCAGCAACCGGGCTACTGGAACCGTAACAAGAGATCGGCGGTTCGCAAATTCCATCCGGGGCATTCGGCCACCGATTTCCCTGCCGCAAGGGCGAGTTGTGACAGGAGTCACCTGTTGTGGCCACAGGTGTCACGACTGAACGGCCGTTCAGCCGTGACACGCGCGCGGGTGTTCAGCTGAGCGTCACCTGGCGGTTGGTCAGCCCGCCGCGCGCCCGGCGCTCGTCCGGCGTCAGCGGCTCCTGGGCGGCGAGAGCGGCGGCGAGCCGCTCGGCGAACTCGGCGGCCGGCTTCTCCACGTCCTCCGCGCCGACCCCGCTCGGCAGGTCCCAGACCGGCACGGTGAGGCCGTGCGCGCGGAAGGAGCCCACCAGCCGGGTGCCCTCACCGAGGCTGGAGCGGCCGGCCGCGTGCAGTCGCGCGAGCGCGTCCAGAAGCTGTTCCTCCGGGTGCGGCATGACCCAGCGCAGGTGGTTCTTCTCCGGGGTCTCGCACCAGTAGGCCGCGTCCACGCCGGACAGCTTGACCGTGGGGATCGCCGCGGCGTTGGCCCGCTCCAGGGAGGCGGCCACCTCCGGGCTGGCGTTCTCCGCGTCCGGCACCCAGAACTCGAAGCCCTCGTGCACGACCGGCTCCAGCGGGGCCTCGGCGTCCAGCAGGTCCTGGAGCCGGGGGCCGTCGGCGGGGGCGCGCCTGCCCTGCACCGGGGTGCCGGGCTCCGCCTCCAGGGCGCGCCGGAGCGTGTCGGCGAGGTCGCGGCTGATGTCGCCGGACGCCGTGTCGTTCTGCAGGCCGATCAGGACCGAGCCGTCGTCGCGGCGCAGCGCGGGCCAGGCCATCGGCAGCACGGTGGCGAGCGTGACCGTCGGGACGCCCTCGGGCAGGCCGTCCTTCAGGGTCAGCTCCGCCGTCGCGGCCGGGACCAGCTCGCGCAGGGCCACCCAGTCGCACTCGCCGGGCAGCCCCTCGAAGGGGCGGTGCACCAGCTCGGTCGCCGCGTGCGCCGCCGCCCGGCCGTGGCACGCCTTGTAGCGCCTGCCGCTGCCGCACGGGCAGGGTTCGCGGGCGCCGACGACCGGGATCTCTCCAGCGGTGCCTGCGGCGTGCGCTCCGCCCGTGACCTGCGGCCGCTTGGCCTTCGTCTGGGGTCGCTTCTTGGCCATCGTGGGGTCTCCCGGTTACGGCTCTTCTCGTACGGTCCGGAGCCTAGCCGCTCGGGCCCTGGCCGACGGGAACCTGTGGACAACGCACGGGCGCTCGGCGCCGGTGGTATGAACCTGTGGACGAACCGGCCCGGTCCGGACCGCTCAGTCCAGGTCGTCGAAGGCGTCCGCGAAGTCCAGACCGGCCATGTCCGCGAGCGCGGGGGCCGAGAGGCGGGGAGCCGCCGGCGCGGGGGCCGTGACGCGCGTAGCGAAAGCGTCGTGGCGGCACCCCGCATCGGGATCGTGGGCGTCCTCGTGGACCACCACCCAGACCGTGACCTCGCCGCGGATGTCGTCCCGGACGCCCCAGTCGTCGGCCAGCGCCGTGATGATGTTGAGGCCCCGGCCGCCGTGCGCCGTCACCGACGGGGTGGCCGGGGCTGGCCGGGTCGGACCGCCGCCGTCCGTGACCTCGACGATGAGCCGGCCGCGCGGATCGACCCGCCAGGCGGCGCGGACGTCGCCGTCACCGGCCGCGGCGCCGCCCAGCGGCCGCCCGTGTCTGCAGGCGTTGCTCAGCAGTTCGGAAAGGATCAGTACGGCATCGTCGATGACCGTTTCCGAGACGCCGCCGCCGCGCAACTGCGTACGCATCCGGTGCCGCGCCTCGCCCACGCCCGCAGGGCCATGCGCCACGGCCATGCACGACGACGCGGGCACTTCCTGTGCCACCACCAACGCCACCCCCGAGACCTCCTTCGCCCCACGCCACGGTGTGGATGCCCCATTGGCCTGTACCGGAAACCGGCCAGTCCCCTTCCGCTGACGCATCCGAAACGGCGGACACGGAGCGGATGCGCCGGGGTACGCGGGGTGACGACAGGCTGGTCGGCCGGTACCGGACCGCTGCCGCCGGCTGTCAGCGGCCGAGCTGGGAGAGGACCGCGCGCGGGCGGTTGGTGATGATGGCGTCGACACCCAGGTCCACGCAGAGATCGACGTCCTCGGGCTCGTTCACGGTCCACACGTGCACGCGGTGACCGGCCTGCTTGAGCCGCTCCACATAGCCGGGGTGGTTGCGCAGGATCCGGATCGAGGGACCCGCGATGCCCACGCCCGCGGGCAGCCGGCCGTCCCGCAGCCGGGGTGAGAGGAACTGCACCAGATAGACCGTCGGCAGCGTCGGCGCGGCCGCGCGGATGCGGTGCAGCGAGCGCGCCGAGAAGCTCATGACCCGCACCGGGGACCGGTCGGCGCCGGCCGGCGTGTCCAGCCCGAACCGCTTCAGCAGCACCAGCAGCCGTTCCTCGACCTGGCCCGCCCAGCGCGTGGGGTGCTTGGTCTCAATGGCCAGCTCCACGCGCCGCCCGGCGTCCGCGACCAGTTCGAGCAGGCGCTCCAGGGTGAGCACCGAGGTGTCCGCGGGGTCCTCCGGGCGGTTCTCCCAGTCGGGCTCCTCGTCCCGCCCGCGCCCGGCCTCGCCCGTCTTCCAGGAGCCGAAGTCGAGCGCGGTCAGATCGGCCAGCTCCAGGGCGGAGACGGCGCCGCGGCCGTTGGAGGTACGGTTCACCCGCCGGTCGTGGACACAGACCAGATGGCCGTCGGCGGTCAGCCGCACATCGCATTCGAGGGCGTCCGCGCCGTCCTCGATGGCCTTCCGGTAGGCGGCCAGGGTGTGCTCGGGCGCGTCCTCGGAGGCGCCCCGGTGGGCGACGACCTGGATGGAGTGCTGTGGTGCGTGGGTCACCGCGTCATGGTGCCACCGTCGTCGGGTACGTGTGCGGCGCGGGCGTGACCGTGCGACGAACGAGAGCATGCAGCATGCTCGCTTATATAACTTATAGGTGAAAGATCCTATATAAAGAGGGGTCCCGGACGCACAGGCACCGCTTATGGTGCTCTGACGGCCTGTGGGAAAAGCTGACCGCAGACACGAGTGCGACCCGACAACAGGCGTGTATCGAGGAGAAGAGCTGTGAGCACCGAGAACGAGGGCAACGCGGTACCCCCGGCCCCGTCCGCACCTCCCGTGCCGGTGGCTACTCCCGCGGCTGCCCCGCAGGGCCCCGGCCCCGACGGGCACGCGCCGACGACTCCGCTTCCGCCGGTGCCCCAGGACGCACCCACCGTCGCGGGCCAGAACCCCGCGCACCCCGCCGGCCCGTCCGGCCCGGCCCCCGAGGGCTCCTGGCCGCCCCCGCCGCCGCCGACCCCGTCGTACGCCGCCGGCTACGGCACCGATCCTTCTGCCGGCGACCCTTCCGCCGGTGGTGGTCACGGCGGCGCGGGCGCCGGTGGCGTCTGGGGCGCGTCGTACCAGCAGCCGGCCCCCAAGCCGCGCAGCGGGCGCGGCGGGCTGGTCGCCGCGGTGCTGGTGGCCGCGCTGGTCGCGGGCGGCCTGGGCGGCGGCCTCGGCTACACCCTGGCCAAGGACAACGACACCAGCGGCTCCACCACCGTCTCCGCCTCCGACAACGGCGCCTCCCAGGTCAAGCGCGCGCCCGGCACCATCGCCAACGTGGCGAACAAGGCGCTGCCCAGCACGGTCACCATCGAGGCCGAGAGCAGCAACGGCGAGGGCGGCACCGGCACCGGGTTCGTTTTCGACACCCAGGGCCACATCGTCACCAACAACCACGTCGTGGCCGACGCGGTCGACGGCGGCAAGCTGACGGCGACCTTCCCGGACGGCAAGAAGTACAACGCCGAGATCGTCGGCCACGCGCAGGGGTACGACGTCGCCGTCATCAAGCTCAAGAACGCGCCGTCCGACCTCAAGCCGCTCGCCCTCGGCAACTCGGAGAAGGTGGCCGTCGGCGACGAGACGATCGCGATCGGCGCCCCGTTCGGCCTGTCCAACACGGTGACGACCGGCATCATCAGCGCCAAGAACCGCCCGGTGGCCTCCAGCGACGGCAGCTCCGGCAGCAAGGCGTCGTACATGAGCGCCCTGCAGACCGACGCGTCGATCAACCCGGGCAACTCCGGCGGCCCGCTGCTGGACGCCTCCGGCGCGGTCATCGGCATCAACTCGGCGATCCAGTCCTCCAGCAGCGGCGGCTTCGGCTCCTCCGGCCAGTCCGGCTCGATCGGCCTCGGCTTCGCCATCCCGATCAACCAGGCCAAGTACGTCGCCCAGCAGCTGATCAAGACCGGCAAGCCGGTGTACGCCAAGATCGGCGCCTCCGTCTCCCTGGAGGACTCCGGCAACGGCGCGAAGATCACCGACCAGGGCGCGGGCGGCGCCGCCGCGGTCGAGTCGGGCGGTCCGGCGGACAAGGCCGGCCTCAAGCCCGGCGACGTGATCACCAAGCTCGACGACCACGTGATCGACAGCGGCCCCACCCTGATCGGCGAGATCTGGACCCACAAGCCGAACGACAAGGTGACGATCACCTACGAGCGCGGCGGCCAGGAGCACACGGTGGACCTGACGCTGGCTTCCCGCGACGGCGACGACTGACCCGACCGAACGGCACGCGCGCGGGGCGCCTTTCCGGTTTCGGAGGGGCGCCCTTCCCGTATCCGCGACCCGCTGAACGGAGGTGCCCCGCCCGTGGCTTCTCCTGGCGACCAGTCACCGGCTACGGGGAGATCCGACGAAAAGGGGAGCGAGGTCGGAACACGGCGGTGGACCTGCGGCCCCGGGGCGGGCAGGCAAGCGCCTCTGAACGGAGCCAGCGGACCCCGTGTGGACCACGGCCCCGCGCGAAGCCGGAGGCCGGTAGTCTGTACCCGCTCCACCCCAGGTGGGTGACGAGCGAGGTGGGTTGCCCGAGCGGCCTAAGGGAACGGTCTTGAAAACCGTCGTGGCAGCGATGTCACCGTGGGTTCAAATCCCACACCCACCGCGGAGTTGAGAGCCCCCGACCGGGAAGTACCGGTCGGGGGCTCTCGTGCGTTCGGGGTCAGGGGTGGCGGGCTGTCATCCGGGCCGCCGAGGCGATTGTCGCGCGGGCCTCCTGTTCGGTGAGGCCCGTGTGGACGGCCGCCTCGGTGAGGGGGTCGGTGAGGGTGGGGCCGAGGCCGTTCTCGTAGGCGCGGCAGGCTGCCCAGAAGAGGCGGGTGTTGCGCTGGCCCTCGTGGGCGGTGAGGACGAAGTGGATCAGGCCGCGGCCGTGGTCGTCGGGTGCGCGGTGGGACGGGTGGCGGCCGGTGCGGGGTGGGGGGAGGAGCAGGCGGAGGAGGGAGGGCGGGCAGGGGGCCGGCGGGAGGTGGGCGGTGCCGGGGGCCGTGGTGTAGGTGCCGTGGTCGGTGCGGGAGCCGGGGCCGACCAGGTAGCCGCCGGCGCCGCGGATGTCGATGCCGGGGGCGAGGCGGCCGGCCGAGTTCGGTACGACCGTGTCCGGTGGGCCGGTCAGCCACAGGTGCCGGCCGCCGCTCGGGGTGCGGATCACGACCGTCTCCGGGATCGTGAACAGGTGGCGCAGGGCCAGTTCGCGCAGGGCGGCCGAGGCGTCCGTGCCGGTCTTCACGTCCAGGTCGACGCCGATCAGGTGGTACGGGGGCAGCCCGCAGGCGATGCCGTAGCCGGTGGCCCAGGGTGCGGCGGCGAACAGCTCCCGGATGCGGGCGGGGTCGGTGGAGGCGTCGTACACCCCGTGGCCGAAGCGGCCGCACTCGCCGTGGCAGCGCGGTCCGGCCGGGGTGGGGTCGGTGTGGTGGGGGGAGCGCAGGGCGGGGAGCTTCGTGCGGGACAGCGGGAGGACGGCCAGACCGCGTTCGGCCGCCGAGAGGGCGTGGGCGAGGGCCAGCGTCGTGGTCTGTCGGTCGATGGTGGCCATGGTTCTATTTTCGTACGCGTGTTCGAGTAAGGGAAGAGGGTGGGGGTGTGGCGCACCCGGAGCGGGGGGTCGGTCGCGGGTGGGGCGGATCGATTCGTCCCTTGTGCCGGTTGGGATGTGAGGGTGTGCGGGGGGCCCGGGGGGAGGGGTGGTGGGGGAAAGGGGCGACAAAGGTTTATCTACTTGTCATCACGCTTGCGTGCGAATGATCGCTTCCGGGGTGGTTCGCCGGGGATTCGGTGGGCAACTCTGAGGGCGCGACGTCGTCCACGACAGTTGAGGCGGTCGGCCAACTGCCTTGGCGCAAGCCCCACTTCAAGCTCCACTTCAAGCTCAAGTTCAAGCCCTACTTCACGAGCTTCCGGTTCTCTCGGGCCGTCGAAGACCTCGTTCTGGAGGAACAACATGGCAAGCATCCGTACCGCCCGCGTTCTCGCAGCCGTCGCCGCTCTCCCGCTCGCAGCCGTTCTCTTCTCCGGCGCGGCGGCAGCGGACAACGGCGCCTTGGCGGGCGTCGGATCGAACGCGGGTGTGTCGTCCATCGTCGGCAGCGGAGTCGGTCACACCAACAGCGGCAACTCGTCCACCACGGGGCAGAACGCGGTCGGCTCCGGCGCCTCGAACCAGAGCAACACCGCGCAGGTGGACGGGTCCGCCCTCACGGGGATCCAGCAGGGCAACGGCAACGTCGCCGTCCGCTTCACCCACCTCTGGTGAGCCGGGCGCGGGGCTCCTGCCGAGGAGACCTCGCGGGGTGTGCTTCGGGGTCGTACGACGTCTGCGCGGCGGTGCTTCGGTGCCGCCGCGCAGGCGTGTGCGGGCATCATGGGCCGGGGGCGCTCGGGGGCGGACCCTCAGGGAGGGTGGAAGCGCCGTCCACCTTCAGGAGGTGGAGGCAGCCCCACCCGTACAACCTGAGGGGGACGCCGCTTCGGGACCTGCGGGCGATCCGCGAGGACGTGGTCCGCTCCTAGCGTGGAGCCATGACCACACCCGTCTGCACCAGCGCCTCGGCCGCCGCCGCACCCGCGCGGCAGACCCACTCCTACCCGTCCTTCGCGTCGTACGTCCGGGCCCGCGGGCCGGTGCTCCTGCGCACCGCGCGCTCGCTGACCGCGAACCCGTGCGACGCCGAGGATCTGCTGCAGACCGCGCTCACCAAGACCTACGTGGCCTGGGAGCGGATCGAGGACCACCGGGCGCTGGACGGCTATGTCCGCCGGGCCCTGCTGAACACCCGGACCTCGCAGTGGCGCAAGCGCAGAGTGGACGAGTTCGCCTGCGAGGAACTGCCCGAGCCCGAGCCGCTGTCCGGCGAGGGCGACCCGGCCGAGCGGCAGGCGCTGCACGACGCCATGTGGCGGGCGGTCGCCAAGCTGCCCGCGCGCCAGCGGGCGATGGTCGTCCTCAGGTACTACGAGGATCTCAGCGAGGCCCAGACCGCCGAGCTGCTCGGCGTCTCGGTCGGCACCGTGAAGTCGGCCGTCTCGCGCGCCCTCGGCAAACTGCGCGAGGACCCCGAGCTGGTGCTCGTGCGCTAGGACCCACCGGCCCAGGACCCGACGCGATACCGGTTTGGCGTTCCCTAGTGACATACCGCGCGGTATGTGCGCAGAATCAGCGCGACCTCTCCCGCCGCAGGCAATGTCGCCCAGGAGGACGCCGTGCTGAGCACCATGCAGGACGTACCGTTGCTGATCTCCCGGATCCTGACCCACGGGTCGCGGGTCCACGGAGCGTCGCGGGTGACCACCTGGACCGGCGAGGCCGAGCCGCACCGCCGGACGTTCGCCGAGATCGGGGGCCGTGCGGCCCAGCTCGCGCACGCGCTGCGGGACGAACTCGGCGTCCGGGACGACGACCGGGTCGCGACCCTGATGTGGAACAACGCCGAGCACGTCGAGGCTTACTTCGCCGTCCCCGCCATGGGCGCGGTGCTGCACACGCTCAACCTGCGGCTGCCCGCCGAGCAGTTGGCGTGGATCGTCAACCACGCGGCCGACAAGGTCGTCGTCGTCAACGGCTCGCTGATCCCGCTGCTCGCGCCGCTGTTGCCCAGGCTGCCGACGCTGGAGCACATCGTCGTCTCGGGGCCGGGCGACCGCGCCCCGCTGGCGGGTGCCGCCGCCCGGGTGCACGAGTACGAGGACCTGATCGCCGGCCGGCCCACCGGGTACGACTGGCCCGAGCTGGACGAACGCCGGGCCGCCGCCATGTGCTACACCTCCGGCACCACCGGCGACCCCAAGGGCGTGGTCTACAGCCACCGTTCGGTCTACCTGCACTCCATGCAGGTCAACATGGCGCAGTCGATGGGGCTGACCGACCGGGACACCTCGCTCGTCGTCGTCCCGCAGTTTCATGTGAATGCATGGGGCCTGCCGCACGCCACCTTCATGACCGGCGTCAACATGCTGATGCCGGATCGTTTTCTCCAGCCCGCGCCGCTCGCCGGGATGATCGAGGGGGAGCGGCCGACCCACGCGGCGGCCGTGCCGACCATCTGGCAGGGGCTGCTGGCCGAACTGCACGCCCGGCCGCGCGACGTGTCCTCCCTCACCCAGGTCACCATCGGCGGCTCGGCCTGTCCACCCTCCCTCATGGCGGCCTTCGACGCGCTCGGCATGCGGGTCTGCCACGCCTGGGGCATGACGGAGACCTCACCGCTCGGCACGGTCGCCCGGCCCCCGGCGCACGCGGCCGGCACCGAGGAGGAGTTCGCCTACCGCCTCACCCAGGGCCGTTTCCCGGCCGGCGTCGAGGCCCGCCTCACCGGGCCCGGCGGCGAACGCCTGCCCTGGGACGGGGCCTCGGCGGGCGAGCTGGAGGTGCGCGGCGCCTGGATCGCGGGCGCCTACTACAACGGCCCCGACGCCGAACCGCTGCGCCCCACCGACAAGTTCAGCGAGGACGGCTGGCTGAAGACCGGCGACGTCGGCACCATCTCCCCCGACGGCTTCCTCACCCTCACCGACCGCGCCAAGGACGTCATCAAGTCCGGCGGCGAGTGGATCTCCTCGGTCGAGCTGGAGAACGCGCTGATGTCCCACCCGGACGTGGCCGAGGCCGCCGTCGTCGCCGTACCCGACGAGAAGTGGGGCGAGCGCCCGCTGGCCACGGTCGTCCTCCGGGAGGGTGCCCGCACCGACTTCGAGGCCCTGCGCGCCTTCCTCACCGAGGAGGCCCACATCGCCAGGTGGCAGCTGCCCGAACGCTGGACCATCGTCGAGTCGGTCCCGAAGACCAGCGTCGGCAAGTTCGACAAGAAGGTGCTGCGCAGGCGGTACGCGGAGGGGGACCTGGACGTCACCCGGCTGTGAGTGCCGGTTCTCCGGGTCACCGCCTCCGTCGCCCGGCCGTCAGCACCCACCCCGCCAGCAGCCACACCCCCGCCACCACGCTCACTCCGGCCCAGCCCCAGTGGCCGTAGGCCGGGCCGGCGACGGAGGAGGCGAGGGCGCCGCCGGCGAAGCCGGAGACGACGTAGGCGGTGTTGGCGGTGGCGGGGCTGTCGGTGCTGGTCAGGGCGATGGTCTGGTTGGCCACGTGGGAGGCGACCAGCGCCGCGTGGATCAGGACCGCGGCGGCGAACAGGGCCGGCAGCACCTGCCCGCCGAGCCAGAACAGCGGTACCGCCACGGCTGCCAGCGCGAACGCGGTGCCCACGACCCGTGTGGCGCCGAAGCGGTCCACCAGCCCGCCGGCCAGTGGCGCCACCGCGCTGGAGGTCAGTCCGAAGAGGCCGAACAACCCGGCGGTGGCGGTGGAGAAGCCGTAGGACGGGCCGGTCAGCAGCAGGGCCAGGGAGGTCCACAGCGCGCTCCAGGCGCCGAACATCCCCGCCTGCCGCAGGCACGCCCGCCACAGCCCGGGCGAACGGCGCAGCAGTCCCGGCAGCTCGGCGACGCCCGCGAACAGGGCGCCTGTGCGGGTCCGCCGCTCCGCGGGCAGGGCGAACGCGGTGGCCAGGCCGAGTACGAGGGTCAGTACGGCGGACCCGGCGAACACCCAGCGCCAGCCGAACGCCTGTCCGGCGAGGCCGCCGACGACCCGCGCGGCGACGATGCCGGTGAACAGGCCGGCGATGACGGCCGCGACATGCCGGGCCCGACGGTCGGCGGGGGCCCGGGCGGCGACGAGCGGCACGAGCAACTGCGGTACGACGGTCGCGGCGGCGGCGACGAACACGGCGACGGCGAGGGCGGCGGTGCCCGGGGCGACGGCCGCGGCCAGCAGGGCCACGGTGGTGCCGACGGAGAGGCCCGCGACCAGCGGGCGCCGGTTGACGCGGTCGCCGAGCGGCGCGAAGAAGAGCAGTCCCGCCGCGTAGCCGAACTGGGCCACCGAGGCGATCCAGGCCACGGCCGTCGGGACGGTGCCGAAGTCGTGGGCGATGAGCGGGAGCAGCGGGGCCGCGAGGTAGATGTTGGCGGCCGTCGCGGCGGTGCAGAGGGCTATGAGGAGGAGGAAGGGGGTGGAGGTGACGGGCCGCCCGGACGCGGTGGCGGCGCCCGTCCGGGACGCGCGGCGGGTGGTGGTGACTGACGGCATGAGCGGGGTCTCTCCTTGAGCCGACTCTTGCAACTAACCAGTTGGTTGGAAGTGTTAACGCCGTCCCGCGCCTGCGCATTCCCCGTCAACCAAACAGTTGGTTGTCCGTCTCGGGGCCCTACCCTTTTCCCATGGCAGCAGTGAGGGACCCCGAGGCCACCAGGGCCCGCATCTTCGACGCGGCGGTCGCCGAGTTCGCCCGGCACGGCATCGCGGGCGCCCGCATCGACCGGATCGCCGCCGCGGCCAAGGCCAACAAGCAGCTGATCTACGCCTACTTCGGCAACAAGTCCGAGCTGTTCACCCAGGTCCTCGGCACCCGCATGGTCGATCTCGCCGCCGCCGTCCCCGTCGACCCCGACGACATCGAGGGCTGGATCGACCGCCTCCTCGACTACCACGACACCCACCCCGAACTGCTGCGCCTGCTGTTCTGGGAGGGCATCGAGTACGGCACCGGCGAGCTGCCCGACGAGCCGGAGCGCCAGGCGCACTACGCCCGCAAGGTCGAGGCCGTCGCCGACGGCCAGCGGCGGGGCGTGATCACCGACGCGATCCCGCCCGGCGATCTGCTGCTCCTGCTGGTCGCCCTGGCCAACTGGACCGCTGTCGTCCCGCAGATGGGGCGCATCCTCACCGGCACGGTCGGCCCCGACCGGGACCGGCTGCGAGCCTCCATCAAGGAGGCGGCGCGCAGGCTGGTCGCTCGCTGACGCCGGCCGGCGCGGGTTCGCTCACAGGAGGCGGCGCGCAGGCTGGTCGCCCGTTGACGCCGGCCGGCGCCGGTTCGCTCAGTTGGTGCCGATCCGGGCCAGCAGGTCCACGATCCGGGCCTGCACCTCGGTGCTGGTGGACCGCTCGGCGAGGAACAGCACGGTCTCGCCCGAGGCCAGCCGGGGCAGGTCGGCCTGGTCGACGGCGGCGGTGTAGACGACCAGCGGGGTGCGGTTGAGCTGCCCGTTCGCGCGCAGCCAGTCGATGATCCCGGTGTGCCCGGCCCCGGCCTCCCGGCGCTGCACCCGCATCAGGTCCATCACCACGAGGTTCGGCCGGAACTGGCCCGCCAGCGTCACCGCGTCGCTGTCGGTCGCGGCCCGCGCCACCTGCATCCCACGCCGCTCCAGCGTCGCGGTCAGGGCCAGCGCGATCTCCGCGTGCTCCTCGATGAGCAGCACCCGCGGCGGATGCTGCTCGCTGTCCCGGGGCGCCAGCGCCTTCAGCAGGACGGCCGGGTCGGCGCCGTACGCCGCCTCCCGGGTCGCCTGCCCGAGCCCGGCCGTGACCAGCACCGGCACCTCGGCGGCGACCGCGGCCTGCCGCAGCGACTGCAGGGCCGTCCGCGTGATGGGTCCGGTCAGCGGGTCCACGAACAGCGCGGCGGGGAAGGCCGCGATCTGCGCGTCGACCTCCTCGCGCGAGTGCACGATGACGGGCCGGTAGCCGCGGTCGCTCAGCGCCTGCTGCGTCGTCACGTCCGGCGCGGGCCACACCAGCAGCCGGCGGGGGTTGTCCAGCGGCTCCGGGGGCAGCTCGTCGTCCAGCGGCTGCGGGCGCGGGGTGTCCGCGACCTCGACGGCACCGCCGGGACCGTCCAACGGCTCCGGGCCCTCGGCGGCGTCCGGTTCCGGCGCGCCTATGGCGTACGAGCGTCCCACGCCCTCGGTGCCCGGTGCGGGCCGGGGCTGGGCGGGTGCCGTCTCGGCGGGCGGATGCGGCCGGGCGCCCTGCTCCGACGGCGCCTCCCCGCGGCCGGCCGGGTCCGGGGGCGTGCCCAGCTTGCGCCGCCGGCCGGAACCGCCGGGCGCGTGCGGGGGCGGGGTCGCGGTGGCCTGTTGGACCTGCGCGGCCTGCGCGGTCTGCTGGGCCTGCGCGGCCTGCCGGGCGAACGGCACGCCCTGCCCGAGGGTGCGGACACTGAACGCGCGTCCCTGGGTGGAGTTCGGGTCGGCGGCACCGGTCTCGGCCGGCAGCGGCTGCGCGGCCCGCTGTGCCGCCGGGGGCAACGGTGTGCCGGCACCGGGCGTCGCGTCGGTCCCCGGCCACTGCTGCGGGACGGCGAGCCCGGGAGCGGTACCGGTCACCGACTCGGCGGGCAGCGGCTGTCCGGCGGGGGCGGGGGTGCCGGCGGGCGGAGTGGCGCCGGGCTGGGGGGTCTCGGGCACCTGGGGTGCCGGGCCGTCCGGTGCTGGTGCCTGCGCGGTGGCCTCGGCCGGCTGGGCCACGGCACGGCGGCGGCGTCCGGTCGGGCCGGTGGTGGGGTGCGGCTGCGGCGGGGTGTGGTCCTCGGACTGCTCAGGCGGTACGGCGTCGTGCCGGCCCTCGTCGTCCGCGGGCACACCAGGAGACCCCGGAACACCGCCGACGGCGGGCTCGGTACCGGGCATCGGTCCGGGGACCTGCGGCTGAGCCTCGGCGGCGGGGGCCGGTACGACGGGAACCCCGGCATCCGGTACGACGGACGGCGCCGCGTCCGGGCTCACGGGCGCCCCCGGCACCGGACCGACAGGGGCCGCGGCAGGGGTGCCCGAAGCCGTCGTCCCGGCGGACACGGGCGCGTCCGGCGTCGGGCCGGCGTCCGCCGGTGCCGGCTCCGGCCGGCGGTCCGCGGCGGCGGGCGGCAGGGCGAAGACCGTACGGGCTCCGGCCGGCGCCTCCTGCGCCGCGGCGCGCTCCGCCGCGGCGGCCAGCGCGCGCCGGCGCCGCCCGGTCGGCTGGGCACCCTCCGCGGAGCCATCGTCCGCACCCGGCAGTGCGAGCGCCGTCGAAGCGCCCTGCGCCGGCATGGCGTCACCGGTACCACCCGCCACCGGCAGGGCCGGCGGCAGCGCGGCCCGGGCCGGGTCGGTGTCGCGGCGGGCGCGACGGCCCGTCGGCGCCGGTACGCCCTGCGGCGGCACGGTGCCGCCCAGTCCCGTACCCGAGGCGGCGGCACCCGCCGCGTGCTCGGCGGCGGTCATCACCGCGCCCTCGGACACGCCCGCGTCCGCGTCGGCGGCGCCCTCCGCGGGGCGTCCCCGTCGGCGTCCGGTGCCGCTCGGCCCGGCGTCCACGCTCTCGGCCGGGGCCGCGGCAGGCGTCTCCTCGGCGGGAGCACCGGCACGGCGACGGCGCCGGCCCGTGGGCGGCACGCCACCCGGTCCGGCCACGCCACCGGGGCCGGCTTCGCCACCCACGTCCGGCAGGTCGCCGCCGCCGTCACCGTCGTCGTCGCCGTCCAGGAAGGCGTCCGTGGAGGACCGCCGGACCCGCCGCCGTCCGGCACCGTGCTCGGCCGCCTCCGCCTCCGCCTCGGGCACGCCGGGAAGCCCCGATACGCCGGGAAGCCCCGGCACGTCGGGAAGCCCCGTCGCGCCCGCGCCCGCGACCCCGCCCGCACCCGCGACCGCGCCCGCGCCGCCGCCGAGCGGTACCTCCAGCACGTACGCGCTGCCGCTCATGCCCGGCACCTCGTGCGTCTGGAGGACACCGCCGTGGGCGCGCACGATCCCGCGCACGATCGGCTCGTGCACCGGGTCCCCGCCCGCGTACGGCCCGCGCACCTCGATGCGCGCGACCTCGCCGCGCTGCGCGGCGGCCACGACCACGGTGTTGTCCAGGTAACCGCCCGCCGCCACCGGCGCGTTGCCGGTGGCGTCGACGCCCGCCACGTCCGCGACGAGGTGCGCCAGCGCGGTCGCGAGGCGCTGCGGGTCGACCTCGGCCTCGATGGGCGGGGCGTGCACGGCGAACTGCACCCGCCCCGGGCCGATCAGCTCGACGGCCCCGTCCACCCCGGCGGCGACGACCGCGTCCAGCATCACCTTGGTCCGGGTGATGTCCTCGCCGCCCGCGTCCAGCCGCTGGTAGCCGAGGACGTTGTCGATCAGGGTGGTGATGCGCGCGTACCCGGCGGACAGGTGGTGCAGCACCTGGTTGGCCTCGGGCCACAGCTGCCCGGCGTCGTCGGCGGCCAGGGCGGACAGCTCGCGGCGCAGCTCGTCCAGCGGGCCGCGCAGCGACCGCGCGAGCAGCGTGAGCAACTGCTCGTGCCGCCCGGCGAGGGCCTCGTGCCGGTCCTTCTCCCGCTCGGCGAGCGCGGCGTAGCGGTCCTCGCCGGACGCCAGCTCCTCCGCGTGCTTCTCGCGCAGCCCGGTCAGCTCGGACTCGTACGTCTCGCGCAGCTCCTCGACCTCGGCGACGTGCTGCTGGCGCAGCGCGGTCAGGTCGGAGGCGTGCTCCTCGGAGAGCCGCTCCAGCTCCTCGGCGTGCGCCTTCTCCAGCGCGTCCTTCTCGTCGGCGAGGCTGTCGTAGGGCCGGCGGTCGGTGAAGGTCATCACGGCGCCGACGAGCTGGTCGCCGTCGCGCACCGGGGCGGTGGTCAGGTCGACCGAGACCCGCTCGTCGCCCTTGGACCACAGCACCTGCCCGCGCACCCGGTGCTTGCGCCCCGAGCGCAGGGTGTCGGCGAGCGGGGACTCGGCGTACGGGAAGGGGGAGCCGTCGGCGCGGGAGTGCAGCACCAGGTTGTGCAGCTCCTTGCCGCCCAGCTCGCCGGCCCGGTATCCCAGTATCTGGGCGGCGGCCGGGTTGACGAGCACGATCCGCCCGTCGGTGTCCGTGCCGACGACGCCCTCCGACGCCGCCCGCAGGATCATCTCGGTCTGCCGCTGCGAGCGTGCCAGCTCCGCCTCGGTGTCGACCGCTCCGGACAGGTCCCGTACGACGAGCATCAGCAGCTCGTCGCCGGTGTAGCCGTAACCGTCGTACGCCTGCTGCCCGTTCTCCAGGTTCGCGCTGGTGACCTCGACCGGGAACTCGGTCCCGTCGGTGCGCCGGGCGACCATCCGGGTCGGCTTGGTCCGCCCGCGCGGGTCCATGTGATCGGGGCGCCGCATGGAGCCGGGGATGAGCCGGGAGTCGAACTGCGGCAGCAGATCGAGCAGCCCGCGCCCGACGAGCGCGGTCCCCGGCGCCTCGAAGGCCTCCAGCGCGATGGTGTTGGCGTTGACGACGGTTCCGTTGGCGTTGACCAGGACCAACGCGTCCGGCAGCGCGTCGAGTATGGCTGCGAGGCGAGCAGCGCCTCGGGATGGCCTGCTGCTCACGAGACGCCTTCCTCCCTGTTACCGCACCTTGCCGACCGCTCGGGCCATCTTGCCAACCGGCCCGCGACGTGTCACGCGAGGGAGTCTAAGCGCACGGGTCGCGCCGGGGGCGCCGGATGAGAGGGAGGTCCCACGAGGAAGTGACGCCGAACGCGTGACCGCCGCCTGACCGCACGGCTCCGCGCCGCCCCGCCGTCGCACGCCTGCGCGAGACCTTCGCCGGACCTTTACGGTGCGGGCACCCCCGACGGAACAGCTAGCCCACCTTCGGCAGCACCGGCACCATGCGGTCCCAACGGCCGATCTCGCAGCCGTCGCGGCGGTCGTACGTCGCGTCGACCGGCCGTCCGGCCCAGGTGCCGGTGACATGGGCGGTGGCGGCGCCGCCGTAGAGCATCGTGCAGTCGCTGCCCGCGGGGACCGGGGCGAAGGGGTCCCGGCCCCAGCGGGTGTGCTCGTCGAGGGTCCGGCAGGCGCCGGCCACGTCCGGGTGACGGCCGGCGTCGGGGTGACAGGACACCTGGTACGTCCCGTCGCGCCGGGCCCCGGCGTTCCGGACCACGACGGTGAGGTGATCACCGCTGGGGGCCGCGGCGGCCGGGCCGGACCGCGGGGCCTGGTCCTCCGGCCGGACCGGCGGCGGCATGGCGCCGGCCGCGGCGGCGGGGACGGCGGTGAGCGGGACGAGGGAGGCTACGGCGGCGAGGGACGACACGAGGACGCGGCGCCCGGCGGCCTGGAGTGAGGAAACCATGCCCTGTCCAACGCGGTGGCGGCCCGGACGTTGCGCGGCGCCCCCCCGTCCGGCGCCGGTGCTGGCGTCGTCCGGCGCCTCGCCAGGGAGAAGCCCTTTGCCCTGCGGCCCGGCTGCCTAGTACCGTGGGACGCGATTGGTGACACCGCACCCGACTGTGTCATCATCTGCACGCACCGATCGCGCGCTCGCGTGAACGGTTGTGCTGGAGGCGTCGCCTAGTCCGGTCTATGGCGCCGCACTGCTAATGCGGTTTGGGTCTTAAAGCCCATCGAGGGTTCAAATCCCTCCGCCTCCGCACCGATCCCGAAGCCCCGGTCTCTCCGACCGGGGCTTCGGTGTTTTCCCAGGTCACAAGGGGTGTGCCGAACGGATTTCACATGGCGGCGGCAGTCATGTAATGTTCTTCCTGTCGCCGCGAGCGGGCCGGAAGGGCCGGGAGCCGGGGACAAAGAAACAAAAGAACACGCACTCGTAGCTTAACGGATAGAGCATCTGACTACGGATCAGAAGGTTGCAGGTTCGAATCCTGCCGAGTGCACATCAGTTCGGAAGCCCCGTGGAGTGATCCACGGGGCTTCCGGCGTTCACCCGTCCCCGCCCCGCTGTCAGACCCACCCCCTACCCTCACGAGTGATGGCACAGGTGTGGAGATGCTCGGGGCTGCGGTGGGCGCCGGACGGGCCCGCGTTGGAGTGGGACGGCGGGCGGCGCAGTGCGCTGCCCCGGGGGAAGCGGGTCGCCTTCGCGGTGCCGGAGGGGGCGGTGCGGGTGTGCGTGGGGGCGCGCGGGCACGCCTGTCCGGTGCGGGCCCCGGTGCCGGCGCGGAGCACGGGGGCGCGGTGCGAGGAGTGCGCGCGGCTGGACCGGGCGCACTCGGTGGCCGCCGACACGATCGCCGACGACCCCCGTCCGTACCGGGTGTACCTCGCCTGGTTCGGCCCCGGCATGGTCAAGGTCGGCATCACCGCCCGGGAGCGGGGCCCGGCCCGGCTGCTCGAACAGGGCGCCGTCTGTTTCAGCTGGCTCGGCACCGGCCCGCTGATGGCCGCGCGCCGCACCGAGGAGCTGCTGCGGGCGGCGCTGCGGGTGCCGGACCGGATCCCGTACGCCGAGAAGCGGGCCGTACGGGCGCTGCTGCCGGCCGGGGCGGCGGAGCGCGCGGCCGAGGTGCGCGAGCTGCACGCCCGGGTGGCGCGGCTCGCCGGCCGGCCGGAGTCCCTCGCCCCCGAACCCTGCGAGGTCGTCGACCACGTGAGCGCCTTCGGTCTGGACACGGCGCCGCCCGCGCTCGGCGAGATCACGGCGCTCGCCCCCGGCACCGCCGTGGCCGGTGACCTGGTCGCGGTCGCCGGACCCGACCTCCACCTGAGCACCCCCGGCCGGGGCACCCTCGTCCTCGACACGCGCCTGCTGACCGGCTGGGAGCTGACGGCCGGCGGCACGGGCCGTACCGCCGCGGTGCGGGAGTTCCGCAGGGAGCCGGAAGCGCTGTTCTGAGGGCCGTACTTCACACGGAGCTGACGGGCCCCCAGCTGCCGGCTGAGAGATCCCTGTGGGTTTCTCAGCGAATTCACAGATTCAGGAAAGCCTCCTCTCAGAGGGCGTCGACAGGGTGTCCGGTATGACCACGACCTCGCCCCAGGGGCGTACCGAACTGCTGCGGGCGGACGGGAGTCCTGTCCGTGTGCTGGTGGTGGACGACGAGCTGTCGATCACCGAACTGCTGAGCATGGCCCTGCGTTACGAGGGCTGGCAGATCAGGAGTGCGGGAGACGGGCAGGGCGCTCTGCAGACGGCCCGTGAGTTCCGGCCCGACGCCGTCGTGCTCGACATGATGCTGCCCGACATGGACGGGCTGGCCGTCCTCGGGCGGCTGCGCCGCGAACTGCCCGACGTGCCCGTGCTGTTCCTCACCGCCAAGGACGCGGTGGAGGACCGTATCGCCGGGCTCACCGCGGGCGGCGACGACTACGTGACCAAGCCGTTCAGCCTGGAGGAGGTCGTGGCGCGGCTGCGCGGGCTGATCCGCCGCTCCGGTGCCGTCGACCGGCGCTCCGACTCGGTGCTGGTGGTCGGCGACCTGACCCTGGACGAGGACAGCCACGAGGTCTTCCGGGGCGGCGACTCCATCCATCTGACCGCCACCGAGTTCGAACTGCTCCGCTTCCTGATGCGCAACCCGCGCCGGGTGCTCAGCAAGGCGCAGATCCTGGACCGCGTGTGGTCGTACGACTTCGGCGGCCAGGCCAACGTGGTCGAGCTGTACATCTCGTACCTGCGCCGGAAGATCGACGCGGGACGCGAGCCGATGATCCACACCCGGCGCGGCGCCGGGTACCTGATCAAGCCGGCCGCCTGATGAGCGGGCGGCGGCGGCCGCGTCCGCGCCGGCGTCTGGCGGGACAGACACGCACGCTGCGGACGCGCCTCGTCGTCGCCTCGGTGGTGCTGATCGCCGTCGTCTGCGCCGTGATCAGCACGGTCACCACGCTGGCCCTGCGCTCGCATCTGTACGAACAGCTCAACGGCCAGCTGAACGAAGTCGCCTCGCGCGCCTCCGGTGCCTTCGGACCGCCCGGCGACCGGCAGCCCACGTCGGTTCGGCAGCCGGTGGACGGCCTCATCCCCGGCACGCGCAAGGGCCGGTCGCCTTCGACCAGCGTGAGCGACTTCGTCCTCAAGGGCCCCCAGCCGGTGGGCACCATCGCGGCCCAGCTGGTCGACGGCACCATCAGCGACGCCAAGCGCAGCGTGAAGCGCACCAGCGACCTGGAGATGAAGGTCGCCTCGCTCGACGACGCCCAGCGCGGCACCCTCGCCAAGGTGCCCCGGGACGGCGGGCAGTACACCGTCGACCTCCCCGGCATCGGCGGCTACCGGGTCGAGTACCGCAGCGGCGACAACGGCTCCTTCTACGTCGCCATACCGACCAAGGACGTCGACGGCACGATCGGCACCCTCATCCTCGTGGAGGTCTGCGTCACCGCCGCCGGGCTCCTCGCGGCCTCCCTCGCCGGCACCGTCATCGTCGGGGTCGCGACCCGCCCCCTGCGCCGGGTCGCCCACACCGCCACCCGGGTCTCCGAGCTGCCGCTGCACAGCGGCGAGGTGAACCTGGACGAGCGGGTCCCGGAGTCGGAGTGCGACCCGCGGACCGAGGTCGGCCAGGTGGGCGTCGCGCTCAACCGGATGCTCGACCACGTGCACGGCGCGCTGCACGCCCGCCAGCAGAGCGAGACCCGGGTACGGCGGTTCGTCGCCGACGCGAGCCACGAGCTGCGCACCCCGCTGGCCTCCATCCGCGGCTACGCGGAGCTGACCCGGCGCGGCCGGGAGCAGGTCGGGGCGGACACCCGGCACGCCCTCGGCCGGATCGAGTCGGAGGCCGGCCGGATGAGCCTGCTGGTGGAGGACCTGCTGCTGCTGGCCCGCCTCGACGCCGGCCGGCCGCTCCAGTTCGAGCAGACCGACCTCGTACCGCTGGTCGTGGACACGGTCAGCGACGCCCGCGCGGCCGGCCTGACCCACAACTGGCGGCTCGACCTGCCCGACGAACCCGCCCTGGTCCGCGCCGACGCCGCCCGGCTCCAGCAGGTGCTGGTCAACCTGCTGGGCAACGCCCGCGCCCACACACCGGCCGGTACGACCGTCACCGCGCGCGTGCGGCGGGCCGGGGACCGGCTGTGCGTCGACGTCCAGGACGACGGTCCGGGCATCCCGGCCGAGCTGCTGCCGCACGTCTTCGAACGGTTCGCGCGGGGCGACTCCGCGCGCACCCGGGCCACCGGGTCCACCGGGCTCGGGCTGGCCATCGTGCAGGCCGTCGCCGCCGCGCACGGCGGCGAGGTCACCGTGGACAGCGTCCCCGGGCGCACGGTGTTCACCCTGCACCTGCCCGCGCCGGCCTCCCACCAGACCCCGGAAACAAAGCGGCAACAGCACTCACAGGCGCACCACAGCCTCGCCACATGGGCGCGACAGGGCACGTGACAAAGGTTCGTGTCATGCGAACCGACTCTTCTCCCGGCACCCTGCCGGCGCGGGAGCACCTCCCGGCCGCGGACGCCGGTACGCCTGTCCTGGACGTAGTGATCCCCGTCTACAACGAGGAGAAGGACCTCGAACCGTGCGTGCGCAGACTGCACGCGCACCTGACGCGCACCTTCCCGTACGCGTTCCGCATCACCGTCGCCGACAACGCCTCCACCGACTCCACCCCGCTGGTGGCGGCCGGGCTCGCGGCGGAGATGCCCGAGGTCACCGCCCACCGGCTGGAGCAGAAGGGCCGGGGCCGCGCCCTGCGGACCGTGTGGTCCGCGTCCGAGGCGCCGGTCCTCGCCTACATGGACGTCGACCTGTCCACCGACCTCAACGCGCTGCTGCCGCTGGTCGCCCCGCTCATCTCCGGCCACTCCGACCTGGCCATCGGCTCCCGGCTGGCGCGCAGCTCCCGGGTGGTGCGCGGCCCCAAGCGCGAGTTCATCAGCCGCGCCTACAACCTGATCCTGCGCGGCTCCCTCCAGGCCCGCTTCTCGGACGCGCAGTGCGGCTTCAAGGCGATCCGGCGGGACGTGGCGCAGGTGCTGCTGCCGCTGGTGCAGGACACCGGCTGGTTCTTCGACACCGAGATGCTGGTCGTCGCCGAGCGGGCGGGGCTGCGCATCCACGAGGTGCCGGTCGACTGGGTGGACGACCCGGACTCCACCGTGCACATCGTGAAGACCGCCACCGACGACCTCAAGGGCGTCTGGCGGGTCGGCCGGGCGCTGGCCACCGGCTCGCTGCCGCTGGACCGGCTGGCCCGGCCCTTCGGCGACGACCCGCGCGACCGCGAACTGACGGACGTGCCCCGGGGCCTGGCCCGGCAGCTCGTCGGCTTCTGCGTGGTGGGCGGCCTGTCGACGCTGTTCTACCTGCTGCTCTACAGCGGCTTCCGGGAGTTCGCCGGCTCGCAGACCGCCAACGCGCTCGCGCTGCTGGTGTCGGCGGTCGCCAACACGGCCGCCAACCGCCGGCTCACCTTCGGGGTGCGCGGCCGGGGCGGCGCCGTCCGCCACCAGGCGCAGGGACTGGTCGTCTTCGGTATCGGCCTCGCCCTGACCAGCGGCTCGCTGGCCGCCCTCGGCATGGCCAACGCGCACCCGGCGCACTCCACCGAGCTGGCGGTCCTGATCGCCGCCAACCTCGCCGCGACGGTCCTGCGGTTCCTCCTCTTCCGCGCCTGGGTCTTCCCGGACCGCTCCTACGACGCCCCCGCCGAGCCGCGGATCCAGCGGGTCCCGACCCGATGACACCGACCGCCCGATGACACCGACCGAGGGAACCCCCATGACCCCCCACACCGACCCCTCCGGCACGGCGGTCCGGGAGCCGGCCCCGACCGCGCCCGAGGCCGCGCCCGAAGCGGCACCCGGGGCGAGCGAGCCCCGGCCGCCGTTCCCGCACCGGCTGTGGCGCGGTCGGCCCGAGGACCCCCGCTGGGCGCGCCCGGCCCTCCTCGCGCTGCTCGCCGCCACACTCCTGGCCTACCTCTACAACCTCAGCGCCTCGGGTTACGCCAACTCCTTCTACTCGGCGGCCGTACAGGCCGGCAGCACGTCCTGGAAGGCGTTCTTCTTCGGCTCGCTGGACGCGGGCAACGCCATCACCGTCGACAAGCCCCCGGCCTCGCTGTGGCCGATGGAGCTGTCGGTACGGATCTTCGGCCTGAACTCGTGGGCGATCCTCGTCCCCGAGGTGCTGATGGGCGTGGCCACGGTCGCCGTCGTGTACGCGGCGGTACGGCGCAGGTTCAGCCCGGCGGCCGGCCTGATCGCGGGCGCGGTGCTCGCGCTCACCCCGGTGGCGGCGCTGATGTTCCGCTTCAACAACCCGGACGCGATGCTGGCGCTGCTGATGTCGGTGGCCTGCTACCTGGTCGTGCGGGCCGTGGCGGACGGCCGTACCAAGTGGCTGGTGTGGGCCGGGGCCGTCATCGGGTTCGCGTTCCTCGCCAAGACGCTCCAGGCCTTCCTGATCCTGCCTCCGCTCGCGCTCGTGTACGCGTTCTGCGCTCCGGTGGCGTGGAAGAAGCGGCTCGGACAGCTGGCCCTGGCGACGCTCGCGCTGGTCGTCTCGGGCGGCTGGTGGGTCGCGGTGGTGGAGCTGTGGCCGGCGTCCTCGCGGCCGTACATCGGCGGCTCGCAGCACAACAGCTTCCTGGAACTGACCTTCGGCTACAACGGGTTCGGCCGGCTGAACGGCGAGGAGACCGGCAGCGTCGGCGGGGGCGGCGGCCCCGGCGGCGGCGCGGGCGGCGGCATGTGGGGCCAGACCGGCTGGGACCGGATGTTCGGCTCCGAGGTCGGCGGCCAGGTCTCCTGGCTGCTGCCGGCCGCGCTGGTCCTGCTGGTCGCCGCGCTGGTGACCACCCGCGGGCTGCGGCGGACGTCCGTCACCCGGGCCTCGCTCCTGGTCTGGGGCGGCTCGCTGCTGACGACCATGGCCGTGTTCAGCTTCATGGCGGGCATCTTCCACCAGTACTACACCGTGGCCCTCGCGCCCTACCTCGCGGCCGTGACCGGCATGGGCGCCGGGCTGCTGTGGGAGAAGCGGAAGCAGACGTGGGTGTCGCTCGCCCTCGCCGCGTCCGTGGTCGCGGCGGTGGCCTGGGGATACGTGCTGCTCAACCGCACCCCCGACTACCTGCCCTGGCTGAAGTGGCTGATCCTGATCGGCGGACTCACGGCGGCACTCGGCCTGATCTTCGTGGGCCGCCTCACCCGGCGGCTCGCCCTCGCGAGCGCGGCGCTCGGTCTGGTGACCGCGCTGGCCGGCTCGACCGCCTACACCGTCACCACCCTCCGGGAGGGCCACAGCGGCTCCATCGTGACGGCCGGCCCGGCGGGCGCGAGCATGATGGGCGGCTTCGGCGGCCGTGGTGGCCTGCGCGGCGGCTTCGGCGAGGGCATGCCGGGCCTGGGACGGGGGCAGGGGCAGGGACAGGGCAACGGCAACGGGTTCCCGGGCGGCGGCTTCGGCGGCGGCATGCCCGGCCAGCAGGGCCAGGGCCAGGGTCAGGGACAGGGACAAGGCCAGGGCCAGCGGAACGGCAATGGCTTCCCCGGTGGCGGCTTCGGCGGCGGTATGGGCGAGCGCGGTGGCGCGGGCGGTGCCGGCGGCCTCCTGAACGGCGCGAGCGTCTCCGCCGAGGCCAAGAAGCTGCTGGAGAAGAACGCCTCGGACTACACCTGGGTCGCCGCCTCCATCGGCTCCCAGAACGCGGCCAGTTACCAGCTCGCCACCGGTGATCCGGTCATGGCGATCGGCGGCTTCAACGGCACCGACCCGTCCCCGACCCTCGCCCAGTTCAAGAAGTACGTGTCGGAGGGGAAGATCCACTACTTCATCTCCGGCGGCGCCATGGGCGGCGGCTCTCGCGAGGGTGCCGGCAGCGGCAGCGGCACGTCCTCCCAGATCAGCTCCTGGGTCGAGGCCAACTTCACGAACGTGACGGCCGGTTCGGCCACCTTCTACGACCTGACCCGGAAGACGAGCAGCTGAGACGAGCGACTGACCGAACGTCACGCGCCGTACGCCGCACAGCGGACCGCTGTGCGGCGTACGCGCGTCTCAGATCGCCTGAGCAGCCGGGGGTATGGGTAGAGGTGCGGTCCTGGCATGCGGTCAGCGGGCGGATGAGAGAAAGGTGCGCCGGTGGCGAAGGAAGCGGAGCGGGCGGCGCGGGGCAGTGTGTGGCTGGCGGAGCCGGTCCGCCGGGGCGGGCGCGGGGGCCAGCCCTCGGGGCTCGACCGTGAGCGGATCACGGCGGTGTCCGTACGGCTGCTCGACGCCGAGGGACTCGCGAGGTTCTCCATGCGCCGCCTGGCCGCCGAGCTGAACGTCACCGCGATGTCCCTGTACTGGTACGTCGACACCAAGGACGACCTGCTCGAACTCGCTCTGGACGCGGTCTACGGCGAGCCGGTGCTGCCCGACCCCGCCGACGAGAGCCAGGACTGGCGGGAGCAACTGCGCGCGCTGGCCGACGAGTACCGGGCGATGCTGGTGCGCCATCCCTGGGTGTCCGCGCTGGCCGGCCGGTATCTGAACATCGGCCCCACCTCGCTCGCCTTCTCCCGCACCGTGCAGCGCGTCGTCCGCCGCACCGGCCTGCCGGCCCACCGCCTGACGGGTGCCATCGCGGCGGTGTTCCAGTTCGTGTACGGCTTCGGCACCATCGAGGTGCACTTCATGTCCCGTATCGCCGACACCGGACTCTCCCCGGACGACTACTACCGGCGCACCATGGACTCGGTGCGGCAGGGCGCCCTGGGCGCGGACTACATCGAGGAGTCCCGGGACATCGTGGACGCCCGCGCCGGGGACTCGGTGGCCGAGATGCTGGAGCGCGACTTCACCTTCGCGCTCGACCTGCTGATCGCGGGCATCGAGGCCATGGTCGCCCGGGACTGACCGAGCCCCCTACTGCTGCTCCCCGCTCACCAGCCGCGCCGGGAAGCCGCCCGTGGCCACCGGGCCCCAGCGCTCCGGTGTCACCCGGATGATGGACTTGCCCTGCTTGACCATGGCCTGCCGGTACTCGTCCCAGTCGGGGTGCTCGCCGGCGATGTTGCGGTAGTACTCGACCAGCGGCTCCACCGAGTCGGGGGAGTCGAGGACCTCGGCGGTGCCGTCGATCTGCACCCAGGGCCCGTTCCAGTCGTCGCTCAGCACGAGCAGGCTGACCCGGGGGTCGCGCCGGGCGTTGCGGGTCTTGGCCCGCTCCGGGTACGTGGAGAGCACGATCCGTCCCGAGTCGTCCACCCCGCAGGTCAGCGGCGAGGCCTGGGGGCCGCCGTCGGCCCGGCGGGTGATCAGCAGGGCCCGGTGCCGGGGCCGTACGAAGTCCAGCAGCTCGGCCGGCGACACACGGGTGGTGGTAGCGATGTTCGGTGCCATGGGGGTCAGCCTAGGGGCGGGGGACGCCCCCGTGGCTGACCCTGCCGTGCCTACGCCTGGGGCAGCGTGTCGCCCTGCACCGCCTGGATGTCCAGCTCCACCTTCAGGGTGGTGCCGATCGCGGCGATGCCCGCCTGGAGGACCTGGTTGTAGTTCATGGCGAAGTCCTCGCGGTGCAGCTCGGCCGTGGCGCGGAACGCCGCCCGGGTGCCGCCCCACGGGTCGGCGCCGGTGCCGAGGTAGGCGAGGTCCAGGTCGACGGGGCGGACCACACCGTGCATCCGCAGCTCGCCGAGCACCGTCCAGCGGTCGGGTCCGGCCTGGGTCAGGCCCGTGGAGCGGTAGGTGATCTCCGGGTGGTTCTCCACGTCGAGGAAGTCGCCCGAGCGCAGGTGCGTGTCGCGCATGCCGTTGCCGGTGTCGACGGACGCGGCCCTGATCACCGCCTCCACGCGGGACTTGGCGACCTCGTCGGGCGCGATCTCGATGGTGCCGCCGAACTCCGTGAACCGGCCGTGCACGCTGGAGATCCCCAGGTGCTGGGCGACCGCGGCGACGGAGGAGTGCACCGGGTCGATCGTCCAGGGGCCGGGCGGCGGCAGCTCGGTGCCGCCCTGCCGGGCCAGGGTGACCGTGCCGACCTCGGCCCGGCCGCTCGCGGTGACGATCGCGCTGGACGCCGCCGGCGCGTACCCGACGGCCGTCACGATCACCGTGTACGCCCCCGGCGCCAGTTCGGTGGCGTCCCGTACGGCCCCCTCGGCGTCCGTCTCGGCGCGCAGCACCTGCGTACCGGTCATGTCGGTCACCGTCACGACCGCGTGCGACACGGCCCACCCGTCCCGCGTACGGATCTTCGCGGTCAGTCCCATCCCGTTTTTCTCCCTGCACATGCGTACGAACCGGTCGTAGAGGAATCCGGCCCGTGGCGCGCGCCGCGGCCTGGCGGGGCCGCGTGCGCGCCACGGGCCGGAAGGTGTGACTACTCGCCGGGGTGGGCGAGTTCGATGTCGTGGTCGTCGACACCGGTGCCGGAGACGGTCAGCGCCGTCGCCACCGGCGGGTAGCCCGTCGCGATGACGGTGTACTCGCCGCTGTTCAGGTCGGTGAAGGCG
This sequence comes from Streptomyces pyxinicus, assembly GCF_024753135.1. GTDB lineage: Bacteria > Actinomycetota > Actinomycetes > Streptomycetales > Streptomycetaceae > Streptomyces > Streptomyces pyxinicus. Next base: position 99,083 of record NZ_JANUGP010000006.1, on the reverse strand, counting down.
TACGCCCCGTCCGAGCCGGTGGTGGCGCTGCCCACCACGTTGCCGGCCTGGTCGACCAGGGTCACGCGGGCGTCGGCCAGCGGACCGTGCGGGGCGTTGACCACACCCTGGAGGCGGGCGCCGGCGTCCAGGTCGACCTCGACCCGGGTGACCCCGGTGGTGCCGACCTCGACCGGCAGGGCGCGCGGCCGGAACCCGTTCGCGTTGACGGCGACGGTCACCACGCCCGGCACCAGCTCGGTGAGGGCGAACTCGCCCTGCTCACCGGTGGCGGCCGTGGCCAGCAGGTCGCCGCGCACGTCGGTGACGATCACCATCGCGTCCTTGACCGGCAGCGCGCTCCCGGCGGCCCGGACCACACCGGTCAGCCCGCTGGTGCCGCTGAGCAGGATGTCGTACGGCAGCGGCTCCTCGCCCACCACGATGGTGGAGGCCTGCGGCTGGTAGCCGTCGGCGGAGGCGATCAGCACGTACGAGCCGGTGCCCGGGGCGCCGATGCCGTAGGAACCGTCGGCCTGGGCGACCGCGCGGCCGAGCTGGCGGCCGGACAGCGAGATCAGGGTGACCGCGGCGCCCGGGACCGGGGCGCTCTCGGCGCCGCGGACGAAGCCGTGCACCGGGGTGCCGCCGCCGACGCCGTCACCGGTGCCGGGCTCGGCGGCCGTGGCGACGGCCGTCGTCGGCAGGGTGGCCGTGGCGGCGGCGCGGGTGAAGGTGTCCCCGTCGGCCGGTGCGGCGGCGACCGCGGCCGGGACCGGCTGGGCGAGCGGGGCCTGCTCCTGGGCCTCGGCGACCGCGGGGGCGGCGGCCGGGTCGGTCACCGGGGCCTGGCCCTCGGCGGCCTGGGCCAGTCCGCCCTTGGTGCGCAGCGGGACCTCCTTGATGAACAGCGTGATCAGGAAGGCGAGGGCGGCGAGGCAGCCGGCGATGAAGAAGACGTCGGCGATGCCGTGGCCGTAGGCGCTCTCCATCAGCGTCCGGATGGGCGCCGGGAGCTTGTCCATGTCCGGGATGGTGTCGGTGGAGCCGGAGCCCTGGGCCAGCGCGGCCTGGTACTTCGGGCTCAGCGCCGAGACGCCGTCCTTGACGTAGTCGGTGATCCGGTGGGACATCACGGCGCCGAGCGCCGAGACGCCGACCGCGCCGCCGAGGGAACGGAAGAAGGTGACCGTGGAGCTGGCCGAGCCGAGGTCGGCGGGCGAGACCTGGTTCTGCGTGCAGAGCACCAGGTTCTGCATCATCATGCCGATGCCGAGGCCCAACAGGGCCATGTAGATGGCCATCTTCCAGTAGTCGGTGTCGTACCGGATGCCGCCGAGCAGCAGCAGCCCGGCCGTCACCAGGACGCCACCGCTGACCAGCCAGGCCTTCCAGCGGCCGGTGCGGGTGATGAACTGACCCGAGACGGTCGAGGAGACGAACAGACCGCCGATCATCGGGATGGTCATGACGCCCGACATGGTCGGGGACTTGTCGCGGGCCAGCTGGAAGTACTGGCTGAAGAACACGGTGCCGGTGAACATCGCGATGCCGACGAACAGCGAGGCGAGCGACGCCAGCGTGATGGTGCGGTTCTTGAACAGGCGCAGCGGGATGATCGGCTCGCTGGCCTTGGACTCCACGAGCACGAACAGCGCGCCGAGGAGGACCGAGCCGCCGACCATGGCGTAGGTCTGCCAGGAGACCCAGTCGTACTTGTCACCGGCGAAGGTGACCCATATCAGCAGCAGGGAGACGGCGGCGGCGATGAGGGTCGCGCCGCCCCAGTCGACCTTGACCTCGCGCTTGACGACGGGCAGGTGGAGGGTCTTCTGGAGGACGATCAGCGCGATGATCGCGAAGGGGACGCCGACGTAGAAGCACCAGCGCCAGCCCAGCCAGGAGGTGTCGGTGATGACACCGCCGAGCAGCGGGCCGCCGACGGTGGCGACGGCGAAGGTGGCGCCGAGGTAGCCGGAGTAACGGCCGCGCTCGCGCGGGGAGATCATCGCCGCCATGACGATCTGCGCCAGGGCGGACAGGCCGCCGACGCCGATGCCCTGGAACACGCGGAAGGTGATCAGCATGCCGGGGTTCTGCGAGAGGCCGGCCGCCATCGAGGCGACCACGTAGATGACCAGGGCTATCTGGACGAGGGCCTTCTTGCTGTACAGGTCGGCGAGCTTGCCCCACAGGGGAGTGGCCGCGGTCATCGACAGCAGGGCGGCGGTGACGACCCAGGTGTAGGCGGACTGGCCGCCGCCGAGGTCTCCGATGATGTGCGGCAGGGCGTTGGAGACGATCGTGGACGACAGGATCGCCACGAACATGCCGAGCAGCAGCCCGGACAGGGCCTCCATGATCTGCCGGTGCGTCATCGGGGCGTCGCCGTGGGAGCCTCCCCCGTGCTTGGCGTGAGCCCGCACACCGGCTGGTGTGGTCGTTGCCATGGGCTTCCTTTTCTTACGTGCTTGCGGGTGTACGGGTGGTCTCTTCGAACGCGGGAGTCGCCGCCGGGATGTGCCGGAGCGGGACCGAGCGGCAGTCGCCGAAGGAGGCGCGCAGCCGCGTCATCAGCCGGATCAGCTGGCCGACCTCGTCGTCGGACCAGTCGGCCAGCCGCTCGGCGAGCAGGTGCGTGCTCCGCCGGGACAGCTCGTCGAGCTGCCGCAGCCCCTCGGGGGTCAGGTGCAGGATGCGCGAACGCTTGTCCGCGGGGTCCGGTGCCCGCCCGATCCAGCCGCGCGCGGCGACGTGCGCGACATGCCGGCTGGTGACCGACATGTCCACGGCGAGCAGCTCCGCGAGCTTGCTCATGCGCATGTCGCCGTGGCGCCCGAGCAGGGCCAGCACGGCGGCCGAGCCGGCCGGGCAGTCGGGCGGCAGGATCCGCTCCATGTCCCGTTTCACGGCTCCGACGGCACTGAGCTGACGCGCCAGCTCTTCGAACTGCGCCTGCTCGGCCATCACACCTCCCGTATTCGTTGCTTGGGGCAACCATAGGTCCGTTTGGTTGCTGAAGGCAAATAAACCGGGACGGGCTGGCGCAAAAACTTGGCAAAGGCAAGTATTGCGAGTGTAAACACGCAGGTGACGGCGGCCGGGCTGCCCCCGTCTGTCCCGGTGGCCCCGCACTTGGGTCGGTCGGCGGGATTCGCTAGTGTCTCGGGCCATGGCTAACACCCAGGGCCCTCAGGGCAATTACGACCCTGCCGGCAGCACCCAGATGTTCCGCGCCTTCGTCGACGAGGCGCCCCAGGGCAGGCAGCAGCAGCCGGCCGCCACCTCCTCCGGCCCGCGCCTCGGCCTGATCATCGGCATCATCGTGGCCCTGGCCGTGGTGGCGGGCGTCGCCTGGCTGGCCCTGAAGTAACGGGGGCTGCCTGCTCATGCGCCGGGCCACTTGGGCCCGGCGCGGCTTTGGCGTGCGCGGGGGCGGGGCGGCACGCGGCGGGCGGACCGCACCGCGTCCCGCCGCCCGGCGGGGACGCCAACCGGCGGGGACGCCACCCGGCCCGGACACCCGACGGCCGCCGAACCGGCCCGGCGATCCGGTGGACGCACCGCTCCACGCCGGCCGCGCAGTCCAGCACGCCCCGCCGACGTGGCGGCACCGTGGCCCACGCCGGCTCGCCCCTGTGACCGAGGGCAGCCCCCCGACCCGCGGCAACACCGCTGTCGCTGTCACGCACTCGACGACAGCAACCGTCCGAGACCGCTACACAACCGTCCGAGACCGCCACACGGGCGCCCTCCGGCGACCAGGCGCTGCCGCTCTCCGTGCCCGGCCCGCCGGTCAGCGGCGCTGCGCCGTAACCCGTCGGCGTCGTGGGGGCGGCGCGGTGCTCGGTCTGCGCGTGGCCACCGTGGTGATCGGCGATGGTTCCGGCCTACGGCTCGGTCGCGGCCGATCGCGATGTGCCTCGTACTGCCCGCCCTCCCCGAGCCGCGTCAGCGGTACCGCACACTGGTTGGCGGCGGGCGGCCGGCACCATGCCCCGCGCTGTCACCGGCCCTGGGATTCGGCGTACCACGCCCCCGCCCGCGCAGAGCACGACCGGCCGCCGAGGTGCTCGGCGGCCGGGGGTTCGGGCTGGGTGGGTCAGTCGGCGATCAGGCCGTCGCGGAGCTGGGCCAGGGTGCGGGTGAGGAGGCGGGAGACGTGCATCTGGGAGATGCCGACCTCCTCGCCGATCTGCGACTGGGTCATGTTGGCGAAGAAGCGCAGCATGATGATCCGGCGCTCCCGGGGCGGGAGTTTGGCCAGCAGGGGCTTCAGGGACTCGCGGTACTCCACGCCCTCCAGCGCGGTGTCCTCGTAGCCGAGCCGGTCGGCCAGCGAGCCCTCGCCGCCGTCGTCCTCCGGGGCCGGCGAGTCGAGGGAGGAGGCGGTGTACGCGTTGCCGACCGCGAGGCCGTCGACCACGTCCTCCTCGGAGACGCCGAGCACCGCGGCCAGTTCGGTCACCGTCGGGGAGCGGTCCAGCTTCTGCGACAGCTCGTCGCTGGCCTTGGTGAGGGCCAGCCGCAGCTCCTGGAGCCGGCGCGGGACGCGCACCGACCAGGAGGTGTCGCGGAAGAACCGCTTGATCTCGCCCACGACCGTCGGCATCGCGAAGGTGGGGAACTCCACCCCCCGCTCGCAGTCGAAGCGGTCGATCGCCTTGATCAGGCCGATGGTGCCGACCTGGACGATGTCCTCCATCGGCTCGTTACGGGAGCGGAAACGCGCCGCCGCGTAGCGGACCAGCGGCAGGTTCAGCTCGATCAGGGTGTCCCGGACGTAGGCCCGCTCGGGGCTGTTCTCGCCGAGTGCGGCGAGCCGCAGGAAGAGCGAGCGGGACAGGGTGCGGGTGTCGATGGCCTCGCCCACGGCGGGAGCGGCCGGGGCCGGCACGGCGTCGAGGGTCGTGACGCCCTCGATGCCGTCGAGGACGTCGAGTGCGTCGAGCTCCTTGGGCGCTGCCTCGCTCCTCGCGGGCGCCAGCACCTTCGAGCTGCCCTGTTCTGCGGACATGCCACCCCCTTTGGGTCGCGGGACGGTCGGGGCGGCGCTGTCGTGCGAGCAACGCAGCCTTCACCTGAATACCGGCGCCGGAGCCCCGGCAAACGCGCTTCCCGCAGAATGTCACATGTCGGCAACGCGCTGTAGTGACATGTCGACACAGAAGATCCGAATAGGCCCTGGAGAGACGGGGTGTGACGGTGTCTCGGGTCCCAACTGCCGACAACGTCCCTGGTGAGCGATTCGCTCGCGCCGGTGAGCGCTCGATCAGGTTTGCGATGCAGGGCTGTTCGGGTGTGTGCTTCGGTGCGCCTGCTGTGCATCTGCGGGGCGCCCGGTATGCGCCCACCGGGAACTGGTAGGCGACTACGCGTGAGCGACTACGCGTCGATACGGTTCGCCGAGCGCAGTCGCTGGAAGCTGCGGGCGAGAAGCCGGGAGACGTGCATCTGGGAGACGCCGAGTTCCGCGCTGATCTGGGACTGGGTCAGGTTGCTGTAGTAACGCAGCAGCAGGATCCGCTGCTCGCGCTCGGGGAGTTGGACGAGCAGGTGCCGGACCAGGTCGCGGTGTTCCACGCCGTCCAGGGCGGGGTCCTCGTAGCCGATGCGGTCCAGCAGGCCGGGCAGCCCGTCGCCCTCCTGCGCCGCCTCCAGCGAGGTCGCGTGGTACGACCGCCCCGCCTCGATGCAGGACAGCACCTCGTCCTCGCTGATCCGCAGCCGCTCGGCGATCTCGGCGGTCGACGGTGTGCGTCCGAAGGCGGTGGTGAGGTCCTCGGTGGCGCTGTTGACCTGCACCCACAGCTCGTGCAGCCGGCGCGGTACGTGCACCGTGCGGACGTTGTCCCGGAAGTAGCGCTTGATCTCGCCGACGACGGTCGGCATCGCGAAGGTGGGGAACTGCACGCCCCGGTCGGGGTCGAAGCGGTCGATGGCGTTGATGAGGCCGATGGTGCCGACCTGGACGACGTCCTCCATCGGCTCGTTGCGGGAGCGGAAGCGGGCGGCGGCGTAGCGCACGAGCGGGAGGTTCGCCTCGATCAGCGCCCCCCGTACCCGGTTGTGCTCCGGCGTACCGGGGGTGAGCTGCTTCAGTTCGCCGAAGAGCACCTGGGTCAGGGCCCGGGTGTCGGCGCCGCGGCGTTTCTCGGGAGCCGGCGGGGGCGGGGCGGGTGCCTCGTCCTGGGGCGGCGCAGTACTGGCCGGCACGGTCAACGCCACCTCTTCGTCCGTCCATCATCCGTCAAAAGCGGTCATAGCATCACAAGACATGTGCACTGTGTGCAAGCACCGCATAACGCCGTGTTGTTCTCAAACACGTCGGAAAACGGCAAGTTGAGGTGAACACAGGAAAGCCCCCCGTCGCGCCGACGGGGGGCTGCCGTGCCGGGAGACTCAGAACTCGTAGTCGGCCATCACCCACGTGGCGAACTCGCGCCACAGCGCCACGCCCGCCTGGTGCGCCGGGTGCTCCAGGTAGCGCTGGAGGGCGGCGGTGTCCTCGACGGCCGAGTTGATCGCGAAGTCGTAGGCGATCGGGCGGTCGCTGATGTTCCAGGCGCACTCCCAGAACCGCAGTTCCGGGATCCGGTCGCCGAGTGCGCGGAAGGCCTCGGCCCCGGCCACGACCTGCGGATCGTCGCGTTCGACGCCCTCGTTGAGCTTGAAGAGGACCAGGTGGCGGATCATGGGGCGTCCCTCGGTTCTTCCGGTTCTTCGGGGTCTTTCGGTTCTCGGGTCTCTCAGTTCTTGGCTCCGTTGGCGACCCAGGTCATGAAGTCGCCGACGGCCTTGGCCGCGTCCGATATGCCCTGGAAGCCTATCTGGACGTAGTCGGCCGCCTTGGCCGGATCCGTGATGATCACGTACAGCGCGAAGACCACGAGCACGTACACGGCGATCTTCTTGGCGTTCACCGCCACCGCGGCCTCCCCTGTGCCTTCTGTTGTGCCTTCTGCCTCGCGTTGCCACCTGAGCCCCTGCCGGCGGCGAGCATAACCCTGAGGTCATATGAGAAGACCAACGGCCCACCGAGCCGGTTCCCTTGGCGGGCCCGTGCGGCCCGTGCCCGGCATGCGAAAAGGGCCCCATCTCGCGATGAGGCCCCTCTTCGAGCGGTAGCGGAGGGATTTGAACCCTCGGTGACTTGCGCCACACTCGCTTTCGAGGCGAGCTCCTTCGGCCGCTCGGACACGCTACCGAGGGAGACCTTACAGCACGGCGGGGCATGGTCAGAAATCGGTGGTCAGCGGCCCCGGCGACCGGAGGCTCAGCGGTCCCGGAAGAACTCGGTGAGCAGATGGGCGCACTCGGCCGCGAGCACCCCCGCGACGACCTCCGGCCGGTGGTTGAGGCGCCGGTCGCGGACCACGTCCCACAGGGAACCGGCCGCGCCCGCCTTCTCATCCCGGGCGCCGTAGACGACCCGGTCGACCCGGGACTGCACGATCGCACCCGCGCACATCGTGCACGGCTCCAGGGTGACCACCAGGGTGCAGCCGGTCAGCCGCCACTCGCCGAGCAGCGCCGCCGCCCGCCGGATCGCGAGGACCTCCGCGTGCGCCGTGGGATCGCCGGTCGCCTCGCGCTCGTTGTGGCCGGTGGCCAGCACCGTCGTACCGTCCCGGGACAGCACGACGGCGCCGACCGGCACGTCACCGCCCTGTTCGGCCCGTTCGGCCTCGGCCAGGGCGAGCCGCATCGCGGCCCGCCAGGGATCGCGCACGGGGTCCGGGTCCGGGCGGACGGCCCCGCCGTCGGTGTTCGCGGCGGTCAGCGGACGGTCTCCAGCACCTCCGAGGCACCGAGCGCCTCGGCGATCGAGCCGAGCGCGTCCTCGGCGTCCAGGGCGCGCAGTTCCTTCTCGCCGATGCCCAGGTCGTCGAGGATCTCGCTGTCGCCGACCGGGCCCAGCGGCACCGCGTCGCCGCCGGCGCCGTCCTCTTCCGACCCGTCGCCGTCCTCGGACTCGCCGTCCTCGGTGCCGTCCAGGTCCAGGGCGTCCAGGTCCGGGCCGTCGTCGGCACCGGGCTCCCGGCCGAGCAGTTCGTCGGTGAGCAGCAGCTCGCCGTAGGCGCTGCGGGCGGCGGCCGCGGCGTCGGAGACGTAGATGCGAGGGTCTTCCTCGCCGTCCACGCGTACGACGCCGAACCAGGCGTCCTCCTGTTCGATCAGGACGAGCACCGTGTCCTCGTCGGGAGAGGCCTCCCTGGCCAGGTCGGCCAGATCCGACAGGGACTCCACATCGTCGAGCTCTGTGTCGCTCGCTTCCCACCCGTCTTCGGTGCGCGCGAGCAGTGCGGCGAAGTACACCGTGACTCTCCCACTGGTCATAGGCGTGCCGGTTGGCGGTCCCCCCGGCGGAGGTTCGTGGGCGGAGAGAGCTTGGCTCCGAGCCCCACCCACTCGGAATCGTGGCAGAAACAAGGCGTCCAGGGGACGTCTTCCGGTCGCTGTGTCTGGCTGTTTCGACCACGAACCGGTCGTGAACCGGTCGCGGACCGGTCGTCGACCCGGCAGCGCACTCGTTGCCGCCACCTGCGGATCGTACGCGGCTTTCCCGCGCGCCCCCGCACCCCACCACGGCAACACCGGTACGGGCGTGGAACCTCCGCTCCGCCGCGGACCGCCGGGCCCGCCGCCGAGGGGCCGCCCGCTACCAGCGGAACGTGCGCATCCGCATCGTGTGACGAAGTCGCGCGGCCTTGGCGCGTCGCGGCTGCACCCGGGCGCGCAACGCCCGCGCCTCGGCCAGCTCGCGCAGGAACCGGGCGCGCCGCCGTCGGCGCTCGGCGTCCGTCTCGGGTGCCGCGTCCTCGGCGGCCCCGGTCTCCATGGACGCGTTCTCCGAAAGGTCGGACAGGTCGGACAGGTCAGACACGTCGCACCACCCCAGTAGCGTCCCTTCCACTTTCCCCCGGTCGGCCGGTTTGACGCCAGGGTCGGCCGGTCCTGAGCAGGGGGCGGGGCGCGGGTACCGTTATGGGCATGCGTCTCCACGTCGTCGACCACCCCCTGGTCGCCCACAAGCTCACCACGCTGCGCGACCAGCGCACGGACTCCCCGACCTTCCGCCGGCTCGCCGACGAACTGGTCACCCTGCTCGCCTACGAGGCGACCCGGGACGTGCGCACCGAGGCGGTCGACATCCAGACCCCGGTGGCCACCACCACCGGCGTCAAGCTCGCCCGGCCGCGCCCGCTGGTCGTGCCGATCCTGCGCGCCGGTCTCGGCATGCTGGACGGCATGGTGCGGCTGCTGCCGACAGCCGAGGTGGGCTTCCTCGGCATGATCCGCAACGAGGAGACCCTGGAGGCCTCCACGTACGCCACGCGCATGCCGGAGGACCTCTCGGGTCGCCAGGTGTACGTCCTCGACCCGATGCTGGCCACCGGCGGCACGCTGGTCGCGGCGATCCGGGAGCTGATCCGGCGCGGCGCCGACGACGTGACGGCCGTGGTCCTGCTGGCCGCCCCGGAGGGCGTCGCGGTCATGGAGCGCGAGCTGGCCGGCACCCCCGTCACGGTCGTGACGGCCGCCGTCGACGACCACCTCAACGACCAGGGCTACATCATCCCGGGCCTGGGCGACGCGGGCGACCGCCTGTACGGCGCGGCGGAGTAGCGGGGTCCTTCGGGGACTCTCCGAGACGGTTTCTTTCGGCGCGGGGTTGCTTCGATACCGGGGGCGGCGCCTTGCGCCGGGGGCGCGGGTTGCGTCAGGGGCGCGGGCGGTGCCGGCTTCCGCTGAACGCGGGCCGGATTGCCGCCGGGCGCCGCGCCAAGGGCGCGGAGTTGGTTCGGTACGCGGCTCGGCTCCGTCTCAGGGGCGCGGAGTTGGTTCGGTACGAAGCTCGGCTCCGTCTCAGGGCGCGACCAGCCGTAGGTCGCCCGGTCAGAGGGGTGGGCCGGCGTGGTCGGCCGTAGCGTGCCCGCGCCCCCGTCCGCTCCGGATCCCCGCGCTCAGCAGCCCTTCTCCGGCGCGGCCGAAGGGGTCGGCTTGCTCAGGGTGGTCAGGGCGCGGGCGGCGTCCGCCGGGGTGGCCAGGCCCTTGAAGGCGTCGCCGATGATCAGGTCGACCGTCGCGGCCTTGCGGGCCGGGTCCGTGCGCCGCTCCGCACCCGCCAGCTGCGTGCCGAGCACCGGCAGCGAGGTGTTCTGCGCGGAAGCCGCGCCGAGCAGTACCCCGGCGCCCTTGACCTTCTTGTCGTACTCCTTGGACGCGTTGCCGACGTCCCCGATCCGGAAGCCGCGCTTCTTCAGCTCGTCGGCGGTGGTCTTGGCGAGCCCGCCACGTTTGGTGGCGTTGTAGACGTTCACCGTGATCGTGCCCGGCGCCGGGACGTTCCCGCGCACACTGGCGGCGGCAGCGGCGGTCTTGATCGCGCAGTCCTTCTTGTGGCCGGCCGCCGTGGCCTTGCCGCCGCCACCGGTGAAGACGTCGATGAGCTGCAGGGTGCCCCAGCCGACCAGGCCGAGCGCGGCGACCGAGGCCACCACGGCGGCGACGAGCCTGCCGAGGCGCCGGTGCGGGCGCATCCGAGGGTAGGTGTCCCCCGTGATCCGGTACTTACCGCCCATGCCAGGGGGCGTCAGCATGCTCATGAACGCAGCGTAGTGCGCCTGAGCGGCGATGCCTATCAGATGATCAGTTGAAGCCGCTCAGTGGAACCCGAAAGGGTCAACGGTCCTGTCGGCCCACGTCAGTCGAGTTCGAGCACGCGCGCGTGCAGCACCTGACGCTGCTGGAGGGCCGCGCGGACCGCGCGGTGCAGACCGTCCTCCAGATACAGGTCGCCCTGCCACTTCACGACGTGCGCGAAGAGATCGCCGTAGAACGTCGAGTCCTCCGCGAGCAGCGTCTCCAGATCGAGCTGCTGCTTGGTGGTCACGAGCTGATCGAGGCGGACCGGGCGCGGCGCGACGTCCGCCCACTGCCGGGTGCTTTCCCGGCCGTGGTCGGGGTACGGCCGGCCGTTTCCGATGCGCTTGAAGATCACACGGAAAGCCTACCGGCCCAGACGTTCCGGGCGCAGCCATGGCGGGGGAGTGCGACGCTGGAAAAAGTACCGCGAAACGGCCAAATGGGTCACCAAGGGGAACAGGACCGAGAACGGGACCGAGAACAGGGCCGGGAATGGGAACGGGAACAGGGGCCGTAGATGAGTGACAGCGAGACCGCGTCGGCCGGCGCCCCGGAGGGCCCCGCGCTCCCCGCCCCGGCGGCGAAGATCGCCGGCGGCTACGCCTTCACCTGCCCCGCCCTCGACCTGGGCGCCCTGCTCTGGGACGGGCACTGCCTCCCCGAAGCGCCGGTCCGCGTCCCGCTGTCCGTGCTCAACCGGCACGGACTGGTCGCCGGGGCCACCGGCACCGGCAAGACCAAGACCCTCCAGCTGATCACCGAGCAGCTGTCGGCCCAGGGCGTGCCGGTGTTCCTCGCGGACGTGAAGGGCGACCTGTCCGGCATCGCGCGCCCGGGCGAGTCGAACGACCGGGTGCGGAGCCGGGCGAGTGAGGTGGGCCAGGACTGGGAGCCGGCCGGCTTCCCCGCGGAGTTCCTCGCGCTCGGCGGCCTCGGCCACGGCATCCCGGTACGGGCCACGGTCACCAGCTTCGGACCGGTCCTGCTCGCCAAGGTGCTCCGCCTCAACCAGACGCAGGAGCAGTCGCTCGGCCTGATCTTCCACTACGCCGACACCAAGGGCCTGGAGCTGATCGACCTCAAGAACCTCAGGGCGGTCGTCGCGTTCCTCACCTCCGACGAGGGCAAGAGCGAGCTGAAGGGCATCGGCGGCCTGTCCACCGCCACGGCCGGCGTGATCCTGCGCTCGCTCACGGCCTTCGAGGCGCAGGGCATGGCGGACTTCTTCGGCGAGCCGGAGTTCGACACGGCCGGCTTCCTGCGGACGGCCCCGGACGGGCGCGGTGTCGTCTCGGTCCTCGAACTCCCGGCCGTCCAGGACCGCCCGCAGCTCTTCTCCACGTTCCTGATGTGGCTGCTGGCCGACCTCTTCCACGACCTGCCCGAGATCGGCGACGCCGACAAGCCGCGGCTGGTCTTCTTCTTCGACGAGGCGCATCTGCTGTTCGCCGACGCGTCGAGGGCGTTCCTGGAGTCGATCACGCAGACCGTGCGGCTGATCCGGTCCAAGGGCGTCGGCGTCTTCTTCGTCACCCAGACCCCGAAGGACGTGCCCGCCGACGTCCTCGGCCAGCTCGGCAGCCGCGTCCAGCACGCGCTCCGGGCGTTCACCCCGGACGACCAGAAGGCCCTGAAGGCCACCGTGCGGACGTTCCCCGACTCCGCCTACGACCTGGAGGAACTCCTCACCGGCCTGGGCACCGGCGAGGCCGTGGTGACCGTGCTCGGCGAGAGCGGCGCGCCCACGCCGGTCGCGGCCACCCGACTGCGCGCCCCGGAGTCCCGGATGGGCCCGGTGGACGCGGCCGAACTGGACCGCGCGGTCCAGGAATCCCCGCTCCATAGCCGTTATGCACAGGCTGTGGACCGAGAGTCGGCGTACGAGCGGCTGAGCGCCCGCCCGGAGCCGGCCCCCCGGGCACCGGAGGCCGAGCCCGCTCCGAGTAAGGACCCGTCCCTGGTCGAACAGGTCGTCACCAGCGGCATGTTCAGGTCCCTGGCCCGCTCGGTCGGCACCCAGCTCGGCCGTGAGATCACCCGCTCCCTGTTCGGCACGGCCCGGCGTAGACGGTAGCGCCGGACGGGGAGCGGGCCGGCCGGGTTCAGCGGGTCCGGGACTCAGGTGGCCGGTGGGACTCCGGTGGCCGGTGTGGCTCCGGTGACCTGTGGGGCTCCGGTGACCTGTGGGGCTCCGGAGGCCGGTGGGGCTCCGGGCACCGCAGGTCCGAACGTTGGGGGTCCGGAAGTTGGGGGCCCGGGGGCTGACGGTCCAGGGACTGACGGTCCGGCTCGGGCGGCGGTGCCGCGGCGCGTCGGGCCTCCGCGCGCAGCAGGGCGCGCAGGACGGCGTACGGATCGATGGGCATGGCTGTGCTCCTTGCGTCGTACCGACTGACCTGCGGGGAAGCGGGTCCGTCAGCAGCGCAGGACCACCGTGCGCAGCAGGGGAGCGGTGCCGGGCACCCCCGGCTCGGCGGGGCACGGGCGGGCCGGGGGCCGGGACGGTGCCGGGCCCGGCAGGGGAGCGGGTCGCTCGGGTACGTCGGCCCGGTGCACGGCGCGGGCGGGCGGTCGTACGAGCGTGTCGAGGACGTCGTGCTCGGCCCACTCGGCGACCGTGGTCAGCGCCGGGGCCGCCTGGGCCTGGAAGTGGGCGCCGGGCACCCACAGGGCGAGGAGCAGCACGAGCACCCGGGGCCAGGTCCGGCTCCGGGCACCGCGCGTCGTCCTGCTCACGGCTGCTGTCTGCCCGGGACGGGCCGGGCGGATGGCGGATCCGGGGCGGGATTCACCCGCTCGGCGCAGCCGGGGCGACGGTCAGACCGTCTGCGGGACCTGCTTGGCGCGGCTGCGGATGCCGAACGAGGTGACGATCTCCACGAGGCCCACCACGACCAGCCAGATGCCGCCGACGAGGGTCAGCACCGCGACCGACTCGAAGGGCGAGTCGATCAGCACGATTCCGGCGATGAAGGTGACGATCCCGAGGAAGATCTGCCAGCCCCGGGCGGGCATCCGGGGGTCGTGCAGCGCGGCCACGGTCTGCGTGATGCCGCGGATCAGCCAGCCGATGCCGATCCACAGGGCGAGCAGCAGGATCGACTGCATGGGCCCCCGGAAGCAGAACAGACCCAGCACGATCGACAGCGCGCCGCTGATGAAGGCCAGCACCCGCAGCGCGGTCGACCTGTGCGTGCCGAACGCGGACACGAGCTGGAAGACGCCGCTGATCAGCAGGTAGATGCCGAAGAGGACACCGGCGGCGAGGAGGGACGCGCCGGGCCAGATCAGCACCAGGATGCCGAGGATCAGCGAGGCGATCCCGGTGAGCAGCACGATCTGCCAAGCGGCCTGGGAGAGGGCGTGCAGCGGACCCTCGAAGGGCGGCTCGGGCTCGTGCTTGTGCCACGTGCCGGTCGGTGTGCCCGGCCGGCCGCCCGGGGGCTGGGCCGCGTGGGCGTGCCGGTCGTCGTACTCGCGGCCGAACTCGGGGCCGCTGTTCGGTGCCTCGGTCATGGTCCATGCTGAGAGCGCGCCGTCCGGCTCCGCCATCCGGGCCGCCGTCCGGTAGGCCGAACGAGTGACGGTGCTACGTGCCGGCCGCTACTGACCGATCGCTACTGACCGGCCACTACTGATCGACCGCTACTGACCGGCCGCCTTGGCCGCCTTCGCCGCGGCCTTCATCTCCTGCTTGTGTGCCCGCACCTTGGCCAGGGACTCCGGGCCGGTGATGTCGGCGACGGACCGGTGCGAGCGGGCCTCCCCGTACGCGCCCGCCGCCTCCCGCCACCCCTCGGGCGCGACCCCGAGCTGCTTGCCGAGCAGCGCGAGGAAGATCTGCGCCTTCTGCCGCCCGAACCCCGGCAGCGCCTCCAGCCGCTTCAGCAGCTCGGCACCGCTGCCGACCTCGCGCCAGACGGCCTCGGCGTCCCCGTCGTAGTGCTCGACCAGGTACTGGCACAACTGGACGATCCGCTTGGCCATCGAGCCCGGGTAGCGGTGCACGGCCGGCTTCCCGGAGAGCAGCGCGGCGAACGCCTCGGGGTCCGTCGTGGCGATCTCGTGCGCGTCCAGGTCGTCGGCACCGAGCCGGTCGGCGATGGTCCGGGGTCCCTTGAACGCCCATTCCATCGGCACCTGCTGGTCGAGCAGCATCCCCACCAGCGCGGCGAGCGGGGAGCGACCGAGCAGCGCGTCGGCCGCCGGGTCCTGGGCGAGATGCAGAGTGACGTCCATGGGCCGATGATCTCGCGCGGCACAGGGGATCGCGCGGCGGTGGGGGGTCGGCCGGGCTCAGCCGGCGCGCGAGTACCCCAGCGCGTGCACCCACTGCCGGGACAGCCCCAGTTCCCTGCCGGGCGGTGATGGCCGACCGGCGCGGCCCCGCCACTCCCCTCGGCGTCGGTGGGGGTGGCGACGACATGGCCGCGATCCACACCGACACCGGTCTCGTTTCCGCGGCCCCCTCCTGAATTACCTCACCCCCGTCGTCACCGACTGGTCCGAGCTGGAACGCACCGCCGAAACCGACGACGCGTACCTCCGGAAAAACAGGCGACGCAACTCGCCTCCCCCGACCGACCGACCGACCGATAGCCTGCCCCAGGTGACCAGGGCCCCCGAACCCGCACCCGAAGGAACGCCCCGACAAGGGACGACCTCCCACCGGACACCACCACTACCGCCACCGTCGCCGTCGCCGTCCCCTCTGACACCGCGCGACCTGATCGCCCACTACGGCCTCCAACCCCTGCCACGCGAGGGCGGCCTGTTCCGCCAGACCTGGGCGGGGCCGGCACGGCCGGACGACGGCCGGCCCGAGGGCACCGCCATCGTCGTCCTGCTCACCGCGGACGACTACAGCGCCCTGCACCGCCTCCCCACCGACGAGGTCTGGCACCACTACCTCGGCGACCCGCTGCACCTGCTGCTCCTCGCGCCCGACGGCAGCACCCGTACCCCCGTCCTGGGGCCCGGCCTGCACCAGGGCCAGCACCTCCAGCTGACCGTGCCGGCCGGTACCTGGATGGGCGCGCGGGTCGCCCCGGGCGGCGCGTGGACGTTCTTCGGCTGCACGATGGCGCCCGGCTTCACCGAGGCGGACTACGAGCACGGCGACGCGGCCGACCTGACGACGCGCTACCCCTCGGAGGCCGCCCGCATCGGGGACCTGTGCCGGCCATGAGCCTGCTCGATGGCCAGACCGCCCAGGCCCTCGGCGCCGGCAGCGGCACCGTCACCCCCATCGCCTCCATCGAGGCCGGCCACCCGGCACCCGGCCACGACCACTACCGCGCGGCCGAGGCCGGGCGCCGACGGCGGCACCGCCGGCGCCCGGCAACCCCCGTCGCCCGCCTGGGCCGCCCCGAGGACGTGGCCGACGCCTGTGTCTTCCTCGCCTCCCCCCTCCCGTCCCGGATCAGCGGCCACGACCTGGTGGTCGAAGGGGGAGTGACGACCCGCTCCACCCCGTGAGCAGGACGCCACTCCCGTCCGTATGTACCGGGATGGCGGCGGACGACGGGGAACGGGGAGGACGGCGCGTGGCTGACTGGCGTCGATGGGCACGACGACTCCTGCTGCTCTGCACCACGCTGCTGCTGGCGTCGCTCGCCGCGACCGGCACCGCCTCCGCCCACGCGGCCCTGCGCGCCACCGACCCCGCCGACGGCACCGTCCTGCGGACCGCACCGCGGCACCTGACCCTCACCTTCACCGAGTCGGTCGGCCTGCTCACGGACTCCTTCCGGATCTACGACCCCGAGAACCACCTCCTGCGCACCGGCCCCGCCGGCCACGCCCCCGGCCGCTCCGACACCGCCCGCGTCGGGCTGCCCGCCAGGACGGCCGAGGGCACGTACACGGTGGCCTGGCGGGTGGTGTCGGCCGACAGCCACCCGGTGTCCGGCGCGCTCACGTTCTCGGTCGGCAAGCGCACGGCCACGAAGCCGATCCCGGCCCCGGACCGCGCGGAGCACCCGGCGACGACGGCCCTCTACAACATCGCGCGCTACCTGGCGTACCTCTCCGTCGCGGTCCTGCTCGGCACGGCGGCCTACGTGACGTACTGCCGCCCGGAGGCGACAACGCCCCTGCGCACCCCGGCCCTCACCGCCACCGCGACCCTCGCCCTCTCCACCACGGCCCTGCTCCTCCTCCGCGCCCCCTACGAGGAGGGCACGTCCCCCACGACGGCCCTCTCCCTGACGGCCCTCACCCACACGGCGACGACACGCCCCGGCGCCCTCCTGCTGGCCCGCCTCGCACTCCTGCTCCTGGCCGCGCTGACGGCACCCACCCTGCTCCGCCGCCGCACCCTCCCGGCGACGGCCGCGCTCCACGCCCTGACTCTCTCCCTCTCCCTCTTCCTCTCCCTGACCTGGACGGGGGCGGAACACGCGTCGGCGGGCATCCAGGTCCCGCTGGCGATCGCCTCGGCCACGCTCCACCTGCTGGCGATGGCGGCCTGGCTGGGCGGTCTGACGGCCCTGCTCCGCACCCTGCCCCACGTCACCCCGGACACCCTGACCCGCTTCTCCCGCCTGGCCTTCACCTCGGTGACGGTCCTCGTCGTGACCGGCGTCTACCAGTCCTGGCGCGGCCTCGGCTCCTGGCACGCCCTCACCGACACGACGTACGGCCGCACCCTGCTCGCCAAGCTGGCGGCGGTGGCGGCGCTGTTGCTGGCGGCGGCCTGCTCCCGCACCTGGACGACCCGCCTGACCCGTACCCCGTCCCACCACTTCGGAGACGCCACGGCTGTCCGCCCGCTCCGCCGCTCGGTGCTGGCGGAGGCGGCGGTGGGCGTCGTGGTCCTCGTCCTCACGACCCTCCTCACCACCACGGTCCCCGGCCGCGCGGCGACGGAGACGGCCACCCCGGCCGCCGGCATCCCCACGGCCTCCGTCCTCACCGTCCCCTTCGACGTCGGCACCCCCGGCGGCCACGGAAAGATCCAGCTCACCCTGGACCCCGGCCGGGTCGGCCGCAACTCCCTCCAGGCGGTGGTCTACGGCCCCGACGGCGGCCTCGCCACGGTCCCCGAACTCCGCGTCACCCTCACCCTCCCCGCCCAGCGCCTGGGCCCCCTCGACACCAAGCTCACCAACCGAGGCGGCTACTGGGCCACCGACACCCTCGACCTCCCCATCCCGGGCACCTGGACCCTGAAGACCACGGTCCGCGTCTCGGAGGTGGACCAGGTGACGGTGGCGGGGCGGGTACGGGTGACGGGTTGACGGCAGACGGATGTGCCCCGCCCCTGGGCCGGCCCGCAAGATCATGCGGGGGTGGGCCCATGACGGCACCGGAGCCGGCCGGGGAGGCCGAGGCACTCGCGGTGGACGGCCTGCGCTGGCTGACCGCAGCGGCGCGGGAAACCGCCGACAGAGCCCTCGCCTGGGCGCCCAGACCCTCGGACGACATACCCGCCCCGACGCTGTACAGCGTCACCGCCGGAATCATCGGGACCACCCCGGCATACGCGGGGACCACAGGCGCATCTCCTCGTTGCTGAAGGGGTGCTCGGGACCACCCCCGCACACGCGGGGACCACGGTCGAACCACGACCTGGAGGACCTGATCCGGGGGACCACCCCCGCACACGCGGGGACCACACCGAGACCACCGATCTGGGCTCCACGCGCGTGGGACCACCCCCGCACACGCGGGGACCACCTGTGCCCGAAGTGCCCTAAGCGAGCAGGAACGGGACCACCCCCGCACACGCGGGGACCACGTGATGGAGAACTGGATCTGGATCTGCGCCGGGGGACCACCCCCGCACACGCGGGGACCACCCTTGTCACGGGGACATGGTGCCGGACCGCGAGGGACCACCCCCGCACACGCGGGGACCACCCTGACCAAGCTGGCCGGCAACCTCCAGAAGAGGGACCACCCCCGCACACGCGGGGACCACCACCACCGACTGTACTAGGACACGCGTAACTCGGGACCACCCCCGCACACGCGGGGACCACTGGCCACCAGAAGGAAAATCATCATAGTGACCGGGACCACCCCCGCACACGCGGGGACCACAGGAGCTGACCTGTGGTGTTGTCGAGCCAGCCGGTCGAATTTGCTTGCTTTGCCAAACTCCGGCCTATGGGGCATAAAGCTCGGCATGCCCGCCTGCCGCATCTCACCCCCCAAATCGTCGTCGTTTCGCCGCCTTGCTCCAGCCCTGCTTCTTCGGTGGTTGCCCCGGTGACCCGGGGGTTTCCGTCGTCGCCGGGCTGGGGCGGTGGAGGAGGGTGAGGCCTTCGTGGTCTGTGGGGTGCCAGGCGTGGTCGTGGGTGCGGAAGGTGAAGCCCTGTTCGTTGTCGGTGGTGTGGGCGAGGAGGGCGCGGCCCTGCCCGGAGTAGGTGCGTACCTCTTCCCAGAGGATGTCCCGGACCCGGGCGGAGGGGCTGCCGATGAAAACGCCGGCGGAGATTTCCAGGAGCCAGCGGGTGAGGAACCCTCGCAGCCCGGCAGGGCAGTTGGTGAGGACGATGACGGTCACCAGACGGGCTCGTCCCCGTAGTTGCGGCCGGAGACGAGGAGTTGGCCACGGTCGGTCTGAAGGCCGACCCGGTCGGCGTCCAAACCGTCGCCGTCGGACGGCTTGCCGTCCGGGGCGGAGTCCTCGTAACGCAGGAGCCGCTTGATGTCGTCGGCGCAACGCTCCAGCAGACCGGCCTTGTTGATCCGGTCACGCAGCGCACGACGAGTGCGGGTCGGCACGTCCTCGTCCCCCGCCGCGGCCGCGTCGAAGGCGGCCGGGATCCCGATCTCCGTCTTGTAGAGGTCGGCGATGTCGAGGACGAAAGATCGTTCGTGCCCGGAGTGCACGAAGCCCAGTCCGGGGGAGCAGCCGAGGGCGGCGACCACGGCGTGAGCCACCCCGTACATGCACTGGGCGGCGGCTGTGACCCCCTGGTTCGGGGCGTCCCCGGCGGCGAAGTCGCCATGGTGGTAGTCGCGCCGGACCCAGCGGACGCCGGTGCGTTCTGCTTCCCGCCGGTAGCACTCCTTGACCCGGCGCCCCTCCATCCGCAGCAGGTCGTCTCGGCTGCACCCGGTGGTGTCCTCGCCGGGGAAGCGCATGCGGTACATCTCCCGGGCCACCTCCACCCGGGTACGCCGGTTCGCCCACGCCGTTGCCTGGGCCTCCAGCAGGCTGGACGAGCGGGTGAGCGCCCGGCCGCCGGAGTAGAAGCGCACGCCTTGCTCCCCTACCCAGATCACGGCGGCGCCGCTCTCCCCGAGCAGCGCCATCGCCTGGTGCGTGACGCGGGTGCCGGGGCCCAGCAGGAGCGTCCCGATGGTTGCCGAGGGGATGTGCGTGACCCCGTCGGCGTCGGTGGCGGTGAGGGCGTTGTCGTCCCGGTGGACGGTGCAGCGCTCCAGGTAGAGGAACGAGGTGCGGTCGCCTACCCGGGTGAGTTCGCGCGGAGAGGAGAGGCTGCGTTTGCCGACGGTACTCATGGACGGCCCCTCACCGCACCGGCGCGAGAGTCATCAGGCCGCATCCGTACGCCTTCGACTTGCCCATCCCATGGGTGAGTGTCCGGCGGAAGGCGGCGAGATCGGTGATGCGCAGCCGTCCGTCGAAGGTGGCCCGGGTGAAGCGCACGTCGGTGCCGGTGCCGGTGCCGGTGCCGGTGCCGGTCCTTGCATCGCGTCGGCTCGTCGGGTCCTCCGAGCGCCGCTGGAAGCGCACCGGGGTGCGGTCGTGGACGACCAGGTGATAGCGCCACTGCACCGGAAGCTCCCCGGTCCCGGTCTCCGTCTCTTCCCCCGGGTCGTTCTCGGCGGCGGCCGGTTCCCTGGGCAGGACTTCGAACCCGGCCCGCTCCTGGCGTTTGAGCAGCCAGCCGACCTGGTGCCCGACCGTGACGTGGGCCGCGCGCTTGGTCGGGGCGCCCACCGGGTCTGTCTCGCGCCGGATGTGGTGCAGCGGGTTGGCCGTGAGCCGGAAGGCCCATTCTCCGCCCGCCGAGAGCCCGTCCAGGAACTCCCCGTAGGCGAACGTGGTCCACCCCTGCGCGCCCAGACTCGGCCAGCCCGCCTGCTCGGCCAGGTGGGTGAGGTCGGGCCGGCCCGGACTGGAAATGAGCAGGTCGATGCGGTTGGCCGGTGCCTTGTCCAGCCGCCACAGCACCCGCGGGCCGCTGCCGTCCCGGGCCGTGGGCTCCGGGAACGCCATGTCGACGGCGCCGTGCAGGCGCTGGGGGGAGGCGAGCAGGGCACGGGCACCGGAGCGGGCCGTGTTGATGCGGAAGCGGGTCAGGTACATCGGCGGTTCCTAGAAGTCGTCCGTGGCGAGAGGCTGAGCAGACGAGTCGTGCCGCGCGGCCAGGGCCGGAGCCGGCCGCAAGTGGGCTGTCGGGTCGTGGAGAGGAGCCGCTGTCGGGTCGTGGAGAGGAGCCGACGCCGGTACGTGCCCGGTCCGTACGCCGCGCATCGCGTACCGGCGGTGGTGCGGGTCGTAGCTGAGGGGGGTGTCGCGGAGCTGGAAGTCGGGGGTGTCCTGCGGCGGACAGTCCAGCAGTATGTCCAGTGCCTCCGGCGGCTGTCCGTCCTCCGTCCGGCGGTCGCGTGGGCCCCGTCCTCCCTGCCAGGGGGTCTCCCGGAGCGCGTCCTCCAACGGAAGGCCGCTGAGGGAGCCCGTGTTCTCCAGGAGCAGCGGATACGACGGCGGGCACGAGCGGCGCCCCAGGTACGGAAGGAACCGGGGCGCGTCGACAGCGGCGTACAGCCGCCGTACGAACGCGTCCTCGCCCTCGACTCCGGCGACGAAGACCGCGTCGGCAAGGTAATACCGGTGCGACAGCGGCAGTACGCGTCCGGTGTCGCTGTTCTCCGCCTTGTGGAAGTCGCGGATGCGGGAGCCGGGACGGTCGATGCGGACACCGAAACGCAGCGCGGTCAGGTCGGAGAGATCCGCTGTGCGCGGGCGGCCTTCCGCGGCGGCCAGCAACCCGAGCACCCCGCTCTTGGTCGGCGCGTTCTCCGTGGCGCGATGCACGAACCGGGAAGAGGACCCCCATGACTGGAGAGGCCCGGCGAGCCGCAGCAGCAACGTGGTCATGCCCCGGACTCCAGCCGCTCGGCGACCGCCGTGCCGACCTGCTCCAGCAGAGTCTCCAGCGTCAGCGCGCTGCCCAGGCCGGCCAGGCTCTCGGTTTCCCTGCCCACCCGGAACACCCATGTGGGATCGGAGCCGAGTCCGTACACCCGCTCCATCTCCGTGATGTGTGCTGCCAGTTGATCGCAGCTTCCGCGGAGGAAGCCGCCGCTCGTGCTCTTCGGCACCGGCGTCTCGAAGGCGCCCACGAAGCTCAGCGGCCAGCGGTTCCGCAGCTTGACGACGACCACGGCGGGCAGGGTGTGGTGGGCAAAGGTGTTGATCTTTCCGGTCGGCAGAGAGGTGATGAACGCCTCCAGGAACGCCGTGAGGGCCTTCGAGGCGGGGGTGCTCGGCCGCTGCTCCGGGTTGAGACCGACTCCGAGATTGCGATGGAGCTCGTCCACATCGACAGCCGCGTACCGGTAGAGGGTGGCGGAGTTGAAGTCGACGGTGCCGATCATCCCGGCGCCGGACTCGGAGTCACCGCTCAAGTCGTCCACGGCCGTGTAGTAGTCCGATTCCACCTCGGACCGGTGCACACTGAGCGCGTGCGCCACCTGTGCGGCGGCCTCCACGTTGAGATCGGCGGCGTCGGCCACCATCCGCCCGAAGAGGGCGATGTCCACCGAGTGCCGGGTGTCGATGGCGGCACGGGCCAGTGCCTTCTTCTTCTTGTCCTTCAGCTCCGCCTTCAGTGTCGCGGGATCTCCTCCGTCGCTCTCACCGACCGCGATGTCGGCGAGTGCGTCCAGCTGCTGCCGGCTGAGGAACATCAGGTACCTCGACTCGGGGAGCGCGCCGCCACTCCCGTCGTCCTCCTTCGCCTTGCGCTTGGGCACCTCCAGCGTGGAGCCGGTCGCGACCGACAGCACCTCCTCGGCCAGCTTCACCGCGTTGTCGGCGACGGTCGCATCCCGCTCTGTGATGCGCTCTGCCAGCGCCTCCACCACCCGCTTCGTCCGCACGCCGAGTTCCTCGGGCGGAAGCAACTGCTCGAACTGCTTCCTGGTGGCCCGCTTCCACGCCTGGCTGGAGACCCGGGCCCGGCGTTCCCCGCCGTAGTAAGCGGATTTGGGGGTTCCGGTGTCGTCCCGGTTCATGTTGCTGGGCGGCACGTTCTGCAGGATGTGGATGTCAACGATGGTGCGTGTCACAGGAGTTCCGCTCTCGTATCGGTGATGGGCCGGAGCTGAAGGGCGTCCGGGGGAGGGGGGGAGGCGTTCGCGGGGGAGTGGCGGCGAGTGGCGGCGAGTGGTTCGGTGGAAGCGTCGGTGCGGCGGCAGACGGTCGGGCACGGCGAGCCGGGCGCGGTGAGTGGTGCGTGGGGGCGCGGCGAGCCGGGCGTCGTGAGTCGCACGGCGTGCGGCCGGGCGGTGGCGCGACCCTGTCATGGCCGGTCAGGCGTCCATGCCCCACTCCTCTCCGTACCCGTACTCGTACTCGTGTCCGGCCCCGTCCCGGTCTCCGCCCCCGTCCCGGTCTCCGCCCCCGTCCCTGGAGCCGTCGCCCGGGGCGGTGGGCCGGCCGTCCGTCTCCCCGCCTGTCTCCCCGCCCGTCCCTTCGCCGGCCGGACCCCAGTACCGGCGGTGCAGTTCGATGCCCCAGGACCGGGTGACGGAGTCGCGTGCGGTCGGGTTCTGCCACCAGAACAGCTGGTCCGCCAGGCGCACGTAGTCCAACGGGATACGGGCTCCGCGCAGCAGCAGCACCAGCTCGCGCAGCCGGGTCGCCAGGACGGTGACGTCCGTGGAGGCAGCGGCCCGTACGTACCGCTTGCGGACGGTCTCGTTGAGCTCCCCGGCCTCAGGGGAGCGCCCGCCGGCTCCCCCCGAACTGCTCTCCTTCTCTGCAGCCTTCGTGTCTCCCGGGCGCGGGCCCCCCGTATCGCCGAGGGCCAGCCGCCGTACCGAACGGCCGAACGCCCACCCGGCCCGGTGCATGGGCTCGTCCCGCACCGACTGCTGGTGCAGCGCCCAGAGCGACACCGCGACGTGGACGGCGGTGTCCTCCCGCCGCTCCTGGGCCTCCCGGGCGGCGTAGCCGGACGAGGAGAGGAAGGCGGGATCCACACCGTCCGCCGCCCGGGCCTCCCGTACGGCGTCCGCACGCTCCAGACGGAGCCGGCCCAGTGTCTCCAGGTGCCCCAGCCCCCAGGCCGCGGGCGACTCGTGGGCCTGCCGTCCGGCCTCCCTGCGCAGCCGGGCCACGTCGGCGACCGCCCAGGAGACGTCCTGCCGGTATCCCCCCTGGAGCGCGGGCAGGAACCGGGCGACGGCCAGCCCCGGCAGCGGCCGGAGCCGTCCGTTCCGGCCCGGTACGTGCGGTGAGTCATCGGTCACGGGTGCCATCAGCAGCTCTCCAGGGGTTCGGAGTCCCGGACGCGGGGGTCCGGGGAGGTGGTGTCAGTACTGGCCGGTGGACGGCTGCGACTCCCCGCCGCCCGGGGAGTCCGGAAGGGGCACCGCGCCGAGGACCTTCTCCAGCCGGCCGCGGAACCAGAGGTCGGCCCGGCCGGCATCCAGCAGCGTGCTGCCGAGCCCGGGAAGGTCGACCATCCGTCCCTCGGCAGCGGTCCGCCCGGCCGAGCGGATCTCCTGCCGGGCCAGCCGCAGCACCTGCCGCCGGACGGTGTCCCGCCACTGCCGCCGGGCCTCCATGAGGTCGGGCTGTCGGCCCAGTTCACGAAGCCACGCGCGGTACGGGCCGTCCAGCGCGCCGAAGGCCAGGTCGCGGACGGTGTCCCTGGCGGCGTCGGTGTGCTCCCCGCCGGCCGCGCGCACCAGGTTGGCGGCGAGCTGGGCCAGCGCCCGCACCGCCTGGTCGGCGTCGTCGACGGCGTCGACCGCCGCCGCTCCGTAGACCTCGTTGCCGGCGTGGAGGATGATCACCGGCAGGACCACGGCGTCATCGACGATCTCGTCGACCACCGACTGCTGCGTGCCGTACTCGATGCCGACCGTTCTCAGCCGCACCAGTTTCGACAGCGGCAGGAGATCCTCGTCGGCCAGCTCCGTCGCCAGCAGCCGCAGCCACTTGGTGATGCGGGGGCGGAGCCGCTGGACGGCCTCGCCCGGCTTCCCGGTCACCTCGTCACCGGCCCGCACGTGCAGCAGCGATTCCAGCCCGCGCCAGGCCGCCCGGCGCGGCTGGTGCCGCAGCGGGGTGTAGTACGGAGTCCGCTTGCGCTTCTTCTCCTGGACCTGGCTGCGCCGCCAGCCGGTCATCGGCTCCAGCAGCCAGGGCGACTCCTGCGCCGGCGGATCGCCGTAACCGAGTACGACCCCGGTCACCGCGTCGCCATCGGCCACCAGCCGGATGCGGCGGGTCTGCCAGGTGTACAGGTCGCGCAGTCCGGCGGGCTCGGGGCCGCCCTCCTTCGTCCCGCGCGGACCGGAGCCGTACGGCTCGTCGCGGTGCCAGACCGGGCGGTCCACCGGGATGCGGTCCTCGAACCCGGAGCCGCCGTACGCCTCCTCGAACGGTACGAGGTTGAGCAGCAGCGTCTCCCGCAGCGTCTCCCCCTCCGCGAAGACACCGCCGAGCATCCCGAGCGAACCCACGCCCAGCGGGTAGACCTTGCCGGCCTTGGCCCGGGTGTCATGCCGCATGGCGGGTTTGATGCCGGACACGTCGAACGCGTGCGCGTGCACCAGCCAGCGCGCGGCCTCAGCGAACGGGATGCGCTCGACTCCCGGCCGCCGCATGGAGAACAGCGCGGCGCCAGAGGACGCGTCGGCGACGATCCGGCTCAGGGCCGCCACCTCGTCCTTCGCGGTCCGAAGACCGGGCGATTGGAAGAACGGCCTTTTCTCATCGAGGAGTTCGAAGCGGTCCGCCGCCGCGTCCAGGTAGTCGCAGGTGACCTGGCGGAAGGCGTCGTCCGCGCCCGGCTCCCAGAGTTCCAGCCACGCGTCGAAGTCCGCCGGCCCCTGATGGGCGTCGTACAGAACGGCGAGGGCAAGCCGCAGCAGGGCGATCTCCTGCGTCGGCACATCGCCCACGATCCGGCGCAACTCGGCCGCTCGGGCGAAGAGATCCCGCAGCGACACCTCCTCCACCACGCCGTCGGAGAGCCGCTGTACGGGCAGCCAGGCATCCCGCACCAGGTTGAACGCCGGTGGCTGTGCCGGGGCGGAACTCACCGCGCCCACCGGCCCCGTCGAGGCGGCGCCACCGGCTCGCGGCCGCCCCCGCCCGTCGTCGCCTTCCTCCTCCTCGGTACGGGCAGTTCCGTCCCGATCCACCTTCGCGGCACCATCCCGCTCGTCCCCCTTGCCGTCCTTGCCCGGAGCACCGCGCCCCCGCTCGCCGGGCACGGCAAAGCTGAGCCCGTCCTGCTCGCTGTAGCTCAACTCGTAGCCTGACAGACGGGTCTGACAACGCTCGTCCAAAACCAGAATCAGCTGACCCGCCAGCCAAGGGCACTCCTTCCTCTGCCAGGCGGGGACCATGAACCGCTCCAGCTCAGCGATGGTGCGGTCGATGATCCCCGGGTGACTGAACCTTCCCGGCAACGTGAGCGCGCTCATGGCGACCGCCTCCGCCGCACGCCTGGGCGGCGGGAAGTCGACCGGGAGCGACAGCCCTCCCCGCCCGCCGTCCAGCCACGGCACCGTGGTCAGCCTGCCGTCGTCCCGCCGCTGTACGACGAGGACTTCGATGGTCTCGTCGGAGTCGCGTACCTGCGCCCGCCCCTTCAGACTGTCGTCCGCGTCGCCGGCGTGCGCCTCCAGCCACCCGTAGACCGGGCGGCCGGGACGCCCCACATGCCCGAGCAGGAAGCCATCGGCTCGGCGCTGCTTCCTGTCGAGCAGCGCGTCATGGCGCTCCCGTGCCCGCTCCGTCTCCCGCGCCCACTCCGCAGGTCCGATCGGCTCGTTGCCGTAGCCGCGTTGCACCAGCGGGCCGATGTCGTCGGGCAGCCGCACCGGCGCTCCGTCCAGGTGCGGCGCGAGTGCCGCCAGCGACCGCAGCAGCGTCCAGTCGCCCGGATACACGGCCTGCGATCCCCGTACCGGCGACGGCGGCGAGGCCGTCCAGTCCACCACGCCGGTGATCAGGCACTTCGGCGCGGCCAGCCGGCCCGGCCGGTCGGGCACGGGATGCCGGTGCAGCCGCCCCATCCGCTGCAGCACCAGGTCGACCGGAGCCAGATCAGTCACCAGCAGGTCGAAGTCGACGTCGAGCGACTGCTCCACCACCTGGCTGGCGACGACCACGTGGCGAGCGGGCCGGTCGCCGCCGGGCCCGTACCGCCGCACCAGCTTGACGTCGTTCGCCGCCCGGTCGGCGGCCAGGAACCGCGAATGCGCCACGGTGACCTGCTCGTCCCCGAACCGCCCGCGCAGCACCCGCGCCGCCTCCAGCACGCGGTTCACCGTGTTCCGCACGACGAGCGCGCAGCCGCCGTCCGCCAGTTCGGCCTCCAGCCGGTCCGCCAGCAGCTCGACGTCGTCGTCCAGCCGCTCCACCGCGACCTCCGCGTACCGCCCGGAAGCAGCCTCGGGGCGCGCGGTGACCGCCTCCCGCCCCGGCGACACGGCGGTCAGCAGCGGATACGCGTCCACCGCCGTCTCCACCGCGGCCGCCGCCTCCGCTCCCGCGTAGGCGGCGGCGAGTTCCCTACGGCGCGCCGCGGGCAGCGTCGCCGAGAGCAGGACCACCGGCACCCGGTAGGCGGCCAGCCACTCCAGCGTCCGGTCGAGGTACCGGTTCATGTACGCGTCGTACGCGTGGACCTCGTCGATCACCACGACCTTGCCCGCGACCGCGAGATGCCGCAGCGCCAGATGCCGGCTCTTCAGCCCGGCGAACAGCACCTGGTCCACGGTCCCGACGGCGAACGACGCCAGCAACTGCTTCTTCCGCCCGCGAAGCCACTGGTGCGCGTGCAGCCCGGACGGCTGCCACCGGCCCTGCCCGCCCCCGTACGCGTCGCCGTCCGGGTCGACCGCCGAGATCGCCCGGTCGCCCTCCCTCAGCAGTCCGGCCCAGTCGCTCTGCAGGGCGGCCTTGGCGTGGGCGAGCACCAGGGACCAGTTGCCGCCACCGTCCGCCGGAAGCGCCTCCAGCCAGTTCCGTAGCCGCTTGAACATCGCGTCCGAGGTGGCCCGGGTGGGCAGGGCCAGCAAGAGCCCCCCGGCGCCCGACCGCGCCGCCAGCACCTCCGCCGCCGCGAGCGCCGCCTCGGTCTTCCCCTCGCCCATCGGCGCCTCGACGATCAGCAGGCCGCCCGGCTCCATCTCCCGCGCCAGACGCACCGCTTCGGCCTGCACCGGGCGGAGCGCTGATCCGGCGAGCCGGGGAAAGCGCGCCGCGAACAACTCCTCGGCGGAGCCCACGGGCTCCTCGGGCCGCCACGGCTCCGTCAGCTCCAGCCCCTCCCACGCGGCCCGCAGCCGCCGGGATTCGCCCGCCTCCAGCCACGACTCCGGCGCGTACGGAAACAGCTCCGGCGCACTGGCGATCCAGTCCGCGAGGATCACCACGGCGGTCAGCAGCACCTGCGCGGGCTGCGACAGCCGGACACTCTTCAGCCGTCCCAACACCGCTTCGGCATCACACAGTTCGGCACACCAGTCCAGCAACTCGAACTGCGTACACCGCCACACCTCTTCGGCGGCGCCCGTGTGCCGCAGCAGATGCGGCCGCAGCCGTACGTCGTGGATCTGCCCACTCTCCGGCGGCACCCCGTGATGACCGCCGGCCACCACCGCGAACTGCCCGGAAACCCGGGCCGTGAGCCCGTGGCGCTCCCGCAGCCACTCCTGGATCAGCAACTGCCCGGCCAGCCCGTGCGGCGCCAGCCGCCGCTCCCGGCCGTACTCCTTCGCGGTCGGCATCCCCAGCCCGCGATCCCGCATCCGCCCGGCCAACTCCTCGACCTGGCAGGCGAAGGCGGGCGTGCACTTCCCTATATCGTGTGAAGCGGCAATGAATCGGACAAGGCGTACCGCCTCCTCCTCGCCCCCCGGCAGCCCCTCCCGCACCACCCTCTTCACCGACTCCGGAAGCCACCGCTCCCACAACAACCCCGCGACGGTCCCGCTGTCGGCGAGATGCCGCCACAGCGGCAGCCAATCCCCCGTCTGCCGCTCGTGCTTCGCCCACACGGACCGCGCCGCTCCGGACAGACCGGCGGACAAGACGCGCGCCGTGGACGGGGTGAACTCTTCCTGCTCCGACTGCCCGGCCATGCTGCTGCCCTCCGAGTTCGCGCCTTTGGCTGGCTGGACACACGAACCCCGGGGCAGCCACCGACAACCGGCGGCCGCCCCGGCACCGATCAGTGTCTGAGCCAGAGCGAGAGGGCGGTCCCGACAACGAGCAGGAGAGCCCAGACGACGGGACGATCCGGTGACCCGGAGATCATCGCGCAGATGACCAGCCAGTGGGGGTCGCCGTAGTGGGGTGAGGTTAAGGCGCGCATTTACAATCCTTCTTGTTGCTGCTGTCTGCATGGATGGGGCAACGGGAGAGGGACTTGGTGCAGTGGGGTACGCCGTGGCGCGACGTACCGCCCCAAGTCCCTTTCTGTGTTCGAGAGTTGCTGCCGCGCCTCGACGGATCGAGGCGCGGTGGAGTTACTGTAGCGCCATCACGGCATCCATCGGGGCGACTTGATGAATCTGCCAGCTCGCTACGCGGGGACCTCACTTGAGCCTGCTTGTCGGCGTGTCTCTTTCTGCTGGTGTCTGGGGGCTGAATTTCAACCATGCAGGGTCGGACCTGCAGGTACCCCCGCGTGTACGGGGGATCAGCGACCCCCACCACGGGAGAAGACATCCCCTCCCGTGCTACCCCCGCGTACGCGGGGAACAACGGTGCGTTCTTGCGCTCTTGCGCACTCGGGGCCCTCAGGGACCACCCCCGCATGCGCGGGGACCACAGGAGCCGACGAGGTATCCCAGTTCGCGCCCCGGACCACCTCCGCACGCGCGGGGACCACACTACGTGGCCCTCGCCCCCATCAGGGGCCTGAGGACCATCCTCGTGTGCGTGGGGACCACCCGAGGGCGCTCGCCGTCGGCGGCCTGGTGGCGGGACCACTCCCGCGTGCGTGGGGATCACTGGTCCGCGAGGCTCACCGCGGTGCCCAACCGGGGACCACCCTCGCATGCGCGGGGACCGCGAACAACGACGTCCTGACCGGGTGCCGGCGGAGGGACCACCCTCGCATGCGCGGGGGCCACCGACAGCCACGATCGTCTCCCTGTCGCTCGACGGGACCACCCCGCATGCGCGGGGACCACCACGCTGATGCGGGCCATGGAGCCTCCACCGACCTGAAAATCCCAGTTCA
The DNA here is from genome assembly GCF_024753135.1 of Streptomyces pyxinicus. Lineage (GTDB taxonomy): Bacteria > Actinomycetota > Actinomycetes > Streptomycetales > Streptomycetaceae > Streptomyces > Streptomyces pyxinicus. Next base: position 69,030 of record NZ_JANUGP010000006.1, on the reverse strand, counting down.
GACGGGATGGTGTGACTGTGTTCCGGGGTGCTGGTGCTGGTCGTGGGCGACAGTCTGTGCCGTAGATCGTCCGTCAGCGGTTGATTTCGAGGTTCGTCAGGACGAGCAGGGCGCGCAGGAGGCGGGTCGCGTGGACGGTGTTGGTGCGGAGCTTGGTGAGGATCCGCCAGTTCTTGAGGTGAGCGAAGCCGTGCTCGACCGGTGCTCGTCCGACGGGGAGGGCACGGTTGGCTTCCTTTTCGCCGGGGGGTGAGCTTGTGGGTGTGGCCGGCGTGGACGTCGGTGACGATCATGGGGTCGAGTACGTCGTTGTCCAGGCCGCGAAAGCCGAGTTCCGCGAGGGCGCCGAGGCCGGCGGCGCGCAGATGGAACAGGATGTGATCGTGGCGGGCGGCAGTGTTGTCGTGTGTGCGGCGGGGCCGGGCGGCGGAGATCCACACCAGGCGGCCCCTCTCGTCGGTGAGGGCGAGGAAGCGCAGGCCGTGAGGCGTTGCTTGCCGGAGCAGTTCTTGCGGTCGGCTTTCCCGGTGCGGCGCTGGGTATGGACGAGGGTGCCGTCAATCAGGACGACCTCCCCACCCTGACCGGCGATCTTCTTCAGCGCGCGGTCCAGGCGTGGTGCCTGCGCGGCGAGCAGGGCGATCGCCTCGTCGCGCCGGTGACGGACGGTGGACTCGGAGACGTTGTTGCCGACGGCCATGTCGGCCAGGCGCTGATCGTGGCGCAGCACGGCCAGGACGATCACCGCGATCCTCCCGGGCGGCAGGATCCGCTACCTGGGGACACCCCGGTTACGCCCACCCAGCGTCGTCCGTGGGCAATGGCTTCGTGGTCACAGCCGGGTGGTGAACGGGCCGTCGGACTGTTTCCGCAGCCAGCCGCGGTTGACCAGTCGGACCGGTTTCCGCGCGGCGGCTCCAGCTTGCTCCTCACGCTGACGTCCATCCCCAGCACCTCGCCGACCTGACGGGCCATGACCGGACCGGCGGCCTGCCGTACGACGGAGAGAATGCGGTGGTAGTCCGGCGGAAGCATGGTCTCCTCCACGTTCGGCGCGCGATGCATAATCGTCATCACCCTCCGGTCACCCACCTGCCGGGGTCGGTGCGGACGCGACCCGCTCCTCGGCGAGCTGCTCGCTCATCCGCTCCAGGACCCTTCTCAGCGACAGCGAGTTCGTCGCACTCAGCCCGGACCTCCGCCAGCTGCTTGGCCAGCGGTTCTTCGAGTTCGTCCAGTTCCGCACGCCGCGCGGTGATCCGTTCCAGCAACATGGGATCTACACCGGATCGTAGAAGGCCACCTGACCGCAGCGAGCGAGAACTGGTCGACCGGATGCTGACGGCCAGTGGCGGTGAGCGTTGATCCATTGTCCTCGTTTGACCACTGGTGGACATGGTGTGTGCCGGGACAGAGCCGCCCCTTCCCGCCATTGCGTGACGTTCGGTGCAGGTGGGGCCGTCGTCATCCGGCCAAGCCCACAGCAGGCGCAGCCCCCTCCACTCTTACCGAACTAGCGTTCCCTTATTGCCGGTTGGACCGACCGGCATCGCAATGCGAGGGAGCACCTATGCGCACAGCAAGACTCCTGTCCGTCATGGCGATTGGTGTGGCGGCCGCCACTGTTCTGGGCTTCGGTACCTCTGCCTCGGCGGTGACGCCAGCCACCTCGGGCGACTCGAGCCCTTCGGCCGGGCATGTGGTGGTGGACGGACACCGTGTGGTGACCGGGACCACGATCGGAGAGTGGGGCAAGGCGACGGACGGCAAGCTGTACTCCTTCACCTACAAGGCCGGCGAGGCCAGGCCCGCCGCGCCCGCCGCTCCGGCGGCGGCGCGCTGTTCGGTGTACATTTCCGACGTCTCCTTCCACGGCGCCGGCGCCAGCGCGTATTTCCAGTGGGAGACCTCACAGGCATGCAGCGGGTCGTACGGCTCGCAGAAGTTGCAGACGCAGATGTGGCGCAGTTCGTGGAGCGGGCCGCGCGGCTACAACGACTGGCACGGCACGGGGCTGACCTCCAGTAGCTTCATCGACTACGGGTGGTCGACGGACTGCAACGACGGGGGCGGCACCTACACCTACTACCCTGTGATGCAGGGCTACGCCAGCGGGATCGGCTGGGGCCCGAAGACCCGCTCCGACAACGAACTGCGCAAGGGATGCGGGACCAGGTCTCCGAATCCGTAGGAGATAGGAGAGGCGCATGGTCGAACAACCCCCCACGCGGTACTCACCCGAAGGCACGCCGCTGGGGCGCACGGCGGACACCATCCGGCTCGGCAACAGCTACGCCACTGACGCTCCCCGGGCCCGCAAGCTGTGGTGGCATATCAGGGACGTACTGCGCTGGCCGGTGAAGAACAGCGAGCAGCGCCACTGACGTAGGAACACGGACGGGCCCTCTCCGCAGGAACACTCTGCGGAGAGAGCCCACTTTCGTCATGCGGTCAAACTGGCAGCGAAGCATCAAACCTCGCCAGCGCAGGTCAACTGACGGCCCATCTACGACGCAGACCGCCGCCCACGACCAGCACGAGCACCCCGGAACACAGTCACACCAGCCCTGCTGAACTGGGATTTCCAGGTTGGCGGAGGCTCACTGCCCCCGCATGCGCGGGGACCAGCGTCCTGCACGGGGGCGTGCAGCGCCTGAGCGGGGACCACCCCCGCATGCGCGGGGACCACCGCTCCAGGACCATGCGGGCCACGCGGCGGGCGGGACCACCCCCGCATGCGCGGGGACCACGCCCGGTCCTCCATCTGCTGCGCGGCGGCGTCGGGACCACCCCCGCATGCGCGGGGACCACATGGTGTCGGTCTGGTCCCCTACCTCAAGGACGGGACCACCCCCGCATGCGCGGGGACCACGGCGTCCGCAAGGAGGCCGATGAGGCCGGCCAGGGACCACCCCCGCATGCGCGGGGACCACACGAGGGCATCACCCAAGGCGACGACCTGAAGGGGACCACCCCCGCATGCGCGGGGACCACCACCCGTACGTCATCGCCAAGGTCCACGCGAAGTGGACCACCCCCGCATGCGCGGGGACCACGGCAACTCCGCCATGGACGACCCGCGGTCGTGGGGACCACCCCCGCATGCGCGGGGACCACATGAACACGGTGGCGAAGACGGCGGCGGCGTGGGGACCACCCCGCATGCGCGGGGACCACGAACCGCCAGGATTGTTGCAGGTAGAGCCGCTGGGACCACCCCCGCATGCGCGGGGACCACGAGACGAGCACGTGCGTCGCGGCGTGGCTCAGGGGACCACCCCCGCATGCGCGGGGACCACATGACGAAGCCGAGGTCGCTGTAGTCGGGGAAGGGACCACCCCCGCATGCGCGGGGACCACGTCCCATCCCCAGCGGAGAGCGCCCTCCGCTGGGGACCACCCCCGCATGCGCGGGGACCACGCCTGCACGATCTCATCCGGGTCCGGAGTGATGGGACCACCCCCGCATGCGCGGGGACCACTCCGAGTTGGCTTGCGTGCTGCCGGGCCCCCGGGGACCACCCCCGCATGCGCGGGGACCACTCGCCGACGCCCTGGGCGTCGGAGTCCGGCAGGGGACCACCCCCGCATGCGCGGGGACCACTGGACGGTGTGCGCCCAGATCCCGACGGGGCTGGGACCACCCCCGCATGCGCGGGGACCACTGCCCGCCGCAGATGGACTGCCAGGGCGGTCGGGGACCACCCCCGCATGCGCGGGGACCACCGCGGCGGGCCTTGAGGAGGCTGGCGCGTACGGGGACCACCCCCGCATGCGCGGGGACCACTTGATTTCCCCGGCCACTACTTCCGGCTGTGGTGGGCCACCCCCGCATGCGCGGGGACCACCACTATTTTTAGGGGTGCCGGGCTGACCTGCGGGGACCACCCCCGCATGCGCGGGGACCACTGCTCCTTCGGGTGCGGTGGTGTCGCGGTGCGGGGACCACCCCCGCATGCGCGGGGACCACGCCCCGGCCGCCGGCCCGGTCCTGGTCGGCTGGGGACCACCCCCGCATGCGCGGGGACCACGACTACGACCTCAGCACCGCGACCCTCCTGGGGGGACCACCCCCGCATGCGCGGGGACCACCGAACCGGAGATCGCCGCGGCGACCGCTACCCGGGACCACCCCCGCATGCGCGGGGACCACTCTGCTCGGTGTGGGTCGGTCGGTGGCCGTAAGGGACCACCCCCGCATGCGCGGGGACCACGCCACCCGAGCAGATCTCCCCCGCCTTCAGCAGGGACCACCCCCGCATGCGCGGGGACCACCCACCGGCCCGGACCGGGCGAAGACGGGGGAGGGGGACCACCCCCGCATGCGCGGGGACCACATCGGCTCCGAGGCCGGGACGATGGCCGACTGGGGACCACCCCCGCATGCGCGGGGACCACCGGGGCACAGATGAGTGCCTGGATCATGATCAGGGACCACCCCCGCATGCGCGGGGACCACCTGCCCGAGGAACCGGGGGGCCTTCGGCGACGCGGACCACCCCCGCATGCGCGGGGACCACTAGCCCGCGCAGCGCCTCCAGGGCCTCCGTCAGGGACCACCCCCGCATGCGCGGGGACCACTCGATGCTCACCCTCGGATCCGGCAGGGCCGGGGGACCACCCCCGCATGCGCGGGGACCACCTGGGCCAGGCCGACGTCGACGCCTACCAGGCGGGACCACCCCCGCATGCGCGGGGACCACGACTCCACGACCACCACAGGCATCTACGCCCACGGACCACCCCCGCATGCGCGGGGACCACCAGCGAGACCGCGTACTTCCTCGGTCCGCCGAAGGACCACCCCCGCATGCGCGGGGACCACTGCACAGCAGCGTTCCACGGCAACGAGGCCACGGGACCACCCCCGCATGCGCGGGGACCACTGACCACGAGTTCTCCTCGTCGGCGTGCAGCGGGGACCACCCCCGCATGCGCGGGGACCACGGCAAGGGGAGCCCGCAGCGCCCGCACAGGCCGGGACCACCCCCGCATGCGCGGGGACCACCCATCACCCACTATCGGACCGAACTTGTCCCAGGGACCACCCCCGCATGCGCGGGGACCACGGGCTCAAGGCCTCGGCCGTCACGAAGTCCTCGGGACCACCCCCGCATGCGCGGGGACCACGACAGGGGGATTCGCCCCCCCCAGGGCATGCGGGGACCACCCCCGCATGCGCGGGGACCACATCGCGCTGCTGGACCGGCCGGCCTTCGCCGAGGGACCACCCCCGCATGCGCGGGGACCACCAGAAGCTGCCCATGACGATGGCGAAGCGCGGGGGACCACCCCCGCATGCGCGGGGACCACGGTCACGGCCAGCGACTGGAGCACCTTGAGCAGGGACCACCCCCGCATGCGCGGGGACCACGGTGCGGAGGAGATCCCGATGGCCGCAACGCCGGGACCACCCCCGCATGCGCGGGGACCACGGTGCGGAGGAGATCCCGATGGCCGCAACGCCGGGACCACCCCCGCATGCGCGGGGACCACATCGTGCGTTGGCTGGGGAAGAAGGCCCGCGAGGGACCACCCCCGCATGCGCGGGGACCACCTCGATGAAGCCCCCCAGGTTGCGGGACTGCCGGGACCACCCCCGCATGCGCGGGGACCACGCGAGCAGCTGCGCCAGGTCGATGGGTCGCGCGGGACCACCCCCGCATGCGCGGGGACCACGCGACGGCGACCGCGGCGGCGCAGATCGTGATGGGACCACCCCTGCATGCGCGGGGACCACTCGGCCTCGCCGGGCTGGAGCCACAGTTCCGCGGGACCACCCCTGCATGCGCGGGGACCACCGGAGCTGACCTGCGATGTCATACCGCCTGGTGCCTGATTTTACCCACTTTGCCAAACTCCGACCTATCGCACAAAGGCGGCATTTCACCCACCTCTGTCACATCCCAACTCCCCATTTTCTCAACTACGAGGCCAGCGCCTTTCAGATCGCCCTGCCCGCCCGAAGCGGGTGACTGCTTATCCCCGTCCCCTTGGTCCTCGTGTACGTGCCCCTCGGCTCTGGCCGCAGCCTTGAGTTCCTGAACCCTGACAGTCGAGGGCGAACGAGGCCAGAAGTAAGACCACTTGGGGATCAGCCTCCGCTCAGTCCGAGCGGTGCTCGTGCCGAAGGGGCGGGGGTTCGGATCGAGGTCATGCACCTTGACCAATCCCACGGTGTTGACCTCTTGGCCGATTCGGCGGCGCCGCACCTCGGCGAAGTTCGGTGAGCGCCGACGGGAGTGTCTGGCCGCCGACGAGCTAGCGGAAGGCTCGCTCGTACAGGATCACCCACAGCTTGCCGGGCTCCTCGTCGGATGAACTCATCGGTCATGTCCTCCACTTGCTCGGTGATCTCGTGCAACGCCCGCACGTTTTGCAGCGGGTTGCCGCGAGTGATCAGTGCCGGCACCCGAGGCAGTGGGAAGTCCGGTCGGGGACGGGCCTCGGCCCGTCGGCGGTGTTCTCGTCCACAGCGCGACGGACCCAAGAGGCGTGCCGCCCCGCCCCTTGATCTTCCTGAATCGCTCAACCGCGAAGTGGCCTTGTTGATCACTGCGCAGCAGCAGAATCGTGTGGCCGTGCATGGAGTCGTCGTCGAGGTTCCCTGTCCTCTGGGCCACCCTTGGGCCGGGGCACGACATGCGTCCTTCAGTGAGCGCGGGCGGATCGGCACAGTCCGTTCCCGTTCCCGGGGTGATCAGCTCACTGCGGCAGATCGCGCATCTTCTGTCGGCTTCGGCCCGCCCGACCCTGCGTGTCTTCTCGGAGGCACCATGCGTGGCACCTTGCCGGAGCAACCCGGGGGGAGAAGAACCAGGCCAGTCTTCTCGGCGCGGAGAGCCTTTCGCGGTCAGATCGCTGCAATGGCAACCCGGCAGCCGCCAACGTCGAAGGGCCCCACTGCAAGCAGCGGGGCCCTTCGACATCGTGCCCGGTGAGGCACTGGCGGAGGATACGAGATTCGAACTCGTGAGGGGTTGCCCCCAACACGCTTTCCAAGCGTGCGCCCTAGGCCTCTAGGCGAATCCTCCGGTGGGAACATTACATGACCGAGGGGAGTGCTCGCGAACCCGTTGTCGCCGGTCGGGGCCGGGGTACTGAGTGGTGGCCGCGATCGGGTACTGTGGGACACAGCCCCTCACGCGGCGCTATCTGACTGAACTCCCCCAGGGCCGGAAGGCAGCAAGGGTAGGTCGGCTCTGGCGGGTGCGTGGGGGGCCCTTGCGTTTCCGGGGTGTGCGGGCGGAGCCCGTTGTCGGTGGCCCCCATTAACCTCGTATGCGTGTCGTCTCTCGCGCTGTACCGCCGCTACCGTCCCGAGACCTTTGCCGAGGTCATCGGGCAGGAGCATGTCACCGACCCGTTGCAGCAGGCGCTGCGGAACAACCGGGTCAATCACGCGTACCTGTTCAGCGGGCCGCGCGGTTGCGGGAAGACCACCAGCGCGCGCATCCTCGCCCGCTGCCTGAACTGCGAGCAGGGTCCCACCCCGACCCCCTGCGGCGAGTGCCAGTCCTGCCTCGACCTGGCCAGGAACGGCCCGGGTTCGATCGACGTCATCGAGATCGACGCCGCCTCCCACGGTGGCGTGGACGACGCCCGTGAGCTGCGCGAAAAGGCCTTCTTCGGGCCCGCGAGCAGCCGCTACAAGATCTACATCATCGACGAGGCCCACATGGTCACGTCGGCCGGCTTCAACGCCCTGCTCAAGGTCGTCGAGGAGCCCCCCGAGCACCTCAAGTTCATCTTCGCCACCACCGAGCCCGAGAAGGTCATCGGCACCATCCGGTCCCGGACCCACCACTACCCCTTCCGGCTCGTACCGCCCGGCACCCTGCGCGACTACCTCGCCGAGGTCTGCGGGCGCGAGGACATCCCCGTCGACGAGGGCGTCCTGCCCCTCGTCGTGCGCTCGGGCGCCGGATCCGTGCGTGACTCCATGTCCGTCATGGACCAGCTCCTCGCCGGCGCGCGCGAGGAGGGTGTGACATACGCCATGGCCACCTCCCTCCTCGGCTACACCGACGGCTCCCTCCTCGACTCCGTCGTGGAGGCCTTCGCCACCGGTGACGGCGCCGCCGCCTTCGAGGTCGTCGACCGCATCATCGAGGGCGGCAACGATCCGCGCCGCTTCGTCGCCGACCTGCTGGAGCGGCTGCGGGATCTGGTGATCCTCGCCGCCGTGCCGGACGCCGTCGAGAAGGGGCTCATCGATGCCCCGGCCGATGTCCTGGAGCGCATGCAGGCCCAGGCCTCCACCTTCGGCGCAGCCGAGCTGAGCCGCGCCGCCGACCTCGTCAACGACGGCCTGACCGAGATGCGCGGCGCCAACTCACCCCGCCTCCAGCTCGAACTGATCTGCGCGCGCGTGCTGCTCCCGGCCGCCTACGGCGACGAGCGCTCCCTCATGGCCCGGCTCGACCGCCTGGAGCGGGGCGTCAGCTTCGCGAGCGGCAGCGGCGCGCCCGCCATGGGGTACGTTCCCGGGCCCGACGCCCACGTACAAGGCCCCGTGCAGGGGGGTGCGGTCTCCCAGGGTGGTGGTCCCGGCGGTGCCGCTCCCGTGCCGCCCCGCGGTGGGCCCGCCGCTGCTCGGGCGGCGGTACGCGCTACCGGCGGGCCGGGTGGCCCAGGGGGTCCGGAGGGTTCGCAGGGTGCGCAGAGCCCGGAGGGCGCGGCTGACGTGGGGACTCCCGCCCCCGCCGCTGCTCCCGCTTCTGTCCCTGTCACGCCCGCCGCAGCCGCTCCCGCTCCCGCGCCCGTGGAGCCGACCCCCGCTCCGACGTCCCCCGCCCCTGCCCCGGGCGCCTGGCCCACCGCCGCCCCCGCCGGTGGCGGACGGCGTCCCGGTGGCTGGCCCACAGCCGCCGCGGCGGGCGGTCCGCAGGGGCAGGGCGGTGGCCAGGAACCGGCACCCGGTCGGCCCCCCGCCCCCGCGCCACAGCAGTCCGCGCCGGCCCAGCCCCAGTCCGCGGCCCCGGTCACCGCTCCCGCCGGCGGCCTCGATCCCCGTACGCTCTGGCCGAACATCCTGGAGGCCGTCAAGAACCGGCGGCGCTTCACCTGGATCCTGCTGAGCCAGAACGCCCAGGTCACCGGCTTCGACGGCACCACCCTGCAGGTCGGCTTCGTCAATGCCGGGGCCCGGGACACCTTCACGAGCGGTGGCAGCGAGGACGTGCTGCGGCAGGCGCTGGCCGAGCAGTTCAACGTGCAGTGGAAGATCGACGCGGTGGTCGACCCGTCCGGCGGCGGCCCCGCAGCGGCGTCCGGCGGCTCGTCCGGCTTCGGTGGAGGCGGAAGCGGAAGCGGAGGCAGCGCCGGAGGTGGGGGCGGTTACGGCGGTGCCCCCGGCGGTGGCGGCGGCAGCGGTTACGGCGGCGCGAGCTACGGCGCCCCGGCCGCACCCCGGCCCCCCGCGCCCGCTTCGTCCCCGCAGCCCCCGGCCCCCCAGGGCGGCTCCGCTACCGGTCCCGGACCGTCGGCCGCCCCCAGACCCGCGGCCGTCCCCGAGCCGGTCCCGGTCGCTCCCGAGGACGACACCCCCGAGGACGACGACCCGGACCTCGACGAGTCGGCCCTCTCCGGCCACGACCTGATCGTCCGCGAACTGGGGGCGACGGTCGTGGAGGAGTTCACCAACGAGTGACGCCGGGAGAAGCCGGGGAGAAGAGGAGAAAGAAGCGGAGTCGGCCCGTGCGCCGCGCCCATTGGAGGAAGCTCCAGGAAACCCGGCCCCCGGGCTTCGGCGACCTTGCCAGTAGGCTGACCCCGTGAAGGTCCTCGTCATCGGCAGCGGCGCCCGCGAACACGCCCTGTGCCGCTCCCTGTCCCTCGACCCCGACGTCACCGCGCTGTACTGCGCCCCCGGCAACGCCGGCATCGCCGAGGTCGCCGAGCTGCACCCCGTCGACGCCCTGGACGGCGCCGCGGTGGCCGGGCTGGCCGGCAGGCTCGGCGCCGGGCTGGTCGTCGTCGGCCCGGAGGCTCCGCTGGTCGCCGGTGTCGCCGACGCCGTGCGCGCCGCCGGCATCCCCGTGTTCGGCCCGTCCGGGGAGGCCGCGCAGCTGGAGGGGTCCAAGGCCTTCGCCAAGGACGTCATGGCCGCGGCCGGGGTGCCGACCGCCCGTTCCTACGTGTGCGCCACCCCCGAGGAGACCGCCGCCGCCCTCGACGCCTTCGGCGCGCCCTATGTCGTCAAGGACGACGGGCTCGCCGCCGGCAAGGGGGTGGTCGTCACCACCGACCGCGACGCCGCCGCGGCGCACGCGGCGGCCTGCGAGCGGGTCGTCATCGAGGAGTTCCTCGACGGCCCCGAGGTCTCCCTGTTCGCCATCACCGACGGCGTGACGGTCGTACCGCTCCAGCCGGCCCAGGACTTCAAGCGCGCCCTGGACGGCGACGAGGGTCCCAACACCGGCGGTATGGGCGCCTACTCCCCGCTGCCCTGGGCCGACCCGAAGCTGGTCGACGAGGTGCTGGAGACGGTGCTTCAGCCGACCGTGGACGAGCTGCGCCGGCGCGGCACGCCCTTCGCCGGGCTGCTCTACGCCGGGCTCGCGATCACCTCGCGCGGCGTCCGGGTCATCGAGTTCAACGCCCGCTTCGGCGATCCGGAGACCCAGGTCGTGCTGGCCCGCCTGAGGACCCCGCTCGCCGGTGTGCTGCTGGCCGCCGCCGACGGCACGCTCGCCGACCTGCCGCCGCTGCGCTGGAGCGAGGACGCGGCCGTCACCGTCGTCCTCGCCTCGCACAACTACCCCGGCACCCCGCGCACCGGCGACCCGATCACCGGTCTGGACGAGGTGGCCGCCGAGGACGCCCCGCACGCCTACGTTCTGCACGCCGGGACCAGGCGGGACGGCGACGCGGTGGTCAGCGCCGGCGGCCGGGTGCTGTCCGTCACCGCCAGCGGCGCGGACCTCGCCGAGGCACGCGAGCGGGCGTACCGGGCGGTGGACCGGATCCGGCTGGACGGCTCCCAGCACCGCACCGACATCGCCGCGAAGGCGGCCGAAGCGGCCGGCGCCGCCGAAACGGCGGAAACGGCGGAAACGGCGGGGTGACGGACGCGACGGACGCGTAGAGACCCCCGCTCGGCGAGCGCGCCGCCCCCGCCCCCCGCCGCCCCCTCACCCCTACGGGCCCCGGAGTGAATCCGGGGCCCGATCTTTGCTTTCTGTCACCCACCTCTGACCAAAGCCATTCCATCGAGTGAGCAATCGCCCATACGGCTGACTGGGGCCCGGGCCCCAACTAGGGTGCCGCGCAAGTGTTCCGGCACTTGGCCCTCCGGCATTGCGATGTCAGTGGCGGGTGCCACAGTGGGGGAGTGAGCAGCTCCAGGAAGCACGGCATAGACAGGGGAGGGGGTGAGGTCGGCACGTGACCGGAATCGGTGTGGAGATGGGCGCGCAGGCCGCGCGCTCCCGGGCCCTCGGCGTGCTGCGGGTCCGGAGTCGGGCGCTGGCCGCGGCCCTGCTGCCCGCGGCCGCCGCGGTGATCCTGCTGGCCGGCGGTGCCACGGGGCACCTCGTCGGCCCCGGCTGGGACGCGGCCCGCTGGGCCGTCGGCGGATGCGCGCTGCTGGTGCTGCTGGCCGCCGCCGGGATCGCCCTCGTGGTGGCCCGCGCCCGGCCCGCCATGACGCCCACGGTGCCGGTCGCCGAGGAGACCGCCCCTGACCTCTACCGGATGGTGCGCGACCTCGCCGACCGCCTCGACGTGCCGGCGCCGTCGGCCATAGCGCTCACCCCGGACTGCGACAGCTGGCTGGAGGACCGCACCCGTTCGGCCCACGGCCCGCCCCCGCGTCCGGCGGCCGACGAGATAGCCGGGCCGGGCCGCTCCGCCCGCCGGGCGCCGCTCGCGCCCGTCCTCGTCATCGGCTCCCCGTTCCTGTGGTGGATGCGGGTCGGCGAGCTGCGCGCGGTCCTCGCCCCGGTCATCGCCGGTACGGGCCCCTCGGCGCAGCCCGACATAGCCGCCGCCCGGCGCTTCGTGCGCGGGCTCGACGCGGCGGTGGCCGTCGCCTCGAAACCCCGTCGCAGCCCGCTGACCCGTGCCGTCCACGCGGTCCTCGGCGGAGTCGCCCGGCTGCTGTTGCGCGGCTGCCGGGAGCATGCGGCGCTGATGGAGCGCGGGGTGGCGGCGGCCGCGGCCGAGCGGGCGCAGTCGGTGGACTACGGCCTGCGGATCGTCGCCCAGGAGCAGGTCGGCCTCGCCTACGCCGGCTGGGACCGGCTGCTGACCAGGGTGGCGCTGCCCGCCTGGCGCATGGGTCGCTGGCCCGCCCGGCTTGACGCGGGCGTGGTGGCGGCGCTCACCGAGCTGTCCCGGCGCGACCGCCTCGCCGAGGGTTTCGCCGCTCGGCTGGGGGAGCGGCCCGCCTGCGACCTGCTGGAGGAGCCGGGCGCGGTGGACGAGGCGACCTCGCTGCTCGCGGCGCGCCTCTTCCACGGCGGGCCCGCCGAGCCCGGCCCCGACTGGGCGCCGGTGGACTGGCAGGCGTACCCGGAGGAGGTGGTGGACCGCACCTGGCGTGCGGACGCCGCCCGGCTGCACCGGGTCCTCGACTCCCTCGGCGTCCGCCCGTCCGCAGACCCGGCGTTCCCCGACCCCGGCGGCCCCACCCTGGCCCGCGTCCTGTCCCACCTGACGACCGACCACGACGCCGACACCTACGGCCCCTCCGGACTCACCGGTCACCCCGACGACCTCGACAGTCACCCCGGCGCTCCGGACGACCTCGACAGTCACCCTGCCGGTCCTGACGGCCTCGCCGGCCACCCTGCCGGTCCCGACGACCTCGCCGGCCACCCCGCCGCTCCCGACGACCCCGTCAGCCACCCCGCCGCTCCCGACGACGACTTCGACGACGACCCCGCCCCCGGCACCCCCCGCAGCGCCGCCCTCGCCGCGTGCCTGAGTGCCGAGCTGGCCCGGGAGGAGGCCCTGGTGCCGCGAGGGACCGGTGATGACGGGCGGCAGGCCGAGAGCGCGCTCTGGGACGGCGGTGGGCTGCCCCCGGCGCCCCTCCAGCCCCCCCGCACGGGCCGGGAGCTGCTCACCGACCACGTCAGGGCGATGGTGTGCTGCGCCGCAGTCGACACCGTCGGCGCGGCCCCCGCCCTGGACTGGCTGGACGGTCCCGCGCTGCTGCTGGGCGGGGAGCGGGCCACCGATCTGACGCCCAGGGTTCTCAGCCTGATAGAGGACGGCGACCCGGGCCCGCTGCGCGAGTGGCTCACCAGATCCGGGATACGGGCCGAGAAGCCCGTCCGCCTCGTCTGACCGGGTTCCGACGGAAGCGCGGCAAAGGGGCGGGGCCGGTGCCGTACCGGAAAGCCGACTTCCAGTTCAGGTCAATTCGCAACGACTGGTGACGAGGCCGGTGCGTAATGTGATGTGCTGGGAGCGGCCACGCCGTTGGCAAAGGCTTGCGACATACGACACCGCGCCCGACGACCGAACGCACCAGCCGGCCGAACTCGCCGGTCTGCCGCACCGGCCGACCGAGCACGGCGCGTCGAGCACCACCCGGACGTCGAGCACCGCCTGGACACGTACACGGGGGATCAAGGGAGGGGAGCGACCATGGCCTCGGACCACATCCGCCGCTGGGAGTCCGGAGCACTCGCGCACGCCGTCACCGACCCCTTCGGCCAGGGGCCCGTGCCCTGGCTGCGCGGCAGCGAGACGTACTTCGACGACACCGGACACGTCGTGCCCTGGTACGTCGACCCGAGCCCGCAGCCGCCGCCCGGCACCCGGACGGCGACCGGCGCCCGCGTGCCCGCCCCGCGCCCGGCCGACCCCGGCCCCCGCTCGGCGGACGACGTGCACCGGCAGATCAAGGGCTTCACCGCCACCGGCGCGGTCTCCCCGGGTGAGGCGATCGACTTCCACATCACGGTCGACCCGCCGCAGGAGTTCAGCGTCGACATCTACCGCATCGGCCACTACGGCGGTGACGGCGCGGCCAAGATCACCACCAGCCCCCGGCTGTCCGGCATCGTCCAGCCGCCGCCGCTGGCCGCCGACCGCACCGTCTCCTGCCACCACTGGTGGCTGTCCTGGCGCCTCCAGGTACCCGCGCACTGGAGCATCGGCGCCTACGTGGCCGTCCTGACCACCGCCGACGGCTACCGCTCCCACGTGCCGTTCACGGTCCGCGACGACCACCCCGCCGACCTGCTCCTGCTGCTGCCGGACATCACCTGGCAGGCGTACAACCTGTACCCGGAGGACGGCCGCACCGGCGCCAGCCTCTACCACGCCTGGGACGAGCGGGGCCGGCTGCTCGGCGAGGCCGACGCGGCGACCACGGTCTCCTTCGACCGCCCCTACGCGGGCGCGGGCCTGCCCCTGCACGTCGGGCACGCCTACGACTTCATCCGCTGGGCCGAGCGCTACGGCTACGACCTCGCCTACGCCGACGCCCGCGACCTGCACGCCGGCCGCGTCGACCCGGCCCGCTACCGGGGCCTGGTCTTCCCCGGGCACGACGAGTACTGGTCGGCGCCCATGCGCCGGGCCGTCGAGGACGCCCGCGACCGGGGCACCTCGCTGGTCTTCCTGTCCGCCAACACCATGTACTGGCAGGTGGAGCTGGGCCCCTCCCCGTCCGGCGTCCCGGACCGGCTGCTCAGCTGCCGCAAGCGCAAGGGCCCCGGAAGGCCGGTGCTGTGGCGGGAGGTCGACCGGCCCGAGCAGCAGCTGATCGGCATCCAGTACGCGGGCCGGGTGCCCGAGCCGCACCCGCTGATCGTCCGCAACGCCGGGCACTGGCTGTGGGAGGCGACCGGCGCGCACGAGGGCGACGAGATCCCGGGCCTGGTCGCCGGCGAGGCCGACCGGTACTTCCCGCGCACCGCCCTGCCCGAGCACGACGAGCGCATCCTGCTCGCGCACTCCCCCTACACCGACGGTGACGGCGCCCGGCGCCACCAGGAGACGTCGCTGTACCGGGCCCCGTCCGGCGCCTGGGTGTTCGCCTCGGGCACCTTCGCCTGGTCCCCGGCCCTGGACCGCCCCGGCCATGTGGACCCCCGGGTGCAGCGGGCCACCGCCAACCTCCTGGACCGCATCTGCAAACGCGACTGACCCCGCGGCACCGGAAGACACCGGTGCCGCCGACCCCTGACCGGAACCCGCCACCCCGGTAAGGGAGAATCGAGGCACTTGGTCAGAACCACGGGGAGGAACCGT
The DNA here is from genome assembly GCF_024753135.1 of Streptomyces pyxinicus. Lineage (GTDB taxonomy): Bacteria > Actinomycetota > Actinomycetes > Streptomycetales > Streptomycetaceae > Streptomyces > Streptomyces pyxinicus. The sequence goes on along the minus strand of NZ_JANUGP010000006.1, from coordinate 53,817 downwards.
GTCCGGATTCGTAGAAAAGCCCGAGCCGCTCCAGGTTCCGGGCCTGGTCCACCTGCACACCGGAAAGGTGCGCGACCTGTACCGGACCGAGGCGGGCGACCTCGTGATGGTCGCCAGCGACCGCCTGTCCGCCTACGACTGGGTGCTGCCCACCGAGATCCCCGACAAGGGCCGCGTCCTCACCCAGCTCTCCCTGTGGTGGTTCGACCAGCTCCGCGACCTGGCGCCGCACCACGTGCTCAGCACCGAACTGCCCCCCGGAGCCCCCGCGGAGTGGGCGGGCCGGACGCTGGTCTGCAAGTCGCTTCGGATGGTCCCCGTCGAGTGCGTGGCCCGCGGCTACCTCACCGGCTCCGGCCTCGCCGAGTACCAGGAGTCCCGTACGGTGTGCGGGCTCGCCCTCCCCGAGGGCCTGGTCGACGGCTCCGAGCTGCCCGGCCCGATCTTCACCCCGGCCACCAAGGCCGAGGTCGGCGAGCACGACGAGAACGTCTCCTACGAGGAGGTGGCCCGCCAGGTCGGCGCCGAGACCGCCGCCGAACTGCGCCAGGTCACCCTCGCCGTGTATTCCCGGGCCCGGGACATCGCCCGTGAGCGCGGGATCATCCTGGCCGACACCAAGTTCGAGTTCGGCTTCGACGGGGACACCCTCGTCCTCGCCGACGAGGTCCTCACCCCGGATTCCTCCCGCTTCTGGCCGGCCGACCGGTGGCAGCCGGGCCAGGCGCAGCCGTCGTACGACAAGCAGTACGTGCGGGACTGGCTGACCTCGGCGGAGTCCGGCTGGGACCGCCGCGGCGAGCAGCCCCCGCCGCCGCTGCCGGAGCGGGTCGTCGAGGCCACGCGCGCGAAGTACGTCGAGGCCTACGAGCGCCTGACGGGCGTCCGCTGGTCCTGAAACGGCCACACGAGGAAGGCCCCGGTCCAGTGGACCGGGGCCTTCCTTCCCGAGCGGACGACGAGGCTCGAACTCGCGACCTCAACCTTGGCAAGGTTGCGCTCTACCAACTGAGCTACGTCCGCACTGCGCCGTGGCGCGAGAGCAACTATACCCAACCTCGCTCGCGGGCGAGACGCACCGCCGTATGACGGTTCTCGGCGCCGAGCTTCGTGGCGGCCGAGGAGAGGTAGTTCCGCACGGTCCCCGGGGACAGCGCGGCCCGCTCGGCGATCTCCGCGACCGGCGCGCCGTCCGCCGCCAGCTCCAGCACCTCGGCCTCCCGCGCGGTCAGCGGGGAGTCCCCGGCGGAGATCGCGTCGGCGGCCAACTCGGGGTCCACGTAGCGGTTCCCGGCGTGCACGGTCCGGATGATCTCGGCGAGCCGCCGGGCGCTGAGGGTCTTCGGGACGAACCCCCGCACGCCCGCCGCCAGGGCCCGCTTCAGATGGCCGGGGCGGGCATGACCGGTGACGATCAGCACCTGGCAGCCGGGCAGTTCGGCGCGCAGCGCTGTGGCCACCTTCACACCGTCGGCGCCGGGCATCTCCAGGTCGAGTACGGCCACGTCGGGAGTGTGGGCGCGGGCCATCGCCAGCGCCTCGGGGCCGCTCGCCGCCTCCGCGACCACCTGGAGGTCGTCCTCCAGGGACAGCAGCGCGGCCAGCGCGCCCCGGATCAGATGCTCGTCGTCGGCCAGCAACAGCCATACGGGACCGCTCATGTCGTGACTTCGCTCACTCTCTCGCCGTCGAGGGCCGGGCTCTGACCCAGCGGCACCCGCGCCCGCACCCGGAACCGGCCCGCCCCGGCCGGGCCCGCCTCCAGGGTGCCGTCCACGGCGGCCAGCCGCTCGCGCAGCCCGGCCAGCCCGGAACCTCCGCCCCCGCCCGGGGGCGGGGCGGACCCGGCCACCCCGTCGTTCTCCACCGTCAGCACCACGCACCCCGGTAGGCTCCGCAGCCCCACCGAGCAGTGGGCCGCGTCGCCGTGCCGCAGCACGTTGGTGGTCGCCTCGCGCACCACCCAGCCGAGCGCCGAGCGCACCTCGGCGGGCAGCTCCGCCCGCTCCGCGCGCACCTCGCACGCGATCCCGGCGGCCGTCAACACGCCCTGCGCGCCCGCCAGTTCCACCGTGAGGTCGGCTTCCCGGTAGCCGCGTACGACGTCCCGGACCTCGCGCTGGGACTCCCGCGCGATGCGCTGCACCTCGACCATCTGCGCCACGGCCTCCGGCCGCCCGCGCCGGGCCAGTTGGACGGCCAGCTCGCTCTTGAGGGAGATCACCGACAGGTTCCGCCCCAGCACGTCGTGCAGGTCCCGCCCGAACCGCAGCCGCTCCTCGGCGACGGCGAGCCGGGCCTCCAGCTCCCGGCGCCCCTCCGCCTCCCAGAGCACGTGCAGGGTCCAGGCGCCGCAGCGGCCGGCGAGCAGCGGGAAGGCGGTACTGAAGGCGCACATCAGCGCGGTCGCGAGCAGGCCGACCGGATCGCGGTCGGCGAGCCCGACGGCGGCCACCAGCAGCACGGTGAGGAGCGCGGACCGGCGCAGGAACACCCGGACGGGGACGGTGAGTCCGTAGAGCATCCCGAAGGGCAGCGTGCAGGCGCCGACGGCGAGCCGGACCGTCATCGACTCGCCCGCGCCCAGCACGGCGAGGGCCAGGATCAGCGCCAGCGCCAGCCCGAGCAGGACGGCCGGCACGCGGTGGGCGCCGGGGGGCAGCTCCGCGCGCCCCAGGTAGTGGTCCAGCACGGGCCGGGTGAACCGATGGGCCACCGCGCACTGGAGGGTGGCCACGATCCCGAGCAGGGTGCCGAGCAGCACCGCCGCCGGCCGGTCGTCGAGCCCGCCGAGGAGCGGCAGCAGCAGCCAGCCCAGCGAGAAGAGCCAGACGGTGACCTGCCAGGTGCCGACCGTGTACAGCTCGACCCGCTCGGCCTTGCTCCGCTCCCGCCAGTGCCGCTGCTGCCAGCGCCGTACGTGCCCCAGCATCGCGCGTCCCCCCGTCCGTCAGCGGCGCGGTTCCCAGCGGAACCACCGCCGTACAGCAAACACCGCGACGACCGTCCAGGCCAGCGCGGTCGCCAGGGCGCCCAGCACCTCGTACCCGCTCAACTGGCCGGTCCAGCCGCCGCGGAACAGCCGGACGGCCGGGGAGAGCGGGAGGAGTTCGCAGACCGAGGCGAGCCGGCCGGGCATGATCTCGGCGGGGAAGGCGATCCCGGAGCCGATCATGGACACGAACACCAGCGGCAGCGCGGTCACCTGGGCGCTCTCCGCGGTCCGGGTCCAGGACGCGGTGAGCGCGGCGAGGGCGGCGGTGGTCGCGAGCCCGGTGACCAGCCCGGGCAGGATCAGGTACGGCGCCCGGGGCGCCCCGGTGTCCAGCAGCACCGCGCAGGCGACGCACAGCACCAGCGCCTGGGCGAGGCCGAGGAGGACCGCGGGCAGGGCCGTGCCGGTGAGGATCTCCGGGTCGGAGAGCTCGCCGGTGCGCAGCCGCTTGAGGACGAGTTCCTCGCGGCGGGCGACGTAGGCGCTGACCAGCGAGGTGTAGACGGCGAAGAGGAAGGAGTAGCCGACCGCGGCCGTCAGCAGGGTCGTGCCGACGTTCAGCCCGTGCCGCTCCAGATGCATGCCGTCCAGCGCCGGCCGCACGCTGAACGGCAGCACCAGCGGCACGACCAGCGCGGTGAACACCACACCCCGGTTACGTCCGAGCAATGCCAACTCGCCCCGCCCGAGCGCCCCGAGCCGCCGCCGCGTCCCGGCCCAGCCGGCCTTCCCCACAACCTCACCGCTCCCTACGGCCACGCTTCCGCTCCCTCCTGCCATGACGCCTCCGCTCACCCGCCCGCTCCCGACTCCGTCTCGCACACCGGTCGCACCGCCACGCCCTGGACCCTTGGTGCCGGGCCCGTCCGCCCGCGTGCCGCCTCGACTCGCGTGCCCGCCGGTGCCGCTCTCGCGGTCGGCGGTTCCGTTCGCGTGGCGTACGACGGCCCCGGAGCTGGCCCCGCCCCCGGAGCTGGCCCCGCTCCCGGAGCCGGCCCCGGCCCCGGCCCCGGAGCCGGTGCCGCCGACCTCTGTCCCCGCCCCGCGCGCACCCCGGCCGATACCGCACCCGTATCCGGCAGTTCTGCCTTCGCCGCGCCCCGAGGGCCCGGTGCCGGGCTCCCTGCCCTCCGCGCCGCCCTCGGCGATACCGCCCCCGCCTCCCGAAGTCCCGCCCTCGCCACGCCCGACGCCCCCGGCGCCGAGCCCTTCAGCCCCCGGGCCGGGCCCACCGAACCCCCCGCCCGCCGTACCGACCCCGCCGCTCCCCTCGCCCCTCTCCTCCCTCACGCCGCCACCCCGTGCTCCCGTGCGATGCCGAGGAAGGCCTCCTCCAGGGACGCCGAGCGGACGTCGAGGCGGTGCAGGGGGACGCCCGAGCGGTCGGCCCAGGTGAGGACGGCCGTGGCGGTGCGCTGGAGTTCGGTGGTGCTCAGGTGGACGAGCCGGCCGTCGGTCTCGTGGGCGCGGACGCCGAGGTGGGCCAGCGGGGGCAGGTCGCCGAGGAAGTAGCCCTCGGGCAGTTCGAAGGACATGCGGGAGGGCCGGCCGGCGGTCACCTCGGCCGGGGTGCCGGACGCGGCGATGCGGCCCTCGTGCAGGATGGCGAGCCGGTCGGCGAGGTCCTCGGCCTCCTCCAGGTAGTGCGTGGTGAGCAGCACGGTCGTACCGGCGTCGCGCAGTTCCCGCACCAACTCCCAGGTCGCCCGGCGGCCTTCGGCGTCCAGTCCGGTCGTCGGCTCGTCCAGGAAGAGCACCTCGGGCCGTCCGAGCAGGGCGAGCGCCAGGTCGAGCCGGCGCCGCTCCCCGCCGGAGAGCTGCTTGACCCGCACCGCGTGCTTGTCCGCCAGCCCGACCAGGCCGAGGGCCTCCGCCTCCGGCCGGGCGCCGCTGGTGCAGCCGGCCCACATCCGGGCGGTCTCGGCGACGGTCAGCTCGGCGGGGAAGCCGCCCTCCTGGAGCATGACGCCGGTGCGGGGCCGTACGGCGGCCCGCTCGCGGTAGGGATCGTGGCCGAGGACCCGGATCCGGCCCCCGGCGGGCTCGGCGAGCCCTTCCAGCAGCTCCACCGTGGAGGTCTTCCCGGCGCCGTTGGTGCCCAGCAGGGCGAAGATCTCGCCGGGTGCCACGGAGAAGCTGATGCCGCGTACGGCCTCGAACCCGCCTCCGTAGACGCGTCGGAGGTCGGTGACCTCGATCACGTGCTCGTGTCCGTGCTTGTCCATGAGGCCAGCGTCCCGGCGCCGGCGCCGGCCGGGCAGTGCGCGGTGTCATCACCCGCCATGACAAATGTCAGAAAGGCGCGGGGAAACGAAAAGACCCCGGTCCAGTGGACCGGGGTCTTTCTCCCGAGCGGACGACGAGGCTCGAACTCGCGACCTCAACCTTGGCAAGGTTGCGCTCTACCAACTGAGCTACGTCCGCACTGCCCCCGACCGGCTCCCACCGATCGGTGCGAGCACCAGCCTACCTGATCCACAAGCGTGGTCATGACGGCCGATGCCAGAGCGGGTGACAGGGATCGCACACTGCGCCTTCCCCCTGGAAGGGGGATGTTCTACTACTGAACTACACCCGCATGTCCTCGGGATCCGGCCTTTCGGCCTCGCCCCTCGGCGTGTTCCAGACATTAGCTGATCAGCAGGGGGGTAGCGCAAGTCGGTTCCCCCGCCGGGCCCGCTCCGCCCAACTGAACGGTCCCCAGGGCCCGCTGACGGGCCCTGGGGACTGCCCCTTCGCGGGCCTCGCTCGACGCGCTCGTCCCGCCCGCCTCACTGGGCGGCGGTGAACGCCTCGTAGACCTTCTTGGGGATGCGCCCGCGCGCCGGGACGTCCATCTTGTTGGCCTGGGCCCAGGCGCGGACGGCCGCCGGGTCGGGCGCCACCTCGGTCTGCTTGTACGCCTTGCCGGAGCGCGACCGCTTGCGGCCGGCCTCGACGTAGGGCGCGAGCGCCTTGCGCAGCTTCTTGGCGTTTCCCGCGTTCAGGTCGATCTCGTACGACTTACCGTCGAGTCCGAAGGCGATCGTTTCCGCCGCTTCCGAGCCGTCGATGTCGTCAAACAGAGTGACCACGACCTTTTGCGCCACGAATATCGGTCCCTTCGTGCGGCACGTCGATACAGCTCAACGGCGATGACGTACCGAGTATCGGCTATTGCCAATTCATTTGTACAGTGCCCGGCAATGCAAAGTGAAGCCCGACTAAATCCCTCCGCGTGTCCGAGCACAATACGTAACGCGGGCGGGACTCCCGAACTTTCCCAGAATTTTTCGCGCGGGCCGGGCTTCGACACCCGATCGTGACGCGCCTCACGTAGTTTCCTCCAACTCTACTCGCGTAGAAATTTTGTGCGGGTAGTCTGAAGGAACCTGCTCAGCACCACACACCGGGAGTGCCAGTGGCACGCGTCGTAGTCGACGTCATGCTCAAGCCGGAGATCCTCGACCCCCAGGGCCAGGCGGTCCAGCGTGCGCTGCCGCGCCTGGGTTTCGAGGGGATCTCGGACGTACGTCAGGGAAAGCGTTTCGAACTCGAAGTCGACGGGCCGGTCGACGAGGCCGCACTCGCCCGCATCCACGATCTGGCGGAATCCTTCCTCGCCAACACGGTGATCGAGGACTTCGTCGTCAAGGTGGAAGAGCCGGCGGAAGTCGCGGAGGCCGCGAAGTGACCGCTCGTATTGGCGTCGTCACTTTCCCGGGCAGCCTCGACGACCGGGACACCCGGCGCGCGATCCGTATCGCGGGGGCGGAACCCGTCGCCCTGTGGCACAAGGACAAGGACCTCAAGCAGGTCGACGCCGTCGTCCTGTGCGGCGGCTTCTCCTACGGCGACTACCTGCGCGCCGGTGCCATCGCCCGTTTCTCGCCGGTGATGGAGCCCCTCATCGAGCAGGCGAAGGCCGGCCTCCCGGTCCTCGGCATCTGCAACGGCTTCCAGATCCTCACGGAGGCCCACCTCCTCCCCGGCGGCATGCTCGGCAACGACCACCTCCACTTCATCTGCCGCGACCAGAAGCTGCGGGTGGAGAACGCGGAGACGGCCTGGACCGGCGACTACCGCCAGGGCCAGGAGATCAGCATCCCGCTGAAGAACATGGACGGCCGGTACGTCGCCGACGCCCGCACCGTCGACGCGCTGGAGGCGGAGGGCCGGGTCGTCTTCCGCTACCTGGACGTGAACCCCAACGGCTCGCTCAACGACATCGCCGGCATCACCAACGAGGCCGGGAACGTCGTCGGCCTCATGCCGCACCCCGAGCACGCCGTCGAGCCGCTGATCGGCACCGGCCGCACCGACGGCCTCCCGTTCTTCACCTCGATCCTCAAGAAGCTGGTCAACGCATGAGCCGGACGCCTCTGGACACGGTCGAGCACGCGGCCGCGACCCCCGACGTCGAGCTGCCCTGGGCCGAACTCGGCCTGAAGAAGGACGAGTACGAGCGGGTGGTGGAGATCCTCGGCCGCCGCCCGACCGGCGCCGAACTCGCCATGTACTCGGTCATGTGGTCCGAGCACTGCTCGTACAAGTCCTCCAAGGTCCACCTGCGCCAGTTCGGCGAGAAGGCGCCCGAGAGCGACGCGCTGCTCGTCGGCATCGGCGAGAACGCCGGTGTGGTCGACGTCGGCCAGGGCTACGCGGTCACCTTCAAGGTCGAGTCGCACAACCACCCGTCGTACGTCGAGCCCTACCAGGGCGCGGCCACCGGCGTGGGCGGCATCGTCCGCGACATCATCGCGATGGGCGCCCGCCCGGTCGCCGTCGTGGACCCGCTGCGCTTCGGCGCCGCCGACCACCCCGACACCAAGCGCGTCCTGCCGGGCGTCGTCGCGGGCATCGGCGGCTACGGCAACTGCCTGGGCCTGCCCAACATCGGCGGCGAGGTCGTCTTCGACGCCTGCTACCAGGGCAACCCGCTGGTCAACGCCGGTGCCATCGGTGTCATGCGGCACGAGGACATCCACCTCGCGAAGGCGTCCGGCGCGGGCAACAAGGTCATCCTCTACGGTGCCCGCACCGGCGGCGACGGCATCGGCGGCGCCTCGATCCTGGCCTCGGAGACCTTCGACGACGCCAAGCCGTCGAAGCGGCCGGCCGTCCAGGTCGGCGACCCCTTCCAGGAGAAGCTCCTCATCGAGTGCACCCTGGAGGCGTTCGCCGAGAAGCTGGTCGTCGGCATCCAGGACCTCGGCGCGGCGGGCCTGTCCTGCGCGACGAGCGAGCTGGCGTCGAACGGCTCCGGCGGCATGCGCGTCACCCTGGACGACGTGCCGCTGCGCGACTCGACCCTCTCGCCCGAGGAGATCCTCATGAGCGAGTCGCAGGAACGCATGTGCGCGGTGGTCGAGCCGGCGAAGGTCGACCGCTTCCTGGAGATCTGCGAGAAGTGGGACGTCATCGCCACCGTCATCGGCGAGGTGACCGACGGCGACCGGCTGGAGATCTTCTGGCACGGCGGCAAGATCGTCGACGTCGACCCGCGCACGGTCGCCCACGACGGCCCGGTCTACGAGCGCCCGTACGCCCGCCCGGACTGGCAGGACGCCCTCCAGGCCGACGACGCGAACAAGCTGCCCCGCCCGGCCTCCGCGGCGGAACTGAAGGCCCAGGTCCTGAAGCTGGTGGGCTCGCCCAACCAGGCCTCCAAGAAGTGGATCACGTCCCAGTACGACCACTTCGTGCAGGGCAACACGGTGCTGGCCCAGCCCGAGGACTCGGGCATGATCCGCGTCGACGAGGAGTCGGGGCTCGGCGTCGCCATCGCCACCGACGGCAACGGCCGCTACGCCAAGCTCGACCCGTACACGGGCGCGCAGCTCGCGCTGGCGGAGGCGTACCGGAACGTCGCCACGACCGGCGCCAAGCCGCTCGCGGTGTCCGACTGCCTGAACTTCGGCTCGCCCGAGGACCCGGCCGTGATGTGGCAGTTCGCGGAGGCGGTACGGGGCCTCGCGGACGGCTGCCTGCAGCTCGGCACCCCGGTGACCGGCGGCAACGTCTCCCTCTACAACCAGACCGGCGAGGCGGCCATCCACCCGACCCCGGTGGTCGCGGTCCTCGGCGTCATCGACGACGTGGCCCGGCGCACCCCGGTCGCCTTCCAGGAGGAGGGCCAGCTGCTCTACCTCCTCGGCGACACCCGCGAGGAGTTCGGCGGCTCGGCCTGGTCCCAGGTCGTCCACGACCACCTCGGCGGGCTGCCCCCGGCGGTGGACCTGGAGCGGGAGCGCCTGCTGGCCGAGATCCTGATCTCCGCCTCCCGCGACGGCATGATCGACTCCGCGCACGACCTGTCCGACGGCGGTCTCGTCCAGGCCGTCGTGGAGTCCGCGCTGCTCGGCGGCAAGGGCGCGCGGCTGGTCGTCCCGGACGGCCTCGACGCGTTCACCTTCCTGTTCTCCGAGTCGGCCGGCCGCGCGGTCGTCGCCGTGCCGCGCTCGGAGGAGCTCCGCTTCACCGACATGTGCGGCGCGCGGGGCCTGCCGGCCACCCGTGTCGGCGTCGTGGACGGTGCCGCGGTGGAGGTGCAGGGCGAGTTCGCCCTGACCCTGGACGAACTTCGTGAGACCCACGAGAACACCATCCCGGCCCTGCTGGCCTGACCCCGCCGGGTAACCCCGAAGGCCCTGCCCGTCCCGAACGGGCAGGGCCTTCGCACCCCCGGACCGAGCACGGCTTGGGCTGGACGCCGTCGCCCGCGTAGGGGCCGCGAGTTCCTCTGCCCCCGGCTCCGGCCGCGTGGCCCCCGCACCGGGTGCCGGTTTTGCCCCTGGCCACGTGGCCTCGCCTCAGTGGGGGCCTGGCGGCCGGCTTGGGTCGGTCGTACTGCCGGGCGTTGCCGGTGCCGGTCTTGTCCTTGGCCACGTGGCCCCGCACCGGTCCTGGCCTCGCGACCTGGCTTGGGTCGGCCGTGCTGCCCGGGCGCTGTGCGCGGTGCAGGCCGTGGCCCTTGGCCATGTGCCCTCGCCTCGGTCGTGGACTCGCGGCCCGCCATGCGCGGCCGTACTGTCCGGATGCCGCGCCGGGCGCCGCGGCCTTGTCCCTGGCCATGCGACTCCGCTCCGGTCCCGGCTGCACCGCCCGGCACGGGTCCGGCTGCACCGCCCGGCACGGGTCCGGCTGCACCGCCCGGCACGGGTCCGGCTGCACCGCCCGGCACGGGTCCGGCCGTACCGCCCGGCACGGGTCCGGCCGTACCGCCCGGCACGGGTCCGGCCGTACCGCCCGGCACGGGTCCGGCCGTACCGCCCGGCACGGGTCCGGCCGTACCGCCCGGCACGGGTCCGGCCGTACCGCCCGGCACGGGCTCCGGTCGCGTGCTCCATCCTCGACCCGGCCCCGTGTCCCCACCCCCAACCCGACCACGCGCCCCCTTCGCCGGCCCCGGCCCCGACTCCCAGCCCCCAATCCCCGAACTCACCCCGAACCGTTCGTCCCCGGCACACCCGGCCCAGCCAGGAGGGGCTGAAGCGTCCTGCCCGGCAGGGCATAGGCTCACCCGCATGCCACCGGCCAGGAAGCGTGCCCGCAGTTACGATCCCGCCCGTACGAGGGCCGCCGTGCTCGCCCAGTTCGGGCATGTCAGGGAGGCCGTCCGGGGGCTGGACGCCGAGCGGCTCGCGTTGCCCACCCGGCTCGGTGAGTGGACCGTACGGGAACTGGTCGCGCATCTCGGCATGGCGCTCACGGCCGTGCCGAGGGCCGTGGCGGAGCCGGCACCGTCACGGCAGGACGTCACGGTGGCCGAGTGGCCGTTCGCCACCTCCGCGCGCTCCGGTGACATCGACGCCGTCACCCGGCGCCTGGCCGCCGAGCACCCCGAACCCGACGCGTACCTCGCCGGGGTCGAGGAGAGCCTGCGGGCCGTGCTGACCGAGCATCCCGGCGGGCGGCTGCTGGCGACCGACGCGGGCGCGCTGCCCCTGGACGACTACCTCGTCACCCGGGCCGTCGAACTCGTCGTCCACACCGACGACCTGACGGCCGCCGTCGCGGGCCTCGATGTGCCGTACGACCGGCAGGCCCTGGCCGCCGCGACCCGGGTGCTCGCCGACGCCCTCGCCCTGAAGGCGCCCGGCGGCTCCACCGAGGTGCGGGTGCCGCCGTACGCCGTGGTGCAGTGCGTCGAGGGGCCCCGGCACACCCGGGGTACGCCGCCCAATGTCGTGGAGACCGACCCGCTCACCTGGATCCGGCTCGCCACCGGCCGGCTGACCTGGCGGGACGCCCTCGCGGCGGCGAAGGTCAGCGCGAGCGGGGAGCGCGCGGACCTCGGGGACCTGCTGCCGCTGATGTCGTAGCCCGGAACCGGTCGTACCGCGCGTCCGTCGAACCCGTATGAACCGGTACGAGCAGCGCATGACCCTGGCGGTGGCCGCCGCGCTCCTCCCGTGCGTGGTGGCCTGTGGCGGCGGAAAGGCGGACAGTGGTGCGGTGAGCGAACGGCATCCGGTGACCGGGATCGACTGGCGGGTCGACAGCGTCACCGTCGACGGCACCACCCACGACGCGCCCGCCACGGCCCGGCTGCGCATCGACGCGGACGGCAAGGCGTCCGGCGACCTCGGGTGCAACCGGTTCAGCGCCCGCGGCACCGTCGACGGCGACCACGTCACCCTCGGACAGTTGCGCACCACCAGGATGGCCTGCGCCCCGGCCCGTATGGAGTTCGAGCGCACGCTCGCCCGGACGCTGACCACCGGCACGCTCACCGCCCACGCCACCGAGACGAGGCTGACGCTCACGGACGGCGACGGCGACCGTGTCCGGCTCAGCCGCCCGGCACCCGAATGATGTGCGACACCTCACTCACGCACGCGGCGCCCCGGCCCCGGCCCGCCGCGTCCCGTCCGCCCCGGACTCGGACGAACCGCTGAAGCACCCGAGCTGACCAGCCAGAACGCGAATTCCGCCAAGGTGATCGGCGAAACCCCGACCCGTCAGGGTCGCGTATCCCCCATTCGGACCAGCGGCCGGTCTCGCCTACACTCGGAACCGTGCCACGTGGTGACGGTCGACTCAATCACGATCTGCTTCCCGGCGAAAAGGGCCCCCAGGACGCTTGCGGCGTCTTCGGCGTCTGGGCTCCGGGTGAAGAGGTCGCAAAGCTCACGTACTTCGGGCTCTACGCCCTCCAGCACCGGGGTCAGGAATCCGCGGGAATCGCGGTCAGCAACGGCTCCCAGATCCTCGTCTTCAAGGACATGGGCCTGGTCTCCCAGGTCTTCGACGAAACCTCGCTCGGTTCGCTCCAGGGTCATATCGCGGTCGGACACGCCCGCTACTCGACCACCGGCGCCTCCGTGTGGGAGAACGCCCAGCCGACGTTCCGCGCCACCGCGCACGGTTCGATCGCGCTCGGCCACAACGGCAACCTGGTCAACACGGCGCAGCTCGCCGAGATGGTCGCCGCCCTGCCCAACGACAACAACAGCCGCTCCACCCGGGTCGCGGCGACCAACGACACCGACCTGCTGACGGCCCTGCTGGCCGCCCAGGTCGACGAGGACGGCAAGCCCCTCACCATCGAGGAGGCCGCCCACCAGGTGCTGCCGAAGGTCCGGGGCGCGTTCTCCCTCGTCTTCATGGACGAGCACACCCTCTACGCCGGCCGCGACCCGCAGGGCATCCGCCCGCTGGTCCTCGGCCGCCTGGAGCGCGGCTGGGTGGTCGCCTCCGAGTCCGCCGCCCTCGACATCTGCGGCGCGAGCTATGTGCGGGAGATCGAGCCGGGCGAGTTCGTCGCCATCGACGAGAACGGCCTGCGCAGCTCACGATTCGCGGAAGCGAAGCCCAAGGGCTGTGTCTTCGAGTACGTCTACCTGGCCCGCCCGGACACCGACATCGCCGGCCGGAACGTGTACCTCTCCCGGGTGGAGATGGGCCGCCGGCTCGCCAAGGAGGCCCCGGCCGAGGCCGACCTGGTCATAGCGACCCCGGAATCCGGCACCCCCGCCGCCATCGGCTACGCGGAGGCCTCCGGCATCCCCTTCGGCAACGGCCTGGTGAAGAACGCCTATGTCGGGCGCACCTTCATCCAGCCCTCGCAGACCATCCGCCAGCTGGGCATCCGCCTGAAGCTGAACCCGCTGAAGGAAGTCATCCGGGGCAAGCGCCTGGTCGTCGTGGACGACTCCATCGTGCGCGGCAACACCCAGCGGGCCCTGGTCCGCATGCTGCGCGAGGCCGGCGCCGCCGAGGTCCACATCCGGATCTCCTCCCCGCCCGTCAAGTGGCCCTGCTTCTTCGGCATCGACTTCGCCACCCGCGCGGAGCTGATCGCCAACGGCATGACCATCGAGGAGATCGGCACCTCGCTCGGCGCCGACTCCCTCGCCTACATCTCCATCGACGGCATGATCGAGGCGACCACGATCGCCAAGCCGAACCTGTGCCGCGCCTGCTTCGACGGCGAGTACCCGATGGAGCTGCCCGACCCGGAGCTGCTCGGCAAGCAGCTGCTGGAGACCGAGCTGGCGGCCGGTCCGGCCGCCACCGCAGCGGCCGACGCGATCCGCCGCCCGTAACACCCCCGCAGTACGACACGAAAGCTCTCACAGTCATGTCTGAGACAACTGGTGCCAGCTACGCAGCGGCGGGCGTCGACATCGAGGCGGGCGACCGCGCCGTCGAGCTGATGAAGGAGTGGGTGAAGAAGACCCGGCGCCCGGAGGTGCTGGGCGGCCTCGGCGGCTTCGCCGGACTCTTCGACGCCTCCGCCCTCAAGCGCTACGAGCGCCCCCTGCTGGCCTCCGCCACCGACGGCGTCGGCACGAAGGTCGACGTCGCCCGCCGGATGGGCGTCTACGACACGATCGGCCACGACCTGGTCGCCATGGTCATGGACGACATCGTGGTGTGCGGCGCCGAACCGCTGTTCATGACCGACTACATCTGCGTCGGCAAGGTCCACCCCGAGCGGGTCGCCGCCATCGTCAAGGGCATCGCCGAGGGCTGTGTGCTGGCCGGCTGCGCCCTGGTGGGCGGCGAGACCGCCGAGCACCCGGGCCTGCTGGGCGAGGACGACTTCGACGTCGCCGGCGCGGGCACGGGCGTCGTGGAGGCCGACCGGCTGCTCGGCGCCGACCGCATCCGCACGGGTGACGCGGTGATCGCCATGGCGGCCTCCGGTCTTCACTCGAACGGGTACTCCCTGGTCCGCCACGTCCTGCTGGAGCGCGCCGGCCTGGCCCTGGAGACCGAGATCGCGGAGCTGGGCCGCACCCTCGGCGAGGAGCTGCTGGAGCCCACCAAGATCTACTCGCTGGACTGCCTGGCGCTGACCCGCACCACCGAGGTGCACGCCTTCAGCCACATCACCGGCGGCGGCCTCGCGGCCAACCTGGCGCGCGTGATCCCGGACGGTCTGCACGCCGTGGTCGACCGCTCCACCTGGACCCCGGGCGCGATCTTCGACCTGGTCGGGAAGACCGGGGACGTCGAGCGCCTGGAGCTGGAGAAGACCCTGAACATGGGGGTCGGCATGATGGCCGTCGTCCCGGCGGAGTCCACCGAGGCGGCCCTCACGACCCTGGCCGACCGGGGTGTCGACGCCTGGATCGCCGGCGAGATCACCGAGCGCGGCCCGAAGACCACCGGGGCCGAGCTGGTCGGGGACTACGCGGCCTGACAACCCTGACAGCACAGAAGCCGGTCGGTGGCTGTGCCACCGACCGGACTGTTGCTCAGTGCAAGGTCAAGCGCCGCGACGATGTTGTGAAGGGCCCTCGTCCTCGTCGTCGCCGTCCTCATAGAGGTCGGCGTAACGCGAGTAGAGGTCGTCCTCGTCATCTTCATCGTCCTCGAACGGCTCGCCGTTCGGCGGCTGGCTCGAAGTCGATGCGCCCAGTTCATTGGCCAGACGTGACAGGTCAGTCCCACCGCTGTTGTACTTCAGCTGGCGGGCGACCTTTGTCTGCTTGGCCTTGGCCCGGCCGCGCCCCATGGCTCGACCCCCTCGGTGACGGGGCTCAACGGCCCCAGAGTCTGACACGCGTTCATGATCCGAAACGGACCCTCCGCAGAGAGGCCGGTCCGTAGGGCTTCCACGGTACCTGAGCCCGCGCCCATACGGTACGTCGCCCGCAGCACGCGCGTGTGCACAGGACCCGCGAGGTGCCCTGTCCTCGCTGGTCAATGGCGATTTTAACCACTTATCGGGGTACGACCCGCCGGTTGAAGTGAGAGTTCTCTCCACGTTCCCGCCGGCGGGTACCGCGCGTTTGTGCGAGCGGGTCAGTACGCGGTGCCGCCCGCGCGCGCCTCGGCCATCCGCTGCTCGGCGATCCGGTCGGCCGCGGCGGCCGGCGGGATCCCATCCTTCTTCGCACGTGCGAATATCGCCAGCGTGGTGTCGAAGATCCTCGCGGCCTTCGTCCGGCACCGGTCGAAGTCGAACCCGTGCAGCTCGTCGGCGACCTGGATGACCCCGCCCGCGTTGACCACGTAGTCCGGCGCGTAGAGGATCCCGCGGTCCGCGAGGTCCTTCTCGACGCCGGGGTGGGCGAGCTGGTTGTTGGCCGCGCCGCACACCACCTTGGCGGTCAGCGCCGGCACGCTGAGGTCGTTCAGGGCGCCGCCGAGGGCGCAGGGGGCGTAGATGTCCAGGCCCGGCACCCGGATCAGCGCCTCGGTGTCGGCGACCGCGGAGACCCGCTCGGGGTGCTGGTCGAGGATCCGCCGGACCGCGTCCTCGCGCACGTCGGTGATCACGACCTCGGCGCCCTCGTCCAGCAGGTGCCGCACCAGGTGGTGGCCGACCTTGCCGACGCCCGCGATGCCGATCCGGCGCCCGCGCAGCAGCGGGTCGCCCCACAGGTGCTGGGCGCTGGCGCGCATGCCCTGGTAGACGCCGAAGGCGGTGAGCACGGAGGAGTCGCCGGCGCCGCCGTTCTCGGGGGAGCGGCCGGTCGTCCAGCGGCACGCGCGGGCCACCACGTCCATGTCCGCGACGTAGGTGCCGACGTCGCACGCGGTGACGTACCGGCCGCCGAGGGAGGCGACCATCCGCCCGTAGGCGAGCAGCAGTTCCTCGCTCTTGTCGCGCTCCGGGTCGCCGATGATCACGGCCTTGCCGCCGCCGTGGTCGAGCCCGGCCATGGCGTTCTTGTACGACATCCCGCGCGCGAGGTTGAGCGCGTCGGCGACGGCCTCGGCCTCGGTCGCGTACGGGTAGAACCGGGTGCCGCCGAGGGCCGGGCCCAGGGCGGTGGAGTGGATGGCGATCACGGCCTTCAGGCCGGACGCGCGGTCCTGGCAGAGCACGACCTGCTCGTGGCCGCCCTGGTCCGAGTGGAACAGGGTGTGCAGGACATCAGCAGGTGCGCCGGTTACGTCGGTCACTGTGGTGACTCCTGTGTAAGTAGCGGCGAGTGGGGCGCGGTCCCCGTGCGGGTGGCGGGGGCCCGGTGGCATGAGCGTAGAGCCTGCGGCCACCCGCCATCCGCGCAGTGTTCAGGATCACTCTCCCGGGCCGCCGGCGCACGTGTGACCCATGGATGACCGTGGCACGATGCGCAGTGTTTCGAGCCGGGTCCGGTGGGGAGTGAGCAGGCGTGCCCAAGGTGTCCTCCGTGGTCGTCCCTTACGCGGCGTACCTGCGCGTGTACGAGCCGCTGGGCGCCTTCCCGGAGCCGGAGCGCGCGCACTGGACGCGCTACGCCGCCCGCCCCGACCGGCCGTCGTACCAGGACGAACTGCGGCGCTCGCTGGCCGACTTGCTGCCCACCCCGCCGGTCGTCGTGCCGGTGCACGAGAGCCGGGACGCCTTCGTGCTGGAGGTGGACGGCGTCACCTGCGTCTGCCCCTGGCGCACTCGGCTGCGCGGCTGGCAGGCGCTCGGCGAGCCGACCGGGGAACTGCCCCCGCCGGTGCTGGACGCGGTGCTGCCGCCCCTGCTGCGCCGCCAGGCCGCCCAGGACTACGAGCGCTGGCTGGCCCGGAACCCGGACGCCCGGCCCTGGATCCGCACGGCCGTCTGGCAGGTGCCGCTGAACTGGTTCGTGCTGGTCTCCGACGCCGAGCGGCGCTACGACGAGGGGACCGCCGAGGTGCCCCCGGTGCTGCGCTACCGCACGCCGATGGTGCAGGCCCGGCGCCGGGTGGCGCGGGGGCTGCGGGCGCTGAAGGACGCCGTCGAGGAGGGACCGCTGATCGACGGCCTGCTGGACGTCGGCCGCTGGCTGGAGGAGTTCCACCCGCGCTCGCTGGTGGAACTGGACTATGGCGGCCTGGTGCACGTGCTGCCGGCCGGCGAGCTGGTGGGCGACCACTCGGCGGCGGACGTGGCGGCCGGGATCGAGGCGCTGCGACTGGGCGACGGGGCGGCGGCCGGGGAGGCCTACGGGCGGCTCGTGGAGCGCTGGCGGGCGGTACGGGACCGGCGTTCCGCGAACTGAACGCGAACCGGGCGTGAGCCGAGTGACGTAGGTCACGGCTCGAACGGCCTCGAACGACGTACGGTCTACGACACTTGACCCTGTGCCGGGACGTTGGTCCCGATCTGGACTTTTGTCTCAAGGGTGACGGACGGCACTTACGCGGCCCTTGCGCCTCTTGCCGCCCCTCATGCCAAAATAGGACAAGGAGTCCGGGGAGGGCTCCGTCCGCCCAACTATGCTCCACTGTGGGCGGATTCCCAGCATTGCACGCTTTGGGGGGTCTTGTGACTCCTGCACGCCACTGTGACTGATCGTCACAGTGGCGTGACTGTCCGCTATGGCATGGTCCATCGGCATCCGTCGCTGATGAACACCTGGGAGGGCAATTCCATCGGTTTGGCCGACGCGGCTGGACAGATGGTGTAGTTGTAGTGCCGAGGACAAGCCGTTCGTCCTATAACCGACTCGACTCGCGTCCGCCATTTCGGGCAACGCGGGTCAAGGTGCAGAATTTAGAGGAAAGAACCGAGATGGTTCGGTTCTCCCGAGGAGGCCGCTCATGACCGCTCGCACCCCTGATGCCGAGCCGCTGCTGACCCCGGCTGAGGTCGCCACCATGTTCCGTGTCGACCCCAAGACGGTCACGCGGTGGGCGAAGGCCGGCAAGCTCACGTCGATCCGTACGCTCGGCGGGCACCGCCGCTACCGCGAGGCCGAGGTCCGCGCACTGCTCGCGGGCATCCCGCAGCAGCGCAGCGAGGCCTGAACAACCGAATAACGGGCGAAACCGCCAGGCCCCCCAACCTGTCGGACGTGCCCGGAACCCTAGCTCCAAGCGACGCGGGTTCTGCCCCAACAGGCCCCTCGCCCAAGCCGAAGAGAACGCCACAGGCAGCGACACAGGGTGCGTCGTGGATCGCGCTGGACTCCGCCGGGTCCAGCGCGATCTTTTTTGTGCGTCGGCGGGGAGTGCGCAAGTGGCCCTGTGGGCAGCCTTGTCGGAGTCTGGGGAGCGGTGTCGGAACCGCCCTGCGAGACCCCGGTAAGGGGTGCAATTGCACATATTAAATTGACCTGTTGTATGACGGGGGTAAGTGTCACCCTTTTGAAAAGTCATGCGGTGACACCCGTCACACATGGGGGCGCTTGTTGCCCGTGCTTCCGGTGCGCTAGTGGAAGCACCTGTTCCAGGGTCGCACCCAGGAGCCGGGCGCGCGGGGGGCGTTGGTCACGCGCTGCGGGGACTTTCGTCCTCCATGGCGTCCGCGTCGGGCTCCCGGGGCCTGGCCGGGGCGTCCAGCGCCAGCCGCAGCAGGCGGTGGCAGACCGGGCAGTGCCGGGTGACGTGCCGATAGGACGAGGCGGCCGACAGATGGGCCCGCAACAGCGCCCGCGTCTCGTGCCTGGCCGATGCCGCCATACGCCACCTCCGGGGGCCGCACAGGAGGAACGGGCCCTGCTCCCTGGGTACCGAGGGAAGCCGGCGCCGTCAAGGGCGGCCGGGCTGCGCGGACAACGCAAGAGGGCCCCTCTCGCGAGGGGCCCTCTTGTCGTCTATGCGGTCCTGACGGGATTTGAACCCGCGGCCTCCACCTTGACAGGGTGGCGAGCACTCCAAACTGCTCCACAGGACCAGGTTTCGCGGCGTTCGACCTGCGGTCTTGCGCTGCGAGTAGGACTGTACAGGAGGCGGGCCCGCCTGGTCGAACTCGCCCCCTGTGACCGTCCGGTCACGGCACCGCCGCGTCGATCGCCTTCACGATCCGCTTGTCGGAGACCGGGTACGCCGTGCCCAGCGCGTGGGCGAAGTAGCTGACCCGCAGCTCCTCCAGCATCCAGCGGATGTCGAGGACCTGCTGCGGCACCGGGCGGCCCTGGGGCAGCTGCTCCAGGAGCCACGCGTACTCGTCCTGCATCTCGTGGACCTTCTCCATGCGCGTGGTGTCCCGCTGGACCCCCGTCGGCATCTGCTGCAGGCGCCGGTCGGCGGCGACCAGGTAGCGCATCAGGTCGGGCAGCCGCCGTATGCCGGCCGCGGTGACGAAGCCGGGCTTCACGAGGGCGTCCAGCTGCTTGCGCACGTCCGTCAGGTTCGCGAGCAGCGCCGGGCTCCGCACGGCCTTCAGGCGGCGCTCACAGGCCCCCCAGGCGGCCAGCACCTGCTGGACCTGGCCGACCGCCCGGACCGTGGTGTCCACGATCTCGGCGCGGACCTTGTCGTAGAGCTTGCGGTACGACTCCTCGTCCCACGCCGGGCCGCCGAAGTCGCCGATCAGTTTGTCCGCCGCCGCCATCGCGCAGTCGTCGAACAGCGCCTGGATCGATCCGTGCGGGTTGGCGGACAGCCCCAGCTTCTGCTGGTTCGTCAGCTTCTCGGAGGCGAACTTCGCGGGGTTGACCGGGATGTTGCGCAGGATGAGCCGCCGGGTGCCCTGCCACATGGCCTCGGCCTGCTCGGCCTCGGTGTCGAAGAGGCGGACGGAGACGGTGTCGCCGTCGTCCACCAGCGCCGGGTACGCCTTGACCGGCTGGCCGGCCCGGCGGGTCTCGAAGACCCGGCTGAGGCTGCCGATCGTCCAGTCGGCCAGCCCGGCGCGCTCCAAGGACTCCCCGCCCTCGCGGGACGCGGTCGCGGCGGCGGCCTGGGACAGCGCCTTGCGTGCCTTCGGCTTCAGCCGGAGTTTCAGCGCCTCCAGGTCCTTGTCCTCGGCCAGCTTGCGGCGCCGCTCGTCGACGATCCGGAACGTGATCTTCAGATGGTCCGGGACCTTGGACCAGTCGAAGTCCTCCGCCTCGAAGGGCACCCCGACCATCCGCTTCAGCTCGCGCGCCATGGTGACCGGCAGCGGCTCCTGGAGCGGCACGGCCTTCTCCAGGAACGCCTTGGCGTAGTTGGGCGCGGGCACGTAGTTGCGGCGGATCGGCTTGGGGAGGGTGCGGATCAGCTCCGTCACCACCTCCTCGCGCAGACCCGGGATCTGCCAGTCGAAGCCCTCGTCGGTGACCTGGTTGAGGACCTGGAGGGGGATGTGCACGGTCACACCGTCCGCGTCCGCGCCCGGCTCGAACTGGTACGTCACCCGGAACTTGAGCGGCCCCTGGCGCCAGGTGTCGGGGTAGTCGGCCTTGGTGACCGCCTCCGCCGACTCCCGGATGAGCATCTCCCGCTCGAAGTCCAGGTGATCGGGCTGCTCGTGCCGCTTGTGCTTCCACCAGGAGTCGAAGTGCGCGCCGGAGACGACGTGTTCGGGTACCCGCTGGTCGTAGAAGTCGAAGAGCGTGTCGTCGTCCACGACGATGTCCCGGCGCCGGGCCCGGTGCTCCAGCTCCTCGACCTCGCTGAGCAGCTTGCGGTTGTCCGCGAAGAACTTGTGGTGGGTGCGCCAGTCGCCCTCGACCAGCGCGTTGCGGATGAACAGCTCGCGGGAGACCTCCGGGTCGATCCGGCCGTAGTTCACCTTGCGCTGGGCGACGATCGGCACGCCGTACAGTGTGACCTTTTCGTACGCCATCACGGCCGCCTGGTCCTTCTCCCAGTGCGGTTCGCTGTAGGTGCGCTTGAGCAGGTGCTCGGCGAGCGGCTCGACCCACTCCGGCTCGATCCTGGCGTTGACCCGCGCCCACAGCCGGCTGGTCTCCACCAGCTCGGCGGACATCACGAACTTCGGCTGCTTCCGGAACAGCGCGGAGCCGGGGAAGATCGCGAACTTGGCGCTGCGGGCGCCCAGGTACTCGTTCTTGTTGCCGTCCTTGACGTCCTTCATCCCGATGTGGGACAGCAGGCCGGCCAGCAGCGAGACGTGCACGCGGTCGGCGGGGGCGTCCTCCTCGGCGAGGTGGATGCCCATCTGCTTGGCGACCGTGCGCAGCTGGACGTAGATGTCCTGCCATTCGCGGATGCGCAGGAAGTTGAGGTACTCCTGCTTGCACATCCGGCGGAACGAGCTGGAGCCGCGCTCCTTCTGCTGCTCGCGGACGTACCGCCACAGGTTGAGGTAGGCGAGGAAGTCGCTGGTCTCGTCCTTGAAGCGGGCGTGCTGCTGGTCGGCCTGGGCCTGCTTCTCGGCCGGGCGTTCGCGCGGGTCCTGGATGGACAGCGCGGCGGCGATGACCATGACCTCGCGGACACAGCCGTTCCTGTCCGCCTCCAGCACCATCCGGGCGAGGCGCGGGTCGACCGGCAGCTGGGCCAGCTTGCGGCCGGTGTCGGTGAGCCGCTTGCGCGCGTCCTTCTGCGCCGGGTCCAGTGCGCCCAGCTCCTGGAGGAGTTGCACGCCGTCGCGGATGTTGCGGTGGTCCGGCGGGTCGATGAAGGGGAACTTCTCGATGTCGCCGAGGCCGGCGGCGGTCATCTGGAGGATGACGGAGGCCAGGTTGGTGCGCAGGATCTCCGCGTCGGTGAACTCCGGCCGGGCGAGGAAGTCGTCCTCGCTGTAGAGCCGGACGCAGATGCCGTCGGAGGTACGGCCGCAGCGGCCCTTGCGCTGGTTGGCGCTGGCCTGCGAGACGGGCTCGATGGGCAGCCGCTGGACCTTGGTGCGGTGGCTGTAGCGGCTGATCCGGGCGAAGCCGGGGTCGATGACGTACTTGATGCCGGGCACGGTCAGGGAGGTCTCGGCGACGTTGGTCGCCAGCACGATCCGGCGTCCGGTGTGCGGCTGGAAGACCCGGTGCTGCTCGGCGTGCGAGAGCCGCGCGTACAGCGGCAGCACCTCGGTGAATCGGTATTTCTTCTTCTCCAGCGCGTCCGCGGTGTCCCGGATCTCCCGCTCGCCGGAGAGGAAGACGAGGATGTCGCCCTGCCCCTCCGCCATCAGCTCCTCGACGGCGTCGGTGATCGCGGTGATCTGGTCGCGGTCGGCGTCCGCCGTGTCGTCGGAGTCCTCCTCCAGCAGCGGGCGGTAGCGCACCTCCACCGGGTACGTCCGTCCGCTCACCTCGATGATCGGGGCGTCCCCGAAGTGCCGGGAGAACCGCTCCGGGTCGATGGTCGCCGAGGTGATGACGACCTTCAGGTCCGGCCGCTTCGGGAGCAGCTGGGCGAGGTAGCCGAGCAGGAAGTCGATGTTGAGGGACCGCTCGTGCGCCTCGTCGATGATGATCGTGTCGTAGGCGCGCAGCTCGCGGTCGGTCTGGATCTCGGCGAGCAGGATGCCGTCCGTCATCAGCTTGACGAAGGTGGCGTCCGGGTTCACCTGGTCGGTGAAGCGGACCTTCCAGCCGACGGCCTCGCCGAGCGGGGTGCGCAGCTCGTCCGCGACCCGCTCGGCGACGGTGCGGGCGGCGATCCGGCGGGGCTGGGTGTGCCCGATCATGCCGCGCACGCCGCGGCCCAGTTCGAGACAGATCTTCGGGATCTGCGTCGTCTTTCCGGAACCGGTCTCGCCGGCGACGATGACGACCTGGTGGTCGCGGATGGCCGCCGCGATGTCGTCCTTCTTCTGGCTGACCGGCAGCTGCTCGGGATACGTGACGGCGGGCAGGCGGGAGCGCCGCCCGTCCATCCGGGCCGCGGCCTTGTCGACCTCGGCCTCGATCTCGGCGAGGACGGCGGCGCGGGCCTCCGGCTTACGGATCTTGCGCGCGCCCTCAAGCCGCCGCCCGAGCCGGTGCGCGTCGCGCAGCGACAACTCGGTCAGACGGGGGGCGAGGGTGCCGAGGGCGGGGGCGGGATGCGTAGACATACGCGATCCAGGATCTCACCCCCGAACAAAAACAAGCGAACGATTTGCCGGGCGGCACCTACAGCGCCCCGCCAGGGGCGCGGAGAACTGCGCGATCAACCACGATTCACCCGCTCCCGGCGTACAAGCGCCTCACCCCACGGCGGCCGCCCGCCAGGGGCGCGGGGAACGGCGCGATCAACCACGATTCACCCGCTCCCGGCGTACAAGCGCCTCACCCCACGGCGGCCGCCCGCCAGGGGCGCGGGGAACTGCGCGATCAACCACAACGCACCCGCACCCGGCACCTGAAGCACCACCCCCACGGCGGCAGCCCGAGCCCCCCGACAGGAGACCGGTGCCCCTATTGCCCTAGCGTGATCCCTATGCCCGACTCGCAGCACTCAGAACCCGGAGAACACACGGAACCCGGAGCACACGGAGCACACGGCCGCCCGCCCACCCGAGCGGAGCGCTACGCCGCGTTCCGGACCTCCCCCTTCCTCCCCGCCACCGTCCTGCTGCTGCTCGTCGCGGCCGGTGCCGGCCTCTTCGCCGGCTCCTACACCTACGCCATGGCGAACCCGACCCCGCACAGCATCCCCACGGCCGTGACCGGCGACTACGGCGGTCCGGCCGCCCGGCGCTTCATCGGCGGGATGGAACGGGCCCTGGACGCCTCGCTCAAGCTGCGCCCGTACGACAGCAGACAGGCGGCGTTGGGCGCGGTGGACGCGCAGGAGGCGTTCGCGGTGGTCGAGGTGCCCGCCTCCGGAAAGCCGATCCTCCTGGAGGTGTCCGGGGCGTCCGGCTCGTCGGTCGCCCAGGTGCTCGCGGAGTCGGCGGCGAAGGTGGGCAAGGCGACCGGCACACCCGTGGTGGTCCGTGACGTCAAGCCGTTGCAGAAGGGCGACCCGCGCGGCCTGGCGATCTTCTACATCACCCTCGCCGCGGTGGTCGTCGGCATGGTCGGCGCCATCCAGCTCAGCGTGCACGCCAAAGCGCTCAATCCGCTGGAGCGCATCGCCTACATCGTCGGCTACTCGCTGCTCGGCGGGTTCGTGATCTGCGCGGTGGTGGACTGGTGGCTCGGCGCGCTGCGGCTGCCGTTCGCGGAGTCCTGGCTGATCCTCGCCCTGACGATGTTCACGACCAGCATGGTCTTCACGATGTTCAACACCCTGGTCGGACGCTGGGCCATGCTGCCCACCTGGGGACTGCTGGTACTGCTGGGCAACCCCTCGTCGGGCGGTGCCGTCTCCTGGCCGCTGCTGCCGTCCCCGCTCGGCACGATCGGCCGCTGGCTGCCGCCCGGCGCCTCGGTGAACGCCCAGCACACCGCCGTGTACTTCCGGGGCCACCAGCACGTGTTCCCGTTCCTGGTGCTGGTGGGCTGGACGGTGCTCTCCTGCGCGGTCTTCGTGACCTGGCGCCACCGCCACCCGGGCGGCCGCCCCACCGGCCCGGCCCACGCGGCCTAGGCGCCCCGCGAGGCCGATGCCACCGGCGTCACCGCCGGCGGTACCTCGGGCACCGGGGTGTGCGCTCGGGAGGGGCCGTCGGCGAGGGCGATGGAGCGTGCGGTGTTGGAGACGGCCTTGATGCCCAGATAGGCGGTGGTCGTGCTGCTGACCGCGGTGAAGGCGGCGGTGAGGACACCGACGATCACGGCCTTGTCACCGTCGAGTTGCCAGACCCCGAAGACCGCGACGGCGACGACGGCGAGATTGCTGACCACCACCGCGAGTAGCCCGTACCTCGCCCTGTCCTTCTCCAGCGCGGTCTCGTCCGCGCCCCCGACCCGGCTGCTGCCCATGACTTCCCCGCTTCATGGCTGTGACACGACGAAGGCCCCGTTCGTCGAACGGGGCCTTCTGGTTGTGGCTGGGGCCGGGGTCGAACCGGCGACCTATCGCTTTTCAGGCGATCGCTCGTACCAACTGAGCTACCCAGCCACGGTGTTTCACGTGAAACACCAGCGGTCCTGACGGGATTTGAACCCGCGGCCTCCACCTTGACAGGGTGGCGAGCACTCCAAACTGCTCCACAGGACCAAGCACGTATGCAACAGTGTCGCACACGATCTTGCGTGCCCCCAACGGGATTCGAACCCGAAATCGTTACCTTGCTGACCTGCGTAAACGCTGGAGACCGGGATAAGTGCCACCATTTCCATCCTCCTGAGTCCTGCTCGATCCACCTCGATCCGGGTCCTGTGCTGACACGTCAGCACAGGACGACAGATCGTTGCGAATGCGAATCTAAGCTGGTCAGGGGTGGAGTGGTCCCTGATACTACGAGCCCTGCACTGCTTCATGATGCCTCCTGAAGCAAAGCTGAAGGCCCCTGAGCGGCTGCATCCGGGTCAGCACGACACGTGCACGGTTTGCCCCGGCCGGGCGGGAGAGTGTTCGGGTGCGGCGCCGACCTTCCCGCTGGCTTCTGCGCGGTGTGGGGGAGCTGTTGCCGGACGCTTGTTTTGTGTATGACGGCGTCGTTCGGGATCACGCTGGGGACACACACGAAGTACCGCCGGGCAGGCGTCCTGCGGTACTTCGTGTTGATGCTGTCGCCGTCGTCGCTAGGCGTACTTTCTCGTGTCAGACGAGGACCGCAGCAGATTGCTTCGGAGCGATCAGTGCGTCGATTACCTGTGAAGCTAGCGCGTCCACCTGAGCGATGACCGCATCGTTCAAGCCGGTGCCCGCTGACGAGAGGTAAGCCAACAGGGAGCCGCGAACGACGGACCGCACGTCTCCCGCCCCCACATCCACACCGGCCTCCAACAGGGCACTCAGCTCCTTCTGTGCAGTCGCCAGAGCTTCTTCGAGCGAGCCATTCGGGTTGGTCGCGCCGTCGGCTGCCCGACGGCAGACGACCACGCTGTCCAGATTCGACGGCTCTCGCGAGCCGGTCTTGACGATGCTCGTCGACATCTCCCCCTTGACCGGTTGGACGGCGGTGATCACGAAGCCGGCGCGGTGAAGCGATTCGACCACCTGCACCCAGCCGCTGATGCGGGCCTGGTGGAACGTGAAGGCGAGGAGACCACCCGGCTTCAGGACCCGTGCGCACTCGCTCCAGACAGCTTCGATCGCCTTGCCGAACTCGACCGGATCCGCGTGCTGAACTTCTCCGGTTCGCCGTGTTGTCGCCGTCGCCGGGTACGCGCCGTACGGCCGCATTCCGTGAAGCCAGGCGTGGAAGAAGTCAGCAAGCTCCGCGTAGTGAACGTTGTCCATGTAGGGCGGGTCCGTGACGACCAGGTCGACGGACCCATCGGGGAGATCGGTCTCCGCCGAGTTCCGGGTGGCGACGTAGGCGGCTTGGCCCTGGGCGGCCTCGAACGATGCCCATGAGTCGACAACGGTTGCAGCCAGCGGCTTGGCGAGCCCGGTGACACGTTCGGCCCCTGCGCCTTTGTCGACGAGATCGGCGGGCTTCACTTTGTACTCATGCGCACGCTGCAGCCGGCTCTTGTAGAGAGTTGAAAAGGAACCCGACGACTGCGTCGTCCCCCACGGATGGGCTTCGAGGGGCGTTCGCTCCGGCTTGAGGACGTGGTGGCTGAACATGTGCCGGACAGCACCGGTCCCCTCGCCCTTGAAGGACGTGAAGAGGTTGTTGAACTCAAGGGTGCCCGAGAAGAGCGCCGCGAGCGCTTCACGTTCAGCGGAGGGTCCGGGCAAGTCCCGGATTGCGGTCGCGATCAGCGATAGCGAGACCAATTGGCGCGCGTTGAAGAAGTCGCGCCACTCGCGAAAGTTCCACTTCAGCGCCTGGTCGGTGTTGTTGCCTCTCGCAAGCTCACCCTGCGGCAGGACCATGGAGTCGGGCAGATCGGCGAGTCGCTCGACGCACTGTGCGTAGAGGTCGCGATCCCAGTCGGTGATGCTCTCGTAGACCTTCGAGCCATCCGGGTTCGCGACCATCTTGGCGTACATCTCGAACTCAGCCCTGTTGCCGCCGAGAGCAGTCAAGACCTTGAAGGTGTGGCCCTGGCGACAGGTTGCCATCTGACCGCGGACTGCTCCACGCTGGCTGATCTCGTGGCCGCTGGGGCACGTCTCGGAGTCGAAGTCGTACCGGCTCTGCTTGACACCCAGGCACTCAGGACAGACGATCTGCGCTTTCGGAACCCGCTTAGGATAGGCGTTCTTGGAGAACACCGGCGAGTCGAATAGTCGCACCTTGTCGGAGCAATCGGGGCACTGGACGGTCGCGACCCAGAAGTAGTACAGGACAGTCCGGCCGTCTTCGGCCTGGTGGACGCGGTCGATCTCCTCGCGGCAGGCAGACTCGACGGCCTCGTAAGCAGCCGCCAGGCGCTCCATGTTCCAGGGCTGCATTGCCTGGCGCTGGACCAGGGTTGCCACGGGGTTGATATCGAAGCACACGGCTCGGGCTCCGAGCTTGAGTGCTTCGACACCAGTGACACCGGAGCCAGAGAAGGGATCGAGGACGACGGCACTATTCAGGTCCAGCGGGGATGCGTATGCCGCGGCGCCATCGGCGTCCTCGGGTGTCGTAGCCGAGGCAAGAATCCCGCGGAAGACAGTGCCGAGGCGCTTGGCCCACCACTTGTGTGTGCTGGTCGCAGGGCGGTGGACCTCCTTGCGCCAGGACTCCTTCGTGCCAACGGCACTGAGCATCGCGGCAGGGAATGCCGACTCCAGGCCCGTCCGTGCAGGTACCACGGGCGTCATGAGCGAGGCCCCTTCAGCGTGACCGTCTTCGTGTCACCCGCTCCACGCGATCGGTAGGCACGGAACTGGTGCACGGTACCGGCGTTCGGATTCGGCTCCTTGTGCGTGACCATCTCGTTGGTCTGCATGTTGAACTCGTACGAAACGAGCACATCGTCAACCTCGACCCGGTCCAGCTCGCCTACCTGGACGAGCTCGCTCGACAGCACCTGGTAGTCGGCGGGTGCGATGAGTGTGGCCAGGCCGGCCGTTCCGGCGGCCAGCGCGAACGGCGTAGGCACGACGTACATCTTCCGGTCGCGGACCAGTATGTCGCCGTATGAGCCGAACCCGCGGAACGATTTATTCTTGTGAATATAGTCGGTGTCGGCGTTCAAGAAGCTGCCATGGCAGACCACGAGATCAACGACGGGGTACTCGTCAACGCCGCGCTCGGCCTTGGGGTAGCGTCCGAAGACGTAGAAGACCTCGCGGCCGTTGTGGTTCCCCGTGGGCACCTGGGAGTTGGAGTCGTAGTCAGCCTCTCGGCCGGGGAACTCCAAACCCTTGACCTCGTAGCCCTCCGGGTGGTTGACCAGCCGGAAGTCCGGATACGTGTTCCTGCCCGGTTCGTCGTAGGCGAGGCGGCACGCTTCAATGCGCTCTCCGACCCAGTTCTGGAAATGATACTCCTTGTCGCTCGCCGACACCCGCTGGATCAGGTCACCGTCCGCCCGAGCGCGCTCGCACTCCAGAAATACCCGTTCAACTGCGCCCACCTGCTGCCCTCTACTCGCTCGGTCTGGCCGCACCGCCGGGACTGGGGCGCGTCTTCCGGGGGCATCGTATCGGTGAGTGGCGACATCGCCTGATAGTCGATGCGGGCAGCGTCAGTCACGCCGGGGCCGCCGGCCACAACTGCTTCGGCGTGACTTGCACGGTCTTCGAGTCGAAGGTTTGTTGAACCCCCAAGCTGGTCCTGCCCGACTGCACCGGACACCTCGCGGACCCGGAAGTCCTGGACGCACGTTCCGGTGAGGACCCGGATGTCCGACGGGAGCGGCGTGGCGTGCACACGAGTGCGCACGGCTTGGACAGCCCGAGACCCAGATGCAGCCCGCGGACCTTGGCCGGCACCGGAGCTTCCGTGCCGCTGCCACTGGGGCGGCGGGGGGGGGAAAGCGGCCTCGCACGGTGGCATCAGCTGCGGACTCTCCGGGGGCCGCTGAGCAGGTCAAGCAGCTCCACCCCGGCCCGCCCAGTACGGCCGGCTCGCACTTCTCGCGGTGGCGGTAGGGACTCACGGGATCCATCGAGGGAGAAGGAAGCCATCCCGACCCCGGAAACACAGGCATTCCCGGGGTCATGTCAGCACCGCCGTGCAGATACGTCAGCACGGAAAGAACGGAAGAAGTTCCTCGGTGACGTTTCCGCAAGTGAAGACAGGGCGCCCTGGAGCATGTGAAAGAGCCCCGGGCGGCAGACCGCCCAGGGCTCTTCTTCGTGGTGGCTGGGGCCGGGGTCGAACCGGCGACCTTCCGCTTTTCAGGCGGACGCTCGTACCAACTGAGCTACCCAGCCACGAAGTTCACGAGGAACTTCAGCGGTCCTGACGGGATTTGAACCCGCGGCCTCCACCTTGACAGGGTGGCGAGCACTCCAAACTGCTCCACAGGACCAAGCTCTATGCAAAAGCAAACGCTGCGCAGGGTGGTGCGTGCCCCCAACGGGATTCGAACCCGTGCTACCGCCTTGAAAGGGCGGCGTCCTAGGCCGCTAGACGATGAGGGCTATCGGCCCGCCTGGGCGCTTCGCAGCGCGTCGGGGACGTGAGAAGCATATGGGATGGCGAGGGGGATCGCCAAAACGGTTTACGGGGCACGGTGGGAGACGGTCCCGGAGGGGTTCGAGGAGGGGCCCCAGGGGGCGGTCCCGGACGAGGTCGTGGAGGGAGTGGCGGACGGGCTCGCGCCGGGATCGGACTCGGGCTTGTTCTCGTCCGCCAGGTGGCGGCTGACCTCGGCCGTCGTCAGTCCCAGCCCGCCCAGCTCGATCGCGTCCCAGGCCTGGAGCCGGCGGCTGTCCCGGTCGAAGTAGAGGATCGAGGCCTCGATCGGCGCCGGGTACTGGTGCTCCACCGCGCGCAGCCCGCTGCCCCCGGTCGAGCCCTCCATCCGCAGCCGGGTGCCGAATTCCAGCATCTCGGTGCCCTGGTGGTGCAGGTGCCCGCACAGCACCAGCGGCACCGTGCCGTCGGTCTCCCGGGCCGCCGACGGCTCGTGCGCGATCGCCACGTCCACCGGCTTCCCGGCCGCCCGCTGGTCGCGCAGGGCGCTGGCCAGCCGGTCGCCCGCCAGTTCCTCGGAGGCGTCGCGGCCGATCGCCTTCGAGCGGTCCGGGGTGAACTGCGGGTCGCCGATGCCGGCGAACCTGAGACCGCCGACCGTCTCGGCCCGCCCGTCGTCCAGGACGTGCACGTTCCTCATGCGTTCCAGGTAGCGCTGGGTGGTCCGGGAGTCGTGGTTGCCGCGCACCCACACGTACGGCACGCCCAGGTCGCCGATCGGGTCCAGGAAGCCGTTCTCCGCCGCCGTACCGTGATCCATCGTGTCGCCGGAGTCGACGATCACGTTCACCTTGTACTGCTTCGCCAGCGAGCCGATGATCTTCCAGCTCGCCGGGTTCAGGTGGATGTCCGACACGTGCAGGACCCGGATCGTGGAGGGGTCGGGCCGGTAGGCCGGGAGCGTGGACGTGACGTCGTAGAGCTTCGTCACGTTCGTGACCAGGCGCGCCAGTTCCTTCTGGTAGACGTCGAACTCGGTGACAATGCTGCGCGCGTTGCCGACCACCGAGGGTGCCGAGCTGAGCAGCCCGGAGAACCTCGGCTCCAGGATCGACTTCGGATTCCAGGTGGCGTACGCGGTCGCGCCCGACGCGGCGAGCAGGGTCAGGGCCAGGCCGCCGGCCGCGAGGGCCCGGCGCGGGCGGCGGTAGACGGCGAGGCCGAGGGCGGTGGCGCCGGTCGCGACGGCGACGCAGGAGCGCACGGCCAGGTCCAGGGTGCCGTGCTCGACGTCGTGGGCGACCTCGTCCTGGAGGCCGGAGAGCCGCTCCGGGTGGTCCACCAGGGCCTGGGAACGCGCGGGGTCGAGCTGGTCGACGTTGACGTCCAGGCGGACCGGGGCGACATGGCTGTCCAGCGAGAGCGCGCCCAGCGGCGAGATGTTGATCTTCGTGCCGCCGGTGACGGACGGGCGCAGTGCCATCGTCGTGTTCATCGGGCCGACCGGCGCCCGGACGTCGCCGACGACCAGCAGGCCCAGCCAGGCGCCGACGAGCACGACCCCGGTGAGTCCCAGGGCGCGCGGCCAAAGGCGCGGGCGGGCGGCGAGTTCGAGATCGGGCGGGGTGGCCGGGCGGGGCCGGTCGCGGCGGGGTGCGCGGTTGAGCATGCGGTGCAGGGCGGCGACGGGGACGCTGGCCATTGGTCCCGTATGCCCATGTGCCGCGGCGGATATACCGGAGAATGGGCCTGTGCTGGAGATGACGCGCGAGGAGTTCGAGGAACTGGTGGCCGAGGCGCTCGACCGGATCCCGCCGGAGCTGACGCGGCTCATGGACAACGTGGCGGTGTTCGTGGAGGACGAACCGCCCGCCGACGACCCCGAGCTGCTCGGGCTCTACGAGGGGACTCCGCTCACCGAGCGCGGGGAGTGGTACGCCGGGGTGCTGCCCGACCGGATCACCGTCTACCGGGGGCCGACGCTCAGGATGTGTGAGACCCGCGAGGACGTCGTCGCGGAGGCCGAGGTGACCGTGGTGCACGAGATCGCGCACCACTTCGGCATCGACGACGCCCGCCTGCACGCCCTCGGCTACGGGTGACCGGAGCGGGTCGTAGCGGGCCGGGCGCGGGCGTCTACTCGGACGCGCCGCGTGTCCTCTTGCGGGCGGCGGGAGTTGGGGAGGTTGACTCCTTCCCTTGTCCCCGGAGGTGGCCGCCGTGCGCCCCTTGAACGTACCCGTCCGACTGGCCGTCACGGTGCTGGCCGTCGCCGCCGCGGCCGGCTGTGTGAACGTGGGGGACGACGCGGGACGCGCCCGCCCCTCGCACTCGGCGGGCCGGGGCGGCGGTGCGGCCCCGGACGGCGGTCCGGTGGCGGGCCCGGGCGGCCTCGGGCCCGAGGGATCGGGGAGCGACGGCAAGCACGGGCACGGCGGCAAGGCGAAGCCGGGGGAGTCCGCCTCCGGCTCGGCCACGCCGTCCCGGGGTTCGGACAGCGCGTCGGCGCACCCGGCCAAGCCGGGACGGACCATCGATCCCGGGGGCCCGGCGCCGACCGAGGAGCCGCCGACACCGCCGCCCGCGACCACCCCGCCCCCGCCGCCCGCCTCCGAGCCGCCCCCGCCGGCCTCCGAGCCGCCGTCGGCCGAGCCGTCCTCCTCGGCGCACGAGGAGACGGGGCCGCAGCTCGCCCGGCGGCAGCCGGTGCCGGCGCCCGCGGCGGGCGTACCGGCGTGAGGAGGCCGGGTCGAGGCCGGGTACCACCGCGCTGACCTGCACCGATGGGGGCAGTTTGCCTTCAGGGGTGGGAGGTGCGTATGGTAGTAGATCGTTTGATCCCATTTGCCCGGCGCCACCACAGAGCGCGCCGTGTGGCGCGTACTCTCCTTTGCCGTGGCGGACCGCATTGAGGCGGTCGTGAGCGAAACACGGAGTTGACGGGCGCGTGCCGAAGAGACTCCGGAAGGTTTCGCATTCGCATGTCCGTGTCCAGTACTGACCAGATCGTCGTGTCCGAGAACGAGCTCGACACCGAACTCACCGAGACGACGACCGAGGTCACCGAGGCCCCCGAGGCCGCTGACACCCACCAGTCCCCCCAGATCACCTTCGCCGACCTCGGTCTCGCCGAGGGCGTCGTGCGCCAGCTCGCGCAGAACGGCGTGACGACCCCCTTCCCGATCCAGGCCGCGACCATCCCGGACGCCCTGGCCGGCAAGGACATCCTCGGCCGTGGCCGTACCGGCTCCGGCAAGACCCTCTCCTTCGGTCTGCCCGCGCTGACCCAGCTGTCCGGCGGGCGCACCGAGAAGAAGCGGCCCCGCGCGGTCATCCTGACCCCGACCCGCGAGCTGGCGATGCAGGTCGCCGACGCCCTCCAGCCCTACGGCGACGTCCTCGGCCTGAAGATGAAGGTCGTCTGCGGCGGCACCTCGATGGGCAACCAGATCTACGCCCTGGAGCGCGGCGTCGACGTCCTCGTCGCCACCCCGGGCCGGCTGCGCGACATCATCAACCGCGGCGCCTGCTCCCTGGAGGACGTGCAGATCACCGTCCTCGACGAGGCCGACCAGATGTCCGACCTGGGCTTCCTGCCCGAGGTCACCGAGCTGCTGGACCAGGTCCCGGCCGGCGGCCAGCGGATGCTCTTCTCCGCCACGATGGAGAACGAGATCCAGACCCTGGTCGACCGCTACCTGAACAACCCCGTCTCCCACGAGGTGGACGCGGCCCAGGGCGCGGTGACGACCATGTCGCACCACATCCTCATCGTGAAGCCCAAGGACAAGGCGCCGGTCACCGCCGCGATCGCCTCCCGCAAGGGCCGCACGATCATCTTCGTCCGCACCCAGCTGGGCGCCGACCGCGTCGCCGAGCAGCTGCGCGAGTCCGGCGTGAAGGCCGACGCGCTGCACGGCGGCATGACCCAGGGCGCCCGCACCCGCACCCTGGCCGACTTCAAGGACGGGTACGTCAACGTCCTGGTCGCCACCGACGTCGCCGCCCGCGGCATCCACGTCGACGGCATCGACCTGGTCCTGAACGTGGACCCGGCCGGCGACCACAAGGACTACCTGCACCGCGCCGGCCGTACCGCGCGTGCGGGCCGTACCGGCACCGTCGTCTCGCTGTCCCTGCCGCACCAGCGGCGCCAGATCTTCCGCCTCATGGAGGACGCCGGCGTCGACGCGGGCCGCCACATCATCCAGGGCGGCGCCGCCTTCGACCCGGAGGTCGCCGAGATCACCGGCGCCCGCTCCATGACCGAGGTGCAGGCCGAGTCCGCGAACAACGCCGCGCAGCAGGCCGAGCGGGACGTCGCCCAGCTCGCCAAGGAGCTGGAGCGCGCCCAGCGCCGCGCCACCGAGCTGCGCGAGGAGGCCGACCGGCTGGTCGTCCGCGTCGCCCGCGAGCGCGGCGAGGACCCGGAGACCGCGGTGGCCGAGGCCCAGGCGTCCGCCGCGGAGGCCGTGGCCGAGGCCGTCGTCGCCGAGCAGCCGGCGCAGCGCGAGACCGAGCGCGAGGAGCGTCCGGCGTCCTCGGCGCCGTACGAGCGCAAGGAGCGCCGCGACTTCCCGCGCCGCGACGACCGCGGTGACCGGGGCGACCGTGGTGGCCGTGGCTTCGAGCGCCGTGACGACCGCCGCCCGTTCGACCGCGACCGCCGGGACGACCGTGGTGGCCGTGGCTTCGAGCGTCGTGACGACCGCCGTCCCTTCGACCGCGACCGTCGTGACGACCGCGGCTTCGAGCGCCGTGACGACCGTGGTGGCCGTTCCTTCGAGCGTCGTGACGACCGGGGCGGCTTCCGCCGGGACGAGCGCGGCGGGCACCGGGGCAGCGACCGTCCGTTCAACCGCGACCGCCGCGACGACCGCCCGGGCTTCCGCTCCGGTGGCCACGAGCGCCCCTTCGGCCGCCGTGACGACCACCGCGGCTCCGGCTCCGGCTCCGGTTCCTTCGGCCGCCGCGACGACAAGCCGCGCTGGAAGCGCAACGGCTGACGCCGGCGGCGCAACGGCTGACGCCGGAAGCGCGACGGCTGACCCGACGGCCACGCCCACCCGGTGTGACCTGACGTGACCCCACAAGGGCCCGTACGACTCGTTCGTACGGGCCCTTTTTGGCCATACGGAGATCCCGGCGCCGCATGCCGCACCCCCGCCCTGGGAATTGCTGGGGGCATGACAGAAGACGCGAGGGTGCAGGGGACGACGGAGCGGGCCGGCGGCCTGTCGGACGAGGAACGGCTGGCCGAACTCGGCTACACCCAGGTGCTGGCCCGCCGGATGTCGGCGTTCTCCAACTACGCCGTGTCCTTCACGATCATCTCGGTGCTGTCCGGCTGCCTCACGCTGTACCTCTTCGGGATGACCACCGGCGGCCCCGCCGTGATCACCTGGGGCTGGGTGGTGGTGGGTCTGATGACGCTGTTCGTCGGCCTGTCGATGGCCGAGATCTGCTCCGCCTACCCGACCTCGGCCGGCCTGTACTTCTGGGCGCACCGCCTCGCGCCGCCCCGCTCGGCGGCGGCCTGGGCCTGGTTCACCGGCTGGTTCAACGTGCTCGGCCAGGTCGCGGTGACCGCCGGCGTCGACTTCGGCGCGGCCTCCTTCCTGGGCGCGTACCTGAACCTCCAGTTCGGCTTCGAGGTCACCCCGGCCCGCACGGTCCTGCTCTTCGCCGCGATCCTGCTGCTGCACGGCCTGCTGAACACCTTCGGCGTCCGGATCGTCGCCTTCCTGAACAGCGTGAGCGTGTGGTGGCACGTGCTCGGCGTGGCCGTCATCGTCGGCGCGCTCGCCCTCGTCCCCGACCACCACCGGTCGGCGTCCTTCGTGTTCACGCACTTCGTCAACCAGACGGGCTGGGGCAGCGGCCTCTACGTCGTCCTGCTCGGCCTGCTGATGGCCCAATACACCTTCACCGGCTACGACGCCTCCGCGCACATGACGGAGGAGACCCACGACGCGTCCACGGCGGGCCCCCAGGGCATCGTCCGCTCCATCTGGACATCCTGGATCGCCGGTTTCGTGCTGCTCCTGGGCTTCACCTTCGCGATCCAGGACTACGGCCGGGAACTCGCCTCCCCGACCGGCGCGCCGCCCGCCCAGATCCTCCTGGACGCCCTCGGCGCCACGGCCGGCAAGCTGCTGCTCCTGGTGGTGATCGGCGCCCAGCTCTTCTGCGGCATGGCCTCCGTCACCGCCAACAGCCGCATGATCTACGCCTTCTCGCGGGACGGCGCCCTGCCCTTCTCCCGCCTCTGGCACACCGTCAGCCCGCGCACCCGCACCCCCGTGGCGGCGGTCTGGCTGGCCGCCCTCGGCGCCCTGGCCCTCGGCCTTCCCTACCTGATCAACACGACGGCCTACGCGGCGGTGACCTCCATCGCGGTCATCGGCCTCTACATCGCCTACGTCATCCCCACGTTCCTGCGGGTCCGCAAGGGCGCCGCCTTCGCACGCGGCCCCTGGCACCTGGGCCGCTGGTCCCAGCCGATCGGCGTCGTCTCGGTCGTCTGGGTGGTGGCGATCACGGTCCTCTTCATGCTCCCCCAGGTCTCCCCGGTCACGGTGAAGACCTTCAACTACGCCCCGGTCGCCGTCCTGGTCGTCCTGGGCTTCGCCGCCACCTGGTGGCTGGCCTCGGCCCGCCACTGGTTCCTCGCCCCCACCCCCGACCCGGTCGAAAAGTGACCAACCACCCGCTCCGCCCCCTCCCGACGCGGCCGCGAACCGATACCGGATCGGACTCCCGCCCGCGTCCGGCTATGCTCGGACAGGCAACATCGCCCTGGGCCCTTAGCTCAATTGGCAGAGCAGTGGACTTTTAATCCATTGGTTGTGGGTTCGAGTCCCACAGGGCCTACGGTTCGCGGGCAGGGGATACCCCCTGACCTGCTGTGCAGCGCCTGGTTCGGCTTCGGTCGGGTCGGGCGCTGCCGCGTTTTCCAGCTGCCGCCGCTGTGTCGCGTCCACGATGTTCCCGTGTGCCGTCAGCTCAAGCTCGCGGTCAAGCACGACGTGCTGACCCCGCGCGGATCACTGCACGCGGGTATCGCGAGCCTGGCGACCGACCTCGGTGTCCCGGCCCTCCCGGAGCCCGCGCCGGTCCGCGACGGGGAATCCTGACGAGGAGTCAGCCCGCCGTCAGCCCCTCCAGATCCGCCAGCGGCAGCGTGTGGCGGGTGTGCAGGGCCTTCGCGCGTAGGTAGTGGGCGTTGTGGGTGGTGGTGAAGACGCCGGTCGGGATGCGGTTCCGGACGGTGATGTCGAGTGAGTGCAACTGGTCTGCCTTGTCGGGGTTGTTGGAGAGCAGGTCCAGTTCGGCGATGCCGAGGGCGGTGAGCATCTGGGCGGCGGCGGTGTAGTCGCGGGCGTCCTCCGGCAGGCCCAGGGCGGCGTTCGCCTCGTAGGTGTCGAGGCCCCCGTCCTGGAGGGCGTACGCGTCGAGCTTGTTGTAGAGGCCGATGCCGCGGCCCTCCTGGCGCAGGTAGAGGAGGACGCCGCCGCGCTCGGCGACGCGCTCGACCGCCTCGCGCAGCTGGGGTCCGCAGTCGCAGCGGGCGGAGCCGAAGACGTCGCCGGTCAGGCATTCGGAGTGCAGGCGCACCAGCGGGACCGGGCCGGGGTCGCCGAGGACGACGGCGAGGTGCTCGCGGCCGTCGGTGAGGCCGTGGAAGGTGACGATCTCCGCGTCGGCGCGGTAACCGTCCGAGAAGTGCAGCGGTACCCGGACGCGGGCGCGCGGGGTGGCGGCGGGGAGGTCGGGCATGCGGGTCTCCGGGGTCCGTACCGGTGCAGGTGCTTCAGATTTGAAGCAGCCTGCCGTGATCGTGACCCTACCTCATGCTTTAAAGTTGAAGCAATGCGTCGAGGGCGGCCTCAGTCGGTGTCGGAGGTGTCCGCGCAGGGTGTGGATCGGCGGCGCCAGGGCACGTCCTCCGGCGCCGCGGCCGTCTCGTCCTCGCCCTGCAACCCCCGTACGATCCCGGTGCAGATCTCCTCCAGCTGGCCCACCTGTACCGGGCTCAGCCGGTCGAACAGGGCGGTGCGCACGGTCTCCACGTGCCCGGGTGCCGTACGCTCCAGCACCGCCATGCCCTGGTCCGTCAGCGCCGCGAGGCTGCTGCGCCGGTCCCAGCGGCAGTTCTCCCGGCGCACCAGGCCGTCCCGCTCCAGCCGGGTCACCGCGTACGTCAGCCTGCTGCGGGTGATCTTCAGGGTCTCGGCGAGGTCGGTCATGCGCAGCCGCCGGCCGGGCGCCTCGGAGAGGTTGGCCAGCACCGAGTAGAACAGGTGGGGCATGCCGCCCTCCTGCTGGAGCTGCCGGTCGAGCGCGTCCTCCAGGAGTCGGGAGGCGGCGATGTAGGCGCGCCAGGCGCGCTGCTCCTCGGGGGTGAGCCAGCGGGTCGTCATGCGGCCAGTGTAAGTTTGTTTCAAAGTTGAACCAAGGGCTCCGGGTGGGCCGCCGTGAGGGAGTACGCCGATGCCTCTGCCGTACGTGCTGCTGTCCGCCGCCGTCTCCCTCGACGGCTACCTGGACGACACCGGCCCCGAGCGGCTGCTGCTGTCGAGTCCCGCCGACTTCGACCGGGTGGACGAGGTGCGCGCCTCCGTCGACGCCATCCTCGTCGGCGCCGGCACGATCCGCGCCGACAACCCCCGGCTGCTGGTCAACTCCGCCGAGCGGCGCGCGGCCCGGCTGGCGGCGGGCCGGCCCGCGTACCCGCTGAAGGTGACCGTCACCGCGACCGGCGACCTCGACCCCGGCGCCCACTTCTGGCACACCGGCGGCGACAAGCTCGTCTACACGACCGACCGGGGCGCCGAACAGGCCGCCCGCCTGCTCGGCGACACCGCGGCCGTCGTACCGCTCGGCACCGCACTCGACTGGCGGGCCCTGCTGACGCACCTGGGCGAGGTGCGCGGCGTCGAACGGCTCATGGTCGAGGGCGGTGGCCTGGTGCACACCCAGCTCCTGCGGCAGGGCCTCGCCGACGAACTCCAGCTGGTCCTCGCCCCGCTGTTCGTCGGCGACCCGGAGGCCCCGCGCCTGTTCGGGCCGGGGGCCTACCAGGGCGGCCGGCTGCGGCTGGTCGAGACCCGCCGGATCGAGGACGTCGTGCTCACGCGTTATCAGCCCACCGCTCCCGGCACCGGGGCCGACCCCGTCGCCGCCGACCGGCACTGGCTGCGCACCGCCTGTGAGCTGGCCGCCCAGTGCCCGCCCTCGGAGACCGCGTTCAGCGTCGGCGCGATCGTGGTCGGCGCCGACGGTACCGAGCTGGCCCGCGGCCACTCCCGGGAGGGCGACGACCCGGTGGTGCACGCCGAGGAGGCGGCGCTGGCGAAGCTCGACCCGGCCGACCCGCGGCTGGCCGGCGCCACGGTCTACAGCAGTCTGGAGCCGTGTGCCCGCCGCGCCTCCCGCCCCGCGCCCTGCGCCGAGCTGATCCTGCGGGCCGGGGTGCGCCGGGTGGTCACCGCCTGGCGGGAGCCGGACACCTTCGTCACGGCGGCCGACGGCACCGGCGTCCTGCGCGCCGGGGGCGCCCTGGTCGTCGTACTGCCGGAGCTGGCGGCCCTCGCCGAGGCGCCGAACAGGCACCTGATCAAGGGCTGAGGCAACGAGTGTGCGCGGGACCCCCGAGATGGCGTATGCTGAAGACACAACGACGCGGGGTGGAGCAGCTCGGTAGCTCGCTGGGCTCATAACCCAGAGGTCGCAGGTTCAAATCCTGTCCCCGCTACTGAAGGCCCAGGGCCGGAATCCAGTTCATGGATTCCGGCCCTGAGTCATTTCCGGGGCCGCCCACGGGAGTTCCGTGACGGAAACGTTAATGATCAAGCCGAACGGCTTGGAAACTCCCCTCCGGGTCTATTAACGTTCGATAACGCAGCGCGGTCGTCCCAGCCGTCACCCGAGGCGGCTCCGTGCGCACGCGCCGAATCCCCTTTCAGGGAACCGGGGAACCACCACCTTGGGGTGAATCACGCGGACACCGCCGTGCACTCGCAGAGAGTCACGTCCGGTTTACGCGCGTAGGAGACCTTCCTGCTCCGAACCCGTCAGCTAACCCGGTAGGCGGAGGAAGGAAAGGAGTACGCCCGCGTGGCGTCCAACCGGCCTGCCCCAGAAGCCCCGTTCATACCGGCTCAGCACGAGTCCGAGACCTTCGGCTACGGCTCCTACCGCGCCGAGGAGGGCCCCTGGGAGGAGTGGAACCCGACCGAGGAGACCGTCACCCCGGTCCGTGGCCGGCACCGTGTCGCCAAGCAGCGCGGCGGCTTCGCCCGCAGCTCCACCGTCCTCGGCGTCGGCGTGATCGCCGCCGTCGGCGCGGGCGGCATGGCCAGCGCCAACACCGGCAAGCCGCCGGTCTCCCTGTCCCTGCCGGACCACCTCCCCTCCGTGGGCTCGCTCTTCCAGGACGACTCGGACTCCTCGGACTCTTCGGGTTCCTCGGAGACGGCCACCGCCCTCGCCCAGGCCGGCACGGCCTCCGCCGACGGCGAGCAGGGCGCCGGCGAGGCGCTGCGCAACCGGATCATGGCCCAGGCCGAGCAGCAGCGCAGCAAGGCCGAGGGCAAGGCCACCGCCACCGCGCTCGCCGCCGCCCATCAGGAGACCGCTGCCGCCGCCGCCAAGGCCGAGAAGGACGCCGCCGCCCAGGCCGCCGCCGCCAGGGACAAGGCGGAGTCCGACGCGAAGAAGGCCGCCGAGGCGGAGAAGAAGGCCGCGGCGGCCAAGCGGCTGGCCGCGTCGGCCAAGCAGTACGCGCTGCCCACCTCCTCGTACACGATCACCTCGACCTTCGGCCAGGCCGGCTCGATGTGGTCCTCCGGCCACCACACCGGCCTCGACTTCGCCGCGCCCACGGGCACCCTCATCAAGGCCATCCACAGCGGCACGATCACCCAGGCGGGCTGGGCCGGCGCCTACGGCTACCGGACCGTGCTCACCCTGGACGACGGCACCGAGCTGTGGTTCTGCCACCAGTCCTCGATCAGCGTCTCCGCCGGTCAGAAGGTCTCCACCGGCGAGGTCATCGGCCGGGTGGGCGCCACCGGCAACGTCACCGGACCGCACCTGCACCTGGAGGTCCACCCGGGCGGCGCGGCCACCGGCATCGACCCGATGGCGTGGCTGCGGGGCAAGGGCCTCAACCCCTGACC
This sequence comes from Streptomyces pyxinicus, assembly GCF_024753135.1. Taxonomy (GTDB): domain Bacteria; phylum Actinomycetota; class Actinomycetes; order Streptomycetales; family Streptomycetaceae; genus Streptomyces; species Streptomyces pyxinicus. The sequence continues at coordinate 13,124 of NZ_JANUGP010000006.1, read as the reverse complement.
TCGGCGTACGCACACTTTGCGGTTGCCTGGCGCCGGCGGCGGAATGCGATCATCCGCCGTCGGCGTTGACATTGAGCATGACTTCTCTGCGCACACTCGGTTCCTCCGACCTCGACGTCTTCCCGCTCTGCCTCGGTGGCAACGTCTTCGGCTGGACCGCCGACGAGGAGACCTCCTTCGCCGTCCTGGACGCCTACACGGCCGCCGGCGGCAACTTCGTCGACACCGCCGACAGCTACAGCGCCTGGATCGAGGGCAACCAGGGCGGCGAGTCCGAGACGATCATCGGCAAGTGGGTCAAGGCCCGCGGCAACCGCGACGACGTCGTCATCGCCACCAAGGTGAGCCAGCACCCCGACTTCCAGGGGCTGTCCGCCGCCAACATCAAGGCCGCCGCCGACGCCTCGCTGCGCCGCCTCGGCACCGACCACATCGACCTCTACTACACCCACTTCGACCAGCCCGAGGTGCCGGTCGAGGAGATCATCGGCGCGCTCGACGAGCTGGTGCGGGCGGGCAAGGTGCGCAACATCGCCGCCTCCAACATCAGCGCCGAGCGGCTCCAGGCCTCCCTGGAGTTCTCCGACCGCGAGGGCTTCGCCCGGTACGTCGCCCTCCAGCCGCACTACAACCTGGTCTCGCGCGACACCTACGAGGGCCCGCTCCAGGACGTCGCCGCCCGCGAGGGCCTGTCCGCCGTGCCGTACTTCTCCCTCGCCTCGGGCTTCCTGACCGGCAAGTACCGCCCCGGTACGACCGTCGACAGCGCCCGCGCCGGCTCGGCCGCCAAGCACCTGGAGTCCGAGCGCGGCCAGCGGGTCCTCGCGGCCCTGGACGAGGTCGCGCGGTCTCACGACGCCTCCGCCGCCACGGTCGCCCTGGCCTGGCTCGCCGCCCAGCCCACCGTCACCGCGCCGATCGCCTCGGCCCGCACCACCGAGCAGCTTCCGGCGCTGCTCGCGGTGGCCGACCTCACGCTGACCGACGACGACGTGAAGAAGCTGACGGAGGCGTCGGCGTAGCGGCGGAGCAGAGCGGTACCGGCACCGGCATCGGCACGGGGCGCGGGCGTCAGGTGCGGTGCGGGTTGTACGGGGTGTACGCGGTGTACGGGTGGTACGCCGGATGCGGCACCGCCGGGTACCCGTACCCATATCCGTACTCGTATCCGTAGCCGTACGGCTGGGGCGCCCAGTACGCCGGTGCCGGTGCCGCCGCCCGCGCCGCGTACTCCAGGGCCGGGCGGGCGACGGCCCGGTGCTGCCACAGCTCGGTCAGCAGCTCCCGCTCGCGTACGACGAAGTCGGAGCCGGCCCGCCCCTGCCGCCCCCGGTGCCGTAGGAACGCCAGCGAGGTGGCGGCCGTCTCGTAGCGCGCCACCGTGCGCGCCGCCGCGCGCCCCCCGACGTGGTGCCGGGCGTGGTCCCGGGCCATCCGCCGGGCCCGCATCGAGCCGAGCGCGTACGGTTCGGCCGGCCCCAGCCAGCCGGCCGACACGTACACCGGCAGCTCCTCGCGCACCGTCCGCAGCTCCCGCTGCCGGGTCCGGACCGCGAGCCAGGTCAGCAGCCCGAACGCGGGCACCATGAAGCCGCCGTAGACGGCGAAGAACCCGTACCGGCCGAAGGTGGAGGAGCTGTTCCACAGGGCGTGCGTGCTCATCGCGAGCAGCAGTCCGCCCAGCGGCAGCAGGACCCGTCGCACGCGCCGGCGCTCCCCGGACAGCGCGGCGACGCCGAAGCCGATGCCGGTGAGGACGGTGAAGAGGGGGTGCGCGAACGGCGACATCACGATGCGCACGAAGAAGGTCGCGGCGGTGACGGAGGCGATGCCCCGGTCGCCGGTGAGCTGGTCGGTCCCGAAGGCCGTGCCGAGATAGAGGATGTTCTCGGTGAACGCGAACCCGGTGGCGGTGATCCCGGCTATCACCACGCCGTCGACCAGCCCGGTGAAGTGCCGTCTGCGGAAGAGGAACACCAGCAGGACGGCTGCGGCCTTCGCGGACTCCTCGACGACCGGCGCTATCACGGTCGCCCCGAGGGTGTCGGCGCTCGCCGGGTCCGCGGTGGCGGTCGCGATCCACTTCGTCGCGAAGGTGTTGGCCACGATGGCTATCAGCGCCGCGGCGCAGGCGCCCCAGGCGAAGGCGAAGACCAGGTTGCGCCAGGGGCCCGGCTCCACCCGGTCCAGCCACCGGAAGGCGGCGGTGAGCCACGGCACCGGCAGCACGGCGAGGCCGAGCCCCACCAGGAAGCCCTCGGTGCCGGTCTGCTTGCGCACCAGCGCGAGGATCACCAGACCGGACAGCGCCAGCAGCGTGGTCAGCGCGCCGTAGCGCACCCAGGGGCGCTGCCACCAGTGCGGGTGCCGGAGCGGTCCGGCGCCCGGACCTGCGGGAACAGTGGGATACGGAGCACTGGTGGCCACGGCATCGACCCTAACGGTGACGGGACGCCGCCCGGGCCGCGGTTTCGGCGGCCGGGTTCTAGCGGTTCGGGTGCGGTACGCGCCGGAAGAGGAGGTCGTTCACGACATGACCCTTGTCCAGTCCCTGTCCCTCGAAACGGGTCTGCGGCCGGAACCCGGGACGTGGCGCGAAACCACCGTCGGCCTGCGTGTTCTCGAAGGCGGGGTGCGCGTCGAGCACCTCCAGCATCTGCTCGGCGTACGGCTCCCAGTCGGTCGCGCAGTGCACGAGCGCGCCGGGCCCGAGCCGGGTCGCCGCGAGGTCGAGGAACTCCGGCTGGATGAGCCGCCGCTTGTGGTGGCGCTTCTTGGGCCAGGGGTCGGGGAAGTACACCCGCAGTCCGGCCAGCGCGTCGGGCCGCAGCATCTCGCGGAGCAGGATGATCGCGTCGCCGTTGCCCACGCGGACGTTGGACAGCCCGTTCTGGTCGGCGAGGTTCAGCAGGTTGCCCTGGCCCGGGGTGTGGACGTCGACCGCGAGGATGTTGGTGTCCGGGTCGGCGCCGGCCATCCGCGCGGTGGCCTCGCCCATCCCGAAGCCGATCTCCAGCACCACCGGGTTGGCGTTGCCGAACAGCTCGGTCAGATCGATGACCCGCTGCCCGTCGATGTCCAGCCCCCAGGTGGGCCACAGCCGCTGCAACGCGTCGGCCTGGCCGGTGGTCACCCGGCTGCGCCGGGGCTGGAAACTCCGGATCCGCCGCTCGAAGTGCGACCCGGCCGGATCGGCCTTCGGCCCGTCGGGAAACCGGGGTTCCCCCTTGGCCCGGTCGTGCCGGATCGAGGCCCCGGCGGGGTCCGGGGCCGACGGAGGGGCTTCGGGGCTGTTGAGGAAGTCAGACACAGTGCATCCGATTTTACGGCGCGGTGGCGGGGGCCTGTGCCTCCGTCGCGGACGGGGTCTTCCGAGAAGCGTGGGCCTCGTCTTGCTTCGGGGGCTCCGTCGGGACATGTGCCGACCGCCGCAGCCGGACGGGGGCTCGGGCCACCGGGATCGGAGGCTGGTGCACGACCGCCTGTCAGCCACGGTACCCGGAGAGTCCGTGTGACCCGGAGCGGCTCGTCCGCCTCGGGTGCCGGCACCCGGGCGGTCCCGCGGCGGTGCCGGCACCCGGGCCGTCCGGCGGCCGGGGCCGGGCAGGCCCGCGCATCCCGGTCCGGGCCCGTTGCCCGGGGCAGGCCGTTGCCCGGGGCGGCCCCGCGTCAGTCCGCCCCGAGCATGTCCAGGACCCGGCGGCCGATCTCCCGGCCGATGGGGAGGGAGGCCGTCGCCGCCGGGGAGGGGGCGTTGAGGACGTGGACCGCGCGGGGGGCTTCCTTGATCAGGAAGTCGTCCACCAGGGTGCCGTCGCGCAGCACCGCCTGGGCGCGGACGCCGGCGGGAGCCCGGACCAGGTCGGTGGGCTCCGCCGCGGGCAGCAGTCTCCGGACCGCTTCCAGGAACGCGCCCTTGGAGACCGAGCGGTGCAGCTCGCCCGCGCCGTACCGCCAGTGGCGGCGGGCTATCGCCCAGGAGCCCGGCCAGGCCATGGTGCCGGCCAGCTCGCGGGGGCGTACGACACCCCAGCCGTACCCCTCCCGGGCCAGTGCCGGCACCGCGTTCGGGCCGATGTGGACGCCGCCGTCGATGCCCCGGGTCAGGTGCACGCCGAGGAACGGGAACGCCGGGTCCGGCACCGGATACACCAGGCCCCGCACCAGCTCGGGCCGCGCCAGTTCGTAGTACTCCCCGCGGAACGGCACGATCCGCACCCCTGGCTCGTCCCCGGTGAGCCGGGCCAGCTCGTCGCAGTACAGCCCGGCGCAGTTCACCAGCACGCGCGCGCGGACGATGTCACCGGCGGCGGTGCGGACGGCCACGCCCCGCTCCGGGCGCCGGTCCACCCGGACGACCTTCGCGCCGTAGCGGATCTCGGCCCCGGAGGCGTGGGCGAGCTGCCGGGTGACGCCCACGAAGTCGCACACGCCGGTGGTGCCGACGTGTATGGCGGCGAGTCCGCGCACCTCAGGCTCGTACTCGGCGATCTGCGCGGGCCCCAGCTCGCGCACCGGGATGCCGTTCTCCCGGCCGCGCTGCACCAGTGCGTGCAGGCGGGGCAGCTCCGCGCGCTCGGTGGCGACGATCAGCTTGCCGGTGACGGCGTGCGCGATGCCGTACTCGGCGCAGAACTTCACCATCTCGGCGGCGCCCCGCACCGCGTACCGCGCCTTGAGGGAGCCGGGCCGGTAGTAGATCCCGCTGTGCACGACCCCGCTGTTGCGGCCCGTCTGGTGCCGCGCGGGGCCCGGCTCCTTCTCCAGCACGGTCACGCGTGTGCCCGGCGCCGCACGCGTGACCGCGTACGCCGTCGACAGCCCGACGATCCCGCCACCGACCACGAGCACATCGCAGTCGTACGCCCCGACCGGCACCCCGCACCACCTCCCGCTACCGATAGTGCACTGCGCCACTGACAACGCCTTCAAACCACCTCGGGCGCCGTCGGACGGGCGCGCTACGCCGTCGTCATCAGCAGCGGCCGGGCCCGCTCCCGCAGCTCCACCACCCGCGGCTCGTCCCCGTACGGCTCCAGCCGGTGCAGGAGGTCCTTCACGTACTCCGTCGTCCGGGCCGAGGAGATCCGCCCGGCCACCTCCACCGCCCGCACTCCCTGCTCGCACGCCGCGTCCAGGTTGCCCGACTCCAGCTCCGCCACCGCCGACACCACGAGGCGCAGCCCGTGCGAGCGCACGAACTCCTCCGTCGGCTTGGACAGCGCCTGCTCGGTGAAGCGCCGGACCTGCCGGGGCAGCTTCAGGTCGCGGTAGCACTCGGCGGCGTCGGCGGCGAACCGGTCGTAGCCGTAGAAGCCCAGCCAGGACGGGTCGCTGTCGCCCTCCCGGGACCGCTCAAGCCACCCCTCCGACGCCTTCAGGGCCGCGCCGGCCGCCTGCGCGTCACCCGCGCGCGCGTGCGCCCGCGCCTCGACCAGCCGGAAGAAGCTCATGGTGCGGGCGGTCGCCAGCCCGCGGTTGCGCTCCAGCGCGGCCTGCGCCAGGTCGACGCCCTCGTCCCCGAAGCCGCGGTAGGTGGCCTGGAGCGACATGGACGCGAGCACGTACCCCCCGAGGGGGACGTCGGCCGCCGCGCGCGCGAGGCGCAGCGCCTGGATGTAGTACCGCTGCGCGGCCTCCTGCTGTCCGGTGTCGAAGGCCATCCAGCCGGCGAGCCGGGTGAGTTCGGCGGAGGCCCCGAAGAGGGCGCGGCCGACCTCGTCGGAGTAGGAGGCGAGCAGCAGCGGTGCCGCCTCGACGCGCAGGCACTCCGGGACCATGGACGAACGCCAGTCGCCGCCGCCGTACTTGGAGTCCCAGCGCCTGGCGTCCTCCGCGGCCTCCCGCAGCTTCTGCACGTCACTGTGGCCGACTTTGATCGGTGCGCCGGAGTCCTCGGCGGAGCCGGGCTCCCGCGCGACCGAGCTGTCGGCGGGGGTTATCAGCCATCGGGACGCGGGCGTGGCGTAGGCGCTGACCGCGAACGACCCGGCGAGGGACTGCCAGATGCCGCCGGATCCGGCCCGGCGGCCGGCGAGATCGAGCCGGTACAGCTCCGTCGCCGAGCGCACCGCCTGCGCGACGTCCCTGGGGAAGGCGAGGCCCACTTCGGGTGCGGGGTCCGCGTCCGCCAGGCCTATCTCGTGGAGCGGCACCGGGCGGCCGAGCTTCTGTCCGATGGCGGCCGCGATGAGGTGCGGCGCGGCGCCCTGCGGCACCATGCCCTTCGACACCCAGCGCGCCACGGACGTCTTGTCGTAGCGAAGCGTCAACCCGCGTTGGGCGCCGAGGTCGTTGACGCGTCGCGCGAGTCCTGCGTTGCTGATTCCCGCGAGGGCGAGAACGGCGCCGAGTTTTTCGTTCGGCCCGCGTTGCTCCCTGGACATGCGCCACCCCTCGACACAGACGGCTGTCGCGCTGGCATAACCACGCGGCATTCGTAAACCCAGCGTAGTTCGCCGCATCCCAAGCGTTAAGGGGCATTGTTCCGGTTGGCGGGATTGTGGTCCGTACGGCAGTACGGTCCTGACGCACCGTGCACGGCGCGGTCGCCCCGTGCACCCGCCCGTGTGGCCGTGCGCCCGCCCGTGCGCTCTTCTCCGGCCAACCGGCGGACGGTTCCATGGCTCTCGCGTGGGTCGGCCCGCTGTACTGGATCCAGCGGGCTGGGGGACACCGCCGCCTTCATCCCCGCGGGTGGCGGACCGGTCCGGGAGGCGATGCCCGCCTCCCGGACTGTGCGTGTACGCGCGTCGCGCGCGCTCCGCAGGCCTGTACGGAGCGTGCTCAACGACGGCCGCTCTGCCTTTATTTGGCTGAAAATCGACCCTACGATAAGCGGTCGGCGGCCGCCGCGACCCTGCAACTTGGGGGCGTGAAGGGCGCTTTGGGGAGCGTAGCGGGGGCGCATTCGCGTCGCCCCCTCGGGTCCCCGCGCAGCCGCCCCGCCTCGACTCCGCCCGTGCCGCAGCGGGCAGGCGTCCCGCTCCCGGCGGAACCGTCCCGGGATTTCCCTCGATCGAAGGCCGCGCCGCCGCCCCTCCGCGGCCGGTTCTTCATGGCAGCATGGGGACCCCGCCGCATGGGGGCCCTGATCCACGCGAGTTCATGCCGGTTCGTGCAGGTTCACGCGGTCTTCCATGGGTTCACGCGGGTTCATGCGGTGCACTGGTGGTCCCACAGGCTGTGGAGGCGTCGATGCGGTGGTTGGTGGGGTGGAGCAGCACCGCCGCGGGCGCCGCCGGGATCGGCTCCGCCGATGCCCTCGGGTACGAGTCAGCGGGTGCCCTGGGGCACGAGGGCGAGACCCTGCACCCGGTCGGCTCCCACCTCCTGTGGGGCGACCCCGACCCGCTGTGGGCGGTCGGCGACTGGCGCCCGGACGAGGTGCGCGTGGTGCGGGCCGACGGACAGAACCGGATCGCCGTCCTCGGTATCTGCGGGGCCTCCGACGAGGAGCTGCGCCGCGCGCTGGTCACCGCGCGCGGGGGTGCGCTGCGCCACCTCACCACCTGGTCCGGCAGTTACACGGCCGTCGTCCAGATCGGCCGGCGCGTCACCGTGTGCGGCGATCTCGCGGGCGCGCGCCCGGTGTTCCACACTCCCTGGGCGGGCGGCACGGCCTATGCCACCGCCGCCCTGCCACTCGCCGACCTCATCGAGGCCAACCTCGACTTCGGCCACCTGGCCGCCCTGCTCGCCGCCCCCGACGTACCGGCCGCGCTACGCGACACCACGCCGTACGAGGGCGTACGCCGGGTGGCACCGGGGCACGCCCTGGTGCTGCGCGCCGGGGCGCGCGAGATCGTCGGGTACGAGCCGGTCGCCTCCCTGGCCGTGGCCGCGCCCCCGGCCGACCCCGAGCGCGCCGTGGACGCCGTGCGAGACGCGCTCGTGGAGGCGGTGCGCACCCGGCTGTCGGCACCCCGGCACGTGCCCGACCTCGATCCCGGCCCGGTGCCCGGCATGGGTCCCGCCGAACGCCGTGCCGCGCGCGGGATGCCGGTGCCCGGGATCGGCGCCGACCTGTCCGGCGGCCCGGCCTCCGGCACCCTCGCGCTGCTGGCCGCCGGCCTGCCCGGCAGACCCGGCACGCTCCTCGGACACGGCACGGGCGCCGGGGAGCGGCTGCTGGCGGTGACCTTCAACGACCTCGCCGTCGGAGGCCGCGAGGCCGAGCTGGAACGGGCCGGCGCCCTCGCGGCCAACCCGCGCCTGCACCACGTGGTGGTGACCGGCGGCGAGGAGACCCTGCCCTACGCCGACCTCGACGGCCCCCTCACCGACGAACCGGGCCCCTCGCTGGTCGTCGCCGCCCGGCAGCGCGCGCGGCTCGCCGCCGGCAGCGCCGACCACTTCACCGGGCACGGCGCCCGCCAGGTCCTGGACGCCCATCCCGCCCGCCTCGCCGACCTGCTGATGGACCGCCGGCGCCGGCATCTGGTCCGGCCGGTGGCCGCCCTCGCGCGGGCCGACAGCTCGGTCATGGTGTCCGCGCGCGTGTACGGTGCGGCCCGCCGCCTCGCCCGTACGCCGTACCGCGCGGGACTCGACGTGCTGGCCGAGCGGCTGATGCGGCGCCGGTTCGACGAGCCCAAGGGGGCGGTCGGCGCCTCCCTCGCCGCGCTGACCTGGGCGAGACCCGGGCCGGCCGCGCGGTGGCTGACGGGGGAGGCACTGGCTGAAGTATCGGTTCTGCTCGGGGGTGAGGCGGACCGCGCGGGGACGGGCGTCCAGCGTCCGGGCGACCATCGCGCGCGGGCGGCGCTCGCCCGGTACGCGGCCGACCTGCGGGTGCTGGAGCAGGCCGCGGAGATCCGCTCCCAGCGGCTGCACGCGCCGTTCCTCGACAACCAGGTGGTCCGCGCCTGCCGCGCCCTGCCGGAGGCCCTGCGCGTGCGGCCGGGCGCCCGGGCGGCCATCCTCCGCACGGTCCTCGGCGGCGCCGGCGTCACCGACCTGCCGCCCGGCTGGGGCGCGCCCTCCCACGCCTCCTCCGCCGCCGCCACGCGCGCGGGGCTGCGCGTGGCGGCCGACCCGCTGCTCGACCTCTTCACCACCCCGCTCCTCGCCGACGCCGGCCTGGTGGAGGCGCGGGTGGTCCGCAAGGCGGTACGCGCGGCGGCGGCCGGCGAGCCCCTCCCGCTGGACGGCCTCGCCGACCTCATCTCCCTCGAACTCTGGCTCGGCCGCCTCCTGTCCCGCCGCGGCACCTGCTGGACCGGAACCCCGGCCCGCGCGCGGGCGGTCCCTTCCGGCATCCAGCCGCGCCGGGGGGCTCTGGCGCCGGGGGTGTGAGGGCCGGGGTGCGGCGGGGGCCCGGGGCAGCGCGGCTCGGCCGCCTCTCCGCGTTCCGCCGCCGGCCCCGGAAACTCCCGTGCCCGCCCTCCGGCCCCCCGCGACAATGGCAGCGTGCGGTACAGAATCCTCGGCACCACCCGAGCGGCAGACCTCCAGGGCACCCCCGTCCCCCTCGGCGGCCGGCGCCTGCGCGCCCTGCTCGCCGCGCTGGCCCTGCGTCCCGGCCGTACCACCGCACCCGAGACACTGATCGACGCGATCTGGACCGACACCCCGCCCCAGGACGCCCCCGCCGCCCTCCAGGCCCTCGTCGGCCGGCTCCGCCGCACCCTCGGCCGTGACGCCGTCACCTCCGGGCCGGGCGGCTACCGCCTCGAAGCCACCGAGGACGAGGTGGACCTGCATGTCTTCGAACGGCTCGCCCGCTTGGGCACCCAGGCCCTCGCCGACGGCGACCCGGCCACCGCCCACCGCGTCCTCACCGGGGCCCTCGCCCTCTGGTACGGCCCCGCCCTCGCCGACCTGCCCGACCCGGCCGCCGGCACCCGCCCCGAGGCGCTGCGCCTGGAGGCCACCCGCACCCGTGCCGCCGCCGCGCTCGACCTCGGCCGCGCCCGGGACGTCGTACCGGAACTGCGCGAACTGACCGCCGCGCACCCCTACGACGAGACCCTGCACGCCCTCCTCGTCCGCGCCCTGCGCGACACCGGACGCTCCGCCGACGCCCTCGCGGCCTACGAGGCGGCCCGCCGCACCCTCGCCGACGCCCTCGGCGCCGACCCGGGCCCGGAACTCAGAGCCCTGCACGAGGCGTTGCTCAAGGGTGCGGCACGGGAGGCATGGGCGGCACCCGCGGCACCGAGCGCGTCACCGGCGTACGCCCCCGAGCGCACCGGGAACCTCCGCCCCCGCCTGACGTCCTTCGTCGGCCGGGAACCAGAACTCGACGCCATTCGTTCCGACTTGCACAGGGCCCGCCTGGTCACGCTCACCGGACCGGGCGGCTCCGGAAAGACCCGCCTCGCCGAGGAGGCCGCCGCCGGGCATCCTCACGCGTGGCTGGTCGAGCTGGCCCCGCTCGACCACCCCGAGGCGGTGCCCGGCGCGGTGGTCAGCGCCCTCGGTCTGCGCGAGACCGTCCTGCTGACCCACGAGCCGGCCACCGGCCAGGCCGACCCCCTGGCCCTGCTGATCGAGCACTGCGCCACCCGCAGCCGGCTCCTGATCCTTGACAACTGTGAACACGTCATCGGCGCGGCGGCCACCCTCGCCGAGACCCTCCTCACCCACTGCCCGGGGCTCACGGTCCTCGCGACCAGCCGCGAACCCCTGGGCGTCCCCGGCGAGTCGGTGCGCCCGGTCGAGCCCCTCGTCCCGGAGCAGGCGCACCGGCTGTTCACCGAGCGCGCGGCGGCCGTCCGGCCCGACGCCGCCGCCGTGCTCGCCGACACCGGGGCCGTGGCCGAGATCTGCCGCCGGCTCGACGGGCTGCCGCTGGCCATCGAGCTGGCCGCCGCCCGGCTCAGGCTGCTCACCCCACGGCAGATCGCCGACCGGCTCGACGACCGCTTCCGCCTGCTCACCACCGGAAGCCGCACCGTGCTGCCCCGCCAGCAGACCCTGCGCGCGGTGGTCGACTGGTCCTGGGACCTGCTGGACGAGCGGGAGCGCACGGTGCTGCGCGAGGTGTCGGTGTTCGCCGGCGGCTGGGACCTCGCGGCGGCCGAGGCCGTATGCACCGGCCCGGCGGCGGACCTGATCGGCGCGCTCGTGGACAAGTCCCTGATCGTCGCGGCCCCCGCCGGCCCGCCGGACGGCACCCCGAGCGGCATGCGCTACCGCATGCTGGAGACCGTCCACGAGTACGCCACCGAGCGCGCGGCCGAGGTCCCCGCACTGCGCGCCGGCGCGGAGCGGCGCCACCGCGCGTGGGTCCGGGCCCTGCTGGAGGAGGCCGAGCCGCTGCTCCGGTCGGCGGCCCAACTGCCGTGGGTCGCGCGGCTGGAGAGCGAGACGGACAACATCCGGGCGGCCCTGGACCGCGCGGTGCGTGCCGGTGCCGAGGCCGAGGCGGGCGCGATGGTTCTGGCCATCGGCTGGTTCTGGTGGCTGCGCAACTACCGCCAGGAGGGGATCGCCTGGGTCCGTCAGGTGCTCCGCCTCGGCGTCGCCCTGGACGGCCTGCCCGAGGGAACCCCGCCGGACCTGGTGCCGGCCCGGATGGCGCTGGCCGACCCGGTCGGCACCTTCCTCGCCGCGCCCGAAGGCGAGTCCGGGCATCCCCTGCGCGAGCTGCGGACGGATCTGCGGATGCTCGACCTGTTCCTCACCTCGGAGCTGAGCGCCGACAACTTCGCGGCGGACGACCGCGCCCCGAGGTACGTCGCGCGCATCCGGGCCGCCTACGAGCCCGGCGGCCCGGCAGCCGCCCGGTTCCCCGGCATCTGCTGGCCGCTGACCACCTACTACCTGAGCGGTCCGGTGGACGTCGGCTTCGACATGGGCGCGGCCGTCGCCAACTGCCGGCGGTTCGGCGGCGACTGGGAGACCGGGGTCGCCCTGATGTACCGCGCGCACGTCGTCGTCGACACCCAGGGCAATCTGCGGGGTGTGGACGAGGACCTGGCCGAGCTGCGGGTCCTCAGCCGGCGCGTCGGGGACCGCTGGATGCGGGCCCAGGTGTGCAGCGCGGCCGGCGAGGCGGCCATGGCACGCGGGCGGTACGAGGAGGCACGTGGGGAGTACGAGGAGGCGTTGCGGCTCGCCCACGAGGTGGGCGCGCACGCCGAGGCGCCGTTCCTGATGGCCCGGCTCGCCGAGATCGCCTTCCGCTCCGGCGACCGGGACACCGCGCTGACCGCCCTGGCGGAGGCGGAGACGGCCGCCGACCACTACGCGGTACCGGAACCCCGCGCCTTCGTGCTCCTGCTGCGCGCCCGCATCGCCCTGCGGGACGGGGACCCGGCGCGGGCCCGCGCGCTGTACGAGGAGGCCGGGGGGATGGCGCGGGGCGGCGCCCCGCCCCCGCAGTTCGTGGCGGAACTGCGGGCGGTCGAGGCGCTCGTCGTGGCCGAGGAGTCGGGCCCGGAGGAGGGGCTCCCGCTGGTCGCCGAGGCGCTGCGGGAGGCGGTCGCCCGGCGGTGCGCCGAAGCGGTCACCGCCGGGCTCGCGGACACCGCCGCCGGTCTGCTGGCCCGGCTCGGCGAGCTGCCGGGCGCGCTGCGGCTGTTCGCCGCCGCCGACCGCTGGCGCGACGGCCATCCGCGCCCCGAACCGGAGCGCGGCCAGGCCGCCCGGGTGCACGCCGGCGCCCGCGCGGCCCTGCCGGCCGAGCGGTTCACGGCCGAGTGCGCCCGGGGTGCCGCCTTCGAGCCGGCGGACGTGCTGCGCGAACTGGGCGCCGGCACAGGCCGCTAACGGCAGGTGAAGCGGGAGCGGGCCCAGTCCGCCAGCGCCGTCCGGTCGAAGAGGCCGCTGTGCGGTTCCACGACGAGGCGGACGGTCTTGCGTCCGGTGAGGTCGACGTGCACGGGGACGGCCTGGTCGCGGCCCCGCACGGTGCCGGAGCGCCACAGCCGGGTCCCGTCGGCCCAGACGGAGAAGGAGACCTTGCCGAGGCCGAGCGTCAGGTCGTCCACGCCGGCCAGCGCGTCGTAGGCGGTGCATTCGCGGTTGAGGTCGACGGTGACGGAGGACCGGCCGTGGACGGTCACCCCGGGCGCGTACTGCTTGCCGCCGATGGTCACGCCGTAGCGCTGCCACACCCAGCTGCTGCCGAGCAGCGCGATCTCGGGGCGGGTGCCGTCGCCGTCGAGGTCGTAGTC